>CBDCTC010000006.1:0-1740769 GCA_965222125.1 Dehalococcoidia bacterium | reverse complement strand
CCAGCAGCAGCCCGGTGGTCAGCACGAGCCACGACAGCACGCCCCATAGCCTGCCCTGGTCCACCCACTCGTCCCGGCCTCCCCGTCCGGCGAGCAGCGCGCCCATGGCGATGCTGAACGGCACGGCCACCGAGGCCAGCCCGAACATCTGCACCGGAGGGTGAATGAACATGCCGAAGTGGATGAGCAGCGGGTTGATGCCGCGGCCGTCCTCGGGCGTGAACGGCAGACGGTCGAGCGGGTTGGCCATGAGCACCATGACGCCGATGAAGAAGGCCAGGACCACGGCCATCAGCCCGGTGGCGAACGGCGCGGTGAACGACAGCTTCCTGGAGAGTCCGGCAGCCGCCACCGCGGCCACCGCGGAGAACGTGACGGCGATGAACAGGAGCGAGCCCGAGTTGCCGGCGTAGAGCGCGACCCACGTGTACCTGTCCGGCATCGCCAGGTTGCTGTTCTCCGCGACGTACCTGACCGAGAAGTCGTCGGTGACGAATGCGTACACGAGGGCGGCCGTCGAGACGCCGAGCAGCAGGGGCACGGTGTAGAGCCCGTACCGCGCGCTGAGCGCCAGCGCCGGCAGGCCGCGGTACGCTCCGATGAACGACGCGGCCGCAACGTAGACGGCCACGACGAGGGCGATGGGCAGGGCCTGATAGCCCGCGTCGACGATCACCGCTCCGCCTCCGTCTCGCCGCCGGCGACCGCCTCGATGCGCGCGAAGTAGCCGGCTCGCTCCAGCTCGGTGAGTCGCAACGCCGGCTCCGGCTCGCGGCGGGTACGCATGAACCGAAGCACGATCGCGAGGGCGGCTACCGCGCCGGCAACGGCGACCGGGGGCACGAGCCACGCGAGCAGATTGAACCCGCTGCGCGGCGGCTCCATGAGCACGCGGTGCTCGTAGCTCTCGACGAAGTAGGCCTTGATCTCCTCTTCGGTCCACCCGTCGCGCAGCCGATCAATCACTATGCCTCGCATCTGGACCGCAACGGGGTTCTGTGACTGGTCGATGGACTCGCCGGGGCAGACCGGGCACATCAGATCGCGGTTGATCGCCTGGGCCCGCCGCTCCAGGTCTGGTACGCCTTCGCCGCGCGAGCAGCCGGCCGCGGCAGCGACGAGCAGCACGACGGCGCACACCCGCCACAATGTCGCGGCAAGGCCGCCGGCCCGCGTCTGGGAAATCATCTCAGCCAATCTAACGGCAAGGGTAACATACGGCGCCGGCAGCGCTACCGTTTCACGTACGGCCGGGACGTACGGGAGCGCCTTCCGTCCAGAGCCGACCAGTCGATCATCCGTCGCCGCCACCACCGCGCGGCCGTCTACGAGACGGAGACGGGCTCCCGGCCCGGCGCGTCGTCTGTTTCGGGCTGGTCGGACGGTCCCTCGTCTCGCAGTCCGGCCCTGGGGTGCGCGCCCAAATACACCCGCCTCGCCTGCGACCCGCTTACGTGGGTGTATATCTGGGTCGTCGCCGGACTGGAGTGCCCCAGAAGCTCCTGGACCACGCGGAGGTCTGCGCCGCCATTCAGCATGTGCGTGGCGAACGAGTGGCGCAGCGTGTGAGTGTGTACGCCTTCGGGAAGCCCGGCGTTCGCGGCGTAGCGGCGCACCTTCTGCTGGATGGACCGGACGCTGAGCCGCGCCCCGTAGCGGTTCAGAAACAGCGCTCCGCCGGCCTTCGGAGACCGGACGAGCCCGGGACGCACGTCCCGGGCGTAGTGCGCGACCGCGTCGCGGGCCGCCGCGCCCATCAGCACGACCCGCTCCTTGCCGCCCTTGCCCCGCACGCGGACCTCCATCGTTTCCAGCGCGACGTCGCGCAGGTCGAGGCCCGCCAGCTCGCTGACCCGGAGGCCGCCCGCGTAGAGCAGCTCGAGCAGCGCCCTGTCGCGTGCGCCCAGATCGCGGGACGCGTCGGGCGCGTCCATCAGCCTGGCGGCATCGTCCTCGGACAGGAACCGGGGCAGCCTGACCTCCCTCTTCATGACTCCGCGCCGGGGCAGCGGGTCCTTGTCGAGCTCTTTTTCGCGAATGAGCCAGCGCAGGAACGTGCGCAGCGTGCTGAGCTTCCGGACGACGCTGGCCCTCACGTATCCCAGCTCGACCAGCCACGCGAGATACGCCCTCAGCGCGTACCGGTCCAGGGCGTCCAGCCCGCCGATGTCGCGCAGCCGCACGAAGTCGAACAGGGGCTGAAGGTCCGTCTTGTAGTTACGGACGGTGAGCGCCGCGAGGCCCTTTTCGGCCGCGAGGTGGGTCTCGAAACGGACCATCAGCGAGCGCCAAGCTTCGTCTTCCATGGCTGCACCGTAGCACCGCCCCGCGCGCCGCTTCCAGACGAACGGGGGTCTCGGCACCGTCTTTTCGGCCGGACCCTAGACGGCGGCCTCTGCCTGTTCCGCCTCGGGGACGGGGCCGCGGTAGTCGCACGAGGTGCACTGGGCGCGGTTTCGGCCGGACGCGATCAGCAGCTTGGAGCACTCGGGGCAGGGCTCCGGCAGCGGCTTGCGGCTGACGGTGAAGTCGCATTTCGGGTAGTTCGAGCAGCCGTAGAACGTCCGTCCGCGCTTGCCGCCCCGGCGCTCGACCATGTCGCCGCCGCACTCCGGACAGGGGACTCCAACCTGGTTGACGAGCGGCTTGGAGTTCCGGCACTCGGGGAACCCGCTGCACGACATGAAGCGGCCGAACTTGCCGCTCTTGATGACCATCGGCCGTTCGCACTTTTCGCAGACGACGTCCGTCTCCTCGTCGAGCGCGCTCCTTGGCACCCTCTCGGCGTTCTCGATCGCCAGCGTCACGGCTTCGTTGAACGGGTCGTAGAACTCCTGCAGCACCGGGACCCATGCGCGCTCGCCCGCGGCGATTTCGTCGAGCTCCTCTTCTACACGCGCCGTGAAGCCGACGTCCATAACGACGGGAAAGTGGGCCGTGAGCAGACCGTTCACCGCAACGCCCAGCTTGGTCGGAACGAACCGGCTCTTGTCCTTGCGCACGTAGTCGCGGTCCATCACCGTCGCGAGCGTCGGCGCGTAGGTGCTCGGACGGCCAATGCCCCGCTCCTCGAGCGCCTTGACCAGAGTCGCCTCGGTAAATCGCGGCGGCGGCTGGGTAAAGTGCTGCTCCGGCTTGATGTCTAGGCACCCGAGCGGCTCGTTTTCCTCGACATCGGGCAGCGCCTGGCCTTCCTTGTCGTCGGCCGCGGGCTGGTCGTCCACGTCCTCCATGTACAGCCGTCTGTAGCCCGGGAACTTCAGTACCGAGCCCTCGGCCCTGAAGTCGTAGCGCGAGTCGGTCTTGGCGCTCTGGGCCTCGATGTCAATCGTGGTCGAGTCGAACAGCGCGTCGGACATCTGGCTGGCGACCATGCGCTTCCAGATCAGATCGTACAGACGGGCCTGCTCGTTGTTGAGGTACTGCTTCACCCTGGAGGGCTCGGCGAAGACGGACGTCGGCCGTATGGCCTCGTGGGCCTCCTGCGCGCCCTTGACCTTGCGGAGGTACCGCCGGGGCGAAGGCGGGGCGTAGCCTGCGCCAAACTTTTCCTTGACGTACTGAACGGTCTCGGCGAGCGCGATCGACGACACGTTGGTTGAGTCGGTCCGCATGTAGGTGATCAGACCGGTGGCGCCCTGGTCTCCGAGATTGACCCCTTCGTACAGCTGCTGGGCCACCTGCATGGTCCTGCGGGCCGTGAACCTGAGCTTGCGCGCAGCCTCCTGCTGCAGCGTGCTGGTGATGAACGGCGGCGCGGGCCTGCTGTGCCTCTCCTTCTTGGTCACCTTCTCCACGACGTACCTCGCGCCGTCCAGGTCCGCGACGATACGCCCGGCCTCGGCCTCGTCCGGTATGTCGAGTTTGCCCTTTCGTCCCTCGATCGCCCGGAGCATGGCCTTGAGACGCTCCTCGTCGGCGCCGTGCCTGGCGAGCCCCGCCTCGATCGTCCAGTACTCCCTGGGCTTGAAGGCCTGGACCTCCTCCTCCCGGTCCACTACCAGCCGAAGGGCGACCGACTGCACCCGGCCAGCCGACAGGCCGCGCTTTACCTTGCGCCACAGCACCGGGCTCAGCTCGTAGCCGACCAGTCTGTCCAACACGCGCCTGGCCTGTTGCGCGTCAATCAGGTCGTGGTCCAGGCCACGCGGATTCTTGAAGGCCTCCTCGACGGCCCTCTGCGTGATCTCGTGGAAGACAATCCGCTTTGTCTTCGACTCGTCGATCTTGGCCGCCTTCATCAGGTGCCACGAAATCGCCTCGCCCTCGCGGTCCGGGTCGGTGGCCAGATAGACCGTGTCCGCGGCCGCGGCCGCCTTCGTCAGCTCGCTGACGATTTTCCGCTTCTCGGGAAGGACCGTGTATTTCGGCAAGAAGCTGCGGTCCTCCACGTTCACGCCCATTTCGCGCTTCGGGATGTCGCGGACGTGGCCCATCGAAGCCTTGGCCACGACGTTCTTGCCCAGGAACCGCTCGATCGTCCGCGCCTTCGCGGGCGATTCGACTATCACCAAGTCTTTCGCCATCTAGTACACCGCCTGATATCTGACCGTCGATTCTTTGAGCCGCACGTAGTTCATGCCGCCTATCTGTCTGACCACGCCTCTCAACTCCATCATAGCCAGCGCGCCGCTGACCGTCGATATATTCATACCGGAGCCGCGAATGATCTCGTCGATGTGCACCGGGTCGAAGGTGACGTGCTTCAGGATGTCCACCTCGCTCTCGTCCTGGGGGAACAACGCCGTCATCTCGATCTGCTGTCCCCCTGCAGTGAGATTCAGCTCCTCCAGCACGTCCGCGTAGTCGAGGACCAGCTTCGCCGCCGAGTCTCTGATCAGGGCGTTGGTGCCCCGGCTGTTGTGGGAGAAGATGCTTCCGGGGACCGCGAACACCTCTCTATCCTGCTCGATGGCGTGGTTGGCGGTGATCAACGCGCCGCTCGTCTCGCCGGCCTCGATCACGACGATGCCCAGGGTCATGCCGCTCATGATCCGGTTCCGCCGTGGGAAGTTCTGCGAGTCGGGCCGCACGCCGAGACCGTGCTCCGTCGCGACGGCGCCGTTCTCTGCGATCCGGTCCGCAAGCCTTGCGTGCTCGCGCGGGTAGATGACGTCCGGGCCGCTGCCCATCACGGCGATCGTGCGCCCCCCGGCCTCCAGGGCCGCATTGTGGACGATGGCGTCCACGCCTTTCGCCAGCCCGCTGACCACGGTGATGCCCGAACGCGCCAGGTCGAAGGCCATCTGGTACGCCACCTGCCGGCCGTACGCGGTCGGCTTCCGCGTGCCGACGACGGCGACAGACCGCTCGTCCTCCGGCAGGATCTCGCCCCGGACATAGAGCACCGGCGGAACGTCGTAGATCTCCTTCAGCCTGTGCGGGAAGCCGTCGTCATGCCACGTGACGGGGCAGACGCCCGCGGCCTTAACGCTCGCGAGCTCGGCGTCGGGGTCGACGGCCAGCTTGCGCGTCGAAACCAGGCTGGCGGTCTTTTCGTCCAGTCCGGCGGCCACCAACTCGTTCATGCCGGCGCCCCACGCCGCAGCCAGGCTGCCGAACCGTTCCTCCAGCAGCTTGATCCGCACGCGGCCGATCCGCGGGATGCGGCCGAAGGCGACCCAGTACTTCAGATCATGTGATTCCATGAGAGCGGCTGCCAATTCTAGCACAGGGCCGCGGCGCCACAGTCCAAGTCGGTTCGTACCGTTGCCGAATGCTACCGGCGCGTAGGGAGAATAACGGTCCGCGCTATCAGGCCCGTCAGTCCGGCCCGGTCATGGACTTGGTGCGGATTCGCGCTGCCTGGTCGAGACTACCCGCCCAGGATGCCCTTGCTTCGAAGAATCTCTACGTACGAGTCTCGATCCAACTCACAGCTGACGGCTTTTCGCAACTGGCTGTCGTTCAACTTCAACTGTTGTCGGATACTGTGAAACATCGGAAGGTCGCCGGTCGACTTTCTGGCTGCCAGTTCGTGAAAGGTAGGAATCGAGTGAACGCAGGTGGCCCTTGCCGTCGGTGTTGGGATTGTAGCCGAAGAACTGGACTGCGTCGTTGAAGGACGCTTCCAGTTGGTCCGCGGACGCTCTGTCACACGTGATCAGCCGTCGAAGTAATGGCGCTAGACCGTGCTGCCTCTTGACTTCGCCGCCTGCCTACTTCCCAAATACTTGAAGCCCCGTTCGATGGAAAGGTGAGCCACGGCTGCGCGGTTGGTGATCTCGACCATCATATGGTCTGGGTGCAGGTCTACTTTTGCCGGTGCGGGGTCAAGTATGGCGAGAGTGTCGGCAGTTGCGTAACGGGCCTTGTAGTCAGCCAGTTGCGTTTCGTTCGTTGTCATGCTCCTGCAACCTCTCGCGGGCACTTCAGGACAAGTGTCTGTTTCATGCCAGCCTCCTTGCCGGTCCGGCGGTCGCCCGCATCATAGTCGAAGCTCCCGCCCGGCGCCGCCGACCATCAGGCAGGCCGGTCAGGCCAGGCCAGTGCGTCGAGCGGTCCACTCGCGCGCGATGGCGCCCTGGGCGTCCTGGAACGCGCGCAACGTGGGCAGGCCGGGCGGCGGAGGCTGCGCGGCCTGGTGAGTGAAGTAGCCGGCCATCTCCGCAACGGCCGCCGTGACGGAGTCCGGGTCGGCGGCCCGGTATGCGGAATGCCTGGAGACGACCTCCTCCGGAGGCGGCCCGCCCTGCATCGTCACGCTGGGAGCGAATGCGACCACGTCCAGCCACGGCGGACCGACGCAGGCGTGCGGCCAGTCGACGAACCAGATCCGCTCCGGCGTCAGCAGGATGTTGTCCGCTCGCACGTCGTAGTTCAACAGCGTATCGTCGTCCAGGGCGTCGGCGATGGAGTCCTCGATCGCCACCAACGCATCCGGATGGCGTCTCGACCATTCGTCCACCCTGTCGAGTCGGGACGGCCGTTCGTCGCGGAGCCGACGCCAGCTCCGGATCCCCAGGAAGCGTTCGCCCGCCGTGCCGACGACGGACGTGGGCAGCGGCGACGGTGTCAGTGTCGCGGCGAGCTCCTCCATCGCCGCGACCACGCGGTCGAGCTCGTCGGGACGCCACGGCTGCGTGGGATGGCGGCCGTCCACGTCCTCGAAGAGGAGCAGCACCCACCCGCCGGCTCCCTCGTCGAGCTCACGTTGCGGGACACGGCTGTGGTGGCGATGCGTCGATTTCCTGGCTGGGGAGCCCACCCCTGGATTCCCGCCTTCGCGGGAATGACGGTTGTGCAAGGGTCCCTCGTCGTAGGACCACAGCAGGCGCGGCGAAGGGGTCGAGTCGGGCAGGCTGGCCGCTATGCCGATCTCGCGCCGGTGGAACGCCGGCGCGTCGGCGTTGGGCTCGGGCCCGACGGCCTTGGCGAAGACGCGGCGGCCGTCGCCCGCGGTCAGCCGCGCCGCCACTCCGGGCGAGAAGCCGGTGGGCTGCGTTACGGCGCTGACCACGCGGACGCCGAGCCAGCGTTCGACCTCGCTCCGGACGCGCCGGGGCAGGTCCGTCCAGTCCAGTCTGGCGCCGCGGTCGGGTGGGGGCTGTCGCTCTTGCATTAGAGTCCTGGTTCTGAGACTTGGTGCGTCACTGCAAGGTTGCCGAGAAATGCGGCCCAACCTGCTGAATGTCGCCCCAAACGGAGTCAGGGGCCTGTGGTGGGGTCGACACGCGGTTCAAGTCGAGGCGACCCCGCCCCAGGTACTTCGCGTTGCTCAGGACGACGGTTCTTCCCAGATCCTGCCACGCGCCATCCAGGCCGGGCTACACGGGGAACTTCACCGGCTGCCCGGTCTCACCCGACCTGCGCATGGCGAGCGCGGCCTCGATCGACGCGCGGCCGTCGTGCCCGGTCGACTTCGGCGGGCGGCCCTCGTTGATGCTGGCGATGAACTCCTGGAACTCGTTGAGGAAACCCCGGTAGTGCGTCGCCCCGCTGAGCCGCTCGAATCCCTCGACCGGCGGGTCGTTCTGGTGCGGGTAGTCAACGTCGATCCAGTCTCCCTTGCCGAGCCTGATCCGTCCGCCGCACAGCTCGATCATGCCCTTGGTGCCGCCTATCCGCCAGTCCGAGTACGATCCGCCCGGGTCGGCTTTCGCATCTATGAGCGCGGCGAAGGCGCCGTTCTTGAACGTAAAGCCGCCGATGACGACGTCCTCGCCGTCGCCTCCGGAGGCGTAGCGTCCCATTCCGATGGCCGTGGCCGTATCGTAGTCGCTGCCGGCCAGCCACCGGATCTGGTCCGTGTAGTGCGGGCCCTCGTAGGTGAGCGTGCCCCCGCCGTTCTCCTTCCAACGGTGCCACCTGTTCGACTTGGGGTCGCCGCTGCCGGTGCGCGTGAACGTGACCCAGATCACGTCACCGATCTCTCCGGCGTCGATCATGCTCTTGATCTTGATGTTGAACGGGTAGTACCGATGTGTCTGGGCGTACATGAGGTTGACGCCGCTCTTTTCGGTGGCCTCGATCATGCGGTCGCACTCCTCGAGGGTCACCGCGAACGGGACCTCGACGAGGGCGTGCTTGCCGGCGTTGCCGGCGGCCACCACCGGCGGGGCGTGGGATCCCGAGTTGACCGCGCTGATGGCCTGGACGCGATCGTCGTTCACCAGCTCTTCGACGTCGGCGAATGCCTTGACACCGTGGCGTCTGGCCACCAGCTGGGCCGCCTCGGGGATCAGGTCGTAGACGCCGATCAGCTCCGTCTCGTCCATCGCATTGTACAGCTCCGCGTGCCGCCTGCCGTTGCCGCCGCAACCGACCACTCCAACACCTACCTTAGCCATCGTTCCACTCCTTCGAAGAATACCGACAGTTCTACGCCTATCTGAACAGGATGTCCAGCTGTGCCATCGCGTCGCCGCAGACGTCGACGACCGCGGGGCGTTGCGCGTCGACGGCCCGCATTACGATATCGGACAGGTCGTCGAGGCGGTCCGCCCTGAGGCCCAGGACGCCGAAGGACTGTGCGAGCGCGACCAGGTCGGGGTTGCGCAGGTCGGTCCCGACGACGCGGCCGGGGAACCGGCCCTCCCGCTGGTCGTGCTGCGACGCGCCGAACTTGCCGTTGTTGAAAACGAGCGTCACCAGGTCTATGTCGTACTGCGCCGCGGTCGCGAGGTCGCCCACGGCGTACATGAAGCCGCCATCGCCGGAGAGCGAAATCACGGGAGCGTCCGGGTTGCCGACCTTGGCGCCGAGGCCGGTGGGGAAGGCGTACCCCAGCGTCGTCATGTACGACGAGGTCAGCATCCCGCCGGGCCTGACGGCGTCGATCCCGGCGACGAACCATCTCGAGCCGACGGTCACGCCGGCGAGGTAGACCGTGTCGTCGGGCAGCCTTGCGTCGAGCTCGTCCATCGCGGCCATCTGCGCCGGGTACGTCCGCTCCAGGTCGCGCCGCCTCTTCTCGTGGACCTCGGCCAGCAGGTCCGGTCTCCAGGCCGACGCCGTCTTGCTTCCCGCGAGCTCGTCGGCGAGAGCCGACAGCGCCGACCGGGCGTCGGCCTGGATTGTCAGGGACGGGTCGAAGGCCGTCTTCAGGCGCGCGGGATCGACGTCGACGTGGACCCAGGTCTGTCCGGGCTCGACGCCCATGCGTTCGGCCGCGCTCTCGTTCACCCGGGCACCCACCACCATCACGACGTCTGCGTCGCGAAGCAGGCGGAGCGTCTCGCCATCCGCGTACGGCGTGTGCGGCGACGTGAACGCCAGAGGATGGCTGTCCGGCAGCGCGCCGCGCGCGTCGGTGCTGAGGAGCACGGGCGCTCCGAGCGCCTCGGCCACACGCTGCAGGTCGCCGCTCGCTCCGGCGCGGATGACGCCGTCGCCGGCGACGATCGCCGGCCGCTTCGCCCCGGCGAGCATCGAGGCGGCCCGCGCGATCAGCGCCGGGTCGGCCGGCGGGGCGGGGTAGCTCTCGGCCTCGATCGTCTCGAAGTCGCGGCTCTCGGCGAGATAGTCCTGCGGTACCTCGACCTCCACCGGCTGCGGGCGCCCCGTCTTGAGCTGCCTGAAGGCCTCGTGTAGCAGGGCGGGGACCTCGTCCGGCGATTCGGCGCGTCGGAGCCACTTCGCGACCGGCCTCATGAAGTCGAGTTGGTCGTTGATCTCGTGCAGCGCGCCGTGCTTGCGGCCCAGCTCGTCGGTGGACATCTGGCCCGATATCAGGAGCACGGGGGAGCTGCTGGCGTATGCGGTCGCCATCGCCGCGCCGGCGTTGTAGGCGCCCGGGCCGGGCACCACCAGCGCGACGCCGACCTTGCCCGTCGTGCGGGCGTAGCCGTCGGCCGCGAACACCGCCGTCTGCTCGTGGCGGCAGGTGATGAGGCGGACCTCCGGCGAGTCATGGAAGCCGTCGTAGATGTGCATCACCTGATAGCCGGGAACGGCGAACACCGTGTCGACGCCCTCGGCTACGAGCTGTCTGACCACGGCGTGGCCGGCGGTCATACGGGTCATGTATTCACCTCCAGTGTCCCGACTCTGAAGTTCGTTGCATAAGGAAGATGGTCATGTTCGTAGTAGCTGCCACCCTCTCTGTACCCTCCTCAGCCCTCTCCCGTCAAGGGAGAGGAGGCTATCAGACCGTTTGTGCAGTCCCGTCTCCCCTGGCGGAATAAGGTTAGGACGAGGGGGAAGGCGTTTGCGACACCCTCATCTTCCACCCTCACCTCAGTCCTCTCCCGTCACGGGAGAGGAGGCTATCAGACCTTCGAAACGAGATGGGTCTATAATCGGTAGCGGCCAACATCGGCCTGAAGCCGGAGGCGCTTCCTCCAACGGGCCGCGGGCGAAGAGGACCAGGAGATTCGGCGATGGGCGGCAAGCGTCTGCCGGAGGGCTACGTCGAGATAGACCGATGGTCGCTGAAACAGGCTTCGCTGAAGGATTTCCTGGTCCTCGCCCTGGTCGGCCTTGTCGCCTTCTTCGGGTCGCTCGCCGCGGCGGGCTTTATCGTCGGGGCGGCGACCGGCTCGGCCGAAACGACGATAGACGGGGGGACGTTCGTCGTTGGATTCCTGGTGGGGCTCGTTCTGGGAGTCATACTGCACGAAGCCGTACACGGCGTCTTCCTCCTGGCCTTCGGCGGCCGGCCGCGCTTCGGGTTCAAGCCGTGGACCAGGTTTGGGCCCGTCTTCTACGCGGCCGCGCCGGGAAGCTACCTCAAAAGGCCCCGGTACGTCGCCGCCGGGTTGGCGCCGGCAGTGCTGTTGACCGCGGCGCTGGCGGCAGCACTGGCTCTCGTTGCCGCGGACGACCTGTTTGCCTCGATCGTCACGTGGGCCTTCGTGCTCAACGTCGCCGGCTCGGCGGGAGACATGGTCATGATGCGCAAGGTGATGTCCTATCCCGGCACGACCCGTTTCGAGGACACCGGCGAAGGGTTCGTCGCCTACGGCCCCGCGGAGGACTTAACTGTTCAGAGTTGATGCCCACATAACCCGTTCACCCTGAGTAGGCCCGCCGCTTTGGGCGGGCCGTATCGAAGGGCGCACGCGCGGTCCCCTCACGTAACCAAGGAGCCTCGCACATGACGAAAAAAGTGCTGATTACCGATTACGTCTGGCCGAGTGTGGAGCCCGAGAGGGCCGTGCTGGCCGCGGCCGGCGCCGAGCTCGTGGTCGCCTCGGACGGCAGCGAGGAGACGCTCGCCGCGCTGGCGCGGGACGTCGACGGCATCCTGACCTGCTTCGAGAAGGTCACGGAGAAGGTCGTCCGCGCCGCCGAGAAGTGCGTCGTCATAGGACGATACGGCGTCGGCGTCGACAACATCGACGTCGCGACGGCGACCGAGCTGGGGATCGTGGTCACCTACGTGCCCGACTACTGCGTCGACGAGGTGTCGGACCACGTGTTCGCGCTGCTGTTGGCGTGGAACCGGCGCATCGTGCTGTTCGACAACGCCACGAAGCGCGTGGCCTGGGGCAGCGAGGGCCTGGGCATGCGCATCATGCGGCTCAGGGGCAAGAAGATCGGCATCGTCGGCTTCGGGCGCATCGGCAGAGAGGTCGCCCGCAAGGCGCTCGCCTTCGACATGGACGTACTCGCGTCCGACCCTATCGTGACGCCCGAATCCGCGGCCGAGCACGGCGCCTCTCTGGTCGATCTGCCCGAACTTCTCAGCGAGGCCGACTTCGTCACGCTGCACGCGCCCCTCATGCCCGCGACCGAGAAGATGATCGGCCCGGCGGAGCTTGCGGCGATGAAGAACGACGCCTTCCTGATCAACGCCGCACGCGGCCCGCTGATCGACGAGGAGGCGCTACACCACGCGCTGACCACGGGCCAGATCGCCGGCGCGGGCCTCGACGTGCTGGTAGACGTGGACCCGCCGACGGACCACCCGCTGGTGGCGCTGGACAACGTCATCGTGACGCCGCACACGGCATTCTTCTCCCAGGAGGCGGTACTGGAGCTCGAGGAGCGCGCCGCCGGCGAGGTGGCCCGCGTCCTGACCGGCAAGATGCCCGACAACCCCGTCAACCCCGATGTCTTCTCCCACTCCAGGGCGACGATAGAGGGCGCGTAGGCGGCTCCAGTTCAGCCAAAAGCGGGAGCGATCAGCAATATGCCACGCCAGACGGAGCCGAACGCCAATAACGCCCTGGGCAACCTGCTCCAGGAGATGCTGCCCGGCAGGCAGGTGTGGTCCGAGAACACCCAGGCCATCACCGGCCACGCTGGGCTGCGGCCCGACATCATCGTCACCGCGCCCGGCCGCTCGCCCGTGGTCGTCGAGGCCGAGTACATGCCCGCCCGAACCGTCGAGCCGGAGGCCAGGTCCCGGCTCGGGCTGGAGGTGGCCGCCGACGGGCGCGTCATCGAAGCCGCCATCGCCCTCCGCTACCCGGCCGCGATCGGCGACGCCCACGACCTGCGCGCCGCCCTGTCGTCGGCTCGCCTCGAATACTGCGTCCTTACCGAGGACGGCGCGGACGCACAACGCTTCCCGGAATCCGGCTGGCTGGAGGGCGGAGTCGAGGACCTGGCCGACATGATCCGCCTGGTGTGCGTTCCGCAGCGCGCCGTAGACCAGGCCGCCTCCACGCTGGAAGAGGGCATCGAAGGGGCCGCAAAGCTCCTGGACGAAGTTTCGAAGCTGCGGCCGGGCATCACTACGGCGATAGCACGCCGTCTCGGAATGATCGACGTGCCGCAGACCCGCCGGATGGCCTGCGCCATCATCGCCAACGCCCTCGTCTTCCACGAACGCATCGCCGGGATGCACACGGAGGTAGATCCCCTGGCCAGGGTGTGCGGCGACGGCGTGGACAACCCTCAGGGCGAGGTGCTGGCCGCCTGGAACGACATCCTGGAGATCAACTACTGGGCCATCTTCGCCATCGCAAAGGACATCCTGGAGCAGTTGCCGTCGGGCGAAGCGGCGGCTATCCTGCGGAGGCTGAGGGACACCGCGCAGTCGCTAAGCGCGTCGGGCGTGGACAACGCGCACGACCTGACCGGGCGCATCTTCCAGCGCCTCATCGCGGACCGCAAGTATCTCGCCACCTTCTACACGCTGCCCGCTTCCGCCGCGCTCCTGGCCCGGCTGGCCGTCGCCAAAATGGAGGGCGTGGACTGGTCGAACCCCGACGCCATCGGCAAGCTGCGTATAGGCGACTTCGCCTGCGGCACCGGCGCGCTGCTCTCCGCGGTCTACGATGAAATCGCCGCCAGGCACGAGCGGACCGGCGGCGACCCCGCCGAGCTTCACCGCGCGATGATGGAGGAGGTGCTCTACGGCTGCGACGTCATGCCGTCCGCGATCCACATTACCGGCTCCACGCTGTCGGGAGTCGAACCGTCGATCGGATTCGGCACGTCGCGCCTCTACACGATGCCCTACGGCCGGATGAAGGACGACAGCGTGATGATCGGCTCGTTGGAGCTGCTCCAGTCCTCAGACGTGCTGACGCTATTCAACACCAGCGACCCGGCCCTGCGCACCGGCAGCGCGGGCGAAGAGACGGCCGCGCAGATCCGCGCCGAGATACCGGACGAAGGCTACGACCTGGTGATCATGAACCCGCCGTTTACGAGCAACACCTCTAAGGAAGCATCTCATATTGGCATATTCGCACCTGCCTTCGCTGCCTTTGGGAGCGCCGACAGAGACCAGCGCGACATGGCCAAGCATCTCTTTAGACTCAAGGCAGGCACCTGCTATCACGGCCACGCAGGTATGGCTTCAGCGTTTGCGGCACTGGCTCATCGCAAGCTGAAGCCCGGGGGTATCCTCGCCTTGGTGTTACCTCTTACAGCGTCTGCCGCATCATCTTGGCGGAGCTTTCGCCAGATGCTCGACGATGATTACACTCAAGCTATGGTTCTAAGCATAGCTGCTGCTGACAATGACGACCTGTCATTTTCGTCCGATACTGGAATGGCAGAGTGCTTGGTCATTGCCCGTAAGCGCAAGCTAGGTGAGTCCACCGAAAGGCGGACCCTCTTTGCATCGCTAGCCCATAAACCATACGGTTTTGGTCACGCGAGCGTATTGGCAAGCAAAATCACTAGCAGTAGCCACGCCAGGCAGATTGAGGATGGGCCGTACGGCGGTACGTCACTAATGATCGGCGATAACTTGGCTGGAGAAATGATATCGGCTCCTCAGCAAATAAGTGGAGAGGTTTTGGGTGCAGTACGCATTTCGGATTATTCCATAGCTCAGACTGCTCACGCCTTGTCGCAGTCACGACTTTGGCTCCCAGCTTTTGAATTTCCCATTGCGCTGAAAACAGCACCGCTCGATAACTTGGGCACCCTCGGCCTTTATGACCTAGACATTACGGGACAGCCCCCTCAAGGACCATTCACGAAAGTCCAATATGGCGCAACGGCGACCTACCCCTCGCTGTGGAACCACGAAGCAAAAGACGAGACCCGGATGGTCTGTACACCGGACTCGCAACTGCGCGTTCGGCCTGGTATGGAGGCCAAGGCTGCAACTGTTTGGGCTACGGCGAGCCGTACGCACATAAGTCGAGAATTCCGTTTTAACTCTCAGCCGCTCAGTGTGGCCATAACAGAAACTCCCACCATAGGTGGTAGGGCTTGGCCGAATGTTCGTTTCAATCAAGCTGGATGTGACCTAGCGTTCGCCATCTGGGGAAACAGTACGCTCGGCCTGATAATCTATTGGTGGCACTCCAACCGACAGGTATCGGGCAGAGGTGCAATGTCAATCCGTTCCGCGGATTCCCTATCGGTGCTCGACCTCCGCACCCTGACCGACGACCAACTCCGCACGGCCAAGGCCATCTTCGAAGAGTTTCGGGACAAGGAACTCAAACCCGCCTACCTCGCGGACGCTGACCCCAACCGAGCCCTCCTGGACCGGCGCGTGGTCTGCGACCTGCTCGGCTTCGACGAGGAAGTCTACGCAGCCGTGCGCAGACTGGCCGCCAAGTGGTGCGCCGAGCCGTCAGTGCATGGCGGCAAGGCTCGGCCAAAGGACGCCAATCTGATTGTCTAGCAGCTCCCGAAGCCGGATTCAGCATGTCATGCAATCGGCCCGCGTCTGGCAAGGAGGTCTAGCTTGGTTGTGCTGATGGTGGGGGTGGGGGGTATGCTGGGGGCGGTGCTGCGGTATCTTGTGGCGACTTGGGTGCAGGGCGCTGTCGGCAGCGGTGGGTTTCCCTACGGCACCCTGGCGGTCAACGCGGCGGGCTGCCTCGTCATCGGCCTCGTCGCTGGATACGCCGAGGCCCGGCAGCCGTTGAGCTCGCAGGCCCAGGCGTTCCTCGTGGTCGGCGTGCTCGGCGGCTTCACGACGTTCTCCGCCTTCGGCATCGACACCATCAGGCTCCTTCGAGACGGGGCCTACCTCGCCGGAGCGGCCAACGTGGTCCTGCAGATTAGCATCGGGCTGGCCGCCGTCGCCGCCGGTCTACTCCTGGCGCAGTGGGGCTACGAAAGGCTTGCAGCCGGCCAGTAGACGATTCGGGCGAGAGACGGGGCCGGTCAGAGCACCATCGGCAGGGGACGAAGCTCCTGGCGCAGCGGGTCCAGCGCGAGGCCGAGGGGCTCCAGTGTGGTCACGCCCAGCAGCACGCTGTCGCCCGGCTCTCCGAAGATCACGTTGGCGCCGCCGACTCTCCGGTCGTAGCGGAACACCGCGCCTCCCTTGCGTCGCGTGACCTTCGTCCCGTCGGCCAGCATGAACACCTGCGTGTCCAGGGGCTCGATTCCAAGCCTGTCCAGGACGGCAGCCGGGACGACCGAATGGATCACGCCCGAGTCTAGTAGGAAGCTCAGCATCTCCCCGTCGTTGGGAGCCGCCGTACCGGCTACTTCGACTTCGACGTGGGTTATGCCCAATCCAGTTCCCCAACCGTGATGTAGGCATCCATCGTAGCGCATCCGGCCTCTGATGCAATGCCCCTGGAAGTGACGGACTGCTTGCGGTGTCATGGTGACGCACCCTGTTGGGGATAGATTCCCGCGTTCGCGGGAATGACGGAGGTGGGGCATTTTGGCAGGTGGGGCTCCACCTCCACCCGATTCCCCAACTAACCACTATCCACCATCCACTATCCACTACTCCGTGCTAACCTAGGCCGCGACTGCGGACCGGGAGGCAGACGTGGGCAACGTAGTGGAGCCGAAGGTTTTCCTGATAGGCGAGACGCAGGCCAACACGGACGGCATCGCCGCGCTGATGGCCCACTACGGCGTCCCGGAGTGGCGCTCGGACGCCGAGTCGTCCGCCGAGCTGATCACCGAGATCTACGGCCGCTGCTGTTACCGGTCCTTCGGCACGGAGCTGAACCCGAACATCACGAGGGTCCGCGGGACGAACAAGTCGTACCTGACGAACACGCTGGAGAAGGGCGACGGCTCGATCTTCGAGCACGCCGTCGCCAACTTCTTCTTCGCCGACGTGAGCAGGGTGTTCACCCACGAGCTCGTCCGCCACAGGGCCGGGACCGCCATGTCGCAGGAGAGCCTCCGCTTCGCCCGCCTGACCGACCTGAGCTGGTACGCGCCGACCGCCGTCCGGGAGTCGACCGAGGGCATGGAGATATTCGCGCGGACGATGGACAAGCTCGCCCGCCTGCAGGTCGAGCTCGCGGAGCTGTTCGAGATAGACGAGGGCGACAAGCCGTTCGACGAGAAGAAGAAGCTGACCTCGGCGTTCCGGCGCGTCGCCCCGATTGGCCTCGCCACCAACATCGGCTGGTCGGCGAACATGCGCGCCATCAGGCACGTGATCGAGCAGCGCACGGCGCCGTGGGCCGAGGAGGAGATCAGGCTCGTCTTCGGGCAGGTGGCAGAGATCGCCATGGGCCGCTGGCCCAACATCTTCGCCGACTACGAGATGGAGATGGCCGACGGCCTGCCCTGGTACACGACCAAGAACCGCAAGGTCTAGCCCCGTCGTTCCCGTAGAGAGAGACCCTTGCGTAACTCCACTCACGGGAATGACGATTGTGGGTACGCCGCCGCCGCCCGTCGTTCCCGTGCAGACGGGAACCCATCGCCGGCCCCCCGCCGTGGATTCCCGCCGTCGCGGGAATGACGGTTGTGGGGCCGTGGATTCTCGCTGACGATTGTGGGTACGCCGCCGCCGCCCGTCGTTCCCGTGCAGACGGGAACCCATCGCCCGCCCCCCGCCGTGGATTCCCGCCGTCGCGGGAATGACGATTGTGGGGCCGTGGATTCTCGCCGACGATTGTGGGTACGCCGCCGCCGCCCGTCGTTCCCGTGGAGACGGGAACCCATCGCCGGCCCCCCGCCGTGGATTCCCGCCGTCGCGGGAATGACGATTGTTCAAAGGTCTCACAGACGCGGGAGCCGAGCGCCGCGCATCGGCAGCGCGCCCTTCCCATCCCGCCAGGGGCTCACGCGTCAAGCCTCGGGAAGAGGGGCGCCCCATGCTGCCAGGGGGTCACTCATCGAGCTGCGGGAGGAGGGGCGCCCCGGACGCCACCGGCGTACCCGGCGCGAGTCCTCCCCAGGAGAGCCCCTCCGGCAGCGGGGTCGGCGCATCCCAGCCGAGGCGGCGCCATAGCTCGGCCATCCGCTCGGGCATTATGGGCCACAGGAGCACCGACGCCAGCCGGAGCGCCTCGGCCGCGTGATACAGGACCGCTTCCACGTCATCTACGCGTCCCTCTTTCGCGGCCGCCCAGGGCGCGGCGTGCTCGACGTAACGGTTGACGCCGCCGATCGCGTCGATCACCAGCAGCACCGCCCGGTTCACCTCCAACGCGTCTACGTGGTCGAACACGGTGGTCGCCGGTCCTTCGAAGCTACGCCCCACCGCCGCGTCGGCTTCCGACAGCTCGCCCGGGGCGGGCACTCTGCCCCCGCAGTAGCGCCCGATCATGTCGACCAGCCGGTGCAGCAGGTTCCCCAGATCGTTGGCCAGCTCGGACCGGTACCGGGCGCGCAGGACATCCTCGTCGAAGTTGGCGTCCCGGCCGGGGCCGATGCCGCTCATCAGGTAGAACCTGAGCGCGTCGACCCCGTAGCGCTCGGCCAACGTGAGCGGCTTGACGACGACGCCCCGCGACTTGGACATATTCGCGCCCCTGATCAGCCACCAGGGGTGGGCTAGGATCGTCCTCGGCGGCGGCAGTCCGACGGCCCGGAGCATCGTCGGCCAGTATACGGCGTGCGTGATCAGGATGTCCTTGCCTATGACGTGAGTGGCGGACGGCCACATCTCGGAGAAGCATCCGTCGTCTGAGAGATGCCCGGCGGCGGTCACGTAGTTCAGCAGCGCGTCGAACCAGACGTACGTGACGTAGGCGGGATCGAACGGCAGAGGGATCCCCCAGCCGACGCGCGCGGCCGGCCGCGAGATGCGCAGGTCGCCCAGGGGCCGGCGCAGATAGCCGAGCACCTCGTTGCGCCGGTTCTCCGGCAGGATGAAGTCGGGGTGCGTCTCGACGTGCTCGATCAGCCACTCCCGGTGTTTGCCCATGCGGAAGAAGTAGTTCTGCTCAGACAGCCACTCCGCGGGGCGGCCGCAGTCGGGGCACTGACGATCGGTGACGTCCCTGTCTGTCCAGAACCGCTCGTCCGGAACGCAGTACCAGCCCTCGTATTCGCCCCGGTAGATCTCGCCCTCGTCCCAGAGGCGCTGGAGGACCGCGGTGACCGCGAGCCGGTGCCGCTCCTCGGTCGTGCGGATGAAGTCGTCGTACTCGACGTGCAGCCCGCGCCAGGCCTCTCGGAACTTGACCACGAGCCGGTCCGCCTAGGTCTGAGGGTCGACGCCGCTGGCGCGGGCCGCGTCCTGCACCTTCTGCCCGTGTTCGTCGGTCCCGACCAGCAGGAACGCGGCGCAGCCCCGAAGACGCGCGTAACGCACCAGGACGTCGCCGAGCACCGTCGTGTAGGCGTGCCCGTGGTGGGGCCCGTCGTTCACGTAGTAGATGGGGGTCGTTATGTAGCTGGTGTCGTTCATTGGAACTTCTCCAATATCGCCGGAAATAGAAAAGGCCTCCCGTTCGGGAGGCCCTCGTGAAACAGACTGCTGTCGCGGTATCCGCGCTATGTCCTCCCCAACGTCGTGCGGCCATGGCGCATAGCCATGGCGTTGCTCATCATCGTGCCGCTCTGGGGAGTCAATGCAGTGTTCATCTGACGTCTACCGGATATGTTACCACGCCGTATCAGGCGAGCCGCCTGCTGTTCTCGTCCAGCCAGACCTCGATGCCCTTGAGGAAGAAGTTGGTGGCCCGGTCCGCAACGACCATGTCGCCGAAGTAGAGCTTGCCCGCAGCCTCCGCGGCCTGCTTCACCTGCTCGGTCACCTTCTCGATCCGCGGGTGGTGCGGCTGACCGCCCAGCCCCAACGACACCGACATGTCCTGCGGCCCGACGTAGTAGGCGTGGATGCCGTCCACGGCCAGGATGTCGTCCAGGTTGTCCAGCGCCTCGGCGTGCTCCAGGAAGGCCACGACCAGCATCTCGCGGTTCGCGCCGTCGAGGTACTCGCGACCGGCCAGGTTGACGTAGTCGGCGGCGCGAGGCGCTCCGCCGAGCCCGCGCCTGCCGAGCGGCGCGTAGTAGCACGCGTCGGCGAGCTGCCGCGCCTGCTCCCCGTTGTCGATCCCGGGGCCGAGGATGCCCTGCACGCCCCGGTCGAGGTAGCGCAGGATGGTCGACTCCTCGATGTTGGGCACCCGGGCGATCGTCGTGACGCCGGCGAGGTCGGCCACGCGGCACATGTCCTCCAGGCTCTCCCACGAGAACGTCCCGTGCTCTCCGTCGAGGATGACGAAGTCGAGCCCGGCCACGCCCATCAGCTCGATCAGCGCGGCCGACGGAAAAGCCAGCTGGCTGCCGGTCGCCGGCCTGCCCTCACGCATCCGGGCGAGTATCTTGTTGGGTCGCACGTGTGTCTCCTCCCGCGGTTCAGCTTTCCCTGGATTCCCCACCTGATCGGGCCGGCGGGGCGTGACGGAATGCTTCCGGTGTCATAGTGGCGGATCCTGTCGGGGATGGATTCCCGCGTTCGCGGGAATGCCAGAGGGGGGGATTGGGGTTTCCTGGCTGTTTGGCGTAACGGGAGTTCCGCCGACGCCTCGCGCCCGTTCCAGGGCAAGACGGTAGTCGGCCTCGAGTCTCGTCCAGAAGTGCGCTGGGATCCCCAACACGCGCTCGAGCTCCAGGGCGGTGCGCGGCGTGAGGGCTTTGTGTCCGAGAACGATCCTGTTGACGGCCTGGACCGGCCGGCCCATCGCCTTGGCCAGCTTCCGTTGACTCATGCCCCTGGCCGCGAGCTCTTCCCTAAGCGTCGCGCCGGGCGGGACAGGCAGGTCCGACCCTAGGCCCGGGGCGATTCGTATCTCCCCGCGGCGATACGCCTCCACCAGCTCCGGGGCCACCTCGCTGGCGGGACGAGCCTGCTCGAACCACTCCGCGTCCTTCTCGTAGTCGTCCGGGTCTTCGGCAATCTGCGCCTGAATGGCCGCCTCTTCCTCGGCTGTCGGCCAGATTGTCCCGCGCTTAAGCCCGAATCCACCGAAGGAGGGCGTCGGGTCAGTGTCCTGAAGCGGCAAGAGGGTGCTCCTGTGAATCTGGGATAATGGTTTTGTAACAGCAAACCGACCCCAGAACAAGGAGCACCCAATAGATGCTACCACGCAACCACCCCGACCGCATCCGTGTCTCTTTCGACGACCACCGCCTGGTGGCCAATGCCGGGCTGCTCCTTCCGGCCACCCTCGCCCAGCACCTGGGCCTGCGGGAACTCGTCGACCATCACCTCAACCTGGGCGTCGCGCCGGGGCGGGCCAACGCGGGGGACAAGATACTGACCCTGGTTGCGTCTGCGCTGGCTGGCGGCGACTGTATTGACGACGCCGATGTGTTGCGCACCGGGGGGACAGCCCGCACCCTGGGCGGCACGGTCAAGGCGCCCTCCACCCTGGGCACCTTCCTGCGCAGTTTCCGGTGGGGCCATGTCCGCCAACTGGACCGGGTGAGCCGGGAGCTGCTGGCCCAGGCCTGGGCGGCTGGGGCCGGACCCAGCGACGCACCGTTCACCATCGACCTTGATTCGACGATCTGCGAGACCTACGGACTGGCCAAGGAGGGCGCACGCCACCACGGCTATACCGGCAAGCGGGGCTATCACCCGCTGCTGGCTGTCGCCGCCGGAACCGGCGACGTGCTGATGGCCCGGCTGCGTGAGGGCCGCGCCAACACCGCCCGCGGCGCCGCCCACTTCCTGCGGGAAACGGTGGGGCGGGTGCGCTACGGCGGGGCCAGGGGACAACTCACGGTGCGGGCCGACAGCGGCTTCTACACCCACGCCCTGGTCGTCGTCTGCCGCAAGCTGGACGTGCGCTTCTCCATCACCATCCGCCATCACAAAAGCCTGCACAATCTCATCGAGGCGATACCCGAAGATGCCTGGACGCCGGTTCCCTACTGGATGGACGGCGCCGCCGATGTGGCCGAGATCACCTACACCCCCTTCCAGAGTGAGCCCGACGCCGCGCCGGTACGGCTCATCGTGCGGCGGGTGAAGCCCACGCCCGGTTCCCAACTGGCCCTCTTCGCCACCTACAGCTATCACGGCTTCATCACCGACCGGGACGGGGAGACCCTGGAACTGGAGGCCGACCACCGCCGCCACGCCGAGATCGAGAATGCCATCCGAGACCTGAAGTACGGCGTCGGACTCAACCATCTCCCCTCGGGCCGCTTCGCCGCCAACGCCGCCTGGCTGGCGGTCCAGGTGATGGCCCACAACCTGGCCCGCTGGACAGCCCGCATCGGTCTGGGCGAGGGGGTGGTGACCACCAGGACCCTCCGGCGGCGCTTCTTCTCCCTGGCCGGACGGCTCACCCGCTCGGCCCGCCGCCTCACTTTGCATCTGCCACAGGGCTGGCCTTGGGAAACCCAGTTCACTCGCGCCCTGGCTCGATTGCGAGCCATTCCACTCCCGACCTGACGGCGCCCGTTTGCCACTGACCCGCCATCAGGCCTACTGAACGTCCCCGCCAACTCGCGCCACCCTGGTCCGCGAGCGCCTCTTGCCGCGTCCTCTGTCCTCATCTTGTCCCACAGCGCCCATCGCAGACCGCCATTGGCGCCCCCAAAAGCGCCTGCAGACCCCCCGCCAACCTCCCGTCTACCCGAATTCGAGCCCGGATCATCGCCCCTGTAACTCCCTCACTCCTCTTCCACTGTCCTCACGCCGTCCATCCATGTCCATCGGTGGATTCGGGCTAAGCTTCGGCATACTCTCGCACCTCGCCCTTACTGGCAATCCGTAGACTGATGATCCGGAGCCTACCTTGACGCTGAGTGTAGACGACGTGGTGCAGCCGGTTTCCAATGTATCCTATCGCCACCCAACGGACTCATCGTACCGATCGCTGGATCTGAACAGCGCTGTCGCCCACTCGAAGCGAAACATCGACGCGAAGTCGACCCCGCGCTTCTCCAGGGTATCCTTTCGCTTGGCTTCGTCCCACTCGAGCTCGCCCTCAGGAGTATACATCTACGGATTGCACATGTCAGCCCCTGGGGTGCACACTCTGGCCGAAGACCTGAACACCGCCGGCGCACTGTCCCACCCAACCCGGAACTAGGCTGGGAGCGGCAGGTCCACCACCCGGTTCTCACGCGACGATTGCAGCGTGGCCAGCGTGATCTCGAGAGCGTTGCGGGCGTCCCTCGGACCGCACATCGGCTGCCTGTCCTCCAGGATGCAGGAGACGAAGTGCTCCACCATGGCATCCGGCTGCGTCGGGCCGTACTTCACGTTCGAGGCGCCCGAACGGCCGTGGGCCGTCCAGCTCGGCCGGTTCGCGTCGAGGAACAGCATCCCGTGGGTGCCCATCACCCTGATCGTCTGGTCGCCGCCGTAGCCGTTCGTGTGGGCGATCGGCGTCCTGCCCAGCGACGTCGTCGCGATGATGCCGCGGTCCATCTCCATCGTGATGAACGCCATGTCCTCGACGCCGGCCTCCCTGGCGTTGTCGAAGAAGTAGGAGCCGGTGATGGCGTAGACGCTGCGCACCTTCTCCGGGACGAGGTAGAGAATCGCGTCGAGGGGGTACATGCCGTGGTTGCGCAGCTCGCCGATGGCGGCGGCCTGACGGCCCGCGGCGATCACCCACTCGGAGTGGATGGCCCACGGCAGCCCGATGTCTCCGCGCTTCAGCGACTCGCGCGCGGACAGGATGGCCGGGTTGAAGGTGAAGTTGTGGCCGACCATCATCTTGACGCCCGCACAGTCCACCGCCTCGATGATCGCGTCGCCATCGGCCAGCGTTTCCGTCAGCGGCTTGTCGGCCAGGATGTGCTTGCCGGCCGCGGCCGCCTTCTCGACCAGCGCGACCCGGCGCTCGATCGCGCTGCACAGGCTGACGGCCTGGACGTCGTCGCGCGCCAGCACCTCCTCCAGGTCAGGAACGAACGTCGCGCCGTGCTCGTCGGCCCACGCGCGGTTCACCCGCTCCTCCGCGGCCGGAGGGTCGTCGTCCGTGACCGCCACCACGTCGACCATAGGGTTGTCATACAGGGCCTGCGCGTAGGTGCCCTGCTGGCCGGAGATGCTGATGATCGCCACGCCGATTCTGTCAGTGCCCATCTTCAAGCCGCCTCACTCAGCATCACGACCTCGCCGGAGGCTATCGACCTTTGTGCCGCGAGACAAATCTCCAACGCCAGGCGGCCGTCCGCTCCCGACACGGGAGGCGTGCGCCCTTCCGCGAGCGAGTCGACGAACGCCTGTATCTCGGCGTCGAACCCGCGCTGCCCGTCAGCCTCGCCGAAAGTCAGACCGTGGTCGCCGTAGCTCCACAGGCTGGAGTGCTGGGTCCCGGAGCTGAGCTCACCTTCCGTGCCCAGGATCATCAGCGACTCGAACTCGTTGGAGCGCGGCATGTTGGCCCGGCTGAGCTCGCAGACGCCGATGGCGCCGTTCTCGTATCGAAGCGTGAGCATGAAATAGTCATCCATCTCGAGATGGGACGAGGTGATATTCCGGGCCTGGGCGTATACGGAGACCGGCCTTGCGCCGAGCCAGAAGTTCAGGGTGTCCGCCATGTGCACGCCGTTCGTGATCACGTTGCCGCCAGTGTCGCCGGGGCTGACGCGGGTGCCTGTCCAGTCCTGCTTCCAGGACCCCGCGCCGGTGATCATCCGAACATAGACGGGCGTGCCGATCTCGCCGGCGTCTATGGCGTCCTTGGCAGCGCGGCTGTAGTCGTAGAACCGGTGCGTCTGGGCGACCATCAGCTTGACGCCGTTCGCCGCGGCCGCGGCGATCATCCGGTCGGCCTCTTCCAGCGTCGTGGCGATGGGCTTTTCGACGAGAATATGCTTGCCGTGCTCGGCCGCGTCGACGGCGATCCCGCCGTGGGTGTTCTCGGTGGTGCAGATGTCGACGGCGTCCACTTCCGGCAAGCTCAGCAGCTCCCGGTAGTCGGCGGCCGCCCGCTCCGCGCCGAGGTCGGCTGCGACCTTCGAGGCCAGCTCCGGCGCCATGTCGGCCACACCGACGACGCGTGCGCCCCGCGCGTTCCGCCACGCCACGGCGTGACTCCGCGACACGTTGCCAGCGCCTATGAGCACCACGTTGACCATCCGCCCGACCCTCCGAAGATTCGCCTTTAGCCGTCCCTACCTGCAGCGCCGTTGACGGTAGCACCAGTGTCGGCTCCGGTCAACACGACGCTGGCGTGTGGTACGGGGCTCACTTGCTGAGAGGGACACGGCTCACCCCCTTTTGGATTCTCATTCTCGCGGCCAGGACGGCGCTATGGTCGTCGAAGTCTCGTTTGGGTGGGGCGTTGCCGCACGCAACCCGTTCGCCCTGAGTACCCCGACGAAGCGTCGGCGCTACTCTCAGGGTCATCGGGCTGTGTGGCCCCCTCAAGTCTGAAACAGCTACGGGCGGGGGCCACGGGGCGCTCGGAGCGGGCCGGAGCCCTTCAAGTCGCCATAGTTACACCCTGTGGCGCTTTTGCGCCGGAAAGTCCCTTTGGGTTAACATGGATATTGAGGGCTGGCGTCCTCCGCACCCCGGTCTTCGCATTCTTCACCGTTACGAGGAACAATTGAGTTCCCGCCTGATGCGCAACAGCTTCATCTACCTGCTGATCGGCGTCGCTGTGATCGCCATCTTCTTCACGATGTTCGGCAACGCCGGCGAGTCCCGGGAGATCCGGCTCGACGAGGTGATGCAGATGGCCCGCGACGGCGACCTTGAGTCGATCAGCGTCAGCGGCGACAAGCTGACCGTATCGACGACGGTCGGCGAGACGTTCACGTCCCGCAAGGAGCAGGGAATCACCGTTATCGAAGCCATGGACCGCTTCGGCGTAGACCTGGTCAGCGTAACGGCGGGAATCGACGTCAAGGGCTCCAGCGGGCTGGGCAGCATATTCGGAGTGCTGCTGAACTTCCTGCCGCTCATCTTCTTCGGCGTGGTGCTGCTGTTCATGATGCGGCAGGCGCAGGGCAACTCGAGTCAGACCTTCAGCTTCGGCCGCAGCCGCGCCCGCATGCTGGTCGGCAACCAGCCCACCGTAACGTTCGACGACGTCGCGGGCGTAGATGAAGCCAAGATGGAGCTCGAGGAGGTCGTCGAATTCCTCAAGTACGCCGAGCGGTTCCTGACGCTGGGGGCGCGCATCCCCCGCGGCGTGCTGCTCATCGGCCCGCCGGGGACCGGGAAGACGCTGCTGGCGCGCGCCGTGGCAGGCGAGGCAGGGGTGCCCTTCTTCTCCATCAGCGGCAGCGAGTTCGTGGAGATGTTCGTCGGCGTGGGCGCGTCCCGCGTGCGGGATCTGTTCGATCAGGCTAAGCGCAACGCACCGTGCATCGTGTTCGTGGACGAGATCGACGCGGTCGGCCGCCATCGCGGCGCCGGCCTGGGCGGGGGCCACGACGAGCGTGAGCAGACGCTGAACCAGATCCTCGTCGAGATGGACGGCTTCGACACCAGCGTCAACGTGATCGTCATCGCGGCGACCAACAGGCCCGACATCCTCGACCCGGCGCTGCTGAGGCCGGGCAGGTTCGACCGCCGCGTCATGCTGGACAACCCCGACACCGTGGGCCGGCGGGAAATCCTCAAGGTGCACGTCAAGGGCAAGCCGATCGCCGAGGACGTGGACCTGGAGCGCATAGCCAAGCAGACGCCGGGATTCAGCGGCGCCGACCTGGCCAACCTGGTCAACGAGGCCGCCATTCTCGCGGCTCGCAGGAAGAGCGACTCGATAGCCTACGACGAGTTCGACGAATCGATCGACCGCGTCAGCTTCGGCCCCGCCCGCAGATCGCGCGTCATCACACCGCACGAGAGAGAGCTGACCGCGTACCACGAGTCGGGCCACGCGTTAGTCGCCCACCTTCTGACCCACGCGGACCCGGTGGCGAAGGTCACCATCGTCTCCCGCGGCGCGATGGGCGGCTACACCAAGTACCTGCCCGCAGAGGATCGCAACCTCTGGACGCTGAACCAGTTCCTCGACCAGATGGCCATGGCGATGGGCGGACGCGTCGCCGAGGAGACGACGTTCGGCGCGAACGAGATCACGACGGGCGCCAGCAACGACCTGGAGCAGGCCACGAACATGGCACGTACGATGGTCACCCGCTACGGCATGAGCGCGAAGCTGGGCCCGCGCACCTTCGGCAAGCGCGAGGAGCTGGTCTTCCTGGGGCGTGAGATCTCCGAGCAGCGGGACTACAGCGACAAGGTCGCCGAGACTATCGACGACGAGGTCTACAGCCTGGTCGAGAACGCCTACCAGCGGGCGACCAAGATACTGACCGAGAACAAGGCGAAGCTCGCGCAGATCGCCAAGTACCTCGTCGAGCACGAGACGCTGGAGGGCGACGAGCTTCAGACGGTGTTCAACTCGCCTCTGCCCGACCTCGACGCGTCACCTCCCGACGACGCGCCGCCGCCGCCGGACCTGGCGCCGGAGCCCGTTCCCGCCGTCTAGCCCCTCTTGGGCCCCCATTCCCACGGCCGCCGCGTCCCCGCGCGCCTTATCCGTTCAGACTTGCCTGGAGGAACGCAGCCCTGTGGCTTCTCCTCTTCGTGGGCATGACCGGGCTGTGGCTATTGAAATCTGCCTAGGTGGGGCCGTCGCCACACGACCCGCTCGCCCTTGTATCTTGAAATCGGGTAGGGTGAATGAGGGTACAAGGGCGTGACAGATCAATGTCGCCCAGGTCATTGCAGACCGACACTCAGCTGGATCATGATCCGCGACCAGGCTCGACGGGGCTCGGCACGGCACCACGCCTCCCAAATCGCTTGACTTCCAAGACAGTTGCTGAGTGCCCCGACGCTTCGTCGGTGCGGATCGAAGGGCACGCACAACTCAATCTTTGGATGGGAACGACACCAGCGTTGGCGGCAAGGTTGCGTACCCCCTTCGATACGCGCCGGTGAACGGGTTGTGTGGACCCCAAGTCCGAACGGTTACCACGCGTCTTGAACACCCGCCGCCATGCTGATACCGTTCTGACCTGCGGTCGTGCTTCGTATCTCGCGGCCGTAAGACCGCGACGCAAGGAGGAACGACATGCTTTTCGAGCTGCGGCAGTACAGGATGAAGCCGGGCAAGCGCGACGCCTGGGTGTCCTTCATGGAGACCGAAATCATCCCGTTCCAGGTCTCCAAGGGCATGGTGATCGCCGGAAGCTGGGTCGGCGAAGAGGAAGAAGACCTCTACGTGTGGATACGCAGGTTCGATTCTGAAGACGAACGCGAGCGGCTGTACGAGGCCGTGTACCAGAGCGACGAGTGGAAGAACGACATCGGCCCCCGCGTTCCCGAGTACATCGAACGCGAGCAGTCCGTCGTCACGCGTATGGAACCCACGCCGAAGTCGGTCCTGAGATAGACGGCGAGCCGATCCCGCGGGCGCGGGGCTGAGTATCCGAAGCCCCAAGGAGGAGCTGTAGATGGCAAAGATAGGCGTGGCAGTAGTAGGGACCGGCGGCAGGGGGCGGGGCCAGGCCGCAAGGTACACGCTCAAAGACAACGCCGAGCTGGTCGCGGTGTGCGACGTCGTGCCGGAGCGGGCGGAGGCGGTGGCGTCCGAGCACGGGGTCAAGGCGTACACGAGCGTCGAGGAGCTGGTGAAGGACCCGACCGTCGACGCGGTCGACGTCGTCACGCCCTCGGCCCACCATGCCGCTCCGGCCATCACAGCGGCGGAGGCCGGAAAGCACGTCATGGTGGCGACGCCGTTCGCGGTGACGCTGCAGGAGTGCGACCGGATGATCGCGGCGGCCGAGAAGACCGGCGTGAATCTGATGTACGCTCAGACGTGGCGCTTCAACCCCGCCGACCGGAAGGCCAAGGAGCTGCTCGACTCGGGCGAGATCGGGGAGCTGATCTGGATAAGCTGGACGCGGTTGAAGCCGCCCTACGGCACCCGGCACGAAGCGTGGTCGCGTTGGCGCGCGGCGGGAGGCGGCTTCTGGGTCTGGGAGGGCACACACTTCACCGACCAGATCAGGTGGTTCGCCGGCGACGACTTCTCGCAGGCGTACAGCGCCGGAATGGGCAACTACGTCTCTACGGGAGACGGCGAGGACAACGGCATAGGGGCCTTCAAGTTCAAGAAGGGCGCCTTCGCCGTCGTGATGGAGGGCAACTCCGATCCCGGAGCGAACCGGAGTGAGTGGCGGTTCGTAGGAACCAGGGGCATGATAGAGGTGGCAAGTGGCGAGGTGAGGCTGGGGAAAGGCGGCTGGCACCCCATTGACGTGGGCGAGCAGGACCGCAACGCCGAGACTGAAGAATTCGTCGCCAGCATCATAGAGGACCGCCCGCCGATCATGACCGGCCAGGACGGCAGAGCGTCGCTGGAGGCCGCCCTCGCGCTGCACAAGTCCCAGGAAACCGGGCAGGCGATAGACATACCCATGGCCTAGCAAGGGGCGGAAGGTCGCCCGGCAGAGACCCGAAAAGGAGCTGCACATGGCGAAGATAGGCGTGGCAGTAGTAGGGACAGGCCACAGGGGGTCGAGCCAGTCCGCCAAATACGCCGCCAACGACAACGCAGAGCTGGTCGCGGTGTGCGACGTCGTGCCTGAGCTGGCCGAGAAGGTCGCGTCCGAGCACGGGGTCAAGGCGTACACGAGCGTCAAGGAGATGGTGAAGGACCCGGCCGTCGACGCGGTCGACATCGTCACCCCCTCGATCCACCACGCCGCTCCGGCCATCACCGCGGCGCAGGCCGGAAAGCACGTGATGGTGGCGACTCCGTTCGCGGTGACGCTGCAGGAGTGCGACGGGATGATCGCGGCGGCCCACAAGACCGGCGTGAACCTGATGTTCGCGCAGACGTGGCGCTTCAACCCCGCCGACCGGAAGGCCAAGGAGCTGCTCGACTCGGGCGAGATCGGGGAGCTGATCTGGATAAGCTGGACCAGGATGATGCCGCCCTACGGCTCCGGACCGGACCGGTGGTTCCGCTGGCGCTCGTCTGGAGGCGGGTTCTGGGTCTGGGAGGGAACGCACTTCACCGACCAGATCAGATGGTTCGCCGGCGACGAGTTCTCGCAGGCGTACAGCGCCGGAATGGGCAACTACGTCTCTACGGGAGACGGCGAGGACAACGGCATCGGGGCCTTCAAGTTCGCGGGAGGCGCCTTCGCCGTCGTCATGGAGGGCAACTCCGACCCCGGAGCGAGCCGAGGCGAATGGCGGTTCATCGGCACGAAGGGGATGATCGAGGCGGACAGAGACGAGGTGAGGCTGGGGAAGGGCGACTGGCAGACCGTCGACGTGGACGACCGGGACACGAACGCTGAGACGGACGAGTTCGTCGCCAGCATCATCGAGGGACGCCCTCCGATCATGACCGGCCAAGACGGCAGAGCGTCGCTCGAGGCCGTCCTGGCGCTGCACAAGTCCCAGGACACCGGCCAGGCGGTAGACATACCCCTGGCCTAGGAAGGGGCGGACGGCTTGACTACCGCGGTCGGCTCGGAGCATATCCTTCTACGTCGATCTCATCGAGGCTTTAAAGTCCTGGATGTTCACCCCGGGACGGTGAAGTGCCTGATACGGGAGGGCAAGCTCCCTGCGACCAAGTTCGGGAAATGGTTCGTGGAGTTTGACCGTCTCCAAGTGTTTGCCAACACGTATGACGGAAGGCGCGGAAGGGCTAGCAGACTGTTGTGATCCCCTTCGTGAGAATGGAGAGTAAGGGTGGCCAACAGAGGGGGGGTTAGCTACGGACAGCAACTCGCCTTGGAAAACGTCCCTGATGGTGCGGCCGATACCAAGGATGTAGTTCCCCGGCAACCAGAGGCTTGGGCCGTTACGTCTGGGTCAAGCCTCGAAGAGCGCTTCGATCCAACATTTGCTACACAGCTCGCGCTCAGGGAAAAGCAGATACAACAAAACTATCGGCCAATCATTGGAATTCACAAGTGGTTTGCCCGCCGTCCCGGTACGGTGTTCCGCAGCCTTCTTATTGCGGAGTACAATAATTCGGAGCCGCTAGAGACCAGCTATTGGCGTGAACACAAGATGACTGGAGTGATAGCAGACCCGTTCATGGGGGGCGGCACCCCGATTTACGAGGCTAACCGCCTTGGATTCAGCGTCTTGGGTGCGGACACGAACCCGATGGCGTTCTGGATCGTCCGACAAGCTCTGGGACGCCTCGACATTCAGGGGTTCGCCTCAGCAGCAGAGGAAGTAGCGTCAGCTATCGAAGACGTCTTAGGCACGCTCTACGAAACCTCGTGTGTTAAATGTGGACAGACCGCACAGGTCAAGTATTTCATCTGGGTGAAGACTGAGCGGTGCCCGTTATGTGAGGCTGTGAACGACCTGTTCCCCGGATACCTGCTGTCCCAAAACAGTAGGCACCCCAAGCACGTGGTGGTGTGTAGCGAATGCGGATGTCTAAACGAATGCGACGAAGAGCCGTCCAAGGACGCGCCCATACCATGCGCCGAATGCAATGGGCCTGTGTACACGGAAGGGCCTGCGCGCCGTCAGCGGGTCCCATGCAGACGATGCGGAAGCGAGTATCCGTACCCCACAAAGGACTCCGGCCATCCGCCCGCCCACCGCATGTGGGCTATGGAGTACCACTGCAAGGAGTGCAAACCGACCCACAAAGGACGGTTCTTCAAACGCCCTGACGCGGACGACCTGGATCGGTATGAGCAAGCTCGGTTGCGACTCCTCGAAACCTCGGGGCTGCCAATCCCCGACGACGAGATTCCTCGTGGAGACGAGACAGACCGCCTCCATCGATGGGGCTACCGGCGCTATAGGGAGATGTTTACCGAGCGCCAGTTGCTGGGGCTGGGTCTGCTACTGCGCCGGATAGGCCAGGTCACTAACCCTCCAGTGCGACACGCCCTGCTGACTGTCTTCTCGGATTTCCTTCGCTACCAGAACATGCTGTGCCGGTACGACGCGTATGCTCTCAAGTGCCAAGACATCTTCAGCGTCCACGGTTTCCCCGTAGGTCTGGTCCAGTGCGAGAACAATCTCCTAGGCATACGCAAGGTAGGCTCCGGCTCCTTCCGCCACTTCGTTGAGAAGTACCGGCGCGCCAAGCAGTACTGTGAAGCTCCGTTCGAGACACGTCTGGACGGCGAGCGAAAGAAGGTCGTACCTATTCCTGGCGAGCGGATCAGCGCTAAGATCGTCCGCCACTTCCCAGTCGAGGACGAGAGACAGGCGCAAATTGCAGCGTCCCCGGCGACCGCGATGCCTTTAGCGCCAGGGTCTCTTGACGGCGTATTTACTGATCCGCCCTACTTTGCCAACGTTCAGTACGCCGAACTCATAGACTTCAACTACGTATGGCTCCGGCAGGCACTTCAAGAGGAGTTTCCCGAGTTCGGACCCTCCACAACCCGCTCGTCCAACGAGTTGACCGGTAACGTGACACTCGGGAAGGGAATCGAGCATTTCACTGAGGGATTGTCAGCGGTGTTTCGCCACTACGCGGCAGCGCTAAAGCCCGGTGCCCCCTTCGTCTTTACCTACCACCACAACGATCCAGCCGCCTACGTGGCGGTCGTCGTCGCGATATTGGATGCTGGGTTGGACTGCACGGCCACACTGCCGGCAGCGGCAGAGATGAGCGCATCACTCCACATTCTGGGGACTAAGTCCTCAGTTCTCGACTCCATCTTCGTGTGTCGGCACGTCAATACTGCACCTCTCGCCCATGCCGATGTCCGAACTTTATTAGAGCAGGACGCGGCGCTCATGGCGGCTGCCGAGGTCAAGGTGAGCCAGGGAGACATTCGGTGCCTAGCATCGGGTCACATTGCGCGGGTAGCCATCAACGAACTGCGCGGCGGGTGGGACAGCGGCGCTGCGCTCTCGAACCGTATGAGGCGAGCTGAAGAACGTCTTGTTGAGCTTGCCCGCGACCTAGAGCTTGACTCCCTGCCACGCCGCGTACTTGAAACCCTGCCCCAGAGCTAAGGCCGATTAGGAGAACAAGTGCCACGACCGTTTGAGGTTGCGTCGGCGGACCTCCAAGACCGCATCGAGGAGTTGGTCGATTCGACCTTCTCCGATATTCAGTCCCAGTTTCTTGTCCTGCCGAGGGGCGATAACTTCGTCGAGTACCGCGAATTTCAGACTGCATATGAGGTTCTCCGGCAACGAACGCCTTCGCTGATTTCACAGAAAGCAGGGTGTGGAGTGCGCTTCGCGAAAACAGTTTGTGCTTTGCCGTTGTCCGAACCATGCTGGGTATGTCCCCGCCTGAATGGGCTGACCTGGCGCGGAGTGACCGCCACAGCGACATCGATCAGGGGTATGCTCGGACTCTGGGCGGGCGGTGTCGCTCGAACCGCGCCTACGTCCGTGGGCTTGTTCGTCCACGCCACTCCAAGGCATTGGATCGTATCGAGGCCCTGATTTCAGTTGCCATCGAGTACATCACCCGGGGTGCCCCGCCGGGGGCTGCCGACACTGTTCATCGTCTGGACAAGGTGGATAGCTCTCATGGACTGGAGTCTCTCCGCCACGTCGCCTCCCAGCACGTTCCCTACGCCATATTGCTTTACGAACGGTACCTTGGCAGACCATTCGCCTCACATCGGGACGCGGTGTCGGAGCAGGTGGGCGATGTGATGGAAACAGCTATCGAAGAGCATCTTGCACGTGCTCGCATCGCCTTCCGCAAGACGAAACGGGCCGAACGCGTACCTGGCTACGACCAAGCACCTGACTTCTTCGTTCCCGATGAGTTCAACCCGTCTGTACTCATCGAGGCCAAGATAACCAGCGATGACGGCACGGCGCGGGACAAAGTGGCACGCATTGAGCGCCTTACGCGGATGCGCGATGAGCGCCGTCTCAATGGCCAACCTGACTATGAGGTAGTCGCCTGCATGGACGGTCGGGGATTCGGTGTGCGTCGAGAGGATATGCGTAGTTTGATTACGATGACGGAAGGTAAAGTGTTCACGTTAGCCACACTGGATCAGATGTTTGCCCATACACGGCTTCAAGGTTTCCTGCCGATAGATAAGGATTCTTAGGACCTATTTCGGTGCCCCTAGAGCTGACGCCTGGCCCGTCATGTTGTTGATGCACCACGGCAAGGTCAGGATGCGAGTTGAGAGCCGACACGGATGTGAGAGACGACCAGAACCAGAGCTGCCGCGCGGGGTCCTAGACGTCAGGCAGACGCTCTGGGGAGGGCGGCCTTCAGGGCGTCCAGGGTCTCCTGTATTTCGGCAGGCGTGACGCGGCCCATGTGGCCGATGCGGAACAGCTTGCCCTTCTGGGCTCCCTGGCCCGCAGCCAGGACGACGCCGTAGTCCTCGCGCACGATCGCGAGCAGCTTGTCAGCATCGACGTTCTCGGGCACCGCGACGGCGGTCACCGTGTCCGAGGCGACGCTTTCGTCGGGGAAGATCGACAGTCCGAGCGCCTTGATCCCGTCGCGGGTCATCTGGGCGATGGAGGCGTGGCGCTCCCACAGACCGTCGACGCCCTCCTCCATGATGCTCTCCAGAGCGACGTCCAGGGCGAACATCACCGACAGCGCGGGCGTGTACGGCGGCTGGCCCATCTCGAAGTAGTGCTGGTACTGCTCGACGTCGAAGTAGTACCTCGGCATGGTGGCCCCGGCGTGAGCCTCCCAAGCGGCGGCGCTGAAGCTGAGGAACGCGAGGCCGGGCGGCAGCATCCAGCCCTTCTGGGAAGCCGTCGCGACCACGTCGCAGCCCCAGGCGTCGGTCTCCAGAGGCAGCGAGCAGACGCTGCTGATGCCGTCGACCAGAAGCAGCCTGTCGAACTCGCCCTTGACAACGCCGCCGATGGCCTCCATGTCGTTGGCGACGCCGGTGGACGTCTCGTTGTGGGTCACGAGCACAGCCTTGACATCAGGATCGCCCTCCAGGGCGCTTCTGACCGCGTCCGGGTCGACGGCTGCGCCCGGATCGAAGCTCAGCATCCTGACGTCCGCACCGTACCGGGACGCGATCTCGCCGAACCTGTCGCCGAAGTACCCCATGCTCGTGCAGAGCACACGGTCGCCCGGAGACAGCGTGTTGACGATGGCCGCCTCCATCGCGCCCGTCCCGGAGGACGTCAGGATGAAGAGGTCTCCGTCCGTCTTGAAGACCCGCTTGAGCCTATCGGTAACCCGGTAGAGCATCTCCTTGAACTGAGGGCCGCGGTGGTTGATCATCGGCCGCGACATGGTCTCCAGGACATCTTCGGGTACGGGTATGGGGCCGGGAAGTCGCAGGTTCAACTTACGTGCTCCGTGAGTGATCGAGGGGGGTGTGGGACGATTCTAGCACAGCGCCCGCGGGGCGCCGCTACGCCTACGGGGCGGCGACGCGAACGTATCGGCCGCGGCCCACCCTGACCACGTCGTCCGTGGCGAGGCCCAGCGCGTCAGCGGCGAGGTTGGCCTCGACCGTCTCGCCGTTGACCGAGACGGCGCCCTGGTCGATGAGCCGCCTGGCCTCACCCCCGCTGGCGGCAAGTCCCGCGTCCGCGAGCAGATGGCTGAGACGCTTGCCCTTCAGATCGTCGGCGGCCGGCAGCCTGTAGACGGCCATCTCGTCGGGCGTCTCGCCCTGCTGCACGGTGCGCTCGAAGTTGCGCTCCGCAGAGGCGGCCTGGTCCCTACCGTGGAACTGCACGACGAGCTCGCGCGCGAGGCGCTTCTTGAGCTCCATCGGGTTCACCGCGTCGTTCTCGAGAGCGGCGCGCATCTCGGCGATCTCGGCGTCGGGCACGTCGGTGAGACACTCGAGGAAGAGCAGTATCAGCGATAGCTGGCCGCCCACCGCGGTCGCCGCGCTCCCGGAGGTCGGCCGGTCCAGCGCCGTCTCGTCGGCGGGCTTGGACGCGAAGTCGGGCAGGCGCATCGTCTTCACGTACATCTCGTTGGGCGGATCGTCGACTCCGATGTAGTTGTTCAGGCTCTTGCTCATCTTCTGTATGCCGTCGGTGCCCGGGAGAAGCGGCATCATGAGGCACTGCTGGGCCCGCTGGCCCATCATCTCCTGCAGATCGCGGCCCATGAGCAGATTGAACTTCTGGTCCGTGCCGCCGAGCTCGACGTCGGCCTCTACCTCAATGGAGTCGTAGGCCTGCAGCAGCGGGTAGAGCATCTCCGTGACGGCGATGGGCTGATTGGCGGCGTACCGCTTCGCGAAGTCGTCGCGGGCCAGAATCTGGGCCACCGTAAAGCGACTGGTAAGCCGTATCACGTCTGCCAGTGAGAAGGTCCCAAACCAGTCGCTCTGCAGGCGCATCTCGGTCCGCGCGCGGTCGACGATCTTGAAGAACTGCGCCAGGTACGTCTCGGCGTTCTGGAGCACCTGCGCCTGCGTGAGCATGGGCCGGGTCGCCGACCGGCCGCTGGGGTCGCCGATCTGCGCCGTCCAGTCGCCCACGATGACGACGACCTTGTGGCCGAGCTCCTGGAGCTGCCGCAGCTTGCGCAGGCCGACGGCATGCCCCATGTGCAGATCGGGAGCGCTCGGGTCGAAGCCCATCTTGAGGCGGAGCGGCCGTCCGCTGTCCAGCATCTCAACGAACTCGGACTCGACGATGATCTCGGTGACCCCTCTACGGAGGAGCCGGTGTCGCTGGGATTCGTCCACGCTAGATCGTCTCCGCCAGCCTCGTCCTACCGCGCCGCGGAGCCGGACACCGCCCGGCCCTGCTCCAGGATGGCCCTGGTGCCGGCCACGTCTCTTCGCACCTGTTCCTGCAGCGCCTCCACGGTGTCGAACCTGGTCTCGGGCCGCAGCCGGCTAACGAACTCCAGGCCGACCTCGCGGCCGTAGAGGTCGCCGTCGAAGTCGAGAATGAACGCCTCGACCGCGCGCGCGCCGGTGCCAAAGGTGGGGCGAACGCCGATGCTGGTGGCCGCCATGTGGCGCTCGCCCGCGACGTGCGCCCAGGTCGCGTAGATGCCGTCTGCGGGGACGGCCATTCCGCCGGGGACCTCCAGATTGGCGGTGGGAAACCCGAGCGGCCCGCCCCGGCCGTGACCCGCCACGACCGTCCCGCTCAGCGCGTAGTTCCGCCCCAGCAGCTTCGACGCGACCGCGACGTCGCCTTCGTACAGGGCGGCGCGAACGGAAGTGCTCCGGACCGGCCGGCCGTCGTCGTCGAGGAGAGGCTCGACCACGTGCAGCGAGAACCCCATCTCAGCGCCGAAGGCGGCGAGCACCTCGACGTCGCCCTCCCGGTTGCGTCCCATCGCGAAGTCGGGCCCCACGACCAGGGCCCTCATCTGAATATGGCTCCGGAGCAGAATGGCAAACCCGCGGGCAGTCAACCGCGACAACTCGACGTCGAAGGATACCGGTAACACCAGGTCCCCGCCGACCTCTCGTATCAGGCGCAGCCGCTCGTCCAGTGTGGTCAGGTACCGAGCATCGAAGTCGGGCCTGAGGACCGAGGCCGGGTGGTTCTTCAACGTGAGGACGACGGACATCCTGCCGGTCTGGCGCGCGACCTCTCCGAGGCGGCCCAGCAGGTGCCGGTGGCCTCGGTGCACCCCGTCGAAGACGCCGATGGTCACGGCGGCATCCTGGGCGTACCACTGTTCTGCGAGCTCGCTATCGTTCTTCATGTACGGCTACCACGACGGCCTCGTTTTTCGAATGGCGACGTTTAGGGCTCAGACGCGACCGGCGGCACGGGTACCGCAGTCCGGCGGGCCCACTCCGTCCGGATGCTAGCACAATCCGGGCCGCCTGAGACGGCAGCTCCCACGCTATCCACCGGAGGCCGCGCGCGGCGGCGCCCCGGCGGCGAGATGCCGACGGACCAGCAGGCTGGCCGGGAGTATCAGCGCCGTTGCGGCCGCCATGACCGTCATCGTGACGCGCAGATTTGTCATGTCGGCGATGCGCCCATAGATCAACGGCGCGATCGCCGAGGCTTCGGTCACCGTGTAGTAGTAGCCGTACGTCGTGGCGCGGCGGTCGCGTGGCGCGAACCGGGCGACGGCCGCGTACAGTACGGACGACGTGCCGTTCAGCCCAAACCCGAGGACGAGCATCAGCGCCGGCGCCGACACGACCGGCGTGACCAGTATGGCCAGCAGCAGCAGCGCGGTGACGCCCTTCGTCCACCAGACCAGTCCCATCGAGCCGTAACGGTCGTCGAGCCACCCGCAGCCGTACTTGCCGGCCGCTCCCCCAGCCAGCAGCAGCGTCAGCAGGATGAGCACCTCGCGCGTGCCCGCGCCTCGATCGGCCAGAACGAAGGGGACGAAGGTCAGCGCCGCGGTCCGGGTAGCCGCGTCCATGAATCCGATGGAGCCGAGGGTAAAAAGACCGCGAGCCGGCGCGGCGGCGTCTCTCACCGAAGGCGAGCCGCCTTCGACGGGAGCGTCGTCCGTCCGCGGCGGTCCGATGCTACGCCGCGTCAACATCGACAGCGCCATGAACACGATCCCGGCGACGCCGACGAGCCGCATCGTCGACCGCCAACCGAGGCCGACTATCACGACCAGCGGAGCCAGCAGCTTGCCTATGTCTCCGGCGAAGTTCACGGTGCCGACCGCCGCGCTGTGGCCCTCGTCGCGGTAGGCCCGGGACACCATGCTCGTCGCAAGAGGATGCTGGGTCCCGCCGCCAAGGCCACCCAGGACGGTGGCCGCCAACAGTGGCACGAAGGAGGTCAGCGCCGCCATCAGCAGGAACCCGGCACCGACCCATATGTTGCCCGCTATCAGCAGCCAGAACTCGTTCCATCGCTCCGCCAGGAAGCCTGCCGGGATCTGGAGGACGACCGACGCCGTGCCGAAGCCCGTGCGCAGCAGGCCGATCTCCGTGTACGAGAGGTCCAGTGCGGGGTCCTCCCGCATTAGGGGCAGAAGCGGGATCAGCAGCGCGTAGAACAGGTCGCTCCAGACGTGGGTCGCGGAAGCGAACGCGAGCGTGCGCCGGCGGTGGACCGGGCCTTCAGACGCTTCGGTCATTGTTCAACGGGCGCGCGCGAGACCCCGCCGCCGGCGCCACGCCGGCCCGGTCACCCGTCCTTTCCGGAAGGAGCGAGGGACGGGCCGAACGCGGGGCCGGACGATCAGAGCCCGGTCTCGCCGATCTGCGCGTAAGCGTAGCGGACAATCTCGTCGGTCTGTTCCCAGTCGATGCAGGCGTCGGTAATGGAAACGCCGTAGGCCAGGTCCGCCGGGCTGTCGCCCAGGGTCTGGTTACCCGCGTTCAGGTGGCTCTCCACCATCACGCCCACGACGCCGCCGTTGCCTCCGACGCGCTGCCCCACCACGTCCCTGAACACGATCGGCTGCCGCCTATGGTCCTTGCCGGAGTTGGCGTGCGAGCAGTCGACGATCAGGTTCGGGACGAGTCCTGAGTCGCTCAGGATGCGCTGCGCGCTCGCGACCGACTTCGCGTCGTAGTTGGGCCCTCTCGCGCCGCCGCGCAGGACGAGGTGTCCGGTCGGATTGCCGGTCGTCTTGACGATGGCCGCGACGCCGTTGTCATCGATGCCGAGAAAAACGTGCTCCTCGCGGGCCGCGAGCGCGCCGTCGGCGGCTATCTGGACGGTGCCGCCCGTGCCGTTCTTGAAGCCTATGGGCATGCTCAGCCCGCTGGCGATCAGCCTGTGCACCTGGCTCTCCGTCGTCCGTGCGCCGATGGCGCCCCAGGAGATCAGGTCGCCCAGGTACTGGGGCGTGAAGGGCTCGAGGAACTCTGTGGCCGTCGGCAGGCCCACCTCGCACACCTGCAGCAGGAACTGTCGGGCCTTGGCCATGCCGTCCTTGACGTCGTAGGTGCCGTTCAGGTTGGGGTCGTTGATGTAGCCCTTCCAGCCGACGGTCGTCCTGGGCTTCTCGAAGTAGACCCTCATGACGACGAATACCCGGTCCTGGACCTCGTCGGCAAGGGTCGCCAGACGACGCGCGTACTCAATCCCCGCTACGGGATCGTGAATGGAGCAGGGGCCGACAATGAGCAGCAGGCGGGGGTCGTCGCCTGCGACTATTCGCTCGATCGCGGCCCTGTGCCGCGCGACCTGACTCTCAATCTCAGCGGAGGTCGGGTACCGCTTCCAGTATTCCGCCGGCGAGTCCAGCGGCGTGATGCTTTGCACCCGAACGTTGTGTATCTGCGATTGGACCATTGCTCGCCTCCGTTCAGCACTTGGTGGTTGTTGGTTGGTGCGGCGCGCGAATATAGCGGCGCCACCTCAGCCAGATCAAACCAGCCCCGCGCCGGGGTACGAGCCGGACTGCAGCCGTCCACTCTAGCCGACAAGGTTCACACCTCTCCCATGCCTCTGCTTCGTAAATTGGACGCGCCCTTCAGATATACGAACTCGATGTCTTCAGGGGTTTTGTCCGTGTTCACGAGCAGCAGGACTCGTATGCAGCGTTTCGCGCCGTCCTCGACGTTCATCTCGCGGGCGCACATCAGGGCCGCCTTGGTCCACCCGATTTGGCGGGCCGCCAACGCGGGAAACTCGGCGTTCAGGTCGTCGGTGGCCGTGAAGTAGGCCGCCGCGACGTCGTCCACGTCAATGTCGTTGGCCTCGACCAGCCTTCCGAGCAGCTCTGTCGTCGCCTTCAGTATCGCTTCTTTGGAGTTGGTATCGGCCGAAGTGGCGCCCCTGATGCCTCTAACTCCGGTCATTTACGCACTCCACTTGTTGGGCGGCTTCCGCCGCATCTTCAGGCTGCGGGCCGCTTCAGCTTGGCCACGAACTCTCGCGCCGTCTGGGCGGCCTTCCCAGGCGGCGCTCCGCCGATGGCGTCCAGCAGGGCGCTTGCGACAATCGCCCCGTCGGCGAATCTAGCTATCTCCTCCAAGTGCTCCGGGCTGGACACCCCGAACCCAACAATTGTGGGGAGATCGGTGTGCCCGCGGATCCGCTCGACCAGCCTGGCGGCGGCTTCGTACCGCAGCCCGGGCCTCGCGCCCGTCACGCCCGTCAGGCTCACACAGTATATGAACCCCCCTGCCCCATTGCAAGCAAGCTCTATGCGTCTATCCGTGCTCGTGGGCGCCAGCATCGGTATCAGGTGAATGCCGTTCTCGCCGCACAGACGCGCGAATCCGGCCCCGTCCTCCAGCGGCAGATCGGGGACTATCAGGCCGTCAGCGCCGGCCCTGGCGGCATCCGCCACAAACCGCTCCTGACCGTAGCGCATGAACGGATTGAAGTAGCCCATCAACACCAGCGGGGAGGCGATTCCTCGGTCCCTCAGCCTGCGGACCATGTCCAGGCACGTGGAGACGTTGACGCCGTTGCGCAGGGCATGCGCGCTGCTCCGCTGGACGGTGGCCCCGTCGGCGAGCGGGTCGCTGAACGGGACGCCGACCTCCAGCATGTCCCCGCCCGACTCGAGCAGCGCGGCCGCGATCTCCTCCGAGGCGGCGACGTCGGGGTACCCGACCGTCACGAACGGAGCGAGCACCGAGACTCCCGCGGTTCGCGCCTGTTTGAATGTCGTGTCTATCCTGTTTGTCAACGAAATCCCGCCTCTCCGCGTCGTCGCGTTCCCGTTCAGGTCGACGCGAACAGCCCTATTATAGCCAGCGTGTTCTGGCCCGCGTGCGCCAGCATGGGCGGCCATATGGACCGCGTCCTGACGTAGAGCCAGGAGAGCAGCAGCCCGGTGAAGAAGAACGGGACCATTACGCCCACGTCGACGTGACCGACCGCGAACAGGGCGGACGCGACCGCGGCGGCCCTGAATGTGCCGAGGGCCGGCATCAGCGCCGTCAGCAAGAACCCACGGAAGAAGACCTCTTCGGCGAACGGGCCCACCAGCACGACGATCGCCACGTTCGCGGCGCGAAAGACCCCCGAGCCCAGTCTGTCCGCGTCGATCGGCTCGGGCACTAGGATGTCCAGCCCGGATCGTTCGGCCAGCGCGACAAACACGACCAGGAACCCTATACTGAGGATCAGGCAGGCCGCCGCCAGCGCAATCGGCCTCGCGCCAACCGGAGCGGCCAGACCAAGCGCCCGCCAACGGGCGCCGTGCCTCCGGACCGCGAACAGCCATGTCGCGATCAGCAGGAGGCCCGTCAGGACCGCGACTGCCAGCGTACCGACCGCCTCTGCCAGAGTCCCGGAGGCCCCGCGAAACGGCCAGACGAGCAGGATGACGAGAGCGGCGCACGCGGCTACGAGGCCGACGGCGCACGCCGCGTCGCCCGCGCCCCACGGGACGGCGATGGGCGGACGGGGCGGATCGGACGATCTGAGGAGAGACATAGGTTCCTTCGGACAGAGTGTAACACCGCGTGAAGATGGCGCACGGGTCCGAGGAGTCGACCAGTAACGAGGACGAGGGATGAACGCACCAGGACTTGATATCAAGGGGGCCTCGGGCAGCAAGCGGGTGGTGGTAGGCTGCGAGCACCAGCGAGGAATGCTATACGTCGTCCGCTCCGAGCGTAGCTGGGTGTGCTCCGACGATCTGCTGCCGGCCCACGCGCTCGCGGGCTTCTTCAAGCAGCTCGCCGCGTCGGACGAGCCCGCCGTGAAGGAAGCGATGAGACAGTGGGGGCTCTACTTCCGGGAGCTTCCGCTGGAGAACGCCGCCGAAGTCGCCGACTAGAGCTCCGTCTCGATCTCCTCCGCGGGGTCGATGATGCGGTGCGCGGTCGAATCGAAGATCTCGTCGTCGCCGGGCTCCGTGTCGTCGTCCGACCAGTCCTTGACGCCCGCCGATCCGACCGTCTCGCGTCTCATGGGCGCGCTCAAGGCCAGTACCTGAATGGCCGACCGCTCCGACGACGGGAAAGATACCGTGCCCGCCTGCGAGGGGTGTCTGAAGGTCTCTCGAATGAAGACCGCGAGGCTGCGCTCCTCTACGCCGGTCACCACGGCCTCGTATCGATTGCCCCCCTTGGTCAACCTGACAAGCCTGGCCGCCAGCCTCGGCTCCACCTGACCGAGATGCTCGCCTGACTGCGACGATACCTTCAGCGCCCCGCCGACCATGTCGAGATTCAGCGGATGCCCTGGCGCGAGCTCGAGCAGCCGCTCCGCCGGGGCGAGGTTCATCAGCGAGGTCACGCCGGACTTGCCCCTCTCCTCGATGAAGGCGCGCCGCGGCCTGACCACCGGGGCGGCGGCTCCCCGGGCTTCGTCGCCCAGCTTCGAGAGACGGTCCAGGTTCTTCTTTGCGATCGGGTTGTGGGGCGACAGGGACAGCGCCCGTTCGAACGCTTGTCGGGCCTCCCTGTTTCGGCCCAGCTCACTCAGGGCCTTGCCCAGCCGATTGTAGGTCTCGAGGTCGTTCGGGAAGTCGTCCAGGATCGACCGGTTGAGCTTCACCGCTTCGGCCCAGCGATTGGCCATCGCCATCGCCACAGCCTGCCTGGTCAGGTCGTTCTTCCTCTTTTGCATCGTCCCGACTTCGAAAGTCACGTGGTCAACTCCCCCAATGGATGGCGAATCTTGACGCAAGGGACCTGGATCTGGCCAGCATGACGTCCCCGACGTCTACCCGTCAAGACCGACGGGGTACTCAAATCCCCCACCTCCGTCATTCCCGCGAACGGAGACCTTTGAACAACCGTCATTCCCGCGCAGGCGGGAATCCAGGTTCGGGGGTTCCCCGCTAGAAATGCTAGCCATCTCCGCCACGCTGTCTCCCACAGGAGGAGTTACCCCGAATCCACCGATGGACGGCGTGAGGACAGCGGAAGGGGGGTGAGGGAGCTGCGGGCGAGATGGCCTGGGCTCCATTGGGGTAGATGGGAGGGCGGCGGACGGTCTTCAGTTGCCGCACAGGGTCCCTATGGCCGTCTGCGGGGACTGCGATGCGCGGGATGGTGAGAGAATACACAGCAGAGCCTGTCTCATAAATCACCATCCTTGATTTACGCCAAGACCGGTATGACGATTGCAGACGTTGATACGATGTATTGGTGCGTAATACGGCCTAAAGTCTCATCAGTCCCACGACAGCAGGAATCCCCAGAGGACGGTTTTGGGCGGCGATTGACTTCTGAGACGGCCTCAGCAGGGAACTCTCGCGGGCCAGGGTGGCGCGAGTTTGCGGGGATCTTCGGTTGTGCGGTGGGTAGCTCGGTCGCCGTCGGTGCCGTCAGGCAGGCAATGGCAGGGCTCGCAATCGAGCCAGGGCGCGAGTGAATTGGGTTTCCCAGGGCCAGCTCTGGGGAAGATGCAGGGTGAGGCGGCGGGCCGAGCGGGTGATTCGTCCGGCGAGGGAGAAGAACCGCCGCCGGAGGGTCTTGGTGGTCACCACCTGCTCACCCAGACCGGTCCGCGCTGTCCAACGGGCCAGGTTATGCGCCATCACCTGTATCGCCAGCCAGGCGGCGTTGGCGGCGAAACGGCCCAACGGCATGTGGTTCAGCGCCACGCCGTACTTCAGGTCTCGAATGGCGTTCTCGACCTCGGCATGGCGGCGGTGGTCGGCCTCCAGCTCCAGGGTTTCCCCGTCCCGGTCGGTGATGAAGCCGTGATAGCTGTAGGTGGCGAAGAGGGCCAGTTGGGAACCGGGAGTGGGCTTCACCCGCCGGACAATGAGCCGCACCGGTGCGGCGTCGGGCTCATCCTGGAAGGGGGTGTAGGTGGTCTCGGCCACATCGGCGGCGCCGTCCATCCAGTATGGGATGGGCGTCCAGTCCGCCTCGGGTATGGCCTCGATCAGGTTCCGCAGGCTTTTGTGCTGGCGGATGGTGATGGAGAAGCGCACGTCCAGCTTGCAGCAGACGGATACCACGCTATGGGTGTAGAAGCCGCTGTCGGCCCGCACCGTGAGTTGCCCGCTGGCCCCTCCGTAGCGCACCCGGCTCACCGTTTCACGCAGGAAGTGGGCGGCGCCACGAGCGGTGTTGGCCCGGCCCTCGCGCAGCCGGCACATCAGCACGTCGCCGGTTCCGGCGGCGACAGCCAGCAGCGGGTGATAGCCCCGCTTGCCGGTATAGCCGTGGTGGCGTGCCCCTTCCTTGGCCAGTCCGTAGGTCTCGCAGATGGTTGAGTCCAGGTCGATGGTCAGGGGCGAGTCGCCGGGTCCGGCGCTGGCCTGCCAAGCGCGTGCCAGCAACTCCCGGCTCACCCGGTCCAGTTGACGGACGTGGCCCCAGCGAAAACTGCGCAGGAAGGTGCCCAGGGTGGATGGCGCCTTGATCGTGCCGCCCAGGATGCGGGCCGTCCCACCGGCGCGCAGCGCATCGGCGTCGTCGATGCAGTCGCCGCCCGCCAGCGCGGAAGCGACCAGCGTCAGTATCTTGTCCCCCGTGTTGGCCCGCCCCGGCGCGACGCCCAGGTCGAGGTGATGGTCGACGAGTTCCCGCAGGCCCAGGTGATGGGCGAGGGTGGCCGGAAGGAGCAGCCCGGCATTGGCCACCGGGCGGTGGTCGTCGAAAGAGACACGGATGCGGTCGGGGTGGTTGCGTGGTAGCATCTATTGGGTGCTCCTTGTTCTGGGGTCGGTTTGCTGTTACAAAACCATTATCCCAGATTCATGGGGCACCCTCTCGCTTCTTCAAGGGCTGTCCCCAAGGCCCTCCTTCGGTGGATTCGGGGTTACGCAAAGGTCTCCGAACGCGGGAATCCGTTCCTGCCCAGGTGTGCTGCCACCACGCCGAGGGCAGTCCGTCATGCCGGTCGTCCGAATCGGGTGGCGAATCTGGGGGCGCGTCGAGGAACGAAACGAAGGCGGTCTAAGGGGCATCGGGCGATATTGGCAGTCTGCTAGAACCCGTAGACGACGCGGCGAAAGCCCTCGGCGTATTGAAGCCCCGTGCCTATGGCCCGTCTCCGCCGCCAGCGCTTCATCATCTCGATCGTCTCCTCAATGGGCCCGCCGACCTGCGACGCGTGCGCGGCCAGGGCCCTCGCGGCCGTGTCGACGTGGTCGGTGACGTCTACCCAGTGATCGGGCTCCGGGTGGCTCATTATCCACACCTCGGCCACCTTGTGTGGCTCCAGGCCCTCCTCGAGCAGCTCCGGGAAGGTCATGTGATCGCGCGCCGTCGGGAATACCGCCGCCAGCGCCGCCTCGCCCGCGGCCAGGTGGTCGGGATGGCCGCCGGGGCCCTGAAGGCTGCGCACGGGGTACGGACATATCAGGACATCCGGCCTGTGGCGGCGTATCTCCCGGGCGATGTCGCGCCGGAGCTCCAGCGTCGGCTGCAGCATGCTGTCCTCGTGGTCGAGGAAGGCTATGTCGGCGAGCCCGAGCACCTTGCCCGCGTTGGTCTGCTCCTCGTGTCTGATGGCCGACAGGCGCTCCTGCGTCATCTCGCGGTCGTTGCTGCCCTTGCTGCCGTCGGTGCACATCACGTAGACGACGTCCCAGCCTTCGGCGCACCACTTGGCGACAGTGCCCGAGCAGCCGTACTCGGCGTCGTCCGCGTGGGCGACGACGACCATGCCTCGATTGAACTCCCGTTCCTCACCCATTTCGCATACCTGCCGCTCTAGCCTCTGATTGATCTGGGGCGTTGTTTCTCGGGGGACATCGGGGCCGTCCTTCGGCCCCGAACAAACGACAGCCTCCCAACTGGCAAGCAGGGAGGCCTCAATCCAAACCGCTTTCGGACTGCCGGCGGCAGTTTAGCAAAAGCGCTCCCGGCGCGTCCAGTATTCGGAAGCTACGGTGTAGATGTTCAATGATTATGTCAGGGAGTAACTGTTCGAAGCTGAGGGGCGATTCGGGCTACGACGCGAAGTAGCGGGCGAGCTCGTCGCGGTCGAACCGCGGCAGGTCTCGGGCGCCGCCAGCGCCGGTGAGCTTCAGGCCGTCGCTCGCGTCGGTCGCGCGGCCTATCTCGGCGGCGTAGATGCCCTCCCTGGCCAACGCCGCGACGACCCCCGGGGCGTCCTCCGGCGCGACCGCGGCGAGCAGGGCGCCCGAGGCGATCAGCCCCAGAGGGTCGAGGCCGAGAGCCGCGCAGACCTCCGCGCACTCCGACACGACCGGGATGCGGTCGCCGTCTATGGCGAGGCCGACGCCCGCGGCGGTCGCCATCTCGAGCAGCGCGGTGGCGACGCCGCCCTCCGTGGGGTCGTGCATCGCGTGGACTGCGGCGGCCGATCGGGCCACTTCGGCGTCCCGGAGCACGCTGATGCCGGGCGAGAAGAGCATCCCCCGCGCCCGCTCGATCACTGCGGCGTTGACCCCGGACGCGGCGAGCGCTTCCGAAGCCTCCCGTGCGAGGATGGCCGTTCCCTCTATCGCGACGCCCTTGGTCAGCAGGATGCTGTCGCCGGGCCGGACTCCCGACGTGAGCACGATGTCGTCCTTATCGGCCTCGCCCAGCAGAGCGCCGACCGCGATGGGACGGGGAAGGCCGTACGTGACCTCCGTGTGACCGCCCACGAGCGCGATGTCCAACGACGCGCAGGCTTCCCGGAGCTGCCGGAAGATGTCGGCGACCATGTCCGGTGCGGTGCCCTCGGGAAGCAGCAGCGTCACCAGAAGCCAGCGCGGCGTCGCACCGGCGACGGCCAGGTCGTTGACGTTGACCTGCACGACGTACCAGCCGATCAGGTCGGTCGCGAAAGTTATCGGGTCGGTCTTGGCGACCAGGTACCGGTCCCCGAAGTCGATGAGCGCGGCGTCTTCGCCTGGCCTGGGGCCCAGCACGACCCGCGGGTCCTTGGCCTCGACCTGGTCGAGGAGTCCCGCAAGCATCTCCAGCGGCAGCTTGCCCGCCTGCATAGCGCCCTCTGGCCTTCTCCCCACGACCGTTCAGCGTCGAGGCCTGCTAGGGTCGACTCACCCGCTTACCGCCCTTCGATACACCCCGACGAGGCGTCGGGGCACTCAGGGCCAACGGTCTTCAGAGCCGCTCGACCAGGTTCCCCATCTCGGCGGCGCCCACTACAACCCGTTCACCCCGAGTAGCGGCGCTGCTTCAGCGGCGCGCATCGAGGGGCGCACGCGGGAACGGCTCCTTTCCCACGACGGCCGTCCGGGCCGGGGCGTCAATGCTAACATGGATATCTGATGATCAAGGCTGTCTTCTTCGACATGTACGGCACCCTGGCCGGCTTTCGCCCGTCCCGTTACGAGGTGCAGTCCGAGGCCTGCGGCCGCTTCGGGATACACATCACCCCGGAGGGCATAACGGCGGGCTACGCCTTGGCCGACGCCTTCATGGCGAAGCAGAACTCCGTCTCGCCGATACGGCTTCTGAGTCCGTCCGATACGGAAAAGTTCTTCGCGGAGTACGAGCGCCTGGTCCTGCGCGGCGTAGGCGTCGACGTGACCACCCAGCGGGCGCTGGAGGTGTGGCGCGCCCTTGGCCAGATGGAGTACGGTTTCGCCGCATTCGACGACGCCGCGCCGGTGCTCGACGCGCTGGCGGAGCGCGGGCTGGTCGTCGGCATGATCACGAACATGGACCGCGACGGGGCCGGTCTGGCGGCGGGCATCGGCCTCACCGGCCGCCTTGACGTCATCGTGACCTCGAGCGAGGTCCGAGCGGAGAAGCCGTCGCGGCGGATATTCGACGAGGCTCTCAGGCGCGCCGGCGTAGGCGCCGCCGACTCCGTGCACGTCGGGGACCAGCCGACGACGGACATAGACGGCGCGCTGGCCGCCGGCCTCGCCGCCGTGCTCATCGACCGCGACGACAACCACCCTGACTTCCGCCGCTGCCCGCGCATCCGGTCGCTGTCCGAGGTGCCCGGCGTTCTGGACGCGATGGCGTAGGGCTACGCGTCGCCGGCAAGCTGAAGCTCGCGGAGCTGTCGGGCGAAGCCGCCCGCGGGCAGTTCGACGTGGCCGAGGCCCAGCGTCTGGCCCTCGACCGCCGGTCTCAGGACCTTCGCGCCGTGGCACAGCCCGATGGGCAGCAGCCGCTCGGCGGTGGCGTGGACCGCGTCGACCAGGATGCCGTAGACCGTCGACCCACCCTCGCCGTCAAGCACGTCGCCCGGGGCCAGGCGCTTCTTGGTCATCGCCACCACCTCGCCCACGCGCGCCTTGGGAGAGCCCGTCGCCTCGCCGTACAAAGCCGCCCTGGCGATCGAAACGGGAGCCTCCATGCCAACCAGGTGGTACGGCCGGTAGACGGCCGCGTACCGGCCGGAGGGGTCGGTCGGGAGCCCGTAGTCTCCGAGGCAGCGTCGAAGATACGCGCTGTCGCTCGTTATCACGGCGTATACGCCCCACCGGGTCGATTCGGCGACCTCGGAGCCGTCCCGGTTCAGCGAACTCACGACCTCTACGACTCCACGGCGAGACAGTATGCCGCCGTCCTCCTGCGGTATCAGCACGCACGGCAGGTCGCTTACCCCGGCCGGCGGGAAGTGCATTCCGGGAATATCCGGCACGAGGCCGGTCATGTTGGCGACGGCGCACATCTCGACCGCGGACTTGGTGCCGTCGAGAAAAGAGTTGTACATCTGGGGGTTCAGCCCGCTCGCGGCCGCGTCCTCGGGCGAATAGCCGTACCGTGCCAGCGCGCCATCGGGCGTTCCCTTCCGGTACTCGGGAAGGAACATCGTGCCCTTGCCGGCAGCGACGACCTCGAAGCCCAGCCCCGCGGCCCAGTCGTACAGCTCCTCGATGATGGCCGGCTGGTCCCCGAAGGCGAGGCTGTAGACCACGCCCGCACTGTCGGCCATCCGCCTCAGAATCGGCCCCACGAGCACGTCGGCCTCCACGTTCACCATCACGACGTCCCGGCCGGCCATGATCGCGTCGAAGGCGTGACGGGCGCCGGCGTCGGGAATGCCGGTGGCCTCGACCACGACGTCGACCTCCGCCTCGATGGCGACCTTCGGCGACTCGGTGACGACGGGTACGCCGCGCCGTATGGCGTCGCTCGCGTGCGACGGGTCGTCGGCCTCCACGGCCGCGACCCCGCTGCCGCCGAGGCCAAGCGCCTCCCTGGCGCGGTCGGCGCTGAGGTCGCACGCCACAGCCACCCGCATGCCGGGCGCACGCGCGATCTGCGCGACCATCATCGATCCGAAACGGCCGCAGCCGATGATCGACACCTGTATCGGGCTGCCCGACTCCTCCAAAGCCATCAACCGATCACGCATGCGGATACCTCCTGGGTAACTTCGTCCTGCTAGTGTCCGGCGACGGCCGCCAGCGCCACGACCCGGGTTCTGAAGTCCGAAAGCGCCTCGACCGTCCTCATCAGCGGCCCCTGCCAGCCTTCGGACAGGGCTTCGAGGTCCAGCCTCACCTGGCTGTGTCCGGCCTCTACCCCCCGCTCCAACCTGCGCTGAAGCGCTCTCCTAGCGCCGCCGATCTCGTCGTGGAGCTGCAGGACGATTCTCTCGCCGTTCTTGGTAATCGAGCGCACCCCGGCCCCGGCGCCAGCGGTCCTGAGCCGCGCGACGTAGATCAGGTTCATGACCTGCCACGGCAGCGGGCCGAACCGGTCGCGCAGCTCGTCCTCGATGGCCTGCGCGGCGGCAGCGTCGCTCAGGCCTACGAGCCTGCGGTAGACACCGATTCGCGTGGCCAAATCGGCGACGTAGCTCTCCGGAATGTTGGCTGGAATGCCCAGGTCGACCGACGCCGGCGCCAACGCCGGCGCGGGCTCCGCGGCCGATACGTCACCCGCCTCCACAGACTCGCGCCGCGCCCTCAGCGCCTCGACGGCCTCGCCCAGCAGCCGGCTGTACAGGTCGAAGCCCACCGCGTGGATGTGCCCGCTCTGGTGGGCGCCCAGGATGCTGCCTGCGCCCCTGATCTCGAGGTCGGTCATCGCGATTCTGAATCCCGCGCCCAGCTCGGTCGCGGCGAGCATCGTCTTCAACCGCTTCTCGGCGGTCTCGGTCAGGCTCTTCGCCGGCGGTATGAGCAGATAGGAATAGGCCCGCCGCGCTCCCCGCCCGACGCGGCCTCGAAGCTGGTAGAGCTGGGACAGCCCGAACGAGTCGGCCCTGTTGACGATCAGCGTGTTCACGTTGGGCATGTCGAGCCCGGACTCGATGATCGTCGTGCAGACCAGCACGTCGGTACGCCCCTCGGAGAAGTCCACCATCGCGCGTTCGAGCTGATCCTCCGGCATCTGGCCGTGGGCCACGCCGACTTCCGCCTCGGGCGCCAGCGCCCGCACGTAGCCGGCCATGTAGTCGATGTTGTAGACGCGGTTGTGGAGGAAGAACACCTGCCCCTGACGGTCTATCTCTCGGCGAATGGCCTCGCGGATCAGCTCGTCGCTGAACTCGGAGACGTACGTCTTGATCGGCAGGCGCTCCTCGGGCGGCGTCTCAATGGTGCTCATGTCGCGCAGGCCGGCCAACGACAGATGAAGCGTCCTCGGTATCGGGGTGGCGGTCATCGTGAGCACGTCCACCTCGTGACGCATCTGCTTGAGCCGCTCCTTGTGCCCGACGCCGAAGCGCTGCTCCTCGTCGATGATTACCAGACCCAGGTCCTTGAAGCCGACGTCCTTCTGTATGAGGCGGTGGGTGCCAACGCAGATGTCTATCGTCCCGTCGGCCAGGCCGTTGACGATGGCCCGCTGCTCGCCGTGAGACCGGAACCGGCTGAGCACGTCGACCTTCACCGGGTACGCGGCGAGGCGCTGGGAGAAGGTCACGTGATGCTGCTGCGCCAGGACGGTCGTCGGCACCAGCACCGCCACCTGCTTGCCGCCCATCACCGTCTTGAATGCCGCGCGCAGCGCCACCTCGGTCTTGCCATAGCCGACGTCCCCGCAGACCAGGCGGTCCATCGGCTTGCTGCCTTCCATGTCCGACTTGACGTCGCCGATAGCCGCGACCTGATCGGGCGTCTCCTCGTACGGGAACGAGGCCTCGAGCTCCGCCTGCCAGGGCGTGTCCGTGGCTGACGCCTGCCCCTCGGTGAGCTCACGCGCCGCGTAGAGCGAAAGCAGCTCGGAAGCCATCTCCCTCGTCGAGCGCTCGACACGGGCCTTCGTGCGGCTCCACTCCTGGCTGCCCAGCCGGGTCAGCGCCGGCGCCCGGTCCAGTGGCGCAACGTACGGCGTGACGCGGTCCAGATGGTCCATCGGCACATAGAGCCGGTCGCCGTCGGCGTATTGCAGTATCAGGTACTCGCGGTCGCCGTCGCCCCACTCGGGGCTGCCCGTGCCGGTGAACTTGCCGATGCCGTGCTCCACGTGGACGACGAAGTCGCCCGGGGACAGCTCCGCGAGCAGCGAGTCGCGTCGAGCGGCCTTGCGGCGGACGGACCGCCGCCGCTTCGCGACGCCGAAGATCTCGGCGTCGCTGAACACCGCGAGCTCGCGGCTGTCCGCCGCCAGCACCACGCCCTCGTCGAGACCGGCGCCCTCGGCCTGCACAACGGTCACCGCGCCCGGCGCCGGCGGGCCGTCCAGGGTCCCCGAGACTCTTGCCTCGACACCATAGCCGCCCAGTATCTCCGCCAGCCGCTTGGGCACGGTCGTCACCGCGAGCACCCGATGGCCCTCTCCGGCCATCCTGTCGGCAGCCTCTACGAACGCCTCCGGTTTGCCGAAGAAGCCCGGCGGGGAGGCGAACGGCAGGCTGTGGGCGTCGTGATGGGTGATATCCGCCGCGCCCCAGGGCGAGACCTCGAGCCGCCTGGAAACGGAGCCGCACTGCCGCCGCACCTCCTCCCAGGTCATATTGGGCGAAGGGTAGTCCGCCGGCAGCTCGCCCCGACGCTCCTTCGTTCGGCGGAGCTGCTGCGTGCGCTCGTCCAGGCCCACGCCCGCCTCGGCGATGTCGACTGGGCGGTGCATCACCAGCAGGCTGTCGTCGGGCAGGTACTGCAGAAGCGAACCGTGATTGAACAGCCCCGCGTAGAAGGCGATGTCCTCGACGAGCTGGCCTTCCAACAGGAGTGCGAGCTCGTCCGATATCCGCTGGCTTGCCGCCGCGCCGCACGGCGACAGGTCCAGCGTACGGACGATCTCCTCGAGCTCCGACGCGGGGACGAGTCCGGGCAGTGTCTCCTTGCACGGGATGACGGTCAGCGACTCGATACGGGACGACGATCTCTGGCTCGACGGGTCGAACACGCGGATGCTGTCGATCTCGTTGCCCCACAGCTCGATGCGCGCGGGCGCTTCCATGTCCGGCGGGAAGATGTCGAGAATGCCGCCGCGCCGGCTGGCCATGCCCGGCGCGTCGACGTTGGGCTCGAACCTGTAGCCCATCCTGTGCCACAGGTCGCGCAGCGACGACGGATCGATCGTCTGGCCCTGAATCAGCGTGTGCCGCGACGACTCGAAGAGGGCGCGGTCGACGGTGCTCTGCACCAACGCGGCCACGGAGGCCACGACCACGACGCCCGGGCCGCCGCCGGACAGGCGGGCCAGCGTTCCGATGCGCTGGTGAACGGTGTCGTCGTCGGACATCACCCGTTCGAACGGCAGCGCCTCCGTCTCAGGGAAGTGCAGCACGGCCGTGTCGCCGTCCGCCCATACCGTCATCTGCTCGTAGAGCCGACGGGCCTCCTCCGGCTTCGGAGCGACCACCACCATCGGATAGCCGAGCCCGCGCGAGAGCGACGACAGGACGAACGGGACCGCGTTGGAAAGCAGCTGCAGGTCGACGCGCGGCCGCCCTCTCCGCAGCGACGCCAACAGCCGTTGGTATCGCGGCTCCTGGTCGAGCAGCTCGTGCAGTACGTCTAAAGCCATATGACCTTCGCGCCACGGCTAAAGGGCCAGCCCGCGCAAACCGGGCTAGCCTAGGGTGATTCTAGCACGGACGGCGATGGCCTTGGGAGGGCGGCCCTGCCTGTTGGCTCACCAACCCCGACGGCCGAATTCGCCCGAGATCGGATGCCGGTCGGTTCCCAGTTAGGCCCGCAGGGGAATGATTGCTTGAGAGGAGATGGTGACTCGCAGCGAAACGACGGAAGACGTGAGCAAGGCCTGAGTCGGGGCTATGGCTGATTGCCCCGAGTTGACCTAGAGAAGCAAGCCAAACATGCGCACATATAGTCTGTCGTCAAATGGGCGAGGCCATGCACTATTCCGTCCGCCTGATCAAACTTTTATGCAATCTGGTCGAAGTCTCGTGTGACCTGAATGGTATCGACCGTACACAGCATTGGCGCAGAAATCGGCGAACTGCAATAGTCTTGTGTCTGTGGGGGATGCGAAGAGAGGTACACCGGTAACGTTGTGGAGTGTAGTTCCCCATCTTGTACCTGCAGTCTGCAGTCGTCGTGCCAGCACGCCTAGCGCCTTTTTGTATGCGGACTCGGCGGGGACGAGCAAACCTCGTTGCTCTTCTCGTCCGTCGGCTACAGCGACGCGGTTGGTCCTACCGAGGAACATGTCAAACCGACTCACGACCTGCTCGAAGGCGTGTTCGTATGCATCATAGTTCTGATTCTTAGCCCAGGTTTTTTCCACCGCACACGCAAAAAGAGCGGCTTTGCGATTTCGCATGATTCCATACACCCGCTCCTTTAGTGCGCGGCGCTGCTCCACTGTTAATTCGTCCCACGGGGGCTCTACATTGGGACCTCTGAGCTTGGTTGCGTGGAAGTGTATCGGAGGATTCGGTGGGAAGTACTCGGCTTGGAGACCGTCAAGGTCTTGGCCGAACCAATGAATCTCGCGTTCAAACACGACGAGCCCGGCTAAGACGAAGTGACTGGCTTCTCCGTATGTCCCAGATTCGTCGAGATCGAGTATGCACATAGAGTCCCCACGAAGGCAGGGTGACAATGAGGCGGGAGGGAGGAAAGCAGTCGGGCAGGTAAACCTGGCGGGTTAAGCTAGCAACCCTCCCGACTACCTAAATTTGATCACATTGCGACTTTCGCTGTCAAGGGATGCGAACTGGGGGTAGTGTCTTAGAGGGTGTGTGAGAAGTTCAAATCAGGTTGGTGCTAAGCGTCGGAGCATGAGATGAATCATAGCTATGTGGATCCAGGCCTCCGTTGTATCGGACAGAGCTTCGTAGTCCTTGCTCAGCCGACGGCACCTGCTGAGCCACGCGAATGTTCGTTCAACTACCCATCTTCGCGGCAGCACCTGAAAGTGGTGGCTGTCCCCCAAATCCCCCACCTGACATGGTTGGGAGTTGTTTCGTGTGCTTTCAGGGGGTGTCCGGGTGTCGACTTGGGGTGACGCATGACATGATCGGCATCGGACAGGGTCTAGGGTGCCGTCTTTGAGTGTATCGGCAGCGGTTCGCTGCCAATTGTGGCTGTTGTCAGGCCGAAGAAGGCATGGCCCGGCCTGGCAACTCGGCAGAGTCGCCTACAAACCGATGCTCCAGGCAGGGTCGCCTATGCCCGATACGGCTCGGCAGCCAGCGCCAATATCCTCTGCCGCGCCGTGAGCAGCAACTCGTATGAGGGATGGCCACGGGCAAGACGGATGATCAACCTCCTGGCGTGACGCACCACACGGCCCGGTAGGGCGATCAGGGCGAAGCGCACCGCCTTGAGACGCTTGCCCACCCACTGTCCGCCCAACACCAGCCGCTTCATGGCAGAGTTCAAGTTGAAGGCCAACACTGCTATCGCCCACCATGCTGCGTTGGCTCCGAACAGCCCCGACGGAAGCCTGCCCCCGGCAAGGTCACTCTTGAGGACGCCGTGGACCTCCTCGCCCTTGCCGCATCTCTGCCTCGACCACCAGATCAACTCATCTGCCGCAATGCTCCGGTTGGTCACCACTCCGAAGACCTTGTACCAGCCTCTGTTGGACAGCTCCATCGCGGGGAACGGAAGCTCCATCTGCCCCTCCATTCCCGGCAGAGGCTGTTCGACCAACCGCTCCCTGGTAGCTATGAACCGATACTCAGGGCTGTTCTTGGAGTGCCCTATCCAGTTGGGTACGAAGTTCACATCAGCCCACTGCTGACCCGTGTCCACACGATGCTCCCCAACCTTGCGGTACAGCGTCTGCCAGTCTTGCTCGGCGACCTCGGACACCGCACGGCGGAACTCCGTCGTCACGTCGACCCCAACCGCGAACTCGATCACCCCGAACCGCTCGTCTCTACCCTCCGCGCAGTACCGCAGCAACTCCCGCTGGTACCCCGCCGTATCCGACCTCAGCATCACCTTCTCCACCCCCGCAGGCAGACGGCCCAGCCCTTCAATCAACACTTGCAACTGCTGATGGCCCGCCGGTACATTGCCGTCCCGAAACTCCGAATGCACAATCTGGTCGGCCTCTGCCCAGTAGGTGGTCAGCGGCTGGTAGGCCCTGTACTTCTTGTAGCTGTGGAGCGCCTCCTGCTTGTGTGTCTCCACCAGACAGGCGTCCATGTCCAGTGTGGCCTCTCTCTGAGGCGAACGGCTCTGCACGAAGCCCACCAGGTCGGCGTTCACCTTCCCCAGACCCTCCATAGCTCCGTTGGGAGCAGGTATGAATGCTCTGTGAGCTTCCCGCTTCGCCTCCTCGCCCGCGTCATGGAACCTCTCCAGATACCGGAACACCGCAGACTCCGACGGCACGCTCCGACGACGCTCGACTCGCCATCTCGCCTTCAGCGCCCTGCGCTCCCTACTACCCATCCCCCAGGTCTCGGCATGGCGAAGTACCCTGCACAAACCTGCGTCCTTCTCCAGAACCTCCAGGTCCATCACCGACTCACCGCCTGCCAAGTTCAGCAGTATCAGCGACGTGATTATCTGGCTGTCCGTCCAGCCCTGACCACACTCCCGCAGTCTCACGTGGCGTTCCACCGACGACCTCAAACCCGCTGCTTGCATCAACTCCAGGTACGTCATCAGCCCGGACAGTCCCGTCATACCTGTCGAGCCCTTCTCCTGCTCGTACTGGAATGCCAGTAAGCCTTGCTTCATAATAGATGCACCTCGTTGGTGATCGGTTCGTTTGCGCAACAACCATCTTAGCCCGCATCGCGTCGGGCTCCAACGAGGTCTTCCTCTTATCTAGGTGGGGAATCTGGGGTCCCTGGGGCGCTTGACAATCTCGAGCGCCCAGCCTGTCAGGGCCCAGACCCACTCGATCAGCTTTCCAGCATAGCCAGCATCGGCCCAGATCAACCTCATGCGGGGAAACCGCCCTATCAATTTATCGATGACCAGCTTCGCTCCATCTCTATCCTGGATATTGGCAGGATGCACTACCACCGCCAGCAGCAACCCCATGGTATCTACAATGATGTGTCGCTTTCGACCGTTGACCTTCTTGCCAGCGTCATAGCCACGAGGCCCCCTTTTTCCGTCGTCTTAACAGACTGGCTGTCTATGATGGCCGCGCTAGGTGTTGGGTTGCTGCCTTCGGCCTTCCGAACTTTGGGCCGCAGGGCCTCATGGACTCGTTCCCATGTACCATCCTGTCTCCATTCCCGAAAATACCACCACACGGTGCCCCAAGGCGGGAGGTCATGCGGCAGGGCTCGCCACGTGCAGCCGTTGCGCAGAACGTACACAATGCCGTTGACGACCTCCCGTAGGTCTACAGTACGTGGCCTTCCCCCGGTCTTGGCTGATGGGAGTAGGGAAGCCAGAACATCCCACTGTTCGTCGGTCAGGTCGCTGGGGTATGGTTTGCGTTTCATACCTCCATTCTAATACATGTCCAAGACTTATCACACATCCTCTTAGACACTACCGAACTGGGTGAACTGGACTGTAGAGGACATGGGAGGGCCGGGCTGTCGGCCGCGGCGGACTACACGTCTACCGCCATCAGCTCCTCGGAGAAGACCACCTCGCCGTCGTAGATGCGCTTGACGTCGCCGATGCCCTTCTCCATCACCGAGTGCTGCGACAGGTTGGCGCCGACATGTACCAGCACCAGCTTTTTCACTCCGGCTTCCTGCGCCATGCGGGCCGCGTCCTTGGTGCCGCACTGGCGCGCCGCCTCGCCGTTCTCGTCCATCGCGTCCTGGTCGTCCCAGCACATGCAGAGCATCATGTCGGCGTCGCGGGCGAGGTCGACCACGGAGTCGCACGGCTCGGTGTCGCCGGTGAAGACGATGCTGCCCTCGGGGCTGTCCAGCCTGTAGGCAAGCGAGTCGAGAAACGGCTGGACGTGCTCCGCGCGGGCGGCGGACATCTCCCAGTCGGCCCCGGAGTAGACGCGGCCCGGCCCTATGTCCTGGGCAAATACGTCCGGCGGCTTCCGCGGCAGCGTGCCGCCGCGGTTGACGTGCACGTTCTGGCTCGCCGGGTGGTTGACCCGCGCCTTCCAGTCGTGGGCGAACACCCCGTCCTCGCCCAGGATGCCCTCCGTGATCTTCTCGGTGAGCGTGGGCCCATAGACGTGGAGCCGGTTCTCCTTGCCGATGCTCTGGTCCCAGCGGCAGAGCAGGAAGCACGGGTAGTCGACGTCGTGGTCGAAGTGGTGGTGGGTGAAGAAGAGGTAGTCGATGTCGGTAGGCCACAGACCGGCCTTGACCAGCTTGTGGGTTGCCGCGGGGCCGCAATCGATCATTATCTGGGTGCTGGCGAGCTGGGCCACGAAGGCCGAGCCGAACCTGGTAGGCGTCGGGGTCGGCGTACCCGCGCCGAGAATGTGTATGCGTGCCATCGTAGGGGCCGTCCTGTCTTGGATTGCCAGCGAGTGTAGCAGGTCAGGCCGGCGCGGCGGCGGGGTCAGGACCGAACGTCAGCGGCTACTCATAGGAGAATAGGCGAACGGCGCCGTTGTCGGGAACGATCAGGATCCTGCTGCCGAGAAGGTTGCCGATGCGGCCGGCCAGCTCCTCGATCTCATCGGCCGACAGCCGGGGGGTGCGCGCGTCGCCGTCGGCCCATTCCAGCGGCGTTACCGCGTACCCGAGGGATCGCTCGAGCTCGGAGACGAACTCCCAGCCGTCCGGGCCCGCGAGGACCGTGACAGACTTCTTCTTCCGTGTGCGTTCGTCGTCTCCGGGACCCGCAATCCTGCGGTCCTCCTTGTACACCAGCCAGTGATACGGCAGCAGGACTCCCACCGGCGCCAGGACGGCCAGGCCGGCGCGCCCGTCGTCGAAGAAGTCGGTCAGGTCGACGGCCAGGATGCCCCTGATCAGCGCGTAGACCACGACGCTCAGCCCGGCAATCAGGGCTAACATGCCGACTCCCTGGGCCGCAGTGAGATAGAGGCGTCTGGGCCAGGCCACGCGCTCCTCCGGGCCGGCGGCTCGCAGGCTACGTTGCATGCGACTCCAGAAGTACCCCCACAGGGACCCGCCGATCAGCCCGATGGCGAGCACGAGTGCCAACGACTGTCCCAGAAGATGTCTCGTAGAGACCGCCGTTTCGCGTTCGAGTGCGAACTCGAACACCGTATCGACCAGCATCGATATCGCGGAGGCCAGTGCGAGCAGGCCAACTCCCGCGAGCGCGTACACGTAGGCGCCGCGCGCCTCGCTCGCCGGCTCCTGGGTCTCCTCGCGCGCTACAGCGTGGTGATATCCCAGCACGCCCCCGGCGACGAGGAGGACCGCCAACGCGCCGGGAAGGGAGCGAAAGTGGTCGGCGGTTCCGTTGTCGCCAGCCCCGACCGTCCACACCAGGACCCGGTCGACGATGACGATAGCCGTGACGAAGACCGTCACGAACGGCACGAACTGGGCCAGGACGTACAGGTACACCTGTCTGAAGACGTAGTCCCCGTCGTCACGGGCGAAGTGGACCCAGTGCCCCGACCACACGACGGCTCCGACGAGGAGCAGGACCAGCGCCCGTCTCACCTGCTCGTCCGCGACGCCGGCAAACGCCGCCGCCGCGGGCAGCACCAGCGCGTCATACGCCTCTCGCAGCACGAGATGCGCCGCCCATCCGAGCCCGGCGGCCGCCGTGACCAGGGCGGACCCGGCCACTCCGTAGAGGTAGATGCGCCGTATCGCCAGCGTCTCGGCCGTAGGCTGCCCTTCGGAGGCCTCCCGCCGCCAGTGGAAGGCCCACACGCCTCCCCACACGATCATCGCCGCCCAGGGCCGGCCATCGAAGTCCTCGACGCGGGCGACGAAGCTCAACGCGGAGACGGCGCCCTCGGCCACGAAGCCGACGCCGAGAGCCAGCACGACGTAGACGAACAGCTTGCGGACCACGGAGCGCGTCTCGACCGGCAACCGCGTCACGTGTCTTTCTATCAGCCGCCAGTGAACCCACCATAGCGGCAGCCCGACCACGGTCATCGAGAGCCCGACGGCCTGCCCGGTCGTGGAGGCGGCGACCTCGCCGCCGACGAATATGCTCTCGACGACGAACGTCGCGACGAAGACGAGGCCGAATGCGCTCGTGACGAGGGCGGCAAGGGTGACGACGTAGAGGTAGAGCCGGCGCGGCGTGCCTATGCCGGGGTCCGCGGCGGAAGGGCCGCGTCTACGTTGGGCCAGCCTCACCGCGCCGTAGGCGGCCGCTGCGACTACCGCGGCCAGCAGCAGGAGCCCGACCACTGTCAGGAGCAGTATCTCCATCGCGGCTAACCGGCCGCGGGTCGAGAGTATCCCGTGCCGCGCGGGCTATCTATTCCGCTCCGCGGGATGGCGCGAGGGCATCCGCCGGAGGGCCATGGCACTTCGGTGAACCTCCACTCTCCCTGCTCCAACGCCAGGGTGTAGCGCTGACGAATGGAGGACTCCGACGTGCTGAACGGCCCATCGCCGGTGACCCAAGTCTCTCGGGCCAGGACAACGACCCGCTGGCCGTCCTCGCCCACGTACTCCGTGTCAATCAGCCGGACCCTGCTGTCCGACAGCCTGCGGCCGCTACCCACGGACCGCTGGACGTAGTCGTCCCGGCTACAGTCCTGCCTGAGCTCCTCGGCCCACAGGTCGTAGGCGCGGCCGAAGTCCTCGGCGGTGTAGGCCTTGAGGAATTCCTGCACAGCCTTCTCGGGTGTGCCCTCTTCGAAGGACTGCTCCCGCTGCAGCAGCGTCAAAGCGATGGCGGCGACGATCAGCACGCCGACGAAGACGGCTCCTACGAGCATCCATACCCTGGTCACGTTTCAGGACCTCCCGTCGACGGCGAGTATCGCACAATCGGAGCGAGAAGTTCGACCCGGCGGCATGGGCTTCGGAGCGCGTGGGCGCATCGGCTGGCTGGCGAGCCGACCGCCGATAGGCTGCGCGGCAGGTCGGCGTCCGGCCCGGTCTCGGCGACGGCGTTCCAATCGGGGTGAGCCACCCGCGTCGTCCGCGGAGAGAGGATATATGGACTACTCCTCCGCGGCGGCCGCTTCCTCCCCGTCCTCGGCCGCCTCGTCTACGAGACCCTCGTCCTCCTCGTCGGCCGCGAGCTCTTCTTCTTCCTCGACGCGCGGCCGCACGACCGTGGCGATCATCTCTTCGCCGTCGTTGAGGATAGTCACGCCCTCGTCGGTCTGGAGTGTCGACACGCGGATCGTCTTATCGAAGTCGTCCAAGATCGAGATGTCTATGGTGAAGGACGCCGGTATGTTCATCGGCAGCGCCTCCACGCTGATCGAGGATAGGGTCTGTAGAAGCGTGCCTTCCATCTCCTCCACGGGGAGGGACACTCCCTCAAGCAGCAGGGGCACTTCGGCGCTGATTTTCCGAGAGATATCGACTCTCTGGAAGTCCACGTGCAGCAGCGCCTCCGAGACGGGGTGCCTCTGAACCTGGCGCACGAAGCAGACGTTTTCACCGTCCTGGCCGTCGACGTCGATGGTGATCGGCACGTTCGTCCCGGCCTGCGGCAGCACCGCGCTTATCGTGCGGAAGTCAGCCTGCAGAGACTGGGATTCGATTCCCCGTCCGAACATGTGGATGGGAACCACGCCGTCGCGGCGCAGCACCTTTACCTTCTTGCCCGTGACGGTCCTGGGAACGGCTGTGAGGGTTAGTCCATCCATGACGCTCGCACCTGTCTGCAATCTACGGCAACACACGGCCCCGACAGGTCGGGGCCTCAGGCGGCCTATTGTAGCACACCCCCGGGGGAGCCTTCGCGGCGCGTCCTGGGGGCGAGTAGCCGGCCGGCATTGGGTCGGGCCCGATTCATTCAGCGAATCGGTTGGCTATGAACCAAGGAACCTACCCCACGCGTCCATCTTCTCGAGGGGCGGCACTGAGACAGCCTTGCCGGTCGCCAGCGAGATCGCAACGGCCTCCGAGAACTCCATGTACCTGACCCCCTCTGGGAAGTCCGGGTAGACGGGCGTTCCTTCGAGAATGGCGCGCACGAACTCTGAGTCGGTGGTCTGGCGCCGCTCCTCCGCCTCAGGGATCGGAACAGGCTGCAGACCGTCGTCGCCTGAGGTGGCGCCCGCTATCTTCTCTTCGAACAGGGTGTAGACGAGGGCGCCCCTGGAGCCGTAGATCTCGATGGACGACCCCGGCCCGAACGCGGCGGCTGTGGAGAAGTGGTACGTCGCCGTCGCCCCGCACTCGAGATCGGCGGCGATACCCAGCGAGTCCGGTACCACCGAGTCGACCGTAGCTCCGTCGACCGTCGTTCGCTTGCGGCGGTGCGAGGCGGCTGTAGCCATGACGCGAGTCGCGGGGCCAACCCACCGGTTGAGCACCTCCGCCCACATGCCCGTCGTCATGGCGTTGACGCCGGTGATGTCGGGGTCGCTCTGCCAGGAATAGCCGTCTCCGGGCTCGAGCAAGGACACTCCCGTGACCCGCACGTCCCTGACGTCGCCGACATAACCGTCGCGAAGCATCCGCTTCATGACGCGGTCGCCCTTGAGTCCCGGCAACGGAGGATAGAGGCAGGTAACCAGTTGCTGAGCGGCCTCCGAGGCACGGAGCATCTCGCGGGCCTCTCTCAGATTGCGCGCCATGCGGGCCTGCGACAGGACGTGCTTGCCGGCTGACAACGCACTCAGCGTCGCGGCATGGTGGAGTACCGGCGGGGTCGCGACGATGACCGCGTCGATCTCGTCCGACTCGGCGATCTCCTGCCAGGATGAAGCGCCGCCCGCGATGCCGAATTCATCCGCTACCGCGGCGGCCCGGGCCGGGTCTCGGGACCACACCAGCCTGAGGTCCGCTTCGGGAATTTTGGCGAGCGCGGGTAGATGGCGGGTCCGGGCCACGCCACCCGCGCCTATGAGTCCTACGCGAACTCGGTCCATCCAAGTCCTCCTGGCGCAGGGTCGAACGGTCTTGGCCGCCGCCCTCGCATCATCCTAGACCAATTGCTGCTCTCGCATCCAGGACACGACGCTGTTCAGCGCCGAGGTGGGTATCGGGGTGCTGTCGTGGCCCGGGATATCCATCAGGTCGTGCGCGAACCTGTGGCCGGAGCCGGCAGCCTGGTAGACATCGGAGATGCGGTGGACGGCCCTCTCTGTCCAGTCCTGCCCGAGCCGTTGGTCATTGTAGCCGGTCTGGATCATCGTGGGTCTGGGCGGGAACTTTTCGGCGAAATCGTACAGGCTATGGGCCAACACAACAGCGTTGTCCTCCATGCCTTGGAATTCCTCCAGCCGAGGCCACCAGACTACGGGCTGATGTGCGACGCTTGCGGCGATACTGGGAAAGTTGGCCATGGCGTGCAGGACGGCGAAGCCGTACCGGGAGATGCCCATCGCGACGAAGCAGCCCGGGTCACCGTAGCCGTGGGCCACGGAATGATCGATGACGAGCCCCATCCGCTCCAGCGAGAGCGCGAAGACGTCCCTCCCGCTGCGCACGTCCTCCGCCAGTCTCCAGAGGTCGTCGAAGCACTGGCCGTCGATCAGCAGGGCGCTGGTCCCGGCAGCCGTCAGTCGGTCCACCCACTGCGACACGACATCGGGCTCCCGCTCGAGGCCGACCGGGTCTTCGACGTTCCCGGCCTGAGTGGGAATTATGCAGAGCGTCGCGGACCCGGCGCCGGGGGCCGGGTTGAAATTGCATACGACCGACTGTCCGCGCCGGCGTATCGTCACCGGATGCCATGCTTCCTGGACGTACTGCCGGGACTTCATGACTTTCCAACTCCTCCTGGCGCCGATGGTCGAGCGGTCTTCGCGGCTACGCTCGCGTCGGTCCTAGACCAGCTGCTGCTCTCGCATCCAGGGTACGACGCTGTCCAGCGCCGAGGTGGGTATCCGGGTGCCGTCGTGGCCTGGGATATCCATCAGGTCGTGGGTGAACCTGTGGCCGGAGCCGGCGGCGCGGTAGGCATCGGAGATGCGGTGCACGGCGCGGTCGATCCAGTCCTGTCCGACCCGCTGGTCATTGTAGCCGGTCTGGACCATCGCGGGTCTGGGCGGGAACCGGTCGGCGAGCTCGTAGAGGCTATGGGCCAACACAATGGCGTTGTCGTCCATGCCTTGAAATTCATCCATCCGAGGCCACCAGACGACGGGCTGATGTGCGACGCTTGCGGCGATGCCGGGGATGTTGGCCATGGCGTGCAAGGCGGCGAAGCCGTGCCGAGAGCTGCCCATCGAGACGAAGCGGCCCCGATCACCGTAGCCGTGTGCCATAGAATGATCGACGACCATCCCCATCCGTTCCAGCCAGAGCGCGAAGCCGTCCCGCCCACTGCGCGCGTCCCCCGCCAGTCTCCGCAGGTCGTCGAACCATTCGCCGTGGACCAGCAGGACGTTGGCCCCGGCGACCGTCAGCCGGTCCAGCCACTGCGACATGACGTTGGGCTTTTTCTTGAGGCCGACCGGGTCTTCAACGACCTTCCTGGCCTGTGTGGGAATTATGCAGAGCGTTGCCGACCCCGCGCAGGGGGCCGGGTTGAAATTGCACACGACCGACTGTCCGCGCCGGCGTATCGTCACGGGATGCCATGCCTCCTGGACGTACTGCCGGGACTTCATCAATTTCCGTCAGGAGCCGAGGCTGGCGTCGGCGCACGGCCGCGGGCCCCCGGGGCCAGCAGGTTCATTGGAGGCGGCGCCTCAGTGCCGCAGCGGAAGCGGAAGGAGTACAGCGCGGCGTTGGTCAGGTGGAACCGCAGCCGAACGGGCTGCGGTCCAAGGCTCCCCAGGTCGTCACTGCCATTCCAGGTCGCGACGTGGCGCACGTCGTCGCCGGTGAACACGTCGAAGTCATCCGCGGAGAAGCCCGGCACCGGCTCTCCGGCCGCGTCCAGCAGCTCGACTCTCAGCCGGCCGAAGGGCGTCGCGGGCGTCGAGTCGGCGCCAAAGGGTCTATCCGGCGCCCTGACGTTGATGACAAGGGAGTCCCCTTCGAAGATCAGCGGCCTCGTGGTGAGGGAGCCGGTCGGCTCGTAGCCCTCCATCGACGCGAAGCCGTCGCGGCGCATCTTCGCGACGCCGATGGCGAAGCCCAAACGCTGACCGTCCACCATCTTGTGGACCAGCTCGTGTTGGGGATGGTTCTCGTGCGCGACGCCCCCGGGCAGGTTGCTGCCCGTGTAGTAGATGAGAATCTCGTCGTCCAGCACTATGGGTTTGGCGAGTCCGACCAGGCTGCTGTCCCAGGTGCCCCACAGGCCTGGGCGCATGAACTCCCAGTGCGGCGCGACCCGCGTCCAATCGTCGCCGTCGCGGCTGATCAGGAGCTCTGTCCTGTAGTCTGCGAACTCGCTGCGGTAGGCGTCCCAGGCCTCTGCGGGAACGTCCTCGACCCAGTGCGTCGAGCAGGAGTCTACAAAGCCGACGTACAGCTCCTCGGTGTACAGGACCGCCGCCAGGTCCACCCCGTGCGCGGGACTCCACCCGGGAGGGTCCGCCTCGCTTCTCCAGATCACCTCCCGTGTGTCTCCCCACTCGGCGAAGTCCTCGCTGGTCGACCTGACTGTGGCGACGCGGCTGCGGGCAACCCGTCCGTCGACGTCGGCCCTGACCGACTCGGACTTCCGATGGTAGTGCACGAACTTTCGCATCCTGGGGTCCCAGCCGAACAGGATGCCGTTGGGCGCGACGGGCCGGGCGAAGAACGACGGCCTGCCGACGTTCATCGTCCAGTGGATGCCGTCAGGCGAGTAACCCTTGGAAAGACCCCATCGACCGTCTACCCTGTCCATGTAGGCGATCTTGTAACGACGCTGCGGGTCGGGGTCGGCGTAGTCCTTCAGGAGGTTGGGGCGCCTGATATGCGACATCGTGCCCTGAGCCGGCGGCAGCATGTTGTTGTCAGTCGAGCCCCCGTACTCCACCAATCCCAGCGGCTGCCGCTCCCATCGCAGGCCATCCTCCGACACGGCGTAGCACGCCTTGTACGCTCCTTGGACTTCAGAGGACTTTCCGCCCGAGACCTCCATGTCGACTGACGCGGTCCGATACCACATCTTGAACACGCCGTCTTCCTCGTCGAACATCACGGTGCCGCCGTACAGGTAGACGCCGTTGCCGCCGTGTTCCCACGGCATGTCCGCCCGCAGAATGGGATTGTGTTCGTACCTGGTCGGGCGATGGAGCTGCCGGTGGACGTCCACGACCGAGTCGACGACGTGGTCGTCGAGGAAGAGCTGAGGTCGGGAGCCCACGTCGATCGGCTCGTTTTTCATCAAGAATCTCCCACTGCGGAACGGCAGCGGTGTTGATTCTACCACCGGGCCCAGGCCCGCAAACGCATCGCTCACCACCGGTAGCTTCGGAGCCCGATCGACAAGCCCGGATTCGATGATACACTCGGCGCGCCGTAGGCTCCGAGGCCATCAGGAACCAAGGCGAGGTGAAGGAACCGTGTCACTATCCGACTTGCGTACAAGGAAGGCGACGACCGGGGACGTACACGCCATCGTCGAGCTCAACGCCGAGATGGCCCGTGAGATGGAGGGAAAGACGCTCGACGTCGCGCGGCTCGAGAAGGGCGTGGCGGCGGTGGTCGGCTCACCGGAGGAGCGGCTGGGCTTCTACGTCGTAGCCGAGGTCTCAGGGGACGTGGCCGGCATGCTGCACGTCACCTACGAATGGAGCCCGTGGCGCAACGCGACCTTCTGGTGGCTCGCCAACGTGTTCGTCCGTCGCGGCTGGCGCCGCCGAGGCGTATACACGGCGATGCACGGTTTCGTGGAGGCGAGCGCCGCTGCGGACCCGGGAGTGTGCGGCATGCGACTCTTCACGACAGCGGAGAACCGCGCGGCGCAGCGGGCTTACGGCAGGGTCGGAATGACGTCGGAGGCGGCGTTCTTCTGCGAGGTGGACTACGTCTTAGGGGCCTAGCGACGGACGGCCACGATCTTGAGCCAGTTGCGGGGCATGTGGGTGACCTTGAGCTCGTCGAAGGTCTGAGTTATGCCCGACTTCAGCGCCGCACTCGCCTTGTCCAGCGGCACGCCGGGCATGACTCCGGTGATGAAGTCGGAGAACGAGCTGATGTCCAGCCAGCCCTCGATCGGCACCTGGACCGTGTCTATCTCCTGCTCGGCTATCCTGAAACCGTTGCTCTCCAGAAGCTCGCGGTACTCTTCCGGGGTTAGCTGCCGTCGGGACTCGACCTTGTCGGACCTCGACGGGGTCAGCCCGTACTCGCGTCGCAGGGTCCTGGAGGCCTTCATCATCCACTTGCGGGCGAACAGGTTTGTCTCCGGAGGATGGGCTCCGTCGAAGAACGACGTGTTGAAGGCGAGCTTGCCGCCAGGCTTCAGAGTCTTGGAGATCTCGCCCAGCACCGTCTGTTTGTCGGACACGTAGTGTATGGCGTTGCAGAAGATGACTGTATCGACCGACTCCTTGACCGAGTCGGACAGGTGCTCGACCTTGCTCTGGACGAATTGGACCGCGTTGCTGCGGACGTCGTTCAACTCCTCCATGGCCTGTCTGAGCATCTCGCTCGAGTGGTCGATGCCAATCACGACCGAGTTCCGGGCGCCGCGGAGCCGGTCCAGTATCAACCGCGTAACGCCTCCGTTGCCGCACGCGAGGTCAACGATCCTCTGGTCGGAGCCGATGTCGGCCATTTCGACGAGACGAGCGTTCTGCACGCGGTAGAAGGAGTTGTTGGCGAATTTGGCGAAGGTGAAATCGTCTGGTGTCACGGCTCACCGCCTCAATGGATCGAGTCCTATGACGCTTCCATTATCCTACCACAGGAAACCGCCACGCCCAACGCCGCAGGTCGACAAAAATCGGAGAGAGTACGTGTTCAGACTTTCTCTGAAGATCACCCCTGGCCGACCTGGCGTAGGGGTGGGTTTGAAACGGTTGAAACCCGCCCTACCGGTGCAGGCTCATTTTCATGGTTGGTGGGATCCCGCGCCCGAGTCCATCTCCTCGAGTCTGAACAGTTGCGTCGGAAACAGCGCACTTGACGAGGCGGTTACAATGGTACATAATGCGACATAGTGAAACATGTAAGTGGAGGGCCCGTGGCTGAGTACGACCGCGGACACAAAGGCTTCCTCAGCATCAAAGAAGCCGCCGTTCAGTACGCGGTGAGCCGGGCCAAAGTGCACCGGCACATACGGGCCGGCCAACTGCGCGCCCGAAAGGACCCGCGCGACCGGCGCGTGACGCTGCTGCTTCAGGACGAGCTGGACAGGCTGTTCGACATACCCGAAGATACGACGCGTGACGACATGAACTACGAAACGACCGAGACTACAGGCAGGCTGACCCCCGAGATGCGCGCACGGGTGGACGCGCTGCGCGGCCGCATGGCCGCCCGCGTCGGCGCTCACGTGGTCGACAGCGCGGCGATCATCCGGGCGGAGCGCGAGCGCCGCACCGTAGAGCTGGGCAACGCCGTCATCGGGCCTTAGCCGACCGCCATGACAGTCGTAGTCGACGCCAGCGTCGCCCTGAAGTGGGTCCTCGAGGAAGACGGCTCCGACGAGGCGCTGGCGCTCTGGGACCGCTGGCAGATAGCCGGCGAACGTGTAGTCGCCCCGCCTATCTTTCGGGCCGAGGTCGCGAACGCGCTGCGGCAGGTCGTCCGCAGGGGCCTGGCGACCACTGACGAGGCCGCCGACCTCCTGGAAACCCTGTTGGAGACAGTGGCCGTAGAGGAGCCCCCGCCTCTGTACGGCAGATCGCTCGAGATGGCCCACGCCTTCGACCTCGGCTCCATCTACGACGCCCTGTACCTGGCGCTGGCCGAGAGCGAGGGCTGCGAGATCTGGACGGCCGACCGGCGGCTGGCACGGGCCGTCGACAACCGGTTCCCCCTTCTGCGGTGCATAGGACCCTAGCATTCGACCGGCGTCCGTAGCGGACGCCGCCTGAGGTGAAAAGGCAATGGGTATGACATACGTCGAGACGTTCGATGACGATGCCGGCGGCTGGGTGGGCTGGTCCCACGGGCTGACCGCACTGGAGACCCGCCCCGGCGTCGTGGTGTCCCGCAGCCCGTGGTGGATCGACGCAAACCACGCCCCGCCCGGAGGCGGCTATCTCCACCTGCTGTTCGTCCTGTATCCCTCGGATCATCATGAGACGCCACAGGGCGGCGTCAACCGCTTCGCGGCGGGCGGCTTTCCGACCGACTTCACGAACGCCCGCATGACCCTCCGGCTACGCGGCGAGCTCGACACGCGAGGCGCCAACCTGGTGCTGCTGGCACAGGCTAAGGTCGGAGAGTTGGCGCTGAACCACGTGCTGACCGCCCAGCCGTTCGAAGTCACACCCGACTGGACCGAGCAGACCATCACGCTTGCGCCGGACCCCGAGCAGTGGCTCTGCCTCGGCTCGCGGCACGACCGGATGGACTCCTACGGCTGGGGAGACATCGCGGACGTGCTGCGGGACGTCAACAGCGACATCATTCTCGTGCTGCACCCGGTGGACGCGGCGCCGGCGGGGCCCATCGACCACGATCAGCACTACCTCTCCGCGGGCAGGGACTACGACGCGGACGCGTCGCGCCTGCCGTCGGGCTACGTGGAGCTGGACGAGGTCCGCATCGAGTTCGCCGGCTGACGCGCCGTCACAGCAGATCGAGGTACTTCAGGCCCGAGCCGGTGTTGAGGAGCAGCACCGTCTCCTCCGGCGAGATGGCGCCGTCCGCGAGCAGCCTGTGAAGCGCCGCGGCCGTCGCGGCGCCCTCCGGGCTCATGAAGAGACCCTCCAGGGCGGCTACGTCCCGCACCCATGTCATTATCTCGTCGTCGCTCACGGTCACCGCGCCGCCGCCGCTCTCCCTGAGCGCCGCCAGCACGAGATAGTCCCCTATCGCGGCCGGGACTCGGAGCCCCGCCGCGACGGTGTTGGCGCCGACCCACGGCTCGGCGTGGTCCGCGCCATCGTGAAACGCCCTGACGAGGGGCGCGCATCCCTCGGCCTGCACGCAGAACATCCGCGGCCGCCGGCCGTCCAGCCAGCCGAGAACCTCCATCTCCTGGAAGGCCTTCCAGATGCCAACTATCCCCGTGCCGCCTCCGGTCGGGTAGACGATCACGTCGGGCACGTTCCAGCCGAGCTGCTCCGCGATCTCGTATCCCATCGTCTTCTTGCCCTCGGCCCTGTAGGGCTCCTGCAGGGTCGACACGTCGAACAGGCCGCGCTCCTCCGCGGCGGCGCGCGACGCCTTGCCCGCGTCCGATATCAGGCCGTCGACCAGTACGACGCGGGCGCCGGCGACCTCCGCCTCCTCACGGTTGGCGGTCGGCACGTCCTTCGGCATGAAGACGTGGGCCTCGACCCCGGCGCGGGCGGCGTACGCGGCGACCGCGCCGCCGGCGTTACCGGCCGACGGTATGGTGAACCCGGTCACGCCGAGCTCCACGGCCCTCGACACGGCGGCCGACAGTCCGCGAGCCTTGAACGAAGCGGTGGGATTGACCCCCTCGTCCTTGATCAGCAGATTCGAGCAGCCCAGTCGAGCTCCCAACCGGTCGGCTCGGATGATGGGCGTGAACCCCTCGCCCAGGCTCACCACGTTGCTCGGGCGGCGCACCGGCATCAGCTCGAAGTAGCGCCACATGTCCCCGGGACGCGCCGCCAGATGGTCAGGCTTGAGCGCTCGGCCCGCAGCGTCAAGGTCGTAGCGGGCGTAGAGCACCTTGCCGCACGAGACGCACAGCCGGTGGACCTCGTCGGCCGAGAACGTATCGCCGCAGGCCGTGCATTCAAGGTGAGATAGATAACTCTTCATTAAGGTCGCCAAATCGGGCGCTGGCGGCGTCTGACGGGCGCGCCGATACCGCGTTGCATATTCGAAGTGGGTGACTATAATACACGCATTCTCCGGCCCCCACTACTTCCGAGCGCAGGAGCATCATGGTCAGCCCAATCGAGCAGCGCTACATCGACCTGCATCCGAAATGCGCCGAGCAGTTCGCGAAGTCCCGCGATATCTTCCCCAACGGCGTCACGCACGACGCCAGAAACCTGACGCCTTTCCCGTACTACGTGACCCACGCGAAGGGCCCGCACAAGTTCGATCTCGACGGTCAGCGCCTCATCGACTACAGGACGGGCCACGGCGCGCTGCTGCTGGGCCACTCGCATCCCGCAATCGTCGAGGCCGTCTCGGAGCAGATGGCGCGGGGCACACACTACGGCGCCTCCACGACCCAGGAGATCGAGTGGGCGCGCTGGGTGCAGGAGCTGGTGCCGTGCTCGGAGAAGGTGCGGTTCCACAGCTCCGGAACGGAGGCCACGATGATGGCCTTCCGGATGGTGCGCGCCTACACGGGCAAGTCGAAGATCGTCAAGTTCAGGAAGCACTTCCACGGCTGGCACGACTACGCGGTCGTGGACGGTCCCGGCAACGGCGGCATCCCCGAAGAGACCGCCAGCACGATGATCGTCCTCGAGCCGAACGACATCTCGCTTGTCGAAGAGACCCTTCGCGCCAACGACGACGTGGCCGCGGTCATCCTCGAGCCGACCGGCGCCCACATGGGCCAGGACTCGATCGGGCCCGGCTTCCTTGCCGAGTTGAGAGAGCTGACCCGGCGGTACAGCGTGGTGCTCATCTTCGACGAGGTGGTCACCGGGTTCCGGGTGTCCAGGGGCGGAGCGCAGGGCCACTACGGCATCACCCCGGACATGTCCACCCACGCCAAGATCCTCGGCGGGGGCCTGCCCGGAGGCGGCGTGACGGGCAAGGCCGAGATCATCGACATGATCCAGCTCAGCGACGACCCCGGCTTCAACAGCACCCGGCGCGTCGGACACAACGGGACGTTCAACGCCAACCCGCTTTCCGCGGCCGCCGGCATCAAGGCGCTGCAACTCGTGGCGGAGACCGACGTCAACGAAAGGGCGGACGCGATGGCGGCCCGCCTGAAGGATGGGCTGAACGACCTGCTGTCCCGCATGGAGATACCGGGCTGCGCCTCGGGCGTCAGCTCGTTGATCTTTCTCCGGCTGGGCGTCGACCACGAGTGCGACAAAGAGGTCTGCGTCCTCACTCCGGAACAGCGGCAGGTCGAGCAGGACACTGCCCGGAACCACCAGCTGGGCCTGGCCCTCTACAACCGCGGCGTGGACTCCGGGTCCGGGCGGTTCATCCTGAGCGCCACGCACACCGAGAAGGACATCGACGACACGGTCGAGGCCGGGGCGGACGCCCTTGCCGAGGTCAGGGACCTGGGCCTGGTATGACCCGGACCGTGCGCATCCTGGACAGGACGTGGTAGCCGAAGAATACGACGTCGCGGTCGTCGGCGGCGGGACCGCCGGGATGACGGCCGGCCTGTACGCCAGCCGGGCGGGCATGAGGACCGTCGTGCTGGAGCGGCTGATGCCCGGCGGGCAGGTGATCAACGCAGACAAGATCGAGAACCTCCCCGGCTTTCCAGAGGGCATCTCGGGTCCCGACCTGGCCATGTCGCTGCAGGACCAGGCTACGCGCTACGGGGCCGAGGTCGAGCTGAGCGAGGTCAGCGAGCTACGCCGTGACGAGTCCTTCTGGCGCCTGGCCTGCTACGGCGGGGACGTCAGGGCCCGGGCGGTCATCCTGGCGGGAGGCTCGACGCTGAGACGGCTTGGAGTGCCGGGCGAGGAGCGTCTGCACGGCGCCGGCGTCTCCTACTGCGCGACCTGCGACGGCGCCTTCTTCGCGGAACAGACCGTCGCCGTCGTTGGCGGAGGAGACTCCGCGCTGGACGAGGCCGCCGTGCTGACCGAGTTCGCGTCCAAGGTCATCGTCCTTCACCGCCGCGACAGCTTCCGCGGGCAGCGGGTGCTTCAGGAGCGCGTGTTGTCTCATCCCAAGGTCGAAGTGCGATGGAACACGGTCGTCGACGAGATACTGGGCGAAACGCAGGTCGAGGGCGTCTCCACCACCGACGTGACGTCCGGCGAGCCTTCGCGGGTCGACCTCGCAGGCGTCTTCATCTTCGTCGGCCTGGAGCCCAACACCGAGTACCTGCGGAACGTCGTCGAGCTGGACAACGCGGGGCACGTGCCGACCGACATATGGATGCGCACCGCCAGCCCGGGGCTCTTCGCGGCAGGCGACATACGGCAGAACTCGGCGGCGCAACTCGTCAGTGCGGCCGGCGACGGCGCGACGGCTGCCATAGCGGCGCAACGCTACGTCGAAAGCCGGGACTGGCCCGAATAACGCGGCTGCCCCGGGCACCGGCGTCGGACCGGCGGACGGCCGTCGATCAGAAGAGGGCGCGCCAGAGCAGCATCGCCCCTACCACGAGCAGCACCGCGCCGACGACTTTGATCAGCCTGTCCAGCGTCACCTTGCCGGTGAACCGCGCGCCGATATAGCTCCCCACGACCGCGGCAGACGCCATCAGGACCATGATCGGATAGTCGACGTGGCCGCCCGATACGTGGCCGATCCATCCGACCGAGCCCATCGCGAAGCCGATGGTCAGGTTCGTGCCGACCGCCGCCCGCGGGTCCATGCGCAGCACGCGGATCAGGGCGGGCAGACGCAGGCTGCCCAGTATCAGCCCGACGGCGCCTCCAAGCGCGCCGATCGCCAGACCGGCGACCGCCGCGAAGGCGCGGCGGACACCCCCGGCGGAGTCCACGTCACCGCCGTCCGACCCGACGGCCGCGAGAAGTTGGGCGCGCGCAAGGAACTCGATGCCCTGCCAGAACACCAACAGGCCCGCCGCTCCGAGCAGCACCGGCTCGGGGACGCTCTCGCTCGCGAATCCCGCCGCGAAGGCGCCGATCATGCTCGGCACGCCGACCAGCAGCACGACCCTGCGGTCCACCCGGCCCTCCCGCACATGGCGCACGGAGCCCGCCGCCGCCGTCGCGGTGCTGACGGCGATGTTCGTGCCCGCGGCGGTGGCGGCGTCGAAGCCGAGCAGCAGCAGTACCGGCAGCCTCATCGTGCCCAGGGCGAGGCCGACGAAGCCGCCCAGGATGCCGACTCCGAACGAGACGGCCGGCAGCAGGGCCGCCTGCCACAGGGGAACGTCCGTGTAAGGCAGGGTCACGAAGGCATCCCCGTGAACCCCATATCTAGGCGGGCTCGGCGGCCAGACCGTCCACGGCCGCCCTCATCTCGGCGATCTCCTCCTCCGACGACGGATAGAGGCCGTAGAAGGCGCGCCCAAACGCCGCGGTCGCACGGTGCACCAGGTCTCCCGGGAGTATCTCCGCCATCCTGACCGCCAGCTCCCCGGTCGTCTCGTGCGGCTGTCTCAAGACGCCCCGCTCCTCGGCCAGCAGCAAGAGGTCGTAATATATCTCGAGCACCTTGACGATGCCCGGCAGTCCGTCCGGCAGCAGCCAGTCCTCGCCCCGGCGGCGCTTGAGCCACGACGGCCGGAGAGACCACAGCAGGTTCGCCAGGTCGATGAGCGGGTCGGCATCCTCCATCACCGACTCTCTCTGCCCCTCCACCGGCGCGACGCGCCGGCTCGCGGGCCGCCGGAAGACCTTGGCGCCCACGTACAGCAGCACGGCGGCGGCGAGGCCGAGTGCCAGCCCCAGCAGAATCTGTCCGATCCATATGTTGGCCCCGGTACCCTCTATCGCCTCCAGGGCCGCCGGCGTCGTGGTTGCCAGCTGCGCTTCCTGCTGAGGCGAGGGCGGCGGGGTACCGCCGCCGAACAGGAGGTTGTATAGCCATATCAGACCTTGGGCTACCGAGTCGATCAAGAACGCCGCCGGAAGGAGCACCACCCACGCGAAGACGAGCGCGACCAGCGTGAGCGCCTGCCTCAACGGCCACGTGATTATGTCGAGGACGGCCGCGGGCACGACGGTGAACGCCAGGCCTATCACCACCACGATCGCGACCACCGCGACCACGATCGGGGGCCAGATGTTGCTCATGGCCGTCCGGGAGCGCGGCATCAGGTGTCCCATCGCCAGCCCGCCGAGTGTTGCGCCGAAGAAGATGAACACCATCAGGAAGGTGTTCAGGTCGGCTTCGTTGATCAGGTCGACCAGCGTGGCGATGACGAGCGCGGCGATGCCGATCCTGAAGGTCAACGCGAGCTGGTCAGCAGGATAGGCGGCCACCCCGAGCTTGCCGCCTCTCAGCCACAGCGCGGCGCCGGCCAGGCCGCCGGCCAGGAATGTGAACCAGAACCTGTCCGGCTCGGAGGCCGAGAAGACCTTGAAGAGCCACAGCACGTCGACAAAGGGCAGGTTCTCGGAGAGCTCGACCGCGATCGCCACGTAGACGATCAGGACGCCGATGAGCATGCGGACCAGGGTCTCGGTACGCGGATCAACCTTCTCGGACGGGCCCAGCCTGCCCACGTAGAGCGACGCGACCAGCAGCACGACGATGGTCGGCCAGCTCAGCGGGCTGGAGTCCTGTCCCATCCACAGGCCCAGCACGCCGAGGACGGCGTACACCCACGCGCTCTCGCCGACCACGAGGGCCCAGAGCACCAGCCTCGTCTGGCCCGCGTTCACCGACGGCCTCCGAACTCCGCCGCCGACTCCATCGCGATCAGATGCGGCCTGAGCGAATGGACCTTCACGCGCGGCGGCAGATCGGGCGGGTCCTTGGCGCCCACGTACATGACGACGATCTTCGCGCCGGTGTGATTGAGGTCGTCCAGCGTGGCGACCATCTCGTCGGTTATCAGCGCCGCGCATAGCACGATGGTGGTCCCGAGGGGGAATCGGGGCGCGTGCTCGGCCAGGTGACGCGCCATCGGCCCCGAGGCCATGGGCGGCGTCGTGGCGAGCGCCGACATCACCTCCCCGAGCTGCTCCCGGCCCTGGCTCGGAGGCACCTTCATAGACCGCCTCACCTTAACTGCCATGTCGTTGGCGAACACCCCGAACGTGTAGTCGAGCTCCGCGACGTGGTTAGCGACCGACGCCGCCACCGTGATCACGCGCTCCAGCTCCGCCGGCGCGTCCAGCCGCCAGAACGGCTCCGTCGTATCGACCGCGACCGCGATGACCACGTTCACCGTCGAGCTGGGGTCGAACGTGCGGACCAGCAGCTTTTGGTTCTTGGCCGTCGCCTTCCAGTCGATCCTGGTGAGGGCGTCGCCCTTCTGGTAGTCGCGCAGGCCGGCGGGACGGGTAACGTCTTCGTAGATCCTGTCGCCGCCTCTGACCTCGCCGAGCGGCCTCACCGCCGGAAGCCCCAGGTCGGTCAGCGGCACTATCCGCGGGAGCACCAGGATGTGACTGCGGTGGTGCTGTATCTTCTTGGTGCGTACGAACCCGAAGGGGTCGCCGCTCTCCAGCGTGGCCGGACCCATGCGGTACAGGCCCCTCTTGGTGCACTTGACCTCGTAGTCCCACCGGATCCGCTCGTACCAGCCCATCGAGGTGAGGTGCCGCAGGCTCTGGATCTTCGTGTTGGAGTTCTGCACCACGTCGCCGCCGACCACTTTGACGGCGTTGGGGAACTCGTCCTCTACCTTGACCCAGACCAGGGGAACGGGCTTTCGGTTGACCAGCGAAACGATGATCGGCACGGTCTCGCCGACCTCGACGCGATGGTGAGAGATCTCCATGGCATAGGAGAGCTCCTCCAGGGCAACGCGGTTCCAGCCCATCGCAATCGCGCTGGCGACCAGACCCATAACGCCGAAGGCCACCACGACCCCCTCCGCGACGAAGAGGCCGACGACCACGATGGCTGCGAACGCGATGACGAGGAGGGCCAGCCAGTTGAAGCGCGACGCCGGGATAAGGTGGGGATGGTCCGCGACCTGGACGTCCGGTACACGCCCGCGATTCGCCATCGACCTATCCCTCTATCGGGACCGGCACACTCGACAGGACATCGTCCACCACCTGCTCGGGAGAGTCTCCCCGCAGCCTTGCGGACGAGCTGAGAACGGTGCGGTGGGGAAGGACGGCGGGGGCCATGGCCTTCACGTCGTCCGGGGTGGCGAAGTCGCGGCCGTCGATCGCCGCCCAGGCCTGCGTCGCCTTGTACAGCGCCATGCCGGCCCTGGGGCTGGCGCCGAGCGATATGCCCGGATGGTCCCTCGTGCCCCGCACGACCGCGACGATGTAGTCGCGGACCGGCTCCTCGATGCGGACGGCCGGCGTCAGGTCCTGCATGCGCCGGATCTCGTCGCCGTCGGTGACGGCCTCTATGGCGGGCGCCGCCGAGTCCTTCTCGAAACGCAGGTATATGTCGGCCTCCTCCTCGACCGTCGGATATCCGAGCGTGAGCCGCACCGTGAAGCGGTCGAGCTGTGCCTCGGGAAGCGGGAACGTCCCCTCCATCTCGACCGGGTTCTGGGTCGCGAGCACGAGGAACGGCTCTGGCAGCGCCCGCGTCACGCCGTCCACGGTCGTCTGCCGCTCCTGCATGGCCTCCAGCAGCGACGACTGGGTGCGGGGCGTCGCCCGGTTGATCTCGTCCGCCAGCAGGACCTGGCTGACGATCGGGCCGGGGAGGAACTCGAACTCAGACGTCTTCTGGTTGAAGAAGTTGACGCCGAGCACGTCGCTGGGCATCAGGTCGGGCGTGAACTGGACGCGCCCGAATGTGCACCCTAGCGACTGCGCCAGCGCCTTCGACAGCGTCGTCTTGCCGATCCCGGGCACGTCCTCGACGAGGATGTGGCCTCGGCACAGCAGCGCGACCAAGGCGACGTCGATGGCCTCGCTCTTGCCGACGATGACGCGCTGTACGTTGGTTCTTACTCTCGCGGCCAGCTCCGCGATGCTCTCCACGCCGGCGGTCGCTTCCATCTTGCCCCCTTGCCGAGGCCAGACTCGCGCGCCGCGCGCAGGCCCCACAGTTTGTTATCTACTTCACAATATACCAGATATGCCACGACGCTACTCGTAGCAAAAGACAGCCGCCAAGTAACTGTTCAGACTCAAGGAGACGGCCTCGGCGCGGGACACCACCAACCACCAACCGGTAGGGCGGGTTTCAAACCCGCCCCTACGCCGAGCCGGGAGCCCCCTCTCCCCGGCCTATACAACGGGAATGGGCCAGGGTGAAGGGTGAGGTAGACACACGGCTCGCGCTGGCGAGGCATAGGAACGGAGACCTCAGCAGAACTGGTGACGAAGGCGGCCCACCCCGCTGAATGACGCCCCGAACCGAGTTAGGTGCCTGGGGTGGCGGCGAGGTCGACATGTCGTCCAAGGTGTGGGACGACCCCGCCCCGGGTCCTTCGCGTTGCCCAGGACGACAGTTGTCTTGCAGCCTGCTAATCGTCGGCCGGCTTGTCCTTCATCAGCTCTCTGAGCTCCTCTTTCGCCTTCCTGATCTCGCCGATCTTGTCCGCTATGCGGTCGAACAGCCCCTGGTTCGCCGTGATGCCCTCGCCGATCAGGTAGGCCGCGGCCTCGGAGCGGCTGCCCGCGACGCCGGACTCGACCAGGTCGTCCAGCCGGTCGACGCTGACCTCGTTCAGCCTGACCATGACGACCTTCTTGCGGACGGCAAGCGCGTCCTCCAGGGTTCCGCGCACACTTTCGCCGACGTCTTCCGCGCCGGCTTTAGCCTCGCCGACGATGATCTTGACCCTCTCCGAAAGGGGCTTTTTGTTCCGCGTGTCTTCTTCTTCGCTCATGGCCTGACCTCACTGTCGGGTAGTTACACGTAATGTACCATCGCGCGTTACCATAATCAAGCCTATGCCGTGCAGGAGGAAAGTGCAAAAGTCCCTCGCTGACCCGCAAGCTCATGTCTGGAACAAAGAAGAGGCCCCATGCGCGGTGCATGGGGCCTCTCTATCGTCCGGTCGCCAAAGCCGGGGGCTACTTCATCACGACCTTGATGCTAGGCGGTCGCGAGCCTGTCGCGGACTTCAGCCCGGCGTTGGGAGAACGCCGAGCCTGCGGTCGCCGGCGCACCTTGGACTTTCAGGGTCTTGGTCAGCCGAGCGTACTCCCCTTCAGACTGCGGGCGCCGATGGTCTTGGCCGCAGGAGAATTGGTATCCCCGATCCTCATCGCCCCTCCCACGCGAAAGGTACCACTTTGCCTACCCCGGTACCCATCGGGTCTGGGTTCTGCCGCGGCTGCTCGTTCGGGTCTGCTCGTACTCCGCCTCCAAGCCGTTCCAACGCTCGCTACCGGTGTTGGTCCACGGGCCCCAGGTCTCCGGCGTCGGAGTCGGTCTGGGCGTCGGCCTAGGCGTGGGCCGAGGCGTTGGTCTGGGCGTCGGCCTAGGCGTGGGCCGAGGCGTTGGTCTGGGCGTCGGGGTAGGCGTGGGCCGAGGCGTCGGAGTCGGCGTTGGCCTAGGCGTCGGACGCGGCGTCGGGCGCGGCGTCGGACGCGGTGTCGGCCTAGGCGTCGGAGTCGGCGTCGGCTCTGTCGGGACAGGGTTTATCGGCGTCGTGGGTTCTTCGGGGTCGTCTATCCATCGGGTCTGGCGCTCCGTGCGGCCCGACACCACGCGGGTGCGAGCCTCTTCCCGCTCACGGGCCGCGCCACTGCCCCGTGTCCGGCCCGTGGGTGTCCAGCGGCTCCACGGTCCCGGCGTAGGAGTCGGCGTGGGCGTCGGTGTCGGTGTCGGCGTCGGCGTAGGCGTGGGCTCTGTCGGGACAGGGTTTATCGGCGTCGTGGGTTCTTCGGGGTCGTCTATCCATCGGGTCTGGCGCTCCGTGCGGCCCGACACCACGCGGGTGCGAGCCTCTTCCCGCTCACGGGACGCGCCACTGCCCCGTGTCCGACCCGTGGGTGTCCAGCGGCTCCACGGTCCGGGCGTCGGTGTCGGCGTGGGCGTCGGTGTCGGCGTCGGTGTCGGCGTTGGCGTTGGTGTCGGCGTCGGCGTTGGCGTCGGTGTCGGCGTTGGCGTCGGCGTTGGAGCCGGCGTGGGCGTCGGCGTGGGCATCGGGCCGACCGCCACCTCAACGGTAGCCGACCGAGACTCATTCGCCACGTTGGTAACGGTGAGTTGGAACGTCAGGGTACCCCGCCAGTTGCCCGGCGACCGGAAACTCGTCGTCTCCTTGGCAGGGGCCAGAACGGAGATGCCTACGGGCTTCGGCCCCACGAACTCCCACTCATAGGCCAGAGGGTCGCCGTCGAGGTCCTTGCTGTCGCTGCCGTGCAGTATCACGGTCGCGTTCGCTTCGGCTCTGTACGTGCTGGCCTTCGCCTTCACCACCGGCGGTCGCTTGCCAAACTCGATGCGGTGAAGGCGCTCCACCGCGCCGGCATGACAGGCATAGACCCGCGTACTATCGGCGGCGGCCAGAAAGACCCCGACCATCTGATAGGTGTTGTTCTCCTTGTCGTGATAGACGAGCGGCGCACCGGAATCGCCCTGGCGAGGCATCGTCGGCGCGACCACCTGTATCAACTCCTTGAAGCGCTGATTCGCCTCGTCGAACCAAGCGTCCGCGGCCACGACGGTGACTTCCTGCTCGCCGTCGCCGCGCCGAGCATCAGCAGCTTCATCCAGGTGCGAGCTTCCCTAGTACCGGACATGAGGTAGCGTGCGGTATGGGCCGTGTCCGGGTTCGAGGTCGAGGTCAGCAGGTCGGTCGTGGTCGATGGCGTGTGCAGTGCATAGGCCGCTCTAACGCCGGACACCAACTCACAACTCCCCACGTCCACGACGTTGATGGCGGGTAGGTCCACGACGTTGTACGCGCGGGGGGACGTGCCCACTCGATGCGCCCGCGTTCGACCGCCCTGATACATCTCCATGCGGGGTCGACTGGGTAGATTCAGTGTCCTCGTCTCGAAACTCAGCGTGCCATCCCGCGTCACGGGGTACAACTCCCCGCCCGCTAGAACGTGCTGATTGGTGACGAGGACGGGCTCCTGGTTCCTCTTCCTTCTGGCCAGCCCGGTCAGCGTACCGCGCCGTAGGTACTGCACTTCCCGCTTCTCGCCGAGCTGAGGCCGCTCGAATGTGCAGACCTCGATCTCCACACCGGCGACAATCGGTCGATGCTCGTCGGTTGTCTTAGTCATCGTCGCCGGCCTCCTGATACCGCTCCGTCGGGCGGGGGTCGATCAGGCGGGATGCCGTCGGTATCTTCCGCACCCACACGGGCACCCCGTCGAGGCACGCAGGCAGCCTCTTCGACTTCGCCAGCGTCGCGGGGTCGACCACTTCCTCGACCGTCACGACGATGCCGCGGCCCAGCAGCCGTGGGGGAGTCGAGTGTGTATAGATCACGCCGAAACTATGCCCAAGGTAATTCGGGTAGCGCCGGAACCGCGACCGATACCTCTTCATCACCGTCTCTATCTTGTCAAACGAAAGTGGTGTTTCTGGCGACACGGCTGCGACCTCCTTCTCTTCTTCCTGTATGCATGGATTCCGATTCTTGGCCTGTCTTATGCGCTCCCATGTTGCCAGGAACGACTCCAACTCCAATGCGAACCGTGCCGGAACCGCAACAGGCGCGGCGTGCTCGGTCGGGGCGGGCATGGCCTCAGGACGGTCGACTTCGTCGCCACAGGCTGCGGCGACCACGGTGAGCAGCGCCGAAAGTAGTAGGTGTCGCATAGAGCCACTCCGCTCCAATGCTGAGGCTGTCCGTTTCACGAGTTAGCCCCTTTCTGCCCTACGGGACCCATCGGGTCTGAGTCCGGCCCCTGCTGCTGGTGCGGGTCTGTTCGTACTCGGTCTCGAGGCCAGTCCACCGCTCTCTACCCGTATTCGACCACGGGCCCCACGTCTCCCGCGCGGGCCGTGGCGTGGGCGTCGGAGTTGGCGTCGGTGTCGGTGTTGGCGTTGGCCTAGCAGCCCGTCCGAGGATTATCTAACGGTGCTTGCGGGTCAGCGACAATGGATCGCGACAACTAATTGTGCCGTTGCCCCGGCCGGCCGCCAGATAGCTTTGCGAATAGCGCCGTGCTCACTACCTCGGCAAAGTTCCTGATGCGTTGGGCTGGCCCATCGACCCGTGCTTTCCTGTGCAGATTGACCCCAAAGCGGAACAGTTTGAGCAGGTTGTGGCCGGTGCAGATCAGCGACCATTCGCCGTTCACCTTCTCCAGTCCCCGCAGCAGGAACTGCCGGAATCCACGGCCCTGCTTGATCTGGCCGAATACCGGCTCCACAGTTTGCATCCGCAAAGCGTAGCGCTGCCGACCCCGCTTGGTCTGTAACTTCCGTCGCATCCGGTCCTTGGGAGACAGATGGCTGGGTATGCGTCCTCGGGGCGCGGGTGGCACAACCCGGCCGTGGCGGGTCTGCTCCGGCGCGACGAACGGGTCCACGCCCAGAGCATAGAGCTCCTCGACTGCCTTTGCCGAGTAATAGCCAGCATCGGCGGATACTTCCCTGGGGACTGCACCGACGTTGTCGATGGTCTCCTCCATCATCACCGCAGCCTGTTGCTTATCCGAAGTCTGGTTGGTGGCCCGCGCCGCCACGATCACCTGGTGAGCGCTGTCCACCACCGCCTGACAGTTGTACGCTTGCAGGAAGTCCTTTCCTCCAGGTGCGGGGATGATGCGCGACTCGGCATCGGTGAAGTTACGCTGGGCCTTGTCGTCGGGCACCCCCGGGTGCTTACGACCTTCGGCCTCGGCCCGTTCGCCAGCCGCCTGCGCCTCGGCTTCCAGCGCCGCCATGGCTTCCCGTATCTTCTCCAACCGACCCTCTCGAAAGGCCAACTCCTGCGGCAACTCATCTCCACGCTTGTCTTTGCCGTACCGCCGGTCTTCCTCATCATCCGCTGCCTGGGCCTGTCGCAACAACTCCGCTACCTCCGCCGACAACTGCGCTGCCTTCTCCTTCATCCGTTGGTAACTCATCGCCTTATGCTTCGATGCGTTGGCCTTGACCTTCGTGCCGTCCAGCGCCACGTGCCCCAGCTTCACCAGCCCCGCCTGCTGGCACAACGCCAGTACCTGTACGAACAGGCCCGACAGCGCATCCACATTATCCTTGCGAAAGTCGGAGATGGTCCGGAAGTCCGGTGTGTTGTTCGCCGCCAACACCCTGAAGGGGATGTCCTCGTGGAGACGCTGGGCGATGCGGCGTGAGGACGACACCCCCACGCAGTAACCGTAGAGCAACACCTTGACCATCATCCGTGGATGATACGGCGGTCCGCCTCGCCGTTCCCGCTCGTAGCGAGCGGTGACCTCCGACATGTCCAACTGGTCCACCACGTCGGATATGAAGTAGGCCAGATGGTCGTCAGGCAGCCACTCCTGCAACGCCGCTGGCAACAGCAACTGCTGGTCGGGTTCGTAGGGAAGGTAGGTTCTCCTCATCAACGACTCCCCGCTACTGGACTGGACCCATCATACCCCCAAACACTCGCCAACCGTGTTTCTCGGACAGGCTGCTAGGCGTCGGGGTAGGTGTCGGACGCGGCGTCGGCCTAGGCGTCGGGGTAGGTGTCGGCTCTGTCGGGACAGGGTTTATCGGCGTCGTGGGTTCTTCGGGGTCGTCTATCCATCGGGTCTGGCGCTGCGTGCTGCCCGCCACTACGCGGGTGTGAGCCTCTTCCCGCTGGCGGGCCGCGCCACTGCCCCGTGTCCGACCCGTGGGTGTCCAGCGGCTCCATGACCCAGACGTGGGCGACTTGGGTGTAGTATCGCCGTTCTCCCCGTCGCCGTTCCCGTTGCCGTTCTGATCTGTCGGGTCGGGGCAGGGCTCCCACTTGTCCTCAACGATCTCTCCGTTCTGCAGCTTCACAAATCTGCATTCGCGCTTGGCCCCTTCGCCTCTCTTGTCCGGCCACGGAATCCAATCGCTGATTCTTGTCTGGACAGGTGGAGTCACCTCCGTCAGTGAATCCGGGGTCGCTGTCGGCGCGGGCGGTTTCGGAGGTGTGACAGGGCCGACCTCGACGGTGACATATTTGGTACGCGACTCGTTGGCTACGTTGGTGACGGTCATCTTTGAACGCCAGCGTCCCGCGCCAGTTGGGCGTCGTGAACGTGGCCCTTTCCTTCGTCGAGTCGGTGATGGCGATGGTAAGGGCCGTAGGACTGACGTGTTCCCACTTGTACTTCAGCGTGTCGCCCTCGTAGTCCCGACTTCCCCGACCGTCCAGAGTCACCTTGGTGCGATAGCGGACGGTCGGAAGGTCAGCCACGGCGGACACGTTCGGACGACGCTTGCCGAATTCCAGGTTGAGCTCTGCCGCCACCCTATCGGCCCTCGACGCCTGGCCCCGGGCAGCCTTCCTGTCATAAGCGAAGACGATGCCGGCCAACTGGTACGTATCCGCTTTTGTGTCGTGATAGAACAGCGGGGCGCCCGAATCCCCCTCCTGAACATGCACACCGATGGAGAACTCGATCACGGTAATGTGCCGCTCATTATCCGCCAACTGTGGAGTGGCGTCGATTTTCGTGACCGTGACCGTCTGCTCGCCACTCAGCGCTCCGAGCATGATGAGTTTCATGCCCACGGCTGGGGCCTTGACGCCAGACCTGATGTACCGCAGGTCGTGGGCCGTGGACGCTTGGCGAGCAGAGGTGTCCGCAGTGTCCGGCGAGGCCGGGACCGAATGAAGGGCATACTTCGCCGTGACACCGGTACCCAGACTGCAGCCCCCCGCGTCGATGACGTTGTCCGCATCGTAAACAATAGGCTCCGCAAAAGCGCCGATGCCTACTCTGTTTGTCTCGTTGCTCCCGCCTTGGTAGATATTCACCTTGGGTTTCTTGGGGAGATTCTTCGACCGAGTCTGCGGCGGGAAGGTGCTGGCGTCTACTTCCTTACCCGCCAGAACGTGCTGATTCGTTATCAGCACGTCCGTGAACGTCTCGTTCTCTTCCTTGCGCCTGGCCAGTCCCGTGAGCGTACCGTGGCCCACACCCACGAACTCCCGTGCCAGACCCGGTCGGGCGGGCTCACTATGCCAGCCGATGATGATCCTAACTCCGCTCAACAGTGGTCGGTGCAGATTGCCTGTCGCTGACATTTCTATATCTCATTCTTGTTGCAAGGCGGTTCATATCGGTCTATCAACTCGTCGACGATTAACTGACGGAGAGCTGCGCTTTCGTTGGGCCGCCATTCAAACCATTTGGCTCCATGTTGCCGAGCGCATTCGATGGTCGCGGGATTGTGCAACGTCGCGTACAGATCGCCGGCCTGCCCGATATAGACGGGCAGCCGAAGATATTTGCTCTTGGACAAGATGAATGTGGCACCCTCATGCTCCCTATATCCGCCAACAGGTACTCGCAACACCGTGTCTAGCTCCCATCCGTAGAAAAGGAATTGGTATTGAGACGGGCCCCGCCAATGGCGAACATCCCAGTGCAGATACGGCAAGGAAGGTTCCTGACCCCACTCATCCACGAACAACGCCATCTCTCGCACAAAACTAGCCGGAGCCAGAGCGGCCGGAGCTGCGGTGTCCGCAACGGTCAACGTGGGGCCCGGTGTCGGACGCTCGGAAGCCGGCGGTGTGACCGCCGGAGAGGTACTGACGGCAGCCGGAGCGGCCACGGGCGGCGGCGCTTGCTCGCAAGCCAGCACGACCAGGGCGAAGACCAGCGACGCCGATAGAACCCTCATCGCATCACAACTCCTGTCATAGCAGCCGCTTGACCGCCGGAACCTCAGGCTCGCGCCACTCCCCCCAGTCCGCGTCCACGGTGCGACTGGCGTAGTCGAACCCCGACCATTCCTGCCACTCAGACATGCTTCTGACGGACCCCAAGCCATAGCGGTCTAGGTCGATCAGGGCCGGGTCGTCCAGCTCGCACTCTTCGGCCCCGAGCAACGCCCGGCAGCGGCGCTGGCTCGCCACGTCCAACTCATGCCAGTCCGGGCGCTCCCAAGGACGACCGGGGCGCCGGACAGCGCCGTGCATGATCGGCATTGCCATGTGGTAGAGATCGTAGCCCGAAGTCCACAGGCGGGCCGTGTAGGTCGGCTCTTCGCCCTCGAAGGCGATGTACGGGTCGTAGGGAACGTCCTCGCACCAGGCGGGGCCGAACAGCGAGCAGACATGAGCGTGGCGGGCCGGGAAGAACTTCCCGAGCTCGGAGAACTCGAGCAACCGGGGCTGGTATGACGGAAACCCCGCGTCGTTGATGCAATCGCAGTCGGTCACGGGTACCTGCCCCTGATCCCACGGACTCGCCGACATGATCGCCGACAGCAGACCCGTCGACGTCGGCAACCGGTCCAGCGACCGCACCAGAATGTCGTCCCCAGTCGGGCTCCAACCTCGTGTGTGCGTCGATCATCAGCATGTACGACTCGTCATCGTACATGCCCTCGACCGCCGACCGCGCTCCGCCCACGCCCAACGGTTCGTCCCCGTACAGCCCATAGCTGAGCCTGCAATGCTCCGGGAGCCGACCGGCCCCCAACGCCCATGCGACCACGTACTCCGTCACCTGCTCGCAGACGCCGAAGTGCAGCACGTGGACTCCACTGGACGCGCGGATGGCCGAGTCAAGAGTACGGGGCAGGTCGTGGTCGTTAGCCGAGGGCACGCTCACGAAGATGCTGGGCATTGGGACACACCTGGATGGGCAGGCTAGTAGCGGTGTCCGGGTTTGTCAATCTCCACCCGCTGTGGTGTAGATGTTCAATGATTATGTCAGGGTGTAACTGTTCAATGAAAATGTCAGTCCATGAGAGGATTGACGTTGACTACCAAAGAGCAGACGAGGATACAGGTTCTGAACGCAGTGCTTGAGGGAGAGGTAACGGCGGTCAAGGCGGCGGGACTGATGGGCGTGAGGATGAGGAAAACACCAGAATATATGTGATCGGCGCCGATGGTTCCGACGAACGGCGCTTGACGACAAACGACGCCCGCGAGGACCAACCGGACTGGTCGCCCGACGGTAGAAAGATCGCGTTTACAGGATGGGTAACGGGCCCGATCTCGGACATCTATGTCATCCGGAGCGGCGGGACCGAACAGCAACGACTCACCGATACCCTGCATAGTGAAGCGTATCCAACGTGGTCTCCGGATGGAACCCTGATTGCGTTCCTGTCAAACCGGGACGGTCCGTGGGAGGTCCACACGATGCGACCGGATGGCGCGGGGCAAAAGGCGATTACCAGTGGCTCGGAGGCTTCTCTGTGGCAGATCGCCTGGTCGCCGGACGGGCGATACATAGCCTTCACCTCGACGCGAGACGGCAATTCCAACACTTACCTGGTCTCTGTGGATGGTGGCGAAGATGATGTCCGGCTGACGACTGACGGCGCCGCCGACATCTCTCCGTCTTGGGCAGCCACGAGCGCTGTGGAATAGGTGCGGACGCTACCGTCAATCCTGGCCACGCCGAACATAGAACTGGATCGGTGTCGTTCCGATACAAGCCGAGGCACAGGCGACAGGGTGCCCGGAGGGATTGTGATGGATCGGTTGCTTTTGTTCGCTGTGCTCTCCAGTGGCGCCGTCGGTTGGTCGTTCTTTTCGCTACTCGTATATTTCGATGTCCTGTTCCCAGGCTCAACGGCTGCCCGAGCTGTATCCGCGGGCGTCTTCCGTCCTGGCGTTGTCTGCGTCACGATTTGTACGACGCAGAAACAAGCGCAGACAGATGAGGGAAATAGCGGAGATGGAGAAAGATCTGAAGGTCGGAACCCCACCTTCAGCTATGTAGCCAAGGTGGCGCGGCTATCCCGCCGTGAGCGAACACCTACTCCTCGAGCCAGAAGGCGTAGAGGCGGGCGTTCTCAAGCGTGAACCGGACGTGGACCGGCCTGTCGTGGCTCAACTCGGAGGCGCCGCTCCACGCCAGCCGCCCTCGCAGCCGGTCGCCGCGAACCGGCTCGCAGTCGTCTTCCGCCAAGCCGGGCAGGGCGTCTCCGGTCTGGGCATCTACGACCGCGGCGATGATCCGGCCGTTTGAGGCGTCGGCGTTGACCATCAGGCTCCCGCCTTCGAGGTCGAACGGGCGGGTTTCCAGGGTGCCCGAGCTGTCCGCGTCGAGGGACACGAAGCCGTCGAGTCGCACCTTGGCAAGACATAGGGCGCCAACATCGTCGAAGTACTCGTGGTACGGCTGCGCCCACAGCTCCTTCGGGCCGCGGAACCTCAACGCGCTGTAGTAGACCCATATCTCCCGGTCTTCGTGGACGTGTGGACGTCCGCAGGTCAGTAGCTGCATAGTCTCGTAGCTGACGCCGTCCCAGGGCTGGACCCCGATGAAGACATCGCGGTTGGCCACGCGCCGCCAGTCGTACAGGTCGCGCGAGACGGCCAGCTCGACCTGGTTGATCGCGGTGAAGTTGCCCCACGGCTCCGGGATAGCGCCCGCGGGGTTGAACACGACCGGGAAGCCGACGTAGATGCCCTCGTAGGGCATGATCGGCATCTTGTATATCTGCGCATTGTGGTTCGTCTCGTCGACGATCGGCGGCGTCAGCAGACTCGGATCGTCCACCAGCTCGCGGATGCGGCGTCGGCGGTTGTTGCGGTCGATCTCGTCGGAATGCAGTATGAGCGTCGGGTCGGTCCACCTGACGAAGTCCGGGCTGGTCGCCAGCCACACCGACCTGCCCCAGTCGGTGCCGATCTTGACGGTGGCGAGGAACTGCTCGGTGTATTCGTCGTAGGTCAGATACGAGGTGTCTTCGCTTGGGATCGGCGGAACGTCGATCATCGTCCACGCGAAGCCGTCGGGCGAGACGGCCGGGTATCTGGCGATGCCGCCGACGGTGAACAGGGCTTTGTACCGCCGAGCGGGGTCGTCGTCGCGCTCGTCTCGGAATATCTGCGTGAGCACCTTGCCGCCCGGGTCGATCGCGATATTGTTGTCCCTCGATCCCCTCCACTCGTGCAGACCCAGGGGCGACGTGTCCCAGTGGACGCCATCCTCGGACGTGGCATAGTGCGTGGCGTTCTGCTCGGCGTGGAGGCGCCTGCCCTGCGGCGCCACGGCGTACCCGCCACCGTAGAACCACTCCCATACGCCCTTGTCGGAGTTCCACTGCGGCGGATCGGCCGTCTGAAGCGTGGTCTGACCGCGCGAGCGGTCGGGGCGCAGGACGGGCCCGATCCTGGTCGGCTTGTTGAGCACTCGCCGCAGTCCGTAGCTGCGGCCGATTGCGTGGTCGTCCAAGAGTAGCTGCTTGTTCCGGTACGGATGGATCATGCGGGAAGTGGTCAAGGATTCCCTCCTACGCGCCGGGCGGTTATCCTGGGACCCCTCACCTCCGTCATTCCCGCGAACGCGGGGATCTATCCCCGGCATGGCGCGCCATCAAAGACCGGAAGCGGTCCGTCACGCCGACCTTGCCGACTAGGTGGTGAAGCTGGGTTATCCTGGGACGTCGGGACGACTATAATTCGGGGCCAGGGCAGTGTCAATGCGCTCCCGGCCGGCGTGGCCGGCGCAGGGCCAAGCGCGGCATGCCCGGACTGCCTGAGAGTGACTCGGAGAGAATGGAGATGAGACTTGCGCATAACGCGACGTAAGCGGTACGCGGTGGTGGGCACGGGCGGCAGAGGTCTGTCGTTCGTGAACTCCGTGGCGGGCCGGTTCAAGGACAACTGCGAGCTGGTCGGGATCTGCGACACCAACCCCGCCCGGATGGAATACTACAACCGCCACGTCGTCGACGAGCTTGGCGGCCGGCCGGTCGCAGCCTTCGACGCGGCCGACTTCGACGCTATGGTTCGGCAGACCCGCCCCAACACCGTCATCGTGACGACGGTCGACGCATTTCACCACCGGTACATCGTCAGGGCGATGGAGCTGGGCTGCGACGCGATCACCGAGAAGCCGATGACCATCGACGCCGCCAAGTGCCGCGCGATCATGGACGCGGTGCGCCGCACCGGCCGCACGCTGACGGTGGCCTTCAACTACCGGTGGCGGCCCGGCTGCACGCTGGTCCGCCGGCTGCTCCAGGAGGGCACGATCGGCGAGATCGTCCACGTCGACCTGTCCTACCTGCTCGACACGAGCCACGGCGCCGACTACTTCCGCCGCTGGCACCGCGAGAAGGACAAGTCGGGCGGCCTGCTGGTGCACAAGGGCACTCACCACTTCGACCTGGTCAACTGGTGGCTGGACGCGGTGCCGGAGACGGTGTTCGGGATGGGCCGCCTCGCCTTCTACGGGCGCGAGAACGCCGAGCGGCGGGGCGTGAACGTCCCGTACGACCGCTACACCGGCCAGGACACCGGGGCCGACCCGTTCGCCATAGACCTCGCCGCCGCGGAGCGCACCAGGGCGCTGTACCTTGAGGCGGAGAGGCACGACGGCTACCGTCGGGACCAGAACGTGTTCGGCGACGGCGTCAGCATCGAGGACACGATGAGCCTGCTGGTCCGGTACCGCACCGGCGTCGTGCTCAACTACTCGCTGAACGCCTACATGCCGCGCGAGGGCTTCTCGGTCGCGTTCAACGGCACGCGAGGCCGCTTGGAGTACCAGGAGGCGCACGGAGCGGACGACGAGGGCGGCCTGGGCGGTCTGTGGTCGGACCGGCTCGTGGTGCTGCCGCATTTCGGCAAGCCGTACGAGGTGCCGGCGCCCAGCGCCGAGGGCGGCCACGGCGGCGCCGACCCGCCGCTCCAGGAGCGGATGTTCTCCGCCGACCCGCCGCCGGACCCTTGGGGCCGAAGCGCCGGCCACGGCCAGGGCGCGGCGTCGATCATGGTGGGCATAGCGGCGAACCGCTCATTCGAGACCGGGCGGCCGGAGTCGGTCGCGGAGCTGTGCCCAGAGCTCGGAGACGCGAAGCGCCTCAGCGAGCTTCCCTGAGCCCCCGGCGCGAGTAACTGATCAGACTTGAGGATCCCAGGACCCGTTCACCCTGAGTAGCGCCGGTGCTTCACCGGCGCTATGCTATTCTGAGGGGGCCGCCCGCCTCTGTTGTGTATACTTGACAGCCCCGCTACACCCTCTAAGCTGCGCCAAACCCCTGCACGAGTAGGGGAAATACGGCCGCAGTTTAGGGAATCGTCCTGACGCTCACAACCGCAACGGTCCGAAGCAAGAGCCTCGGTTTCAAGGACGAGGAGGGCGACCTATACCTCCTTGATCGAGTGGAGGACAATGTCATCCGCGGGACACAAGGCATTTCATCGCCTGAAGTAGAGGACGTGCTCTGCGAACATGAAGCAGTTGCGGAGGCGGCCGTTTTCGCTCTGCCCGACGAAGAACTAGGTGAGGAAGTGGCCGCGGCGGTCGTCCTACGTTCTCCAGCGACAGCAGAAGAACTTCAGCGATTCGCGCGAGAGCGACTGCTCGCCTTTAAGGTTCCGCGCCGGATCTTTTTCCTCGATCGGCTCCCCTATAACCCAAGGGGCAAAGTACTGAAGCGACTGTTACGTGAACGGTTGGGCTAGCCTGTGGGGGCGACCGCTCCAACAACGAGTGGCATCAGGCTAGTATCCTCCTGATCACCGGCAAGAGGGAGGTCAGAGATGGGGTGGCGCACCGCGATATGACTCGTGGGCTAGCGGTCCTAGACTGCTACTGGGAACTCTTACGCAATTGTTTGCCCGTCCACAGCCCTGTTCGGACTGTTAGCCGAGGTAGTTCGTGTTGATCGGAATCCGGACCTTCGTTGACCGGGTTGTCGACATGGTCGGTACCCTCTCGGGTCCGACTCAGGGGCATGACGCCCGCTGGCTCCTGGCTCGTGGGCTCCCGGCGGTAAGCAGGCCTCTCACTGCGTTGCTCGGCGCACTCATCGTGCTGGGTGTGCTCCGAAGCCTGGGTTTCGTCCTAGCGACCGGGGTGCTCGTCGGCACGGTACCGGACGCCATCAGCGGAGGGCTCGACTCGGCCGCGGGAACCCATCTGATGACCGCCCTTGTGGCGGTAGTTGTCCTCTTCGTGGTCGGACAGGTCGCCGAGCCGATGCAGTCCATGGTGGCCGACACCCTCGGAAGGCGCCTCGAAGGGCACCTCCGGTCCAGGATCATCGCGGCCTCAGTCGGCATGCATCCGCCGATTGGGATCGGGCACCTCGAGGACCCGAGGCTTCGCGATCTGATCGCAAGGGCACGGGGCGCCGCGCTTGGACAGCAAACCCCGGCGATGGCCCTCAACGGGCTCGTTTACATGGCCGCCACGCGCCTGGAGCTGATTGGAGTGGTCGCTATCATCGCGATCTACTTCCACTGGTGGCTTGCCGTGGGACTGTTGGGAGTCCTGCTTGCTGCCAGGACCCTCGTGCGCCGTCCACTGGCAAGCGTGATCCAGACGGTCATGGAGACCACTCCTGACCTGCGGCGTTCAGACTACTACGCAGAACTGGCACTCTCACCCGGCGCGGCCAAAGAGACGAGAGTCTTCGGGCTTGGCGACTGGATCGTCGACCGGTTTCGTGGACACTGGTTCGAGGGCATGGAACCGCTCTGGGCCGCACGGCGTGCGGGCACGCAGGCAGCCGCTCCCTGGGTGGTTGCTATCGTCTTTCTCTCGGTACTCGCCGCCCTGGCTATCGCCGGGCGTGCGGCCGCAAACGGCGACCTGAGCTTGACGGCCCTTGCCATCGTTGGCCAGTCAGTTCTCGGCATGGCCGGCATCCTGTTCAGCTTTCCCCAACAGGAACGGTGGCTCGACGAGGGGTCCGTGGCGGTGCCCGCGGTCGCGGAGTTCGAACGAAAAGCGCAGTCGTTTCGGCTGTCCTCCGAAGGTCGGGGCCAGGGGCAGGCGGCGGGCGGTGACATACGCTTCGCGAACGTGTCGTTCAGCTATACGGGAACCGACTCAACGGTCTTGAGCGGTCTCGATCTCACCATTCCCTTCGGTCGTTCGCTGGCGATTGTTGGCGCCAACGGTGCGGGCAAGACGACCCTCATCAAGCTGCTGTGCAGACTGTACGAGCCTACAGGCGGCCATATCGCTCTGGGTGAATTGGACCTGCTGCATCTGGACCCCGTCGCCTGGCGGCGAAGAATCGCCGTCATATTCCAGGACTTCGTGCGCTACGAGCTTTCCGTCAGCGACAACGTGGGTCTCGCTGCCGTCGAACCTCGCCGGGACCGTGCGCTGCTGGAGCGGGCGGCGCAGCGAGCAGGGGCCGAGGAGCTGATCGCCGGGCTCCCACATGGGTGGGACACGGTGCTGTCGCGGCAGTACCGGAACGGATCGGACATATCAGGGGGAGAGTGGCAGCGCGTGGCCATAGCCCGCGCGCTCTGCGCCCTGGAGGCAGGCAGCAACGTGCTGGTCCTCGACGAGCCCACGGCGCACCTGGACGTGAGGGCGGAGGCCGAGTTCTTTGATCGCTTTCTAGAGCTCACGAGGGGCGTGACCACGATCCTGATCTCTCACCGCTTCTCGACGGTACGAAGGGCCGATTCCATCTGTGTGCTCGACGGCGGCCGTGCCGTGGAGCGGGGCACCCACGACGAGTTGATGGACCTCGACGGTCACTACGCCCGCATGTACTCGATCCAGGTCGAGCGGTTCAGGAAAGAGTCGTCCGAAGGTGTGGACCCGGATGGGTAAGAACGTGCGCTCGATATGGCTAGTCGTGACGTTGGCCGTGCGCACCGACCCGTGGCGGGCTGTTCTGGTCGCGCTAATGGAGCTGGCGAACGGCCTCTGCGTCGCGACGTTGGCGTTGTGGCTGAAGCTGCTGGCGGACGCCGCGGTGGACGGGGACCTGACGTTGGCGCTCGTTGCGGCCGCGTGCGGCGCAGGTGCTGTTACGGTGGCAATCTTTGCAGGTTGGCTGGGAGCCAACGGACAGACGGTGCTGCGAGAGCAGACCGGTCTCGCGCTGGAGGAGCAACTGGCCCGGCTCAGCCTCGGCGTTCCCGGTTTAGAGCATCACGAACGCCCGGACTACCAGGACACCCTTGCCCTGCTGCGCGAGGAACGGGGCATGCTCGGTGACTCCTTCTACGCGATAATCTCGGGGATGCAGTTGGTGGTGCGCTTTGGCGCGACAGTCGCCCTGCTGATCACGGTCCACTTTTCTCTGTTGCTGTTGCCCGTGTTCGGGCTCGTTCTCCTGGCGACCGGAAGAAAGGCTGAGCGGCTCCGCCAATCGGCGATGGAGGCAACGGCCGAGCCCTTGCGGACGGCGAATCACCTCGTGGAGACCTCCACCTCTGCCGGTCCCGCGAAGGAACTGCTGGTGTTCGGTCTTGGGGACGAGTTTCTGCGGCGGCATCAAGCCATCTGGGGTGAGGTTGATCGAGCGCGGACCAGGGCAGCCATCCAGGAGGTTGCTTTCAACACCGTGGGCTGGGTGGTGCTGTCGATCGGCTACGCGGCGGCGACCGCGCTTGCCACGTGGCTGGCCATAGAGGGTCGGGCGACTGCCGGAGACGTCCTGATGACCCTGAGTCTGGCCGGCCAGGTCCACGGGTACGTCGGGGGCGGCGCGGGTCTGTTCTCGTGGATATTGGGCACACTCAAGGCGGTCGAGCGGCTCCTGTGGCTGACCGACTACTCCTCGAATGCCGCGAGAACCGACGCCGGTCGAACGCCATCGCCGGGACGGCTTACGGCAGGTATAGAGTTCAACGATGTGTCCTTTACATATCCTGGGACCGACAACGAGGTGCTCTCCGGCGTTTCTCTCCGCCTGCCGGCTGGCGGAACGGTGGCGATAGTGGGGGAGAACGGTGCCGGCAAGACGACGCTGGTCAAGCTCCTGTGCCGGTTCTACGATCCGTCCAAAGGCAACATTCTCGTGGATGGCACTGGGCTATACAAGTACGACGTGGAAGAATGGCGGGCCAGAATAACGGCAGCCTTCCAGGACTTCGCCCGCTTCCAGTTCCTCGCCCGTGAGACCGTCGGTGTTGGGGACCTGCGGGCTGTTGGAGACCTTACGGCCGTCGAAAGGGCGGTTGCCCGGGCAGGTGCGGAGGATGTTCCAACCGGACTGCCCTCCGGTCTGGAGACTCAGCTCGGACGGGAATGGGAGGGTGGGGTCGAGCTCTCGGAGGGTCAGTGGCAGAAGTTGGCCCTGGCCAGAGCGCTGATGCGGGAGCGGCCCCTGTTGCTCATCCTGGACGAGCCAACGGCCAGCCTGGATGCAGAGACAGAGTATGCACTGTTTGCCCGGTATGCGGCGGCGGTACAGGAGATGGCTTCTGAGGTCGGGACGATCACGATCCTGGTATCGCATCGCTTTTCGACCGTCCGAATGGCGGACTCGATAGTCGTGTTGGACGGCGGCCGGGTGAGCGAGGTCGGCAGTCATGACGAGCTCATAATTAGTGGCGGACTCTACGCGGAGCTCTACGCGATCCAGGAAAAGGCCTATCGCTAATGCGCAACCACTGTTCATGTGGACACAAGCCGTCGCGTTTTCCTATGGTCTGGATGTCGCGTCAGCGTAGACGCCGTTCTTGCAACTGTACTTCTTTTCGACACTCTATGAGATTTGGTACCGGCAGCCCACTCCCGCCGCGGGCTTCAACCCTTCCCACTCGGTTACCCGGACAGCACGATCGCGATGTGTCCGGCTCATCTGCCAGGGGGACTGTCCCGACGGTGTCTTGACGCTGTAGAATTGACAGTACTTCGCTGGATCTACGCCGCTCCAGACTCGCGTCCAGTGGACTAGGTGGAAAGAATGTGCTCCTTAGCCCGAATCCACCGATGGACGGCGTGAGGACAGCGGAAGGGGGGTGAGGGAGCTGCGGGCGAGATGGCCTGGGCTCCATTGGGGTAGATGGGAAGGGCGGCGGACGGTCTTCAGTTGCCGTACAGGGTCCATATGGCCGTCTGCGGGGACTGCGATGCGCGGGATGGTGAGAGGATACACAGCAGGGAACTCCTCGCGGACCAGGGTGGCGCGAGTTTGCGGGGACCTTCGGTTGTGCGGTGGGTAGCTCGGTCGCCGACGGCGCCGTCAGGCCGGGAGTGGAATGGCTCGCAGTCGGGCCCGGGCGCGACTGAATTGGGTTTCCCAGGGCCAGCGCTGGGGAAGATGCAGGGTGAGGCGGCGGGCCGAGCGGGTGATTCGTCCGGCGAGGGAGAAGAACCGCCGCCGGAGGGTCTTGGTGGTCACCACCTGCTCACCCAGACCGGTCCGCGCTGTCCAACGGGCCAGGTTATGCGCCATCACCTGTATCGCCAGCCAGGCGGCGTTGGCGGCGAAACGGCCCGACGGCATGTGGTTCAGCCCCACGCCGTACTTCAGGTCTCGGATGGCATTCTCGATCTCGGCGTGGCGGCGATGGTCGGCCTCCAGTTCCAAGGTTTCCCCGTCCCGGTTGGTGATGAAGCCGTGATAGCTGTAGCTGGTGAACAGGGCCAGTTGGGAACCGGGCGTGGGCTTCACCCGCCGGACGATGAGCCGCACTGGGGCGGCTTCGGGCTCACCCTGGAAGGGGGTGCAGGTGGTCTCGGCCACATCGGCGGCGCCGTCCATCCAGTATGGGATGGGCGTCCAGTCCGCCTCGGGTATGGCCTCGATCAGGTTCCGCAGGCTTTTGTGCTGCCGGATGGTGATGGAGAAGCGCACGTCCAGCTTGCAGCAGAGGGATACCACGCTATGGGTGTAGAAGCCGCTGTCGGCCCGCACCGTGAGTTGCCCGCTGGCCCCTCCGTAGCGCACCCGCCCCACCGTTTCACGCAGGAAGTGGGCGGCGCCACGAGCGGTGTTGGCCCGGCCCTCGCGCAGCCGGCACATCAGCACGTCGCCGGTTCCGGCGGCGACAGCCAGCAGCGGGTGATAGCCCCGCTTGCCGGTATAGCCGTGGTGGCGTGCCCCTTCCTTGGCCAGTCCGTAGGTCTCGCAGATGGTTGAGTCCAGCTCGATGGTCAGGGGCGAGTCGCCGGGTCCGGCGCTGGTCTGCCAAGCGCGTGCCAGCAACTCCCGGCTCACCCGGTCCAGTTGACGGACGTGGCCCCAGCGAAAACTGCGCAGGAAGGTGCCCAGGGTGAATGGCGCCTTGATCGTGCCGCCCAGGATGCGGGCCGTCCCACCGGCGCGCAGCGCATCGGCGTCGTCGATGCAGTCGCCGCCCGCCAGCGCGGAAGCGACCAGCGTCAGTATCTTGTCCCCCGCGTTGGCCCGCCCCGGCGCGAGCCCAGGTTGAGGTGATGGTCGACGAGTTCCCGCAGGCCCAGGTGCTGGGCGAGGGTGGCCGGAAGGAGCAGCCCGGCATTGGCCACCAGGCGGTGGTCGTCGAAAGAGACACGGATGCGGTCGGGGTGGTTGCGTGGTAGCATCTATTGGGTGCTCCTTGTTCTGGGGTCGGGTTGCTGTTACAAAACCATTATCCCAGATTCATGCGGGCACCCTCTCGCTTCTTCAAGGGCTGTCCCCAAGGCCCTCCTTCGGTGGATTTGGGCTAAGGGGATGAGAGGGCCGTGGGTGACGACCGAGCGATGCAGAAGGAGGTCGGCAGACTGGTCAATGTCCGGGAACTTCAGCCCTATCCAAGCTCCGGCCACGAGAGAGGTAGTTATCAGGAGTATGTTCAGAAAGGTCGGCAATTCCTAGCTGCTTGAAATGTTTCGGTTGATCAGCGTCCTACGCTCAATGCAGTATCGCGGCATAGCTGCTCGCCAGTCTACGACTTGTCCATGCGGTATCCCACCCGGGGCTCGGTGTAAATGTACCTTGGTTCATTGGCGTCATCTCCCAGCTTGCGGCGTAGATTTCTCATTGTGGCTCGCAGCAATTGAACATCGCCAAAGTACTCCGATCCCCAGACTCGTTGCAGTATCTGGTCGTGGGTCATCACCCGTCCGGCGTTTGTAGAAAGCTCGAAGAGCAGCTTGTACTCGGTCGCCGACAACTTCACCGGTCGGTCGGATGCTGTTACCGCCCGGTCCGCATGGTTTGATTGTCAGCCCTCCCAAACGAAACGGCTCACGCGGTATAGACGTACCGTCCGCCCTCCGCTTACGTAGGGACGCTTCAACTCTTGCAATCAATTCAGTCGAGGAGAAGGGCTTGACGATGTAGTCGTCAGCTCCCATGTCGAGAGCCTTCACCACGTTCTCCTCCTGATCGTTCGCCGACAGGAAGATGATCGGCACGTCGGACACTTCGCGGACGCGAGCCATCAACTCGAACCCGCTCGTCCCAGGCACCATCAGGTCCATCAACATAAGGTGAGGCTGCTCCAACTCCAGGAGATGCATCATCTCGTCTGGGTTGCCCGTCGCGAACGTCGTGTAACCGCTGTCATCGAGTAAACTCCGGAGTAGTCGCAGCACCTGGGGCTCGTCGTCCACTGCGAGAAGCTTTATTGCATCCCCCGACCTAACGATCCCTGCGTCGCCGGTATGCTCTTCATCGGTGTCGGCGACGCAGGGAATCGTGAAGGTGATTCGCGTTCCTCGTTCCTCGCCACTGCTCTCGGGCCGGATGCGCCCTCCGTGCGCCTCAACTATCCCCTTGCAGATCGCAAGCCCAAGACCCTCGCCTGCAATCTCCGATCACGCTCCCTGTTGGCTGATCGAGTAAACTTCTTGAAAAGGTTGGGCAGTTGGTCGGCAGGAATCCCTCTGCCTTCATCCGTTATGGAGAAGACCACGTAGATGTCGTCCCGCGATGCAGACACCCTGATCGGCGAGTTCTCCCCTGAGTATTTCGATGCGTTGGAGAACAGATTGTTCAGCACCTGGACTATGCGCTTCCTGTCCCCGGCGATCTGAGGCAGGTTCGGCTCAAGTTCCACCTCGACGGGACTCCGTGCCCCCTGGCGGATGAACGCCATCCTCGCGTCATCGATCAGCTTCTCCACATCCGTAGGTTCGACAGATACTGACAACGTACCAGTTTCTATCTGCGTCATGTCAAGGAGATTGTTCACGAGGTCACGCAGGTGATCGGACTGCCCGTCTATCATGCGGAAGTACTGGAGCATCTCGGAATTGGTCGGGGGAGTGGAGCTGTTCAGCACGATACCGGTGCAGCCTTTGATCGTGGTCAGAGGCGTTCGCAGTTCATGGCTCACCATAGCTAGTACCTACTAACAATATACAGCGTTATGTTGTATGCTCAGTTTATGTCAGGAGTAGCAACGGTTATCGAATTGACGGAGGAGGAGCGAGGGACGCTGGAGAGTTGGGTGCGCGGAACGAGTACTGAGCAACGCTTTGTGCAACGAGCCCGTATCGTGCTGGAAGCCGCGACGGGAAGCACGACGAAGGATGTCGCATCTAAGTTGCAAACGCGTGCGGCTACCGTGAGCAAATGGCGCACCCGGTTCGCCAAGCATAGATTGAGGGGACTGGCAGATGCTCCCCGGTCGGGCAAGCCCCGGGTATACGACGAGGAGACCGAGCGGCGCATTCTGGCCCAATTGGACGAGCCTGCGCCGGACGGGTACACGACGTGGACGGGCAAGCTGTTAGCCAGAGCCCTTGGCGACGTGTCGGCGATACATGTCTGGCGGGTCCTGCGCAAGCACGGCATCCACCTTCAGCGACGTCGCAGTTGGTGCGTGAGCACCGATCCGCAGTTTGCCCAAAAGGCGGCGGACATAGTGGGTCTGTACTTGGAACCGCCCGAGAACGCAGTGGTGATCAGCGTCGATGAGAAGCCTTCCATCCAGGCCTTGGAACGAGCTCAGGGGTGGCTGCGCCTTCCTAACGGAGAGGCGGTGCGGGGGCATACTCACGAGTACAAGCGACACGGGACTACGACCCTCTTCGCTGCCCTTGAGGTGCATACCGGCAAGGTTAATGTGGCCCACTATCCCGATACCGAGCTCCACGTGGTGCTGGACAACTTCGTCACTCATAAGCCCAAGCATGATTCTCTCGTAAAAAGTCTGTGCAGGCCGAATTAGAACAACCGTACCCGCGCCGGGGTACAATATACAGTCTCTGTTCCGTATACTACCCCAACATACGGTAGCGCGCATATGTGCGAAATTGCTGGAATTTCCTCAAACCGGGTTTTTACGAGGGAATCAAGCATGACCGTTGGCTTGCCCGCCATCCGCTAGTCCACTTCCACTACACGCCCACACATGCTTCATGGCTGAACCAGATCGAGGTCTGGTTCAGCATCCTGACCCAAGCTGTCCTACGACACCTCAGTGCCACGAACCCCAAGCAGGTCTGTCAGGCTATCGACCGCTTTACTGATGCCCGCAATCAGAACCCTACTCCCTTCGAATGGACCAAGACCGTTGTCAAACCTGGAAGTCTCAAACAACGTTACTCTGACTTATGATAGCAAGTACTAGATAAGAGGAAGACCTCGTTGGAGCCCGACGCGATGCGGGCTAAGATGGTTGTTGAGCAAACGAACCGATCACCAACGAGGTGCATCTATTATGAAGCAAGGCTTACTGGCATTCCAGTACGAGCAGGAGAACCCAGATTCCCCACCTAGAGAAGAGGAAGACCTCGTTGGAGCCCGACGCGATGCGGGCTAAGATGGTTGTTGAGCAAACGAACCGATCACCAACGAGGTGCATCTATTATGAAGCAAGGCTTACTGGCATTCCAGTACGAGCAGGAGAAGGGCTCGACAGGTATGACGGGACTGTCCGGGCTGATGACGTACCTGGAGTTGATGCAAGCAGCGGGTTTGAGGTCGTCGGTGGAACGCCACGTGAGACTGCGGGAGTGTGGTCAGGGCTGGACGGACAGCCAGATAATCACGTCGCTGATACTGCTGAACTTGGCAGGCGGTGAGTCGGTGATGGACCTGGAGGTTCTGGAGAAGGACGCAGGTTTGTGCAGGGTACTTCGCCATGCCGAGACCTGGGGGATGGGTAGTAGGGAGCGCAGGGCGCTGAAGGCGAGATGGCGAGTCGAGCGTCTTCGGAGCGTGCCGTCGGAGTCTGCGGTGTTCCGGTATCTGGAGAGGTTCCATGACGCGGGCGAGGAGGCGATGCGGGAAGCTCACAGAGCATTCATACCTGCTCCCAACGGAGCTATGGAGGGTCTGGGGAAGGTGAACGCCGACCTGGTGGGCTTCGTGCAGAGCCGTTCGCCTCAGAGAGAGGCCACTCTGGACATGGACGCCTGTCTGGTGGAGACACACAAGCAGGAGGCGCTCCACAGCTACAAGAAGTACAGGGCCTACCAGCCGCTGACCACCTACTGGGCAGAGGCCGACCAGATTGTGCATTCGGAGTTTCGGGACGGCAATGTACCGGCGGGCCATCAGCAGTTGCAAGTGTTGATTGAAGGGCTGGGCCGTCTGCCTGCGGGGGTGGAGAAGGTGATGCTGAGGTCGGATACGGCGGGGTACCAGCGGGAGTTGCTGCGGTACTGCGCGGAGGGTAGAGACGAGCGGTTCGGGGTGATCGAGTTCGCGGTTGGGGTCGACGTGACGACGGAGTTCCGCCGTGCGGTGTCCGAGGTCGCCGAGCAAGACTGGCAGACGCTGTACCGCAAGGTTGGGGAGCATCGTGTGGACACGGGTCAGCAGTGGGCTGATGTGAACTTCGTACCCAACTGGATAGGGCACTCCAAGAACAGCCCTGAGTATCGGTTCATAGCTACCAGGGAGCGGTTGATCGAACAGCCTCTGCCGGGAATGGAGGGGCAGATGGAGCTTCCGTTCCCCGCGATGGAGTTGTCCAACAGAGGCTGGTACAAGGTCTTCGGAGTGGTGACCAACCGGAGCATTGCGGGAGATGAGTTGATCTGGTGGTCGAGGCAGAGATGTGGCAAGGGCGAGGAGGTCCACGGCGTCCTCAAGAGTGACCTTGCCGGGGGCAGGCTTCCGTCGGGGCTGTTCGGAGCCAACGCAGCATGGTGGGCGATAGCAGTGTTGGCCTTCAACTTGAACTCTGCCATGAAGCGGCTGGTGTTGGGCGGACAGTGGGTGGGCAAGCGTCTCAAGGCGGTGCGTTTCGCCCTGATCGCCCTACCGGGCCGTGTGGTGCGTCACGCCAGGAGGTTGATCATCCGTCTTGCCCGTGGCCATCCCTCATACGAGTTGCTGCTCAGCGCGCGGCAGAGGATATTGGCGCTGGCTGCCGAGCCGTATCGGGCATAGGCGACCCTGCCTGGAGCATCGGTTTGTAGGCGACTCTGCCGAGTTGCCAGGCCGGGCCATGCCTTCTTCGGCCTGACAACAGCCACAATTGGCAGCGAACCGCTGCCGATACCCTCAAAGACGGCACCCGAGACCCTGTCCGATGCCGATCATGTCATGCGTCACCCCAAGTCGACACCCGGACACCCCCTGAAAGCACACGAAACAACTCCCAACCATGTCAGGTGGGGGATTTGGGGCAGCTCCCAACCATGTCAGGTGGGGGATTTGGGGGAGAAGGGCTCGACAGGTATGACGGGACTGTCCGGGCTAATGACGTACCTGGAGTTGATGCAAGCAGCGGGTTTGAGGTCGTCGGTGGAACGCCACGTGAGACTGCGGGAGTGTGGTCAGGGCTGGACGGACAGCCAGATAATCACGTCGCTGATACTGCTGAACTTGGCAGGCGGTGAGTCGGTGATGGACCTGGAGGTTCTGGAGAAGGACAGAGGGTTGTGCAGGGTACTTCGCCATGCCGAGACCTGGGGGATGGGTAGTAGGGAGCGCAGGGCGCTGAAGGCGAGATGGCGAGTCGAGCGTCGTCGGAGCGTGCCGTCGGAGTCTGCGGTGTTCCGGTATCTGGAGAGGTTCCATGACGCGGGCGAGGAGGCGAAGCGGGAAGCTCACAGAGCATTCATACCTGCTCCCAATGGAGCTATGGAGGGTCTGGGGAAGGTGAACGCCGACCTGGTGGGCTTCGTGCAGAGCCGTTCGCCTCAGAGAGAGGCCACACTGGACATGGACGCCTGTCTGGTGGAGACACACAAGCAGGAGGCGCTCCACAGCTACAACAAGTACAGGGCCTACCAGCCGCTGACCACCTACTGGGCAGAGGCCGACCAGATTGTGCATTCGGAGTTTCGGGACGGCAATGTACCGGCGGGCCATCAGCAGTTACGAGTGTTGATTGAAGGGCTGGGCCGTCTGCCTGCGGGGGTGGAGAAGGTGATGCTGAGGTCGGATACGGCGGGGTACCAGCGGGAGTTGCTGCGGTACTGCGCGGAGGGCAGAGACGAGCGGTTCGGGGTGATCGAGTTCGCGGTTGGGGTCGACGTGACGACGGAGTTCCGCCGTGCGGTGTCCGAGGTCGCCGAGCAAGACTGGCAGACGCTGTACCGCAAGGTTGGGGAGCATCGTGTGGACACGGGTCAGCAGTGGGCTGATGTGAACTTCGTGCCCAACTGGATAGGGCACTCCAAGAACAGCCCTGAGTATCGGTTCATAGCTACCAGGGAGCGGTTGATCGAACAGCCTCTGCCGGGAATGGAGGGGCAGATGGAGCTTCCGTTCCCCGCGATGGAGCTGTCCAACAGAGGCTGGTACAAGGTCTTCGGAGTGGTGACCAACCGGAGCATTGCGGGAGATGAGTTGATCTGGTGGTCGAGGCAGAGATGTGGCAAGGGCGAGGAGGTCCACGGCGTCCTCAAGAGTGACCTTGCCGGGGGCAGGCTTCCTCGGGGCTGTTCGGTGATCAGCGACAATTACTTTTGCCGGTAGACGCTGACTATTCTTGCCGGTCGTGGGGGGAGACCATCTGGTACAGGAGGTACCGGATTGGTCACAGATCAGCAGGTAGTGCTACTGAGGCAGAAGCTAATGGAAGGCAAGAGCCAACAAGCGGCGGCGGCGGCATCTGGTATGAGCGTGCGGACGGCGCGGACGTGGCAGCGAGGCAGGCTGTCGTCGGAGAAGAAGGGCAAGCGGAGGTGGCGAACCCGACCGGACCCGTTCGCCGGGGTGTGGGCCGAGGAGGTCGAGCCCCTTCTGCGGAGCGACGTTGAGGGAGCGCTGCAGGCGACGACTATTCTGGAGTGGCTCGACGAGCGGCATCCCGGCCGGTTCAGTAAGTCGCAGTTGCGGACGCTGCAGCGTCGTCTTCGAGACTGGCGTGCGCTGAGTGGGCCGGATCGGGAGGTGTACTTTGAGCAGGCTCATCCCCCTGGTCGCGAGGCGCAGATGGACTTCACACACTGCGGCGAGTTGGGGGTGACGGTCGGAGGCGAGCCGTTCGGCCATCTGCTGTTCCACTTCGTGCTGAGCCATTCGGGATGGCGGTATGTGGACCTTGCCTATGGGGAGACGTTCGCGGCTCTGGTGAAGGGCATGCAGGGGGCTCTGTGGGAGTTGGGCGGTGTGCCGGAGGTGTTACGGACCGACAACCTGTCGGCAGCCACGCACGAGTTGAAGGGGAGCGGAGGTCGTGCGCTGAACGAACGGTATGCGGCGGTGCTGGCGCACTACGGGCTGCGGTCCACGAGGACGAACCCGAGGTCATCCCACGAGAACGGCGTGGCCGAGCAGGGTCACCACAGGCTCAAGGGCGCGCTAGGCCAGGCGCTGGTCCTGCGCGGCAGCCGGGACTTCGGGTCGGTGGAAGCATATCTCTCGTTCGTCCGGCAGGTGGCGGACAAGCGCAACAGGCTGGTCATGGCGAAGGTGGAGCATGAGCGGCGTCACCTCCGGCCACTGCCGCCCGCCCCTGTGCCGGAGTACGTTGTCTACCGGACGAAGGTGCGCAGGTGGAGCACGGTCCGGGTAGCCAACCACAGCTACACTGTGCCGTCCCGGCTGATAGGCGTGGAGGTGGAGATCCGCCAGTACGCCGACCACTTGGAGGTCTACTACAAGGGCAGTCCGGTCGAGCGGATGGATCGAGTGCATGGCGCTGGGGAGGCCGGCATAGACTACCGCCACGTCATCGGCTCCCTGGTGCGCAAGCCCGGTGCGTTCGCGCGTTACCGGTACAGAGAGCAGATGTTCCCCACCGGGACCTTCCGCTTGGCCTACGATGCCCTGCGGGAGTGGAGGGGCGAGCGCGCCGACGTGGACTACGTACACATCCTGCACCTGGCCGCCACGACCATGGAGTCGGAGGTGGACCGAGCCCTGGGAGTGTTGCTCGAGGCGGGCATACCCTTCGACTACGCGGCGGTGCGGGAGTTGGCGGCCCCGGCCCCGCCACAGATCCCTGAGCTGGCCTCGCCCAGGGTGGTGGACCTGAGGGTCTACGACCGTCTGCTTGCGGCGGGTGTGCGATGAGCATGGGCAGGATCTCCTCGGACGGAGTGAAGGAACGGATCGGCCAGCTGTGCAGCGAGTTCAAGCTGCCCACGGTGGGAGCGGAGGCAGGCCCCCGGTTCACCGCAGCCGGTCACACGGACGCCCTCGTGACCCTTGTGGAGGTGTTGGAGCAGGAAGCCGAGGACCGCCGGCAGAGGCGCATCATCCGCATCAGACGAGCATCCAGGCTGCCCGTCGGCAAGACATGGGACACCTTCGAGCACGACAGGGTGCCGGTGGCGCTCAGACAGCAGCTCGACGAGCTGGCCGATGGGAGCTTCGTCGAACGAGGTGTCAATGTCCTGGCTTTCGGACTGCCCGGCACCGGCAAGACCCACGCCATGTGTGCCATAGGCCACCGCTTGGTCGAGTCGGGACGCTCGGTACTGTTCACCCCTGCCTACCGGCTGGTCCAAGACATGCTGGCGGCCAAGCGGGACCTCGATCTCCCACGCATGCTCCGCAAGCTCGACAACATCGACTTCCTGCTCATCGACGACCTCGGCTACCTACCCCAGGGAGCCGAGGAGTCCGAGGTCTTGTTCACCCTCATAGCCGAGCGGTACGAACGCCGCTCTCTGGGCATCACCTCGAATCTCGTCTTCTCTGAGTGGGACAAAGTCTTCGCGAACCCTATGGCCACAGCCGCGGCCATAGACAGGATCGTCCACCACTCGATCATCCTGGAGTTCGACGTCCCCAGCTATCGGACCGGTGCAGCTCAACAGCGTCTCCAACAGGAGGTCTACCGGCAAAAATAATTGACGCACACCGGCAATAATAGTTGACGCCGATCATTCGGAGCCAACGCAGCATGGTGGGCGATAGCAGTGCTGGCCTTCAACCCCGTATGGGGCTACGGGGCAGGCTCTGAACTCTGCCATGAAGCGGCTGGTGTTGGGCGGACAGTGGGTGGGCAAGCGTCTGAAGGCGGTGCGTTTCGCCCTGATCGCCCTACCGGGCCGTGTGGTGCGTCACGCCAGGAGGTTGATCATCCGTCTTGCCCGTGGCCATCCCTCATACGAGTTGCTGCTCAGCGCGCGGCAGAGAATATTGGCGCTGGCTGCCGAGCCGTATCGAGCATAGGCGACCCTGCCTGGAGCATCGGTTTGTAGGCGACTCTGCCGAGTTGCCAGGCCGGGCCATGCCTTCTTCGGCCTGACAACAGCCACAATTGGCAGCGAACCGCTGCCGATACCCTCAAAGACGGCACCCGAGACCCTGTCCGATGCCGATCATGTCATGCGTCACCCCAAGTCGACACCCGGACACCCCCTGAAAGCACACCAAGCAGCTCCCAACCATGTCAGGTGGGGGATTTGGGTGTTCGAGTGGGCGATGGAGCAGGAACGGGACAAGGAACCGGTCGGCCCGGGACGCTAGGCCGACACGCAACAGGGGAGGGCATCGCTGATGGAGCGATGCCCTCCCCAGGCTGGTCATGTATGCCGCCCTTTTTTCGTTTCAGGGTGTTGCGGTCGCAGGCCGCCTCAGCCGGTGAACAGGCGGGCGTTGCGCAACGGGGGTGGGAGGATCCTCCCACCTCCGCACATCCATCAGGAGCCAGCCAGACGTCGGGACCAGACTCACTACGGCATAGGCGAGTAGCACTGTAACTATCAGGTAAGGCACCTTGGAGAGCAACCGTCTCATACTGGTGCTCCTGTCATCACCGGCGCAGCCGCCGGGCCGCTCCTGAATCTGCGTCTAAGGGTGGCATATGACATGGTTCTTGAAACTGGGGGACGAAACCCCAAACGAGGTTCTTGGGTGGTGACCACGTCTGATCATTTGCCACTGCCTCCGCAGGAATCTGGGGCATTTATGTTGTTTCCGGCAAGGTCCACCCGCGCATCTACGGTCGTAGGAAGCGCCTCCAGGTCCGAGCTCCTGAACCGCCTCGATACACTCGTGGCTCCCGCCGACGTAGGTGTCGTACAGGTCGATGTCCGTTGATACGCACCAAGCTCGGTCCTCCGGCCACCAGATGTTCGGCGAGTCCCCCCCAGAATGGCCCATCTCTAGAGAGGAAAGCCATGATTGCTTCTATAGGACCACGGAATAGCAGGTAGTCTCGTCCAGGCGCTCTCACCCGGGAATCAGCTTTGTATAGACGTGTGTCGATGTTCCCATAGCCTTCCCAAAGGCAGAAGTAGCAGTTGCCAGGCGTTGAGGTGAAGCCTCTGAGCACCTCGACCAGTGTACGGCACTCTACTTCGGGCATTGACCCAATCTGCGGATGAGAACCCCACGGCGGGTCTTCGTACATGACGCTAGGGTCTTCACTCAGACCTGCGATGCGCTCGAACTGCATCAACGGATGGACGGTCCGTCCCGTCCACGAGGCCACCTTAGACCATCGCACCGGTCGATCTTCTCTACCTTCCATGTAGGCCGGATGAAACACTCGTGCATATGCCGAAAACCTGTGGGGGATAAGTGAACGCAGCGTACCGAAGTCCGACAGGCTCTCCTCCACCCACTTGGCCTCCGACACGTCCTCAGAGAACTCCATACCATCGGGCGCAAGCTTCGTCTGCCGGACGGGAATGCCTCCTCCCGCGGAGAGCATCTCCAAGCTGGACATGGGTTCGTGGCTCGTTCCCAACATCTTTCGAATCCTGGATAGTTCGCAGGGGTTCGTCTCCTCTGCCTGCGTCAGTTCATGTTGGGTAGCTTCGGCGGCACCTTGAGGAGGACTACTCTGCTTGAATGGGAGCTGGCCCCCGAAGCCCAACGACAATAGCCTTCGTCGCATTAGGAGGAGCAACATGGCCAGGAGGGCGGCGAATACGGCTCCCATGCCTAGGGCAGCTTCCGTGTTGGTGATGATGTCGCTGGTGCAGTGGCCGAGGGAGCCTACCAAGGGGCCTACTCTCTGCCACGTCACACCACCGTCGTAGCTCACCATCGCTGGGCCGTCGCTCAGGGGTCCGGGGTTGAGCCTCCCAGGCCCCCCGACGTTTGGCCGAGACTCCCAGAGTGGCTGTCCGTCGGAGTCGTAAGACAGGATCCAACACCGATCCTCGTCGTTCTGGATACCCCATAGTGCAAAGAAGCCAAGTGCCACGGTCGCGACGATGAGCAGCCCTACGACCGCGGCAGGAACGGAGGTCGCCAGAGGGCGACCCGACGCGGCGAGGCTCCTGGCGGCGGCGAACCAGAGCACGAAGGTCGCGGGCAGTAAGACTACGGAGACAAGTGAGAAGGCTGAGAAGCTGGCTACGAGTGAGAGGAGTCCGATAGCAGCCAGGAGGCCTCCACGGACTCCGGGGTCCCGCGCTCCGGATGCCATGAGGGCGAGTAGGTATGGTGAGGCGTACACCAGGGCGAAGGCGATGTTGCCGGCAAGCTGGCCGGCTACCTCTGGGGGCTCACTGTTCAGGACCCGCACGCAGCCGAGGCCTATCGCGGGGATGATACCAGCGACGGCACCGACTACGGCTGCACGGGCGCCGCGTTGCGTCTTTGCTGCATCGTGCAGGTACAGTTCAAACCCCTCTTCCTGTTGAGTTGACTCGTTCCTAGGCTGAGGTTGAGGCTACCATTATCAGGCTCCGGATGCTTGGAGGCCGGATCTGGAGATAGCGTTGACCGACGAGTTCAGGCTTGCGACTGTCGTGCTGGCGTCGACAGCGATGCTGCCAGCAGACGCAAATCCCACCGAGTGGCGGGGATTGTGTCATCCGGGGCCATTCGCCCAGAAGACTTCCTCACAGGCGATGCCGTCATTGTCCCGACGGGTGCAGCGCAGACGGCCAACACTATATGTTGCGCATTTGATACGGGATCCCAAAGAAGTACTTCCCATCTCCCAATATCGACTTGATTGCCTGTCGCTCGCCGTTGCGTACAGGATTCGGATGTCTGCTCTGCCCGGGCAACTCGTGGCATTGATGTTCACCTCAATGTATCCGGGATTGATGGCTTCTATTCTACGGACGACTTGTGCGTGTAGAGCAACGACTCGCCGAACCTCGTCAGGTGTGGGCCATTTGTGGCAGGGTACCCGGTGAGGCTTCGACCCGTAGATGTTCTCAATAAGCAGGTCACGGAAATGGTAGGTGCTGGCCTCGAAAATTGTCAGGACGAGCACAGAGAGCGCCACTATCCCTAGAGTGTAACGCACCACCCGGCTACGAAAGAATTTGCGCATCTGTCCCTTAGACCCCCCAGAACGCGCATATCTAACTGGAGCCAAGACCCCCAGATATGCACGCGAGATTTGTTGTATCGAATTCGGAAATTGGACAACCTAGTACTTGCTATCATAAGTCAGAGTAACGTTGTTTGAGACTTCCAGGTTTGACAACGGTCTTGGTCCATTCGAAGGGAGTAGGGTTCTGATTGCGGGCATCAGTAAAGCGGTCGATAGCCTGACAGACCTGCTTGGGGTTCGTGGCACTGAGGTGTCGTAGGACAGCTTGGGTCAGGATGCTGAACCAGACCTCGATCTGGTTCAGCCATGAAGCATGTGTGGGCGTGTAGTGGAAGTGGACTAACGGATGGCGGGCAAGCCAACGGTCATGCTTGGGCTTATGAGTGACGAAGTTGTCCAGCACCACGTGGAGCTCGGTATCGGGATAGTGGGCCACTATACGGTTCATGAAGTCGAGGAACTCCCGTCGCCGCTTGCGGCGATAGTGGGCCACATTAACCTTGCCGGTATGCACCTCAAGGGCAGCGAAGAGGGTCGTAGTCCCGTGTCGCTTGTACTCGTGAGTATGCCCCCGCACCGCCTCTCCGTTAGGAAGGCGCAGCCACCCCTGAGCTCGTTCCAAGGCCTGGATGGAAGGCTTCTCATCGACGCTGATCACCACTGCGTTCTCGGGCGGTTCCAAGTACAGACCCACTATGTCCGCCGCCTTTTGGGCAAACTGCGGATCGGTGCTCACGCACCAACTGCGACGTCGCTGAAGGTGGATGCCGTGCTTGCGCAGGACCCGCCAGACATGTATCGCCGACACGTCGCCAAGGGCTCTGGCTAACAGCTTGCCCGTCCACGTCGTGTACCCGTCCGGCGCAGGCTCGTCCAATTGGGCCAGAATGCGCCGCTCGGTCTCCTCGTCGTATACCCGGGGCTTGCCCGACCGGGGAGCATCTGCCAGTCCCCTCAATCTATGCTTGGCGAACCGGGTGCGCCATTTGCTCACGGTAGCCGCACGCGTTTGCAACTTAGATGCGACATCCTTCGTCGTGCTTCCCGTCGCGGCTTCCAGCACGATACGGGCTCGTTGCACAAAGCGTTGCTCAGTACTCGTTCCGCGCACCCAACTCTCCAGCGTCCCTCGCTCCTCCTCCGTCAATTCGATAACCGTTGCTACTCCTGACATAAACTGAGCATACAACATAACGCTGTATATTGTTAGTAGGTACTAGGTGGGGAATCTGGGTGACCAGCCGGTCTTGACCCGCGCGCCAGTGATCATTAGAGTGACTCGCAGAGCCTCTATTTATGACTCGGAAGGAGGTGGGCGCGACATGAACCAACTAACGGTCAGGGGATTCGACGACGAACTGAGCGCCATTATGCGCCGTCTCGCAAAGCAGGAGGGAATCTCTCTGAATCAGGCTGCGTTGAGGCTGCTCAGGAAGGGCGCCGGGATAACGGACAGCAAAGGGAATCCGAACGCGATAGGGCCTTCGTTAGACGACCTGTTCGGAGTATGGAGCCGAGATGAGGCAGAGAGTTTCGATGCTGCCCTTGAGGTCTTCGAGACTGTGGACGAGTCTGCGTGGACATGAGGATTCTACTGGACTCCAACGCCTACTCCGCATTCATGCGAGGCAACCATGAGGTGAGAGACCTGATACAGGCTGCTGAGGAGGTTCTGTTCTCAGCTGTTGTGGTGGGTGAGCAGCTATTCGGCTTCCGGCAAGGAGCGCACTTCGAGCAGAACCTTGCGGAACTTCGCTCCTTCCTTGAACGTCCCTACGTGTCCTTCGTTCCTGTGGGGCCAGTGACTGCGGACCGCTACTCACGGGTAATGACAGCGTTGAAAGCCAAGGGGCGGCCAATTCCGACAAACGATGTCTGGATTGCGGCTCACGCGATGGAAACGGGCGCCGATCTCGTTTCAGCCGATGGGCACTTTGAACACGTTGACGGGATTGTTTGGGTCCGGGTGATGGGGGGTTGAAATCGAAGACAGCGACCACATGCCAGATGAGGAGGGTAGCATGAAGAAGCACCTACAGCCGCTCACACCGGCGGCCCTTTACGCCAGGGTCTCCAGCGACCGGCAGGACGTGGATCTATCCGTGTCCGCACAGCTCAGGGCGCTCAAGGACTGCGCCAGGGCCAACGGCTACTCCGTGGCCCGCGAGTACGTGGACGAGGCCGAGAGTGGCCGCGTCGCCGACAGGCCCCAGTTCAGGGAGATGATCGAGGAGGGCAGCCAGCCGAAGGCCCCCTTTGAGGTCATCCTCGTTTGGAAATTCTCCCGCTTCAGCCGGAAGCGGGAGCACGCCGTTGCGTTCAAGTCCATGCTCCGGCGCAAGGGAATCAGGGTGGTCTCCATCACCGAGCACGCCGACGACTCCCCCACCGGCAAGCTGATGGAGGCCATCATCGAGAGCGTGGACGAGTTCTACTCGGAAAATCTTGCCCAGGACGTTGTGCGGGGAATGAGGGAAGCCGCGTCGAGGGGCTTCTTCCTCGGCTCCAAGGCCCCCTTCGGCTACAGGAGAGTCAAGGTCAGCGACGGGCTGAAGGAGCGGCCGACGCTGGAGGTAGACCCCGCCACCGCCCCAGTGGTGAAGGAGATATTCGATAGCTCGCTGCGGGGCAACGGCCTCAAGGAGATATGCAAGGCCCTGAACGACCGGGGCGTCACCAACAGGGGCAAACGCTGGTACAAGGGAGGACTCCACTACCTGCTGACCAACGAAGGCTACACGGGAACCGCCGTGTGGGGCAGAATCAGCAAGGGCGAGAAGTCCCAGCAGCCTGTGCGGGTTGAGGGAGCATGGCCCGCCCTGGTGTCGAGGGAGCTGTTCGACGCCGTGCGGCAGGCGATACGGGACCGCCCACCCAAGGTGCAGAGGCCCGGTAGAGTGGGAAGCAAGTTCCTGCTGAGCGGACTGCTGAAGTGCGGCGTCTGCGGCAGGCCCTACACCGGCCAGGGGGCCAAGAGCGGCCAGTTCGCCTACTACGTTTGCGGCACCCTGTTCAGGGAAGGCGCAGGGACGTGCAGCGCTCGCTACCTCAACGCCCCAAGAGTTGAGGACTTCGTAGTCGAGAAGATCAGGGAGCGGATTCTGACCGAGGAGACCATCATCGAGCTGGTGAAGCTGGTGGCGGAGGAGATCGACGCGATGGCTGGGGAGTTGTCCGGCAGGCTGGAGGTCATCGAGGCGGAGCTATCAGACGTTCGGAAGCGGCTTGGGAAGCTCTACGAGGCGTTGGAGACCAGCGACCTGACCTTGGAGGTCCTGTCGCCCCGCATCTTCTCGCTGAGGCACCGCGAGGAGCAGCTTCAGGCTGCCAAAGAAGATGCCGAGACACAGCTGGAGCGGCGGAGGGTGGAGCTTCCGACGACCGAGGAGATCAAGGGGTACGTGGCGGACTTCCGGGAGTTCCTGAAGGAGGGGACGTTCCCCGAGCGCAAGGCGCTGATCCGCAACTTCGTGGAGGGCATCGAGGTGGTGGGAGACGAGGCGACGCTGACGTACACCATCCCCATGCCGAACGACGGAGTGACCCGCGAATCGGCCTCGGTTCTTGATTTCGTCAAGTCCGGCCCACCATTATGGACGTTAGACAGTACCGAGTCGTTCAGGGCCACCTTTTCGGCGGCCCTTCCGGGTATCAGGCTATCGTCTGGCATGGGCACGGTGTAGCGCATCAAGGCGTTTCCGGGCTGCACCACGATCTCCTTCACGAAGCTCTCGATGAAGGCCCTGCGCTCGGTCAACTCACTCTCGTTCAGGAACACGCTCATGTCCTGGGCGTAGGCGGTGATGGTCTCCACGTCGTCGAGGACCTCCCGCCGCTGGGACAGCATCGCCCTGGCCTCCGCCGCAGACGCTTCCAGCTTCTCCTGCCGCTCCCGGTGGTCTCGGATACGGGGCTTGAAATCGTCGATGTCCAGGTCGGTGGTCTCCGCCAGGTCGTAGAGCCGTTCCAGCCTGTGCTTCACGTCCGCAAGTTCCGACTCTGTGGTCTCCAGCCGCTGGCGCTGCTCCCTGGCGATGCCGTCCATCTCCTCGTCCACCAGCTTCACCAGCTCGCGGATGTTGGACTCGGTGAGGATGTTGGAGCGAATCTTGCCGACGACCAACTCTTCGAAGCGGCGGGCATTGAGCCTGGGGGCGTCGCAGGCCCCGCTGCCTCGCTTCATCAGGGACTGGCAGACGTAGTAGGAGAACCTGCCGCTCTTGGAGTCCTGGGGGGGCGCCGTTGCACGTCCTGCACCTGACCAGCCCGCTCAGGAGGTAGGAGCTTCCCACCCTGCGGGAATGCGTCCTCTTGGGCGCGCGGGAGCGCATCTGCCGGTTGACTCGGCGGAACTGCGCCTTGGAGACGATGCCAGGAAACGCCTTGTCCACGCGCACCGGCTCGGCCTTATCCTTGGCTTTCGTGCCCCAGACCAGAGCGCCGGTATACGCCTCGTTCCTGAGGATGATGTGGACGCCGTTCTTCGACCAGAGCCTGCCGGTGGGGTTGGCAATACCCTCGGAGTTGAGGGTCTGGGTGATGTCCAGTATCCCCCTGCCGGCCTCGGCCATTGCGAAGATGCGCTTGACCACGGGGGACGTTGCGGGGTCGGGTTCCAGGGTGGGGCGCTTCTTGGCCCCGTCCTGCACCATGACTCTGGCATACCCGTAGGGCACCCGGCTGGCGACCCAGAAGCCGCGGGACGCCGCCTCCCGCATACCCCTCGTGACCTCCTGGGCCAAATTTTCCGAGTAGAATTCGTCCACCGACTCGATGATGGCCTCCATGAGCTTGCCGGTGGGAGAGTCGTCGGCGTGCTCGGTGATGGAGACGACGCGGACGCCCTTGCGCCGGAGCATGGACTTGAAGGCGACGGCGTGCTCGCGCTTTCTAGTGAACCGCGAGAACTTCCAGACGAGGATCTCCCGGAAGGGTCCCTCCGGCTTGCTGGCCTCGTCGATCATCTTGCGGAACTCCGGGCGGTCGGCGATGCGCCCGCTCTCGGCCTCGTTCACGTACTCGCGGGCGACCAGGTAGCCGTTCTTCTGGGCGTAGTCCCGGAGCGCCCGAAGCTGGGCGGACACGGACAGGTCCACGTCCTGCCTGTCGCTGGAGACCCTAGCGTAGAGGGCCACGGGGGTGTAGTCGGTTCTATCGTTCATGTTTTTCCTCCCTCCGTCTCGTCCTGTCTCCCTTGGCGTGAACGTCGCCTCTGCATCCGTTCCTCTATTCGCCACTCCCGCTCCTCCATGTACAGCCGGATGGCCTCACGCAGCAGTTCGCTGACGGTGCGCTCCTCCTCCTTGACCACCTCCCGCAGGTGTTCGGCCATCTCCGGCGGGAGGGAGAAGGTGATGGTGTCGGTGTTTCTGGATTTGGTGGGCATGGGTTTTCTATTCGCCTGCCTTTACCGCACTGAGTCTTACTCTACATCACCGGGCAACCGATCTTCAACCCGCTGCCCTGCGAGGTGTACCTCGGAGGGTAGTCTTTCCAGGTTCTCCGAAGTCGGAGGGCGTTCGCCATGTGCAGGGGGTGTACAGCAGTTTGAGTTTGGTTGTGAAGCGTTGGAAGGGGCGATTTCGTAGCTGGCACAGGTGTAAATCGCCCTCCTGTGGGACGTAACCTGTGAACACTTCGTTGAAAGGGTGCATTCCGGTCCGAATCGAGAAAATGCGATTGATGGTGGGGTGCAGACGCGGGAGCAGGTCAGCCATCCGGTGGGAAAACAGGGCGAAAAATGCGATTGATGTGGGGGTGCATGACGTCCCGCCACGGCGCTGGCGGAGACGTGTTTTCGCCTCCCCGAAGACGTTGAGGCACCCCTGATTCGGGTCGTGATGCGATGACACGTCACGCACATTGAGGGTCTCCATGTCCTGGCGATCGACGCGAATCCTGCCACGTGCTTGGCATAGAGGCGGGGGCGGAGGGGTCCGCGCTCTGCAACAATAGTCACGACTTGACCTGTTGGAGGCTGACACGGTAAGTGTGGGGAATGCCCTTTTGTCCCCTATAGGAAGTACTAGGAACGGATTAACGCCGGTCGTGGAACACGCTCCACTGGCAATGTTGCCGCTGTGTCCGAGGGTGCCTGGCAAGGCTGTTGTTGCTAGGCCGTATCGGTCGGGCCATCGGGATAGGCGGTGTGTGGCGTGTCAACGTTGACGGCCTGACCTGTCAGTTCTGCAACATATTGCGCTGGTGAGGCCGTAAGGGGCATGAGGGCTGCAAGTTGCTGCAAAGTGGTCCCAGCAGTCATGCTGGGACCACCCCTACAGGAAGTGTTCGGAACGGCGAAAGTGGTCATTCTGCAAGTTGCTCCAGGGATGATAACGACCTTCTGTCGAGGGAATGGGGCGGCGGGAGAATCCATGCGTCGCCCAGGATGCCCTGCTCGGCAAGGGTCTCTGTGTTGGATGTGATTATAGGCACGTCATCCACCCCGTCGGCGATGTCGAGGAAGGCGGTCTCACTGCTGGGGGACTCGAAGACGAAGAGCACCCGGGGCAGGTGTCCCTCGTGGTCACGCTTTGCCCAGCCGCTCAGGAAGTAGCGGCGGTAGGACTCCAGGCGTTGGGGATGCGCTTCGGCGTCGCGGCCCGCCGCTCGAACTCCAGGAGGAACGGACGGCACCGGCCCCGGTACTCCAGGGTGAAGGAGGCGTCGGGGTGGATCACGTAGGTGGTCCAGTCGTAGCGGTAGCCGATGCTGGAGCGATGAGTGGGCAGCAGGTCGAACAGGTCGTAGTCGGGGGAGCGGGCGACCTCGGCGGACAGAGCGGCGGCGAAGCCGGTGACGCCGGCATGGTGCCGCATCTGGGCGGCGAGAGCGCGCAGGGCGGTCCCGGCGTAAGTGTCAGGGTTGGATGGCGAGGGCTCGGCGCTCCACCGGTCGAGAGTGGGCCCGACGGCGGCCCGGTCCCGTCGGGCCAGGTGCGTCAACCCCTCGTCGGTGAGCACGTGCAGGGAGTCATCCTCCTGCACGAGGCCATGCTGCCGCAGAGAGCGGAGCACCTGATTGACCCGGCTCAGGGTGACCCCGCCCATCAGTCCGGCAAAGGTGCTCGCGGGTGCACAGGGGCCATGCGGCCAGCAGGTCGAGGGCGTCCTTCTCGGCGCGGGTCAGCTGCACCGAGAAGGCGTCTTTGAGTTGCTGGGTCGGCTCCGGCATGGAGGCCTGCACGCCGGAGGGGTACGGGATGTCGGGATCAGGCTTTGGGTTGTCGCGATAGAACGAATAGGACGAGTCCAGCAGGCGCTCCGCCCACGCTATGATACCTGCCAGGGATGCGTCGGGTGAGATACGCACTGGAGGGTTTTCGCCAAGGCCGTTCCCACACTGCTGCCAGACGACTCCCGTGTGGTCTCCGGCCAGAAGCTCTCCCTCCGTCACCGCGAAGGTCCTGCGGTGCTCCCTCGGATCGCCCAGGGAGCGGATGGCCCTGCGGGTGGCCTGGTCTGTGTGGGTCAACACGAGGGTGACGAAGGGCGTCTCGAAGCTGTGCAGCAGCTCGATGCTCCTCAGGTGGTCAGGGGTGTGGCGCACAGCAGCAGGAGCGTTTCCTCAAGGCCCTCGCGCAGGGACCGCAGGGCCGGGTCAGGCCGCAGGCCCTCCAAGTCGATGATGATGTCCAGCGTGGCTGCCTCAATAGCTCGGACGCTCCCGCCGACGGAGTTCAGGACGGCTGCGGGCACGGCGCGCCCCGTGTGGCCCCGTTCTAGCAGCCTGTCCGAGAAACACGGTTGGCGAGTGTTTGGGGGTATGATGGGTACAGTCCAGTAGCGGGGAGTCGTTGATGAGCAAAACCTACCTTCCCTACGAACCCGACCAGCAGTTGCTGTTGCCAGCGGCGTTGCAGGAGTGGCTGCCTGACGACCATCTGGCCTACTTCATATCCGACGTGGTGGACCAGTTGGACATGTCGGAGGTCACCGCTCGCTACGAGCGGGAACGGCGAGGCGGACCGCCGTATCATCCACGGATGATGGTCAAGGTGTTGCTCTACGGTTACTGCGTGGGGGTGTCGTCCTCACGCCGCATCGCCCAGCGTCTCCACGAGGACATCCCCTTCAGGGTGTTGGCGGCGAACAACACACCGGACTTCCGGACCATCTCCGACTTTCGCAAGGATAATGTGGATGCGCTGTCGGGCCTGTTCGTACAGGTACTGGCGTTGTGCCAGCAGGCGGGGCTGGTGAAGCTGGGGCACGTGGCGCTGGACGGCACGAAGGTCAAGGCCAACGCATCGAAGCATAAGGCGATGAGTTACCAACGGATGAAGGAGAAGGCAGCGCAGTTGTCGGCGGAGGTAGCGGAGTTGTTGCGACAGGCCCAGGCAGCGGATGATGAGGAAGACCGGCGGTACGGCAAAGACAAGCGTGGAGATGAGTTGCCGCAGGAGTTGGCCTTTCGAGAGGGTCGGTTGGAGAAGATACGGGAAGCCATGGCGGCGCTGGAAGCCGAGGCGCAGGCGGCTGGCGAACGGGCCGAGGCCGAAGGTGGTAAGCACCCGGGGGTGCCCGACGACAAGGCCCAGCGTAACTTCACCGATGCCGAGTCGCGCATCATCCCCGCACCTGGAGGAAAGGACTTCCTGCAAGCGTACAACTGTCAGGCGGTGGTGGACAGCGCTCACCAGGTGATCGTGGCGGCGCGGGCCACCAACCAGACTTCGGATAAGCAACAGGCTGCGGTGATGATGGAGGAGACCATCGACAACGTCGGTGCAGTCCCCAGGGAAGTATCCGCCGATGCTGGCTATTACTCGGCAAAGGCAGTCGAGGAGCTCTATGCTCTGGGCGTGGACCCGTTCGTCGCGCCGGAGCAGACCCGCCACGGCCGGGTTGTGCCACCCGCGCCCCGAGGACGCATACCCAGCCATCTGTCTCCCAAGGACCGGATGCGACGGAAGTTACAGACCAAGCGGGGTCGGCAGCGCTACGCTTTGCGGATGCAAACTGTGGAGCCGGTATTCGGCCAGATCAAGCAGGGCCGGGGATTCCGGCAGTTCCTGCTGCGGGGACTGGAGAAGGTGAACGGCGAATGGTCGCTGATCTGCACCGGCCACAACCTGCTCAAACTGTTCCGCTTTGGGGTCAATCTGCACAGGAAAGCACGGGTCGATGGGCCAGCCCAACGCATCAGGAACTTTGCCGAGGTAGTGAGCACGGCGCTATTCGCAAAGCTATCTGGCGGCCGGCCGGGGCAACGGCACAATTAGTTGTCGCGATCCATTGTCGCTGACCCGCAAGCACCGTTAGATAATCCTCGGACGGGCTGCTAGTCTGCCCGGCGACGAACGCGCTGTACATCATGTTCAGCATCGTCGCCACGAGCATGATATCCGACGAGACGGTCACGTGGAGAACGGTGGCCGGGGGAGTCCTCGTCCTGGGCGGCATCTACGTCCTGTCGGTCCGCCGGCAGCAGGAGGCCGCCCTGCCGACGGACGAGGGGTCCAAGCTCCTCGCGCTCGCACTTTGCGTCGCCACCGGCCTGGCGTGGGCCGCCAGCGTCTTCGTGCAGGACGACGCGGTCGAGGCGACGAGCCCGGTGCTGGCCAACGCCGTGCGGACGATGGCGATGGTGGCGATAGGGTTGACAATGGTCGGCCTCGGCTCGAACCGGCGGCTGCCGCAGGGCAGCGGGCGTGATCGCCTGATGATATTCGGCAGCGGCCTCGTGAACGGCCTCTCCGCGCTGCTGTTCATCTCGTCGCTGAAGTTCGCCTCGCCGGCGCCGCTGTTCGGGCGCCCATGGCGTTCCTGTTACTCCATGAGCGAATGACGCGCATCGCTCATGCTGGTACTGGGCACGGCCGCCTCCGTCGCCGGCGTCACGCTGACCGTCTGGTAGGCAGGCCGGCGCTTCGCCGGGAAGGGACGTGTGTCGAGGCGCGCGCGAGGCTGTGATACGATAGGCCGCCAATCTGCCCCGGAGGTTATCGCCAATGCCAGCACGGATGGAGTTCGGATACACCCCGCCGCAGCGGGCCGGGAGTTCGCTGTACTCGTTCACCGGCAAAGAGTACATGCCGGCCATGAACCGCACCCTGGACATCGTCACGCAGGGATTCAAGGGAGGCATCTGGATCGGAGACCACCTGAACGGTGACGCCGGGTACACTATCGAGGGCTGGACGATGCTGACGTGGATTGCGGCCCGCTATCCGGGGGTGCAGGTCGGTACGCACGTCATCTGCAACCCGTTCCGGAATCCCGCCCTCACCGCCAAGATGGCCGCCTCCCTGCAGGATCTGAGCTCGGGGCGGTTCGTCCTGGGCTACGGGGTGGGCACCAGCAACGTCGCGGAGTACGACGGCTACGGCTACCCGTCACTACCAACGCCGCGCGTCCGCGTGGAGATGATGGAGGAGGCGCTCGAGGTCATCAGGACGCTGTGGACGGACGCACCCGCCAACTTCACCGGCAAATACTACAGCCTGTCGAACGCCCATTGCGAGCCGAGGCCCAACCCGGCGCCCCCGATCCTGATCGGCGGCTCGGGCGAGCAGAGGACGCTGAGGGTGGTCGCACGCCAGGCCGACTGGTGGAACGTCGGCAGCAACGTCTGGAAGCAATCGGCGCACAAGCTGAGCGTGCTCAAGCGCTACTGCGAGGAGGAGGGCCGCGACTACGACAGCATACGCAAGACCTTCGCCGCGTTCGTCTTCATCGACAAGACGCACTCCAAGGGGGTCGAGGCGTCCAAGGGCTGGGAGTCGAGGGCCATCGCCGGCGACCCGTCGGCGGTGCGCGACGAGCTCGAAAAACAGGCCGAGCTCGGCTTCGACCTGGCCAACCTGGCCTTCATGAGCTTCCCCGAGACGGACGACATCGAGCTGTTCATGGACGAGGTCGTCCCCCACTTCTCGTAGACAGCCGCGAGTCCGGCCGTGGGGACATCCCTCGCGGCCGTCCGGACAGGAGGCAGAGATGGCTGACAAGGCTAGAGTCGCTATCGTCGGCACCGGCTGGTGGGCGACCACGGCGCACTTCCCTTCGCTCCTGCGGCACCCCGACGCCGAGATCGTGGCGATAGCCGACCAGCGCCCCGACAGGCTCGCCAAGGCCGCCGAGGCCTTCGGCATCCACAACCAGTACACCGACGTCGAGGAGATGCTCGACAAGGAGCGGCTGGACGGCGCGGTGGTCGCGACGTGGCACGCGGCGCACTACGAGGTGGCGCGCGCCTGTCTCGAGCGCGGCCTGCACGTGATGATCGAGAAGCCGATGGTGCTCAGGGCCGCCCACGCCCGCGACCTGGTGGAGCTGGCCGAGAGCCAGGGCCGCGAGATCATCGTCGGCTACCCGTGGCACTTTCAGTCGCGCGGGCTGCGCGCCCGCGCGGTGCTCCAGTCGGGCGAACTGGGAGAGATACGCTACATAAACTGCTACTTCTCGTCGTTCATCATCAACTTCGTGCGCGGCGACGACAAGTCGTACGAGGCGCTGTTCGAGTATCCGGTCCACGGCCCCGGCGACGTCTACTCCGACCCGGAGCGGTCGGGCGGCGGCGAGGGCCACCTGCAGATAACCCACTCCGCCGGGCTGATGTACTTCATCACAGGGCTTAAGCCGGTCAGCGTCATGTCACTGATGGACAATCTCGGGCTGAACCTGGACCTGATCGACGCCATGACCGTCCGGATGGACAACGGCGCTCTGGCCAACGTCGGCGGCGCCGGCAACCTGCAGATGGGCGACCCGGGCAAGCTCTCGATCCAGGTCAACTGCGACTATGGATGGCTGGACATCAACTTCGTGTCCGGCGCGGGGCGCATTCGCCACGCCGACGGCACCGACGAGGAGCTGGCGCCGCTGGCCGGCGGCAACCAGTCGGCGGGTGCCGAGGGCGGCGACGAGGCCTACCCGCTGTTCGCCACGGCCGGCAACCTGGTGGACGTGATCACCGGCAAGGCGGCCAACGGGTCGCCGGGCGAGGTCGGCTGGCGAGTGGTCGAGATGCTGGACGCGGCCTACAGGTCGGCGGCGCAGGGCGGCCAGGCGGTCAGCGTCGAGTCTCTCTACGAATGACGATGACGGCCCGGACCGCGCGCCGGAACTCCGCCGCCATTCTTTCCTGGACGCGGTGGCCTGTGTGAGCCAGCTCGAGCTCGTAGAGACTCACGTCCACCTTTGGGACCTGAGCCACCCGAAGCTGACCTACGGCTGGCTCGGCCCGGACGCCGCGTTTCCGCGGGTCGGGCCCAACTTCGACGAGTTGAAGCGCGACTACGTCGCTGACGACTTCATAGCCGAGACGCGCGCCGCCAACGTGACCAAGGCCGTGCACGTGCAGGCCGCGCTCGGCACGGCCGACCCCGTGGACGAGACCGAGTGGCTGCAGGCCGAGTCCGATCGCACCGGCTTTCCGCACGCGGCGGTCGTGTACGCCGACCTGGGCCTGCCGTCGGCGCAGGCGGAGCTCGAGCGTCACCTCCGGTACCGGCTGACCCGCGGCGTGCGGGACTTCTACGCCGCGGACAATCTCGCCGAGCCCCGGTACCGGAAGGGCTTCGCGCTCCTGGAGCGGTACGGTCTCGTGGCCTCGATGAACGTCAAGTTGCGGCACATGGAGGCCGTGCGCGACCTCGCCCGCGCGTTCCCGCGTGTTCCGGTCATGATCGACCACTGCGGCCTGCCGGAGCGGCGTACGGACGAGTACTTCCGAACCTGGCGCCGGGCGATGAGCACGGCGGCCGAGGCAGAGAACGTCTACTGCAAGATCTCGGGGCTCGGCATGGACGACTGGAGCTGGACGGTCGAGTCGATCAGGCCCTGGGTGCACCACTGCATCGACGCCTTCGGCCCGGCCCGGTCCGTCTTCGCGACCAACTGGCCGGTCGACAAGCTCTACAGCAGCTACGACACGCTGTTCGACGCCTACAAGGAGCTCGTGGCCGGCTTCAGCCGCGACGAGCAGGCGGCGATGTTCTCGCGGAACGCCGAGCGGCTGTACCTGATCTGAGCCCGGGCCGGCGCGATCGGGAGTCGGCCTAGATCACCCGGTCGAGCCTGGGGTTGGCCGTTACGCCTGGGACCCTGCCCCGCCGGGCGAAAGGCCGGCCGTCGATTTCCTGGATCTCCGCGGCGAATGTGTTCGAGGGCGCCGTCGCGATGTACGCGCCCACGCCGAAGATATTGACCCGCACCCCGGCTGCCACGAACTCGCGGATGCGGTCCGGGGTGAATCCCCCGGTCACCATGATCTCGACATGGCGGAAGTCCGCCTGGTCCAGCCGGCTTCGCACCTCCCGGACCAGCTCTATCGTGACCCCGCCGCGCTGGGGTGGCGTGGCCAGACAGACGCCGCGGAGCTTGTCGCCCATGGCCCGTGCGACGTTGAGGGCCTCTTCGGCCTCGTCGCGGAACGTGTCGACGAGGGCGATTCGCGGCACCTCCTGGGGCATGTGCGTGTCGAAGGCCTGCATCGCGGCCACGGAGCCGCCGATCAGAATCGGGAGCGCGTGCGGCATGTTGCCCGCCGGCGTGACGCCGGCCAGACGCGCGCCCTGGATCGTCGAGCACGACACGCAGCCGCCGACTATGGCGGCATAGTCCATGTCCGCGACCATGTTGGGGTGCACGTGCCGGGCGCCCAGGGATACGACCGGGGTGCCCGCGGCGGCCTCGACGCACTCCCGCGCGGCCGTCGCCCAGGCCGTGCCGGAGGACAGCGCGCCGCAGATCGCCGTCTCGTACAGGCCGATAGAGCTGTAGGGCGCCTTGACCCGCAGCGCCACCTCGCCGACATCTACGGCCCCGCCCTCTCCGAGCGCCCAGACCTCCCTGCCGGTCTCCGGAAGGACCCTGGCGAGGAGCGTCCTGACCTCGGAGATGCCGCAGAAGACGCCGGCCCGCCGGGGAGCGAACTCCATTGCAATGTCCGGGTTGATGCTCTCGTTCCGGAGGATGGTCAGCGTGCGCTGGAGGTACACATCGGCCGTGTCGCCGACCAGCACGGGCCGTTTGACTTCGAACTCAGGAGAGACCATCGTCAGCTAACCTCGACCGCCGAGCGCAACAGGCCTTGGGGACGCCTGACCGGAGAACCGATGTTAACCCCCAACCCGGCGAACTTCAAGCGAGAGGCGTTTCCTGAATCCAGGGGCGGTCTCGGATGGCGATCGGGTAAGTATCTGAAGGCCCGGTATACGCTCCGTCTCCGACACCGACAAACCGCGAACGGCCGCCTCGCCGGGTTGGGGTTTGTGGGCTGCTTGCGCCGTGGTAGACTAGGCGACAGATGCGGCGTGGGACCGTACGTACAGGAAGTCGGGCTCCGTCGCGCCATTCCCTCGATCGACGAGCGGGCAGATTACCGACGCAACGGACAAGAATCCCGGCGTACCGGCCAGCCCGGGTCATGGTGGGCTCCATGGAGTTTGACGGCTACCAGCTAGACGCGCCGGTCTATGACGAGATGTTCCTCCCGGACGGCGTCCCCCGGGAGCACTCCCAAGATCTGTACGAGGCCCTGCGCCTGCTCACGGTCGAGGAGCTGAGCAGCATACAGGAGCGGGTCACGCGCTCGTTCTCTACGGAGGGCATCACCTTCACGGTCTACGGGGACGATGAGGCCGACGAGCGCATCATCCCCGTCGACTGCGTGCCACGCGTGCTCTCGGGCGCCGATTGGCGGCACCTCGAGACGGGTCTGACGCAGCGACTGAAAGCGATCAACCTCTTCCTCAGCGACGTCTATGGCGAGGGCCGAATCGTCGAAGACGGGGTCATCCCGGTGGACGTCGTGCGCGACTGTCCGCAATTCAGGGTGGAGATGCGCGGCTTCTCTCCCCCGCACGGCACGTGGGTCGCCATCTGCGGTACGGACCTCGTGCGGACGAACGACGGGTTCCGGGTGCTCGAGGACAACCTGCGAGTCCCCTCCGGCGTCTCCTACATGATCGCGAACCGCAAGGCGGTCAAGGCCAGCATGCGCCGGCTGTACCGCAGCTATCGCGTGCGGGAGATCGAGCACTACGGCAGCATATTGCGCCAGACCCTTCGGGAGCTCGCGCCCCGCGGGCGGTCGGACCCGACCGTCGCTCTCCTCACGCCCGGGGTGGCCAACTCCGCCTTCTACGAGCACATGTTCCTGGCGGGCGAGATCGGCGCCGAGCTGGTCGAGGGGCAGGACCTGCTGGTCGACGACGGGTTCGTCTACATACGCACGACTACGGGGCTGCGCCGCATCGACGTACTCTACCGGCGCGTGGACGACGACTTCATAGACCCGCTGGTCTTCCGCCCGGACTCCCTGCTCGGGGTGCCCGGCCTCATGCACGCCTACAAGCTCGGGAACGTAGCCCTGGTCAACGCTCCCGGCACGGGCGTGGCGGACGACAAGAGCGTCTACGCCTACGTGCCTGAAATGATTCGCTACTACCTGGGCGAGGAGCCGGTGCTGGCCAACGTCAAGACGTACCTCTGCCGCCGGCCCGAAGATCTGGAGTACACGCTGGACAACCTCGACAAGCTGGTGGTGAAACGCGTGGGCGAGTCCGGCGGGTACGGCATGCTGGTGGGCCCGCACGCGACCCCGAAGGAGCGCGCGGAGTACGCCGAGCGGGTGCGCGCGAACCCGGCCGACTTCATATCGCAGCCGACGCTCGCCCTCTCGCGCTCGCCCTGCCTGATCGACGGCCAATTCGAGCCCCGCCACGTCGACCTGCGGCCGTTCGTGCTGCACGGCCTCGAGACCCGTATCGTACCCGGCGCGTTCTGCCGTGTGGCGCTGCGTCGGGGCAGCCTCGTCGTCAACTCCAGCCAGGGCGGCGGAGGGAAGGACCTGTGGGTGCTGCAGGAATGAGCCGGGGACTTTCGCATAGGACGCCGTTCCCCGTGCCCGCGGGGAGTGAGCCGTGCTAGCGCGCAGCGCACAGGGCCTGTACTGGATGAGCCGCTATCTGCAGCGGGCCGAGCACGTCTGCCGGCTGCTCAGGCTACAGACGGAGGCCCTGGTCGACCGACCTATTCCGGAGATCTACTTCGGCTGGAGCCGCATCTACGGGAGCATCAACCGCGCACCCCCGTGGGGCGGGCTCGAAATGCTCGAAAGCGACGACTACACGCTGGCCGATTCCTACACCCTGGCCGACGAGCTCACGTTCGAGCGCACCAACTCGGACTCCGTCTGGAGCTGCTTCGCGCTGGGACGCGAGAACGCCCGCCAGATGAGGCAGGCGATCAGCGCCGAGATGTGGACCTGCCTGAACATGGCGTATCTACGTCTCCAGACGTTGAAGATGCAGGACATATGGAGGGTCTCGCCGGAGAGTTTCTATGCCGAGACGGCGGCCTCGATAGATACGCTCACGGGGATCGCCTCCGCGACGATGTATCGTGACGAAGGTTGGCGATTCATGAGGCTGGGCCATCTGATCGAGCGCGCCCAGCTCTCGGCCACGCTGCTCTTGACGCAGATCGCCGTGGACAGGGCGAGCGAAGAGTCGTCCGACGCGGACTGGACGAGCCTGCTGCGCCTGTGTCACGCTGTCGAAGCCTACAGTCGCCGGTACAGCGTCGAGGTGGAGCCCGGACAGGTCTTGGACCTTCTCGCCACGGACCCACTTCTACCCGGCTCGCTGTGTCGGTCGTTGGACTCGGCGGCGGCGGACCTCGCGGCGATCGGCCCGGGCCCTAACGCGCAGTTCAGCGACGCAACCCGGCGACTGGTCGGCCAGATGAGGGCGTTGATCCACTACGAATGGCCTGATCGGGAAGATCGTGAGAACCTGCTATGGAGGATTAGCGGGTACTGTCGCGACCTTCACGAGCTCGTCACCGCCAGCTATTTCGATTACCCGATCGACGATCGCCCGGAACGCTGAGGAAATGACCGGTCTCGTCCGATACGAAATAGAGCACGTCTCGCGATACTCCTACGCGTCGCCGGTGCGCAACTGCGTGATGTCGCTCTGCCTGGAGCCCCGGAACGACCTGGGCCAGCGGCTGCTGCGCTTCGACATCACCACGGACCCGCTCGTCCCCCTCAACGGCGAGATGGACTCCTTCGGAAACACCAAGCATGTCCTCAACGCCCACCGTGAGCACGAGGCGTTGGAGGTCACCACGCGCTCGACCGTGGAGCTCACGCCCGCCGCGCCGCTGCCGGACTCCCTGGGCCCCGACGCCTGGGAGGAGATTCGCTCTTGGAAGGAGTCGTTCGGCGACTGGGACTTCACCCACACGAGCGACTTTACCCGGCCCTCGCCGGCGCTCGCGTCGTTCGTCGCCCGGCACGGCATTGCCAGGCCGAGCGGCGACCCGCTGCAGGCCCTGACGGAGCTTTCGGACACGCTACATCTCAGCTTCGAATACACGCCGGGCAGCACGTCCGTGATCTCCCCGATCGACCACATTCTGGAATCGGGCCAGGGGGTCTGCCAGGACTACGCCCACGTCATGATCGCGGTTGCCCGCACATGGGGCGTGCCGACGCGCTACGTATCGGGCTACTTCTACGTGCCCGGTCCGGCGGGAGAGCCGGCGCGAGGTACGGCCACCCACGCGTGGGTCGAATGCCGCCTGCCTGAGCTGGGCTGGGTCGGATTCGACCCCACCAATCGGAGTCTCGCCGACGATCGGCACGTGCGGATAGCGGTCGGCCGCGACTACGGAGACGTGGCGCCCACGCGCGGCGTCTTCCAGGGCGTCGCGGCAACCCGGCTCGACGTCAATATAGGGATGGCGCTGCGCCCGGCGGGCTAGGCCCGTAAGCCAGCATCGCGACTCGGCGCGCATAACCTCCTCTACCGTGATGGGAGAGGACTGAGGTGAGGGCGGAGATGAAGGTGTCGCAACGCCTTCCCCCTCATCCTAACCTTCTCCCGCCAGCGGAGAAGGGACTTCACAAACACCCTCTTAGACGTACAGGGGCGGGTTTCAAACCCGCCCCTGTACCATTTCCGCCGCCCTTGTGCGCCTTTCGCGGGACTCGTGGCGGTAGGACTGTAGTGCTCGCCCTATCACCGGTCCTGAATGGCTAGGAAGAGGCTGCTCCGCAGACGGTGTTCAGTATGAGCTCGGTCACCTTGTACGGATCGCAGTTGGCGTTCGGCCGCCTGTCCTCTATGTACCCCTTCCCGTCGCGGTGCACCTGCCAGGGGATGCGGACGGAAGCGCCTCTGTCGGAGACCCCGTACCTGAACTCCCTGTAGGAGCAGGTCTCGTGCATACCGGTCAGGCGCTCTTCGATCCGGTGACCGTAGTTGACGATGTGCTCATCGTGGTTGCCTCCGAGCGCCTCGGCGGCCGCCACACAGGCGTCATAGCTCTCGCGCATCTGCCTGGTCGAGACGTTGGCGTGGGCGCCCGCGCCGTTCCAATCGCCCTGCACGGGCTTGGGATCGAGCCTTGCCGTGACCCCCCTGTTCGGGTCATCCGAGATGTGCACGTCCTCTCCAATGCGGTACAGCAGCCACCGGGCGATCCAGAGCTGGTCGCCTATCTCAGGCGCGCCGATCGGCCCGATCTGGAACTCCCACTGGGATGGCATCACCTCCGCGTTGATGCCGGATATCATCAGTCCGGCCTCGAGGCAGGCGTCCATGTGAGCCTCGACGATGGGGCGGCCAAAGACCTCGTCCGTTCCGACTCCGCAGTAGTACCCGCCTTGGGGAGCGGGAAAGCCGTTGTCCGGCCATCCCAGCGGCTTGATGCCGTCGAAGAAGGTGTACTCCTGCTCGATGCCGAACCACGTGTCGAAATCGGCGTACTTTCCCGAGGCCGCCGCGCATCCCGCGCGGGTGTTCGACGGGTGAGGGGACATGTCCGTCAGCAAGACCTCACACATCACGAGCTTGCTGTCGCCGCCGCGGACCGGGTCCGGGCAGGTGAACACCGGCCGCAATACGCAGTCGGAGTTCTCGCCGGGAGCCTGGTTCGTGCTCGATCCGTCGAAGCCCCACAACGGCGGCTCCTCCCCCATCGGGACTATCTTGCCCTTGGAGCGGAGCTTGGACGTCGGCTCGGTACCGTCTATCCAGACGTATTCCGCCTTGTACTGGTCCATCGTGTCCTCCATGCTGACGCCAAACAGTCTCGCCCTGATTCTGCGTTAGCCGGAGTCCGGAGTCAAGACGAAGGCGGTCGCCGCCGGCGGTATCTTGGAGGATGCTCTCCTTTCGGAGAGCGCGGCCTGTCGGACGGCAGGGCTGGGACCTGCGGACGGAGCGCGGCGAGGAATCAGCCGACTTCGGGGTGGGCGCTCCAGGAGGTGAAGGCCTGGCTGGTTGCGGGGAGGGTGATGGCGACTACCTGACCGGGAGCCAGGCTGACGGGGGTTGTCGGGCCCAGCTCGGTCCCGTTCGAGAGATGGACCTCGACCCTGACCCGGCTCAGCGCGGCGTCCGTGGTGTTCTCGACCGTGCCAATGAAGGCATTGGCGTCCGAGTCGTACGATAGGACCAGCCGAGCGCCGGCGCGGACCTGGTCGAAGGTGTCGCCCAGCCCGTACTGAGTAGCGGACTCTTCGCCATCGCCGCGTTCACCTGACTCCGACCCTTCACCGCCGCTATGCTCGCCTGCCTCCGAACCGCTGCCATGCTCGCCCGCCTCCGAGTCGGTGCTGAGGCAACCGGTAAGGACTAGCGCCGATACGACTCCAATCGACATCAGGACCGTCGAGAGATTCCTCAAGGCATTTCCCTTTCATTCCGAGGGCCGACGGCTCTGGTATGCCACGTCCTAAAGGCCTGCCACGGTTGAGTGGCGATTGCCCGGGAGGGCAGACCGCGTGCCCGCTCGTCGTGCTGACGTCGTATACTATACGGCGTCTCGTCGTACATGCTTCGGCATGTCTGGCTCGGTAACGCGAATCGACAGAGGAACTAGCGAGGGAGTTAGCTAAGGATGTCGGCGACAGGACCGCCCGACGACAGAAGAGTCTACCAGCTCAAGGTCACCCTCCTGGACACCGCTCCCCCGGTCTGGCGCCGGTTCCTCGTGCCCGCGGAGGTCTCGCTCCACCGGCTGCACCTGATGCTGCAACGGGTGATGGGTTGGGAGAACTATCACCTATACCGGTTTCAGATCGCCTCGGCCGAATATAGCGAGCCCGACGATGATGAACAGGACTATGGGCTTGACTACGAGGACTCGACGCGGGCCACCCTCGGAAGATTGGTCATCGAACGTGGAACCCGCTTTCTGTATGTCTACGACTTCGGGGACAACTGGCTTCACGAGCTCCGGCTAGAGGACGTTCTCGAGCGTAAACCTGGGACGGGATATCCGCTTTGCGTGGGAGGACGGCGAGCCTGTCCTCCTGAGGACTGCGGCGGCCCGTGGGGCTACGCCGAGATGCTGGAGGTCATCGCAGACCCCGAGCATCCCGAGTACCTAGACCGGATGGAGTGGCTCGGCGGAGGGTTCGATCCCGACGCGTTTGACGCAGACCGCGTGAATCGGACGCTGGAGGGAGCTTGCCGGCAACCCGAATACACCGAGAAGCAGGGCCAATATCTCTCATTCATCTATTACTACACGGCAGTCAATGGGTACCCGCCTTCGGAGGCCGATATGCAGCGGCGTTTCAACGTGACGCCTTCTGCCGTTCACCAGATGGTGTTGAGGCTGGAAAGAGAGGAGTTCATCACGAGGATGAAGGGACAGCCGCGCAGCATACGCGTCCTGGTACCCGCCGAACAGCTACCAATGCTCCGGTAACGGGATGAGCTGGCCTTCCTTCCCCATGGAGGAGCCCAGGCGCCGGGGACGTCTCACGGCTGGACGAAGCGGTAGATCGTGCGGTCGAAAGAGAGCATGAACAACCCCCCGGCGGCGTGCTCGCCGAACGCCGACAGGCTGAGGGAAGAATCGACGAGCAGCCGGTGCTCCACGGCGGCGCCGTCTTCCGCGCGCAGGCCCCATATCTTGCCGCTGCAGAAGTCGCCGTAGACGTATGCGCCCGCCAGGGACGGCAGCCGTTCCCCGCGGTACACGTAGCCGCCGGTAATCGAGCAGCCGTCCTCCCGGCCGTACTCGATCACGGGTAGCTCCAGGCCGGTGCGGTCGCACTCTTCGGAGCCCCTCCGCACCAGACCGGTGAGGCCCCGGCCGCCGGGGGTGCAGTGGGCGCCCTCCATCACGTTCCAGCCGTAGTTGGCCCCCGGACGGATTATGTCGACCTCCTCCCAGGCGTTCTGCCCTACGTCCGCCGCCCACAAGTCGCCGCTGTGGGGGTCGAAGTTGAAGCGCCAGGGGTTCCTGAGACCGTAGGCCCAGATCTCGGGTCTGACTGCGCCGCCCTCGCCCGCGAACGGGTTGTCGGGCGGCACCGAGTATCGGCCCTGCGAGTCGAGCGTCGAGACGTCGATGCGGAGGATGCTCCCCAGCAGGGTCGTCCTGTCCTGCCCGTTCCCGTTGGGGTCGTTCGCGCTTCCCCCATCGCCTAGCCCGACGTACAGGTACCCGTCCGGCCCGAAAACGAGATGGCCCCCGTTGTGGTTGCTGTAAGGCTGTGGCACGACCAGGATCTGAGTCTCGCTGGAAGCGTCGGCCCTGTCCGGGTCGCCGGGGTCGACCGAGAACCTCGCTATGACGGAGCGCCTGGGGTTCGCGGCCGAGTAGTAGACGTAGAAGTAGCCGTTCGACTCGTACGCCGGGTCGAAGGCGAGTCCGAGCAGCCCCTCCTCGTTGCCCCGGTTGCTCACCCGTTCCCGGATGTCCATGAACGTGCGGACCTCCGCGGCGTCCGGCCGGTCTTCGAAGAATACGATCTGGCCCGGCTGCAGCACCACGAACAGCCGGTCGTCGGTCTCCGACGAGTAGGTGAGGTGGACCATGCGCTGTAGCGAGACGTTGGGGAACGCGGGCTCGACTTCCAGTTGGGGGAGGCCGCGGGGCAGGGGCGTGGACGTCGGGGCTGCGGGACTCGCCGTAGCCGTCGGCTGTGGGGCCTGCGCCGTCTGCGCCGGTGCCGCCGTCGGACCGGCATCCGGATCGCCGCCGCCGCACGTCATCAGCACGGGGCAGAGAGCGACGACCAGGTATGCGAGCAGGCGTCCCCGGTGCCCGCCGACCGTCTTGGAGGAGTGGGGCGACCGGCCGGTAGCCCGGTTATCGGTGAAGCGGGAGGGCATCGCTCTCTCTGCCGTGAAGGGTGCGCGCGCCGACGGCCATGTCACGTGGAAGACCTCATCCGAAACGGAAACGACTTGCGCCCCGCATTTCCGTCGATTCGCCGTCCGGCGCGGGTGGCGAATCCGGCTGCGGCGACCCTTCCAGTATAATCGTTAGGATGAAGCCTACGCTGGGCGTCCGCGCCGTCCTGGTCCAATCGGCTGTCCAAGCCACGGCCGGCATGCTTGCGCTCGCGCTGATGGCGCCGTTCTTCGGGCCTGTGCTGGACCACCACTTCGCCGAGCGGTTCCCGCACCACGGCCACATCTACGTCGCGTCGGCTGACCCCGGCCACGTCCACGCATACGCCGTCCCGCACCATCACCGCGACGACGGCCACGGCCACGCCGACGCGGCGGCGGCCCGCGACTCGGAACCCCCCGTGCCCGGCATTATCTTCTTCGTCTCGAACGATGGTATGACCCAGGCGCCGATGAGCCTCGTCGTTCCCCCCGTAACGCATTACCTGACGCCGCCGGTCCCGGAGGACCGCGGCTCCCCGTTCGCACCGCCCGGCGACGACGCGCCTATGGCAGGCGTGGAAGTCCCGCCCGCCGACGAACCCCCGAGAGTCTGAGCCTCCCGCACCTTCCGTCCCTGCCGAACGGCCGCCTGCTCCGGGCGGGCCAGCGCGTCTCGTCAGTCGAGCGCGAGGGTGCCCGGCGAGGCGCAGCCCGACGGCGAGCAACCCAGGACTCTGAGGAGGTTCGAATGAGACCTCGATACAAGGCCGCGATCGTAGCGGCGCTGGTACTGTCGATGACGCTGATGCTCGGCGCCGGCGCCGCGTCGGCGCACGAGGAGAGAGAGGCGCACGGCTACGTATTGGACGTAGGCTTCCTGGTGGAGCCGGCGTTCGAGGGGATCAAGAACGGCGTATTCATCAGCGTGACGAGACCGGCGGGCCCCGACGAGGGAGGTCACGGCGGCGGGATGAAGACGCTGGACGTGAACGAGCACGGCGGGGTCTTCGGATCGCCGGCCCTCGCCTCCGATCAGACCTTCAGCTTCCAGGTAACCCACGAGCTGGATGGCCTGACCGTTCCGTACCATAGCCACGAGGACCACGACATCACCGGCTCAATCACGGTCGCCCGGGACGCCGGCCTGTCGGGCACGGTGGATATCACTATTCACGACGGTATGTACATGCCGGCCGACGTGACGGTGCAGCCGGGCACCACGCTGGTCTGGACGAACCGGGCGTCTACACCGCAGACGGCCACGAGCGGCGTTGCGCCTCAGGCGGGTCACGCTCACGAGAGCGGGCCGACCGTCGCCGTCGAGGGCGTCCATGAGACGTTGAGGGTCGAGGTGACCCACGTGCCCACAGGCAAGTCGGTGGAGCTGGCGCTGCGGCCGATCTTCGGCTCGGCGGGCGAGTACACCGCAGACCTGATTCCGACGGCGCCCGGCGTGTACGAGTTCCGCTTCTTCGGCGCCATACATGGCGAGGCCATCAACGAGTCGTTCGTATCGGCCGGTGGGGGAGGCGGGTTCGACGACGTCAGATCGGCGAGCGAACTGCAGTTCCCGGAGGTGGTCAGGTCGGCGCGCGAGATCGAGGCCGGTGTGGCCGGCGCGCAGAACACCGCCCGGGCCGCCGAGGACGCGGCGATCGAAGCTGGCGACGACGCATCGTTGGCGACCACGCTGGCGCTGATCGGGATCGTCCTGGGCGCTGCCGGTGCCGTGGCGGGCGTTGGCTCGCTGGCAATCAGGATCCGGCGCGGATGATACCGTTTGCGGCTGCGGCGCATCGCCCGGAGTCGCGGAGGCCGTCCCAACCGCGGCGGAGCCCATGCCGACGGTCAACGTCGCTAGAGAGGTCGCGAGGGGGAAGCGTCTGATCGAAAAGCACGGCTGTCTCGACTGCCACACGACCGACGGCCGGGACCAGATCGGCCCGACCTGGAAGTCGCTCTACGGCAACTCGGTCACGCTGGCCGGCGGCCAAGTCGTCGTCGCCGACGAGGGCTACCTGTGGGCCTCCGTGCGTGACCCGAACGCGCAGATAGTCGAAGGGTATCTTCCTGACATCATGCTGCCTTTGCAGCTCACGGACGCCGAGATAATCTCTATTGTCGAGTTCATCAAATCGCTGGAGTAGCATGATACCTCGATTCCGGACGGATACGAAGAGACCCCAAGCGGCTCTACGGACCTGGGGCGGACGGCTGCTGCTGCTGGCCGCCGCGTTGGGGCTGGCGATGTGGTGGCTACAGGGCTCGGAGCGGCCGGCGATGGCGCACGCCAACCTCGCCGACGCGAGGCCGGCGCCCAACTCGGTCCTGGAGATGGCGCCGGAGACGGTCATCGCGTGGTTCACCGAGCCGATAGAGGCCGGCCTGAGCGAGATCCGGGTGCTCGACTCTTTGGGAGCGCGGGTCGACCGGGGCGACACGACGGTCGACCCGAACGATCCCACGGCGATATTCGTGGGGCTCGAACCGCTCGCCAACGGGACGTATACGGTCGCGTGGAGGAACGTTTCGACCGTGGACGCCCACCTCGTACGAGGGTCGTTCCTGTTCTCCGTCGGCGAGCCCCTGTCGGCTGTGAGCGTCGAGGTGCCGGACCAACCGCTGTTCCAGTCGCCCTGGGAGCCCGTCGTCCGCTGGGCCATCCTGATCGCGGCGCTGGCCGTCGTGGGCGGCTTGAGCTTCGATCTGCTGGTGTTGCGGCCCGCGCTGCTCGACCGTCGGGCGAGCCCGGCGGTCAGGCGCGTCGGCGAGGCGGCCGCCTCGCGTGGCCTGCGGGTCGTCTGGCTGGGCATGGCGCTTCTGGCCTTGGCCTCCGCGGCCCAGCTCCTCCTTCAGGCCGGCAGCACGTTCGAAAAGTCGTGGTGGAGCGCCCTCGGCGGCCCGGCCTGGTCCATCGCAACGGAGACCGAGTGGGGTCGCCTGTGGCTGTGGCGCGTCGGGCTCATCCTGGCCTCCTCTGCCGTGCTGGCGGCCGTCTACGCGCGCTTCCAGCGAGATTCGGCCGGCCGCGCCGTACGCGACGCCTACCCCCGGCTGGTCCGGGCGCTGGCCTTGGCGGCGGCCGTCGGGGTGTTGTTCACGCTCAGCCGGACGAGCCACGGCGCGGCCACCGCGGGGATCGAGACCGCCGCGGTGCTCTCCGATCTTCTTCACCTGGCGGCGTCGGCGTTCTGGGTCGGAGCGCTATTCCACCTCGCGCTGGGGCTGCCGCTTCTGACGAGGGAGCTGCCGGCCCGGGAGCGCCGGGCGGCGTTGTCGAGGATGATCCCCAGGTTCTCGGCGGTGGCCGCTCTCAGCGTCGGCACGCTGGTCGTCACCGGCATCTTCGCGGCCTGGGCGCAGGTGACCGCCTGGGCCGCTTTCGGGACGCCGTACGGAGCGGCGCTGATCGTCAAGATCGCGTTGGTCGCCGTGCTGCTGGCCCTGGGCGCCGTGAACCTCGTCTGGGTACGCCCGCGGCTGTCGAGGCGCGACGCCGCGGCGGTCTGGCTCAAGCGTCTCGTCGCCGTCGAGGCGGTGCTGGGGGTGGCTGTGCTCGCCGCGGTCGGCGTCCTCACGAGCTTGGAGCCGGCCCGTCAGGTCGCCTCGCGCGAGGGCATCGGGGGCCCGGACAGACTCGAGTTCCGGGACGTCGTGGAGGGGGCGGAGATCGCCCTGACGATCGCTCCGGGCGGCGTCGGCCCCAACGAGGTGGTCGTGTCTCTGGAGGACCGGCGGGGCGGCCCGATTGTCGACGCGACCGACGTCAGCGTTCGCCTGACCTATCTCGAGGCGGATCTGGGCGAGGAGGCCGGCTCGGCGGTCGGCGCGGGCGACGGCACCTACCGGCTCTCGGAAGTCCCGATGGGCATCGCCGGGCCCTGGCAGGCGGAGGTCGTCGTCAGACGGCCCGACGCGTTCGACGCGCGCACGGCATTCCGCTTCGAGACGCTGGCCGGCGGCATCTCCGGCAGCTCCTCGCTCGCGCCTTCGCCGGACACCGGGAGGACGCTCTGGGCCGTGGAGCTAGCGCTGATCGGGCTGCTGTTCCTGGCCGCCGGGGTGCCGCTGGGGGGCCTGTCGACGAAGACCGGAGCGGCCGTTATGGGGCCCGGCCTGGCCGCGTTCATGGCCGGTGCGGTGCTGGCGGCCGCTCAGCTCGTATCCGACGGCGGGGCGCCCATCCGCAACCCGTTCCCGCCGGACCCGTCGTCGCTCGAGATCGGCAAGCAGGTCTACGAGCTCAGGTGCCAGTCGTGCCACGGGCCCGAAGGCAGGGGCGACGGGACAGTGGCGTCGAGACTGCGGACTCCGCCCGCCGATCTGGTGGTCCACGTGCCGCTGCACCCGGACCGAGACCTGTTCGGCTTCATCCACGACGGCATACCGGGCACCGACATGGTCCCGCTCGGCGACCTGCTGACCGACGAGGAGATCTGGCACGTAGTCAACTACGTCCAGACGTTCCAGGAGTAGGCCGGGCGGCCGGCGCTCAATTCTCCTTCAGGTTCTTCTGCGCCAGGAACTCGCCCTTGATCTCGCCGCCGGCCAGGACGTGGCCGTCGATGGCCTTCAGCAGGTCGTCCCTGGTCGTCTCGGGCCCGAGGTCGAGCTCGACGTCCAGCGCGTAGACGTGGAAGATGTAGCTGAACACCAGCTTCGGCGTGCCCAGGTAGCCGGACCGCTCGACGGTGACGGGCACGGGGCACGGCCCCGAGTAGCCCACCGTCTTGTCGTCGTTGGTGCCCTGCATCGTCTTGGGCCCGATCGCCGCGGCCTGTGTGGTGGAGGCCACCGCCTCGGGCAGACCCGTGGCATCGGCGGGGATATTCCAGATCACCCAGTGCGCCCAGGACTCCACGATGGTCTTGTCCGGGATGGCATCGACCGCACGTTCTTCGAGGATCTGGTCGCTGCCCATGACGAGGGCGATGCTGACGGTGCCTTCCGGCACGCCCGTCCACTCCAGGGGCGGCGAAGTGTTGTCGTACGTCACCGCCGCACCGTAGTTCTGGACGTAGGTCTGGCCCGCTCTTGTCGCGGTCGGCGGGCAGGTGTGAGTCTTGGGAATGCGCCTGATACGGCTGAACACGGGGCTCGTGACCTCGACACTCACGTCGAAGGTCTGTGCGATCTTGTAGCCGCCGACTTCCTCGGCGTCGCCGCCGCCGTCGCCCTCGGTAGCCGCCGCCGCGTCCCCGCCCTCGCCCTCGCCCGTGCCGCCCGTGTCTCCGCCGCTGTCCCCGCTGGAACATCCGACGAGAATCAGAGCGAGAAACAGTGCCATGCTCGACAGTAGCCAGTGGATACCGTGCGCGCTCATTGTCCTACCTCCGTGCTGAACTTGGGGTCCCATCCCGGCGCCCGTTGGTCGTGCGCGGCTCTGGGCCGCTCGTCAACTAGCATATCAGCCTTTGAGTCGAGTGGAACAGGGGGCCGGCGCTGCCGGGGGGCTGGCGCATTCGGCGAGAAGTCTCTAGAATCCGGCGCAATCGCTGTTCCAGGGGGGAATCATGGCACCGGAAAAGCTGGCTATCCACGGCGGCACGCCCGTCCGCTCGGAACCGTTTCCCAGTCATACTTGGGTGATCGGGGACGAGGAGCTCGACGCGGTGATGGAGGTGATGGACGGGGCCGAAGAAAGCTGGGGCAAGTCCGGCCACCTGCGCATGCTCGAGGACCTGTTCGCGGAGATACACGGAGTCCGGTACGCCTTCGCGACGGATTCGGGGACGGGCGCGATCCACGCCGCCATCGGCGCCGTGAATCCCGAGCCGGGGGACGAGATCATCACGGCCCCGGCGACAGACATAGGGTCGGTGCTCGGGATCCTGATCCAGAACGCGATACCCGTCTTCGCGGACTGGGACGCCGACACTCTGAACATGGACGCGGCCGACGCCGAGAGCCGGATCACCGACCGCACCCGGGCCATCCTCGTCGTCCACTGGGCCGGGAACCCGTGCGACATGGACGCGTTCATGGACATCGGACGACGGTACGACCTGCCGATCATCGAGGACTGCTCGCACGCCCACCTGTCGGAGTACCAGGGCAAGCTGGTCGGCACCGTCGGCGACATGGGGTGCTTCTCGCTCGGCGGCAAGCTGATCACCGCGGCCGGCGGCGGGATGTTCATATCGGACGACGAGCCGACGGCGCGCCGGGCCAAGGGCTTTGCCGCCAAGGGGTCGGAGTATGACGACGAGTTGCGCAACTCCCTGCGGCCGACTTCGGAGTTCCGGGGCTCCTCCCGCGGCTACGAGTTCCTCGGCGACTACCACCACATGAGCCCGCTGATGGCTGCCGTGGGGTACGAACAGCTCAAGAAGGTGCAGCAGACGCTGGCGGTACGGCGCCGGGTGGCCGACATTGTCGACGAGATGACGGCGGAGGTCCCGGGGTTCGTTCGGCCAAAGGTACGGCCCGGCGACAAGATGTCGTACTACGTCTACTGCTACAAGATCGAAGAGGAGCAGATGGGCGCCTCGCCAGAGGAGTTCGCGGCGGCGCTGGCGGCGGAGGGGATCGAGAACACGCCGGGAATCCTGGCCGGTCAGCCGCTCTACAAGTTCCCGCTGTTCGCAGAGGAGAACACCTACGGCACCTCGAAGTACCCGTTCGTCGACGAGGAAGGCAACCGGCGCATCGACTACCCCTCGATGCACCTGCCGGTGGTGGAGCGCGAGCTGCCGAAGATGCAGTTCATCATGGCGAAAAACTTCCAAACGGAGGACATCGCGCGGGACATTGGGACCGCGATCCAGAAGGTCGCCGACTACTACTACAACCGCAAGTAGGGAGACCTTTGCATAACCGTCATTCCCGCGCAAGCGGGAATCTAGGGGTGGGGTACCCAGCTAGCAAACCTACGGATCTACACCACGGTTGTTTCCCGCAAGCGGCGTTACACAAGGGTCTCTAAGTAGGCGGGAGGCCCCGCCTCGGCGCGATCGACTTGACGGCGTGACGTAGGGGCGATTCGGACGCGCCCGCGGCCGGTTCGCCGTCACGCCCTGGGGTCGTCGACGTTGACTACCAGGTAGTCGGCGGTGTTGCGCGCCACGATCAGCGCGGCCGGCTCCTCTCCGACGTTCTCCTCGACGTGAACGGTGTTGGGCGGCACGAATATGAAGTCGCCCGCCTCCGCGTCGACCGACTGCTTGAGCCGGTCGCCGAAGTGCATCCTGACGCGTCCGCCCAGCACGTAGATGCCGGACTCTGCGTCGCCGTGATGATGCGCGCCGCTCGGGCCGGGCGGCGACGACACGTAGCCGATCCACAGGCCGCGGCTGCCGCACGTGTCGCGCGCGATTCCCGCCTGCCGCACCATGTTGGGCGTCTGCGCCGTGTTGGCGCTCCTCTGGTCCGGCTTGATCACCGTTACACCGCCCATGTCGACCTCCACTTAACGTCGGCCGCCCAGTTCCACATCCTCGCGGTACGCGAGTTCGTTCGCGGCGCAGAGTACCATAGCCGCGTACCGAGACCAACGGCGCGATTTCGCCGGGTGATGTCGCCCTACGGAGTGAGGGGCCCAGGGTGAGGAGGCCGCGTGGTAACTGTTCAGACTCGAGGAGATGGACTCGGCGGGGGACTTTCACCAAACGACGCAAATGAGGCTGCACCGGAAGGCGGGTTTCAAACCCGCCACTACGGTTTGGCAATTCACGGCAGGGGGAAGACGGGTTTCAAACCCGCCCCTACGCCAGTCGGCCAAGGGTTATTCTCAGAGAAACTCTGAACAGTTAGGCCGCGTGGTGAGCCAGGTCGAGGGGACCCCTCCCCAGGTCCCTCTCTGCGTTCGGGACGACAAGGCTTGGGGGCGCTGGGCTGCCGGCCTGTCACGCGGGTCACTATGGTGAGGCCTGCGTGCGCCCCTCGATACGCGGCGATGAAGCATCGCCGCTACTCGGGGTGAGCGGGTCGATCGGGAAAGGCATCGAGATCGGCGTCGACGAAGTCGGCTATGGGGATCTCGGCGGGCTGTGCGGGGTGCGGGTGATATAATTCGCGCGGCTTGCGGTAGGGAGTGCGTGGATGAAGATCGTGATTGCGCCACAGGCGTTCAAGGGGAGCATCTCGGCGCTGCGCGCTGCGGAGATGATGGCCGAGGGCGTTCGCCGCGTCTCGCCTGACGCCCGCACCGAGCTGGTGCCGGTGGCGGACGGCGGCGACGGGACCCTGGAGACGCTGGTCGAGGCGTCCGGGGGCGAGATTCGAAGCTCCGAGGTGATGGGCCCGCTCGGCGAGACCCTGACCGCGGTCTGGGGCGCGATGGGCGACGGCCTCACGGCCGTCATCGAGATGGCCCGCACGTCGGGCCTCGCGCTCGTGGCCGTCGAGGACCGCGACCCCCTGGCGGCCACGACGTACGGCCTCGGGCAGGCCATACGCGACGCCCTTGACTCCGGTTTCCGGCGGTTCATCCTGGGCATAGGCGGCAGCGCCACGAACGACGCCGGCGCCGGCATGGCGCAGGCGCTGGGCGCGAGGCTGCTGGACACCGCCGGCGACGACCTGCCCCCGGGAGGGGCGGCGCTGGCCGACCTCGACAGGGTCGACCTGTCCGGCCTGGACCCGCGCATCGCCGAGTCTGACATCGCGGTCGCGTGCGACGTTACCAACCCGCTGACCGGGCCCGTCGGCGCCTCTGCGGTCTACGGCCCTCAGAAAGGCGCGACGCCCGAGATGGTCGAGCGGCTCGACGCGGCCCTGGCGCATCTGGCGGCGGTGGTCAGGCGAGACCTCGGCGTGGAGATAGACGCCATTCCCGGCGCCGGCGCCGCGGGCGGCCTCGGCGGCGGCATGATCGGCTTCCTCGGCGGCCACCTCGAGGCCGGGGTGGACATCGTCCTCCAAACCGTCGGCCTCGAAGGCCGCCTGGAAGGCGCCGACCTGCTCATTACCGGCGAGGGATCGGTGGACTACCAGACCGTCTACAACAAAGCGCCCATCGGGGTAGCAAGACTCGCCAAGGCCCGGGGCATCCCGGTGGTCGCCATCGCGGGCTCGTTGGGCGAGCGGTACGGGGAGGTCTACGACCACGGCATCGACGCAGTGCTGGCAATCACGAGCCGGCCGATGACGCTCGAAGAGGCGTCGGACCGCGTCGAGGAGCTCGTTGCGGACGCCGCCGAACAGGCGATGCGCATGATGGCCGCCGGTACGGTGGCGTTCTCGGCGGGACGTCCGGAGCCGACCGGATAGATACGTGCCAGGGGAGGGCGGCGGCATGAGCCCGGCGCCCTCACGGCGCAGCGGCCGTATGCACGGCCCCTAGTCGGTTACGTCCTCCATCAGCGGCGCATCGTCCTTCCACCGGTACACGACGGACACGGGCAGCCCCTGGACCATGTGTTCCCGGAGGTGGGACGGCGAGAATCCGCGGTAGGATAGGCCGGGCCGGAACCGCCAGACGAAGCCCGTATCGTCCCTGACGTCCAGGAACTCCAGCTCGGTCAGCGAACGGGCCTCCACCCGGACCACCACGCCCCAGACCGACTCCCGCGGGCCGTCGTCGCTCGCCGCGCCGCAGCCGGCCGCGGCGAGCCACACCGCCAGCACGACGGCCGCCGGCCAGCCCGGCCGCTTGGAAGCCGTCGCGCGAGGCAGTCGTTCACCCAGTTTCGACAATCTCCCGGACCGGCCGCTACGTCGATGGGCCTGCGGCCCGTCGACGAGATTATATCTCACGGGCCTCTGGCCGCCGCCAGGGCCACCTCTGGCCGGCGCCGATTCGCGAAACCGACACCTGTGTCGTAATTGACTAATGTTTAGTACTTTGTTTAGTCTTTGTCCATATCTGGAGGTAGAAGATGAGTAGAGTGGGTGTTCCAGCAGCGGTCCTGTTCCTCGTGGCGCTGTTCGCAGCGTCTCATCTTAGTGCGCCGGTCAGCGCTGACTCCTCGATGGGCAGTCGGATGACGCTGATCATGGCGGACGCCGAGGCGGTCCGCCGCGTTGACGGAGGCGTCGGGCTCGTTCAGTCCCTCGTCGGGTTGATCGCAACCCTCAGGGACGACGACTTCATCGCGTTCTCGACTCTGGAAAGCCCGACCGAGGTCGTGGGGCCGTTCCGCGGCAGTAACGTGCGCCTGCCGGAGTTCGAGAGCAGCATTGAATCGATGCTCCAGACTCCCGCTTCAGGGCGGACGAGCGTTGTCGAAGCGTTGTCGGAGATGCGCTCCATTCTCGCGGTCCACGAGGCCGCGTCGGGTTCGTCCGTCCACGTCGTCGCCGGAGGCTCGAGCGACGCCGACTTCACCCGGCACATCAGCCATCTACCGGGAGTGGCCGAGAGTTTCGCGGCCAACGGGTGGTACGTCGACAGCCTGGTGCTCCCCGACTCCACGGACGAAGCGACCGCATTCCTGCAGTCGCTCGCATCCGCCAGCGGCGGCCAGCTATCGGAGCTGTCGACGGTGCTCGACCTGGGCGCGATCGGCGACTCGATTCTCAGGAAGGACGCCAGCGGCTCCCTGTACGACGCCGGCTCGCGCTCGCTCGGATACGGCGAGGTGATGTCGACGCTGATCACCGTCCTGCCGGGGACGCAGGAAGCGACGCTGCTGATATTCAAGGCGAACCCCTTTGGTTCGCTGGTGCTGACCAACCCCTCGGGCCTCAACGTGTCCGCGAACGACGCTGCCATCTCGCTGGCCGTGGAAACGCCGAACATGGTCGCATGGCAGCTCGCCGACCCGGCGCCCGGCCGGTGGCGCGTCGACGCTCGCGGCCTGACCGGACCGGTCTCGAAGTGGGTTCACTACACCAACCGGTTTACGCTGGTGCTCCGGTCCCCGGGGCCGGTCGCCCTGGATGAGCCGCTGCCGATCTCTGCCTATGTGAAAGACGGCGAGGAGATCGCGTTGCTGTCGGACGCGCGGATGTTTGCCAACATCACCGCTCCGGACGGCGTGACACGTGCCTTCGAGCTGCACGACAACGGGAAGGACGCGGACAGCAGGGCCCAGGACGGCTACTTCGCCACGGTCCTGCCGCCACTGGAGGCGCGCGGGACATACGAAGTCGAGCTCGAGCTCGCGTGGAACCGGTACGAGCACACGATCACGTCGCTCACTCAGATGGACGCCGACTACTTCCCGACCATCGACATGCAGCCTGTGGCCGTCGAGGAGCTCAAGCCGGGAGTGCGGACCCAGGTAGCCACGGTGTCGATACACGTCGACGGCGACCCCTATCCCGTAGAGACGGGCGCGCTGGTCCCGGCCCTCGTCTCCGAGGCAGGTAAGTCGGGCGTGGTCGAGCTGGAGCCGAGAAGGCTATACGGCGACGGGCCCGCCTGGCAGTTCGATGTCTTCTTCACCGCCTCGGAGGCCGGCAGACACGCGCTGTCGCTGTCGCTGAGTCTCAGCTACGCCGGCAGGGACCATGCCCAGACCTCGAGGCCGTTCACGCTGGACGCCGTGTCCCCGGTCGTCGCGGAAGATTCCACGGCGCCGAAGCCCAAGGCGCCCGAGCCCGTCAAGCAGCCGTCGGCCCCGGTCAAGGCGCCCGCGGCGCCCGAGCCGACGCCGGAAGGGTTCCCTTGGAGCCTCGCCGTTTCGCTCGCCCTATCGCTGGCGGTAACCGTCGCGGCCGGAGTCTACTGGCTCACCCGCACGAAGCCGCACGGCTACCTGTACGACGACCAGGGAAGGCCGCAGGTGGACTTCTCCGAGGTGCAACGCCATCCGCTCATGAACCTGTTCTTCAGGAACACGGTCCGCGGCAGAGAGATGGGCATACCCGCGCTCGACGGCCTGAACTTCCGATTCAGCCGCGACCACATCACCGTCAGCGGCCGCGGGAGGCACCCGACGGTGCGGGTCAACAACCAGCCCCTGGTCGACGAGATCCCGGTCTACGACAAGAGCTGGATCGGCACCGAAGGAAGGCTGTTCACCTTCATGACGAAGCCGCTGCCGATCCCGTCCGGCGGCAGCGACGACTAGGCCCGGGTTCACACCGGTACGTACGGAATATAGAAGCCGACAGGATGAACCCGAGGAAGAGCGCAACTCCGCGTCGTACTCCCGCGGGTCCGAACCCCGGCGGGAACGGAGGAACGATTTGAACAACCCCGGCGCGGTGGGTGTCTCTTTGCCCTCCTATGGGTGGCCCAGAACTACAGAGAAATTCTCTGGCCGTTGCTCCAAACGGCCGAGCGGCTTGCGCCCCTCGGGAGCGCGGTGGGCCTGCTCACGGGAACGGGAAGAGATCGGGGCCGTTCGATCGTCCGCGGCGCCCACGTGGCTCTCGGCGGCCCATATGCCCGGGGACCCGGCGATGGCGCGCAGCTCCGCTCCTCGGGGATTGGTGTGCCGGTGAGCGCGTCGGCGCGCGAGCCCCCCGCGTCACGTCGGGGCGGCCGCGTCGGCGATGCTGCCGTCCGACTAGGAGGTCTGCCGTGAGCGCAGACAACGGGCTCACGGTCTGCTCGCCGCTTGTGGAGCTGTGGCCCCAGGGCGGCCCGTCGGACTGCGACGGCGTGACCCCTGACGGGCGCACCGGCTACCTGAACGAGCAGGTCCTCTGGATCAGACACGCGGGGCTCGAGGACAGCCGGTGCCTGATGCGGATTCCAGAGGGCGTATCGTGGGAGGGAAAGCACCGCCTCGCGCCGTCTGCCCTGTCGAAGGACAACCATCACTACCAGATCGGGCAGCAGTGGTCGCTGTCGGACAACGGCCTCGAGTACCGCGACTGTCCGGTGACGAACATGTTCGGCGAGTCGCCCGGCCGCGTATCGGCCCGAGTTGAGCCGGTCGACGACGAGATAGCGAGGATCGGGCTCACGGTCGAAAGCCGCGCCGACGGGCCGATGAATGCCGTCTCGGCGCACGTTTGCTTTAACCACAGGCGCTCGCCCCTGCTGGGCCGCAGGCTCTATGTACGGGCCGCGTCGGGCTGGGTGGACTTCCGTCAGTACCACCAGTTCTTCGGGATCCACTCGGATTTCATCCGCTACGATCTGCGGGGCGGGAACAATCCGAGCGCGCTGCCGGAGGTCACAGAACCCCTGCTGTTCTCCGAGACCGTGCACGAGAACGGCGGCAGCTTCGTCAGCGTCATCGGCTCGCGCGACGCGCTGGCCGTCGCGTCGAACATCGTCTGGCCGTGCACGGACGCGACGCTGGACTTCGGCGACCTGCGGCCCGGCGAGCGGGTGCGGCGCGACCTCTTCATAGGCCTCGGCCCTGGCCCGCGAGACGCCTGGCTGGACCGGCTGACAGATCTGCTGTAGGAGCGGACCGACCGGGGTCCGTTACCGCAGACCAAGGCCACATGCCGCAACGATCTCATTGACGCCGCGCCAGCGTCGGACTACACTCCGCCCATGCTGCTGACTGACTTCGGCACGACCGGGTTCGAAGTGAGCCGTCTCGGTGTTGGCATGGCCGAGGTGGGCTCCTACACAACGAGCGATACGGCACAGGCTGGGCGCATTCTGGGCTCCGCGCTGGACGCCGGGATCAACTTCCTGGATACGGCCGAATGCTACGGCAACAGTGAGGAGCTGCTCGGCCGTACGGTCTCTCACCGCCGCCAGGAGTTCGTTCTCGCGACCAAGGTCGGGCACACCGGCCCGGACAACGTCGGCCCGCACTGGACAGCCGATACCGCCCGCAAGACGATCGACCGGAGCCTGGTACGACTGCGCACCGACTACGTCGATCTGCTCCAGATTCACGCTCATGACGTCGACCGGACAGAGGCCGAGGAGGTGATCGAGGTCGCCCTGGATGCCAAGCGTGCGGGCAAGACCAGGCTGGTGGGCTACAGCCAGGAGAACGAGCACGCCGAGTGGGCCGTCGAGTCTGGCCTGTTTGACGCGCTGCAGACCTCTTTCAACCTGGTCGACCAGCGAGCGCGGTACGGTCTGTTCGAAAAGGCGCGTGCCAGGGGCATGGGCATCATCGCCAAGCGGCCCATCGCAAACACGGTCTGGTCGAGAGTCCTGGCGGGCGATCTCGGCGAGGGCGAGAGCGGCCGGCGGGTGGAAAGGCTGCGACGCGCCCGGGTAATGTTGGAGATGGGGCCACTGCCCGGCGCGCCTGAGGACCCCATCGCACTCGCGCTGGGTTTCGTCTACGCCCATCCGGACGCCCACACGTCGATCGTCGGCACCCGCAGCCACGCCCACATGCTGGCCAACATCCGGGCGACCGAGGAGCACGGCTCCCTGGCGGCGGAGGTCGTCGACGAGCTGCACCGACGCTTCGACGAGGTCGGTCGCGACTGGCCCGGGATCGACTAGGCCGCATCAGCCGGTTGTTCAGGGGTTGCCCAAGACTCCGACCGGGCAACTCAGGATGGCACGCAGCAACAGGCCGCTGACCGAAGAGCACCTGGACGACTTCGAGGTGATGTACGTCGAAGCCGTCGATGGTTTGAGCGGTGTGCCGGCGGCGTTCCAAGACTTGGAAGAACGGCTCGACAGCCTGAGGGGCAGGCGGTTCTTGGGGGCCTTCCACCGAGAGCGGTACAGGGCGTGCGTCATCCCGAAGGACGTCGGGGAGCCGGCGGCCCTGGGCCTCGCAACGTGGACTATCCCCGGCGGCCTTGTACGCGCGCCGCAAGCTGGTGGACTGGGCGGGTCAAGAGCACCGAATAGGTGAGCAGTTCGACGCGATGGCCGCCGAGCACGCGTGGGACGAGACGCGTCCGAGCATCGAGTTTTACCGGAGCCTTCGGGAGTTGATTGTCTATCTCCCGGTACTGGGCTGAAGCGCCGGCCCGCCGGTGCGGGCGATGCTACGGCTGCCACACCTCGCGGAACAGCCGGATCCAGTTGCCCCCCAGCACCTTCTCGACGTCCTCCCACCTGTAGCCGCGGTCGGACAGCGCGTCGGCCAGGGCGGGCAGCTTGTCGGGCGTCCCCAGCCCCTTCGGGTACAGCAGCCTCCAGTCGTTCCGCACGGTGGGGTCGATGTATCGCGCCGGAAACTTGGACCCCTGCTGCGAGCCTATGTAGCGCCAGAACGCGTCGGGCTGGTCCTGCGTGAAATCGGTCCCGATGGCGACGTGGTCGATGCCGATCCGCTCGACCATGTCGTCGATCGCGTCCACGTAGTCCGACAGCGTGGAGCTCGCGCCGGTCTTCAGGAAGGTGATGATGCACGTGGCGCCGACGACTCCTCCCCGCTCCGCGAGCCGCTTGACCGCCTCGTCCGTCTTGTTGCGCGGCACGTCGTAGTACGGCTTCGCGTTTGCGTGGGTGACCGAGACCGGCTTCTCGGACGCGTCGATGACGTCCAGGGTCGTCCGCTCGCCGACGTGGGACAGGTCGATGAGGATGCCGAGGCGGTTCATCTCGGCTACCGCGTCGGCCCCGAAGTGCGTGAGCCCTCCGGGAACCCGCTCGTAGCAGCCGTCGCCCAGCAGGTTGCGCTCGTGGTAGGTGACCTGGATGATCCGGACGCCGAGGCGGTGGAAGACGGCGAGCCGGTCTATGCGGTCCTCGATGGGCGACGCGTTCTGGAAGCCGAATATGATGCCCGTCTTCCCGTTGCGCTTGGCCGCGAGAATGTCGTCGACCGTCCTGATCGGCGCGATCGTGTCGGCGCGCTCACGGAGCCTGACGTCCCATCGCGCCAGATGGTCGACCGTCTCCCGGAACCCCTCCCAGGTCGCGACGGTGGCGTTGATGGCCGTGACCCCGCCGGCCCGCAGGCTATCGTAGACCGCGTCGCTGTCCCAGTTGCTGACGTTCAGCCCGTCCACGACGACCGCGTCGCGGTACCGGCCGGTTGCTGGGCTAGGAGAGGTCATCGGCGTCTAGATCGACGCGCCGGTCTTCGGACAACTCTCGCCTCCGGTAGATGTGGTCGATCATGTCGTCGAGGTCTTCAAGCTCAGCCAGTGCTCCGACGGCCGCGAGGAGTCCGTGAGGCGCGCCGGACCGTCGGTCCGGCGTCGGAAGATCATCCGAGGACATGGCGGCGTTCACAGGTCTTGCTCTTCGAGACACGATGGAACCCCGTCCGCTGCATAGGGTTTTGCTGATGATTTCCAAAAAGTGCTTCTTAGCTGCCTCCCCCGCCTATCGTACTTGCCACCGGGCCAAACTCGACAGGTCACCATGGTGACCTCATTGTATTGTGCCACGTTTTCGTCGCCGCGTCGGCGTGGTGACTTCAGTCGCGCGGCGGGGGGATGGCGACTCGGGCGCCGTCGCGGGTCTGGGAGATGAGCGCGCCGATGAGTATCTCCAGCGTGTCCCTGCCGCGGCGGGCGGGAGAGCTGCTCGGCGCGCCGTCCAGCACCATCCGTGCCAGCTCATCCACGGCCGGGACCAGGTTGTCGCCGAAGTAGTCGGCGTAGCCCCTCGCGTCGGGCGGGTCGGTCTCGATCGGCGCCCCCTCGACCTTTTCCGTGCGCCAGGCTGCCAGCTTCTCGTCGTCGAGTACGTAGCGCCCCTCGGGGCCCTGCAGGTCGATCTCGTGCAGCGCGGGGGTCATCTTGGCCCCGTTGAGGATGCCGCGCACGCCGTTGGCGAACTCGATGATGACCGTCGACGCCGGGTCCAGGTCCGGGTTCTTGCCGCCCTCTCCGCTGTACACGACGCCGTAGTCGGCGAGCGCCGGCTCGTGGGCTGCCATCACCCAGACCGGGGGCGCGCCCGCGAAGTAGCAGACGGCGTCGACCGTGTGCGTGCCGTTGCGGAACAGCATCGCGCGGTGGCCGCCAAGGTGGGCGATGATCCGCGTCAGACCGCCTATCTTGCCCGCTTCTATCTCGCGCTTGACCGCCTGGAACGACGGTATCCAGCTTCGCGTGTGGTCGACTGACATCACGGTGCCGTTCGCCTCGGTCACCTCGATGATCCTGTCGGCGTCCTTCAGCGTCGTCGAGATGGGCTTCTCGCAGAGCACGCCGCGGACGCCGGCGTTGGAGGCGTCGCAGATCGGGTCGACGTGCAGGTGGTCGGGCGTGGCCACGCTGACGACGTCGAGGTCGTGGGCCTCGAGCATTTCGCGGTGGGAGGGGTACTGTGGCACGGAGCCGCGTTCCAGCTTCGCCCTGTCCCAGAGCGCGTCCAGCACCTCCGGCTTGAGGTCGCAGACCGCGACCAGATCGAACTCGTCGGACCTGTCGTAAGCGTACGCGTGGGCCGATCCCAGACCGCAGCCAATCACTCCGGCTCTAAGCTTCTCTGCCATGTGTCTCCCCCCGTTCGGTAGTGTGATGTCCGCGCTTCGGCGGTGCGGTGCGCTATGAGCCCAGTACAGCGGCCAGCCGCTCGGCTACGATGTCCTCGTCTCCCGGGTTGAGGGGGAAGACGGCGACGTTGACCGTGTCCCCCGCGCCGCCGACCTTGACCCTGGGCTCGCCTTCGTCGAGCTCGGCGGCGATCTGCTCGGCCGTCTTGGCAATCGGCTCGGACAGGACGACGTCGACGGAGTTCCCGTCGTCCGACGGGCGCGTCTCCACGCCCGCGATGCCCGCCAGCCCGTCCTGCACAACCGCGATGCGGCGGCGGTACTCGATCACCCTGTCCTCGTGGTCAGCGGTGAGCCACTCTTCGAGCGCCGCTACGGTGCCGACGATGGAGATGCGGTCGAGCTTGTGGCCTCTACCCCACGGCATCATGTCCTCGCCGTGGACGCCGGAGATGAAGTTGTGGGCCGCGGCGGCCTCCACCAGCTCCCGCTTCCCGCAGACGAAGCCGCCGTTGTTGGGGCCTCCGAAGTACTTGGCGCCGAAGCACACGAGGTCGGCCGAGTGAGCGTTGTGGCGCATGTAATCCGGCGGGTCGCTCCGGCTCGCCGCGTCCGCGATGACCGGCACTCCCTTCGAGTGGGCGACCCGGACGGCGTCCTCGATGGGAAGGGTGCCGTCGGTCCAGTCCGGGTGGTCCGGCGGGCGGACCTCGTAGCCAACGGCGGCCGTGTCCGGCCCTATGGCCGCGGCCAGTTCGCCCGCAGTGCAGCTCTCGTCGGTGCCTGCGTAGACGAGCGTGGCCCCCGGGACCTCGTACATCCTGTTGGCGGCGTAGCGGTGCGGCCCCTGGAGTACGACCTGGTTCTTCATCCCGGTCGTGTCCGGTATGCGGCGCTGCTTCTCGACGTCGTTGCCTGCCATGCATCCGGCGATGCTGAACATGACGGCCGCGGCGCATCCGGGTGTGGGCAGCGCGGCCTCGACGCCGAGCAACTCTGCGATGTACTCGCCGACGTTGGCCTGAAGCTCCCGCGTGTCCACGAACAGGAGCCCGGCGGAATCTATGGCCTCCTGCACGGCGGCATGGTTCCGGCCGCCGACGAACGTGCCGTGGCCCTGCGCGTTAACGAACGGACGCACTCCGAGTTTCTTGTATATCGCTCCGTCGCCCCACGACATAGTATCGCCTCCGTATGGCTTGCATTCGGCCGACTTCGGCGCCAATCGTAACAGACCGCGCCGCCCTGCGGACGCCGCCTGTGGCGGGGCGGTCGGCCTATTTCGGGTTGGTTCGTCGGCCTCAGACTCGGCGCTCCAGGCGCGTCGTCGCGAGCTCCCAGCCTCCGAAGTCCACCGGGGCGCTGCTTCCTGCGTTCCGGAAGCCGGCCGACTCGGCGAGGGCGATCTTTTCGTCGTCCCATGAAGTCACGTCGATGAGGCAGCTCTTCGCGCCGCCCGCGGCGGCCGCGCCGACTGCCGCCTCGATCAGGCTTGGCCAGGCGTCGGTGAACCACGACTGCGTGAAGGCGTCCACTTGCCACGCGTCCGGGCCGGCCGGGCGCGCGGTGGCCAGGCCGACCGCGCGCCCGTCGTCTGCGGCGGCGGTGTACCAGGAGCCGCCCGCGTCGGCGACGGTCTTGGTGTAGCGCATGTAGTGAGTGAAGGAGCCGGCGGTGACGTACGCGGTCGAGAAGATCCGGGCGTTGGCGTCGAGCACCCGCCAGCGGTGCGGGGAGACTATCAGCGGGATCATCGGCAGCCTGTCGGCGGGCGACCCGGGCCGTACCGTCACTGACGCGGCGGGCCGGCGGAAGTAGTCGACCAGAAACGCCTCGGGCGGCTCGCCGCTTGCGACCTTGATCCACCAGTTCGCGCCCGGCAGCTTCCTGAACCCAAGCCTTTCGTACACCCGGACGGCGGCGTCCCCGCCGGTGCCGACGAACAGCGCCTCGCAGCCTCGCTCGAAGGCCAGGTCGACCGCCGTCCCGCAGACCCGCGTCGACAGGCCGCGGTTGCGGAGTTCGGGATGCGTCGCGACCGCCCCGAGGTCCGAGATCGTCGGCATGGCCCTGGGAACGACGAGCATGCAGGTCGACGTCACCCCGACGCTTCCGCGCTCGAAGAAGACCGCCAGGTCGTTGTGCTCGGACTCGCTGCCGAGGAAGACGTCTATGGGGACGTCGGGCGGCTCATTCCAGATGCAGGTCCAGAAGTCCACCAACTCATGCGCCAGTGCCGGGTCCAGCGGTACGTCGTGCTTTGCGATCATGCCCATTCCGTCGTCTGTCAGATCAGGCGCGGGACATCGTCCCGCGGTGAGTTCACCGCGGTCGATTCCGGGTTTTCGCCTCAAAGTGTGTCATTCTGTGCCATCTATATCTGGCCGGTGTGTCATTCTGGCGGGAAATGACACACCCGTTGTCTCACTGGCCCTATCCGAGTCGGAAAGGCGCGGTGCGAAATGAGACACGCGCTTTTCGCCGTATCCGAGACTGCCCGCCTTCACGCCCACGTGACGTTCCTCCTGTCTGGCTCTTGCGGAGTCGCAACTATAGTACATACGTACTGGCAAAGTCCAGCGATCCTCTGCGCGCAAGGCTTCGCATTTGGTGAGGGTGATGCGTGCGAGGGCGTTGGTGTTGCGGTGGCTGCCGGTGCTGGTGCGGGTGACGCTGTGGGCGTCGCCAAGAAAGCGAGGGCCCGCGCCTCAGGCGGTACGGGGGTAGGCGCAGGGCCGTCACTACAGGCGTTCAAGAGGACCGTGATGGCCAGAGTTGACAGGAGGGCGAGTCGGAGTGCCATTTGCATAGACCCTTCCGTGGGGAACGATTGCAAAGTCTTTTCGGCCCGACCTGTCTCCAGTCCCTGTACCATCCGTCATGTTGGTTCGACAAGTGCTTGGGGACGTAGCAGGCCTGAAATCCGAACAGAATGAGCTCGATTCGCGGGCGGGTCCGCCTGCGGCCCATGTCGGAGCCGGACCAGGATCGAGATGCGATTGGCTTGTCACGAGCGGGCCGGTCGATTGAATTGACGGGTGGGCGTTGATAAGATTGCCGCGCCCTGGCAGAGGTGTACAAGCATGGAGAAGAGACTGTTCGGCAGGACCGGCCACCACAGCACGGTGGTGACGTTCGGCGCCATCGTCGTCGGGCGAAACGAGATGCCCCAGGACCGGGCCGACAAGCTGATCGAGCTGGTGTTCGAGCACGGGATAAACCACGTAGACGTAGCGCCCAGCTACGGCAGCGCCATGGAGCGCCTCGCGCCCTGGATGCCGAGGGTCCGCGACGAGATATTCCTTGGCGCCAAGACCGGCGTTCGTGACAAGGACGGCGCATGGGAGAGCATCCGGAGCTGCATGTCGCGGCTTGGGGTCGACCACTTCGACCTGTTCCAGCTCCACGGCGTTGGCGACATGGAGCATCTCGACGAGGTCACGCGGGCCGGAGGCGCGCTGGATGCGATCGTCGAGGCGCGCGACCGGGGCATCACGGAGGGGATCGGGATCACCGGCCACGGGCCGGAGGCCCCGCGGGTGCACATGGAAGCGCTGCGGCGGTTCGACTTCGACACGGTGATGTTCCCGGCGAGCGCGGCGATCTGGCGCAACCGGGAGTACACGCGCGACGCCGAGGCGCTGATCGCCGAGGCCGCCGCGAGGAACGTCGGCGTCCAGTGCATCAAGATGCTGGCCCGTGGCGGCTGGGGCGGCGGGGACCGGGAGTGCGCCACGTGGTACGACCCGCACCGCGAACAGACCGATATCGACGCCGCGCTATGGTGGCTGCTGTCGCAGCCGATACACACCGCGCCCAGTACGGGCGAGCCGGCGGTACTGGGCAAGATACTGGACGCGGCGGAGCGGTTCGCGCCTCTCGACGCCGCGGAGCAGCAGCGCATCGTGGACGGCCAGCGTCCTCCCGCGGCCGAGCCGGGCCTCGGCATCCTTCCAGCCGCGTGAGCGCGCACAGCTCAGTATTTGGGTGGGGCCGACGCCAGCATTGGCTGGAAGGTTGCGCGCCCTGGACAACCTCTTGCGAAGGAAGGTGAAGTGATGCCTCCCAAGCCGCGAATGGAGTTCGGTTACAACCCGCCGACCGGCGCCCGCAACATGGAGGTCATACGGCCCCGCGAGTTCCTGTCCGACCTCAACCGCGCCCTCGACGTCGCCACGCAGGGATTCCGCTCGGTCTGGGTGTCGGACCACCTCAACTACTCGGACGAGTTCCGCATCGAGTGCTGGACGCTGCTGACCTGGATAGCGGCCCGGTACCCCGGCGTCGACCTCAGCACGATCGTGATGTGCAACTCGTTCCGGAACCCGTCGCTGCTGGCCAAGATGGGGGCGAGCCTTCAGCACCTCACCTCCGGCAGGTTCATCCTGGGATACGGCGCCGGCTGGTACGAGCCGGAGTACACCGCCTACGGCTACGACTTCCCGTCGTTCCGTACGCGGCTGGATATGCTGGAGGAGGGGGTGCAGGTCATCAGGGCGCTGTGGACGGAGACGCCGGCGAATTTTTCGGGCAAGCACTACCGCGTACAGGAGGCGTACGGCACGCCGCTGCCCGATCCGCCGCCGCCGATCATGCTTGGCGGCGCCGGCGAGAAGTACACGCTGGGGGTGGTCGCCCGCCAGGCGGACTGGTGGAACGACCTCGCGCGCCCGCTGGACGAGACGCGGCGCAAGGTCGAGGTGCTCAGGCAGCGCTGCGAGGAGAACGGGCGCGACTTCGACAGCCTGCGCAAGACTATCACGGGGCGGATATTCATCGACCGTTCCCACGCCAAGGCGAAGCGTATGGCCGAGGGGTGGGTCGGCAACGTTCAGCCGCCCATCGTGGGCGACCCGTCCGCCGTCCGGGATCACCTCGAGGAGCTCGTCGACATCGGCTTCGACCTGTTCATCGCCGTGTTGCCCGGGTTCCAGGAGCTGGACGACATGAAGCTGGTCATGGACGAGGTTATCCCGCATTTCGCCTAGCCGCGCCATGAGCCGGACGTACCGAGAGAGGTAACGTGTACTTCAACCTTCGACTGTGGGGGATGACCAGGGGCCTGCGGACGGCGATCTTCCTCGCCGCGGGCGTCGGGCTGATCGCCATATCCATCGGCATCGCCCGGCTCGCGCTCACGGGCGTGGTCATCGCCCGTCTCTTCCAGGGCGAGGACTTCTCGGCCGTGACCGGTCCGCTGATCCTCGTCGGGGCGTTGATATTGCTGCGCGGCCTGTTCCAGTACGTCCGGGACACCGTCGGATACCGCACGGCGACCCGGACCAAGATAGAACTTCGCAGGCGCCTGTACCAGCACTCGTTGGAGCTGGGGCCGGGCCACTTCGACCGGAGGCGCACGGGCGACATCCTGACGTCGCTGGTGGACGGCGTCGAGAGCCTCGAGGTCTTCTTCGGCCAGTACCTCCCGCAGTTCATCGTCGCGGCCGTCGCCCCGGTGCTGATCTTCGTGTTCATGTCGGTGCTGGACATCCGCATCGGGCTGGTGTTCCTGGTCTTCGCGCTGGTCACGCTGTTCCTGCCGGCCGTGATCCAGAAGCTGAACCGCCGCCGGAACCAGGCCCGCCGCAAGGCGTACGGCGATCTTGGGTCCGACTTCCTGGACAGCGTGCAGGGGCTGGCTACGCTGAAGGCCTTCGGGCAGGCGGGTCGCCGCGGCGAGCTTCTCGCGGTCCGGGCGCGGACGCTGTTCCGCACCACGATGAAGGTGCTCGCCGCCGACGGCCTGTCCGGGGCCGCCACGGTCCTGGGCATCTCGGCCGGCGCGGCCGTCGCGCTGGTGTGGGGCGGGATACGCGTCAACGACGGGCTGATGGAGCTCCAGACGCTGCTCATCATCCTGATGCTGGGCGGCGAGGTGTTCAGGCCGCTGCGCGAGCTGGTCGCGCTCTATCACCAGGGCATGGTGTCGATGGCGGCCGCGGAGGGGGTCTTCGCGCTGCTGGACGCCCCGGTCGAGGTGCGAGACCCCGAGAAGCCCGCCGACGCCGCCGGCGAGCTCGTGCCCGAGGTGAGGTTCGAGGGCGTCGACTTCGCGTACGAGGGCGGGCGCAGGCCCGCGCTCCAGGACGTCAGCTTCACGTTGAACGCGGGCGAGGTGCTGGGCGTAGTCGGCCCGAGCGGGGCGGGCAAGTCGACGCTCGTCTGGCTGCTGCTGCGCTTCTACGACCCTCAGGTGGGGCGCGTCACCCTGGGCGGGCACGACATCCGAGACCTCTCCCTGGACACGCTGCGCAGGCAGTTCTCGGTCGTGACCCAGGACACCTACATCTTCCAGGGGACGGTCGCCGACAATCTGCGTCTCGGCAAGCCGGACGCGACGCCGGCCGAGATGGAGGAGGCCGCGCGCGCCGCGAACGCCCACGAGTACATCTCGGAGCTGCCCGACGGCTACGACACCCCGATCGGGGAGCGCGGCGTCAGGCTCTCGGGCGGAGAGCGCCAACGGCTGGCGATCGCCCGGGCGCTGCTGAAGGCGGCGCCGATACTGCTGCTCGACGAGGCCCTGTCCAGCGTCGACTCGGAGAACGAGGCGGCCATCCAGGAGGCGCTCGAGCGGCTGATGGTCGGCAAGACCACGCTGATAATCGCGCACCGGCTATCGAGCGTCGTCGCCGCCGACCGCATCCTGGTGCTGGACCGGGGCCGGCTGGTGGAGGCCGGCAGCCACGCCGAGCTTGCCGCGGCGGGCGGCGCCTACTCGAAGCTCATGTCCAGCCAGCAGTCCACGCCCGAAGCCGACCTGCTGGCGGCAACGCTGCCCCCGGCGCAGGCCGAAACGCAGGCGCGCGGCGGACTGCTCAGGGCGCCGCCGTCGGCGGGTGTCGCTTCCGATGGCTCCGAGCTCAGGCACATCAGCTCGGTGCAGATCTGGCGGCGGCTGTTCGACCTGGTACGCCGATGGCGGTCCGAGCTCGCGCTGAGCCTCACGCTCGGACTGCTGTACCATGCGTCGACGATCGCCCTGGGCGCGACGAGCGCGCTGCTGGTCGTCCAGGTATTCAAGGGCGGCGACTACGTGCCGTACCTCGTGGCGCTCGCGGTGTTGGCGCCGGTGACGGCCCTGACGCGCTGGGGCGAGTCGTGGGCGTCGCACGACCTGGCGTTCAGGCTGTTGGCCGAGATGCGGATCGACATGTACGAGGCCCTGGAGCCGCTCGCGCCCGCGTACCTGGTACGTCGCAAGTCCGGCGACCTCGTCAGCATCGTGGCCGGCGACGTCGAGACGATCGAGTATTTTTTCGCTCACGTGATTACTCCCGCGGTGGTCGCGTTCCTTGTGCCTGCCGTGGTGCTGGGCATTCTCGCGTTTGTGTCGTGGCCGCTCTCCATCGTGCTGGCGCCGTTCCTCGTGCTGGCCGCCATGAGCCCATTCTTCGCGCAGCGGACGGCGGAGCGGTTGGGACACGAGATGCGGACCCGCCTCGGCGACCTGACCGCGTTCGTCGTCGACGGCATCCAGGGCATGCGGGAGATCGCGGCCTTCGGGGCCGGCGGCGACATGGTCAAGGAGACCGACCGGCGCGGCCGCGACTTCGCAGCCCACCGCGTCCGCTTCCTGGACGCCCAGGCATCGCACGCGGTGTTCATAGAGGCGTTGACGGCGGTCGGCGGCCTCGCCGTGCTCGCGACGGGCGCGTGGCTCGTGGTCGAGGGAAGCATGGACAGGGCCGACCTGCCGTTGGCGATACTGCTGGCGCTGACCTCCTTCGGGCCGGTGACCGAGTTGGCGACGACGCTCAAGCACGTCATGGAGACCCACGCGTCGGCGCGTCGGGTGTTCGAGGTGCACGACGAGCCGGTCGTGGTCGAGGACGGCCCCGGACTGCCGCCCGCTCCGGCGCGGCCTGCCGGCGCGAACGGCGCGATAGCGTTCGAGTCCGTCGGGTTCGCCTACGGGCCGGGCCTCCCGCGGGCGCTCGACGACGTCTCGCTGAGGATCGACTCCGGTCAGACGGTCGCCCTGGTTGGCAGGTCGGGCGCGGGCAAGACGACGTGCGCCCACATGCTGCTGCGGTGGTGGGACCCGCTCGCCGGCCGCGTCACGCTGCAGGGGCACGACATCCGCGACTACAAGCTGGACGAGCTGCGGCGGAACATCGCGTTGGTGGCCCAGGACACCTACCTGTTCAACGCGACGATACGGGAGAACCTCCGGATCGCCGGACAGGACGCCTCCGAAGCCGAGATCGAACGGGCGGCCGATCTTGCCAACGCGACCGAGTTCATCGACGCGATGCCCGACGGCTACGAGACGCTGGTCGGCGAGCGGGGGATGCAGCTATCCGGCGGGCAGCGGCAGCGCATCTCCATCGCCCGCGCGCTGATCAAGGACGCCCCGGTGCTGATCCTGGACGAGGCGACCTCGCACCTGGACGCCGTGAACGAGCAGCAGATCAGGGAGGCCCTGGAGCGCCTGATGGCGGGCCGGACCACGCTGGTGATCGCGCACAGGCTGTCCACCGTCCGGGACGCGGACAAGATCGTGGTGCTGGACCGCGGCCGTGTGGCGGAGCAGGGCAGCCACGACGAGCTGCTCGCCAACGGCGGCCTGTACGCGCAGCTCGTGCGGACCCAGATCGTCAGCGCGTCGGGCGACTCCCCGCGGGGCTAGCTCCCGCGCCAGACCACCGCTTCGCGGTCGCCGATCTCGATGGTCGTGTCGAAGCGGCGCGACAGCGTCTCCAGCGACCGCCTCGCTTCCGGCTCGTCGACGAAGGCGCGTATCCTGGTCTGGCTGCGCGAGTTGGGGCGTACCGGGACGCAGCGCACCTCGACGGCGTTGCCGTCCTCGAGCTCCACGAAGGCGGCCATGCCGACGAAGTCGTACAGCGGCTCCTCCCCGAAGAAGAAGTTGCCCAAGGAGTAGAAGATCGGCCTGCCGCCGTATATCTCGACCGCCTGGATCTCGTGCGGCCCGTGGCCCATGACCAGGTCGGCGCCCGAGTCGATGGCCGTGTGCGCGATGGCCACCTGGTAGTCGGCGGTCTCGACGCTGCCGGATATGCCCCAATGGAAGGAGGCGACCAGGAAGTCCACGCGCTCCCGCAGCGCCGCGACGTCGCGTCTGAACGCGTCCAGGTACTCGGCGTCGGGCCACGTCACGACGATCGGCGGCCCGCCGGGCATCTCGGCGATGCGCTGGTTGGGCCGGTATGCGGTGTGGGCGAGTATCGCGGCGACTCCGGGGCTGCCGTCCGAGGCCTCGTGGCCGAGGGGCCAGAACACGGACGTATACTGCAGGAAGCCGAACCGGACGCCTTCGCGCTCGACGATCGCGGGCGCGCGGGCGGCGGCCCTGTCGGGCCCCGCGCCGGTGTGGGCGATGCCCATCTCGTCCAGCCGCGCCACCGTCGCCGTGATCGCCTCGGCGCCGAAGTTCACGTTGTTGGCGCACCCGAGGGCGTGGAAGCCGCCGTGCATGAGGGCGGGCGCAGGTTTGGGCCCGACGTGGTGCCAGCCGGGCTTGTAGTCCACCGTGACGGACGGATCGTACAGGCACCCTTCGAGATTGCCGAAGACGACGTCGGCGCCGCCTAGGACGTCTTCGACCAGGGCGAACGGCTCCGCCGGGTCGTCGACGTGCCCAAGATGAATGTCGCCGGTCAGAACGAGCGTCTGTCTCATGCCAGCCTCCTTGCCGGTCCAGCGGTCGCCCGCATCATAGCCGAAGCTCCCGCCCGGCGCCGCCGACCATCAGGCAGGCCGGGCAGGCCAGGCCAGTGCGTCGAGCGGTCCACTCGCGGGCGATGGCGCCCTGCGCGTCCTGGAAGGCGCGGACCGTGGGCAGGCCGGGCAGCGGAACAGGGTAAGCCACGACGAGTTGATCGCCAACGGCGGGCTCTACCCGCAGCTCGTGCGGAGGCAAATCGTCAGCGCGTCGGGCGACTCGTCACAATGAGGCCAAGTCTTGTGAGGGTCTTGTTTGAATCGTCCGCTCATCCCACCGAGCCTTAGAAACCATCTCAAAATCATAACGCACAAATGCCTTGAGCGGTTTATGAGGTGATTCGTATGGGTTTCTCCAAACACATTTGGAGGAACTTCGTGAACAACCAAGAGGGCTTGGGAACCATATGGGAAGCATCGGACGAGCTTTGGGAACTCATTGGGCCTATCATCTTGGCTTGGAGGCAGACCCTCCCAAAGACAGAGGCCGCAAGCGGGCTGACCCCAGACAGATGCTCAACGGCATCATTTTCCCGTTTGCGCAGCGGGTGCCAATGGAACCGATTGCCGAAAGAACTGGGGGACGACAGCACAATCCATCGCACCTTTCAACGGTGGGTGGAACTGGGTGTCTTGCGCCGAATATGGAGAGCCTTGGTGGAACAGTGCGAAGAGTTGGGCGGCGTGGACTGGGAATGGCAGGCGGCAGACGCGGCCATGGGCAAGGCACGTTTTGGGGGACCTGATTGGACCCAACCCAACGGATCGCGGCAAGGCTGGCAACAAGCGGAGCCTGCTTGTGGAAGGACAGGGCGGCCCATTGAGCATTGTGGTTGCCGTAGCCAACGCCCACGACGCCACGTTGTTGGATGAGACCCTGGAGACGATTGTGGTCGAACGACCGCAACTCACCGAGGATGACCCACAGCACCTGTGCTTGGACAAGGGGTATGACAATCCTTCGGGTCGTCGAGCCGTCGCCAGACACGGCTATCGGCCACACATCCGACGCATCGGCGAGGAGAAGTTGGACGGTTCTGGGCGCAAGCGGTATCCTGCGCGCCGGTGGGTTGTGGAACGGACTCTAGCATGGCTCTCCAAGTGCCGTGCTGTTCTGGTACGCTACGACAAAAGGGCGTCGAACTACATCGGATTGCTGCAGCTTGCGTGCGCACTCCTGTGGTTCCGTCGCCAATGGCGACTTGCCATTTTGAGATAGTTTCTTAGTGCACGATTCTCCGTTTGCGCCATGTCCTCTACGACGGTAGCCTCAACGTTAGCCTCCGTCCATCTACTGAAAAGAGCGCGTAAATGTTAGGTTGCCGACGATTGGTTGTCAACACGTATGGGAAATGGGTCGATGATGTCGAGGGTCCTATAGGTTCCATTCTATCCGAAACCGTGAGCCCAGCGTCGAAGTTGGGCCGCTAGCCAAGTCCTGGCACGGTGACGAAGAGCAAACGCCGGCTGTCGTCGGACGGGGCAGCCGCGCCCATCGACGCGCGCCAATTGTCAGGCTATCCTGAGTGCCCCGACGCTTCGTCGCGATGAATCGAAGGGGCGCCCGCAGGGTCTCAGCCGCGTCGTGCCGGCGCCGTTGTAGCGCTGAGCGCCCTGGTGTATAGTCGGCGCTCCTATGAACGATCCACGCCGGCGGGATGTAGCATGAGCAACAACGACGATCTGGCCTTCACGTCGACGACCGAGCTCAGGGCGCTGATCGCGTCCGGGCAGGTCTCGCCCGTCGAGGTGACGGAGCTGTACCTGAGCCGCATCGACCGGCTCGACTCGCGGCTCAACTCCTACCTGACGGTGACCGCCGACCACGCCATCGACTCTGCGAGGCAGGCCGAGGCTGCGGTCGCCTGCGGCGACGCCCTTGGGCCGCTGCACGGCGTCCCGATATCGATCAAGGACCTCGAGCTGACGCGGGGGATACGTACCACCGGCGGGTCTCTGGCCTTCCGGGACAGGGTGCCCGACGAGGACTCGATAGTGGTAGAGCGGGTCAGGGCCTCAGGGGCCGTGATACTGGGGAAGACGAATACGCCCGAGTTCGGCCTGCTGGGGCACACCCAGAACCTGCTCGGCGACCACTGCCGCAACCCGTGGAACACCGAGCGTACGAGCGGCGGCTCCTCCGGGGGCGCCGGCGCAGCGGTGGCGGCCGGGCTGTGCTCGCTGGCCACCGGCAGCGACGGCGGCGGGTCCATACGCATTCCGTCCAGCTTCTGCGGCGTCTACGGGATCAAGCCGACCCAGCATCGGGTGCCGATGTACGCCGGCGCCGCGTCGACGGGTGTGTTCAACATGTTCAGCCAGTCCGGCCCGATGACGCGCACCGTGGCCGACTCGGCCGTGCTGCTCCAGGTGATGGCAGGCCACGACCCGCGGGACGCCGCGTCCCTGCGCGACGAGCCGCAGGACTATCTTGCTGCTACGGAGCGAGGCGTAGACGGGCTGCGGCTGGCGTGGAGCCCGGACTTCGGATTCGGCGCCGTCGACCCGGAGGTCGTCGAGATAACGTCCCGCGCTGCGAGGGTGTTCGAGGACCTCGGCTGCGAGCTGGCAGACGCGGACCTCGCCCTCGACGAGCCCTTCGACGCGTTCTGGACGCTGTTCTCCGGCGTCGTCCACGGCCGCTACACAGCCGTCCTGAACGAACATCGAGACAAGCTGACCAACTATGCCCGGGAATGCATCGAGCGAGGCGAGTCGCTTCGGGCGTCGGACTACGTCTTTGCGCTCGGCTACGTCGATGTGCTCAAGGCCCAGTTCGCCGACGTATTCGAGCGGTACGACCTGCTGCTGTCCCCAGTCATGGCGGTGCCGGCCTTCCCGGTCGGCAGCCCACCGGCGGAGATCGACGGACGCAGCGTCGAACCGTTCGCCGGCGCCTTCCCGTTCACCTACCCGATCAACATGATCGGCTACACGGCGGCCAGCGTCCCTTGCGGCATGTCGTCCGAGGGGCTGCCCATCGGCCTGCACGTCCTCGGCCGTCCGGGCGACGAGGCGACCGTCCTCGCCGCGTCGGCGGCATTCGAGCGCGCCCGCCCCTGGGCCCACCTGCGGCCTCCCGTGTCCTGAGGGCGCTGATGTGATAGTCAAGTCCGATGGCTTCTGGCTGATCTCGCGCAACTCCAACGACGACTACTGGGGCAAGACGAAGTCGCCGGACTGGACGGCCGTCGGCTCGATCAAGCACTACCCCAATGAGGGCATGGGGATGGGCGTCGAGCCCCACTACCACGACGCCGACGAGGTGTGGATCTTCGGCTATGGGCGGGGCGAGGCTTGGATCGACGGCCAGGTCTTCGAGGTGACCGACAACACTGCGGTCTACACCCCGATGGGCGCCACGCACAGGTACCAGATGTTCACCGACTACGATACCGTCTCCGTGGTCACCAAGCTCGAGCGCCAAAAGCGCGACACTCACCTGTATCCCGAGGAGCACGGAGCGCCCGTGCCCACTGTGCCCGGATTCGTCGTGGCCGGAGCCGAGAACACGGGCCCGATCGCCGACCGCGGAGATCGCTGCCCCTTCACCGATCTCCGCCTCGTCGACCTCGAGCCCGGCGGCGAGATCGAGCAAGAGGCCCTGGCCGCCAACGAGCACTGGGTCGTAGTACGCGGCACGGCCCGCGTGGAGGCCGGCGGCACGGGAGCGGAGCTGGCCACGGGAGACGTCGCGATGCTGCGCCGGGGAACACGTCGGCGCATCGACTCCGACGGCGGCGCACGGCTCGCCCTCGCGCGGACACAGCCGGCCTGAGGAAACGACACCGAACAGGCGAACTCTCGATTCCGTGGCTCGTCTCGCAACTACCCCGGCCGGTGCAGTCCTCTGAGCGCCCATAGGCGCCGGGCGCTACCCGGCTTCGCGGGTGCTGAGCCAGGCGTCGCGGCTGATGGCGTAGCAGTGCAGGTCGATGCCGAGAAAGCGCACCGGCTTGTCGAACGCCATGCCGACCTTCTCGGCAACTCGGACCGACGGGATGTTGCGCGGGTCGACCAGCGAGACGAGACGCTCCATGCCTAGCTCGCCGAAGCCGTGGTCGCGCACGGCCGCGGCCGCTTCCGTCGTGATGCCCTTGTTCCAGTGGTGTTTCGCCGTGCGAAAGCCGATCTCGAACTCTAGCCGGCCCTCTACGTCGTCGAACCGGTTGATCCCGCACACGCCCGCAAACCCCTCGCCCCTGAGGACGACGGCGCACATTCCGAGTCCCCATAGGGCGTAGCTCCTCAGATTTCGGTCGAGCCACGCCTGCACCTCGTCCCGGCCCAGGGGGCCGTTTTGCGAGTAGCTCATCACGTCGGGATCGGTGTACAGGGCGAGAAGATCGTCGAAGTCGTCCGGGGTGACGCGGCGCAGCAGCAGACGGTCGGTCTCGGCGACGGTCCTGCCGACGCATTCGCTCATTCCGCGGCTACTCACAGATCGACTCCCGGCTCGACCTGATGCAGGGGCTCCAACCCCGTCGCGACCCGGTCCACGTTCTCGGCCATGGCGGCCGCGCGTCCACGCGAAGTGTTGACGGTCGTCCCCGCGACGTGGGGCGTCACGTAGACATTCGGCAGCCGGTAGACCGGCAGCGTCGGATCGGGCGGCTCTGCGGCGAAGACGTCGAGGCCCGCGCCGCCGATGCGGCCCTCCAGGAGCGCGGCGTACAGGGCTTCCTCGTCCACCAGCCCTCCCCGCGCCACGTTGATGATCGCCGCGGAAGGCTTCATCAGGCCGATGCGGCGCGCGTCGATCGTGTGCCGGGTCGAATCGTTCAGGTGCAGGTGGAGCGACAGGAAGTCGCTCTCGCCGATGACGTAGTCGAGGTCTTCCGGCGTCCCCAGGAACTCCCGCCCGGTCCGCTCCACGACCTCAGGCTCGATCTCGCGGACGTCGACTGCGAAGACGCGCATGTCGAAGGCGCGAGCTCGTACGGCCAGCGCCTGTGCGCTGGCGCCGAACCCGACCAGGCCGAGCACCCTGCCCTCCAGGTTGGTCCCGACGGACCGGCTCGTCTCCGACCGCGCGAACACCTCCAACGCCTCGTTGCGGCGGCGAGAGATCATCAGCATGAACGCCATCGCGGCCTCGGCCATCGCGACGGCGCTGAGGGCCCCCGGGCAGTGGGTGATCGTGAAGCCGCGGGACTTCATGTACTCGAGGTCGACGTGGTCCAGGCCCGTGCCCATCACCTGCCAGACGCGGGTCTCGGTTGCCGCATCCATCATCTCGCGGGTGCCGACCGAGCCGCCCATGTCGACCACGACCTCGACCTCCTCGAACTGGGGCGCCACCGGTCGCGCGTGATCGAAGATCGACAGGTCGTGACGGCCGCCCAAGGCCGCAATCAGGTTCTTCTGGCCCTGGCCCGGCTTGCCCTGCTCTGGCAGAAAGAGCACCTTTACTCGCCTCAATTGCCGCCTCCATCTTTCTTGCTGCGAGCGGACGGTCGCGTGCCCGCCTCGCGCCGCCACGTCTCATACGGGTTCTCCCTGTTCTCGAGAGGCAACGACACGGGGCGTCCGAGCCGGTGTGACTCGTGGACGGCCATCACCATCTCGACGGCCGCGCGGCCGTCCCGGCCGCTGGCGCAGGCAACGACCTCGCGGTCCTCGGCTATGGCGCGCAGCAGCTCGTCGACCATGATGCGGTTGCTGCGCTTCAGTGCCGGCCCCCTGTCGGTCAGTCCGATATCTCGCTCCCACTCGTCTATGACGACCCGCTCCCACCGGCCGTCCTCCTCACGCGCGATCCACTGGCCGTAGGGGTAGACGTACGTCTCGGCCCTGGGGGGGTTGCGCACCGAAATGATGCCATGCGTGCCGTAGACCTCGTAGCCGAACCACCGTCCCTGGTGCCAGTCGGGTCGCTCGGACAGATCGGCGGGATAGGAGTCGAAGTGGCCCGCGACGCCGTTCTCGAAGGCGAAGTAGGAAGCCACGACGTCCCCGGCCAGCAGCCCCAGGCCCTCGTCGCCCTCCACGGCGTCGACGACCGTCACGTCGCGGCCCTCCTTGGTCACGTGGCCGAAGGCCCACGCGGCGTCGGCGCCCGCGATGTAGCGCATGCTCTCCATCATGTGGCTGCCGAGTACGAACAGGTCCTCGCCGCCCGACCGCCAGTCGCACTTCCCGCGGCTCCGGATCACCTGCAGATCGCCGATGGCGCCGCCGTCGACCAGCCGCTTGACGTGGTGCTCGTAGGGGTTCGCGCGGTGATGGGCGACGGCGACGCGCGCGCCCGCTCGGTCGCAGGCTTCCAGCATCGCGTCGGCCGCTGCCGGCGTGGGCGCGAACGGCTTCTCGCAGAGAATGCCCCTGGCGCCCGCCTCGGCGGCCGCGACGACCATCTCCTCGTGGCAGTCGGTCCAACGCGGACACACGGCCACGAGGTCGAGAGACTCCTTGTCCAGCATCTCGCGGTAGTCGGCATAGAGGGTGCGGGCGCCGGTGCGTTCGCCGACCGTGCGGCGCCCGACGGGGTCATCGTCGGCGAGCGCAGCCACCTCGACCCCCGGAACGCCCACGAAGGCGACGTCGAGGCTGTGGCCGTAGTCGCCTCGGCCCGTCCGCCCGATGATGCCAGCACGGTAGCTTGCCATATCCTACGGCCTCCCTCGGTCAAGGCAGGTGGCCAATACTACCACTGTAACCGAGACCGTCTAACATGGTCTGAGAACGTGGTCACGTAACGTTTCAGACCCCTCTGTGGGGCGGCGATATCCCCAGATGCCGATCACATAGTCGTCCGAATCGGCGGCGATGTGGTCTGGGACACTCGATGCATGCCTCCCGCGTCTAGATCACGCCCTCCTCGGAAAGCGCCGCCAGCTCGGCGGCGTCGAGGCCGAGCAGCTCGCCGTAGACCTCCTCGTTGTGCTGGCCGAGCGTCGGCGCTAGGCGCTCGACCCTGCCAGGGCTGTCGCTGAGACGGGGCACGACGCCGGGCATCTTGGTCGGACCTAGTATCGGGTCGTCGACCTCGACTATCGAGCCCCTGGACTCGAAGTGCGGGTCCCGGAAGATGTCCGCGATGCTGTTTATCGAGCTGACCGGGACCTCCCGCTCGTCGAGCTCCCGCACCAGGTCGTCCATGTCCAGCGTGCGCGTCCACGCGGACACGAACGCGTCGACCTCCTCACGGTTCTCCACCCGGGCCGCCCCGGTGCGGTACCGAGGGTCGCTGCCCATTTCTCCGCGCCCCATCGCCGACGCCAGCCGCTCGAAGATCCGGTCCGTCGTGCATGCGATGGCGGCCCACTTGCCGTCGCGCGTCGGATAGTGGTTGTGCGGGACGACGTTGGCGGTCGCCGTGCCCGCCCGCTCCCGCACGAGGCCCAGCTTCTGGTACGCGATGGTCAGGTTGTCCAGGATGCGGAAGACGCCCTCGAACAGCGATATGTCTATCACCTGCCCCTTGCCGCTGGCGCGCCGGTGCTCGAGCGCGACCATCGTCGCGAACGCGCCGTACAGGCCGGCCAGATAGTCGGCTATCGTCGGCGAGCCCGGCGTGACGGGCGGCTGGTCCGGGAAGCCGGCGAGGTAGGTCAGGCCGCCGAACGCCTGGGCGACGCGTCCGAAGCCCGGCTTCGCGCTGTAGGGCCCCGTCTGGCCGTAGCCGGAGATGCGCACCATTATGAGCCCGGGGTTGACCTCGCTAAGCGCGTCGTAGTCGAGGCCCCAGCGCTCCATCGTGCCCGGCCTGAAGTTCTCCACCAGCGCGTCGCACTGCTTGGCCAGCTCTCTGACGATCCGCTGGCCCTCCGGGTGACGCAGGTCGCATGTGATCCCGCGCTTGTTCCGCGCCTCCTGCGCCCACGTCAGGCCGACGCCGTTGTACTGCTGGCCCATCTGGCGCATCGGGTCGCCGCGGCCCGGCATCTCGACCTTGATGACATCGGCCCCGAACTCGGCCAGCAACGTGGCGCAGAACGGCCCGGCGATGAACGTGGCGACGTCGAGAACGCGGATGTCCTTGAGCGGGCCGGCGCGGGCGGGCGTTTCCATGGCTAATCCCCCTCCGACATCGCGTGGAGCTCCAGCGTTCGCCTCGCCTTCTCGACCATCGGGTAGTCGACGAACCGGCCGTCCACGACGATGGATGCGCTGCCGCGGCTCTCAGCCTCGGAGAACGCGTCCACCACCCTTCTAGCGTGGGCCAGGTCCTCTGGCTGCACGCTGGAGAAGCCCCGGTGCACGACAGGCACCTGCTTCGGGTGGATGCACAGCTTGCCCTGGAATCCTAGCCGCCGCGCTTCGGAGATCGAGTGGGCCAGCCCGTCGTCGTCTGTCAGCCGCACCCACGGCGAGTCGATGGGCGGCTCGATGTCCGCGGCGCGCGAGATGACGACCAGCCGAGACCTCGCGTAGGCGACCTCGGACTCGCCGCGCGACCAGTCGATGCCGAGGTCGAGGGTGAAGTCTGCCGCGCCGAAGAGCAGCATCCGTATGCGACGGCTCGCGCAGGCTATCTCGTATGCGTTCCACAACCCGGCCGCCGACTCGATCAGCGGGACGATCTCCAGGGTGCCCTCGTGCGCGCCGCGGTCTCGCTCCGCCGCGCCGATCAGCGCTTCGACGTGGGCGATCTCGTCGGCGGATTCGACCTTCGGGACCACGATGCCGTCGAGTTCCGGGTACACCACGGCCGCGATGTCGTCGGCGCCGTGATCCGCCGAGAAGCCGGTCTTGGCGGCAATGGGGTTCACCCGGACGTACACGCGGCCGCCCTCCGCGGCCCGCGGGGCGGCGGCCGTCACGTTCGCCCTGGCCCCGATCTTCTGGTCCAACGGCACAGAGTCTTCCAGGTCCAGGATCACGCCGTCCGCGCCGCACGCGCCGACCTTGGCGAGCTTTCGGGGCTCGTTGCCGGGCGCGAATAGCAGAGACCTAACGACCATCCAGCTCTCCGGGTCGCCGTGCCGACTGCGGCATTCTACAGCAGATTGACCGCCCCTGGCCGGGGCCGCGCCTCTGCCGGCTGCGACCCATGACGTCGACCATGCTTCAGAGGCGCAGGTACCAGAGCATCTGCACCTCGTCGGGATGCTCCTCGTAGACGCCGTGGTGTATGCCTCGAAGATAGCAACCCTGGCTGGCGTAGAACTTGCACGCCCGCACGTTGATGTTCTGCGCCTCGATCTTGAGATTCCGGCACCCCCTGGCTCGCGCCCACTCGGCGGCGCGGCGGAACAGGTCGGAGCCTATGCCCTCCCGACGCCGGTCCGGGTGGACGCGTATGTCCCAGAGAACGGCCAGGTCCGGGCGGCCCTCCAGCATGTGTGCTCCCGGCGTATTCCGGGCGACGACGGCGCCCCCGATCCGCGCGCCCCGGTCGACGGCCGCCAGAAACACCCAGTTCGAGAGGTCCCACCGCTTCGACCACCGAACGGGGCATTCGTCCTCCACGTCGTCGTAGTCCTTGACGTACGGGGGCTCCACTCGCTCCTCGGTCAGCGTCCAGCCGCCCAGCCCCAGGTCGATCGGCTCGACGCGGTACCGGGAGTCGACGGTGAACGACATGGGGATTGCGCCGTATTCACGCAGCAGGTCGACGGACTGTTCGACGATCTCGATGGCCATTGCATCATCACTCCTGGACGGCAAGCGGCGGCTTTCGTGCCGACGAGTCGGCGCCTCCGGTACGCCACGTTACGACCGTCCCGTCTCTCTTGCAAGCACACGGTCCCGTCGACATCGGGCTAGTGCTGGGAACGTGCGCGGCATTCACGAGAATCGCTCGACACTGGCATAGTGGTGTGTAGCGTACACACGTGGAGAGCAGAGAGGTCATTCAGCGACTTCGGCGGGGATGGCTGGACGCTCAGGAACATTCGGGGTAGCCACCACCACTTCACCCACGCCCGACAAGCCGGGGGGCGTTACAGTCCAGCATCCACGAAAGAACATCACAGTCGGCACCCTGCGCAATATCTTCCGGCACACCGGATGGGATTGGAGAACACGATAGCAATGCTGTATCCGATCGTGGTCCACTCGGACGACGGTAGCAGCTACGGGGTAACCGTTCCCGACCTTCCCGGCTGCTTTTCGGCTGGCGACACCTTGGATGCCGCTTTCGACATGGCGCGAGAGGCCATCGTCGGCCATATCGAAACGTTGCTCATGGACGGTCAGCACGTTCCGGAACAGCGCCCCTTGGAGGTCCATCAATCTAATCCAGACCTCGCCGGCGGCATTTGGGGGCTCGTCGACGTCGACATGTCGAAGCTCTCCAGCAAGACGGTACGAGTCAACATCACGATGCCGGCCCGCGTGTTGGCAATCATCGACGCGGCCGCGACTCGGGAAGGAGAGTCGCGCTCAGGGTTGCTCACCCGCACGGTACTCGAACATGTCGAGAGGCAAACAGGCGCCTAGGGGTCAATACCTCTAACCTCTTCAGGAACTCTGCGTCAATCCTCCTTTCCCAAGTCTGCATTCTCCGCCGATGACGTGGTGACTCGTTGCCCTTGCGCCGTAACCGCTCGGCAGAAGGGACTTGTTCCTCCCCGCGTTGACACGCTTGCCGGCCGCTACCGATAATGGGCGCGCCCCGGCGTTCCGGGGGCAACCCGACTCGGAGGACTGAATGACCGCAGCGTCCGGCCAGGTGATCGCGGGCCTCGAGGGCGTGCTGGCGTTCGACTCGAGCATCGCGTACATCGACGGTGCCGCGCCCGAGCTGTCGGTCCGCGGCTACTCCATCGAGGACATCGCGGCAACGATGGGCTACGAGGAGATGGCGTTCCTGCTCTGGCACGGGCGGCCGCCGTCCGCCGACGAGCTCGCCGCCTTCCGGACGGAGCTGGCCGACCTGAGGCGTGCGCCCGACGCGGTGATGCGTATGGTCGCGGCGGCGCCGTCATCGGCCCACCCCATGGCGGTGCTGCGCACGGCCGTGTCGATGGTCGGCGCCGACGACCCGAACGCCAACGACGTCACCCCGGAGGACAACCTGCGGAAAGCGAAGCGCCTCACGGCTGTGATGCCGACCATAGTCGCCGCGCAGGTGAGGACCGCCGCGGGCGAGGCGCCGGTCCCGCCGGACCCGTCGCTGGACCACGCGGCGAACTACCTCCACATGGTGACGGGCGCCGCGCCCGACGAGACGGCGCGGCGGACGCTGGACGCCACCCTGGTGCTCTACGCCGAGCACGAGACGAACGCGTCGACCTTCGCGGCGCGGGTGGTCGCCGGCACGCTGTCGGACTTCTACTCCGCGGTGATAGCGGGCATCGGCGCGATCAAGGGCCCGCTCCACGGCGGCGCCATCGAAGGCGCGATGGCGATGTTCATGAAGGTCGGCGCGCCCGAAAAGGCCGCGGCCTACGTGGACGGCGAGCTCGCGGCGAGGCGCATACTGCCCGGGTTCGGCCATCGCGTCTACAAGGCGGGCGACCCCAGGGCCGGCGTGCTCCGGGAGATGGCCCGCGAACTGGGCGACGCGCTCGGCGAGCGTATCTGGTTCGACATCGCCGAGGCCTGCGAGACGCGGATGGGGGAGACCAAGGGTATCATCCCCAACGTCGACTACTTCGCGGCGATCGTACTGCACCAGATCGGGGTCCCCCTGGCCCTGATGACCAACGTCGTCGCCAGCTCCCGGATCGCGGGCTGGTCGGCCCACATCCTGGAGCAGTACGCCGACAATCGCCTGATCCGCCCGCGCGCCCGCTATGTCGGCCAACGCGGCCTGACTCTCAACGGAGAATGACGCCGATGAACGATCTTCCACTGCTCCCGACAACCGTCGTCGGCTCCCACGCGAAGCCCGGCTGGTGGCACGAGTGCAAGAAGCTGTTCGACCTGGGCGAGTGGGGCGAATCGGACCTGAAGGAGCTGCTCGACGACGCCGTCGACGTCGCCATCCTCGACCAGCAGCGCGCCGGGGTCGACATCATCAGCGACGGCGAGTCTCGCCGGCTCGACGGATACGTCGACGGCTACTACGCGATCATCCAGGGGATCGAGCCGTCGGAGCCGGCGCGCAAGGCCGGACCGTGGGGCTACGACCAGCAGACCCGCTACGTCGCCAGGGGGCGGATCGAGGCGGCCTCCGGGCTCGGCATCGTCGACGAGTTCGAGTACCTGCACGCGCACACGGACCGGCCGACCAAGGTCACCTGCGCCGGCCCGCTGACCTTCGCCTCCCGCATCCAGCCGGGGGACGTGTACGCGAGCACGGTCGAGATCGCGGCCGAGTTCGCCCACGTCATCAACGAAGAGATCAAGGCTCTCGTAGCCGCCGGGGCGGACTTCATCCAGATCGACGAGCCGGCCAGGGGCACCGTCACCGGGCAGGAGATGGCGCGGCTGTTCAACATGGCGACCGAGGGCGTCGAGGCGAAGCTCGCCTTCCACATCTGCTTCGGCAACCGGTTCGGGCAGGCGCGGTTCAAGCGCGCCTACGCCGACTACTTCCCGGGCGCGATGGAGGCCAACGCCCACCAGTTCGTGCTGGAGTTCGCGAGCCGGGAGATGGCCGAGATCGAGATGTGGAAGCGGTGGAACGACGACCGGGAGCTGGGCGCGGGAATCATCGACGTGAAGTCGTTCTACCCCGAGACCCCGGATGACGTCGCCCAGCGGCTCCGCACGGTGCTGGAAAACGCCGACGCCGACAAGGTCTACGTCAACCCCGACTGCGGCTTCGGTTGGTCTCCCCGCTACATCGCCGTGGAAAAGCTCGACGCGATGGTCGCCGGCGCGCGCATCGTCCGCGAGGAGCTCGGCGCGTAGTCGGCGGCGCCCGCCCGCACCCGGCTCGGCCCCGCGTCCGGCCGGTCCGCAATCCAAAATCAGCAAAGGCAGGATAGACACATGACCATTGCCCAAGAGCTAGCTTCGTTCGTCGTCCGCGTCTCCTACGACGACATGTCGCCGACCGCCAGACACGAGATGAAGATCAGGATCCTGGACAGCATCGGCTGCGCCATCGGGGCGGTCGAGGGCGAGCCGATCCGGCACATCCGCAGCCAGATCGAGGACTTCGGCGGCGGGGACCACAGCACCTTGATCGGCGGCGGCAAGACCTCCCCCGACCGGGCCGCCTTCTACAACTCGGCGCTGACGCGGTACCTCGACTTCAACGACTTCTACCTGGCCAAGGGCGAGAGCTGCCACCCGAGCGACAACCTAGGCGCCGTGCTCGCGGCGCTGGAGTACACGGGCGGGAACGGGGCCGACCTGATGACCGCGCTCGCGGTCTCCTACCAGGTGCAGGCGCGGATCAGCGACGAGGCCCCGGTGCGTCACAAGGGGTTCGACCACACGACGCAGGGCTCCTACGCCGTGGCGGCCGGCGTCTCCAAGGCCCTGGGGCTGGACGCCGAGCGCACCTTCAACGCCATCGCCATCGCCGGAACGCCGTTCAACGCCCTGAGAGTCACGCGGACCGGCGCGCTGTCGCACTGGAAGGGCCTCGCCTATCCGAGCCAGGCGTTCACGTCCACCCACGCGGCCTTTCTGGCCATGCGCGGCGTGACCGGGCCGCCCGAGGTGTTCGAGGGCAACAAGGGGTTCATGGACAGCATCGCCGGGCCGTTCGAGATCGACTGGAGCAAGGAGGACCTGGAGAGGGTCGTCCGGACCGAGGTGAAGAAGTACAACGCCGAGGGCCACTCGCAGCAGTCGATCGAGGGCGTGCTGGAGCTACAGGCGGAGCACGGCTTCACCGGCGCCGACGTGGAGCGCATCGAGATCGACACCTTCAACGTCGCCTACAACATCATCGGCGGCGGCGAGGAGGGCGACAAGACGCTGGTGGAGAACAAGGAGCAGGCGGACCACAGCCTCCACTACATGGTCGCGGTCGCGATACTCGACGGGAACGTGATGCCGGAGCAGTACGCGGACGAGCGGATCATGGCCGACGACGTCCAGACGCTGCTTCGAAAGTTGGTCGCCCGCCCGATCGACGACTACTCCGCCCGCTTCCCGGACGAGATGGTCAACCAGATACGCATTCGGCTCCGCGACGGACGCGTGCTGACCAGGGACAAGACGGACTACGAGGGCTTCCACACCAACCCCATGCGCTGGGACACGGTGCGGGCGAAGTTCGACGGCCTGTGCGAGCCTTACACTGACGCGCGGCTGCGAGACGAGCTCGCCGACGCGGTGCGGGACCTGGAGTCGGTGTCCGTCGAGGACCTCGCGGGCCTGCTGGCCAGGGTCGAAATCCCGGAGGGCTGAGCTACGGGACAGCCCGGCCGGCCATTATGCCGGTGCATTCTTCCCGGTCGACGGCCACCTTGCCGTTGACCAGCACGTAGGGGATTCCGATGGGGAACCGGCGCGGGTCGTCGTACGTGGCGGTGTCGATGACGCGGTCCGGGTCGAAGACGACGAGGTCGGCGTAGTACCCCTTCTCGATCCGGCCGCGCCGCGTAATCCCGAAGCGCCGCGCGGGCCGGTCGGTCATCCGGTGGACCATATCCTCGAGGCTGAGCCCGCCGACGCGGCGGCGCAGCCGGCCCAGGAAACGCGGGTACGCCCCGAACGACCGCGGGTGCGGGAAGCCCCCGGCCGGCGTGATGTCGCTGCACACCATGTAGTCCGGGCGCGCCAGAAGCTCCATCGAATCGCGGTCGACCTGACGCCACAGTGCGACGCTGTCGGGCGGCGTCCCCCAGTAGCCGACCTTCAGACCGGTCTCGACGAACAGCGAGCAGAGCGCCTCGCCGGGAGACACGCCCCGCTCGCGGGCCACGTCGGGCAGGCTCATGCCCTCCAGCTCGGGCATCCCGTGGACGTAGGAGAGAACCATAGAGTCGAGGGCCGCCACACGGCTGTTCTCCAGATGCGAGACGGCGTCCTCCCGCAGGGCCGGGTCTTCGAGCCGCTTCAGTATCTCGTCAGGTCCGCCCTCCTGCATTCGGCCGGGCAGGAACGTCACCGGGACGGTGGACCCGGTCGGGTACGGATAGATGTCCAGGGTGAAGTCGATGCCCTCGGCCCGCGCCGCGTCCCTGTCCAGCATGATCTCCTCGACCCGGCCGGCGGTCCGCGCGGAGGTCCTGTAGTGGGCGAAGTGCATGCGAACGCCGGACCTGCGGGCGACCTCCAGCCACTCGGGCGTCTCGCCGCCGCCGTAGGCTCGTCTGCCGCCGAACGGCTCGGACGCGTCTACGTAGACTCCGCCGCCCTCTCGGACCGCCTTGGCCAGCTCGATCAGCTCCGCCGTATCGCTCCAACATCCGGGGTAGTTGATCGTCGTGTTCGAGAACCCGACGGCGCCCTGTTCCAGGCTCTCGCGGACCAGCCTCCTCGCGCGGTCGAGCTGCTCCTCGGACAGCCGGCCGCTCCTGAACCCGTTGGTCTCCAGGCGGATCGCGCCGTTGGGGACCAGGTAGGCCGTGTTGACCGCCACGCGCCCGTCGTAGTTGGCGCGCATCGCGGCGACGCTGCTCATGTCGGCGTCTTCCGGGGGGTCTCCGAGAATGCCCGCCAGCCAGCGCCGGTAGAGGCGGTAGTTGGGCGGGGACAGAGGCGCGAACGACATTCCGCCCAGGCCGAGTATCTCGGTCGTGATCCCCTGCCGCAGCCCGTTGGCATGCTGCGGGTTTACGAGCAGGTCGCCTTCGGAGTGGGTGTGAGGGTCGACGAAGCCGGGCGACACGACCATGCCGGAGGCGTCGACGACCCGGCGCGCTTCGGCGCCGGCCAGACGGCCGATCGCGTCTATCCTGTCCCCGACGACGCCGACGTCGGACCTGAAACCGGGCGCGCCGGTACCGTCGACGACGGTGCCGTTGGCTATCACTAAGTCGAACAAGACGCGACCTCCATCTTTGGGGCGACGCGACGTATGCGGCGTTCGCAATTATACTGAGTGCCACACCGGCCCTGTTCGCCGGTCGAACGACGACAGCGGTTGGAGGACGCGATGATGCGAATATCCGCCAGCGTAGGCGACCTTTCGGACAGCCATCTGCGCAGGATCACTCAACTCGGCGTGGACGCCGTCGACTTCGGCGATGTGGGAAGCCTGCCCGGCGTACGCGATCGGGGGTATCCCGATCTCGACGCCCTGATCGAGATCAAGAAGCGGGTCCGATCGTGGGGCCTCGACGTCAATCGCGTGACCCTGCCGGACGTCACAGAGGGCTTCCTGAGAGGCGAGGCCGGCGCCGAGCGGGAGCTCGAGAACGCGGCACGGTCGCTGAAGGTGTTCGGCGACGCCGGCATGACGCTGGCATCCCAGCGGTTCGAGGGGAGCAACTTCAACCACCTCGTCACCTTGTACCGTTCCGAGCACCGCGGCGGGTACCTCGGCAGCGGCGGGAGCGTGTGGCGGACCGGCAGTCGGCCGCCGGACCTGACGCCGGAGGAGCTGGAGCACGCCCGTACCGGCGCGGGAGGCCGTTCCGCCTACTGGCCGCGGTTCGCCTACGACGAGCCGCCAGCACAGGAACAGCTCGACGCGTGGTGGTCCGGCTTTCGCCGCGTCTACGACAGGCTGGTCCCCGTCGCCGAGGAGTACGACATCCGGCTCGCGACCCACCCGACGGACATACCGCTGCCGGACACGCCGTTCGGAACGCTCGGCTTCCACCGCATCATCGACGCCTACCCGAGCCGCAACGTCGGCTACGTCTACTGCTGCGGCACCCGGGCCGAGGCCGGAGGGTTGCCGCTCGTGCTCGACGAGATACACAACTACGGCCGCAAGGGGCGCATCTTCACCGTCCACTTCCGCAACGTGCGCGGCAGCCTCGCGACCTCCGGCGGGTACGAGGAGGTGCTGCTGGACGACGGCGACATGAACATGTTCAAGATCGTCCTCGAGCTGCGCAAGGTGGGCTTCGACGGCTGCCTGAACCCCGACCACTACTTCCCGCTGGAAGGCGACGGCGCGGCAAGCGAGCAGGCCCTGGCCTACTCCATAGGCTACATGAAGGCGCTGCTAGCCAGCCTGGCCGTAGTGTGATGGGCCGAAGGGTGGATAGCACGGAGGCAACGGAGATGAAATCGAGCTTCGACGTCGGGCAGGAGGGCTGGTGCTCTTACGACTACAACGGCTGCATACGGGCCGACCGCCGAATGATGGCCCTGACCGTATGGGAGCCCGCGGGCGGCGCGTACGGCGGCGGCTACGTCTGGACGGACGAGCACGGCTGGAGCGCCGACACCCCGGAGAGCCCCGTGTCGGTGCTGCCGCTCATGCTGTACCGGTACTGGGTCGACGAGGGCCCATTGGACCTCCGCGGGGCCCGGGTGTCCGTCTACCTGCGCGGCGACGGTCTGAGGCTGTTCGGCGCCCGGTGCTACTTCTGGGTCGTGGGCAGCGAAGATCGAGGCCGCTGGCACTACAACAGCGCTCCGCTGGAGATAAGCGACGGCCGCTGGGCGGACGAGCCCAACGTCGTCACCCTCCACAACGACGAATCGCTCTGGCACCGCAGCTGGTCGAAGGACCCGGAGACCCCGCCGTCACTGGACGACCTGCTGGGAGAGTGCCACAGCTACGGCTTCTCGTTCGCCGGATTCCACCACGTGCCCAGGGGCAGACTCGCCATGGACGAGCTGGAGATAACACCCGCGCGGTCGTAGAGCCTGAGGCGCGCGTCGGAGAGGCGTCACGGTACGGCGCGGCCGGCCATGACCCCGGTGCACCGTTCGTCGTCGACCGCGATCTGTCCGTTGACCAGCACGTAAGGGATACCCGCCGGGAATTGGCGGGGGTCGTCGTACTTGGCCGTGTCGATGACTCGCTCCGGTGAGAAGACGGTCAGGTCCGCAAAGTAGCCGCGCTCGATGCGCCCACGCCGTGTCAGGCCGAAGCGCCGCGCCGGCCTGTCGGTCATCCGGTGGACCATGGCTTCGAGGCTGATCCCGCCGAATTGACGACGCAGCCGGCCGAGGAACCGGGGAAACGCGCCGTACGACCGGGGGTGCGGAAAGCTTCCGGCGGGCGTGATGTCGCTGCAGACCATGTAGTCCGGCCGCGCGAGCAGCGCCATCGAGTCGCGGCTGATTTGCCGCCACACCGCGACGCTGGACGGCGGGGCCATGACATGGCCGAGCGCCAGGTCCGTCTCGCTGAGGAGGTCGCAGACCGCGTCTTCGACGGAGACGCCGCGCCGGTCCGCCAGCTCGGATACGCTCATGCCCTCGACATATTCGACGTTGGCCGCGTAGGAGACCACCATCTCGCCCAACGGGTAGCGGCTCGCGCGCTCGTGCCGGAGATAGTCGACGATGCGCGACCGCTGCGCCGTGTCGCGCAGGCGCGTCAGGATGGCGTCGGTGCCGCCCTCCTGGGCCCAGCCCGGCAACGTGCTCACCGGAATGCTGCTGCCGGTCGGGTACGGGTAGATGTCCAGCGTCACGTCCGCGCCTTCCTCAATGGCGTTGTCCACGGGCTCCATGAGCTCTTTCGTCCTGCCGGCGTTGCTGCTATCCGTGCGGAAGTGCGCCAGATGGAGCGGTACTCCCGACCGGCGCGCGATCTCGAGCGCCTCGCTGACACCGCCGCCTCCGTAGGCTCTCTCCGATTGCGCAAGCCGAGGCTCGCACATGAAGATCCCTCCGACGTCCCGGACCGTCATGCACAGCTCCACGATCTCCTCGGTCGTGCTCCAGGGGCCCGGGTAGTAGCTCGACCCGGCGGAGAGCCCCAACGCACCGTGCTCCATGCCCTGCCGGACGAGCCGTTTCGCGCGTTCCATGAGCGGTCCGACAAGAGGAACGTCCCGGAAGCCGGCGGTCTCCAGCCTTATGGCGCCGAGGGGAACGAGGTACGCGGTGTTGACGGCCACCCGGCGGTCGTAGTGCTGTCTGAAGGCAGCGACGGTACTCATGTCGAGGTCCACGGGCGGCTCGCCCAGCAGTCCGCCGAGCCAGCGTCGATACATGAGATAGTTGCTTGGCGACAGCGGGGCGTACGACATGCCGTCGATTCCCAGCAGCTCGGTCGTGATGCCCTGGCGCACCCCGTTGGCATGCTGCGGGTCGACCAGCAGCGCGCCCTCGGAGTGCGTGTGGGTATCGACGAACCCGGGCGCGACGACAAGGCCCGAGGCGTCGATCACACGTCCGGCGTCGGACTCCGACAGATCGCCGATCGCCGTGATCCTGTCGTCGGCGACGCCCACGTCGGCTCGATACGCCGTCGCCGCGGTGCCATCCACCACGCTCCCGTTGGCTATGACTAGGTCGAACACGGCGTACGCTCCACGAATCGGCGCTGGCCAGTCAATGAGCGATGATATCGCCGGCTGCTCGCGGCGGGCAACCACGGCTTGGGATATACTGCGGCCAGTCCCCGGACGACGCCGGCATCCTCGTACGATGGTGATTTGAGCCATGGACTCCGACACTGACGCCACATCGCATATCCTCGACCCGTACCTCCACCGGCAGCTGTTTCTAGACGACCACGCTATCGAGCAGTCGTCGGGCGTTCGCCGGGTGCTCCACCAGCCGGAGAGGCTGGGAGCCATCCTGAAGCCGGACGTCTCCCGGGGACAGGTGGGGCTGCAGAGCAAGAGCCCGCCGTGGTGGAACCCGGATCTGCGAGTCTGGGAGTGGTGGTACTGGGCCATGTACGACGAGATCCCCGGGCAGATGTACGCCAGCGAGGGCCGCGTCAATCACTACGCCACCTCGACGGACGGGGTCAGCTGGGACACCTCCCCTCTCGGCATGCACGAGTTCCGAGGATCTAAGGACAACAACGTCGCCTACGACGCGTCGGAGAGGGGTCTGGCGCTGTACCACATCATCCGGGACGACTCGGACCCAGACCCGGACCGTCGCTTCAAGGGTATCTTCGCCACGGCCGACCGCCTGGCCGACCGCATTCCGGGCTTCTCGCCCGACGGGTTCGACTGGACTTTTCCAGAGGCCGAACCAACCCCCAGCAAGGACACGTCGAACTATCTCCACGACGTTGGGCGGGGCCGGTTCGTCGGCATGGTCAAACACGGAACGGAGTGGGGCCGCTCGGTCTGGCTGGTCACGAGCGAGGACTTCGTCAACTGGACCGATCCGAGGCTGGTGCTCCATTCGGACCTCGAGGACCGGAGGAACCGGAAGGCGCGCGTCGAGGCGGTGGTGCGCGATCCGGCGTATCTGTCGCCGCCCCTGGTCGACGGTGTCGACTACCTCGCCGAGGTGTACCAGATGGCGTTGACGGCCTACGAGGGGATGTACATCGGCTTTCCCATGATATTCAACCCCGCGGGCGCCATCCCGCCCCCGCACGGCAACTTCACCGCCCTCAATCAGACGGAGCTGGCCGTCTCCCGCGACCTGCTCCACTGGGAGAGGGTGGCCGACCGGGCGCTGTTCCTCGACGTCCTCCCCTGGGACGGCGTCAACTTCGAGAGCGCCCAGCTCGCGCTGTGCGGCCCGCCGGTCCGCCGCGGAGACGAGCTGTGGGTCTACTACGGCGCCTCCCGTTTCCGGGGCCCACTGGAGCTGTACACGGAGGTGGCCGACGAGCACTTCCGGCAGCGCGGCGCGCTCTGCCTCGGCAAGCTGCGGCTCGACGGCTTCGTCTCGCTGGACGCCGACGACCACGGCTTCGTGACCACGAAGCCGTTCGCGGCCGACGGCGGAGGACTGCGCGTGAACGCCGACGCAGGCAGCGGGGCGCTACGAGCGGAGGTGCTCGACGCCGGGACCATGGAGCCGCTGCCGGGAATGTCGCTCGAAGACTCGCGGCCCCTGGAGGGCGACCACCTGAGCGGGCGGCTGGCCTGGAACGAGCGCGACGAGCTTCCCGACTCGCGGCCGGTGCGCCTCCGGTTCGCTCTGGACCGCTCCCGCCTCTACTCCTTCTGGATGGAGGCGTAGGTGCACGCGCCTCCGACTTCGACGCGCGCGACAGTCCACTGGAGCGCCGTCGTCTGCAGGGAGGAGGGCAGCTACCTCGGCTGGCCGTCCGTGGCCCGCCTGCCGTCCGGCGAGCTGGTGGCGGTCTTCTCCGGAGGACGCGAGGAGCACGTCTGCCCGTACGGCAAGACCAAGCTCGTCCGCAGTGCCGACGGCGGCGAGACCTGGTCCGACCCCGTGATCGTCAACGACTCGCTCCTGGACGACCGCGACGCCGGGATCGTCGCCTCGCGGTCGGGCACGCTTGTGCTTAGCTGGTTCACCTACCCGGCTTGGAAAGCCCTCGACCTGCACCGGGAGTCCGGCCGCTACACCGCCGAGCAGCTCGAGGCGTGGACGTCCCACTGCGACGAGGTCCGGCCCGAAGCCGAGCGTCAGGGTCTGGGCCATCGCGCGTGGACGAGGCGGTCTGCCGACGGCGGCCATTCCTGGGAGCCGCCCGTAGACTCGGTCGCGACCAATCCCCACGGGCCCATCGAGCTGAAGGACGGACGCCTTCTGCTGGTCGGCAACACCCTCGTTGCCGGAGAGACGCCGTCGACCTTCGAGCCGATCGTCGCCATGGACTCGGACGACGAAGGCCGGTCGTGGAGACGGATCGGGACCGCCATGGCCGTGCCGACCGAGGGAGCAGCCTACCACGAGCCTCACGTCATGGAGCTGGACGACGGCACGCTGATCTGCCTGGCTAGATACATGCCGCCCGGGAACCGCGGCGAGGACCGGTACATGCGGCAGTCGGAGAGCGCGGACGGAGGCCGGACGTGGACACGGCCTCACCCGACCAACATGTGGGGATACCCTCCCCACCTGCTCCGGCTCAGCAACGGCGACGGTCTGGCGACCTTCGGGCACCGCCGGCCCCCCTTCGGGCAGCGGGCCTGCGTCTATCAGCGCGTGCGGGAGAACCTGATCGGCGGCGACTCGTCGGGGAACTGGGACATCGGCAACGTCATCGAGCTACGGGACGACGGCGCGGACGGCGATCTCGGCTACCCGGCCACCGTGGAGATATCGCCGGGCGAGATGCTGACGGTCTACTACCAAGCCGCCGCGCCCGGCGAGAAGCCGAGCATCATGGCGACCCGCTGGAGTCTGAGGCTGGCCGACCGACGCAAGACGCGGCGTCCGGGGCGATAGGCCTTCGTGGCCCGACTCCCACCATCGGTCCGCCCGGCGCGGTTCGGAAGAAGCGGCCGTCAGGACAGCCGAGCCTGGCTCACCACTGCACGAACATCGGCATGACGACGTGGACGTAGTTGTCGAGCATCTCAACCGTCTTTTGTTCCTGAGCGGCCTCGCGCTGTCGGTCACGCACGGGCGTCGGACTGGACGATCGGACTGGTCTGATTACCCCGGGGCTGGAAGGAGTCGTGATCTCCAGGGCTACGCTGTCCTGCTCCAGGACCGCGAGCACTTCGGACAGGTACCTGCTGTTGAAGGCGATCTTGGCTTCGCCTCCTTCTACCTGGGCGTCGATGTCGCCCCGATTGTTCCCCACCTCCTCAGCCGTGGAGACTATGGATAGCTTGCCCGGACCGCTGTCGTCCCCTTCGGTTACGTGCAGCCGCACGATCCCCGCGCCGTCCCTGGCCAGGATCGCGGCCGTGCGGGTCGCGGCGTGGAATCCGGCGAGGTCGACGACCGCCCGCGTGTCGAATGAATCGGGTATGAGCTGGCTGTAGTTCGGGAAGGTGCCCTGGACGAGCTGGGTGACGAGCTCGACGTCCCCGAACTTGAACAGCGCCTGGCCCTTGGTGGGCGTCACCATGAACTCCACCGGACCGTCCGTGCCGGCCAGCGACCGGCCGATCTCCTGCAGCGAGCGGGAGGGGACTATGAAGTTGGCATCCTCGGAGACCGGCGCCTGCAGCTTGCCTTTGTACACGGCGAGCCTGAAGCCGTCCGCGCCGGCGAAGGTGAAGTCGTCCCCGGACAACTCGACCTGCACTCCTGTGAGCACGGGCCGGGAGTCCTCGGTGGCGGCGGCGAACGCGACGTGCGTGATCGCCTCGTTCAGCACCTTCGGGTCCACCTTCCCGGCCAGCGCGGACTCGACCTCCGGGATCGGCGGGAACTCCTCGGCGTCGGTGCCGTTGATCCGCGCCTCGAAACGGGCACAGTTGATCTTCAGCGACGTCGGATCGGTCGACGTCTCCAGATCGACCCGCTCGGCCGGCAGCGAGTTGACCAGCTCGGTCAAGAGCCTCGCCGGCACCGTGACCTCGCCCTCTTCTTCGATCTGTGCGCCCATCCACAGACTGATCGCTATCTCCAGATTCGTCGCGGCCAGCTTCAGGCGCGACTGGTCGGTGGAGAGCTTGATGTTCTGGGTGATCGGCAGCGTTGTGCGGCTCGCCGCGGCCCGGCCTACGATGCCAAGAGCCGGGCTGAGGTTTTCTTGAATGCAGGACAGCTTCATTCGGGGCCTCCGATTACGACTGAAGTAGTGAGCGTAAGTATATGACGCGGCCCGATGAGATGGCAATAAGTGGCAGTCCGCGCCAACTGTTCAGACTTGAGGGGGACGGGGTACCAGAAACCGACCGCTGTGAGTGCCCCGATGCTCCGTCGGGGTGTGAGGCGCGCTACTGCACGTGGACGACGCCGGTCATCTGCGGGTGAATCGAGCACGCGAACGTGTAGCTGCCCGATTGCCGGAAGGTGACCTTCAACTCGCTGGCCTCACCCGCCGGGATCGGCTGGTCGATGTCCAGAGGATCGATCGTGAAGGTGTGGGACTCGGTCTCGGACTGCAGAGTGAGGATGAGCGGCTCACGGACCCTGACGAAAAAGGAGGGCGGGTCGAAGCCGTAGGCGCCGCTGCCCCCAGCGTCTCGGGCGACGATGGTGGCCTCGCCTTCGAACATAGGAGGTGGGATCGGGGTCGACGCGAGTCTGGCAACCGGCGACCTGTCGAAGGTGGTCGGGTTCCTGTTGCCCGCCCAGTCCGATCCCGCACACGCCGCCGCGGAGGCGACTGTCAGCGCCGCCACGAATAGCCACAGACCGACAGACCGATGGCGCGGCTTCATAGAAACCCTCCTGGGAGCGGGACCTATTGTACGGTGATGGTACCGGTCATCTGCGGGTGGGCCAGGCAGATCAGGCTGAACGTCCCGGCCTTGTCGAAGGTGAAGTTGAACTTCCTGGTCTCACGCGCCTCAAGCGACTGGTCGATGTCCAGGTCTTCGACCGTGAACGTATGGAACTCCGTTTCGGCAGTCAGCGTAAACGTGACCGTCTCCCCCACGCTGAAGCTCAGGCTCGAGGGGTTGAACGCGTACGCACCGCTGCCCCCAACGTCTTCGTTGACCACCGTGATCGGCGTGCCGTCGCCGTCGTCAGGCTCGTCTAAGACCGCCGTCGGCGTCGCCGTTGCCTGGGGAGCTGCCGGAGGGGGCGACGGCGAGCGGCGGCCGGAGTCCGGCGTCGGGTCTTCGCCGCCTCCCTCGCATGCCGCCGCAATGACCGCGGCCAGCACGACAAGCACCAAGACCGCCGGTAACAATCGAGGAAGCGCTCTCATTCTCAGCCTTTCAGTACGCACCGCCCAGCCATGGGCTTTGCCCTCATTGTGAACGTGTTCACTAGTGGAATCCTACCAGCTAGCCTCGGCGCCGGTCAACGCAGCGTCACCTGATCCAACCCGATCTTCCACACGCCTTTCTCGCGAAAGGCAGGAATGGTCTGACGCCGGGCGGCGTTGGTGACGCCTGGCGCCGAGAGCTTGTTGTTCTTCACGTAGTCCGACAGTCTGACGATGACGTCGCCCCTCAGGAAGCTCAGTCTTTTATGCAGAGACTCCATCAGTGCCAGCGCCAGCATGCGCTCTATGGTCCTTGTCTCATTGCGGCCCTCATATTCTCTGAACGCCCGATAGTAGACGTCCTTATCCGAGTTGCGGATGACCAGGCCGGGCAGGCCGAGCCTCAGTAGTTGGACATTGAGGATAACGCGTCCGATGCGGCCGTTGCCGTCGCAAAACGGATGGATCGTCTCGAAGTCCAGATGGAACCGTGCGATCTTGTCCAAGAAATAGGAATCGAGGTCGCTGGAGTACTCGACCAAGACGTCGTCTACCATCGGCTCGACACGCTCGGGCACCGGCGCGATATGTGTGCCGACCCGCACGTACTCTCCCCGCCGGCGAAAGCGGCCGGCGATGGCATCGTCTATGACGCCCATCAGCATCTGATGCAGTAGCAACATCAGGTCCTTGGTCAGCTCGCTGTCGGCAGCCTTGGTGCGCGTGTACTCCACGATCCGGGCCAGGTTCTTGGCCTCGAACACCTCGCGAACAGAGACGTTCCGAGACAGCATCTGCTCCATCAGAACGTTTTCCGTCTCCTCGAGAGTGAGGGTCGAGTTCTCGATCGCGTTCGAGTTGTAGACGCTTTCCGGTACCTCCACTTCGTCGACCATCGACAGCAGGGACTCTCTGCCCTGTCGCAAAGTGTCGTACTCTCGTTTCAGAGCCCGGATGCGGTCCCGTACCGGTCGTGAGGTCGCCATGCCTCCAGTATAGCTGGCTCACTCCACGAGCACCACCATGCGTGAATAGAGTGCGCCATACGGCGGTCATTCACTCGCGCATTACAAAAGCTGCGTAAGAAGAACCGTCCTCCTTCAGTTGGCGGAGACCAGGCCGTCCGTTGGGACGCAACGACCGCCCCACTACAGTTGCGGGGCCCCGTGCAACCGAGTACGTTCGCCACTCAGCCAGAGCCAGGGTGTTGGACGGCTGCGCGGCGGCCGGCCAACGTGAGCGGTACGTCGCCTGTGTTCAGGTTGAAGCGGCTTCCTGACCCTGATAGAATTTGGCAAGTTGGGGATTCGTCTAGTGGTAGGACGACAGATTCTGGATCTGTAAGCCGAGGTTCGAATCCTCGATCCCCAGCCACCGCCCATTTCGGCCGAACGCGTGGCGCGTTCGTCTAGCGGCCAAGGACACCGCCCTCTCAAGGCGGAGATCACGGGTTCGAATCCCGTACGCGCTACCACTGTTTACCGTTGACAGGATCGGCCTGGAGATGGCCACCTCCTCGGCATCCATCCCCGCGATCCGGCTATCCTGCGGCATCGGAATCGTGTAGCGAACCTTGGCCTGGCCGGGGCTCACAACGATCTCCTTCACGAACGACTCGATGAACACCCGGCGCTCCGTCAGCTCGCTCTCGTTCAAAGGCGCGCTCATGTCCTGGGCAAACGACGTGATCGCCTCCACGTCGGCCAGGCGGATCCTGCGCTCGGAGAGCACCGCCTCCGCCTACTTGGCCGCGTCCTGGAGCTTTCTGCTCGCGGTCCCCCGTGCTCTCGGATGCGCGTCGCTACGTCTTCACCAGCGCTGGACGCAGCTCGCCTGGATAGGCCAGAGCCATGAGACCAGCGCAGTAAACGGGCGGGCGGCGGCCTGGGCACCCGCGGACGCTTGCGTAGAACCCCTGGGCTTATTTATACTTAGGGCCTAAAGCTAAATAGGCAACTTCCTAATTAAGCCTTGCTTGGTAAGGGGTCACGATAGTGAAACGCGGCGAGACCGGCAGATACGAGATCACGCACACCGCAGGGGAGCGGGTCAGAGCCTTCGTTCCCTATGCCCTGCCACCAGCGCCGGCACTCGACCTGGCCGCCATGCAGGCGCCTTTGGAGGATGCACAGCTTGCGTTGGGGCGGTTGGACAGTCTCACGACCCTGCTGCCGGACCCGTATCTCTTCCTCTACACCTATGTCCGCAAAGAGGCAGTCCTCTCCTCCCAAATCGAGGGGACTCAGTCCTCTCTGTCGGACCTGCTGATGTTCGAGTTGGAAGAGAGACCCGGCGTACCCGTCGATGACGTCACGGAGGTCTCCAACTACGTTGCCGCTTTGGAACACGGCTTACAGCGGCTGCGGGAAGGTTTCCCACTATCGAATCGTCTCATAAGAGAGATCCACCATATACTCATGGCGAAGGGCCGCGGGAGCGACAAGTCACCTGGGGAGTTCCGGCGCTCCCAGAACTGGATCGGTGGCAGCCGTCCCGGGAACGCGCACTTCGTGCCACCGCCTTCCAATGCCGTTCAGGACTGTATGACTGACCTCGAGCGGTTCCTTCACGCCGAGGACGTCGGTCTCTCGGCAACAGTCCGGTCGGCCCTTGCGCACGTACAGTTCGAAACCATACACCCCTTTCTCGACGGCAACGGCCGCACAGGACGGCTCATGATTACGTTTATGCTCTGTCACGAGGGCGTGCTGCAAGAGCCGTTGCTCTACCTGAGCCTCTATTTCAAGGAACGCCGCGAGGAGTACTACGCGTTGCTCGGCGGCGTACGGGAGACCGGCGACTGGGAGGCGTGGGTCGTATTCTTCCTCAATGGAGTCAAACAGACGGCGGACGCTGCGGTATCGACTGCGCGGCGATTGGTGGCATTGTTCCAAGAGGACCAGAAGCGGATTCAGGAGACGGGTCGCGCCGCAGGATCGGCGCTTCGCGTTCAACAGATGCTGAAGGAGCGCCCGATTACCTCTATTCCTCAAGCCTGCGACAGAACGGGCCTCTCTTTCCCAGCGGCATCGTCGGCTTTGGAAAGGCTGAGCGGGCTCGGGCTCGTGCGGGAGATAACAGGGAGGTCGCGCAACCGGCTGTACGTGTACGATAGCTACCTCGCAATCCTGAGTGAAGGGACGGAGTCTCCATGAATTCCGCCGTACCCGAGCGGGCAGTCAACCCTGGCCTACCACCCTCTTCCATGCCCGGAAGCGCCCGTCTCGCCAACGGACTACACCACGTCAACAGTCCCATCTCTTAGGTCCAGGTTGGAGGTTGGCCCGCGATGCCTGACAACCTTGTCCTGTTCATCTACGAGTCCTGGAAGAATCTCGATGAGTCAGTCGACGGGCTGACGCGCGAGGAGGCCACGGCCCGGCACTACGGCGGGAGCAGCATGGCGTGGACAATCGGCCGCGTCACCACCATGTTGGGCTCGTGGCTCAACGCCAATTTTCAGGGTCTGCCGCCTCATCCATTTCTCGTCGGGACCGGTTTCGCAACGGCGGGACGGGCGAGTGCGACGACTGGGAGGGGGTGCTCGCCGCGGTCGACGACGTCCGCCGGAGCGCCCGGCTGTATCTGGACTCGGAGCCTCCCCTCGACAGGGTTGTCCCATACGCCGGGTCGATTGAGTTCCTTCGAGGAACCGGACTGCGACTGAGCTACGCCCTGTTGCGGATCGCGGCCCACTTCACTCACGCGGGCGAGATAGTTACCATACGCTCGTGCCTGGGCCACGATACGGACCGGCTTTCCGGCCCGGATTGGGGACGGCCACTGGCTTGACCGCAGGCCGCGGCGGCGCTCGACCGCGGCCGACCGACATCAGGGAGGGTTCCAGAATGTCCGACATGGATAGAACGCCGGCGGAAGTGATCGCCTTCGCCGAAGAGAACGGCGTCGACATGGTCGACCTGAAGCTGGTCGACTTGCCGGGCGCGATGCGCCACGTCACCGTCCCATTCGGCCGGCTGACTGAGGAGCTGTTCGCGGATGGCGCGGCGTTCGACGGATCGTCCATCCGGGGCTTCCAGGCTGACGGGGGCGACCTGCTGCTGGTCCCCGACCCGGCCACCGCTGCGGTGGACCCGGTACCGGAGGTCCCGACCCTCAGCCTGATCTGCGACGTCCGTGACCCGGCAACGGGCGGGCGCCACCCGCGCGACCCCCGGTGGATCGCGCAGAAGGCCGAGCGCTACCTGAGGACGTCGGGTGTGGCCGACGCGAGCTGCTGGGGAGCCGCGCCGCAGTTCTTTATCTTCGACGCGCAGTCCGAGCAGGGCGACAGCGGCGGCCCGAACGTCGGCGAGCCAAACCCGGCCGACCCCCCAAGCAACGGCGGGAGACGACCGGCGGGGCCTCCCGTGGACACGGCGGCCGACATCCGATCGGATGTCGCAATCAAGCTCGCGGGCTTCGGAGTGGAAGTAGAAAGGCACCGCCACGGGGAGGCCGCGGCCGGGCACGGAGAGATCGTCTTCGAGTCCGACTCTCTGACTCGCGGGGCGGACGACGTGCTGATTTGCAAGTATCTGCTGAAGGGCACGGCCCGCGACTACGGCAGGGCGGCAACCTTCATGCCGAAGCCGCTGCTCGGCGACGCCAGCGCAGGCATGCACACGCGCCAGAGCCTCTGGAAGGACGGCCACAACCTTTTCCACGGCGACGGCTACGCCGGGATGAGCAAGCTGATGGCCAACTACATCGGGGGTCTGCTCGCCCACGCTCCCGCGCTGCTGGCGTTCTGCGCGCCGGGAACCAACTCCTACCGCAGGCTGACGCCGGGCCTGGACGCGCCGGTCGACCCTGTCTACTCGACCAGGAGCCGGAGCGCCGCGGTGCGGGTGCCGACCCACTTCGCCGAGCCGTCTGCCAGGCGCGTGGAGTTCCGCCCTCCGGACCCGACGTGCAACCCGTACCTGGCGTTCTCGGCGATGCTCATGGCCGGCATCGACGGCATCCTGAACGGGACAGACCCGGGCGAGCCCCTGGATGTCGACCCGAGACGCCTGTCGGCCGACGCACCGGCGAGGACCGGCCGGCTCCCGCGGTCGCTGGACGCATCGCTGGACGCCCTCGAGGCCGACCACGATTTCCTGACGAGGGGGAACGTCTTCACCGGCGACCTGATCGGGGCGTGGCTGGAGTACAAGCGGTCGCACGAGATCGAAGAGGTGAGGCGTCGCCCGCACCCGTACGAGCTCGCGCTCTACTTCGACGCCTGAGACCGGGACCACCGCTCCCACCGGGGGAGCCGATGACGGCGGTCCCAGCGCTCTGTCTCTGAGGTTGGCCGGATAAGTCTGCCGAGGAGGGAGTCCCCCTCTCCCGTGACGGGAGAGGGCTGGCGTGAGGGTGACGACCTCCCGGAGTCGGGAAACTAGTCGGCGGCCGCTTCTTCGAGTCTCTCCACGCGCACCGGGACCAGAGGCAGGCCGTCGACCCTCAGCATGGGGTCTGGCCGGTCCGACTGCTCCAGCTCCGTGGCCATCTGTCCGAAGAGAGAGGTGGTCGACACGAGGCCCCTCTGCGGGCCGGTCAGCCGCGCCGCGCCCCGCAGGGTTGCGGCGCTGGAGACCACATCGATCCACTCGCCCTCGACGACGCCGAGGGCCCCGGCGTCCTCCGGGTGCAGCTCGACGACGTCGGGCCTGCGGATCTCGTTCCGCTTGCCGACGAGCTCGATCTCCACGGGCCTGTCGGCCTCGTGAAGCAGCCGTCCTCGGGCCAGCAGCAGAGGGTACGTCGGGTCGGAGTGCACCGGCACGTCGGGCATCGACATCGCCCTGAAGCGCGCCTTGCGGTCGAGACCGTCGGCGGCGTACAGCACCGGCGTGTCGGCCATGTCAGCGGCCAGGCACGGCCACTGCAGCCCGCCGTCCTGAAGACGCTGGTAGGAGAGGCCCGCATAGACGTTCACGACGTCGCGGACCTCGTCGAAGACCTGCTCCGCGTTCTCGTGGCCGAAACCGGAGGCTCCCATGCGGCGGGCAATCCTGCTGAGAATACGCCAGTCGGCCTCCTCGTCGCCCTTAGATCCCACCGCCGGCCTGAGAAGCTGCACCCTGCGCTCCAGGTTGGTGATGGTCCCGTCCCTGTCCGCGAACGTGGTCGCCGGCAGGACGACGTCGGCGATGTCCGTGAGCTCGTTGGCGAACGTGTCCACGACGACCAGGAAGTCCAGCTCCTCGAGCGCGCCGATGAGGTCGCCGGCCTGCCCGTTGGCGAAGTTGACGCTGTCGCCGGATACGAGCATGGAGCGGACGCGGCCGTCGCGTATGGCGTCCGCGAGTTCGCGGACGCCGAGCCCCGCCGCCGATGGCAGCGCCGCGCTCCAGATCTGCTCGAACTTGCCGCGGGCCGCGGGGTCGGAGACCCTCTCGTAGCCCGGCAGGCGGTCGGGGGCGCACCCGACGTCCCTTGCGCCGCCTTCGTTGGCGCCGGGGTAGAGCGGGTACAGCCCCGTGTGCGGCCTGCCCACGTTGCCGGTCACGAGCGCCAGGCTGACGAGGGCGCGTACGCAGTCCTCCCTCAGGTCGGGCGCGACCGTCTCGAGGCCGTAGAGGGTTGCGCACGCGTCGGCGCGGGCGAACAGCCTCGCCGTCTCGCGTATCCGCTCCTGTGAGATGCCCGTCGCTGCCGCGACCCGGATCAGGTCGAACTCCCAGAGGCTGTTGCGCAGCTCCTCCGCGCCGTCGCAATGGTCGGCCAGGAAGTCGTGGGCGTCCAGCGACTCGTCGACGATGACGCGGATCATGCCGCCGACCAGCGCCGTCTCGCTGCCCGGGACCGGACGCAGCCAGATGTCGGCGTAGCGGGTGAGCTCCGTCTCCCGCGGATCTATGACTATGAGCGACGCGCCGGCGCGGACGGCCTTCTTCACCGGAACGGCGGCAACGGTCTGCTCCTCGGTGACGTTGCTGGACACGACGAGGAAGCAGTTGGCGCCGTCGAGCTCCCACGTCGGGTTGGTGCCGGCCTCGTGGCCGAGCATTTCGCCCAGCGCCGGGAACAGCTCGGGGCGTATGTTGGACGACATGTCCACGTTGTTGGTGCCCATGACTGCCCGCGCGAACTTCTGCGCGACGTAGCAGTCTTCATTGGCGCCGTGCGGAGAGGCCAGCAGGGCGAACCGGCCGTCCCTGTACTCCTCCAGGCGTTCGGCCACCACCCCGACGGCGTCGTTCCACGTCGCCTCCGTAAGAGCGCCGTCGACGCGGAGCTGCGGCTTGCGCAGCCTGCGCTTGTTGTTGACGAAGTCGAGGCCGAACTTGCCCTTGTAGCAGAGCTGTCCATGGTTGGCCGCGGCGTCCAGGTCACCGATGGCGCGAATGAGGCGCCCCCGCTTGTCGACCTCCAGGGTCATCTGGCAGCCGACGGGGCAGAGGCTACAGGTGCTGACGACCTTCTTGGCCGCCTTGGCCCACTTGTGATCGCGCTCCACCAGGGCTCCGGTGGGGCACACGTCGATGCAGGCGCCGCACATCTCGCAGCCGGACTCCAGCAGCGACGTGCCATGGGACGTGCCGATCAGGCTGCGCCCCGCCCTGTCGGTGAAGGTCAGGGCGCTGTCGCCCCGCACCTCGTCGCAGACCCGCACGCAGCGGCCGCAGACGATGCAGAGGTTCAGGTCCATCTCCCAGAACGGGTCGGCCACCTTCTGCGGGAGGTTGCGGTTGTTGTAGGTGAGCGGGGTGTCCATGTCCATCTCGAGGTAGCGGACAGTGTCCTTGAGCTCGCAGCGCTCGTTCTTCGGACAGGTCACGCACCGGTCGTTGACGGAAACGTGGCGCAGGCAGATGTCGGCGGGGCCGCACAGGTCGACGCGGTGGCAGGTGAGGCAGCCGTGGGGATGCTCGGAGATCAGCAGATCCATGATGCCCTTGCGCACGGCCTTGGTGTCCTCGGCCGCCGTGCTGACGACCATGCCGTCGGCGGCCGGCACCGTGCACGACGCCTGGTTGCCGGGCGGGCCGCCCTCGTCGAACTTGACGACGCACATGCGGCACGCGCCGAAGGCCTTCATGCCCGGGTAGTAGCACAGGTACGGGATGTAGATGCCGGCGTCCATCGCGGCCTGGAGGACGTTAGTCCCGGGCCGCGTCTTGACCTCGGCGCCGTCGATCGTGATCGTTATGTCGTCGGGCATCGGCCCGGACCCCCTTGTTCGCTCCAGTCTACGGACGGTCTATACGGCACCCTGTTCGGCCATCAGCTCGCGGTGCTCCTCGGCGAAGGGACGCATGTTCTTGGGCATCAGCAGCGGCTCGTCGCAGCCGCCGGACGGGCAGCGCCTCTCCTCAATGTGCGCCCTGAAGTCGTCCGCGAAGTTCGTGATGGCCGATCGGAGCGGGTTGAAGCCGAGCTGGCCATGGAAGCATAGGGACGCCGACTCCATCGTCCCGCCGATGCTCTCCATCAGCTTGATCTGGCCGGGCGTGGCCTCGTTGGCGGCCACGCCGGTGATAAGCTCCAGGAGGTGCGTCATGCCGAGCCGGCACGGGAAGCACTTTCCGCACGACTCGTACTGGCAGAACGCCACGAGCACGCGGGCCATGTCGACGGCGCAGCGGTCCGCATCGCCCACGATGATGCCGCCGGAGCCCAACATCGCCCCGTTATTTCTCATCTCGTCGAAGTCGAGGCCGTACTCCAGGCACCTGTCGTCGAGGATGTGGCCCAGCGGGCCGCCGAGCTGCACCATCTTGACGGGCTTGCCGCTGGACGTGCCGCCTCCGAGCTCGTGGACGACCCGGCCGAGCGAGATGCCCATCGGCACCTCGTACATCCCGGGGTACTTCACGTCGCCGGTCAGGCAGGCGATGATGGTGCCGGTGCAGCTCTCCCGGCCGACGCCCTTGAACCACTCGCCGCCTCTGGAGACGATCTCCGGGGCGTACGAGAGGCTCTTCACGTTGTTGATCGTGCTGGGCCTGCCCCATACTCCGAACGCCGCCGGGAACGGCGGCTTGAACCGCGGCATCGAGCGCTTGCCCTCTACCGACTCCATGAGCGCGGTCTCCTCGCCGGCCACGTACGACTCGCCGGTCAGCGAGACCTCGATGTCGAAGCCAAACCCGGAGCCGAGGATGTCCGGGCCCAGCAGCCCCGTCTCGTACGCCTGCTCGATGGCCTTCTCGGTGCACGAGATGGGCCCGTCGTGCCCGTGGCGTATGAAGACGAAGCCGTTGGTCGCTCCCGTGGAGTATCCGGCGAGCGTCATGCCCTCCAGCAGCGTGTGCGGGTCGCCCTCGAGGATTCCCTTGTCGTTGTATGCGCCCGGGTCGCCCTCCTCGCAGTTGCAGAGGATATACTTTCGCGGCCCCGGCGACCGGACCATGAAGCTCCACTTCAGGCCGGTCGGAAAGCCGGCTCCGCCGCGGCCCCTGAGGCCGGAAGCCTTCATCTCGTCGATGACGTCGGACGGCTCCATCTCGGTAAGAGCCTTGTTCAGCCCGCTGTAGCCGCCGTTGGCTATGTACTGGTAGATGTCGTCGGGCGCCGTGTGTCCGGCGTTCCGCAGCGCGATGCGCTCCTGGAGCCGTATGCCGGGCAGCGCGCTCAGGTCGGCCAGGCCGTCCACCGGACCGTCGCCCAGGTACCCGAGCGCGTGCTCGGGGTCGATTACTCCGTCACGGAGATAGCCGCCTATAACCCGGGACACGTCGCCGGGCGCGACGCGCTGGAAAAATACCCTGGGGCCGCCTGGCTTGAGCACGTCGACGAGCGGCTCGGCGTAGCAGAGGCCGATGCAGCCCACCGTGTCGACGTTGGCGTCGATGCCCCCGGAGGCGAGCTCCGCCTTCACGGCCTCGAGCACGTCGAGGGCCCCGGCCGAGTGGCCGCACATCGCCGCGCCTATCCGGACCCACGGCCGGTCGCCGGCGACGAGCTCACTCCATCGTTCGTCCGCCCGCTGTTTGAGGTCGCCGAAGTGGGTCATCGATGGCCGTTGGCCGACATACCGGCCACCTTGCCGCGCGCGCCCTCGACGGACATGCGGCCGTGCAGTCTGTGGTTGACGCTGATGACGGGGGCCTGTGAGCAGGCGCCCAGGCAGGTGTTGTACTTCAGCGATACGCGGCCGTCCTCCGTGTCGCCCTCGCCCGAGAGGCCGAGATGCTCGAGCAGGTCCTTCAGAATGGCCTGCGCGCCCACGAGATGGCACGTCGGGCCCCAGCAGACCTCCACGGTATTGGCGGCCGGCGGAGTGAAGCGGAAGTTCGTGTAGAAGGTGGCGACGCCCCAGACCTCGTTGATGCTGGCGTCGGTGAGCGCGGCCACCTCCTCGACGGCTTCGTCCGGGAGGTAGCCCAACTCGTCGTGGGCCGCCAGAAGAGATGATAGGACGGTAATCGTCGGCCGCTTCTGAGAGGCCAGAGCTGTGCGTGTACGTTCCCTCAGTTCGTCGCTAGACACGTCAGCAGAGCAGCCTCGGGGGGAGTTTGCTACGAGCGTCACAATGATATCACAGTGCCCCTTGGCCGCCAATCCTGGCGCCGGCGGCCGGCTGTTCACCAACCACGAAAATGAGGCTGCACCGGCATGTCGGCCAGGGGCTATTTTCAGAGAAAGTCTGAACACCTACACCATCGGGCGTTTCCTGTTCATCGGCTCGGGGCGCTGATATACTGGCCGGCGTGGCGCCCCGATGACTCAGCAGGTCGGACTGTTCGGCTATCCCCTGTCCCACTCGATCTCCCCGGCTTTCCAGCAAGCGGCCCTGGACCACTGTTCGATACCCGCCCGTTACCACCGGTGGGCGGTACCGCCAGAGCGGCTTCCGGCCGAGTTCGAGCGCCTGCGCGGGGACGACTACCTGGGCGCGAACGTCACCATCCCCCACAAGGAGGCCGTGGCCGGCCTGGTCGACGAGGTCGACGAGGTCGCGTCCCGACTGCGGGCCGTGAACACGATCCTCAAAGTCGGCGGTCGGCTGATCGGGCGCAACACCGACGAGTACGGCTTCATGCGCAGCCTGCGTGAGACGGGGCGGTTCAGTCCCGAGGGCAAAGCCGCGGCGCTGCTGGGGGCCGGCGGCGCGGCGCGCGCCGCGGCGTTCGGTCTGGCCGCGGCCGGCGTTCGGCGGCTGACGATCGCCAACCGCACGCGGGAGCGGGCCGAGGCGCTGGCCGCCGAGGCGAGACGGGACGGCTGCGAGGTGGAAGCCGTCGCCGCAGACGCCAACGCGCTGACGGAGGTCTGCGAAGCGGCGGACCTGATCGTCAACGCGACGTCGGTGGGGATGAGGCACGGCCCTGCCGAAGGAGAGAGCCCCCTGCCGGAGGGCGTCATCCGGCCCGGATCTGTAGTGTTCGACATGGTCTATACGCCGACCGAGACTCCCCTGCTCAGACAGGCCGCCGAGGCGGGGGCGCATCCGGTCGGCGGCCTGCCGATGCTGGTGTTTCAGGGGGCGGCCTCGTTCCGGATGTGGACGGGCGTCGAGGCCCCGGTGCCGGTGATGTTCAGGGCCGCGGAAGAGGCTATAGCCGCACAGACGATGGCGGAGTGAGTCACGGCGTGAAGCGCAACATCTTCATCACCGGCTTCTCGGGCTCCGGGAAGACCACGGTGGGCCGCGAGGTGGCCCGCACCCTGGGCTGGCGGTTCGTCGACGTCGACGAGGAGATCGTCGCCGCGGCGGGACGCTCCATCGAGGACATCTTCGAACGCGACGGCGAGGCCGCCTTCAGGGACATGGAGCACGCCCGGCTGGCCGAAGTCTGCGGCGGCGAGAACCAGGTCGTGTCGACGGGCGGCGGAGTCGTCGTCTTCGAGCGCAACCGCCGCCTAATGAGCGAGTCCGGAATAGTCGTGTGCCTCGAAGCGGCGCCCGAGGTGCTGTACCGGCGTCTCAAGGAGCAGCGTGAAACGGGCGGCCGCGTCGTCCGCCCGATGCTCGACGATCACGATCCCCTGGGCCGGATCGTGTCGCTCAAGGCCAGCCGCCAGGCCGACTACGCCAGGTGCGACTGGACGGTGTCGACGGACCGCCTCGATTCCGTCCGGGCCGCCGCGGAGGTCGTGCGCGCCTGGGGCATGCTGGGAGACAGCGCCGAACACGCCGCGCACGCTGCCTACGGCGACCTGTCCGCGGTGGTCCGCACGTCGGCCGGCGACTACCCGATCTGGGCGGGATGGGGCATTCTCGACGAGCTCGGAGAGCGCGCCGAGCGCGCCGTGTCGCCGGCCACGGCCTACGTGGTGACCGACCAGGGCGCCTACCGGCACGCCAAGCGCGCGCAGACGTCGATGGAGGCCGCGGGGATCGTCACGCACATTTTCGTGCTGCCGCCCGGGGAGCAGACCAAGACGCTGCGGAGCGCGGGCCACCTGTACGACTGGCTCGCCGGGCTTCGCGCTGAGCGGGGGCACCTGCTCGTCGCGGTGGGAGGCGGAGTCGTAGGCGATCTGGCCGGCTTCGTGGCGGCCACCTACGCCAGGGGCATGCGCCTCGCCCACGTGCCGACGACGGTGCTCGCGATGATGGACTCCGCCATCGGCGGCAAGACGGCCGTCGACCTGCCTCAGGGCAAGAACCTGGTCGGGGCCTTCCACCAGCCCAGCTTCGTGCTGGAGGACGCGCGGACCCTGGCCAGCCTGCCGAGACGCGAGGCCGCGGCCGGCTGGGCGGAGGCCGTCAAGCACGGACTCATCCTGGACGAGGACCTGCTGCGCCTTCTCGAAGAGCAAGCCGGACGCATCCTGGACCTGGACGAGGAGTCTGCCACCGAAGCGATCAGACGGAGCGCGGCCGTCAAGGCGAGGGTCGTCTCCAAGGACGAGAAGGAGACGCTGGGCCTCAGGGTGCTGCTCAACTACGGGCACACCGTCGGGCACGCCGTCGAGGCCGCAGCCGGGTATGGACGATACCTGCACGGCGAGGCCGTGGCGGCGGGCATGGCGGCCGCCGCCTTCATCGCGCGGGAGCTGGGCATGCTATCTCCGGAGGACGTCTCGAGGCAGCGGGCCGTTATCGACCGGTACGGACTGCCCGCGTCGGTCGAGGGAGTCGACCCGCGGGCGGTCCGCGCTGCGATGAGCATGGACAAGAAGACCTCCGAGGGCGTGATCCGCTGGGTGCTGCTGGAGCGGATCGGCCGGGCGACGACCCGGCGGGACGTTCCGGCCGCGCTCGTGGACGCCGCGCTCGACAGCGTCTGCCGGTGACTCCGGCCAACGGGTGCTGAGCAGACTTGCAGGCGCTGGCGCTGGTACTCGTGGGGCTGGGATCCGGCGCGGTCGGCATTATGGTCGGCGCGGGCGGCGGCGTCATCATGGCGCCTGTGCTGCTCCTGTTCTTCGACATCGACCCGGCCGAGGTCGCGGGCACCTCCCTCGGGCTCGTGGCGTTGAACAGCTTTGCCGGCGCGGTCGCCTACAGCCACATGCGGCTCGTCGACCGTCGCAGCGGCCTGCTCTTCGCCGCCGCGGCGATCCCCGGCTCCGTGGGGGCGCCGTTCGCGGTCGCCGCGGTCGCGCCGGAGCAGTTCAGGGCCATCCTGGGGGCGCTGCTGGTGGCGCTGGCGGTCCACATGCTCGTTCGGAGGACGGGCGTGGAGCGACGCGTGGAGCGAAGGGCCGCACCGAAGCGCAGTCGCATCGGCTGGAGACGGAAGGTCCGCCACGTGGGACCCGCCGACCGGGTCTACGAGTACGATTTCAACGAGGGGCTCGCGATAGGGTTCAACTCTCTGCTCGGCTTCGTGTCCACATTTCTGGGCACCGGGGGCGGCTTCATCAGGACCCCCGTGCTGGTGGCCGGATTCGGCTTCCCGGTGCGCATCGCCATCGCGACGTCCGTCTTCTCGCTCGCCATATACGCCACGGCCGGGGCCGCGGTCCACGCCGGACTCGGCCACGTGGACTGGTACCCGACCTTCGTCTGGGCCGGGGCGGGCTTTCTCGTCGGCAGCCAGGTTGGCACCTGGCTCGGACCGAAGGTGCCCGTCGTCTGGATAATGCGCCTGCTGGCGGCGATGCTCATCGTGATGGGCGCCTCGCTCCTGGCGCAGGCCGCCGGTGTATAGCCGGTCCATGAGCTCGATCTTCGAGCTGCAGGCCCGCGACGCCGGCGCGCGCGCCGGCGTCCTGCGCACCGCCCACGGCGACGTGCCGACGCCGGCGTTCATGCCGGTCGCCACGCAGGGCTCAGTCAAGGCGCTCGACCCCGCCGACCTGCGCGACGCCGGCGCGGCGATGATCCTGTCCAATACCTACCATCTCTATCTCAGGCCGGGAGTCGAGACCGTCGCGGGTCTCGGCGGCCTGCACGGCTTCATGTCGTGGCCCGGGCCAGTGCTCACGGACTCCGGCGGCTTTCAGGGATTCAGCCTGGAGCACATGCGCGAGCTCGACGAGTCCGGCATCGTCTTCAAGTCCCACCTCGACGGAAGTCTCCACAGGTTCACCCCGGAGGCCGTGGTCGACCACCAGCGCGCCCTGGGGGCCGACGTGATCATGCCGCTGGACGTCTGTGTGGCCTCGGACCGCGACCGGGGCGAGGTGGAGGCCGCGGCGGAGCGCACCGGGCGTTGGGCGGCCCGCTCGCTGGAGGCCCACGGCGGCGGCCGACAGTCTTTGTTCGGCATTGTGCAGGGCGGCGTCTTCGAGGACCTCCGCGCCCGGTCGGCCGCCGAGATAACGTCGATGGGCTTCCCCGGCTACGCCATAGGAGGGCTGAGCGTCGGCGAGTCGAAGAGCGCGATGTACGAGGTGGCCGGGTTCACCACGGGGCTGCTGCCCCAGGACCGTCCCCGGTACCTGATGGGCGTCGGCGCGCCCGAGGACCTGGTCGAGTGTGTGGCCAGGGGCATCGACATGTTCGACTGCGTCCTGCCGACGCGGGTCGCCCGGGGCGGCTCGCTGTACGTCCGGGAGGGCAGGATCAACGTCGACACCGCTCCGTTCCGAGACCGCGACGGGCCGATCGACCCCGGCTGCGACTGCCGCACCTGCGGCGCGCACTCGACCGCCTACCTGAACCACCTGTTTCGCGCCCGGGAGCTGCTCGCCTACCGGCTGGCTACGATACACAACGTGCGCTTCGTGCTGCGCCTGATGGAGGAGATGCGCGCCGCGGTGCTCGCGGGCCGGTTCGAAGCGTACAGGCGCGACTTCCACGCGCGTTTCACGCCGACTCGCCCCAGGACCGGCGGCGAGCGGAAGCGGGGGCCCGAGCATAGCCGGCGCTCCCGCGGGGCCGCCTGACCGGGGAGGCCGTACCCGCTACTGGCGGGGCCTGACCCAGGTCTCCGAGAAGGCCAGGCAGGATGAGCTGCTGGGCCGTCCGCCGTGGTCGCGCGGATAGGCGTCGCCCGCCGCGGCGCGGCCGTTGAGCGTCACCTGGGCGCGGGCCGCCGGAACGATGCAGCTGTACACGCCGTGGGGCTGGTCCGGGATGCTGCCCGCCTCGTTTCTGACGGCGTACGCCTCTCCCAGCTCGTACCAGGTCAGGGACAGCGCCTCGTTCTCCGTATCGACGCGCTCGGTCCAGTACGTGGCGACCTCCCCCTCCCGGAAGAAGCTAGCCTCGACCACCGGAAGCGACGGATCGCCGTACTCGGGCCTCATCGTCGCCTGGACGTCGCGCTGCAGCCACCTGGCCAGGGCGATGTTGTCGGAGTAGACCCTCAGGTCGCCCCCGGTCAGTTCGCTCTTGAAGAAGAGGACGTGGCCGGAGCCGGCCGGCGAGAGAATCACCCGCCAGTGGCTGGCGTGCGTCGTAACCGCATCCGCCGCGCCCAGGCGTACGAAAGAATTCTCACCGGTCAGGCGCACCTCGTTGGGATCGATCGGGGACGACATCTGCAGACCTCCGCGGCAGGATAAGGGCCGGCGTCGTACCAGCCCGACCCGATACGCGCCACGTCCTCCGCGGCGAGCGCAGCGCCGGATGGCAAACGGGGGCGTTGCCGTTCGGACCGACCGGGCGCCGGCTGGCCTGTGCCGATCTTATGCTACTATCGAACCGTCTCGCCGCCCGTAGTCGACAGGCGCGAGACGCCCTCGCGTTCAGGGGTTTCCATGCTGGTGTCGTTCGCTGTAAACGAGGAGAGGGCCGCCGGGCCAGTCCGGCCGTGCCGCTCCGCGCGGTGGCGGGCGGGCCTCGTCTGGCTGCGCGAGCGGCCCGCGCCCTACGGCGAGAGCGCCCTGGCCGCGCTTTGGCAACGGGCCCACTCCCTTCCGGACGGCCTGCTCACCGAGGACGGCAGGCGGTTCAGGGTCGTGTACCCCGGCCGGCCGAGCGGCAGGGCCGGCCCCGACTTCCGCGACAGCGTCCTCGCCACGGACGACGGCAAGCTCGTCACCGGCGACGTGGAGCTGCACGTAGAGGCCCCCGGCTGGCGAAGCCACGGCCACGAGACCGACCCGGGCTACAACGGCGTCATACTGCACGTCGTGTTGCGCGCCAAGGGCAGGGTCTCGTCCCGACAGCAGTCCCGGGCTCGCGTGCCCGTGGCGTCCCTGGAGCCGGTGGCCCACCGGCTCCGTCAGGCCGACGCCTCCGCTCCCCTGAACATGGTCCCGTGGGACGGTCTGTCCGCGCGCACTTTGGAAAAACTGCTGGACGTGGCCGGCGACAGGCGGTTTCTCGCCCGGAGCCGCGGCTTCGCGCGTGAGTTGGACGCCGGAGACGCAGACCAGGTCCTCTACGCGGCGCTGTTCGAGGCGCTCGGATACGCCGCCAACCGCAAGCCGTTCCGCCGCCTTGCGGAGATCTTCCCGTACGCGTCGGCCGCTGCGCTGCGCGGGGAGCCCGCGGGCACCAGGCTCGCCGCCGTCCGGGCGCTCCTGCTGACGGCCGCCGGGCTGACGCCCGGCGCGGATACCGCAGGGGACGGCGCGCCGGACGCGGCGCTCGTCAGGCGGCTGCCGCGAACGAGCAGGCTGGCGCCGAGCGAGTGGCGCCTCTTCCGAGTCAGGCCGTCCAACCACCCTGTCAGACGCGTCGAGGGCGCGGCCCGGCTGGTCGACCGGTTTCTCGACCGGGGGCCTACGGCCTACGTGCGGAGCGCGGTGGAACAGGGGAAGCCGGCGGTCCTCGTCCGCGCCCTCTCGGACCCGCCGCTCATAGGCGCGGGCAGAGCGCGGGACATGGCGGTCAACGTCGTCCTGCCGTTCATGCACGCGCTGGCGGGAGCGATGCGAGACGGAGAGGCCGCGGCGCGGTCCCTGGAAGCCTACCGGTCCTTCCCCGGGCTGGCCGACAACGATATTACGCGCGAGATGAGCCGGCTCGTCGCGGATCGGGGCCTGACGGTCTCCACGAAGGGCGCGCGCAGGCACCAGGGTCTTGCGCACCTGTACAACGTGACCACGCTGCCGGGGATGGCCCGGTCGGAGTGGCCGGCGATGATGCGAGCCGTGGACGGGGCCTAGAAGTCTGGCCGGAAAGTCATCGGCCGCGTTTCGCACTACCCAAAGCAGACGTATTACGGTCTTATACGACATGGAAATATATGAATTGCGTTTCATAAACCCACTATTACATCGATGGTCGACGGCAAGCAAACGACGGCTTGGGAAGAATCGGGGTTTCCGTCCGAGTTTCTAGGGAAAGACCCCCGAGAGCAGTCTTCGGACGTCCGCCGCAGGCTCTTCATCGCCCTTCTCCTCGTAGAGCTCCAGCGCACGCCGCAGGTCGGGCACGCCGAGCGCGAGCTGTCCCCTGTTCGTGTATAGGACGCCCCGGTTCCTGTAGGCGTCCGCGAAGTCGGCCTTGAGCTCGATCGCCTTGTCGAAGTCCTCCAGCGCGCGGTCGATCTGGTCCTCGTTGTAGTAGGCGAGCCCTCTGCCGTGGTAGGCCTCCGCGAAGTCGGGGACGAGCCGGATCACGACGTCGAACTGCGGGATCGACTTCTCGTACTGCCCGGACCGCAGCAGCCCCTGCGCTCGGAGGTACCGTATGAAGACGGTGCCGGATCTGGGCGTCGGAGTGGCCTCCGGCGTCGGCGTGGCAGTGGGCGCCACCGTCGCGGTCGGCGCCACGGTTGCCGTGGGCTCCGGCGTGGCCGTCGGCTCCTCACCACCCAGGCCGCAGGCGGTCACCAGGACCGTCACTCCGAAGAGCACGACCGACAACGCCGCGCTGACTATCGCCCTCATACGCAGACCGCCATTCCTATTCGTTTCGTCGTCATATAAGACAAGCATACCATAGCCCCTGCCGTTTTCTGATAGACTTCGCCGCGTCCGTGACGGAGCCGTTTCTCCCCGGTTTCGAGGTGGAGCCCATGATTCGCAGTCTCGACGGCGTAGCCCCCCGCATACATCCCTCGGCCTTCGTAAGCGAGTTCGCCTACGTCATCGGCGACGTCGAGATCGGCGAGTCGTCCAGCGTATGGCCCGGCACCGTGATACGCGCCGACGCGGGCAGGATCGCCATCGGCAGCCGGACGTGCATTCAGGACAACTCGGTCCTCCACGGCGACGCGGACGTCGAGATCGGCGACGGCGTGGTGATAGGCCACCGGGTCCTGTGCCACGCGGGGGTCGTCGGCGACGGAGCGCTGATCGGCAACGGCGCGGTGGTCAACGACGGCGCGAAGATCGGGGCGGGCAGCCTCGTCGCGTCGGGCGCGATGGTCATCGAGCGGATGATGATACCGCCCGGGTCGATGGTGGTCGGGGTGCCCGCGCGGATACGGGGCCCGGTCCAGGACCGGCACACCCGCATGATCGCGGCCACGGCCGCCGGCTACGCCCAGAAGGCCGAGCGGTACAAGCGCCAGGGCGCCCTGGAAGCCGACGGCAGCGAGTGGCCCGTGAGCTAGCCGGGGCAACCGGCCGGCCGTCTACATCCTTTCGGGCGCCGACATCAGCATCAGCGCTAGGCACCGCGCCAGCACCGTGCTCGCAGCCTCCACAAGCCTGAGACGCGCCTTCGACAACTCCAGCTCCTCGGGCTGGTTGGACACCACCCGACAGCGCTCATAGAAGTTGTGAAACGCGGTCGACAGCTCGACGGCGTAGTGGGGCAGATGGTGCGGCTCCAGCCGCTCGGACATCGTCCGGACGAGCTCGGGCAGCACGAGCATCTTGCGGACCAGCGCCAGCTCGGCGTCGTGCGTCAGCAGTGAGACGTCGCCGTCGGCGTGGTCGATCCCGCGCTCCGCGGCCGTCCGCAGGATGCCCGCGATCCTCGCGTGGGCGTACTGGACGTAGTAGACCGGGTTTTCGTCCGACTGCTTCGTGGCCAGTTGGACGTCGAACTCCATCTGGCTCTGCGGCGACCTCGTCAGGAAGAAGAAGCGGCACGCGTCGGCGCCGACCTCCTCCACCAGCTCTCTGAGCGTCACTATCTCGCCGGCCCGCTTGGAGAGCCGCACGGCCGCGTCGCCGCGTCTGATCGCAACGATCTGGTAGACGATCAGATCGAGCCGGTCCCGGTCGACTCCCAGGGCCGTCGGCACGGTGCCCATGAAGCGCACGTGCCCCTGGTGGTCGGCGCCGAGGATGTCGACGACGCGGTCGAAGCGGCGCTCCAGCAGCTTGTTGTAGTGGTAGGCGATGTCGGTGGCGAAGTAGGTGGGCGCTCCGTTGCTGCGCACCATCACCTTGTCCTCATCGTCCCCCAGCGTGGACGACCTGAACCATGTCGCCCCGTCGCGCCGCGTCAGCAGGCCGGCCTCGTCGAGCAGCGCCATCGCCCGGTCGAACTGGCCGTTCTCGTAGAGGCTGCGCTCGGTGAACCAGTTGTCGTAGACCACCCTGAGGTCGCGCATGTCGTCCCTGGCGACGGCGGTCATACGCTCCTGTCCCAGCGCGCCCAGTTCGCGGGCGGCCTCGTCCTCCGGCGCGTCCAGGTACGTTGCGCCGACCTGCTCGACTATCTCCCGCGCCAGGTCGATCATGTACTCGCCGCGATAGCCGTCCTCCGGCACCTCGGCCTCTCTGCCGTGCTGCTGCAGATATCGGGCGAGCAGACTCAGGTTGAAGCGCTCCATCTGGCTGCCGGCGTCGTTGAAGTAATACTCCCGCTGCACGTCGTACCCGGCGGCCGCCATCACCTCCGCGAGGGCGCTGCCGAAGACGGCGCCGCGGGCGTGGCCGACGTGTATCGGTCCGGTGGGATTGACGCTGACGAACTCGAGCTGCACGCGCTTGCCGGCCCCTGCGTCGACGTTGCCGTAGCAGGCCCCGGCCCGGCTGACGGCGTCGATCTGCCGGACCAGCCAGTCCGGGCTCAGCGCGATGTTGACGAAGCCCGGCGGCGCTGTGGACACGGCGCCCACCGCCTCGTCCTCGGCCATCGCGGAGACGAGCTTCTCCGCGATAACCATTGGGCTCATGCGCATGGAGCGCGCCAGCCGCATCGGGGCGCTGGACGCGAAGTCGCCGTGCCCGGCCCGCTGCGGGCGCTCCACGAGCTGCCCTTCGACGCTTCCCTCGGGCAGAAGTCCCTGGGACTGGGCTTCCGCGAGCGCGGCTCGGACCAGTCCCTCTATGTGGTCTCGTATCGTGATCAACTGCTCCTCGCCGCAGCCTAAAGCTTAGCAGACCCGGCGGGGATGGCTACGCGGTCACTTCGAGGAGGCGGCCGGCCGACGTCGGCTGTTCCAGCACCTCGCCGACGACCGCCCGCGTCACGACTCCGTGGCGCTCCAGCGCGGCCAGCAGGGCGTCTAGGGCGTCCGGGGCCACCGCCATGAGCAGGCCGCCCGACGTCTGGGCGTCGCACAGCAGGAGCCGCGCGGTGGAGTCCAGCGCGCCGCTCCAGGCTACCTCCGGGTCGGCGGAGCTCAGGTTGCGGCGCGTTCCGCCGGGCGCGACGTCCTGCTCCAGCAGCTCGACGGCGCCGTCCAGCACGGGCACGGCGCCGAGGGAGAGCCGGGCGCCGACTTTGCTGGATCGCAGCATGCCGAGCAGATGGCCCACCAGGCCGAAGCCGGTGACGTCCACGCACGCGCGGACGCCTGCCTCCTTCGCGGCCTTCGCCGCGGCCACGTTCAACTCGCGCATCGCAGCGATGGCCCCGTCCAGCACCGGCCCGGGGGCCTTCTGCTGCTTGCCGGCGGTGGTTATGATCCCGGTCCCGATCGGCTTCGTCAGCACCAGCGAATCGCCCGGCCGCGCGCCGGCGTTGGTCATCTGCTCGCCCGGCCCGATCAGGCCGGTCACGGCCATGCCGTACTTCGGCTCCTTGTCGTCGACCGTGTGTCCCCCGACGACGAGCATTCCGGCCTCGGCCGCCTTGGACGCTCCGCCCCTGAGAATGCTGACCAGAATCTCCTTGGGCAGCTCCACGGGAAAGCCGACGATGTTCAGGGCCAGCAGCGGATGGCCGCCCATCGCGTAGACGTCGCTCACTGCGTTGGCCGCGGCGATCTCGCCGAAAACGAACGGGTCGTCGACGATCGGAGGGAAGAAGTCGACGGTCTGGACCAGCGCGAACTCGTCGTTAAGGCGGTAGACGGCGGCGTCGTCACCCGTTCCGGGCCCGACCAGCAGGTCCGGATCGCTCACGTCGGGCAACTGGCGCAGCACCTGCGCCAGGTCCGCTGGACTGAACTTGGAGGCTCAGCCCGCGCAGCTGGCCAGCGAGGTCAGCCGCACCTGTTTTTCAGTACCAGTCATCGTCCGTCCCCATGCGTCCACGTTCGCCGCAACACGGGCTCGAAGGTCGGCGCAGTATATCACGGGGCGATAGTAGCTTTGAGTGAAGAACTCCTTGGCGACCAACGGGCACGCCTAGAGCCGAACTGCGCTGAGTGATATTCTAGGGAGCATCAGCGTGCCCAGGAGCCCACGATGTACTCCGCCAAGATAGCGGCGCGGGTAGCCCGTGTTCGTCCTCAGACATTCCAAGCGTGGCAGAAGGCCAACCTGCTGCGACCCACCAAATTCGACTACGGCGGTCGGGTAGAGAACACATACACGTACGACGACCTGCTGTTGATGAGGGTCATCGTGAGGCTGAAGGAACAGGGGATCAAGCCCAAGGCCATAAGGACGGCCCTGGACACCATCGAGCAAATGAGCAATGGGGACCGTAGGGCGTGGAAGGTGGTCAGCATTTACGTGCACCAAGGCCTCATCGTGGTGGTGTTCCCAAACAACGAGCTCTGGAATCCCGTTGCCGCCTCCAAGGGCCCCCAGAAGATGGCCGCCGTGTTCTTTCCCGAATTGATGGAGGAGTTGAAGAGGGAGCTCGTTCCAGACCGATTCAGGCACATTGACCTCGACCCCGAAGTGCTGGGCGGAGCCCCGACGGTGAAGGGGACTAGAATCTCCACCCTGGCAGTCGCCTCCGTACTGGAATCTGGCATCGACCCCAAAGTCGTCTATCCCAGTTTGAGCGATGACCAGATAAGAGAGGTCGACGACTACGAGCGGTCGTTCTTGCGTGCGGCATAGTGCTGGTGGCGGACGCCGACGTGCCGAGACCGGTCGTCGACGCGCTCAAGATCCTCAGATACCCGATAGCGACGTACGAAGATATCGGGGCGCCTGCGCGTCCCGATACGGCCCTAATGGACCACTGCGTACGCACCGGTAACTACGTCCTCGTCACCAGAGACACCGGAATCCCCTCGCAGGCGTATGTGGCGCGATATCCGGAGCGCGGCCTGACGGTCGCACTTCTCCGCTGGAAATCTTCGACGTTCGAAGACTTTCAGAAGATGGCCGAGATGATCCTCAGAGACGGTGCAAAGTGGGAAGCGACGGCGGCGCGCGAACCCTCGGTCATCAGCGTTGGAACAAAGGGGAGCAGGTACCGAGCCTGGGGTAACATTCCCCCTCATACGCTGCCAGAAGGACACACGCGTACATAGTCCCAATGGCGCTACCGCTCGTGTCGGATCCGGAGGCTTCCCTCTACGACGCCAAGGCAGAACGGTGACCTCCGGCCGGCGTGTTGGAACTACGCCGCGACACGGCGTAGAATGGCCCGCAGATCGGGCGCGGTCAGCGCGCGGGAGGGTAACCATGGCCGAGTACAAGAGGACGGTAGGCAACGTCGAGCTCGTCTCGCTGACGGACGACCACGGCGGCGGGCCGGCGACCGGCGTCTTTCCGACCAGCACGATGGAGGTCTGGCGGGCCGAGTTTCCCGAGCTGCTCGACGCAGACGAGTACATTCATCCGAGGTACGGCTCCGTGGCGGTCCGCTCGGACGGAAAGCTCGTCGTGGTCGACACCGGCGGCGGGCCTCCCGCAGGCGCGCTCCTGAGCGAGATGCGCCGGAAGGGCGTCGACCGCGAGGCGGTCGACCTCGTCGTGACCACGCACCTGCACCCCGACCACGTCGGCTGGAACCTGGCGGAAGGCCAGCCGACGTTCCCCAACGCCAGGTACCTGGTGCCCAAGACGGACTGGGACTACTGGACCGATCCGGGCGTCCTGGAGGAGTCCCCGCACGTACGCGACAGCGTGATGCCCATCGATGAGCTCGGCGCTCTCGACCTGATCGAGGACGAATATTCCCTGACGAGCGAGCTGACGACGCTCCCGACGCCGGGGCACACGCCGGGCCACATCTCGATCGCCATCGCGTCGGCCGGCGTGCGCGGGTTCATTCTCGGAGACGTGGCGCACAGCCCGGCGCAGGCGCACTACACGGACTGGAGCCCGGCGTTCGACGTCGACACGAGCCTGTCGGCGCCGACGCGTCATCGGATATTCGACCGGCTGGAGGAAGAGGGCTCCCTGATCTCATCGGGCCACTTCCCGGAGCCGGGCTTCGGCCGGCTGGTGCGCAGCGGCGGAAGGCGCCGCTGGCAACCGGAGTGAGGCCCCAGCGGGTCGATGCGGGAGCAACAGTCAGGCGCGTCCAGGCAGCCCGTTCACCCCGAGTAGCGCCGATGCTCCATCGGCGCGTATCGAGGGGCGCATGCGGTCGTCTCACCAAACACTATAAGCTGCCGCGGGAGGCCCGCCCTTGAGCTCGACAACGCCCGAAGAGGTCTACCGCGACGCGGTCGTAATCGACGGCCTGAACGTGAGCCGCTGGGACTCTGGCGCCGTCTACGACAGCCTGCACGCCGGCGGCGTGACGGCGATCAACGCGACGATCGCCATATGGGAGGGCTACGAGCAGACGCTGGACAACGTCGCGGCGTGGCTCCGCCGCTTCCGCGAGCACGCCGACCTGCTGTCGCGGGCCGGTTCCGTCGAGGACGTTCGGCGCGCGAAGGCGGAGGGCAAGACGGCCGTTATCCTCGGCTGGCAGAACGCGTCGCCCATCGGCAACGACCTCGACCGGCTGGCCGTCTTCCACACCCTCGGCGTGCGTATCGTCCAGGTCACGTACAACGAGCGCAACCTGCTGGGCAACGGGTGCTTCGAGCGCACCGACGACGGCCTCAGCAACTTCGGCCTCGACGCCGTCCGGGAGATGAACCGCCTGGGCATCCTGATCGACCTGTCCCACGTGGGCGACCGCACGACGATGGACACGATCGAGGCCTCCGACGGTCCCGTGGCCTTCACCCACGCCAACGCGCGGTCCTTCTTCGACCACGTGCGCAACAAGCCGGACGACGCGCTGCGCGCCCTCGCCGAGAAGGGCGGCGTCGTCGGCGCCAACGCCTTCCCCATCCACCTGCGGACCGGCTACGAGTCGACGATCAAGGACTACGTCGACGCCATCGACGATCTCGTGGAGAGGGTGGGAATAGACCACGTGGGCATCGGCACCGACTTCTGCCAGGACCAGCCGCACTCGTTCTTCGAGTGGCTGTTCGCCCGGCAGGGCATTCGGCCGCAGCGGCGGCCGGTCCCGATCGCGGACCCTCACTACCACCCGGAGGGACTGGAGACGCCCGACGCTATGCCCAACATCGCCGTCGAGCTGATGCGGCGCGGCTACGGCGCCGAGGACACCGCGAAGATCCTCGGCGGCAACTGGCTGAGGCTGTTCGGTCAGGTCTGGGGCGATGGATCGTGACGCGGACGCGGCCGGACCCGCGCCCGTCATCCCGGAGGCCGCGGCAGCCTTCGTCGCCGCGCGCAGGGTCGGCCGACTGGCCACGGCCGACGAGCGTGGCAGGCCTCACGTCGTACCGGTCTGCTACGCCTTCGACGGGCGCCGCATCTACACCGCAGTCGACCGAAAGCCCAAGCGCCGCCCGGCGCGGGGCCTGAAGCGGGTGCTCAACGTCCTCGCCAATCCCAACGTCGCGCTCGTCGTGGACGACTACTCCGAGGACTGGACGGAGCTCGCTTACGTCCTGGTGCACGGCTCGGCGGAGCTTCTGGAAGACGGCGAGGAGCGGGCCGCTGCCGAAACGCTGCTGCGCGACAGGTACCCGCAGTACCGAGAGCTCCTGGACCCGGGCTGCGCCGTCATCGCCATAACGCCGACGAAGACGGTCGCCTGGGGTCGGGCCGCGACCGGGGCACGATGAAGACGGAGGACGCCGTCCCCGTCTGCGGCCCGCGGGCTTGCCGCGAGTCGGAGTTCGAAGAGACCGTGGCGCTGATCAACGCCGTCTTCAGGGCCTGCACAAACCAGGACATCGCCACCGACTACCCGCTCATCTTCCGCGAGCCGGCGCTGGACCTCCACCGCGTCTTGAGCGTGGCCGGACGGATCGCCGCGCACGTCCCGGTGGCGCCCAGGGAGGTCGTGAACGGCGGCGACCGGTTCACGATCGGGATAATCGGCCCTACGGGAACACACCCCGACCGCCGCAGGCGCGGCTACGCCACGCTCTGCCTTCGCGACGCGACACGGATCCAGGAGGAGCGCGGCTGGCCCGTGGCGGTGCTGTGGACCGCGGAGGCGACCTTCCCCTTCTACTGGCATTCGGGCTGGGAGGCGGTCGGCTCCCAGGGCTTCGTATACGCGCTCGGACGCGGCGATCGGGAGCTATTCCAGAGCCGTTCTCATGACGTGGTAGCCTTCGACTCTACGGAACAGTCGCATCTCGATTTCGTCGCCGCGGCCCACGACGCCGAGCCCCGGCGCATCGTCCGCTCAGCGGACGACTACCTGGCGCTGCTGACGCTGCCCAATGTGTCCACCCGGCTGGCCCTGGACGGCGGCGAGCCGGTGGCCTACCTGGTCGTCGGCGAGGGCTTCAACAAGCCGGGGCTGATCGAGGGCGGCGGGGATCCGGCCGAGCTGGAGGCGTTGGTGCGATGGGCGCTCGACCGTCTGGAGCCGGGCCGCGAAGTCCAGGCGCCGGTCCCGCTGACGAGCTCCCCGCTCGGGCGGCTCATGGAGGCCCGGAAACCGGCCGGCCGGCGCCCGGTAGAGGAGGGCGCCGGCGTCGGCTATCAGATGATGCGGGTGAACAGCGTCGCCGGGCTGATGAACGCGATGCGCGGCCATCTGCGGAGCCGGTCGGCTGGACTCGACGCCGAGGTGTCGCTCTCCTGCCCCGACACGGGCGAGTCGGTCAGCCTGACCTTCCGCGACGGCGACGTAGAGATCGGCCCCGGCCGACGCGCAGACGCCGTCGAGCTGAGCCGCCGCGACATCGCGCGCCTCGTCTTCGGACCGCACCGCACGGCGCAACCCGTGGAGATCGCCGGCCTAGCGGGCGATGTCTTCCGAGCGGTCTTCCCCTTCTGCTGCCCCATCTGGGAGCTGGACCACTGCTGACGCAGTAGCTGGTCAGACTCGAGGCCCCCACAACCGTTCACCCCGAGTAGCGCCGACGCTTCGTCGGCGCGTATCGAGGGGCGGAACGCGGGGCCTGACCAACTGTCGACGGTTCCCCGACGCTGGCAAACGTCGACCGGCCCTGTATAATTGCCGCGGCTATCCAAGGAGGTACACCGTGGTAGAGCTCAGGCAGAACCGGGTCAAGCGCATTCTGGACGAGGGCGGAGTGGCCACCATCGTGGGCGGGCCGCACACCGCGGAGATGATCGAGTTCCTGGGCAGCTACGGCTTCGACGGGGTGTGGATCGAGGGCGAGCACGGCCCTGTCGACTACGCCGACATCCCGAACCTGACGCGGGCGTGCGACCTGTGGGGCATGACCTCAGTCGTGCGCGTCAACCTGAACCTGCCGGGCGTGATCTACCGGACCCTGGACGTCGGCGCGCAGGCCGTCGTCATCCCCCACGTGAACACCGCCGACGAGGCCCGGGCGGTCGTCGACGCCTCCAAGTTCTACCCACTCGGGCACAGGGGCAACTACACGAGCCGGCAGGGCGTCGGGGTTGCCGACTACGCCAGGAAGGCCAACGCGGAGACCCTGGCGATAATCCTGATCGAGGACGTCGTCGCCATAGAGAACCTCGCCGAGATACTGCAGGTCGAAGGGATCGACGTCTTCTTCGTGGCGCCGGGCGACCTGGCCCAGTCGATGGGCCGCCTGGGAGAGCCGAACCACCCCGAGGTGCAGGCCGTCGTCGACCGCGCCTTCAAGCAGATCGTGGGCGCCGGGAAAGTCGCCGGGGCGCTGACCACCGACGCCAACCTCGACCACAACATCGAAACGGGCGCTCGCTTCCTCAACGCGCAGTGGACGCCCTGGGCGGAAGCCGGCGGCAGGGCGTTCCTCGACAGAGTCGCCAAGGCCTCGATCTAGCCCGCCGGAGGCCCTCGATGGACGGCCGAAGCCGTCCCAACATCCTCTACGTATTCACCGACCAGCAGCAGGCCGGCATGATGGGCTGCGGGGGCAACCCGTACGTCCGGACGCCGGCCATGGACAGTATCGCCGCCAACGGGGTGCGCTTCGATCGGGCCTACTGCGCCAACCCCGTCTGCCTGCCGTCGCGATACAGCATGATGACCGGCCGCATGCCGGGCGACGTCGGCATACGCAGCAACCCGGACGGCAACCGGGCCAGCATTTCGGCCCGTGTCAAGTCGACCACGATGCCCAGATTCCCCACCTAGATAAGAGGAAGACCTCGTTGGAGCCCGACGCGATGCGGGCTAAGATGGTTGTTGAGCAAACGAACCGATCACCAACGAGGTGCATCTATTATGAAGCAAGGCTTACTGGGGTTCCAGTACGAGCAGGAGAAGGGCTCGACAGGTATGACGGGACTGTCCGGGCTGATGACGTACCTGGAGTTGATGCAAGCAGCGGGTTTGAGGTCGTCGGTGGAACGCCACGTGAGACTGCGGGAGTGTGGTCAGGGCTGGACGGACAGCCAGATAATCACGTCGCTGATACTGCTGAACTTGGCAGGCGGTGAGTCGGTGATGGACCTGGAGGTTCTGGAGAAGGACGCAGGTTTGTGCAGGGTACTTCGCCATGCCGAGACCTGGGGGATGGGTAGTAGGGAGCGCAGGGCGCTGAAGGCGAGATGGCGAGTCGAGCGTCTTCGGAGCGTGCCGTCGGAGTCTGCGGTGTTCCGGTATCTGGAGAGGTTCCATGACGCGGGCGAGGAGGCGATGCGGCAAGCTCACAGAGCATTCATACCTGCTCCCAACGGAGCTATGGAGGGTCTGGGGAAGGTGAACGCCGACCTGGTGGGCTTCGTGCAGAGCCGTTCGCCTCAGACCGAGGCCACACTGGACATGGACGCCTGTCTGGTGGAGACACACAAGCAGGAGGCGCTCCACAGCTACAAGAAGTACAGGGCCTACCAGCCGCTGACCACCTACTGGGCAGAGGCCGACCAGATTGTGCATTCTGAGTTTCGGGACGGCAATGTACCGGCGGGCCATCAGCAGTTGCGAGTGTTGATTGAAGGGCTGGGCCGTCTGCCTGCGGGGGTGGAGAAGGTGATGCTGAGGTCGGATACGGCGGGGTACCAGCGGGAGTTGCTGCGGTACTGCGCGGAGGGTAGAGACGAGCGGTTCGGGGTGATTGAGTTCGCGGTTGGGGTCGACGTGACGACGGAGTTCCGCCGTGCGGTGTCCGAGGTCGCCGAGCAAGACTGGCAGACGCTGTACCGCAAGGTTGGGGAGCATCGTGTGGACACGGGTCAGCAGTGGGCTGATGTGAACTTCGTACCCAACTGGATAGGGCACTCCAAAAACAGCCCTGAGTATCGGTTCATAGCTACCAGGGAGCGGTTGATCGAACAGCCTCTGCCGGGAATGGAGGGGCAGATGGAGCTTCCGTTCCCCGCGATGGAGCTGTCCAACAGAGGCTGGTACAAGGTCTTCGGAGTGGTGACCAACCGGAGCATTGCGGGAGATGAGTTGATCTGGTGGTCGAGGCAGAGATGTGGCAAGGGCGAGGAGGTCCACGGCGTCCTCAAGAGTGACCTTGCCGGGGGCAGGCTTCCGTCGGGGCTGTTCGGAGCCAACGCAGCATGGTGGGCGATAGCAGTGTTGGCCTTCAACTTGAACTCTGCCATGAAGCGGCTGGTGTTGGGCGGACAGTGGGTGGGCAAGCGTCTCAAGGCGGTGCGTTTCGCCCTGATCGCCCTACCGGGCCGTGTGGTGCGTCACGCCAGGAGGTTGATCATCCGTCTTGCCCGTGGCCATCCCTCATACGAGTTGCTGCTCAGCGCGCGGCAGAGGATATTGGCGCTGGCTGCCGAGCCGTATCGGGCATAGGCGACCCTGCCTGGAGCATCGGTTTGTAGGCGACTCTGCCGAGTTGCCAGGCCGGGCCATGCCTTCTTCGGCCTGACAACAGCCACAATTGGCAGCGAACCGCTGCCGATACCCTCAAAGACGGCACCCGAGACCCTGTCCGATGCCGATCATGTCATGCGTCACCCCAAGTCGACACCCGGACACCCCCTGAAAGCACACCAAGCAACTCCCAACCATGTCAGGTGGGGGATTTGGGGATGGGATGGCTGCTGCGGGAGGCCGGGTACGATACCGCCTACGGCGGCAAGGTGCATCTGCCGCCGGGGATGTCGCCGGAGGAGATGGGCTTCACGTATCTGACGACGGACCAGCGAGAGGGGCTCGCCGACGCCAGCGCGGACTTCATTCGTCGGGAGCGCGACCGGCCCTTCCTGCTCGTCTCATCGTTCATCAACCCCCACGACATCTGCTTCATGGCGATCGGAGACGCAGGGGGCGACGAAGTGTACGGAGTCAATCTCGATCCCGAGCGCCGCGTAGCGGAGCTGAGCGCCCTTGGCGAGGCGCTGAAGCTGCCCGTCGGCGTGTCGGAGCAGGAGTTTTTCGACAGCATCTGTCCCCCGGCCCCCGCCAACCTGGAACCTCAGGACCCGGAGCCCGAGGCGGTGGGGATGATTGTCGACCAGCGGCCTTTCAAGAGGCATGCTCGACAGAGCTGGCCGACGGAGCGATGGCGGATGCACCGCTGGGCCTACTGCCGTCTGACGGAGATGGTCGACGCTCAGATCGGCCGCGTCTTGGACGCACTGAGGGAGACCGGGCAGGAGGAGGACACGGTCGTCATATTCAGCACGGACCACGGCGACATGGACGGCTCCCACCGCATGGAGCACAAGACGGTGCTGTACGAAGAGGCGACGCGGGTGCCCCTGATCGTGAGCTGGAAGGGTGTGACCCACGCCGGCCAAGTCGACCGCGACCACCTCGTATCGAACGGCCCGGACCTGCTGCCGACAATCTGCGACTACGCCGGAGTCGTTCCGCCAGACGACCTGGAGGGCGTCAGCTTGAGGCCGCTCGTCGAGGGGACCCCTCCCGGCGACTGGCGCGAGCGCCTCCACGTGGAGAGCGAGTTCGGCCACATGGTCGCCGCGGGCCGCTACAAGTACGTGCTGTACGACGAGGGACGAGACCGGGAGCAGCTCGTCGACCTCGAGTCCGACCCGGGCGAGATGTCCTGCGTGACCGACGCCCCGGAGCTCAGGCCGGTGCTGGAGGGCCACCGCGACTGGCTCCGGGCTCGACTCGCCCGGCGATAGCCGTTCGGAGTTTATGCTCACACAACCCGTTCACCCCGAGTAGGGCCGATGCTTCATCGGCGCGTAACGAGGGGCGCACGCGATCTCTCGCCAAATGTGAACACTTTCGCTGGACGATAGCCGGGGCCGCGTCCCCGGAGCGGCTGCTACAATCGGCCCACTCCACCCGGATCCGCGCACGTAATGTCCTCCATTGCCGACCAGCTCGAACGGCGGCTCGCCGCGCCCAGGCTTAACCTGCTCCGCCGCGCCGCCACCGTCGCGGCGGGGCGGGGAGCGAGGCTGTACCTCGTCGGGGGCGCGGTCCGAGACGTGCTGCTCGGCGGAAGTCCCACCGACCTCGACGTAGTCGCCGACGGCGCCTTTGCCGGGCTGCCGGACGCCCTGGCGTCCGACCTGGGCGGCCGCGTGACCGCCCGGTCCCTGTTCGACACGGCCAAGCTGGCCGTCGACGATCTCACGTTGGACCTGGCCAGGGCCAGGTCCGAGTCGTACGCTCGTCCCGGCGCACTCCCCGACGTGAGCCCGGGGACGATGCGGGAGGACCTGACCCGCCGCGATTTTTCCGTAAACGCGATGGCCGTCAGCCTCACGGAAGGCGACTCGGGAGTCCTGCTCGATCCTCACGGCGGCGCGGCGGACCTCCGCGCCGGCCTCATCCGCGTTCTGCACCCCGGCAGCTTCGTGGACGACGCCACACGCATCCTGAGAGCGGTACGCTACGCGGCTCGGCTCGGTTTCGAGATAGAGTCGGCCACACGCGGCCTGCTCGAACGCGACCTACGGCGCCTCGACACCATCAGCGGCGACCGCCTGAGGCGCGAGCTCGCGCTACTGCTAGCCGAGGACAGGTGGCCCGACTGCCTGAAGCGCGCCCGCGACGCCGGCGTTCTGGGCGCCGTTCATCCCGCGCTGGCGCTGGAGTGGGCGCGCCTAGACATCCTCGACGCCCACGCGACCGTGTCCGAGGCCGTCCGGCTTTCGGCGACGCTGTCTTTCGCGCCACCCGAACAGATCGCCGCGGCGGCGACCCGCCTCGACATGTCCGGCGAGTGGGCCGCCGTCGCGACGAGCGTCGCCGACCTCGCTGGAACGCTGGACCGCCTCGACGCCCCGCGCCTTCGCCGGAGCCGCGTGTACGAGCTGCTGCGCGGAGTCGAGCCGCCGGCCATAGAGGGCGTTGCGCTGACGTGCCGCAGGCCGCGCGCCGCCGAGCGGATGCGCCTGTACCTGGACGAGCTTCGACACGTCAGACCCATGCTCGACGGCAACGACCTCCTCGCCATGGGAGTGCCCCAAGGGCCTCGTGTCGGCGAGCTCCTCCACGCCCTCCTCGATGCCAGGCTCGACGGCCTCGTCTCGACCCGCGAAGAGGAGGAGGCCTACGTCAGGCGCAGCGTGTCCGCCGATTAGGGCTTCCCCGCCAGGATCAAATCATGTTGGATGCGCCGCGTCGCTACGGGAACCTCGGCTCCCGATGCGACCAGACGGCCTTGGTGTAGGCGACCCGCAGGCCGGCGCGCTCCATGTTGCGCTGGCTGGCCGAGCCGGGCGCCGCCTGGGCGGCGATCAGGTCGCAGTCGTCGGCCGCGGCGTCGGCGATCCGGCGGCGGATCAGGGCCGACTGGCATCCGCGGCCCCGAAACCGGGGCGCCGTAGCCGCGCCGGCCAGCGAGCCGACGTTGCCGCTGACGAACAGCCCCCCGAACGCTGCGGGCGCGCCGCCGACGGTGGCGACGTACAGCCGCCAGCCCGGCAGCGGGTGACGCGCCTCGACGTTCGCCTTCGCCCGCAGCCGGAGGTCCGGGTCTATGCCGATGTTGTCCAGGTAGACCATGTACAGCTCGGCGAACACTCCCATATCGTTCGCCCTCACTTCCGCCACGTCGACTCCCTCCGCGACGTCGGGCCGCGCCGGGGCGGGCTCGCCGTACAGCACCGTGTGGAAGCTCGACTGGTAGAACCCGCGCTCCGCCAGGCTCAGGCGGACCCGCTCTGAGCACAGCATGGGAGCAACGTCGAAGTGACAGTCGACGCGCCGCTCCCGGTACCAGCCCAGCACCGAGTCGATCTCCGCCGGCCCGTGGTCGCGAAGGCCGATCGTCCTGTTGAACTCCCAGTCGTCGAGCCCCGTCATGGCGAGCGCGGTGGCGTCCCCGAAGTACCCCACGTCCACGCCGAGCGGGTTGTCGTCGTCGGTCCGCAGCGCAGCCATGTCGGACGCCATGTACTCGGCCTCCGAACGCTCCAGCCTGTCGGCAAGCTCCGCTGTGACGACGGGCGGCGGCACTACTTCACCGCCTCGATCAGGAAGTTGCTCTGGGTCCACACGAGACCCTCGGCGCGGCTGCAGGCGCGTTCCAGCGCCAACAGCGCGTCGAGGTCGCGCTCGACGTCGAATCCGGGAACGGCCCACGGCACGGCCGTCAGCATGTAGACGACTTCTCCGAGGCCGCCCATCGCGACGCTAAGGTCGTGCTCCCGTGCGTCGGACAGAGCGAGCCCCGCCTGTTGGAAACCTTCGCGGTACCGCTCGAAGAGGTCGCCGCTGCCACCGGCCGCGTGCGGGAAGGACTCCCCAAGCTCCCTCCAGTGGTTCCGCCCGATCTGCTGTGTGAGCACGCGCCCGCCCGTGCGCAGCGCCCGCGCTACGTCCGCCGGGTCGAGCTCCTCGTGGCGGTTCAGCACCAGGTCGATGCTGCCGTCGGCCAGGGGCAGCCGCAAGCCCGACGCGTGCACGACCCGTACTCCCATGGGCGCCAGCCGGGCCGCCGCCACGGGCACGTTCGGCGGCCAGCCCTCCGTGGCCACGGCGGTCCCGCGATAGCCGTCGCAGAGTCTGGAGAAACGCTCGCCGCCGCCCGTCCCCATGTCCACCACGACTCTCGCGCCAGACAGGAGAGAGAGAGCCCGCTCGTCGTAGTCCCAGGGCGCCGGCGGGCCGAGGTTTACCATGTTCACATCAAAGCTCCAGCCCTGCTTCCGACGGGCCCGCTCCGCGTACGGCCTCAGCTCGGCCAGACGCTCCTCACGCGGCTTCAACCGGCCCTCCGTTAGCCGAGGGAGACCCGGGGCGCGAGGCGGGGGTCGGTCATCGTCGCCGGGTCGAGGATCCGGTCCAGCTCCTCGTCCGACAGATCGGTGCTGACCGCCGCAACCTCGCGGACGGTCCGGCCGGTCGCCTGCGCCTCCTTCGCGATGGCCGCGGCCCGGTCGTACCCGACGTGGGGCACGAGCGTCGTGACGATCGCCAGGCCCTGGTGGACCATGTCGGCCCCGCGGCTGGTGGCCTTCAGGCCGATGACGCACTGGTCGGCAAGATTGCGCGACGCCGACGCCAGGATGTCGATCGACTCCAGCAGGTTGTGGGCCGCCACCGGCATCATCACGTTGATCTCGAAGTTGCCTGACTGGCCCGCGACCGTTATCGCCACGTCGTTCCCGATGACCTGGGCCGCGACCTGGCAGACCGACTCAGGGATCACCGGGTTGACCTTGCCGGGCATGATCGAGCTGCCGGGCTGCACCTCGGGCAACTCGATCTCCCCCAGCCCGGCGCGCGGCCCTGAGCCGAGCCACCGTATGTCGTTGGCGATCTTCATCAGGCTCACCGCCACCGTGTTGAGGGCGCCGCTGCACTCGACCACGCCATCCAACGAAGACTGGGCCTGGAAATGGTTGTCCGTCTCAATCACCGTCGCGCCCAGCATGTCCGAAAGCCTGGCGCAGACCGCTCCGGCGAAATCGGGATGGCTGTTCACCCCCGTGCCGACCGCGGTGCCGCCGAGCGCGACCTCCGACAGCCCGGCCGCGGAGTCTCTCAGCCGCCTGACGCCTCGTTTTATCTGGCCCGCGTGGCCCTCGAACTCCTGTCCGAGCCGGATGGGCGTCGCGTCCTGCAGGTGCGTCCGGCCGGTCTTGACGATCGGCATGAACTCCTCCGCCTTGCGCCCCAGCGCGGCGCGAAGGTGCTCCAGCGCCGGGATCAGCGCGCCGTACAGGCCGCTCAGCGCCGCGACGTGGATGGCCGTCGGGATCACGTCGTTCGACGACTGGCCCGCGTTGACGTGGTCGTTGGGATGGACCGGGTCCCGCGAGCCCAGCTCGCCCCCGAGCATCTCGATGGCCCGGTTCGAGATCACCTCGTTGGCGTTCATGTTGGTCGACGTGCCCGAGCCGGTCTGGAAGACGTCGACCACGAACTGGTCGTTCAGCTTGCCGTCCGCGACCTCCTGTGCGGCCCGGACGATCGCGTCGGCGACTTCGGGGTCCAGCAGCCCGAGGTCGCGATTGGCCTCGGCGGCGGCCAGCTTGATCTGACCGAGAGCGCGGATGAAGGACGGCGGGAACCGGAGGTCGCTGATCGGGAAGTTCAGCACGGCCCGCATCGTCTGGGCGCCGTAGTACGCGTCCGCGGGTACCCGCAGCTCGCCCATGGAATCGCGTTCCGTGCGCCGCTCGCTGGCCATGAGACCTCCCTCCATGCTCGTTGTCTGAGTCGTTCTGGGTCGCCACGATGGTAGGCGACGGCGCGGCCGATTTACAAGACGAGCCGTCGGCCGCGCAGGGCGTAACCGTTCAGAGTCGATGCTCACACAACCCGTTCACCCCTCGATACGCGTATCGAGGGGTGCCCACAGGTTCTCACCAAACCTGAACAGCTATCGCCGGACACCTACGCGGGTCGGTCCTTTGCGCCGGCGCCCGTGACCGGCACCAGCACCGAGTCCTCGGGGCCGATGGCCCCTTGGGCAACCAGCCCGGCCAGCCCGGCGAACGCCGCGGCCGAGGTGGGCTCGGCGAAGACGCCCTCACGGGCCGCGAGCTTTCGCTGCCACGACGCTATCGACGCCTCGTCCACGGTCACGGCCGCGCCGCCGCTTGCGGCGACCGCGTCGACGATCTGGCGCAGGCGCGCCGGGGACGCCACCGCGATGCCGCCCGCGACGGTCTTCCCGGCGTCCGCAGCCGACCACGCCTCGCCCGCGGCCGCGGCGGCGATCGGCCGCACGGCCTCGGCCTGCACGCAGTGGAGCCTCGGCACGTCCGAGATCAGGCCGGCGCTGCGAAGCTCGCCGAACCCCTTGTACGCGCCGAGCAGCAGCGAGCCGTTGCCGACCGGGAAGACGACGTGCTCCGGAAGCACGCCGCCGGTCTGCCGGAAGACCTCGTACGCGAAGGTCTTGGTCCCCTCCAGGAAATACGGGCTCAGCGCGTGCGACGCGTACACGATCCCCCGCTCCCGGTGGAAGTCCACGGCCGCCTGCGCCGTCTCGTCACGGGTGCCGTCGACGGCATGGACGGCCGCGCCGTACACCGCAATCTGCTTCAGCTTGGCGGCCGGCGCGCTCGCCGGCGCGAAGACGTGCGCCCGGACGCCGGTGCGCGCCGAGAAGGCCGCGACCGACGCGCCGGCGTTGCCGGAGGAGTCCTCCACCAGCTCGGTCACACCCGACTCGACCGCGACGGCGAGCATCACCGACGAGCCGCGGTCCTTGAACGACCCCGTCAGGCTCTCGAACTCCAGCTTGGCCGAGAGACGCGCGACGCCAAGCTCGGCGCCGAGCGCTGGGAGGGCGATCAGCGGGGTCTCGCGCGGCGGCAGCAGCGCCCGCGACTCCGCGCGGCGAAGGGGCAGAGGAGGCTCGCCTCCGGCCGCCGCGCCGCCGGAGTAGACGACCTCCAGCGGCGCGGCGCACTCCCGGCACCCGAGCGTCGTCATGTCCGCCGGGTGACGCGCCCCGCACGCGGTGCAGCCGAGGAGAAAGTCGTCCGAGGGCGCCAAGTCAGAGTCCGACGCGCGTGAAGTGCTCGAGCCTGCCCTTCACTCCCGGCCGGAGCCTGAAGAGGGCGCCGGCGTCCGGGCCGGCCTCGACGCGGTCGTCGCCGCCGATCGAGGTGACGTACATCTCGCCCAGGTCGTCCCCGCCGAACGCGACGCTGGACGGAATGTTGGCCGTGGGGAACGGCACGACCGCGATCTCCCGGCCGTCCGGCGCGTACCGGTAGACGGCCCCTCCCATCGCCCTGGCCGACCAGACGCAGCCCTCCGCGTCGACCGTCATGCCGTCCGGCAGGCCCTGCTCCGGATCGGTCTCGACGAAGACTCGCCGGTTGGAGACCTCGCCGCTCTCCTCGTCGTAGTCGAACAGAAAAATCTTGTAGGCCGTCGAGTCGGTGAAGTACATGCCCTTGCCGTCGGGCGTGAAGCCGAGGCCGTTGGGTATGCCCACCTCCGTCATGATCGGCGTCGTCGAGCCGTCCGTGTCGACGCGGTACAGGGTGCCGACGTTCTCGCCTGCCATCGCGCGTCCGCCGTCGACCGGCATAGTGCCGCCGAAGACGCGGCCCGCGGGGTCGGCGATGACGTCGTTGAAGCGGTTGCCGTCCTCACCCGGGAGCTCTTCGACGACGTACTCCAGCTTCCCGTCGCGCAGCACGGCGATAGCGCCGCGCTCCATGAACAGGAGCAGGGAGCCGTCCTCCTGCATCGTGAACCCGCCCATCATCGGGCCGTCGTAGATCTGGGCGTGCTCGCCGCTGGCCGGGTCGTACCGGAAGATGCGGCCGTTGGGGATGTCGATCCAGTAGAGCCGCCTCTCCCTGGGGTCCCACGTCGGGCCCTCGCCGACGACGTTGCCATAGTCCGCTATGACCTCGATGTCCATGACGCACTCCTTTCGCTGCTCCGCGTCGAGACGCATTATATTGCGTAACCGCTCAGGGAGTTGGGGTCGGTGCGCCTCGAGTAGCGCAGCTCGCCTCAGCGGTCCGCATCGAGGTAACTGTTCAGAGTTGATGGGACGAATGCCCCACCAGACCCCTGGATGCCCGCCTTCGCGGGCATGACGGCAGGGTGTGTCTGCCTCCCGAGTACGGTGTAGTCGTCATTCCGGCCCCCGAGCCGGAATCCAGGGGTGGGGAGGTCAAGCTCAATGGCGCCCCGGCTGGGGCGCGTCACACTGCGAGCGCTCGACTGCCAGGGCGACCCCGTGAGACCGGGCCGTCGCACCGGAGCCACGGGTCCAGCGCCCGGTGCAGCAGATCGGCGGCCAGGCTGCAGACCGCCCACGCGGAGAGACCCAGCACCGTCATATTTACGATCATCAACAAGTACGCGCTTCTCAGAGTAGCGATGAACGCGTTGCCGAAGCCCAGGATGCCAAAGAGTACTTCGACGAGTAGGAGCCCGGTGAGGAGTGCGCCCAGGGTCGGGACCAGCCGCTCACGAGCGGCGTCAGTGCGTTGCGCATTACGTGGCGGCTGATGACCATCCGCTCAGGCAAACCCTTCGCCCTGGCGGTCCGCACGTAGTCCTGTCCGAGCGCGTCGATGACGCCCGCGCGCGTCGTCCGCACGACCAGTGGCATCACCACGAGCGCCACCAAGACCACCGGCAGGATGGAGCTCACGCTGAACAACCCCTCCCACAAGAGGTCCCGGTCGGCCGGAAGCCCCAACCACCAAAGTCGCCCCCACCCTGGTCGGTCCACGATCCCTAACCTGAACACGAGGACGATCATCACCATCGAGCCGAGGACGAACACCGGAACGGACTTGACCGCGGTACACCCCGCGGCAATCCAGCGGTCGATCCACGCGCCCCGTTTTACGGCTGCCAGGGTACCCAAGGGGACGCCGGCCGCGTATAGAATCACCAGCGCGGCGAGGCCAAGTTGCGCCGATACGGGAAGGCTGTTTCTTATAATGTCTCGCTCGGTTAACCAATACTGGTAGGGGAAGTCACCCCTGACGACGCCGTCATGCCTCGCGTCTGGGACACACAGCCCGACACAGACGTAGTCAGCGAACTGGACGACCATGGGGCGGTTTAGTCCATATATCTCCAACAACCGCGGGTAGTAGACCTCCGAATCACATTCTCCAGACTCGCAAGCCAACACGTACCCCCAAATCCCCCACCTGACATGGTTGGGAGTTGTTTCGTGTGCTTTCAGGGGGTGTCCGGGTGTCGACTTGGGGTGACGCATGACATGATCGGCATCGGACAGGGTCTCGGGTGCCGTCTTTGAGGGTATCGGCAGCGGTTCGCTGCCAATTGTGGCTGTTGTCAGGCCGAAGAAGGCATGGCCCGGCCTGGCAACTCGGCAGAGTCGCCTACAAACCGATGCTCCAGGCAGGGTCGCCTATGCCCGATACGGCTCGGCAGCCAGCGCCAATATTCTCTGCCGCGCCCTGAGCAGCAACTCGTATGAGGGATGGCCACGGGCAAGACGGATGATCAACCTCCTGGCGTGACGCACCACACGGCCCGGTAGGGCGATCAGGGCGAAGCGCACCGCCTTCAGACGCTTGCCCACCCACTGTCCGCCCAACACCAGCCGCTTCATGGCAGAGTTCAAGTTGAAGGCCAACACTGCTATCGCCCACCATGCTGCGTTGGCTCCGAACAGCCCCGACGGAAGCCTGCCCCCGGCAAGGTCACTCTTGAGGACGCCGTGGACCTCCTCGCCCTTGCCACATCTCTGCCTCGACCACCAGATCAACTCATCTCCCGCAATGCTCCGGTTGGTCACCACTCCGAAGACCTTGTACCAGCCTCTGTTGGACAGCTCCATCGCGGGGAACGGAAGCTCCATCTGCCCCTCCATCCCCGGCAGAGGCTGTTCGATCAACCGCTCCCTGGTAGCTATGAACCGATACTCAGGGCTGTTTTTGGAGTGCCCTATCCAGTTGGGCACGAAGTTCACATCAGCCCACTGCTGACCCGTGTCCACACGATGCTCCCCAACCTTGCGGTACAGCGTCTGCCAGTCTTGCTCGGCGACCTCTGACACCGCACGGCGGAACTCCGTCGTCACGTCGACCCCAACCGCGAACTCGATCACCCCGAACCGCTCGTCTCTACCCTCCGCGCAGTACCGCAGCAACTCCCGCTGGTACCCCGCCGTATCCGACCTCAGCATCACCTTCTCCACCCCCGCAGGCAGACGGCCCAGCCCTTCAATCAACACTCGTAACTGCTGATGGCCCGCCGGTACATTGCCGTCCCGAAACTCAGAATGCACAATCTGGTCGGCCTCTGCCCAGTAGGTGGTCAGCGGCTGGTAGGCCCTGTACTTCTTGTAGCTGTGGAGCGCCTCCTGCTTGTGTGTCTCCACCAGACAGGCGTCCATGTCCAGTGTGGCCTCTCTCTGAGGCGAACGGCTCTGCACGAAGCCCGCCAGGTCGGCGTTCACCTTCCCCAGACCCTCCATAGCTCCGTTGGGAGCAGGTATGAATGCTCTGTGAGCTTGCCGCATCGCCTCCTCGCCCGCGTCATGGAACCTCTCCAGATACCGGAACACCGCAGACTCCGACGGCACGCTCCGAAGACGCTCGACTCGCCATCTCGCCTTCAGCGCCCTGCGCTCCCTACTACCCATCCCCCAGGTCTCGGCATGGCGAAGTACCCTGCACAAACCTGCGTCCTTCTCCAGAACCTCCAGGTCCATCACCGACTCACCGCCTGCCAAGTTCAGCAGTATCAGCGACGTGATTATCTGGCTGTCCGTCCAGCCCTGACCACACTCCCGCAGTCTCACGTGGCGTTCCACCGACGACCTCAAACCCGCTGCTTGCATCAACTCCAGGTACGTCATCAGCCCGGACAGTCCCGTCATACCTGTCGAGCCCTTCTCCTGCTCGTACTGGAATGCCAGTAAGCCTTGCTTCATAATAGATGCACCTCGTTGGTGATCGGTTCGTTTGTTCAACAACCATCTTAGCCCGCATCGCGTCGGGCTCCAACGAGGTCTTCCTCTTATCTAGGTGGGGAATCTGGGTACCTACCTACCATTCATAGTTCGTACTGTAGTAGACAAGGGCGAACGTGCCAAACGATAGCCCGACCACGACGGCGGACAACAGAAGGACTCGTCGTACTAGGAACACGAACATGGTCACTCCTCCAGATAGTTGGGGCGGCCATGGCCAGCCTAGTTAGGAGCGAGAGCCGGCACCGGGGCGTCTAGCTTACGGTTCTCGGCGCAACGGTCTCCGGTCTGCCGAAACCGCGCACCAATGGGTCGACCGTCGCACGTCAGTGGACTCAAGCCGCCTGTACGCGGGAGGACTCAGTACCGTTGGGGAGGATTCTACATGGCCCGTCTTGCGGCGGCAACAGGCTGGCCGAGCTGCGGCGCGATCGAGGGCGCGCGAGAGCGGCCGCCCCCCCCCCCGCGGGGTCAGGACAGGCGGCGGAGGCGCGGCTGCGTCGCGTAGATGAGCACCGTGACGGCGATCAGCAGCGCGGCCATCACTCCCAGCGACAACTGCACGCCGACCCAGTCCGCCAGCAGGCCCGCCGGCAGCACGCCGAGGGGCATCAGCCCCCAGGTGAGCATGAACACGCTCATCACCCGGCCCCTGTAGCGCTCGCCGACGTGCTCGATCAGCAGCGCCTGGTTGAGCGTCATCCGCGCGGTCTGCCCGAGGCCGAGCGGGACCATCAGCAGCAGCGCGCCGATGAAGAGCGGCACGGCAGACACGAGCAGCAGCGACACCCCGGTGGCCAGGCTCGCGAAGATCAGCAGGCGTCCCCTGCGCCGGCTCCTCATCGAGGCGACCGCCAGCGAGCCGACCAGGGCGCCGATGCCCGTGGCGGCCGTCAGGAGGCCCATGGCTTCGGGCCCGCGGCCGTAGACGTCGACGACCAGCACCGGCATCAGGAACTGGAAGGGCGCGGCCAGGATGGCCATGCCCACCGAGGCGACCAGCAACACCAGCACGGTCTGGCTTCGGAACGCGTAGAGCAGCCCAGCCTTGATCTCACTCGTGATCTCCGAGGCGGGCCGCGGCTCGGAGTCGCCTCGCCCGCTGCAGTCCGGCAGCTTGCTCGTCAGCACCAGCGCGCCCACCGCCAACGACGACACGACGAAGTAGACGGCCTCCGGCCCCGCAACGGCGTACACGAGGCCGCCGATCGCGGGCGCCAGCAGCGCAGTGATGCTCATGCCCGCGGCGTTCAGCGCGACGGCGTTGTTCACCTGCTCCTTGGGCACCAGGTCCGGGATCACCGCCTGACGCGCCGGCGCCATGAAGGCGAACAGGCCGCCCTGTACCACGGCGGCGACCAGCAGGTGCCACCACGCGACCATGTCCACGGCGATCAGCAGCGCGATCACGAGCGCCAGCAGAGCCGACGCCGCCTGGAACCCCTGGATCAGGTGCTTGCGGTTCGCCCTGTCGGCCACGGCGCCGCCAATCAGCGACAGCGCCGCCATCGACAGGGCGCCGGCGGCGGTGATCAGCCCCAGGAGGCCGGCCGAGCCGGTCAGGTCGTACGCGAGATATCCCCGGGCGAGCATCTGCATCGACAGCCCGGCCCACGCGAACATGAAGCCCAGCCACAGGTAGAGGTAGTCGCGATTCCGCAGCGAGATGAAGGTCCGGCGCCAGCCTCTCGGCAGCGTCGGCCCTGCGGGCCCGACACGCCCGGTTGGCGCGCCCTCGGCCGGGCCCGGAGCCGCCGGGCGCAGAGGCGCCGCCGCTACGATGCGGCGTCCGGCGTTGGAAACGTCTGCAAACGCGGACACGACCCGGTTCTTCGGGCCGGCCGCACCTGTAACTCCTGAATCAGATTTCATGAAACGAAAGTTTAGAATCAGTCTTCATGCCTTGTCAAGACCTTCCGGACGCTTTGATTCATGAAATTTCGGTAATGAATTAGAGCGTCCCTGAGCGAGAGCTTGGCGCAGGGTGTGGATGCCTCCCCAGGGAGGTTGACGCAGGATATGGATGCCTCGCCAAGGAGGTTGACGGAGGGTGTGGATACCTCCCGAGAGGAGTGCCCCCAGACCACTGGATGCCCGATTCCGGAGACCTTTGCACAACCGTCATTCCCGCTGCCCAACCCTGGATTCCCGCCTGCGCGGGAATCCAGGGTTGGGGGTTCCCCGCTAGAAATGCTAGCCATCTCCGCCACGCTGTCTCCCACAGGGGGAGTTACGCAAAGGTCTCCTTCCGCGGGCATGACGGTAGGCTGTGGCGGCCTCCCCCAAGGAGGTTGACGGAGGGTGTGGATGCCTCCGAGAGGAGTGCCCCGCCAGACCACTGGATGCCCGCCTCCGCGGGCATGACGGTAGGCTGTGGCGGCCTCGCCAAGGGGGTTGACGGAGGGTGTGGAGTCGGCGTAGTAACCCTGCACGTCGCGGGCCGAGAGCCGGGCCAGCGGGATGTGGCCGAGGTGCGGCCTGAGATGTCCGCGGATGAGATTGCCATAGCCGCGCTCGGTCTGCGGACGGCAGTTGACCGCCACGTAGTCGGCCAGGAAGCGGTCAAGGTGCTCGCCCACAGTCTGGCGCGTCGGCTCGAAGTACCGGTCCGTGCGCATAGAGTCCAGTATCTGCGTCAGGCGCGCCTCGGCCTGACGCTTCGTGCCCCGGACCGTCTCGTACCGCTGCCGGCGCTTGCCGTCCGCGCCCCTGGGCGCGTCGTAGGCCAGCTGCCAGGATCGCTCACCCCTCTTGCGTATGTAGCCGCGAGCCATTACCGTGCCTCTGTTTGCCCGCATCGGCCTGCAATTCTGCGAAAGTCTGCGCCGGTACGGGTTCGGACGGGGCGGTTGAAGACGACTCTTCGATGATTGCGACACCAATGATCGCCCACCCCAGGATGACAATGACCAGGGCCACGATGTTCGTCGTCAGCCCTGCGATGGGCATACCGATGCTCGCTTCGGCCTTCCGTGCTCTGTAGAAGGCGACGCGAACGCAAACACCAGCGCAACTATGCCCAGAACCATCCCCGCTACGGCCATTATTCTCCTCCTTCCCAGGTCTCGGTCTCAAACCAAGGCTGTGAGTCCATGTTGAGATGTTCCCCTGCCTTTAGCCGCTCCCAGACTTTGCGTATCTCCTCGATAGGCATGATCCCCGCCAAGCTTGATGCGATGGGGGAATTTGGAGACTCTATACCCAGTTGACCTGCCTGCAACATGCCTATAACGCGTCCTTGACCATCCACGAGAGGGCTACCAGAGTCGCCAGACACTCCCATACCCCAGGCCGTCATGTACGCCGTTCCATTTCCCTGATGAAGTCCAGCGACTCGGCCCTCAATCCGTATCACTTCCGGCTCTTGCCAACCCTTGTAACCCTCTCTCGCCAACAATGTCACCGGCGAATCAACGTCCGGAGTTGCACCTGTAGGGAGCGGGCTCAGGTCAACATCATCCATTAGTTTGATGGCTGCCAAGTCGCGCAAGCTGTCTGTGCCCACCACTTTCCCGCAGGTGTAATCGGAATCCCCGTTGTTGACATGAACCTCCGAAATAACCGGGCTGGCGTCTGAGCCGCCTAGATTGAAAAGGCTGCCGTCCCATCGCAGGGTATGGAGAGCGGTGATAACCCAGCCGTCTTCGTACACCCACCCGCCGCCCTCATGGGTCAACCCACTCGTTTGGCGACAACCACCCTGGAAAACATCTATCGTGACAAGGGAGTTCAGTACCGACGTAGAGGGGGCCGAATTAGGGGTGGGGATGGGTGTAAGCAAATTGGAATCGGTGGATTCCATGTCGACCATTACACGGACGGTTTCCATGATAGCCTTCAATTCGAGCAGCCTCACTGCACACGTCGTTTCCGCATCGACAGAGGGAAGCCTTGCCATGCCTTCCATCTCTATGGAGGATGCATATGCTGAGAATGCCTCCCAGGTGCCATCTACCAGCAGGGTGAGCATTGTCAGCATTTCCTCGCGGGAGGGGTCGCGCTCGTCAGCTAGAGCTAATACGAAGAGGGGGGTCTCCAACAGTGCCACAAGCTCCCGTACATCATCCGAGTCGTGTAGACACTCCCGTGTGGACCTGAGTCTCTCCTCGCTATCGGGGGCTTCAGCCGTGGGTGTCATTAATATTGCAGTGGATACATCTGGCACACACCCCGTACCAATCAATGCCTCTTGAGTAGATGGAGGCAGAGTGGTCACATATTCTTCCACCATAGACACTCTGCGCTCGAACTCGGCCAGTCTAATTAACGCGAGCACCTTGTTGTGTGTCTTCAGCAATGGCAGGAGGTTCAGCCGTACCCATTGCATGAGTTCAACATTAAGTTGGTGAAACCCACGTAATTCTTCTGGGGGAATTACGTGGGTGACCTGAACTTCGGAATATTCAAATACGTCAGAGATGGCCCTAGCAGCCCGTCCGAGGATTATCTAACGGTGCTTGCGGGTCAGCGACAATGGATCGCGACAACTAATTGTGCCGTTGCCCCGGCCGGCCGCCAGATAGCTTTGCGAATAGCGCCGTGCTCACTACCTCGGCAAAGTTCCTGATGCGTTGGGCTGGCCCATCGACCCGTGCTTTCCTGTGCAGATTGACCCCAAAGCGGAACAGTTTGAGCAGGTTGTGGCCGGTGCAGATCAGCGACCATTCGCCGTTCACCTTCTCCAGTCCCCGCAGCAGGAACTGCCGGAATCCACGGCCCTGCTTGATCTGGCCGAATACCGGCTCCACAGTTTGCATCCGCAAAGCGTAGCGCTGCCGACCCCGCTTGGTCTGTAACTTCCGTCGCATCCGGTCCTTGGGAGACAGATGGCTGGGTATGCGTCCTCGGGGCGCGGGTGGCACAACCCGGCCGTGGCGGGTCTGCTCCGGCGCGACGAACGGGTCCACGCCCAGAGCATAGAGCTCCTCGACTGCCTTTGCCGAGTAATAGCCAGCATCGGCGGATACTTCCCTGGGGACTGCACCGACGTTGTCGATGGTCTCCTCCATCATCACCGCAGCCTGTTGCTTATCCGAAGTCTGGTTGGTGGCCCGCGCCGCCACGATCACCTGGTGAGCGCTATCCACCACCGCCTGACAGTTGTACGCTTGCAGGAAGTCCTTTCCTCCAGGTGCGGGGATGATGCGCGACTCGGCATCGGTGAAGTTACGCTGGGCCTTGTCGTCGGGCACCCCCGGGTGCTTACCACCTTCGGCCTCGGCCCGTTCGCCAGCCGCCTGCGCCTCGGCTTCCAGCGCCGCCATGGCTTCCCGTATCTTCTCCAACCGACCCTCTCGAAAGGCCAACTCCTGCGGCAACTCATCTCCACGCTTGTCTTTGCCGTACCGCCGGTCTTCCTCATCATCCGCTGCCTGGGCCTGTCGCAACAACTCCGCTACCTCCGCCGACAACTGCGCTGCCTTCTCCTTCATCCGTTGGTAACTCATCGCCTTATGCTTCGATGCGTTGGCCTTGACCTTCGTGCCGTCCAGCGCCACGTGCCCCAGCTTCACCAGCCCCGCCTGCTGGCACAACGCCAGTACCTGTATGAACAGGCCCGACAGCGCATCCACATTATCCTTGCGAAAGTCGGAGATGGTCCGGAAGTCCGGTGTGTTGTTCGCCGCCAACACCCTGAAGGGGATGTCCTCGTGGAGACGCTGGGCGATGCGGCGTGAGGACGACACCCCCACGCAGTAACCGTAGAGCAACACCTTGACCATCATCCGTGGATGATACGGCGGTCCGCCTCGCCGTTCCCGCTCGTAGCGAGCGGTGACCTCCGACATGTCCAACTGGTCCACCACGTCGGATATGAAGTAGGCCAGATGGTCGTCAGGCAGCCACTCCTGCAACGCCGCTGGCAACAGCAACTGCTGGTCGGGTTCGTAAGGAAGGTAGGTCTTGCTCATCAACGACTCCCCGCTACTGGACTGGACCCATCATACGCCCAAACACTCGCCAACCGTGTTTCTCGGACAGGCTGCTAGCCTGTAGTTTTGATGGGGGGTAAGGCACGTCAAGCGCATCCTCAATCCACCGGCGAAGAGTTCCGCAGATAGACCCATATTCTTCAACAGACACGCCAATTGGCGCCACAGTCGGGGCCGTCGGCGTGGGGGCCGCCGTGGGCAGCGGCGCAGGCGTAGGGTACGGCGCAGGCGTAGGGTACGGCGTCGGGGTAGGGTACGGCGTCGGGGTAGGGTACGGCGTCGGCGTCGGTGCCGGCTGGCCTTGCGGACCTAATTGAGCCTGCGGGCCAGGTTCTCCCCGTGGGCCTGGTGGCCCCTCACACCCTATCAGCACCACAACAAGAATCCATAATAAGCCAATTCCAATACGGAGAGGTGAGATTATGGACCGTAAAGTTGTCTTGATCATCGACGTACCACCTGAGTTTGACGGCGTTTTGCCGGAGTTCGTGCGGCCTCCCCAGGGAGGTTGACGGCAGGGTATGGCGGCTTCGCCAAGGAGGTTGACGGCGCGGTAACGCACGCCTCCGGGCCGGCGGTTACGCGGACCGTCAGGCCGTCAGATTGACGTAGTTGTGGTCCTTCTGGTAGACCTGCAGCCGCCCGCGGCTGTCGGTGACGATGATCCGGTCCTCGTCATCGACAGCCAGCGCGACGGTGCGGCCGAACTTGCCTACGACGGCGAAGCCGGGGGAGTCGCTGTGCTGGTCGAAGAGTTGCGCGGTGGAGGCGTCACGGCCGAAGACGTAGTCCTGCGCCTTGGAGTTCGTCTTCGCGTCGCCGTAGAGCGCGGTTATCACCTCGCCGTCCGGCTCGTAGATCTGCACACGCCGGTTGCCCCAGTCGGCCACGTACACGTCCCCGTCGCTGTCCACGCCCACGTCCGACGGGTGGTCCAGGTCGCCGCCGTCGCCCAGGTCCGAGCCGAAGGTGGTCACCTGCTCGCCGTCCGGCGTGAACTTCTGCACCCGGTCGTTGCCCCAGTCGGCCACGTAGACGAACCCCTCGCGGTCGACCGTGATGCCCCACGGCCTGTCGAGCTGCCCCGGCCCGGAGCCGCTCTCGCCCCAGCCCGACAGGTAGCCGCCGTCCTTGGTGAAGAGCTGGACCCGGTCGTTCCTGCTGTCGACGACGAACAGGTTGTCGTCGGCATCGAACGCCAGCCCGGCCGGCCCGTGGAGCTCGCCGGGCGCGGAGCCGCGCCGGCCCCAGTCGCCGAGCCGCTCGCCGTCCGGGTCGTACTCCGGAAACTCGAACGTCTTGTCCGGGTCGTAGAACGATATCTCGTTGTCGTACTCGTCCGCGCAGAAGACCCGGCCGTCGCGCGACACGGCGATCCCGGACGGCCACGTGAACTCGCACCGGGCGAAGTCGCCGATGTGCTCCTGGTCTATTCTGACCTTGCCTATGCGCTTGTAGATATCGGCGACGCCGTCGCTGAACGTCGGTATCCCGAACCCGCGACTGAGCACGAACAGCAGGTCGCCCGGCGCGGCCGCCACGCCGATCGGGTGCATGAAGCCGCCCGTCTTGCCGTTGTGCTCCGCCGTCGGCCTGCCGATGGCGTGGCTGAAGTGCCAGGTCCGTCCCGCCGCTAACGTGGTCTGCATCGTTTTCCGCCCCTATCCGCCGTTCTTTTCGATGAAGGCCGGCGCGTCGTAGGCGCCCTTGACAATCGGCATCGCGTCCACCTGCAGCCAGTCCTCCAGGATCGTCGTGTAGACGCCGCGGAAGTCCTGCGTCGGCGCCAGGTCGCCGTCGTCGAGCGCCTCCGGCCGGCGATCCGGGTAGGTGCCGTAGACGCCGCCCTCGACCCGCTTGCCGATGGCGAACGCCACGCCCGCCTTGCCGTGGTCGGTGCCCGTGCCGTTCTCCCGCACGCGGCGCCCGAACTCGGAGAAGATGAACATGACGACGTTCTCGTCCGCCCCATGCTCCGCCAGATCGTCGAAGAAGTCGGCGACCGACGTCGACACCTCGGTCCACAGCCTCGGATGGGTCTTGGCCTGGGCCGCGTGGGTGTCGTAGCCGGTGTGCTCCATGTAGAACACCTGGGTGCCGAGGTCCGAGGTGTGGACCATCGCCACGTCCCGCAGCTTGCCCGCGAGCGACGACGAGCCGTACTCGACGGAGGAGGCGTAGCCGTTGGGCGCGCTGCTCAGCATGTCCGCGCCCTGGAGGGCGTCGCGCCCCGTCTGCTTCAGGTAGTCGACCACCGGGCCGGTGCCGATGGCGGGCGCGTACATGGAGGCGAAGCGCTGCAGCATCAGGTCGCGCTCCTGGGCCTGCTCCACCGAGGTGAGCAGGCCGTAGGCGTTCAGGTCGGAGACCGACGCCGCCGACACGCCCGGGGCCACGAGCGCGCGGGGCAGCCCCTGGCCCACGTTGACCGCCTTGACGGGGTTTTCACCGCTCGGGTCGATCTCCGACACGGCCATGCCGAGCCAGCCCCTGTCGCCGATGACGTCGATGTCGATCGTGTGCCAGATGTCCATGCACCGGAAGTGGGAGCGGTTCGACTCGTCCCAGCCGACGCCGTGGAGTATGGCCATGTCGCCCCGGTCGTAGATCGCCTTCAGCGGCGCCATCGCCGGGTTCAGCCCGATCTCGTCGTCGATCCTCAGGACGCGGTCCTCGGGGACGCCGAGCGTCTGCCGGTTGTCGAAGTACGTCGGGTCCGAGTGCGGCACGACCGTGTTGAGATAGTCGTTGCCGCCGTTGAGCTGGAGCACCACCAGTACCGGCTGCTTCTGCGAAGTGGTCGTAGTCATCTCGTCGTCTCCTATCCTGGACCGCTCGACGTACGGCCGTCACCCTCACCCTAGCCCTCTCCCGTCAAGGGAGAGGGGACAGCCTATTCGGCGATATGGTCCTTATCCGAACTGGTACTCCGTGGTCCCGGCGATCAGCGCGAGCACTCCGCCGACGCGTGCGGAGATTTTCTCGTAGTCGTCGCCATTCGCGGGAGGGATCGGGCCGGCGGCTTCGGCGTGCTCGACGAGCTCCCGCTTCGTCTCGTCCGCGACCTGAAGCGGCCCCATCAGGTCGAGGCAGCGGTCGACGAGCGTCTCGGCGGTCATCTCGGAGCCGTTGCCGTTGGCGGCGACGCGCCTCACGATGTCCCGCACGCCCGGCAGGTCGGTGTTGGCGACCTGGTCGGCGACGAAGTTGACGCGGCCCATGAACGCGCCGCTGTTGATCCACTCGCGGCCGGTGTGCCAGCCCTCAACGCTTGGCGGGTCGAGCAGCGACTGGCCCATCATCGTGGTCGCCGACGCGACCTCCAGCCAACGCGGGTCCGGCCCGTCCAGGTCGCCCGTCATCTTCAGCGTCCCGCCGACGACCTCGGCCGGGTTCTTGACCTTGCGGTAGGTCGACTGCTTGAAGAAGTCAGAGTTGAACAGCGTCCTGAGCACGGGGCGCATCTCGAAGCCGGAGTCGACGAACAGGGCCGAGAGCGTGTCTATGGCCGCCTCGTCCTTCGCGGGCTCGACGAGCCACGCGGGCACCTGAGGCTCGTCGGCCACGAAGAAGTTGTACAGGTGGCGCGCGATGAAGCGGTGCGTCGCGGGCTGCTGAACGACGATGTCTATGATGTCCTCGCCGTTGAACCGGCCCGTGTGGCCGAGAAAGGACTTCTCACCGGCGTCGTGGTCCTCGGCCTTGTACGTGAACTGCCAGGGGAACGCGCCGAAGATGAAGCTGATCTTGCCGTCGTAGGTCCAGCCGGTGAAGGCGCGGGCGCACTCGTACACGTCCTTCTCCGTGTAGTGGCCGACTCCCATGGAGAACAGCTCGAGCAGCTCGCGGCCCCAGTTCTCGTTGGGGGCCCGCTTGTGGTTCTCGTCGTTGTCGAGCCACTTGATCATCGCCGGGCTCTTCGCCAGCTCCACGAGCAGCTCGCGGTAGTTGCCCATGCCGTGCTCGCGGAACATGTCGATCTGGGCGGTCATCGCGTTGGCGCCGCCGACCTTCGAGTTGCCGGTGGCGAAGACGTGGTGCCAGAAGAGCGCCATCTTCTCCTGCAGCGGGCGGCTGCCGTTGACTATCCGGTAGAGCCAGTGAAGCTGACCGTGGTGTATCTGCTGTGGCGCCTCGACCATCGGCAGGTAGCGGTGGAGCTCGTACTGGTCGACGTCCGGCTGCTCCTCGGGCGTCAGCAGCCACTCGACCGTGTCCTCGTAGCCCTTCTCGGCCAGCGCCTCGATCTCGGAGCGGGACGCTCCGAATCCGGCCCGCCTCATCAGGTGCGCCATGAGCGCGATGTCTTCGGCGTTCGTCATAGCGTTCTCCTGTGTAACCGGTGCACGGATTGCCATTGTACAACGGTATTCCGGCAACCGGTTCTTGTCAACAGGATCGAAGGCCGGAATACACCGCCCGACCCTCGTTCCCGCAACCCCGACCGTCGTTCCCGTGGCCCCATATATCTCCGTCGTTCCCGTGGAGACGGGAACCCATCCCCCTCCCCGCCCTGGATTCCCGCCGTCGCGGGAATGACGGTGTGCAACGGTTTCCGAACGCGGCTGTCCATCCCCTCTCGACGCCCACGCTACCCGTTCACCCCGAGTAGAGACGCTGCTTCAGCGGCTCGTATCGAGGGGCGCGCGCGACCTCCCGCCAATGTTGCCGTCGGCCCATCCCCCACGCTCTGATAGAATGGCGCCGCTTCGGACTCACTGAGGAAACGACATGGGCCACGAAAGCGTAGTCGTGCTCTTCAAGGGCGGCAGGGCGCCGAGCTGGTACGGTCTGACCGCCGGGCAGCACGACGAGTACCAGCGCCTCCACGTCGACCTGATGCTGTCCGTGGCGCGAGAGCACGGGATGACCCGCCTCGAGGGATACCGGCTCCTCGGGACGCAGCAGTTCTGGCGCTTGTTCTGGGCGATCGAGTTCCCGACGGTCGAGGGCGCCGAGGCCTGGATAGACGCCGAGATAGAGCCGCCGTACGGGGCGCACGGCCAGTTCGAGTACCACTTGGCGAGGCGATGGGCCCCGGCCCACCTCGAACCGCTCGTCACAGGCCCGCCCGCCGTACAGAGGCGGCCGGACGTCGATCCGCACGAGGTCCCGGCGCTGGACGTCGACCGCGACGGCGTGGTCGTGCTCAGCTTCGGACGACACGTGGCGCAGGACGGCCCGCCGGAGTCCGCGTCGACGGACGAGCAGCACGCCCGCGCACTGGAGGGCTCGGCCACGGAGCACGGGCTGTCGCGGCTCGAGGGCTTCCGGCTGCTGACGCCGCAGCCGGAGTGGAGCTGGGCCTACGTGGCCGAGTTTCCCGCCTTCGCCGGCGCCGAGGCGTGGATCGAGGCCGAGATGGGGCCCGACCGCCAGGGCGGCGTCGCCTCCTCGGTGTTTCTCGCCCGCCGCTGGGCCCCGGACTACTTCGACCTCTGGCCGCCCGGCTGACGCGCGGCGCCGGGGCCATTCATTAAGGAGCAACGACAATGAGAGCCGGTTTTGGACAGTTCCGCGAGGCCACGCCCGAGTACCTCCGCTTCTGCGCCCAGCTCGGCGCCACCGACGTCCTGTTAAACACGCCCGACCTGCCGGGAGCCGGGGGCCGCTGGGAGCTGAGCGACCTGGTGAAGCTGAGGCTGACCGTCGAGCAGTACGGCCTGAAGCTGTCGGCCCTGGAGAACGTGCCGACCGGCTTCTACGACCAGATCATGCTCGGCGGGCCGAGGCGCGACGAGCAGATCGAGAACATGGTCCACACGGTCCGCAACATCGCCCGGGCCGGCATCCCGATCTTCGGGTACAACTGGATGCCGTCCCAGGTCTGGCGCACGACCCCGCGGCACATCCGATGCGGCGCGGTGGCGACCGCGTTCGACTACGAGCTGGCCAAGACGATGCCGCTGACCCACGGCCGCGAGTACGCCGAAGAGGAGATGTGGAGCAACCTGGAGCACTGGATCCGCATCGTCACGCCCATCGCCGAGGAGGAGGGCATCCGCCTGGGCATCCACCCCTGCGACCCGCCGGTGCCGGTGCTCGGCGGCGTGCCCCAGCTACTGCGCAGCTTCGACTCCTACAAGCGGCTGATCGAGATATACCCGTCCGACGCCAACGCAATCGAGTTCTGCCAGGGCACCTTCTCGGAGATGGAGGGCGAGGACATCTACGAGATGATCCGCTACTTCGGCGAGCGCCGGAAGATACTCTACGTCCACTTCCGCAACGTCTCGGGGCAGGTACCCGTATTCCACGAGGAGTTCGTCAACACCGGCTACGTCGACATGTACCGCGCCATGCTGATATACCGCGACGTCGGCTTCGACGGCTTCTTCATAGACGACCACGTGCCCCAGACGTTCCAGGACACCCCGTGGGGCCACCGCGGCCGCGCCTTCGCGAACGGCTACATCCAGGCCATGATCGAAGCCGTAACCAAGCAAGCCGCCGCCCAGGGTTGACCGGCGCCGGACCTCCCGATGTACAAAACCGTCATTCCGGCGAAGGCCGGAATCCAAGGGTGGGGGGTGGGATGGGTTCCCGTCGCCACGGCAACGACGAGTGGCATGGTGAACTCGAGCGCACACCAGGGCCTTTCGGTTGTTGGACGCGGTGCGAGCGGAGCAGCGCCTATCGGCTTGGTCCCGAACTTCCTCGCCGAGTGCGGCCGCGGCCGATTTCGGGGAAAATGTGCCAAATTGTGCCATTCTGAGCCACGCCCTATCTGAGCGGTGTCCCCACCGTGGCACAAAATGTCATACCGGTGTGTCACGGCATCCTGTGGATAGTGGGGGGAATCGGCCCCGCGACGCGGTTCGAGGCGCGCGGGCTCGATCTATCTGCTGGCGAGTGCTTATCACGAGGACAGAGTAGCACGGATGTACTGCCCGGTTCAATGGCCTCTACGAATAATCGAAAGGCCCTGGAGCGCACACCCCGCCTGCCTGACACGCCAGCCGTAAACGGCTACCATAGCCCCCTGCCATGCCGGGCCATCTATTCGCCAGCTATTTCCTGACCGAGGGCATCCGGGACACCCCGGAGTGGAAGGCCGACGCCGCCAGGCCGGAGGCGTTCGCCGCGTTCAGGGAGGACGTCCGCCGGCGCTACGACGCACTCAGCGGCTCCGCCGACCCCAACGAGGCCGTGACCGAGCAGGAGCTCATCCGCCCGGTGCTGGCGCTGCTGGGATGGGACCACTACCTGCCGCAGCAGGGCGCGGCCCGCAACGAGGACATCCCAGACCTGCTGCTGTTCCCTGACGCCGGCTCCAAGGAGCGCGCCGCCGCGAGGGTCCGCCCCGAGGAGCGGTTCCGGGACGCCGTCGTCGTGGAGGAGAGCAAGCGCTTCGGCCTGCCGCTCGACGCCCGCGACGCGGACGGACCGGGCCGCTCCCGGACGCCGCACGGCCAGATACTCCGCTACCTGTCGACGGCGGAAGTCGAGTCGGAGAGCCGAATCCGGTGGGGCATCCTGACCAACGGCGGCGTGTGGCGCCTCTACGACCACCGCGCCCGCCCGCGCGCATCCGGCTACTTCGAGACCGACCTCGCCGAGGCGCTGCAGTCCGGCAACGAGGACGGCCTGCGCCTCTTCTACCTGCTGCTGCGCCGGAGCTCCTTCACGCCGCAGCGGGGCGCCGTCGCCAGCTTCCTGGAGACGGCGCTGGCGGAGGGTCGGCGCCACGAGCAGCAGGTCGCCGAGGACATCTCCGGCACGGTCTTCGAGAGGGTCTTCCCCGCCCTCGTCGAGGCCCTCGCCGACGCCGCTGACGAAGAGCTTCCGGCGGTGCGCGAGGCCGCACTGATCTTCCTCTACCGGCTGCTCTTCGTGCTCTACGCCGAGGACCGTGGGCTGCTGCCCGTGAACGACTCGCGGTACGAGGACTACGGCCTGCGAAAGCCGGTGCGCGAGCACGTGGCGCGCAGGATGGACGCCGGGGCCGTCTTCTCCGACACCGCCTCGAGCTACTACGACCACCTGATGACGCTGTGCGGGCTGATCGACAGGGGCGACGCGTCGATCGGCCTTCCGCCGTACAACGGCGGCCTGTTCTCCGCCGAGGCCGCGCCGCTGCTGGGGAAGGTTCGCCTGTCGGACGCGGCGGTCGCACCCATCGTCTACGACCTGAGCCACGCCGACACCGCCGGGGGGCGGCGCTTCGTCAACTACCGCGACATGTCCGTCCAGCAGCTCGGGTCGATCTACGAGCGCCTGCTGGAGCGCGAGCCCGTCCGGGACGACTCGGGCAGGATAGTCGTGCGCCCCAACAGCTACGCCCGCAAGGACAGCGGCAGCTTCTACACGCCACAGGAACTCGTCGACCTGATCGTCGACCGGACGCTGAAGCCGCTGGCCGAGGAGCGGCTCGCCGCGTTCGAGCAGAGGGCGGCCGAGTTGAAAGGCGACCGCCGGCCGAAGGCCGAACGGGAGGCCGAGCTGCGCGCGCTGGACCCGGCCGAGGCCGTGCTCGACCTGAAGGTGCTCGACCCGGCGATGGGCAGCGGCCACTTCCTCGTCACCGCGGTCGACTTCCTGTCCGACTACGTCGCCGAGCTGGTCGAGTACGCGCCCGTCGTCCCGGGGTGGCTCGACGGCGAGTACACGTCGCCGCTCGTGGACCGCGTCGCGGCGGTCCGGCGCGACATCCTCGACCGCGCCCGTGAGTCCGACTGGGTGATCGACGAGGCGCAGCTCACCGGCCAGGCCATCCTGCGCCGGATGGTGCTGAAACGGTGCATCTACGGGGTCGACAAGAACCCGCTCACCGTCGAGCTCGCCAAGGTGTCGCTGTGGCTCCACAGCTTCACGGTCGGCGCGCCGCTGTCGTTCCTCGACCACCACCTGCGCCGCGGCGACTCGCTCGTCGGCATGCGGGTGCTGGAGGCCACGGGGGAGCTGAACCGCCTGGGAGGGCTGTTCGCGAGCTCCGCAATCGCCGGCGCGGAGGCCGCCACGACGGGGATGCAGCGCATCGAGGAGATGTCCGACGCCGACGTCGCCGAGGTGCGGGAGTCCGCCTCCCTGTTCCGGGAGGTCGAGGCGACGACCGCGGACCTGCGCGGTCTGCTCGACTTCCTGTGCGGCCTGCGCTGGCTCACCGCGGGGATGAAGACGAGGGAGCGGAAATCCTTCGAGGCGCCGCTCGCGGACGCGTTGGGCCGGCACCCGGACGACGCGTACGGGCTGCTGGCCACGGGCCCGGCCGCCGTCTCCGACGGTGGAGCGCCCGACGGCGACGCCTCCAACTCGGAGTTCGAGCGTCTGTGGAGCGACGCCAGGTCGGTCGCCGACCGGGAAGGCTTTCTGCACTGGGAGGTCGCGTTTCCCGGCGTGTGGCAGAGTTGGCAGGACGCGCGGCCCGCCGGCGGCTTCGACGCCGTGATCGGCAACCCGCCGTGGGACCGGATCAAGCTCCAGGAGGTGGAGTGGTTCGCGACCCGCTCCCGAGAGCTGGCCCTGGCCCCGACCGCGGCGGCCCGCAGGACCGGCATCCGGCGGCTGCGCAACAGGAAGTCGCCCCTGGCGGACGAGTTCGACGCGGCGAAGCGGCGGGCCGACCGGCTGGGCCAGCTCGTCCGCGGCTCGGGCCACTACCCGCTGCTGGGCGGCGGCGACATCAACCTCTACTCGCTGTTCGTCGAGCGCGCGATGGGCCTCGTCAAGCCCAACGGCTTCGTCGGGCTGCTCACGCCATCCGGCATCTACGCCGACAAGACGGCGGCGAAGTTCTTCAAGTCGGTCTCCACCGTCGGCCGCGTTTCCGGCCTGTTCGACTTCGAGAACCGGAAGATCTTCTTCAAGGACGTCCACGCGTCGTTCAAGTTCTGCGCCCTCGTCTTCGGCGGCGAGGAGCGGCGCTTCGACCAGACCGAGTGCGCCTTCTTCCTGCACGACACCCGGACGATTGACGACCCGGACCGCTGCTTCCCGCTGGCCCCGGAGGACTTCGCCCGCGTGAACCCGAACACCGGCACGGCACCGATCTTCCGCACGCGGCGGGACGCGGAGATCACCCGCAGCATCTACGAGCGACATCCCGTCCTGGTAGACCGCTCAGGCAGCAAGCTGCGCCGCGCGTGGCCCGTCCGGTACCACACGATGTTCCATATGACCAACGATTCCGGCCTGTTCAGGACGGCAGAGCAGCTCGACTCAGCGGGCTTCTACCCGGTGCAGGGCAACCGCTGGAAGAAGGGCGACGAGCTGTACCTGCCGCTGTATGAGGGCAAGATGGTGCAGGTATTCGACCATCGGGCGGCGAGCGTAGTAGTGAATCCCGACAACCTCAACCGACCCGCCCAGCCACTCGAAGCTACTCTCGGAGAGCACGAGGACTCGAATTGGTCACCGGCGCCTCAGTTCTGGGCCAGCGCTGATGAGATCGAGTGGCCTGGCGGATTGGAATGGGCTATTGGCTTCAAGGACGTAACAGCACCGACAAACGTGCGTACCATGATCGCAATGCTGGTTCCACACTCGGCATTCGGCAATACGCTGCCCCTCCTCTTTCCCAACACGCCTGCAGACGGGGCCTACAGGGAATCCGCCTGGCTCTCCTTGGCGTGCCTTAATTCATTTGCGTTGGACTTTGTGGCTCGACAGAAGGTCCAGGGCCAGCACCTCAACTGGTTCATCGTCGAGCAGTTCCCCGTCATCGCGCCCGAGGACTACGGCCGGCGGTTCGGCGGCACGACCGCCCGCGACCTCGTGCGTGACCACGTGCTGCGGCTCACCTACACCGCGCACGACATGGCGCCGTTCGCCCGCGACCTGGGGTACGACGGCCCGCCGTTCACCTGGGACGAGGAGGAGCGCCGCCACCTGAGAGGACGGCTCGACGCGCTCTACTTCCACCTCTACGGCCTCTCGAGGGACGACGCCGACTACATCCTGAGCACCTTCCCCATAGTCCGCCGCGAAGACGAGGCCCAGTTCGGCCGCTACCGCACCCGCGACCTCATCCTCGCCTACATGAACGCCCTCGCCGCGGGGGACACGGACACGGTCGTCTCGGCGTAGGGCGTGGTGAACCTCAGCAGGCGGCGCATGCACCCAATAGGCAAACGCCGAACTCGGTCGAGTGACACGCCTGCCGATGGATGGAAAATGTCATATCATATTGGGGGGAGCAGCGTGGAGTATGGTTACGGAGGCGGAGGCGAATAGGCTCATCGCGGCGGCAAAGGTAGTGGCCGCGAATCTGAGATGGCGCTTCCAGCAGGGCGGATATCGAATCGAGGCCGCGGCGTTGGTCGAGGGTTCCGGCGAGGTCCTGCGTCTTGTCGGATATGTCGGCAAGAAAAATCGCAGCTTTGCCCTTCTGTATAGGAACACTCCCATCCGCAAGTTCACGGTCCATGATCGACATACCGATCCGAAGACAGGAGAGCGGGTCACCGGTCCTCATAAGCATTGGTGGGACGACGAGTACGAGGACCGACGCGTCTACGTCCCCACCGACATTCGTATCGGCGACCCGAACGACGAGTTGGTTGACTTCCTCGAAGAATGCAACGTCGCCCTTAGGGCACCATACAATCGAGAGAGCTTCCCTCGTTCCAAGCAAGGAGAGCTGCTGTGACCAGCACCACAGGATGCCGCGAACTCGTCGACAGCTATCTGAAGCTCATGTCCGACGACTTTGAAATCACGCCGTCGGACGGTGGCTGCCACGTGCTGACGCCCTTCACGAGGCCCGACGGTGAGACGATAGAGCTGGAGATGACGACACTTCCCAACGGCAAGATCCGTCTGAGCGACATGGGAGATACTCTGGGCTATCTGTACGTGAACGGGCTAACCCTAACGCGGACGCTGGTCGAGAGAACTCGGCGCATCGCACACCGCAATCGCGTCTCCCTGCGCCAGGGGGCTCTGGTCGCTGACGAGGACACGGTGCACGGAGACGGCCTCCACAGACTGATACACACGACCATGGAAGCGACCGCGCTCATCCAAGGGAGACGTTCCGCGGATCGAGTGAATTTCAACACCGAAGTAGAGTCGTTTATCATTCAATCCGGCGTTGTCTATGACGTCGACTTCAGTGTGTCCGGCCAGCGCGAGTCTCACACGTTCAGCTTCCACGTCGACTCAGGACGTAACCTGCTCATTCAGCCACTCACGGCTGCCAGGGAGGCGGTCGCCCATGCGTGGGCGGAGCGCTGGGCGTACCGCTTCTCAGATACGAAAGCGCGCCGGGCGGACTGCCACCCAATCGCTGTGTTGGATGACCGGGGCAACCGAAAGGCAGTGTGGACTTCGGAAGCACGGGCGCCGATTCAGGATATGGCGATTCTCTGGGAGGACAAGGATCTGCTGGCGGACAAGCTCGGAGACGCCGCAATAGCGGTATCGGCATAAGCCCAATTCCCAGTCCCCCGAGCGCCGCTGCCGGCTGCGCAGGTAGAGCCTGCGGGGGAGCCTTCCCGAGGCTCAGCCCCAGGTGTAGACGTGGGCGTTCTCGGCGATGAACTGTTTTAGCGGTTCGTCGGCGTTCTCGACGCACGTGGTCGGGCGCGGACTGAGGTAGCTCACGACCGACCCGGAGCTTCCCGCCCACCACACGTCGGCTTCGGCGTGGGCCGGCGACGCTCTTGCCACGGCCGCTTCCCTGATGAACTGCGATGTGCTGAGCCCGGATTCCTGGGCCGCCGCGGCGACCACCTGGAATACGTCGCTCGGCAGGGACACGGAGACCACGGTCCTCCGGCTCTTTACCGGCTCCGACTTCTCCGGGTTGTCCAGGTCCCAGCTCCGCGCGTCCTCCAGGTCCGTCGTTTCTCGTTCAGCCATCTATATCCGCTCCTTCCTGAGCCGAGCCTCGGCCCCCAACGGCCCTTGGATACCCGCCTTCGGAGACCCTTGCGTACCCCCCTCGCAGGAGTAATGGTGTGGGTGCGGCGCCTCCGCCCGTCGTTCCCGTGGAGACGGGAACCCATCCCGCTCCCCGCCGCCCTGGATTCCCGCCTGCGCGGGAACGACGGTTATGCAAAGGTCTCCCTGCGCGGGTATGACGGTGGTGGTGTCTGCCTCCGGTTCCAGGGCGTAGGAGCCGTCCATCACGAAGGCGTGGATTGTCGAGCTTGACACGAAATCGCGGTGCTCCTACCATTGTAGTGTAGCATACTACAGATGTAGGAGAGTCGCCAGATGGACGTGGAATGGCTGATAATCGCGGACGCCGCGCAGGTGGTGGGAGGCAAGCTGTATCTGCTGGGCGGCGGCTACGACCGCGTGACGCTGCCGAAGCAGCCGCCCGCCCCGCACAACATGGCCGTGGCGGTGGCGTTCAGGGTGTCCTGGATCGAGACGAACGTCAAGCACGACTTCGAGCTGGAGATACTGGACGGCGACGGACACAGGATCGTCCGGGGGAGCGGCCAGTTCGAGGTCGGCCGCCCTCTCGGAATCCCTCCCGGACAGGACCAGCGGGCCCAGATGGCCATGAACCTGGGATGGAACGTCAAGAAGCTCGGCTCGTACGAAGTCGTGGCCCGCGTCGCAGACGCGGAACGGCGGTTCCCCTTCCACGTCGTCGCCAGCGGGACGGGCGCCACCGGATAGACCGGCGGCCGGCAACTGCCCGCCGTACCGGTCTCGCTTACGGCCGCATCCGAGACGCTCTCGGTTCGACGGCGTTCGGCACGGGCTCGTCCGACGGCCGCCCACGTCGCGCGCCTGGCGTTCCCCAGGCTCGGACTAGGACGAGGGCTCCGCGTCCATGGCATCGCCGCAACCCGTGCAGAACCTGACGCCTTCCCGGTTCTTCGTTCCGCAGCTCGAACACTCGGCGCCGTCCTCGGCTTCGGGCGCCGTGCCGGCGTCCGACTCGGCTGTTCCGAGGCCCGGCCGCGGGCCCCGCGGGCGAATCGGCCACCGGGGCTGGGTCCTCGAACGCCAGTACCTGGACAGGCGGTTCAACCCAAACACCACGGCGATCACGCCACCCCAGATCGGACTGAGCACGGCTACCCAGATCGCCACCCTCACGAAGCCCTTGACGACCGTCGTAAGGACCCTGACGGCGTCCTTGGTGTTGCCCTCGATGTTGTACCCGCCGACGACCCATCCCCTGCCCTCTACGACGGTGACCTGCACCGCGCTCGACGCCTCCACGGCGCCGGCTTCGCTGTCTCCGACGACCGTCAGCGTCGCGGCGTACGGCTCCCGCCGCACGTGAACGTACTTGTGCTCCGTCTCGACCCTGTTCTCTTCGTCGAGGTCGCCCTCCTGGATGGCCGAGCCGTCGCCGAAGCTCCACCGGTACCTCAGGTCCGTGACCCCAACCGGACGGGTGAACGTCCCCCGAAACTGGGCGGTCGCCCCCGCCTCCACCGTGACGTTTTCGCCGGCGGACACGAGCAGCACCGGCACCTCCGTCACGGTCACGACGATCTTGTCCGACCCCTCGACGACGCCCGCCTCTCCGGTGCCGACCATCTTGATCTGGACGATGTACGGGGACTCCGCGGCGCTGGAGTAGACGTGGTTGGTTACCCCGGTGACCATGCGGCTGGAGTCCTCGGTCAGGATGACGCGGTTGTTGTGTGCCTGTGGCGATCCGTCGCCGAAGTCCCACGTGTAGGTGAACTGGTCGATGCCCTCCGGCGGCTCGAAGAATGCGCGGAACCGCACGTTGCGGTGCACCGCAGCCGTCTGGTCCTCGCCCGCGTCCACCGGCATCTGGTCGGTGTCGATCACGGTGACCTTGATCGTGTCCTGGCCGAACAGCGGGCTCGTATCCGAGCCGCCCCAAATCCTCACGTCGACGAAGTACGGCGAGTCCCGGTAGTCTGCGAACACGTGCGTTACGGCGGCGGTGACGCGGGTGCTCTGCTCGGTGGTCGGCGCGGTGAAGCTGTCGACGGTGGGCCGGGAGCGGTCGCCGAAGTCCCACTCGACCCGGTAGGTCGACGAGTCGTCCGGCGCCCGGAACGTCGCCTTGAAGCGGACCGTCTGTCCGATGCTGACCGTCCTGTCGGCCCCGGCGTCGACGTTGAGGTCGACCCGCTGTACCCGCATCGTCACGTTTATCAGTGAGAAAGCCGACGTCTCCTCCAGCAGCTTCACCCTGCCCAGCAGGACCTCCAGGTCCTCCTGCACCTTGGTCAGCGAGTTGCGGATTTCGATGGCGTCGCCGGCGTCCGGCGCCCGCTCCAGCAGGTTCAGCATGGCCGTCTCGGTTGCCCGGAGGCTCCTTATCCGCGATTGCGAGTCGAAGTACTCGGAGGTTACGTCCTCGCTCGTCGAGATCTCCCACTCCACCTCCGTGGCGGCGCCCCGTACCAGGGCCACGGCCTCGTCGAGCCGGTCGGCGGGCACGCGCACGGCGACCTTGCCGCCGAAGTCGTCCGACCTCTCCGACGACACCGTCCACCCGCCCATGTTGGCCGCGATGGACGCCACCCTGTCCATCGCCGCCTGGATATTGGCCACCACGAGGCCCATGTCCATCGTCCGCACGACGATGCGCTGGTCCTGGGCGAGCGTCGCAAGCTCGTCGCCGGAAGCGTCGGAGGAGCCGTTGCCGTCCGTGCCGGACCCGGCGGCGCCGTCCCCACTCGTAGAGGGCGCCGCGGCAGCCGACGCCGGACTTGGAGCCATCATCACCGCAGTAGGAGCCGCAGGAGCCCCCATGGCCGCTGTCGGGTAAAAGGCGGCAGCCGTCGGAGCCGCCATCGCCGCTGTCGGAAAGGGGGCCGCAGTAGGCTCGGACTCCTCGTCCGTTCCGCATGCCGCCGCCAGGATGACCGCGAGAGCCGCGCCGACCACAAGTATCGTAGGCAGTGCGCGCAATTGCATCGACTACCTCCTCGCTGCTTCCTACCCTAGCACAAACCCGTCACCGACGATCATTCCAAAGGAGTCGTTAGGTCACGTCGACTCCCGGGACGATCTGTACAGCCGGTCTCGCCACGATCGGATTCGATATCTGGTACGTTAGCCCGACACGCCTCCACTGACGCGGTTATGAAAATACACCTGGTCGACGGCACGTACGAGCTCTTCCGGGCGCACTACGGCGCGCCGCCCGCGACCGCGCCCGACGGGCGGCCGGTCGGCGCTGTGCGCGGACTGGTGCAGACGCTGCTCTCGCTGCTGCGGCAGGACGACGTGACGCACGTGGCGTGCGCCTTCGACACGGTAATCGAGTCGTTTCGCAACGACCTCTTCGACGGCTACAAGACGGGCGAGGGCGTCCCCGGGGAGCTGGAGGCGCAGTTCGGCCCGGCGGAACGGGCGGCCGCCGCCCTCGGCATCGTCGTATGGCCGATGGTCGAGTTCGAGGCCGACGACGCCATCGCCACCGCCGCCGCGCGCTGGCGCGGAGAGCCGGACGTCGACCAGATCGTCATCTGCTCGCCGGACAAGGACATGACGCAGCTCGTGACCGGCGACAGGGTCGTCTGCCTCGACCGCCGGAGGAACATCACCCTGGACGAGGCCGGCGTGCGCGCGAAGTTCGGCGTGGGCCCGGAGTCGATCCCGGACTACCTGGCGCTCGTGGGCGATTCGGCCGACGGCATCCCCGGCGTGCCGCGCTGGGGCGCCAAGTCTACTGCGTTGATGCTCGCTCGGTACAGCCATTTTGAGAAAATCCCGGACGACGTCGACGACAGGGACGTGAAGCCGCGGGGCGCCCGCGCGATGGCCGACAGCCTGCGGGAGCACGCCAACGCGGTGCCGCTGTACCGCTACCTCGCTACCCTCCGACTCGACGTTCCCCTGCCCGAGTCGCTCGCTGACCTGGAGTGGCTCGGGGCGCGATCGGCCGAGTACGAGGCGTTCTGCGTCGAGTACGGCCTCGAGGGTCTCCTCGACGCGCCGCACGAGTGGGCGGCGGACTGATCCCACGCCGTGTATCATGCGGGCGGCGAACGCGCCCGCGGCGCGCCTCCGCAAGACCGGCGCAGGGTGAGCAGCGGCTGAGGCCGATCGCCTTTGATACACCCCGACGAAGCGTCGGGGCACGCAGGGCAAACGGATGGGCACGTCCACTCGACTCCGAACGGTTACGGTGAGCGGCAAGGAGAAACCGGAATGACCGGACGCGATCTGCGGAACGCGAGGCGCGAGGCCGCGTGGCGGCGACGCCGCATCATCCTCGACGACGACGGCGACCTCGTCTTCTCAGACGACGCCAGGCGCGGGCCGGAGCTCTTTCTCGGCCAGCGCTTCCACCCGGTGCTGGGGAGGCCGGTCGACTCGATCGCCTGGTGCATCATGTGGGGCATCGCCGTGGGCAAGGGCGAGACCACCTACTGGCAGACCCAGCAACGCGGCGAGCCGCTCAACGACGCGATCGCCGACCCGACGCCGGTCATGGCTGAGGCGGCGCGGAGCAAGGGCATCGAGATCTTCGGCTCCATCCGCATGAACGACACCCACGACGCCTTCGGCAAGCCGCACGAGCGCCTCGACTACCACCTGAAGCTCGACCACCCCGAATGGCTTCTCGGCGACGAGGGCATGCGGGACGACATATCCACCTCCGCGGCCGCGCTCTACTGGTCCGGGCTCGACTACGCCGTGCCGCAGGTGCGCGAGGACCGGCTCTGGTGGATACGCAACACCGCCGAGAGCTACGACCTCGGCGGCATCGACCTCAACTTCTTCCGCATGCCGTACTACTTCAAGCCCGGCGCCGAGCGGGACGGCATCCCGATCATGACCGAGCTGGTCAGGACGGCCCGCCGGATCGTCGACGAGGCGTCAGAGCGCAGGGAGCGCCCGCTGTTGCTCGGTGTCAGGACGCCGGGCACGGTCGAGACGTGCCTGGCCATCGGCCTCGACATCGAGAGCTGGCTGGAGGAGGGCCTGGTGGACCGGCTGCTGATCGGCGGCGGCTACGTGCCGCTGACCAGTCCCGCCGAGGAGCTGGTGCGCCTGGGCCACGAGTACGACGTCCCGGTGTACCCGTGCATCAACTGCGGCGCGCCGATCCAGGGCACCGACTCCGAGCTGCGGGCCGCCGCGTCCAACATCCTGTGGACGGGCGCCGACGGCATCTACCTGTGGAACTACCAGTACCGCGACGTCCCGAAGCTCGGCTACGGCAGGCCGGTCGACGAAGCCTACGGGCTGCTCGACGAGATCGGCTCGGCCGCGTCGCTCAGGTACACCGACAAGAGCTTCAGCCTCGAGCACCGCGTGGGCGTGGAGTCCTACGCCCGCGCCTGCCACCCGACGCAGCTCCCCGCGCGGGTCGACGTGTACGCCGGCGCCGCGCTCCGGCTCCGGGTCGGCGACGACCTGCGGGCTGCCGACGACGTCGGCCGCGTGCGGGAGGCGACGCTCAGGCTGGAGGTCTACGGGCTGTCCCGGGGCGCCGAGGTCGACGTCGTCCTGAACGGCCGCCGCCTCGCCGCGGCGGACCCGGCGAGCGACGACACCGTGTTCGACGTGCCGTGCTCGGCGGTGCTGCGGGGCGACAACGAGCTCCACGTCCGGGTGGTCGGGCAGACCATCGGCACTCCCGTAGTGGAAGCCGTCACGCTGGACGTTAGCTACAGGAGGTAGCCGATGATCGACCTCACCGGCAAGGTCGCGCTGATAACGGGCTCGTCCCGAGGCATAGGCCGAGGCTGCGCCGAGGAGATGGCCCGCGCCGGCGCCGGCATCACCGTGAACTACAACAGCCACCGCGAGGACGGCGAGGAGGTCGCCGAGTCGGTCCGGTCGCTCGGCGGCGACGCCATAGTCGTGCAGGCCGACGTGTCCGACCGCGCCGCCGTGGACGCGATGGTGGCTGAGACCGTCGACCACTTCGGGCGGCTCGACATCGTCGTGGCCAACGCCTACTACAGCCGCCGCGAGCCGTTCCTGGAGATGTCGGCCGAGTGCATGCGGCGTACGGTGGACGTCAGCCTGTTCGGCGCGTTTCACGCCGCGCAGGCCGGGGCCAGGCAGATGGTGGTCCAGGGGGAAGGCGGGAGCATCCTGTTCATCAGCTCAATCCACGCCGTCGTCCCCGTCCCGACCTCGCTCGCCTACAACGCGGCCAAGGCCGGCATGGACCACATGTCCGCGACGATGGCCAGAGAGCTGGCCGAGCACCGTATCCGGGCCAACGTGGTCGAGCCGGGCTGGACCGACACCCCGGGCGAGCGTCAGTACGCGACCGACGAGGAGATCCGGGAGGGCGCCGCCAGCATGCCGTGGGGCAGGCTGGGCACGATCCAGGACATCGGCCGCGCCGCCGCGTTCCTCTGCTCCGACGCCGCCGACTACGTCACCGGCTCCGTCCTCAAGGTCGACGGCGGCCTGTCCCTGCAGATGTAGCGGGGGCGGTCCATGCGGCAGATCAGGCGGCTCTGTTGCGCTACAGCCACTGCCAATACTTGGGCTGCAACAGATTTGGCTAGCGCTGTCGTGATCGTCGACGCCTCCCCCTTCGACGGCTTAAGCCGGTCAGGATGGAGGTAAGCCGTGATCCACAGCCTTCTACAATGATCCGGCGCTGCCGCCCGCGGAAACTCACCCGCTTATCCGCCAAAGAAGCAGTGGGGTCGCGCCTTCCGCTATACAGGAGAATAGGAAGGAACTCGTCAACCTGCTGGCCGCTCACGAGGCGGTCCAAAGCGTCCAAGCCTCCTTGTAGTTGCTCAACCAACTGACGGATGTTGATGTTCTGACCACCCTTTAGTTCAACTGCGGCGATGCGCCGGTCTTGTTTCCACAGAATGCCACAGTCGCAAATCCGGCCTCGTGAGCGAAAAACTCGCTTCAGAGGCCGTCTCAGAAGTCAATCGCCGCCCAAAACCGTCCTCTGGGGATTCCTGCTGTCGTGGGACTGATGAGACTTTAGGCCGTATTACGCACCAATACATCGTATCAACGTCTGCAATCGTCATACCGGTCTTGGCGTAAATCAAGGATGGTGATTTATGAGACAGGCTCTTCAGGCAATTCATCGACAGGATGTGCAGTCGAGGGGCAATTCCGGACAAGTCAAGGTCACAGCCCCCTTCCGAGCATGCCTTACAGATGCACTGACTGACGTTCGGCGGAATGTACAAGGCTACGGCGAAGCGGGCTCAAGCGCTACGGCTTCGTTGTATAGGGCGCTGTGGGCGTCGGTAAACGGAAAGGTCGGGATTCCCCCTTCCACCGATATTTCCAACGGACTGACTCCCGAGCCATCGGCGCTAGGCTCGAACAAGTAAGCTCCGACGTCGTTCGGCTTTAGAACTTCGCTCGCCGAGTATCTCCTTCCAGCTCGCCTTTGAGGTGTGACTTGGGAGAGCAGGATGAGATTGTTAAGCTGGTTGACGAAATAGTCGCTGTGAGTGGTGACCAAGACTTTGACATTCGCATTCACCAGCATAGCGATTGCTCGCGCGAGTTTCCCTTGGTTCTCTGCGTCAATATGGGATTCTGGTTCCTCAATGATGAATAGGTGATCCTGGCGCACGAGATGTTTGAGGAACAGAACTATAGGAGCTATCTCGGATACCATTGAAGAAACTTGGTGCAACGAAAACCTGCCACTCTCATTCTGGTAGTAGACCTCAGGATATTCGCCAGCGGGTTCCATATCGACAACCCCACGGGTCACGTTGCCCTCTAGGAACGATATCACCTCTTCTAGTTCAGCACTCGGCGGCCTGACTCGTTCCAACAAGAGGATCGCCTGGATGAGGTCGGTCACTACTCCAGGAAGTCTTGGGACCTCGATTGGCTGCAACCATGCGCGGGATGCCTGACCGACAATAAGGCCTGCTAGAGTCTTGTGACCCAACAATATGCCTGACCTACTGGCTGGCATGTAATGCGCTCTCCTTACCAGCCCCTGTGGGTCGAAGGGATTGAGTTGTGACACTACTGTCATCAGGAAGTACTCGGGGTCTTCAATCGTCGCTTGCAGCGGCATACCAAACCGGCCGACATCAATAGCTCGTTCCAAGAGATTACTGTCCCATCTCTTGGTGGTCATACGACCGTTGGCAACCTGCATCTCCCACGCGAACCCGGTTACTGGATACGAAAGACTCACTTCCAACTGTGCTGCACTCAGAACCGACCCTCGCCTGACGAGACTGCCGGTTTCTGTACCAAAGCATCGCTCCAATTCCCTCCCGAAGTCGGAGGCGACGGCGTTCGCGAAATCCTGAATGGCCTCCATTACGACGCCCCTTAGTCCATCCGGCATATCGTCAAATATGATCGGTTCACGAGGGGCCGATTGGGCATCTGGCCACACCCTCTTGATCTCGTCTGCCGTCCGCTGCAACAACTCCGATGCGAATAGGCCTCCGTGGGGCCGCCTCCTGAGGGCCGCCGGTATCCCGCCAAAGGACGGCTCGCCGGAAAGCGTCCTGGATAGGCAGTAGATGGCAAGCGCGAGATAGGACTTCCCGGAGTTGTTCGGGCCAATAAACACGGTCAGCGGCTTCATTTCCACGCCGGCACGGGAAATGGGGCCGAAGTCCTTTACTTCGACGTAGGTCATGGTTGAAGCTTCTTCCAAACCAACACAGGAGGTCTCCTTCTATCGCGTGATGGGTCGCAATACCCTGTCAACGAGCAGCCCAAGCCTATAGGGGGAAGCTCCCGATGAGCCAGCGCCCCAAGGAACATTGAGCCACCCTTAGGCTGCTGCATCTCAACCGATCATACCAGTCCCAGTACCCACTCACTAGTCTGAGCCCGTAGCGGAAGGCTCTTGACGCTTGACCTGGCCTGGACCGTGGCTCTACAGCTTCTGCACCTGGCCTGTGTCCGACGCGGCGTAGATCGCGTCTATGAGCCGCCGGCGCGTCACGCCGGAGTCGAAGTCGGGCTCCATCCTCTGACCGGTCGCGATCGCCTCGGCGAACCGCGCATACGCCTGCGCCAGGTAGAAGACGACCCCGTTTCGGTCCTCGACCAGGTCTCCGACGCGGTCAAGCCGCTCCGGTATATCCACCTTCGTCAGCCCGGAGCCGTCCGTGGAGGCGAATATCTCCATGCTGCCGATCAGGCTCTTCTGAGTGGACGTGACGAGCAGGCTGCCCTTCGTGCCGTAGATCTCGGCCCTGTAGTCGCTGCTGTAGTTGTACCCCGGCAGCCACGCGACCTGCGCCGTGACGACGGCCCCGCTCGTGGTCCGGCCGCTGACCAGGATGTTGTCCGGAGCGGTGGCCTCGACGGTGTCCCCCGTGTCGGTGACGTTCCACGTCTTGACCTGGGTCGCCGCTATGGCCGCCAGCTCCGTGAACTCGCCGACCGCCGCGCAGAACGGGTCGATGACGTGCCCGAACGCGATGGTGAGCGCGTTGGCGCCGCCCTCGCGCTGGCTCCTCCACGCCTTGTCGGACTCGACCTTGAACGCGGGAGACGTCAGCTCCGTCGCCATCCAGCTCACCCTGGCGGCGAGCAGGTCGCCGATGTGCCCGTCGTCGATGAGCTCCTTCAGCCGGATGTATATTGGGGACGAGCGCGCCTGGATGCCGACCATCGTGCGAACGCCCTTCTCCCGCGCCAGGGCGGCCATCTGCTCCGCCTCGGCCAGGTCCTTGCCGAAGGGCCACTCGGTGTAGACGTGCTTGCCCGCTTCCAGCGCTGCGGTCGTGGGACCGATGTGCCGCGGCGCCTGGAGACAGACGAGCACGGCGTCGACATCGTCGCTCCGGACCATCTCGCGATAGTCGTCGAACGCCAACAACGCGCCGAACGCCCCCGCCGACTCGCGCGCCGACTCCATCCTGGTCGTGCACGTGGCCGTGATCTCGAACTGCGGCAGCGCCGCTATCGCCTTCAGATGGGGGTTGGCCCAGCCCCCGATATTCGCCCCGACCGCACCTAATCTGATCTTCGTCACTGAGACCTCGCTTCCTGTGATGAGCCGTCGCCAGCCCGGTTCGCGGATGCGACTGTCAAGAGTCGATGCTCACACAGCCGTTCACCCCGGAGCAGCGCCCTTCGATACACCCCGACGAAGCGTCGGGGCACTCAGGGCGGTCGGCCATCGGCGCGTATCGAGGGGGCACACAGGGTTCACCAACCATGAACAGTCCCGCGCGGATCGCCCGCTGTTGACCGGCGGCCCGGTTTGGCGTAGCGTACCCGCGTATCTCCCAGAGGTCAATTCACATGTCCGACTTCATACGGCTCAGCGAGCATCTGGTCGATGGCGACTTCTCCTATGCCTACGCGGTGTCCGCGGCCGATCTGACGGGCAGCGGCAGCATGGACCTGGTCGTCTGCGACACGAACGTCGGCCTGTTCTGGTTCGAAAACGACGGCGCGGGCAACTTCACCCGCCACGTCATCCGCCGCCGCACCGGGGAGTGGATCGAGCGCCACTCCATCGTCGACATCGACGGCGACGGGAAGTTGGAGATCGTGTGCGTCGACAATATCAACGCCTGCATCGTCTACTTCAAGTGCGATGGCGACCCCCGCCACGAGTCGTCCTGGAGCCACCGGTACGTCACCGAGGGCGGGCTCCCCGGCGCCTACGACCTGACCGTCGCCGACCTGGACGGCGACGGAGACATGGACGTCGCGGCTTCGAGCTGGCGTATCGGCAACCACTTCGCCTGGTTCGAAAACCGCGACGGCGTATGGGTGCGGCACCTGATCGAGGCGGACCTGCCGGAGACCAGGACGATTCACGCGGCCGACTTCGACGGCGACGGCCGGCTGGACCTGCTGGCCGGGGTGGCCGAGGGCAACGAGTTCCTGTGGTACCGCAATCCGGGAGACCCCCGCGTCGACCCGTGGGAGCGGCACGTGATCGACACGCCGATCGGGCCGTTCCACGGCCATCCGGTCGACATGGACGGCGACGGCGACCTGGACGTGGTGATAGCGCTCCGGGGCTCCGAGACCCACGGCAGGGATGCCGGCCAGATCGCCTGGTACGAGAACGACGGCGACCCGGCGGCGGGCCCGTGGCGCAAGCACGTCATCGCCGAGACGTTCCCGTTGGCCTTTGAGGCCGCGGCCGCCGACGTGGACGGCGACGGCAACATGGAGGTCGTCGCCACCCGCTGGGGCGACGACGGCGGCTTGGCGATATTCAAGCACGACGGCGACCCGCGGGGCCCGTGGCGCAAGCAGGTGATCAAGGACGACTGGTCGAACGCGACGCAGGCCATCTTCGCGGACATCGACGGCGACGGCCGTCTGGACATCGTCGCCACGTCGGAGCGGGGCGCCAACGAGGTGCGCTGGTGGCGGAACGAGGGGCCGGCCGGCTGACCGGGGCCGCCGCGACCAGTAACACAGCGGGAGGAATGACTTGAACACGAACGAGATAGCGCGGCGCGTGCAGATGGACGGCTGGTGCGTGATACCGGGGGTGATACCGGAGCGCGAGGTCGACGCCGTACGCGACATGGTGGTCGAGGAGGAGGCCAAGGTCCGCGCCGAGCGCGAGGCCTTCGTCAATGAGCTCAGGGCCAAGGGACACCGCATCAGCGGGCAGGGAATAGGCTTCGTGTTCGGGCTCGTGAGGGTCCTGCCCGACGTATCGAAGTATCTCGCCGACGAGTCCATCCTCGGAGCGGCCGAGAAGATGCTCGGCAAGCACGTCCGCATCTCCACGATCACCGCACTGATCAACAATCCGGGCGTCAAGAGGGGCTACTGGCACTCGGACTGGCCGTTCAACCAGACCGTGGCATCGCACGTGCCCGCGCCGTACCCGGACACCGTGATGCATCTGTCGTCCATCTTCATGCTGACCGAGTTCTCCAGGGAGACGGGCGGCACGCTGATCGTACCCGGCAGCCACCGGTCGCCCAACAACCCGTCCGGCGACAACGGCGTCGACCGAGACGCGCCGTACCCGACGGAGATGACCGTCGTAGGCGGCCCCGGCGACACCGTCTTCTACGACAGCCGACTGTGGCACTCGGTGGCCGAGAACCCCGGCGACACCGCCCGCGTGGCCATCAGCGTCCGCTACGCGCCGTGGTGGCTCAACCTGAACGTGCAGCGGGAGGGCCACCCGGACCGGGAGGGGATCGTCGTCGAGACGAACGGCAAGGACCACGTCAATCCAAACGTCCCGCAGGAGATCTACGACGCGCTGCCGGACCGGGCCAAGCCGCTGTTCAGGCACTGGGTCGCGTAAACGGTCCCCCCCGAGGCCTTGGCACAACCGTCATTCCCGCGAAGGCGGGAATCCAGGGATGGGGTTCCCGGCCAGGTCACACAGGTCACGGCATCCCCTCTCCCTCTCCCGCAGAGGGGAGAGGGACTCCCAAGGCCCTGCCTGCAGACGCGCGAGGAACTCCCAAACAACCCGTTCACCCCGAGTAGCGCCCTTCGATACACCGCGACGAAGCGTCGGGGCACTCAGGGCGGTCGGCCAGCGGCGCGTATCGAGGGCCCCACGCAGCGCCTCACCAACGCGAACGGTGACGAAATCGCGGCGGCCGCGCGGGGGCGTTGGTGTATACTCAGGGCATACTGTGCGGGCCCGTGAGCGGCCCCGCGCGCCATCCTGGAGAAACAGATGGCCACCAGGCCGGAGACGGCCGCCGACAGCACGATCGACCGCGACAGCATCCTCCGGGAGATCCAGGACCGGGTCCTCTGGCTGGCGGTCTACTTGGTCGACTACGCCAACAACACCCGGCCGAGCCCCGGAGACCTGAAGATCGGCGGCCACCAGGCATCGAGCTCGTCGGTCGTGACGGTCCTTACGTACCTATTCTTCGAGTACATGCGCGCCGGCGACCGGATCGCCATCAAGCCGCACGCGTCGCCCGTCTACCACGCGATCCAGTACCTGCTGGGCAACCTGGCGCCCGAGTACCTGCAGTCGCTGCGGCAGCTCCACGGTCTGCAGGCATACCCCAGCCGCACGAAGGACCCGGACAGCGTCGACTTCTCCGCCGGCCCGGTGGGTCTGGGCGCCGTGGCCCCGAACTTCGCGTCCCTGACCGAGACGTACGCCCGAGCCAGGCTCGATCCGGAGACCAGGGTCGAGCGGCGGTACATCAGCCTGCTAGGCGACGCCGAGCTGGACGAGGGCGTCGTGTGGGAGGCGATCGCCGAGCACGCCGTGGCCGAGGCGGAGAACATTCTCTGGGTCATCGACCTCAACCGACAGAGCCTCGACCGCGTCATCCCCGGCATCCGCGTCCGGGTGTGGCGCGAGATGTTCGCCGCGAACGGGTGGAGGGTGATCGACGCCAAGTACGGCAAGAAACTCCAGGCCGCCTTCCACGAGCCCAACGGCGAGTTGCTGCGCGCCGCAATCGACGACATGTCCAACGACATGTACCAGCGGCTGCTCAGGGTGAACGCCCCAGTCGTCCGCGAATGGATGCCCCGCGTCAGCCGCTACCCGGACGACCTCCGCCGGCTGCTGTCGCGGTGGGACGACGCGCAGCTTGAGGACCTGCTCACGAACCTGGGCGGCCACGACTTCGGTGAGCTTCACGACGCCTTCGGGCGCGTCGACCTTGCGGCCGGGCCCAACATACTGTTCGCCTACACGCTGAAGGGCTGGAAGCTGCCGTTCATCGGCGACCCCAGGAACCACGCGGTCACCCTGAACAAGGCGCAGATGGAGACGCTCCGCGTCGATCTTGGAATCGACCGGGACGCCGTCACGGCGCCCCTCGACCCCCGGAGCGCGGCGGGCCGGACCGCCAGCGAGGCCGCGGAGCGCCTGCGAGTCGGCGTCGAACAGCCGCGGAGCGTCCCATCTCTCGACATACCCGACGGCTTCGACCGCGGCTACCGCGGCGCGATGTCGTCGCAGCAGATATTCGGCCTCGTGCTCACCGACATCGCCCGGAACATCCCGGACGTGTCCGAGCGCGTGGTGACCGTCAGCCCCGACGTGGCCAGCTCCACCAACCTGGGGGGCTGGATCAACAAGGTCGGAGTCTGGTCGCGCGACGAACGCGAGGAGCTGCCGGAGCACGACGGCGCCCGGGCGCTGCAGTGGGTCGAGTCGGACAAGGGACAGCATATCGAGCTGGGCATCTCGGAGAACAACCTGTTCATGATGCTGGGCCAGCTCGGGGTCTCGTACGAGATGAACGGGGAGCTCCTCTTCCCCATCGGCACGCTGTACGACCCGTTCCTGCGGCGCGGGCTGGACGCCTTAGTCTACAGCGCCTATTCCGGCGGCCGGTTCATCATCGTAGGCACGCCGTCGGGCGTCACCCTCGGCCCCGAGGGGGGAAGCCACCAGTCGCTGGTCACCCCGTCCATCGGCGCCGAGCTGCCGGAGATGGCGTTCTACGAGCCCGCGTTCGGCCAGGAGCTGGAGTGGATACTGCTGGACGCCCTGCGCCGGATACTGCGCCGGGAGGAGTCGACATACCTCAGGCTGACGACCAGGCGCGTCGACCAGGGCCTGTTCGACAGCCCGTCGACGCCCGCTGAGCGCGAGAGGCTCCGCCGGCAGGTGCTGGCGGGGGCGTACAAGCTGGTCGACCGCGGCGGGGAGGCCGAGTACGGGCGGGACTACAATATCGTCAACGTCATGGCGTGCGGCGCGATGGTGCCGGAGGCCGTCGCGGCCAGCAACCGGCTGCTGGCCGAGGGCGTCTTCGCCAACGTCATCAACGTGACGGGCCCCGGGCCGCTGTACAGGCGCTTCCAGGAGTCGATCAGGGCCAGCATGCGCGGCGAGGGCGCGGTGCCGCCGTTCCTCGAGGACGTCATCACCATACGGGAGCGGACCGCCCCGATCGTCACCGTCGCCGACGCCCACTCGCACTCGCTGGCGTGGATCGGCGCCGCGATGAAGACGGCGACGTTCCCGCTGGGCGTTCACCAGTTCGGGCAGTCGGGCAGCCCGGCCGACCTGTACCGCGAGTACGAGATCGACGTCGACAGCATCATGGCCGCCTGCTACGGCGCCCTGGGTATGTAACTCCAACCGGAGGCCCGATTCGCCCAACCCTTCACAGGGAAGCCGGCAGCAACATTGCTGAGACCTGGGCCCGCGGCGCTTCCTCAGAGCCGAGCGGTCACCCAACCCGTTCACCCCGAGTAGCGCCGCTGCTTCAGCGGTGCGTATCGAGGGGCGCGCAGAACTGACGGAATGTCACACACAGCCCCTCAGCGAGACAACGCGCCTCGCAGCGTGTAGAATGTCGCGTCGTCGGCCGTTGGCGGCGACGCCGGGCGGTGCTACCGCGCGGGGACATTTGCTGGAGGTGGCAGACCGATGCTATTCGACCATGTCAGGAAGATGCTCCCCTTCGTCGGACTGGCCTTGCTGGTGCTGGCGATGGCGTGCGGGAGCGGCGATACTACGGAGCCTGAATCGGGCGGAGCAGCGCCGGCGGCCCAGGTAGACCAACCACAGAGCTGTGAGGATGACACCTTGAAAAGCGGCAGCAAGAGCTACAGCGCACCACCGCCGATGACGATCGACACGAACAAGAGCTACACGGCCACCTTCTGCCTGGCGAAGGGCGGGCAGTTCACCGCCGAGTTGTACGCGAAGGAGGCGCCGAACACGATCAACAGCTTCGTATTCCTGGCGCGCGAGGGGTTCTACAACGGCGTGACGTTCCACAGGGTGATCGCCGAGTTCATGGCGCAGGGAGGAGACCCGACGGGCAAGGGCACCGGAGGGCCGGGGTACCAGTTCGACAACGAGGTGACCCCGCTGCGGCGACACGACAGCCCAGGCATCCTGTCGATGGCGAACAGCGGCGTCAAAAACGGCAAGGGGACCAACGGCAGCCAGTTCTTCATCACCTTCATCCCGACGCTCTTCCTCGACGGCTACAACGCGGACGGCTCGGCGAAGGACTGCTCGCAGGAGTCGTGCCACACGGTGTTCGGCCGCGTGATCGAGGGGATGGACGTCGTCAACGGCATCTCGATCAGGGACCCGCAGACGGCGAGAACCCCGGGCGACGCCATCGCGACGATCATCATCGAGGAGAGCGGCTGACCGTCCGCGTCGAGACTCCGGCCGGGTTCCGAGTAGCCGCTGCTTCCACAATGGCGGGAAGCAGGGCCGTACTCATTCGAGACCGCTACAGTCCGTTCACCCCGAGTAACGCCCTTCGACACACCCCGACAGGGCGTCGGGGCACTCAGGGGAGTCGGGCATCGGCGCGGATCGAGGGGCGCACGCCAGCCTAAGACCGGTCGGTGCTCGAACACGCGCCAAGTGAGGTGAGTAGCCGATGCCGTCGGGCCGGATGACGTTCGAAAAGCTGCGGGACGACCTGCCCGTCACACGGCACGTCGACTACTTCCAGGTCGGGAGCCACGGCCCCACGCCGGACTCGGTCCTGGACGTGGTACGGGAAGAGATGGCCTTGGAGGCCCACTACCACTCGGTGCCGTCGGTCAAGGCCGAGCAGGCCGGGCGCGAGGCCGCGGCCCGGGCGCGCGTCGCGTCGTTCATCGGGGCCGGCGTCGACGAGGTCGCGCTGACTCCCAACACGACCCAGGCGATGCGGCTCGTGTCGCGGAGCATCGACTGGAAGGACGGCGACGAGCTGCTGATCACGGCGCTGGAGCACGTGAGCACCGTCACTCTAGGCTGGGGCCTGGAGCGGACGGCAGGAGTACGCATCCGGGTGGTCGAGGCAGACCAGGGAGACGCCCTGTTTCTGGAGAGCCTGAAGTCGGCCCTCACTGACCGGACCAGGCTCCTGTGCGTCAGCCACGTGGCGTCGCCGGACGGGCGAATCCTCCCGGTCGCCGACGCCGCCGAGCTGGCCCACGAGCGCGGCGTGCGCGTCGTCGTAGACACGGCGCAGTCGCTGGGCCAGTTCCCGGTGGACGTCCCCGCCCTCGGCTGCGACTTCATGGCGGGCTCCGGGCACAAGTGGCTGCTGGGGCCGATGGGCGTCGGCATCCTGTGGGTATCCCCCGACAGCCTCGCAGACTTCATGCCCGACCCGCTGCCCGACCGCAAGCCCTGGAGCATGCCGGACTCCCCGGTCCCGGATCCGACGGCGTACGACCGCGCCGAGGGCGGGACTCACAACACGGCGATGGCGATCGGGCTCGGCAAGGCGGTCCAGATCGTGGAGGAGCTCGGCACTGACGCCATCGCCGCCAGGGTGGCCGGCCTCTCCCGCACGCTCAGGGAAGAGGCGTCGCGGATCGGCGGCGTCGACGTGCTGACCCCAACCACGCCCGGCCGCTCGGCCGGCATCACCACGCTTACGTTCGACGGCTATTCCGCCGAGGACCTTCAGCGGCTCGTGTCGCGCGTCTACGAGAAACACAACGCGCTGGTCAAGTTCCAGTGGCTGACCGCGCCGATGGACCCTGAGCGGACCGGGATGCGCATATCCGTCGCCTGCTTCAACGACGAAGAAGAGATCGGCCGGCTCCTCGACGCCCTGCGGGAGGAAGTCGGCCGGGCCGGCGTACGTTGAGCGCAGAGCCCGCGACCATAGCGGATCTACAGCGGCTCGCCGAGCTCGAGATGGCGCCCACTCAGCGCGATTTCGTTCGGCGCGGCACGGGCGGCAACTGGACGCGTGACCGCAACAGGGCGAAGCTCGACGAGATAGCCGTCAATCCCCGGCTGCTGGTCTCCATAGCGGACCGCGACATGTCGACCACCGTGCTCGGCCAAGAGATCAGCTTCCCGGTGATGTGCGCGCCGGCCGGCGGCCAGTGCGGCAGCCACCCGGACGGCGAGCTGGCGACGGCCCGTGCGGCGGGCGCGGCCGGCACCCTGATGGCGCTGCCGGTCAGCTCCGGGTACGGCCTCGAGGAGGTCGCCGACGCGTCAACCGGACCGCTCTGGTTCCAGCACATCCACTACAACGACGGCGTCAGCGAGGAGCTGCTGCCCAGACTCAAGCCGGCCGGGTACTCGGCCGTCGTCCTGACCGTGGACGTCCTCGGGCCGTTCCCACTCAAAGCGCACGCGTCGCCGGAGCCTGCGGACATGGGCCCGATGTTCGGCAGCCTGCGTGACAGGCCCGACCTGCTGGACGACCACGGCACGGTCCGCTGGGAGCCGCCGAACATCACGTGGGACCGTCTCGACTGGCTCCGATCGCTCTCGGGCGGCCTTCCGCTCGTCGTCAAGGGCATACGGAACGTCGAGGACGCCGCTCGGTGCGTCGAGTACGGAGCGGACGGCATCGTCGTCTCCAACCACGGGGGCAGGCAGTTCGACGGGGGCCTGTCGGCGATAGAGATTCTGCCGCAGGTCGCCGACGCGGTCAGAGACCGGCTGGAGGTCTACATGGACTCGGGCGTCCGGTCCGGGCTGGACGCGTTCAGGGCGATGGCGCTCGGCGCTCGGGCCGTCTTCGTCGGCCGTCCGGTCCACTGGGGCCTCGCCTACGCAGGCGAGGCCGGCGTGCGAAGGGCGCTGGAGATACTCCGCGCCGATCTGGACAGGGTGCTCGCCTTCAGCGGCCGCGCGACCCCGGCCGACATCAGCAGGAGCGACGTCGTCCTGGCCGGCTAGCCCTCGAACGCGGACAGCGACTTCAGATAGCGGGCGCTGTTCCTGATCGTGTCCACCGGCGTCTCCGAGCCCGTGGACGCCTGGTGCACCGTCACGTAGCCGGCGTAGCCGATCCGCTCCAGCGTCTCCAGGATAACCGGGAAGTCGACGCCGCCCGGGGCCGAGATCGGGATGTGGTCGACCCCCACGTCGCCCCGCACCCAGGTGCTCAGGGTATCCTTGCCGGACGGGTCCAGGCGCTGGTTCTGCACGTAGACGTTGACCATGTGCGGCAACAGACGCTCGATCGTCTCGGGGCCGTAGTCCTGTCCGCAGGCCTCCAGGTTGGCCGGCTCGTAGGTGACGCCGAAGTTCGGCCGCCCTATCCTGCGCAGCACGTCCAGCGCGTCGTCCACGCGCTCGAACAGGCTGGCGACGTGGCACTGCTGGGCCAGCCGGACGCCGCGCTCCCGCGCTTCGTCGGCGGCCCGGCGGGCCCACTCGACGTCCTCCTCCTTCTTTAGCGCCACCCGGATCATGTCGCACTCGAGCAGGTCGGCGAGATCGAGGTAGGGCGTGATGTGCCGCAGGGCCGCGGGGGCCTCGAAGGAGTTTTCCGGTATCGGAAAGTCGCCCGTCACCATCGAGACCGCCAGGCCCATGTCCGCCAGCTCCGCCCGCCTCCGGCGGACCACGTCGGGCTGAGTCTCCAGGCCGAGCTGCGACGCGCGCATGCAGAGGGCATGGTAGCCTGCCTCGGCCGCGAGACCCGCCAGCTCGTCCAACGTCATCGACGTCTGGCGCTTGTCGTAGTACCGCTCCGCCACGCGGACGGACAGGGAGAGTCTCATCGAGTCACCTCGGGTGCGATGGTTGGCTCGCCGCGTCTCCGCGGCGAAGGGGCCCGCCTACACGGGCGGCTGCTTCAGGTCGGGAGGGATGGGGTCCGGCACCTCGGCCGAGACGTCCCTCTGGAACCGCGGCTTTACGATCACCTCGTCGATCAGGACCCGGCTCGGGCTGGAGACGGCCAGCATAATCGCGTCGGCCACGTCCTCCGGCTGGAGGATCTTGGCGAGCTGGTCGGGCCCGGGAGGGATCAGGCGCGTCTTGAGGACCGGTGTGTCGGTCTCGCCGGGGATGATGTTGCAGGCCCGGATCCCGGTGTTCTTGAGCTCGACGTTGATGTACTTGGTCAGATTGATGATGGCCGCCTTGGACGCACTGTACATCGCGCCTCCGAGCAGCACCGGGTCGACGCCGGCGCGCGACGAGACGTTCACGATGGTCCCGGAGCGGCGCTCGAGCATCGCCGGCAGCGCAGCCTGGATCAGGAAGAAGGGGCCGAGCAGGTTGACCCTGACCACGTCCTCCGCCTCCCGGTGCGTCGTGTCCAGCAAGTAGCGGCGCCGGCTGGTGAACCCGGCGTTGTTGACGATCACGTCGATGCGGCCGTGCTTGTCCAGCACCGAGGCGGCCAGCGCGCGCGTGGCGTCGTAGTCCGTCACGTCGGCCTGCTCCACGTCGCACGCGCCCCCGGCGGCGGCGATCTCGGCGGCGACGTCGCGCAGTTTGGAGGTGGTGCGGCCGACCAGCACAGGGAAGGCCCCGGCCTCGGCCAACTTGAGGGCGGTGGCGCGGCCTATGCCGCTGCCCGCTCCGGTGACTATGCAGACCTCGCCGTCCATCGTGCTCCTGCCGCTACCGGGCGACGACCTTGCCGGTGGAGCCCCGGTTGCCGTGCGTAGCGAGGGTCTTGGCGTCGTTCTTGTCCGAAATCGAGTAGCAGGCGTCGCGGCCCGCGTTGCCCAACACGAGGACGGTGCCGAGGGCGACGTAGGCGATGTCGACCGCCTCCGAGACGGCGTCTTGCACGTTGCCCTTGTTCAGCTCCCGGGCGTGCTCGCCGACCTCCTCGGACAGGAGCGCGAGGCGGCGGCGCAGCGCTTCCAGGATGACGTCTTCGCCCTCGTGGGCCACGGTCGGCAGTCCGAAACGTTCGTGGAAGGAGTAGACGCTGTCGCCCAGCCTGGACACGGCGCCCACGAAGTCGCTCCGCTCTATCTCCATCTCCATCCGCACCCCCTTGGCCCGGCCGTTCAGGGGCCGCCACGGGCGATTGTATCAGAGCAAGAGTCGCGCCGAAAACGGCCCCGCGGGACCCAAATCCCCCACCTCCGTCATTCCCGCGAACGGAGACCCTTGCACATCCGTCATTCCCTGAACAACCGTCATTCCCGCGAAGGCGGGAATCCAGGGCTGGGGGTTCCCTGCTAGGAATGCTGAGCATCTCCGCCACGCTGTCTCCCCGCAACGGGAGTTACGCAAAGGTCTCCGAACGCGGGAATCCATCCCCGACAGGGTGCGCCACCATGACAACGGAAGCAGTCCGTCACGCCGGCCGGCCCAATCAGATGGGGAATCCAGGGATGAGCCTGGGGCTGTTCCATGCGGGCAGACTAGCTGCTATCGCAACCCGTTCACGGCGGACGGGTCAGGCGTAGTCCTCCAGCACCATCGCGGCGACGCGCTTGCCGATGCGGACGCTGTAGTTGGTGCCGCGGTCCTCCGGGTAGACCTGCGTCGTGTTGGCCAGGTAGACGCCCTCGACCGGCGTCCGGTGCTCCGGGATGCGCCGGGAGTACCCTGTCCCGATGATCGGTTGGGCCGCGTCCACCCGGTGGTGGTAGCTCTCCTGTATCCACGACGGGTCGAACTCCGGGTTGATCTTCTGCAGGTGCGCGGTGTACTCGTCCAGCAGCTCCCGGTGTTCCATGCGGTACATCGGGTGCTCCCTGCTGAGGTAGTTGGACAGGTACACGATATGCTTGCCGCCGTAGTGCTCCGGGCCGATCAGGTTCGTCTGCTCGATGACGCCGACGAACGGAATCGAGCGGTCGGCGACGTTGAGCCAGTAGACGTGGGACAGGGGCCTGTCCAGAACGAGGATTATCAGGACAGCGGACATGTACCGGACGCCCGTCAGCTTGTCCATGTACTCGCCCGGCAGCGACGGCAGCAGCCGCGCGAACGAATAGGACGGCACGGTGGCGATCACGGCGTCGAAGGGCTCGAACTCGGGACGGCCGGGGCCGAGCGCCGGGCCGTTCCCCTCGCCTGCTTCCGGGTCGGCCAGAGGCTGGGGAGACGTCCACGCGGCCGGCGCGTCGGCGACGTTCAGGCCGACGCCGCGGCCGTCCTCGACCGCGATGTCCGTGACCATGCGCGAGAGAAATACCTCGCCGCCGAGCTCGGAGACCTTCTCCCCGACCACGTCGAAGACCGCGCCGAAGCTGCCCTCGGGGTATACGAGCATCTCCTTCGACAGCCCCTTGCCACGGGATGCGAACCTGGTGTGCACCTTGCCCCAGATCCAGGCCATCGTCACCTGTTCGTAGTAGCTCTCGCCGAACTTGCCCCGGAGCATTGGCCCCCAGAAGACCTCGTACGCCCGCCTGCCGGCCTTCTTGCGGAGCCAGTCGTTCGCGGTGACGTCCTCCAGGCGGCGCCAGTCCTTCATGTGCTGCAGCATCAGGGTGACGAGGCCGAGGCGGAATCGGTCGACCAGCCCGAGCGGGGTGAACTTCAGCAGGTCGACCGGTGTGACGAAGTTGTAGATCTTGCCGTCGTACAGCGTGCCGACCTTCGACTCGATGTACCGGACACGGTCGCCGAGGCCGATCTCCTCCATCAGCGAGATGATGTCGGTGTCGCTGTTGAACAGGTGATGGTAGCCGCGCTCCAGCCGGGCGCCCGCGACGTCGAACGTCGAAGCCTGCCCTCCGAGGAAGGGGGCGCGTTCGTACACCGCGACCCGCACCCCGGCCTTGGAAAGGTCGTACGCGGCGGCAAGCCCCGCCGCGCCGCCCCCGACGATGCCGACCCTCACGGGCCTTCCTCGAGGCGCGCTCCGGGCGCGGCGGCTATCGAGCGTCCCGCACGCGACAGGCTGCCCAGGGAGACGTTCTGCGTCCAAAGGAAGACCTGTCCCAGGACGATCATCGGAATCAGCAGGGTCGCGTGCACGACCGCGACGTACGCGCCGGCGTCGGCCCTGTCCACCGCGGCCAGCGGAAGCAGCACGAGCGTCTCGCGGGCGATGAGCTCGAACAGGCCTATGCCGCCGGGCGCGGCCGGCACTGAGGCGCCGATGTTGGCTATGGCCATCACGAGGACAATGGCGGCGCCCATCTCGGCCACGTTGTCGAAGGCGAGGTCCAGGTCGAAGGAGTACGCGATCACCATGAAGAGTCCCGCCTCGAACAGCCATACCGGGACCGACAGCAGGAACAGCACGACGACGCTCCGGGGGCTGCGCAGCGATATGAGGCCGCCCAGGAGCATGTCGACCGCGTCGGCGCCGCGCGCCTCCAGCCTGCGCGGAAGCGGACGCAGGGCGGACTTCGCCCACCGTCCGGCCCTGTCAGGCGCAAGGGCGGCCAGCACGAGGCAGGCGAAGCCGAGCACGAACGGCAGCGTGATTCCGGCGACGAGCAGCGGCCACGGCACGCTCCACTGCCGGCCGAACCCCTCCGCGACTCCGAGCACCGGCACGAACAGGCCGATGAACGCGATCGCGGCCAGCAGCGTCAGGGCGTCCAGCATCCGCTCTACGAAGATCGTCATCAGCGCGGTCGCCTTGCTGACGCCCTCCCGCTCGCCAACGTAGTAGCTGCGCACCAGCTCGCCGATGCGCATGGGCAGCAGGTTGTTCGCCATGTACCCGACGACGACGACCGGGTACAGCCGCACGACGCTCACGTGCTTCAGGTGCCGCAGCAGCCGTTGCCAGCGCAACGTCCTGAACAGCAGCGATACGAGATAGAGGCCCGTCGCCGGGGCCACAAGCGCGTAGTCGGCCTGCGACAGCGCGTCTAGGAACCGCTCCAGGTCTACGGTGAAGACGAACAGCGCCAGGAAGATGACGCTGACGGCTATTCCTATCCAGAACTTGGCGCTGCCGGGCAAATGACGACTCCCGATACCATGATACAAGAACGCGCCCCAAGCCCCGGGAGTGGCCGCGCAAGAAGAGTGCCGGGCGAACGAGCAGCTACACAGTTCTCGTGGAGCCCGCACAGTCCGACTACCCCTGCAGGTAGGGAGAGGGGTCGCTGCCAGGGGCTGCGAGTATCAGCTACTCGAAAATGTCCCTGACCGGCAGCTTCCAGCCGGGCACGGCGTCTTCGACGGTCAGCGCGTCGTCTTCCGTCAGCACGACGGCGTCCGCGGGGGAGCGGTGTACCTTGACGGCTCGCCGGCGCGGGTCGACTACGATCACCGCGAGCGTGCCGGCGTCGAGCCAGTCCCCGACCTTCTCCTCGACGTCGGTGTAGCGGTCGGTCGGCGAAATGACTTCGACCGCGACGTCAGGCGCGCCCCGGGCAAACGCGTCGGACTCTCCAATCTCCTTCAGTCTCTCGTTCGAGATGAACGCGTCGTCAGGAACGCGAACGTGGTCTGGGTCGGTCGCCAGCACGAAACCAGTGTCCGACGAATAGGTCTTGCCCAGACGGTTCGCTCTTGCGTATCCGCCGAGCGAGACGCCCACATTCATGGAGTACTCACCGTGAGACTGTCCCGCGGGCACCATCTTTCTCAGCTCTCCTCGGATTAGCTCGTACCGGAAGCCGTCGTCCGGCATGTTCAGGAGCTCTTCCGCCGTCGTTGGGCGCGTCCTGGTAGTCATGCTCCGCCTCCCATCATGGCGAGCCGCGCTCGGTTCGGACGGTACGATTATACATGGCGCCGGCCCGGCCGCCGCTACGGGCGGGGGACGAAGTCGGCGGGGAACCCTTCGCGGAAGTAGACGTACGAGTCCTCGCTCCCGATGTCGTCGAATACGACGCCGCGGTCCAGGAAGTACTCGAAGACGGACCGGAGCACGGACCGGTCGGCGACGCCCCTGACCAGCGTGCCCAGAGAGAGGTCGCGGTACTTGTGCTCCGGGAACCACCACCGGTGTCTGACCAGCGTGCCCTCGCCGAACTCGTCGCCGATGTTCGGGGCCGCCTTCTGCCGGTTGTTCCGGTGGACAACGAGCACCGAGGACTCGGACGCGTAGCTCGGGAGCTCGGACGCTCCGAAGGAGTTGTAGCTCACCGTGTAGGCGTCCGAGTCTCTCAGGTACCACGCCCACGGCCAGGAGAAGCCGCTCGTGTCGTCGACGGTGAGCAGCAGGGGGTCCGACGCTGCCGCCTGCGCCCGCGCCTCGCCGACGTGCTCGTAGAGACCCGACACGTGGGGCGTCGTCTGGGTGTATACGAGCATCTCGACCGGGATGTCGCCGTTCTCGTAGCTGGCGTTCCACGCGGTACGGACGGTCAGCCCCAGCAGGAACACTGCGAGCGGGATCGTCGCGAAGGCGAAGAAGCTTGCGTACCCGACGCGCCGGGCTATCGCGTAACCCGACACGGCTATGGCCGCCAGCGATCCGAGTGACGCCGCGAGCAGGACGAGGCTGAAGGGGTCGTCCGAGGAGACCTCCAGAAACACGAGGGCGTAGAGCAGCAGGATCGTCACCGGCACGCCGCCGATCAGGTACAGCCCGCCGCCGGAGACCAGCCGCCTCCACTCGACGCGCTCGACCATGTCGCCCAGGAACCGGCCCGCGAGGACGATGAGAGGCAGGGCGACGTTCACGAGCAGCCACGGCATCTTCTCGCCCGCCATCGTGTAGAGCAGGAACGTGAGGCCCGCCCAGAACACGAGAAAGACGTCGAAGAAGTCCCGGCGGCGGCGGAGATAGTAGACGGCCCCCGCGACGGCGAGTATGAGCGGCAGGAACTCGTACAGGGAGGTGAGTAGCACGTAGTAGTAGGTGGGCTGGTTGCCCCGCGCCACGGGAAGCTGCTGCTGCGCGAGCCAGTAACCGGCCGAGCGCCAGCCGCCCGACGCGATGCCGGTCCAGTTGGTGAAGAAGCTGCTGTAGGTGAGCGTCCAGATCAGCCCGAAGATGGCGGCGCAGCGCCACCACACCCTCGGCTTCCACTTCATCCCGATGTAGACGGCGACCGCGATCAGGCCGGCCGCGATCAGGACCGCGACCACCAACCCTCCACCGGCCGGGGCGCCCATCGGCTCGCCGAGGGGCAGCCCCTCGTAGCGAAAGTCGACGAGACGCGCGTCGTAGTTCGGGTTGCCGGGATCGAAGATCACGCGGGGGTCGCCGGCGATGTCCGGCGTGATCAGCAGCAGCCGCGTCCAGCCGAGGAGCAGGGTGTCGTGCAGCCAGCCAACAAAGGGGGCGCCGAGCGGCATCGAGAGCGTGAAGAGCAAGATGAAGAAGCCGGCCGGCCGGCTTACCGTGGCGAGCCGGGGCCCGAACGGTATCGCGTTCCACGCTCCCTTGACGAGCCTGCCCACCGCCGCCGGCGTCGACGTCCGTCCGATCTCGACGCCGCCGTGGATCGAGTGCCAGTTCCGGGCCAGCGACACGATGAGCAGGAAGAGCCCCAGGCAGCCGGCGATGAAGTAGGCGTTCTCCTTGGTGGCGAAGGCGAGCGCCAGCAGGGCGGAGGCGACGTACAGGTAGCGGCTTCTGCCGGAGTCGAGGTAACGCCACATGGCGATCACCAGGCCCAGGACCCAGACGGACATCAGGATGTCGTTGCGGGCGAAGCGGCTGAAGTAGAGCATGGCCGGCGAGACCGTCAGCATGACGGAGACGAGCAGCGCGCCTATCCTTCCCAGCCGGTAGCGAAGGAAGAACGGCAGGGCGATCAACAGGGTGCCCGCGACGGCGTACAGCAGCCTCGCCGTGAACTCGCCGTCGCCCAGGACGTAGAAGACGCCGGCCGTGGCCTCCATCTGAAAGGGCCCGTGCATCATCGGGTCGTGGGCGTATCCCCTGCCCTCCGCGAAGTTCCACGAGTACAGCGCGTGCAGGCTCTCGTCGTGATGCATCGCGCGGGACCCCAGGTCCCACAGCCGCATTATGGCCCCAATTATGATCAGCAGCCCGTAGCTCGGCAGCTCCCACCGGCGCAGCGAGAGCGCGCACGCGGAGTCCACGCCTTCGGGCAGCCGCAGGCGGCGCGCCCAGCGGGCCCACCTCGATGGCGGGGCGTCGTGTTCTTCCAGTGCGTCCTGTTCGGTCGTCAATCTAGTATTCCGTGCAACGGGGAACCTGTCCCGGATTGGTAGGCGGCGCTCCACCACCGCCCCTGGATTCCCGCCTGCGCGGGAATGACGGGTGGGTAGTGCCCACCAATTTGGGAGAGCATCGTGACCGGGCGGGGCCGCGTCGACTCATGGCGTCCATCGATAGACTGTAATGCCGCCTTCGCTAAAGAACAACTCCATGAAGGTCTCGAATTTGTCGAGCCCGTCCTCGCCGTATTTCCGCCTCTCCAGCGGACCTACGTATACATAGTCTACGTTGTACTTGGCCAAAAGGTTTTTGGCGAGCTCGACGTCCTGTGTCTTGTAGATGGTGTCGATGTCCTCCGGTCTGCCCAGGTACGGCACGTCCGAGCCTCGCCACTGGCTCTCGTGTCCCGCCCAGCCCAGGACCGTGGGCACGCCCGTGCTGGCCGACACGCGGCCGAACGGCCCGTTCGTGTAGTAGCTGGCGGAGTCGAAGGCCTCGAGAACGGCCGAGCCGCTTCCCGCGTCGTCGCGTATTCGCTCTATGGCCCGGTACTCGGCGCTGTCCTCGCCGATGAACGCCAGCCCGTCGAGCGTCGGGGGCTGGTCGAACGCGGCCTTGCTGACGACCGCTGACAGCGAGTAGTACGTGCTGCCGAGAAGCAGCGCGACGAAGGCGACCGACCAGACGGCCGTCATGAACCGACCCCACCCGGAGAGCCTGTCTCGCAACGCGGCCCAGTAGTAGACGGAGAAGCCCGCCGCGACGCCGAGCAGCAGCCACCCCGCGTAGTAGAGCTTGAATACCGTGTTCATCCGCTCCGACGCGCCTCCGAACGAGTCGTCGACGTAGAGCAGCTCCGGCCCCATCACCAGCAGCAGGCCGAGGGCGGTCAGCGCCAGCGCGAACACGCGGCCCATCGGCGGGCGCGGGCGTCTGGCCAGCCACAGCGCCGTGTAGACGGCCATCATGATCAGCAGCGCGTAGGGCAGGACGTGTATCGATCTGCCGATCACATCGCCTTCGGCGCCACCCTTGTCCAGGTGCCGGACCGCCCACAGCGCGACCGGCACGGCCGCGGCGGCCAGCGATATCCCGGCGAGCGTGGGCCACTCTTTCGTCACCGTCGTACGCCAGAACTCGACGACGACGAACGGCGCAACGGCCGTCAGCAGCAGCCCCCATACGATGAACGTGTGGACCGGCCGGGTCGTGGCGACCGCGACGCCCTCGTAGCCGCCGACCGGGGCGATGCCGGACACCTGCGACGTGAACGACAGCAGGTATGGGAGTATCAGGACTGCGGCCATCCCTATGACCGCTCCGGCCACCGGCAGAGAGTCCGCGGCCATGGAGACGACGTCGCCGCCTCTGGCCGCGTACGACCTGACGGCCAGCACGCCGATCAGCAGCGCCGCCATGACCGGCAGGTCCCACGTGTTCGTGAAGGCGACCCCGCCGAGCGCCACGGCCAAGGCCAGCAGCCCGGCGTACGCGCGAAAGCTCAGCGCGGACCAGACGTGGACCGGCGACTGCAGCAGGTTCCAGCACATGGTCACGAACAGGACCACGAACGGCAGCGACATCACGTGGGGATGGAGGTCGCCGAGGATGAAGCTGAAGAACGGGAACTCGTGGATCGTGTAGTCGAGCTGGGCGGCCCCGTCGAACGTGCCGATCACGCGAGTGGCCTTCCACCACCACCAGTGATCCGTCGGCCTCCACGACTGCGTTGCCTCGGCGCCCGGGCCGTCCAGGCCGGCTATGCGCAGCCACTCCCAGAATCCGGCGGAGCCCATCCGGTTGAAGTGCATGAACTCGAGCACGCCCTCCAGGTTGGCCGCGAAGCCGACGAGCAGGGCCGCGGCGACGCCGGCCACAGCCGCGTAGCGGAGCCCGCGGGACTCGGAGCGCACCATCCCGTACACGAGCCCCACGACGCCCGTGGCCGCGAGGGCCGGCACCAGCGCCAACGACAGGTTGTAGCTCACGTTGGAAGGCAGCGCCGTGAGCTCGCTGAGAACGCCCATGACCCAGTAGCCGAAGTAGTAGTAGCCGATCGACTCCCCGCGCAGCCACGGGTCCTCGGGCTGTCCGAGGACGTTGCGGATCGACGCGTTCAGGAACGCGAAGTCCATCGGCTGCTCGGTGTGCGTGATGGCCGGATCGTAGGCGCGGTAGAGGGTCCAGGCGACGAGGACGGCGACGAACGCGCCCTCGGCCAACAGGATGGCGCTCCACTCTCGGCGGAAGAACTCGGCAAGCTCCCGACGGCGGCTCCAGGCGTACCAGGCCGACACGGCCGCCATCAGCAGGAGCAGGCCGACGATCGTGAGCCGCACGCTCGGCACCAGGTGCAGCGCGCTCAGGGCCCAGGAGACGTAGCCGAGCAGGAGCAGACCGAAGACCTTGCTGACGGCGTAGCCTCTGTCCCGGAGGCGCGGGAAGAGGAAGTGGCAGATTGGGAAGGCCGCCAGCCCTATCGCCTCGACGGCCGCGAGCCAGAGAATGAAGCTAGTCATCACGTAAATGATACGTGAAAACGGAGTTCAGGCGTCAGTCGGAGCCGCCCTGAGCGAAGAGAGACTCCACGAACGTCTCCGGGTCGAACGGCGCTATGTCGTCCGGCTGCTCGCCGGTGCCTATGAACAGCACGGGGATACGCAGCTCGGACGCAATCGCGAACACGATCCCGCCCTTGGCCGAGCTGTCCAGCTTGGCGAGAAAGACGCCGTCGCACCTGAGCGCCTCGGTGAAGGCCCGGGCCTGGATCAGGCCGTTCTGACCGGTCGTGGCGTCGAGCGCGAGGACGATCGTCTGCGACCGTTCGGGGACGCGCCGCGAGACGACCCTGTGGACCTTCTTGATCTCCTCCATGAGGTTGGACTTCGTGTGGAGGCGGCCGGCGGTGTCGACGATGACGACGTCGACCCCTCGCGCCGCAGCGGCCTCCACGGCGTCGAATGCTACCGCGCCGGCGTCGGAGCCGGGCTGGTGGGCGATCACGTCGAGGTCCAGCCGCCGGCCCCACTCCTGGAGCTGATCGATGGCGGCCGCGCGGAAGGTGTCGGCGGCCGCGAGCAGGACCTTCTTGTCCTGGTCGAGGTACAGGCGCGCCAGCTTTGCGGCGCTCGTCGTCTTGCCTGCGCCGTTCACGCCGACCATCAGCACGACGTGGGGGCCTCCGCCTTCGGTCAGTAACGGGTCCGCGGCCTCGACCGCCAGCGCGGCGGCCATCTCACGCTTCAACACGCCGAGAGCGCCCTCGGGCCCTTCGACCCGCTCGTCCCGGACCAGACGCCTCACCCTGCCCAGCAGCTCCTGGGCGGTGGCGGCGCCAACGTCCGCGGCGACCAGCAGCTCCTCGAGCTCCTCCCACGTCTCGTCGTCGAGGCGACCGCCGGCGAACAGGGACGAGATATGCCCGAACCAGGCGCCGCGGGTCTTCGCGACGGCCCGGTCGGTCTTTTCTTGCGTTACACGCCGCAGGAAACCCAGCATCAGGGAACATCCTTGGAAGACACGCGCGCCGCCACCGCGAACGGCGCCTCGGCCTGGCGCTGACGTGGAGTCGAACGGCTGCGGGCGATTGCGTCAATCACGCCGTTGTGAGGCGTGGTGTATGGCCCGAGTCTACTGGCGGATACGTGGAGCGTGAGAAGCGCCGCTGGCTATCGGCTCGTTGAGATAGACGTCGCCGTTCCGGATCTTGATGTTGAACCCGCACCCTGGGCTACTGCAGACCCATGCCTTGTAGTGAATGGCGGCGCCCTGCCCGCCGAAGTCTGACAGGGGCAACAGGCTGCCCCGCTCGCATTGCTGGCATACCGGCCAGTTGTCGTTCCCCACTTATCCCTCCTCACGTTCCGCCTGATTCAAAAACGCGCCAAGTATAGCACCCGCATTTGAGCCCCGCCAAGGCAACGCTCACGTCCTGGATTCCCCATCTGATTGGGCCGGCCGGCGTGACGGACTGCTTCCGGTGTCATAGTAGCGCACCCTGTCAGGGATGGATTCCCGCGTTCGGAGACCTTTGCACAACCGTCATTCCCGCTGCACAACCGTCATTCCCCGCTGCACAACCGTCATTCCCGCGAAGGCGGGAATCCAGGATTGGGGGTTCCTCGCTAGGAATGCTAGCCATCTCCGCCACGCTGTCTCCCACAGGGGGAGTTACACAAGAATCTCCGTTCGCGGGAATGACGGAGGTTTGGAAAATCACGTCTCCGCGGCAGCTGAGTCTCCAAGCGGAATCGAGGCGAGGCGGACGTGGCGCGCGCCCTCCCGCCGCAGGATGCTCCGCATCAGGCTGACGGCCTCGACGGCGAACGTCAGGCCCGGCTCGAACGGCGCTGACGACAGCGCCTCCGCGGCCCGGTCCCGGTCCGACCGTGTACTCCTGTCTCCCAACCGGGCCAGCGTGAGATGCGGATGAAAGGGCCGCCCTTCGGGCGCGAACCCCAGCGGATGAAGCGCATCCTCGATCCGCCACCGGAGGGCCGCCAGGCCTTCTGTGTCGCCGGCCAACCCCATCCACAGCACCCTGGGCGCTCCCCGCCCGGGGAATGTCCCTGTGCCGTCCAGCCTCAGTCTGAGCGCCGTCGCCCGCGCCGCAGAGTCGACGAGCGCGTCCTCTATGGCCGCGACCTGTGACGCGGCAACGTTGCCGAGGAACTTCAGTGTCAGATGCGCCGTCGCCGGATCGACGGTGCGGAGTCCCTCGATGCGCCGGCCGTCGAGGAACCGGACGACGTGCGACAGCGCGTCTTTGACCTCCGGCGTCAGCTCCACCGCGACGAATGCCCGAAGAGTCTCGCTCACGTCTTGCCGAGCTCGTCTCTGAGGTCTTTGAGGCGCCGGTACCAGGCGGTGAGGTCGTCGACGGAGTAGACCGCGTTGGCCGGGCTGGGATTCGGGACGACGAATATCTTCGAAACACCTAACGACCTGTCCTGGAGTCCCAGTTTCGGGCGGTCGTCGATGCCCTCGGCGTACTTCAGGTAGCCCCGGTAGCCGGTGACGCCGTGGAAGCAGACGATCGACGGCGCGAAGCGCTCCAGCTTCTCCCTGAGCACGGGCGCCCAGCGGCGGTAGTCGGCAACCCGGAGCTTGGACGCGCTGCTGGACGGACGCTTAACCACGTCGGTGAATCCGACGCCGAAGTCGAGAGAGCGATGGTCGTCCCGCGCGGTCAGCGGCTCCGGGAAGAGCCCCGACCGGTTGACGGCCGTCCAGAAGCGATTGGACGGCGTCGCGAAGTAGTGGCCGACCTCCGCGGAGTACGCGCCGGGGTTGATGCCCACGAACACTACGTCGAGGTTGGGCGCGAGGTAGTCCGGCAGTGTGTTCACGATCATTCGGCCCATGCGTCGGGGTTGGACATGCGCTCGTACTCGTACCCGAAGGGCGTCCGGTCGTAAGCGGCATCCTCAACGGGTACAATGTGCCTGATCGGTCATTCTAGCCGGCGCCGCCGAAGTTGGATAGCGGCGCCCCGGAGTCGGCGGTGTCTGAACATATAATCGGTATGGACGACATGATGGCGGTCTACGAGGTGACCGATCTGTTCGGGATCGACCGTGAGACGATCAGCGTTCCGCTCGAGAGAGAAGGACAGGGCCGCGTGAGCCGCGTCGCGGACGGAGGCATCGAGATCACGGTGCCCGCCGAGACCACCACGCGGGACTGGCTGCCAAGCTTGGCGGAGGAGCTGCTAGCGCTGTGCTTCGAGCCACGGGACGAGGAGGAGGACGAGTGGTCGTAGACGGGAGGACCGTCGCATGAAGTGGAGCTCCGCCGTATCGAACAACGCCTCCCTGCAGGGAGCCGTCGAGGAGTGCGTCTCAAGCATCCTGGACGGGCTCGAAGGTCTGCGGCCCGATCTCGCGTTCGTGTTTCTCTCCGCGGCCCACGCGCCCGCCTACGACGAAGTTCCCGGCCTTCTGCGCCGCGGCCTGGGCGACTGCCCGCTGCTGGGATGCTCGGGAGGCGGCGTCATCGGGGCCGGTCGAGAGGTGGAGGGCGGCCCCGGCCTTGCGATCGCCGCGGCTGCCATGCCCGAGGCGGAGCTGTCGCTGTTCCACGTCGAGAACGACGGCCTGCCCGACCAGGACTCCCCGCCGGAGCGGTGGTGGGACTTCGTCGGCAGCTTGCCGGACGGCCAGCCCGACTTCGTCCTGCTCGCCGACCCGTTCAGCTTCGCGGCCGACAGGCTCATCGCCGGTCTCGACTACGCGTTCCCCGGAAGCGCGACGATAGGGGGCCTGGCCAGCGGCGCGCACGGGCCGGGCGGCAACGCCCTGTACATCGGCGACGAGGTCCGGACGTCGGGTGCCATCGGCGTCGCGGTGGCGGGCTCCGTCACCATAGACACGGTGGTCGCCCAGGGCTGTCGTCCGATCGGCGCGCCGATGCAGGTCACGTCCTGTGCCGAAAACTGGCTTCTGGCGCTGGACGGCAAGACCCCCGTGCAGGCGCTGGTTGACATCATGGGACGACTGGACGAAGGCGAACGGAACCTGGCGCGCCACTCCCTTTTCCTGGGGGTCGCCATGGACAGGTTGAACGAGACGCCGTCCATGGGCGACTTCCTGATCCGCAACATCGTGGGGGTCGACCAGTCCCGCGGCTACATCGCGATAGGCGAGCTGCCGTCGGAGGGCCAGCTCGTGCAGTTCCATCTCAGGGACGCGCAGACGTCGACCGAGGACCTCGACGCCATGCTCAACCGGTACTCCATCGAGCACCCGATCTACGAGGAGACGGGCGCGCTGCTCTTCTCCTGCCTGGGCCGCGGCCTCAACCTGTTCGGCCGCGCCGACCACGACACCGACATGTTCCGCGAGAAGGTCAACGCGATGCCGCTGACCGGCTTCTTCTGCAACGGAGAGATCGGCCCGGTGGGCGGCACGACCTTCCTGCACGGCTACACGAGCTCCTTCGGAATCTTCCGCACGAGGTAGGCCGTGACCGCCAGGAAGGCCGCCTTCGTCTACAGCGATGTTCTGTCGCGTCACGTGCTCAGCCCGGAGCACCCGATGAAGCCCGCGCGGCTGCGGTACGTGTACGAGCTGCTGGAGTCGTACGACGCCTTCTCGGCCGCTAACGTGTCGCTCGTGGAGCCGAGGATGGCTGCCGAAGAAGAGGTGCTCGGGTTCCACGTCGGGGAGTACGTCGAGGCGGTGCGAAGCTTCAGCGCGGGGCTGCTTCCGTCCTACCCCAGCACCTTCAACCTGGGCGCCGGCGACAACCCCATCTACGGGGGGATGTACGAGGCCGCGCTCTGGTCCACCGGGGCCTCGCTCAAGGCCGTGGACATGCTCCTGGCGGGCGAGGTCGAGGCGGCCATGAGCATATCCGGCGGTCTCCACCACGCCATGGCGGACCGCGCCTCGGGCTTCTGCGTCTTCAACGACCCTGTGCTGGCCATACAGGCGCTGACGAAAGCCGGTATGCGCGTGGCCTACGTCGACATCGACTGCCACCACGGCGACGGCGTGCAGGCCGCCTTCTACAACACCGACGAGGTGCTGACGGTGTCGGTACACGAGTCGGGAGCGTTCATCTTCCCGGGCACGGGGTTCACCAACGAGACGGGGACCGGCAGCGGCGGCGGCTACTCGGTCAACGTCCCGCTGTACCCCTACACGACCGACGAGACGTACCTCTGGGCGTTCCGGGAGACGGTCGTCCCGCTGTTGGAGGCGTTCCGGCCGGACGCGTTGGTGACGCAGATCGGGATCGACTCCCACTACCTCGACCCGATCACGCACCTCGCGCTGACGGTGCAGGGCTTCGCGGAGGCCGTGGCCGGGTTCGCCGAAGTTGCGCCGCTGTGGCTGACGCTCGGCGGCGGCGGGTACGATCTGCAGGCGGTGGCACGGGCTTGGACGCTGGCCTTCGGCGTGCTGTCCGAGCAGGACCTCCCCGACGATATCCGGGCGCCGTACCGCGACTCCTACGGCGTATCCTCGCTGCGAGACGCGGAGGAGGCGCCCGTGCGGCAGCAGCTGCGGGACGACGCGCGCACGTTCGCCGAGCGCAGCGTGCTCGACGTCCAGCGCGCCGTCTTCCCGACACATCGACTGGGATAGGGCCGAACGCAGTCCGAGCGGGAGAGACAGATGAAAGTTACTGGGCTGAAGACATTTCTCGTGACTCCGTCCGCCAAGCGGGCGGGCGTCGTCGGTGGCAAGAACTGGCTGTTCGTCAAGGTGGAGACGGACGAGGGGATCGAGGGCTGGGGAGAGGCCTACACGCAGCTCGACCGCGACCGTGCCATCGAAGAGCACGTCCGCGAGCTGGGGCGGTACCTGGTGGGCCGCGACCCGTTCGCCATCAAGCACTTCAGCTCGATCGTCTACGACGACTTCAGCAGCCGCCGCGGCTCGATGGACCTGTACTGCGCGCTGAGCGGCATCGAGCAGGCGCTGTGGGACGTCGTCGGCAAGAAGCTGGGCGTGCCCGTCTACCAGCTGCTCGGCGGGCCGTGCCGCGGCCGCATCCGCGTGTACGCCAACGGCTGGTACGCGGGCTCGTCACATCCCGACGAGTACGCCGAGAAGGCCGCCGAGACGGTCGCCCGGGGATTCACCGCAATGAAGTTCGACCCGTTCCCGAGGCCGTGGCGGTCCTTCGTCCCCAGGGAAGTCGAGCAGTCGGCCATCGAGGTCGTCCGCGCCGTGCGGAAGGCGGTCGGCCCGGACGTCGACCTGCTGATCGAGGGGCACCGCCGTCTCTCGCCGATGAACGCGATCCGCTTCGCCAGGGAGCTGGAGCAGTTCAGTCCGTTCTGGTACGAGGAGCCTGTCCCCGCCGAGAACGTGCCGGCGCTGGCCGAGGTGCGCGAGAGGACGCGCGTCCCGATCGTGACGGGCGAGACCCTCTACACCAAGGCCGCATTCAGGGAGGTGTTCGAGCGCCGCGCCGCCGACATCATCAACCCGGACGTGTGCAACTGCGGCGGCATCCTGGAGCTGAAGGAGATCGCCGCGATGGCGGAACCGTACTACGTCGCCGTATCGCCGCACAACTACAACAGCACGACCATCGCGCTGGCCGCGACGGTGCAGGCGGCCGCGGGCATGCCGAACTTCCTGATCACCGAGTACTTCGTGAACTTCGAAGAGACCGGCAACGAGATTTCGGTCGACCCGCTAACTGTGGAGAACGGCTACATAGATCTGACCGAGCGCCCGGGCCTCGGCCTCGACCTGAACGAGCAGGCCCTGCTAGCCAACCCCTACGTCGAGCAGCCGCCCCGCCCGATCCGGCACTACCACGAAGAGGGCCCCTGACTCCGGGGCCGGACGCCGGCACCGCGGTTCGAGCAGGCAGAGCCCCACTACAACTCACCGAGCCCCGCGTCGACCACAGGGTGCCGAAGGGTGAGATACGGGGGCCGGGACCCCATCAGCATCGGACTGACCCGACCTGGATAATGAAGACTCGGGCCTGCATCGCTCCCTACACAACGGATCACTTGGCTTTCCCAGGCGGACGAAGAGTTGCGAGTTCTCATTAACGCCTACCGACCGAGTGCATCGAGGAGGAGAGAATGAACGATACGGAGTTGGCAACACTGAAAGAAGATTGGCTTGCCAGCAACACCGCGGTCGCCCTCTCTTAGAGCTCTCCTAGTCGGCCAGTCATGGACGATGTGGGAACGCTCAGAAGGCACCGTGAAGCTACTCTGGATACTTACGGTCCCCGACTATACAAGGACTGTGGTACTCGCATTCATCCTTGGTCTGTTCGGCCTGTCGCTGTTCCTAGCTACGGCTTCCATCGTAACCCCGCTTGAGAGTCGCGGGCTTCGTACAATTCGAGCTGTCTGGCCAGTCCTACAGCAGCTCATATTGGTCTTGTTCCTCCTCAGCTGGCTGTCTTCATACTCCGAACTCCCCCACGACCAATGGTGGTCTCCGTATCTGTTCTGGGGCGGTTTCGGGATGTTCCTTTTAATTGGCTTCAGACCTCAAGTGATTGCTCTGTTCAGGTTTCTGTTTCGGAAGTGCCAACGACTACTCAAGTCGAGTTCAAGAAGCAATGCTGAGCCGGATGGTCCGATTGATGTACAACCAAGTGTCTCACTCAAGAGAACTAGCCTGGGCGACGGGATGCGCAGCCTTCGTGCTTACTGTCAACTGTCCGAGTCCCGTGTTTTCTGGATCACCACTACATTGTTCGTTGCAGTCATCGGTTTTTGTCTCGCGTTCGCACTGGGGGACTGGCTAAGTGATGACGAGTCCGCGAGCGCAACGATACGCAACGTCGGCCTAGTCATAGCCGGTTTGGTCGCCGTTCCATTGGCGATCTGGCGAGCACTCGTGGCCGACAGACAAGCATCGGCGGCACAGAGACAGGCCGCTGCGGCTCGACGCAGTATGCTGAACGAACGCTACCAGAAGGGAGCCGAGATGCTCGGCAGCGAAGTCTTGTCTGTCCGAACGGGTGGCATATGCACACTACAACGCCTCTCCGAAAAGTATCCACGTTCCTACCACGTCCAAGTTATGCGCCTGTTCTGCGCATTCGTGCGCCACCCGACCAAGGACACAGGGATTGAGTTCCACCCTGAAAGCGATGAAGAACAGGATGACCTAAAATGGACACTACGAGCGGATGTTCAAGACGTTATGCAAGCGATAGGGTCTCGCAGTCTCGCAAGCATTTCTCTAGAACATTGCGAAGACTTCAAACTGTATCTGCGTGGCGCGGACATGAGCCATTTGCAGGTTCGAGCCGCAAGGCTGTCAGGGGCGTGGCTCACAAAGGCCAACTTGTCCGGCGCAGTACTCCCGTATGCGGGCTTGTCCAGCGCGAGACTGCGGCAGGCCAACCTATCCGGCGTGCAGCTTCGGCACGCTGCCCTGTCAAGCGCCAAGTTCTGGGTGCGGACCTGTCTGGAGCGATCCTCTACGATACAAACTTGATTTCCTCGTAACAAGGGGCTTTCGGGTTGGTACTGGGGAGTGAGGACGGTTTAGGTGTGGAGGGGTTGGATGTTCCGGTTGGGGCTTGTGTAGTGGCCGATGAGGTCGTTGTGGTGCGACCAACGCCGTCCGGGAAGAGATTACCGGGTTGGCAGCGTCACCCGCAAGGTCATGCAGCGGCGGGGACAGTGGCCAGGGCAGCCGGCCGGGCCAACGTCTCGTCCATCTCGATCAGTCGTGCCCCGACCATCCGCTTGACGTTGCATGCCAGGGCCTTGAGGTAGACGGCGAGCCGGACCCTCTCGCCGCCACGTACCCGTAAGCGGCCAAGACCATGGCGCCGTTTCATCTCCGAGTTCGTCCCCTCTATCCCCGCACGCAGCCCGTACCGTTTGCGCCACTGTCCGTCTGACTCTGCCGCACGCCTCCGTGCGATGTTCATCCTCGCCAGGTCCGCACTCAGCACGTAGGCTCCACCCCGTGACCACTCTCCCCCAAGCTCAGGGCGACTGCGCCACCTCACAGGACACCGGGCACGCAGCGCGCAGGGCTCACACACCGCCCGGGCGAAGTGTATCTCCACCCGCTCAGGCGCATCCTCATCCTCGTACTCCGCCACCGCCCCATGTCCCGCGGGACACACCGCACTCCTCGTCGCCATAACGTCGATGTCAAAGTCAGCAGCAGTCAGTCTGACCGGCTCATCACCACCTCCGTCGGGTTCCTTGTGCGACCGGCCACCGACCGGGCTCACCAGCTCCGTACCCCTGCGCTCCGCCTCCCATCCGTTCCGGCCAGAACCATATGACGTGTCCGCCCACAGCTCCGAAGGACCTATCCCCCGTTCACTCAACTCGTCGATCACCCGCGTCGTCACCACAGAGTCGCTGCCGCTCGATGGCGTGACCTCCACGTGCGTGATCATCTGAACGGCGTTGTCGCTCTCACACGTCTCGGCCACCTGCACCTCGTATCCCTTCCCCTTGTGTCCGCTGTAGGTCACCGCAGGGTCGTGCGGTGTCTGCAGCGAGTCCGACCGCACATCCCTCGGCTCCCTCAGCGCTATCGGCACCTTCCCCTCTGCCGCATCGTCGTCATCCGCTCCGGGACGACCGTCCCTGTGACGACCCACGTGGCACTGCTCGCGCAACAGCCGCTCCAACAGCCCGTACTCGTCCATCTGCGCCACCGCCGTCCCGCGGAACCGATCGACCAGCCGGTACACGTCGCGCGCGCACACCGACAGCCGGCGACGCCCCTCTTCCGAACGCGCGTCCTCGTATCGGGTTGCTTCTGCGGTCTCCTTCAGGTACCGCTGGGCCAGACTATCCCCAATCCCTTCTCCCAAGCCAGGGTGCTCACGGCTCACCGCCAGCAGAAACACCCGGATCGTCTCGCAGAACAGCCCCAACCGCGTCAACACCGCGATGTTGCTCATGATGTGCGTAGAGTCAACGCGCTGCTTGCCTGTACGAAGACCCAGAGCCTCGATCATCCGGTCCGTCGTCTCGCAGAACGCCAACCGCCCCCCGTCGTGCTCCATCAACCGCACGCGGAAGTTGTGCAGCGTCTTTTGCGCAAGGTGTGCCTCCTCCATCTCCAACCCCAGCGCGTGATGCCACAGCAGGTTGAACTCCAACTCCTCCAGGGCCTCGATGTCCGTCAGATCGAACATCTCCTTGAGCACCAGCACCCCGAGCACCGTCTGCACCGCGCGGTTGGGCCTGCCCATGTCCGCGCTGTACATCGCAGCGAACCGCTCCTCGTCTATCAGCGGCAGAGCCTCCTTCCGAAACACCTGCGCCCAACTCCTCCGCATCAGCCTTGCCTTCCTCGGCGTGATCAGAAACTCCGACTGCCATAAGCTCTCTTGAGGCTCTCTCGTTCGAAACATCGACTGCCTACTCCTGCTCCTGCTCCTGAGTCTTCTCTCCTCCACCTTCTCCAGGACCTATTATCCTCAATCCCACAACCCTCAACCACGACTTTTTACGACAGAATCAGGGTTGGGGGTCCCTGCCAGGCATCTCCGCCACGCTGTCTCCCGCAACGGGAGTTACGCAAAGGTCTCCGAACGCGGAAAGCCATCCCCGGAAAGGTGCGCCGCCGTCACACCCAAAGCAGTCCGTCACGCCGGCCGGCCCAATCAGGTGGGGAATCCAGGCTGCACGGCCAAGTTGCCGCAGGCGTACATCTGTACTACTATGCCCGCGCGGACCAGGCCAGGCTCATCGCGCCCCCCCATGAGGCAGGCCGGCACTGATCGCGCCGCGTCGGACCCCACTGTTCCACTTCATGCAGCGGCCGTCCGGCTCAGATCGAACAGCATGCCGGGTGTCTCATTTCCCGGCACGGTGTCTCACCCGCCAGATAGGACGTGGTACAGAATGAGACAAAACGAGACAGATGAGACGAGTGACCGCGTCCGCTACCGCCAAAACGCAGGCCCGCGCCGCGGCCGTCTTGCTACGGCCGGACGGCGCGTGTTAGCTTGGCTGTAAGGCGATTCAGGCCCCGAAGCGCTCCGAGCGCGATTCCGGTGAGCAGAATGGCAGACCACACGGCCGACGGCGCAAACACCGACGCGGGCGCCCCCGCGTCGACCACACGGCAGACGCCCGTCGCACTGTTTCGCGACTGGCTGCTCCTGGTGCCGCTGCTTGGAGTGATCGCGCTCGACCAGGCGACGAAGCAGATCGTCAAGTCGAACCTCGACCTGTACGAGGCGTGGCCCGCCGAAGGCTTCTTCCGCATCGTCTACAGGACCAACAGCGGCACCGCCTTCGGCCTCTTCCCCGGCCAGACCGTCACCCTGATCCTCCTGTCCGTGTTCGCCATCGGCTTTCTCTTCTACTTCTACCGGACGCGCGCCCTGTCCTACCCGATGCTGAGGCTCGCCATCGGCCTGCAGCTCGGAGGCGCGGTCGGGAACCTGATCGACCGGCTCCGACACGGCGCCGTCGTCGATTTCATAGACGTCGGGCCATGGCCCACCTTCAACGTCGCCGACTCGTCCATCGTCGTCGGGATATTGCTCCTCGCCGTCATGCTCGCCTTCTCGGGCGCTCCCAAGGACGGCGAGCGCGAGGCGGCGGAAGAACCGGACCCCACCTGAGCGCGGCGGCATGGCTGACCCTGCGGTGCTGAGGCCCGCGGAAGACGGCCAGCGGCTGGACGCGTTCCTGGCCGAGAGCCTGCCCGACCTGTCCCGCACCCGAGTCCAGCGCCTGATAGCCGACGGCCGCGTCACAGTCGACGCCGAGCGGGTCAGGCCGTCCCACAGGCTCGCGGCCGGGCAGGCCGTCGCCGTGGCGCTGCCGGAGCCCGTCTCGGACGCCCTGAAGCCCCAACCGGCCAGGCTGTCGGTGGTGCACGAGGACGCCGACCTGGTCGTCATCGACAAGCCGCCCGGCCTGACGGTCCACCCGGCCGCGGGCCAGGCCGACGGCACCCTAGCCAACGCCCTGCTGGCGCTCTACCCGGAGGTCGAGGGCGTCGGCGGTCCGGGACGCGCCGGCATAGTTCACCGGCTCGACAAGGGCACGTCGGGGCTGCTCGTCGCGGCGAAGAACGAGGCGGCCCACGCCAACCTCACCGCGCAGTTCAAGGACCGGCTCGTCTCGAAGCGCTACGTAGGCCTCGTCGTGGGCGCGCCGTCGGAGGCCCGAGCCGTCATCGAGGCGCCGCTCGGTCGCCACCCGCGGCAGAGGCAGCGCATGGCCGTGGTGCGAGACGGCAGGCCGTCCGTCACGCCGTACCGCGCGCTGGAGCGCTACCGAGGCTACACCCTCGTGGAGGCTTCCCCCAAGACCGGTCGGACGCACCAGGTCCGCGTCCACTTCGCCTCCATCGGACACCCGCTGGCAGGCGACCCGACCTACGGGCGGCGCGAGCCCGGACTCGACCGCCAGTTCCTGCACGCCGCCTTCCTGGCGTTCCGGCACCCGCGCTCGGGCGAGACCGCCGAGTTCCGCTCCGAGCTGCCGCAGGACCTGCGCCGCTTCCTCCAATCCCTCGAGCCGCTCGCGCCGGGAGCAACCGTTCAGAATTGAGGCCCCGCAACCCGTTCACCCCGATACGCGCCGATGCAGCATCGGCGCGTATCGAGGGGCGCGACGCAGCCCCCCAACGTGACCTGTTACGACCGGAACCGGCCGGTCTGTGATAGCCTACGCCGCGTTGAGAATCGGCCCGCCCACACCGCTCTCCGGAGGTCCCGGATGGTACAGTCCGCGCCCCTCGTGTCCTACCCCGACGTCGAGAGCCGTGTGGAGGCTCTCAGGAGAGACGGCTACGTCTACTTCCCGGGCGTCCTGAACGCCGACGAGATAGCCGAGCTCCGCGCTGCGATGGACCGGCTCAAAGCCAGGAAGGAGAGCTTCGACCGCGACAGCACGGACGGCGGCTATCGCGAGAAGCACATCAAGTGCGTCTTCAACCGCGACGCGCACTTCCTCCAGTTCCTGGACCGGCCGGGAGTCTTCGAGGTCGCCCAGGAGACCCTGACCAGCCGCGCGGGCAGGCGCGCCATCGAGTGCCACGTGATCGGCATGACGGGCTGGGTGACCGGCCCCGGACGGCCCGACCAGGACCTGCACGTCGACTGGCTGCCCTTCCCGCTCCCGGAGGACGTCGTGTCGGACCCGCGCGTGCGGGTGCCGGTGCTCGTCGCCACCGCCCACTACTACCTCGACGACCTGTACGAGGAGCTCGGCCCCACCAAGTTCATCCCGGGCAGCCACCGCGCCGGAAGGCCCCCGGACGGCGCCACCGAGTGGAACGGACAGGGCGAGCAGAGCCTGCTGTGCAAGGCCGGCGACGTTGTCATGTTCAGGAGCGAGGTGTGGCACAGGGGCACGGCGAACCGCAGCGGGCAGACCAGGTACCTGCTGCAGGTCCACTACGCCAACCGCATGATCGCCCAGAAGTTCCCGCCGTACCTGAACCGCTTCCAGTTCGAACCGGACATCCTCGCCAGGGCGACGCCGACACAGAGGCGCCTGCTCGGCGACCACGCCCCGGCCGCCTACGACTAGACCACACCCCCTCTCCCGTCGAGGGAGAGGGGGTGTGGTGAGGGTGACAACTCAGGACACTAGACCGCAACTGTCGAAACCCCGCGCGAAACCGACTCAGTACCGGAGGTAGAGATTGGCCACGATAGGAGAGAACGGCTACGTATACGAGATGAGCGGCGACGACTTCGGCGCCCTCCCGGACGGCTGGGAGTACCACGAGACGGGCGGCGTCGCCGTCGACTCCAAGGACAACGTCTACGTCTTCAACCGCAGCGACCACCCGGTGATCGTGCTCGACCGCGACGGCAACTTCCTCCGCTCATGGGGCGAGGGCGCCTTCCACACCCCGCACGGCGCGGCGGCCGGCGTCGACGACTCGGTCTTCCTCATCGATGCGGGCGACCACACGGTGCGTAAGTTCAGCCTCGACGGCAAGCTCTTGATGACCCTGGGCGAGGCCGGCAAGCCGACCGGCAGGCTCAGCGGCGACCCGTTCTACGGCCCGACTCACGTCGCCGTCCATCCCGGCAACGGGCACGTCTACGTCTCGGACGGCTACAGCAACGCCCGGGTCCACGAGTTCGACCCGGACGGCGGGCTCATCAAGTCGTGGGGCCGGTCCGGCACCGACCCGGGCGAGTTCAACACGGTGCACAACATAGCCGTCGACGCGGACGGCTGGGTGTACGTCGCCGACCGGGAGAACCACCGCGTGCAGGTCTTCGACTCCGCCGGCAACTACGAGACGCAGTGGGGTAACCTGGCGATGGCCTCTTGCCTCTGCATGGACCGATCGCGGCCCGTGCTCTACGTCGGCGAGTTCTTCGCTGGCATCGGCGAAAACGCGATGGGGGTCGGCAATTGGACCGGCCAGAGGCTGGGCCCCCGCGTCACCGTGATGAGCACCAAGGGCGAGGTCCTGGCCAGGGTGGGCGAAGATCCCGCCGGGCCCGAAGCCGGCAGGTTCTACGCTCCGCACGGCATCGCGGTCGACTCCCGCGGCGACCTGTACGTCGGCGACGTCTCGGTCAGCGCCTTCGGCGGCGCCAAGGGCATCACCGGCGGGCTGCGCTCCTTCCAGAAGCTCGTCCGACGCAGCTAGAGGCCGCAGGGGACCGGTAACTCTCTGGAGTCGATGCTGCCACAGTCCGTCCAGTCTCGGCGGCGGCGGGGCGCTACTGGGCTCGACCTCCCCACCCCTGGATTCCGGCTCGGAGGCCGGAATGACGACACTCGGAATGATGGCTACCCTCTACTTGGGGAGGCGGGCACACCCTACCGTCATGCCCGCGAACGCGGGTATCCAGGGGTCTGGAGGGGCATTCGTCCCACCAACTCTGAACAACTGCCGCGGCGGGCCTACACCCGCTGCAGCTTCACCACCCTGTCGCGGCCGAGCTCGGTGACGTAGATGCTCCCCTGCGAGTCGACGCACACGCCGTGGGACGACGTGAACACTCCCTTGGCCGGGCCGCTGTCGCCGCGCCAGCGCGTCACGAGCTCCCCGTCCAGAGTCCAGATGCTGAGTCCGGGGCGCCCGAGCTGCTCGACGACGTAGACAACGTCGTCGATCCACAGGTCGCTCGGGCCGGCGAGATCGGTCCACTCCTCGATGAACTGGCCTTCGCCGTCGAAGATCTGGATGCGGTCCGCCTCGCGGTCGCAGACGAATATCCGGCCCCGGCCGTCGACGCCGATGTTGTGCAGCAGTGCGAACTGCCCTGGCCCGCTGCCCGGCTCGCCCCACGACAGCCTCAGGTTGCCGTCGGCGTCGAAGCAGTGGACGCGGTGCCCGCCGTAACCGTCGGAGACGACCACGCCGCCGTCCGGCGTGGTCGCGACGCCCGTGGGCATGTTGAACGGCCTGGCGTCCCAGGCCGGTGACGGCATGAGCCGCATGCCGAGCTCCAACATCCGCTCCCCGCCGGGCGTGTGCTTCGTGACGACGTGCTCGTACATGTCGGTCAGCCAGACGTGGTCGTCCGGCGCGACGTGGATGCCGTGAGGGCCGCGGAACTCGCCCTCGCCCCACGACGAGATGAAATTCCCGTCGGTGTCCCAGATCGTCACGGGATGGACGCCGCGACTGAAGACATAGACCTCGTCGTCGGAGTTGACCGCCGCGTCGGACGGCCCGCCGAAGCTCCAGTACTTCGGCATCTTCGGCCACGAGTCGACGATCTCGTACCTGTAGTCGCCGGAGCCCACAATAGCCGCCATTGGGTCCACCTCCGTCCGGGGGCGTTCGGTCACCCTGCCTGAGCGCACCCCATCATACGCCGCAGGCGCGGCCCTTCGATACACCCCGTCCGAGCGTTGGGACACGCAGGGCGATCACAATCTACACGGCCCGGTGCGGGAACCTCCGGTCGGGCGATATTCCGGGATCTGCGGAGAACCTGCCGATTCGCATCATTCTGGTGGCGATGCCTGGCCAAAGTCCGACCAGCCCCAGCAGACGACACTCCGGTTGTGCCTGAGAGCACAGGTGTGGTTGTAGCCGCTGCTGATGGCGACGAATCGCCCGCCCTCCGGGGGCGACGACTGGCCCTTCCGATCGCTGCCCCAGCAGACGACGGCCCCATCTCCGCGGAGGGAGCACGTGTGCACACTACCGCTGCTGATGTCGACGAACCGGTCGCCGTTCTCCAGCGGCAAGGAGGGGCGGGCAACTATCGGCGTCGGCGTGGCAACGGCGGTCGGCGTAGCGGTTGGTGCGGCGGTCGGCGTGGCAACGGCGGTCGGTGTAGCGGTTGGTGCGGCGGTTGGCGTGGCAACGGGAGTGGGTGTAGCGGTTGGTGCGGCGGTCGGCCCCGACACCAATGCGGCCCCTCCAGGAGATGTGGGACTCTCGGGCAAGTCAGATTGAGCGCACGCGACCAGCACAACGGCCGCCGCGCAGCACGCTGCCAAACGGATAACGCAGCGGTGGCTCGCGCTCGAAGCTTGCGCCAACCACCGTGACAGTCCGATGAGCACGGGAGGGAACCGGCATATGCGTGAAATGTATGCGCTGCAGGCCACCAGAAAGACGAGCAGGAACGTCAGCGTTCCAGACGACAACTGCCATCGCGATTTGACGGCGCCAAGACTCATCGGCTCGTCACTACCCTGAATCTCCGGCGACCCAAGCCGCCCGGCTCGGGTTGATGGCGAGCCCGTTGACGCGGGTGTAACCGTGATGGACGTGACGAGCAGGGCCGGCACGATCAGGACTGCCCGATGCGTGGACCCCAGGCAGTACGATGACTTGGGAGTTGGGTCGAATCTGTCGATGGTTCGCATCATTCAGGTGGCGATGCCTGGCCAAAGTCCCGCCAGCCCCAGCAAACGACGCTCTGATCGCCCCTTAGGCCGCAGGTGTGGGTCTTGCCGCTGCTGATGGCGACGAACCGCTCATGCTTCGGCGCCGACGACTGGGCTTCCGAGTTGTCGCCCCAGCAGACCGGGTAGCCATAGCTGCGCAGTCCGCAGATGTGGCTCCCGCCGCCGCTGATCGCCACCAAACGCTCTCCATCCGGAGGGGACGACTGGCCCTCGCGGTCATCGCCCCAGCAGACGGGTGCGCCATCGTGTCTCAGGCCGCACGTGTGGTAATCGCCGCTGCTGATGGAGGAGACTCCACGCCCTCAGGCGGGGACGACTGGCCCCTGCAGTCAGGGCCCCAGCAGGCGGCGGTACCGTCATGACGGAGAGCGCATCGAGCCCGCAGGTGTGGAATGAGCTGCTGATGGCGGTGAAGACTCCATCGATTTCCCAACTGCCCTCCGGCCCCCAGCAGAAGACAGAGCTTCGGCGGAGCCCGCAAGTATGGTTGTCCCCGCTGCTGATGGCCTCAAAGCCCCCGTGCTCTGTCGACGACGATACATCGAGCCCCCAGCAAACGGGCGTCCCGTCGGTACGGAGCGCGCAGGTATGGTGCCTACCGACGCTGATCGCTGTGAAGGGGCCGTTGTCCGGCGGCGATACCTGGACAAACGCGGCCAGGGGCGACGGTGGTGAATATCGTCAGCAGACCGGGGAGCCGTTACGGAGTAGGGCGCAGGCTTGGCCGCTGCGGAAGCTGATGTCAATGAACCGTTCGCCCTGCAGGTATTCGGGCATGAATTCTTCGCACCAGCACGAGACCGAGCCGTCGTCACGGATGCCACACGCCGAGTCCCTCGACCCCGTTCTGATGGCAGAGAACCGCTCGCCCACCGGGGGCCTCAGGTCGTCCGACGATTCAGGGGAGGCCCAGCAGGCTGGCGTGCCATCCTCCCGGAGCGCACAGGTGTGGTAGTCGCCATTGCTTAGTGCGATGAAGCGCTCACCTTCAGGGGGCGGCTGCACATCTAGCTTGTCGTACCACCAGCAGGCTGGCGTGCCATCCTCCCGGAGCGTGCAGGTTTGGAAGGCGCTGCTGCTGATAGCGACGAACCGCTCGCCCTGCGGAGGCGATAACTTACCGACCAGCTCCTCGTCCGCCCCCCCCAGCAGACGGCGGTCCTGTCTTCCGTGAGCGCACATGTGTGTACGTTGCCGCTGCTGACGGCGATGAAGCGTTCACCCTCCGGGGGCGATGACCGGCCCCACTCGTCGCTTCCCCAGCAGACGACGTGGCCGCCTGCCCGCAGGGCGCAGGAGTGCAGGATGCCGCTGCTGATGTCGACGAACCGGACGCCGTTCTCCAGCGGCCATCGGTGGGGAGTAGCCGTGGGTACTGGGATCTGGGTCGGAACGGCGGTGGGCGTGGCCGTCGGCACGGGTGTCGGGGTCGGGACAGGGGTGGACGTAGCGGCCGGCGGCGGGGTGTAGGCGGGCTGCACGGCCGCTTTCGGCGTTGCGGTCTCCGCCGTCCGGTCACCGAGACATCCGGCGGCGGCGATCACCGCAGCCGAGACGGCCAGTGCGAGAAACCTCGATCCCGAAAAGCCGGACGACACCTGGCCTCCCCACCCCCCGCAGCTTGGTCCATGAGTACCTTAGCCAGATGACGGTCTCTGTCAATACCTAGAAGTCTGGCCGGAAAGTCATTAGCCGGGTTTCGCACTACCCAAAGCAGCCGTATTACGGTCTTATACGACATGCAAATATATGAATTGCGTTCACAAACCAACGATTACATCGATAGTCGACGGTAAGCAAACGGCGGCTTGGGAAGAATCGGGGTTTCCGTCCGAGTTTCTAGGAGCCCGAGGCAGCTCCCGGGCAGGATGGATCGCCGCTGCACGCGACGAGTACGACGGAGGCCTCACACAGCACCGCCCAACGCGCTAGCCGCCGGGTATGTACAGGCTCCGGTCGGGCACCGGCAGCGACACGCGGGCGCCGCCCGCCAGGTGCGAGTGGGCTATGCCGAACTGCGCCTCGACCGCCTGCATCGTCACGTCGATGTTGCCGTCGGTGCGAACGCCGGTCTCGAGCTCCCGGATGATGTTGCGTATGGTCGTGACCGTCGGACTCTCGCCCGTGGGGCGGATCACGGTCTCGCGGGACCCGGAGGCGTCCCCGTCCCGGCGGACCCGGAAGTCGGCGCCGTTGCCCCAGGCGAAGGCACATCCTTCGGTACCGCGCACCTCGACCTCGAAGCCGCCCGGTCTCGGCACGAACAGGCCCTCCACGCCGTTGGCGTAGCCGATGCGGAAGAAGCCGACGTACGGGTCGGCGATCTCCTGGCCGGGGGGCGGAACGAAGCGATGGCCGGCCGGGTCGTAGTCGGGCAGAGGCAGCGGCAGACGGGTCTGCAGCGTCTTGCCGTCCCGGGGTCCGCCTCGCGTGTCGCCCGGGTCCAGCGGCTCCCCCTTCTCGACGAGCCGCCCCTCGACCCAAACCGGCGCCGGGTCTCCCAGCAGCATCTGCACCGCGTCGATGGTGTGGGGATGGTGCTTGATCAGGTCGGTGAGCTGGTACAACGTCGCGAACAGAGGCTGCCCGACGTCGCCGCGGGCGATGGCGTCCCGAAGACGCTTGTAGCCGTCGTGGTGACGGCGCATCGCTCCCCAGTTGAAGGCGACGTTGTTGCGCCGGCAGGCGTCCGCGATCCGGTCCGCCTCCTCCAGCGAGGCGCACAGCCCCTTCTCCGAGTAGATGCCGCGCACGCCGTTCTCGGCGGCGAAGATGATCGGCTCCGCCCGCGCGAACGACGGCGTGGTCACGCTGACGATGTCGGGCCGCTCCTTCTCGATCATCTCCCTGTAGTCGAGGTATGTGTTGTCGACGCCGAAGCGCCGCGCAAAGTGCGCCATGCGGTCCGCGCCGCGGTTGGCGACCGCGACGACCTCGGTCTGCTCGACCGCCTGGTAGCCGCTGAAGTGGGCGTAGGGCTTGTCGAACTGGTTGGTGCGGGGGTTCTCGTCCTCCATGAGGCCGCCCATGCGGCCCGTTCCTATGATCGCCACCCTGTAGCTGGCCTTGGCCATTGGTCAGTCTCCACGTTCTGGACTTGGTCGTCGGCCCGGCGCGCGCCGGCTCCGCGGCTACTGTATCAGGAGTGGCCGGCCTCCGCATGAGTCGTCGCACGGCCCTCGTTGTCATATACTGGGGCGGCCGATATATGTGGATGGGGTATGAGGAGCGATTGAGGACCGCCGGATTCGTCGTCCTTTGGGCCGCGTTGACCGTGGCCGCCGCGGCCTGCTCGGGCGGCGCCGCCGCCGCGCCGACCCCGTTGCCGACGATCCCCGTCGCCCTGCCGAAGCCCGGCATCGAGGTGCTCGCCGACAGGTACTACGAGGCGCTCAACGCCGGCAACATCAACGCCGTCGTGATCCTCCTGGACCAGGACGTCGTCCTGACGGACGGCGAGACGCAGGTCGTGGGCAAGGCCGACGTGATCGCCCTGCTCATCACAGGCTTTTCGGCCTTCGCCGAGTACGCCTACTCGGGCGCCCGGATCGAGGGCAACAGCTTCTTCGCGGACCACACGTACGAGGTGAGCGCCGAGCGCGACACCGGCATATTTCCGCTGGCCTCCGAGCCGATCGAGCTCGTGGCGCAGAACGGCAAGATAACCTTCATAAACGTCGGCGCCGCCGCCGCGCCACCCTCCGCCGAGCCGGCCGCGGCCGCGACCCCCACGGCCGCTTCGGTGGGAGACGCGGAGACGCGGGGCGCACTCAAACGCCTCGCGTTCGACTACTGGATAGCGTTCAACGAACACGACGTCGACAAGGTTCTGTCGTACCTGGAGGAATCGTACCGCGCCGAGAGGGCAGAGGCGGTCTCGGCCGAAATCGAGCAGCTCAAGCTCTTCGGCGTCACTCTTGGCCTCAGCCAGCGCAGCCCGCCCGTGCTCCTCAGCCCGACCGAGGGCGAGATGATGCTCAACCTCCGAGAGCCCCTGGGCGTCCGCAAGGTCCGGATGGCGTTCCGCATGATCGACGGCGAGTGGAAGATCACCTTCGGCGAGGAAGTCGAATAGGCGGGTGTACCCGGATCCGCACCCGATTGGGCTGGCGTGACGGGCTACTTCTTGGCGTCGCAGCTTGCAGGGGATGGATTCCCACGTTCGAAGACCTTTGAACAACTGTCGGGGACTTGAGCGCCGCGGTGGGCTACCGTGACAGGTACTTCGCCGCCCAGCCGAGCCCGTCTTCGGTGATCGTGAGCGGCTTGTACTCGCAGCCCACCCACCCGGCGTAGCCCAGCCGGTCTAGCTCGGCCAACACGAAGTCGTAGTTGATCTCGCCTGTCCCGGGCTCGTTGCGACCCGGATTGTCCGCGATCTGCACGTGGCGGATGGCCGAGAGGTTCGCCTCGATCGTCAGGACCAGGTCGCCTTCCATGATCTGCATGTGGTAGACGTCGTACTGTAGCCACAGATTGTCCGAGCCGACCTCGTCGATCACTGACAGGGCCTGCGCCGTATGCGTCAGGTAGAAGCCCGGAATGTCGCGCGTGTTGATCGGCTCGACGAGTAGCGCTATCCCGGCGTCCTTAAGCTTCGACGCCGCGAATCTCAGGTTGGCGACCAGAGTCTCGCGCAGCGTGTCGTCGTCGGCTCCCTCCGGCGGTACGCCGGCGAGGCAGTTGACCTGCGTGCATCCCAGGGCCGACGCGTACTCTATGGCGGCCCCGACCCCGTCCTGGAACTCGCCGACCCTGTCGGGCAGGCACGCGGTTCCGCGCTCGCCGGCGTCCCAGTCTCCGGCAGGCAGGTTGTGCAGCGCCTGCGTCAACCCGTTGCCATGCAGCTTCTCGGCGAGCATGTCCTTGTCGTAGGCGTACGGGAACAGGTACTCGACGCCCTCGAAGCCCGCGCGGGACGCGGCCTCGAAGCGGTCCGGAAAGTCGACCTCGTTGAACAGCATCGTGAGATTGGCGGCGAGTCGTGGCATTCTCTTGCTCCGGCTGTGGTTCGCGAGTCTCCTGGACGGCTAGGCGGAGGTCGTACGCTCGACGAGCTCGATCCAGTTGCCCTCCGGGTCCCGGAAGTAGCATATCCCGGTCCTGTCGCCGTTGGGCAGATCGTTGTAGATCGGGGGCGTCACGAACTCGATGCCCTCCGCCGTAAGCCGCTCGTGCAGCTCGGCCAGGCCGTCGACGTTGAAGCACACGTGCGACGCCCCGAGCTGGTTGCGCTCGAGGTGGCCGTCGGGGCTCTGCGGCTGCCTGTAGTAGACGAGCTCGAGGACGTGCTCGCCCTCCGGCTTGCCGACGAATACGAGCATCCGCTCGGAGCCGGGGATGCCGGTGTGGTTGCCCTCCGGAGGCGCGATGCTCTCGACCTCCCGGATCACGCTGAGCCCCAGCGTGTCGCGGTAGAACGAGACCATCTTGTCGATGTCCCTGACCACTATGCCCGAGTGGTTGAAGCCGGTGACCATGTGGCCCTCCATGTTCGGCGTCCTGCGGTACCGCAGTTTAGCAGGCGGCGGAAGAGCTGTCGTCCTGACCAACGCGAGGGATCCGGGGCGGGGTCGCCTCGACTGGACCGCGTATCGACTCCGACCCGACCCCAGGCCCCTCACTCCGTCCGGGGCGACATTCATCACCCTTGCCGGCGGCCCGTTAGAGGACCCCGCCCGGCTCCGCAACCCGCCTCCCCACCCCTGGATTCCGGCTCGGGGGCCGGAATGACGATTACACGCGGCTCGGGAGCCCCAGACACAGCCCATCGTCATGTCCGCGAGGCGGCAGACACAGCCTGCCGTCATGCCCGCGGAGGCGGGGCATCCAGGGGGCCTGGAGGGGCATTCGCCCCATCGACGCTGAACAGTTGCGCACGAGTGCGGGTCGTTGCAATCCGGGCGCTCGCCGGGATATGCTTGCTCAACTCCACAGCGGGACCGTTGCTTGATCTACCTGTACGTGTTCACGACCCGAGACGAGGCGCCGCCCGAGGCGCTGGAGCAGCTTCAGGCCTCTCACCCACAGCGGACCAGGTTGAAGCCGACCGTGATCGGCAGCCGAACGGTCTCCGGCGGCCTTCCCGAGGCGGACGAGGACTTCGCCACACAGACCGCCGCTACCGCGTGCGAGCAGGCGGGCATCGCGTTCGACCCCGCTAGCGACGGCGTCAGGTACGCGGTCGAAGAGGTCGACGGCGAGAAGTACGGCGTGCTGGAGGTCGACGCGCAGCGCTACACGAGGGCGTCCCTCCTCGCCGCCGGCGCCGTGTTCTTCATAGTCGGGCTAGCGCTGGGCGTCACCGCGCTCTCGGTGTGGCTGCTGGCCGGCGGCCACGGCGGTTTCATCGCGTATCTCTGGATCAGAGGCCCGGCTAGGCAGGGCCGCGAAGGCTGGCTGTTCGCCTCCGGCCTCACAGTGCTGATGAGCTGGGTCGCGGGGTTCGTCGTACGCGGCGTCGTCTTCTGAACGGGCCGCAAAGCGCCCGCCTTTAGCCGTCCGTCCGCTCGCGCCGCCCGAGCGCCCGCCGCGACTGGTACCACAGGAACGCGACTCCCCCGACCAGCGCCGCGCAGATGAGCAGCCACACCGCGGTGCCGACCACGCCGCGCGGCGGAATGAGCTGAGGCTGAACGGTCATCGGCACGTTGAAGGTCGCCGACCCCGTCCCGGCCTGCTCCACGTCGACGACCAGCGTCCACTCGCCGGCCTCGTGGAAGGTGATGTTGGCGTCGTAGTACTGCCTCTCCTGGGGCGTGTTCACGGCCACGACAACGTACCGGTCGGCCCCCTCCGCGTCCCTCGCCAACACCTCGATCACCGCGTCTTCGACCGGCTCCGCTGTGTCCGCGGTCGTCGGCTCGAACGTCACGTGGACCGCCCCGATCGCCGGCTCCTCCGGCTGCACGCGCACGACGAGCTCGAACGGGCCTTCCGTGCCGCGGAATATCTCCGCGCCGGCGCCGTTGGCCAGCGCAGCGGGCCCCGACGAGGCGAGCAGCGCGACGACGACGATTGCGGCGGCGACGGCCGCGCGGTACTTGTTCATCGCTGGCCGAGCACCGCCGTCAGGGCGGCCTCGAGCTCGCCCTCGGTAACGAAGCCCTCGAACTTCGCGGCCACCAGCCCGCCGCCGTCGACCACGAATGTGAACGGCTCCGTCAGCAGGCCCCACTCGGCCATCGCCGGATCGAGCCGCAGCTTGGACGCGTCGCCCTCGATCTCGCCGGCGTTCTCGTAGACTTCCACGTGCAGGAAGTTGGCCCTCTCGCCGAACCTGTCCTGCAGCGCCGAGACGACCTCGACCTGCGGGCCGCAGGTCGCCGTGCGGCAGAAGGCCGGCGTCGCGAAGGTGATGACGCTGGGTATTCCGCTGGATACGGCGTCGGCGACCGTCGTGAGATAGAGGTCCGGGTCGGGGTCCGGCGAGGTCGTCAGCTCGGCCAACTCCGCGATGTCTGCGGAGGTCCTGGTGACACTGGCCGGCGCGGGCCGGCCGATGCCCGGCGACGAAGCTTCCTGCTTGACGTGGAACACGCCGGACTGAGCGCTCCTGACGGCGCCGTCGGCCCCCACGATCTCGGCGACGATGCCCCACTGTCCCGGCGCGTCCAGATCGACGTTCGCCACGAAGACGCCCCGCCGGCCATGCGCCCACGGGACGAACGCGGCGACCCCGGACGCCCTCGGCCGGTCCGTCGTCGTGTCGACGTGGAAGAGCAGGACCTTCGCCTCGGACGCCCGTACCTGCCCCGTGGCGCCCCCGACTATCCCGAACGCGAGCCGGTTACGGCCCACACCCAGATCGGTGGAGGCGAGCACGACTCGCAGGCCGGATGCCTCGGCCGTCGGCGGCGTGGGCAGCGCGGACTCCGGCAGCGGGACCGAGGTCGGCGACACCGGGGCCGGGGCCGCGGTCGGCGTGCGCTGACCGCCTGCCGAGCAGGCGGCGACGGCTACTAGCCAGACTATGGACGCAGCGGCCAGGGCGCCCCGGCCGAAATGTGTCATCACGTTACCGGTATCCATCTCGCCCCGGGCGGCCTCCGCCGTCAACTCCGCGTTCGTCGTGGGGCGCCTCCGCTCGAAGCCGGCCGCAATTGAATTATACAGGAGGGCGGTCCGGCGGCCGGACGGGTCAGAGGGGGTTGCGCCAGCGGAGGCCGGGAAAGCGGCCGAAGTCTGTGTCGTTGGAGTGGACCTCCGCCTGGTACTCCATCGCGACGGCGGCGATGTGCGCGTCGGTCACCAGGTTCGCGCCGACGCCGGCGGCGGCCAGATTCCGCCGGAGGTGGGTCAGATGGTCGGCGCCGGGGTTGATCGGCACCACCTGGGGGAACCCGAACCACTCGCGCACGTAGTCGACCGCTCTCTCGGGGGTCGCCGGGCGGTTGAGCACCCTGGGGTGGGTCATCAGCCGTACGAAGCCGGTCGACACGGTCCACGGCACGCCGATGCGCTCCACGCCGTTGACCAGGTCTTCCCACCAGCGTCTCGCGGCGTCGTGATGGGGAGCCCCACCGTCGTGGGCGTAGACGAGCAGGTTGAGGTCGGGGACTATCACCCCGCGCTCGACCCGGCGAAGTCCTCGGCTTCGAGCTGGTCGTTGAGCTGGTTCAGCTTCAGCGGATCGACGCCCGGGGCGAACCCGCTGTGGATTGGGACAACCCTGTAGGGCGCCGGGGTCTCTCTCACGGCCGGCGACATCCCGCGGCGCAGCGCGTCGTTCACGACCTGCTTGAACGGCTTGTCCAGAAGCCGGGCCTGCTCCTTTAGGGAGTCGGCAATGTCGTCGTCCACGGTCAGTGTGGTCCTCATGCAGGCATCATAGTGCGCTGCTATTCTGATGTCAAGATGCCGACCATCGCAATGCTATACAGTTCATCGAGCCCTCGGTTCCCACCCTACGTCGCGGCCGGCACCATTCGCGAGGCCTACCGGCGCACGGCGGCAGATGTCAAACGAAAGGCCGAAGCGATGCAATTGGGAAAGGCCCGGAGCAGGAGATCAAGTGCGTCTGAAACGCTCCATGACCTCCGGTACTCTGATGTTACCCCAGCATGCCTGGGTCAGCATCGAACCCTGAGGCGGGAACGCCCCGTGTATGGTCTTAATCCCCCGCGTGCCCAGGAACTCCACGACAGGAACAAAATCGCGATCTGACGACAGGAGGACGGCGACGTCGTAGCTGTCTACCCATGCCAACTTGATCATGTCGGTCGCGATGCGTGTATCGACACCCTTTTCCTCGGTGCCCCTCATGTCCGCGCCGCACGCCGGACATCGTGTCATCTGTTCACGGCAGGCTGGGCAGATCGGCCCCTTACGCTTGTGTTGTCTCGGGATCATGGTGACCTGTATCCCGGGGAACCTACCCAGCGTGTTCGAGGCCCATCGCCTAAGGCTCTGGTCTTTGTCGCTGGGCCCATACGATCCGTATACGTTCATGCCCTGGTAGACGATCACCGCTTCTGCATCAACGACACGCAAGGATTCTGTGCGATCACGTGTCCCATCTGTCGCCAGTCGACCTTGAACTCGTTGACCAGTTCGTTGATCGATAGCTGGAAGTTCCAGAAGTCGACACAGACCATCACGCGAACCCGATGCTCGGTGCTGGAGTCAGTTGACATCCTTGTGAGGTTCTTCTCCCAAGAATACAGGGACGCTGAGCGCGTCCCTGGGTTAGTGATGATCGGGACCCCGGTTACCCGTATTGCCGGGCGGCGCCCCGATGGGTTCTAATGGAGATAATCCTAGGGATCGGGAATTGATTTTGTCAACCCCCGCAGGCGCGCCAAACCCGCCACCCAAAATCGCGCGGCCCCGCAGACGCGGCCTACGAGCTTGTCTTCACCGCCGTGCCGTAGACGAGTATCTCGGACGCGCCTGAGGCTATGCCCGCTGTGATGAACCGCGTGGCGACAATGGCGTTTGCGCCCATCGCCTCCGCCCTTTCGCACATTCTCTGCAGGGCGACCTCCCGCGACTCTGCCATCAGCTTCGTATACTCCGTGATCTCCCCGCCGGCTATGTTCCGGAAGCTCGCCATGATGTCTTTGCCCAGGTGCTTGGCGCGCACCGAGTTGGCCATGACCATGCCGAGCACCTCATCGACCCGCCTGCCGGGAATCTCGTCGGTCGTTACTACGATCAATAGTCTACTCCTTCGAGGTCCTCGTCCTTCCGGTCCCGGATTCGCTGGAGCACAGCCACCAGCACAAGGACGACGGTGCCCGCCACTATGGCCGGCACGGCGATCTTGATGAGGATCGGGAGATCTTCCGCGTCAAACAGGGCGTCCAGGACGGACACGAACCAGTAGGCGGCCAGTATCGCGACCCCACAGGCTACCGCGATCGCCGCCGCCCACGTCGCGACCTTCATCGCGCCATCCGATCCGGGCGGCGCGACAGGTCGTCCGCGAGCTCCTGGGTGCCGTAGCCCTCATTCCGGACCCGCAGGTCGACGTAGACCAGCACACTGCCGGCGTAGAAGAAGGGAATCAGCAGGGCGGCGATCACTCCCGAACCGACCTCGACTACATTGCCGCTGGCCAGGGAGACTATGCCCAGCACGATCGCGACCGGTATCACCGCAGCGATGGCGAGCAGCGTGAAGACGACCCCTATGCCGAACAGCCGCCACCAGCTTCCCAGGGTCAGCTCCCGGCTCCGCTTGAGGGCGGATATTCCATCCCTGCCCTCAATGACGACGACGGGAAGCGCGAAGAACCATATCACCAACAGGTAGAAGAACAGGGGAATGCCGATTAGGATGAGCATGAGGATGGCCGAGGCCACGAGCGCCACAGCTACGATTACGGTGACAACCGCGGTTGGGAGCAAGACCCCGAACGCGCGCGAGTAGCAGGACACAATGTCTGCTTTACGTCCCGTGAGCACATCTCCGACGCAGAAGACGGCCGCGGCCCCGGATGGGATGCCGAGCAGGAAGGCGACGAGCGTCAGAACAAGGTTAGCCGAATTGAAGGATACCGAAGCACCGTCGTCGAAGGAGTCGCCGGAGCCCAACGCAGCGCCCAGGATGTTCGGAATCTGGGGGATGAGCGCGAAGGCGAAGAGCGGGAGAAACGCCTTTCCATACGTGGTCAACGACTCGCTTATCAGCTCACCGAGGGCGCGCGGAGGGATGTCCGATGGCTCCGGGGCGCCGTCATGATCTTCGGACTCGGCGGCATCCTCGAGGGGACGGTAGGGGCTCGGCTCCTGCCCATCCTCCTGCTGAGGCGCGCCGCACTCCGCGCAGAACCTGACATCGTCCGCGTTCTCGTGACCGCATCGTGAGCAGAACATCGCTCGCCTCGCTGACCCAGGCCGCATTGGAGGATGCGGCGCCACCGTTCCCCGAGCCTGGGCCCATGATACACCAAGCCCCTCGGCAAAGTAACGGCGTGGTACTGGGTGGCGCTCTCTCTTGCGGGACATGCTCTTGTCTCATTCTTCGATGGCTATGCCTTTTGAGCGAGCACTATCAGAGCAAAGTTGACGTCCACAAAGTTCTCCCTAAGGAACTCGCTGGCGAAGCCTCCCGGGACCTCCTTGCCGGCAACATCCAGAAGCGTGGAGATGCATAGGCCGGCGTCCGCAATGGCCTGCACGTAGTCGCCGCGGGTGTGCGGTTCGTTGTGCAGGACATACGTCGCGTCGTTGTCGCGGAACTGCGTCGGCATGCGTGCGGCGACGAAGTCGATTTGCGGCTGTCCTTCCATATGGTCCAATCGCAGCCTGGACCCGTTGGCCCAGCGTGTCCCGGCCTGTCCTCAGATCGCGGTGACGCGTTCCACAACGCAGCTTACGTGCGGGTCGGGCAACCCCAGCACCACGAAAGAAGGCGTCCCCAGCCTACGCCATAGGCGCTTCGGCTCCACCCCGGCGACGCCTGCCGCGTAGAGCGTCATCACCGTCCCGTGAGTTACCACGATGTTGTCCGCCTGCCCGGCTTCGATCATCCTATCTATCGCGGCGCTGAACCAGCGGAGGGCTTTGTTCGGCCGCCTCCGTCCCGAGCACAGGCTGGTCGGGCTTCTCGGAGAGCTGCTCGACCGCAGCCTCAAACTCGCCCTGAGTGGGGAAGTACGGCACTCCATCCCGATGGTGCTCCTCCAGTCCCTCCGCGGTACGGACGGGAACTCCGAACGCAGCGGCGACGATCTCCGCCGTTTGGACCGCCTTGGGCTCTTCGCTGGACCAGATCACGGCCGGGCTGAAGTCACGAAGTCTGCCCGCCAGGAGCTTGGAGCGCCGACGGCCGACCTCGTCGAGCTTCCAAGCCGATGCCGGCCTATCGGGCTCTATCTCGGGCTTTGAGTGCCGTACCAGTACGGGCCGACTCAACAGGGGCACCTCAACTGGACACCGGCTCCCACTCTTCCCGCAGCAGGCCGTAGAAGACCATATCGATCCGCGGGTAGCCGGGCCTTGGGTCCTTGCGATGGCTTCGGAACAAGCCCTCTCGTCTCATACCCAGCTTTTCCATCACCCTCCAGGACCGGCGGTTGCGGATGTCCGCCTGGGCCGAGATCCTGTGCAGCCCTCGTTCGCCGAACCCCCAATCGACCACCGCACCGGCGGCCTCCGCCATGAGCCCTCGCCCCCAATGCGATTTCGCCAAGGCGTAGTCTATCTCGCCCGTCTCGTGCTTCGAGTCTACGCTCAGGATGATGCCGCCTACACCGGCGGCGCCCAGCACTATGGCCCATGAGAACTGAGTGCCCTGCGCCACCATCCTATCTGCGATGAACTCCTCCGCGCTTCGCCGCGTGTACGGCTGCGGTACGGAGTCCAGGAGATACTCCGCCCACTCCGGGTCCTTGGCGTACGCGAACACGTCGTCTACGTCTCCCGGGCCGAATGGCTGCAGGACCAGCCGAGAGGTCGTCAGCTCGGGGAGGTCGCCCCGTTCCGTCGTATTCCACTCCTCCGGTGGGACGGTTACGGGCGGCAGCGGCCCGCCGGGCCCGTTCCATTCGGACCTCAGCACGGCGTAGCAGGCTTCATCAACCCGCTCTCCCCGTTCGACTTCATCGCTTCGATGTATCGCCTCGCGCGTCATGCCCAGCTTTTCCATCACGCGCAGGGAGCGCATGTTCCGCGCGTCCGCACCGGCGTAAATCTTGGCGAGACCGTACTCCCGGAATCCCCAATCGCAGACGGCCGACGCAGCTTCCGGGGCCACCCCCTGCCCCCACATGTCTCTGGCGATGTCGTAGTCTAGCTCAGCCTTCCTGTCCTCGGGGTCGACGGTCAGGCTGATCAGCCCTATCACGCGTCCGTCGTGCTCGACCGCGAATGCGGCTCCCTTGTCCTGCGAGGTCAGTACCGCCTGTGCGACTACGTATTCGGCGCGTCCTCGGTCGTAGGGCCGCGGGTAATACGTCGCCCGCTCAGGGTCGCTGGCGTACTCGAGGACGTCGTCGATATCCGACAGCCTGAACGGCCTGAGCAGAAGCCGCTCCGTCCTCAACTCGGTCGGCTTGGTCACAATGAGTCCTCCTGGCGGCCTGTGCTTTCATCCGCAGTCGTCGGCATCGCTCAACAGGTATCATAGCGGTCACGCCATGCGGGATGTGCACTCGCCAACACCCCACGGGCATCGAGGAGGAGATTCGTGACGACGACTTTGAAGAGCTACCGACCGCCCATCATGGGCACCACCCACATGGTGTCCGCGGGGCACTATCTCGCCGCCGCGGCGGGCTTCCGCATCTTCGAGGAGGGCGGCAATGCCGTCGACGCGGGAGTGGCCTCGGGCATTGCCCTCAACGTCGTGCGCCCGACCAGCACGAACTTCGGCGGCGTCGCGCCCATCATCATCTACCTCGCGGCCTCCGACTCGGTGGTGACCATCAGCGGTCTGGGGCGCTGGCCGCGTGCGGCCTCGATCGAGTACTTCAACCGGAACGCCGGCGGCGAAATCCCGATGGGCATACTCAGGACCGTCCTGCCGTCCGCCGCCGACGCCTGGCTCACCGCGCTGGAGAGGTACGGCACGATGAGCTTCGAGCAGGTGGTCGCGCCGGCGCTGGAGCTGGCCGAGCAGGGCCACCCGATCTCGGCTTCCGTCCTGCGCGCCCTGCTGAGGTCGTCCGACGACGAGTGGCCATCGCAGACGGGCGAGCTGCTCGTGCAGAAGGACCTGGCGCGCACGTTCAGACGCCTCGCGGACGTCGAGAGGGCCAACGGCTCCAGGGGGCGCGAGGCGGCCATTAGGGCCGCGCGCGGCTACTTCTACAAGGGCGACATCGCCGAGGAGATGGCGCGATTCAGCCGCGATCAGGGCGGGCTCCTGACGCTGGACGACCTGAAGGATTTTTCCGTCCAGGTCGAGGAGCCGGAGGTGGGCCGCTTCCGAGACTATGCCGTATACACCTGTGGGGCGTGGTGCCAGGGGCCGGTGCTGGCCGAGACGCTGCAGATGCTCGAGGACGACGACCTCGCCGGCCTGGGCCACAACAGCGCCGACTACATCCACCTGCTCTCGCAGGCGCTCAACCTCGCCTTCGCCGACAGGGAGCACTACTACGGCGACCCCGACCACGTCGACGTCCCGATCGACGGGCTTCTGTCGAAGCGGTACACCACCGCCCGACGCGGCGACATAGACATGGAGCGGGCGTTTCCCGAGATGCCGCCCCCGGGCAACCCCTGGCCGTACCAGGGCGACGCGCGGTCCGGCGCGGCGGCGCGGCGGCCCGAGGTCCGGGCGGCCGGAGCCCGGGAGCAGGACACGAGCTACACGTGCACGGTCGATCGGTGGGGCAACGCCTTCTCGGCGACGCCCAGCGACGGCGTGGGCGGGTGCAAGGTCATCCCCGGCCTGGGGTTCACGCTGTCGGCCAGGGGAACGCAGAGCTGGCTGGAGCACGACCACCCATCCAGCCTGCAGCCGTGGAAGCGCCCGCGGCTGACGCCCAACCCCGCCATCGCGTTCAAGGAGGGGCGGCTGCTCATGCCGTTCGGCGCGCCGGGCGGAGACGCGCAGTGTCCGGCCATGTTGCAGATGTTCCTCAACATCGTCGAGTTCGGCATGGACCCGCAGCAGGCTGTGGAGCAGCCCCGGTTCACCTCCTGGAACTTCCCCAACTCGTTCTGGCCTCACGCCTATCTCCCAGGGCGCCTGTCCGTGGAGGACACCGTACCGCAGAGCACGATCCGGGAGCTCAGCCGCCGGGGCCACGATCTCGAGGTGCTGACCGATGCGGGCGCCGTCACCGGCTCGCTCAAGGGCATCGTGGTGGACCAGGAGTCGGGCGTCCTGAAGGGCGCGGCCGACCCCCGCCGCGAAGCCTGCTGCATCGGGTGGTAGGGAGCCCGCGATGCCGACCTACAGACGCGTCATCATCGCGTGGTTCTTCGTCCCGATGCACCGGCTCTTGTTCCGGCTCTCCGGCGGCCGCCTCCTGGGCCGCCTGGAAGGCGAAGGAATCCTCATCCTCGTAACCAGGGGACGCAGGAGCGGCAAGCCGCGGTCGTCTCCCCTGATGTACTTCCAATTCGAGGAGTCCGGCGACCTCATTGTCGTCGCTTCGAACTACGGCCAGGACCGCCATCCGGCGTGGTACCTGAACGTCGCCGCCGACCCGAACGTTTCCGTTGAAACTAACGGCGAGCGTTTCGCCGCCGAGGCCCGCATAACCCAGGGCGAAGAACGCACCGCGCTGTTCGACAAGGTGGCTGCGGCGAATCCACGCTTCGCCGGCTACCGCGCCGGTACCGACCGCCAGATCCCCGTCGTCGCGCTCCGCCGCCCCTGACGCCAGGCGTCAGAAGGGCATCGCCCGGCCCAGTCCGCGCTCCTGTGCCATGCGGTAGACGCGAATACCGACGGCGATGTCCTCGATGGCGAGTCCCTGGGACTCGAAGAGGGTGATGTCGCCGTCCGACGCGCGGCCCGCGATTTGGCCCGTCACTACGTCGGAGAGGTTGCGGACGTGGTTCCACGTGATAATGCCGCGGTCGATGGGGTCGACGAGATCGCCGCACTCGATCTTCGCTCCGTCGATGTCGTCGGCAACGATCACGCTGGCGCGGCGAACGACGTCGGAGTCGATCTCCTGCTTCATCCAGTGGTTGTTTCCCGCGGCGTTGACGTGCGCGCCGGCGCTGAGCCATTCGCCCAGCAGGACGGGCCTGGCAGCCGTGGTGATGACGTTGACGATGTCCACGCCTTCGACGCACTCCTGGCCGCTGTCGACGGGGCGGACCTCGATGCCGAGCCGACGCTCCATGACCGAGGCGAGACGCTCCCGGTTCTCACGGGCACGGGAGTAGATTCTCGCGCTCATGATATCTCTGACCTTGCACACGGCTTCGAGCTGGGTGCTGGCCTGATAGCCGGAGCCGATCATGCCGACCGTGGATGCGTCGGCGCGGGACATGTACTTCGTGGCGATGCCGCTGGCGGCCCCGGTGCGGACCTGGCCCATGCCGTTGGCCTCGATGAGGGCGATAAGCTCCGTCGTGGTGGCGTCGTAGAGGTGCACGTAGAAGCGTGAGCGGCCGGGACCTACGCCGTAGGTCTTCATGCCCATGACGCCAAGCTCGTGGGCGGTCGCGGTCATGAAGTTGAAGGAGCCTCTGCCGTTGGGCAGCCGGTTACGCGGGAAGTTGAAGGCCCTGCCCTCCGCGAGATGAACGAAGCCCCGTTCCACCTCGTCGAGGGCGATGTCCATGGTCAATACGGCGGCGACGTCTTCTTCCGTGAGGTAGAGGGCCATATCGGTTCTCCCTTGTGGGCGAATGTCGGGGATTCAGCCGCCCCTTCCGATGGTGGAGGCGAAACAGATGGCGTCCGTGACGCATTCCCTAGCGTCGGAGGCGGCCTCACGGACCGACCCTTGGCGAGGCTTGCAGCGATGGCCGAGGCGAAAGTGCAGCCAGTGCCGTGGGGTTGTCGGTAGAGATTCGCGGGGACGTGACAGGTCTTGTACTCGAACCCATACCGCTTGCCGCATTCGGCGCGCAACAGCCTGCGGCCTTCCGCTCAACATAGGGCGGAGCCCGTTAGCAGCGCGTCTACGGCGGATGTCTTCAGCGAAGTGGGCTTGCCCAAACGAAGATCCTTCATTCAGAGCTTCTTCGAGGCTATCGTGAATAGCACCACAGATTCCTCACGAATGGGATGGAAGATGATTTGCAAGAACCTGATCTGATACCATTGCGAGCAGTGCGGGTGACATTTGTGCTGGCCACTTAGGCGGACATTTATCCTGACCATCGACACAGGTCAGGTTCACACGAGGTTCGAGCAGCTACGTCGGACATGCGTGTTGACAAATCCGCGAGGTCGTGATTGGTCTAACGCTGCCTCGCAATGGCTGGGGGCGCGGACCACTCGACGATTCGAGAGCCGTGAAGCAGTCGTGGGCTGATGCGGAGGCCGTTGGAGATGCGGTGTCGTGGCTTTGTCTGTGTCGTCGCGCTGACGAGCTTGGCTGCGTTGGCGGCGGCGTGTGGAGGCGACGAACCCGATGCCGCCGATGGAGCCGGGCCGCGCCAGCAGTTCGCGGGTAGGGTCTCTCCGCCGACGCCGACCCTTGCGCCCGATCTGGCCGAAGCCACGAAGGTGGCGGCGCCCTTTGTACAGGTATACGGAGGCGGGGGCGCCGGTACCGGCGAGCTTACCGCCGCGCAGGCGACGGAACACATCGGCAAGCAGGGCAAGGTATGCGGCACCGTGATGTCCACTGTCCACGAGCCTGAGCACCAGTCCAAGGTGACCTTCCTCAACATCGACAAGGCTGAGGACCCGGACTTCTTCGTCTACTTCTGGCACTCGGGAAAGCGCGTCGGGGACTGGCCGGACATTTCGGACGCCTCGGTCGATCTGACCAACTGGTTCAACGGCAAGAAGATCTGCGCCGAGGGGCTCATCCAGAAGTACAGGGAAAAGCCGGGCATCAACGCGGGCTCCTGGGCGCAGATATCGTTCCAGGAAGAATAAATGGGACCCGTGGATGCCGACGGCGTGGTGCATGCAGTGGGTCTCGGCACGGCGGAGAGTCAGGCGACGGTGAGCGTCGACGGCCGTCCCGCTCCGGGGAGTTCGTCTAGCCGCATCCACCCGTACGGATGCATGGCGCGGGCCTGAGGCCATTTCTAATCCGGTGGCCCCGGCCCACGCATGAACGCACGTGGTGGTACAGGATACCCTGCGTGGCCTACCCTTGACCCGCTCTAGCTCCCGCGCGACGGTAACCGGAGCCGACTGGCGCGCTCGCCAAGCCTGTAGACGTACTCCCGACGGGCACGCCGTCCGCGCCCCGATAGCCAGTCTGCCCTCCGACGAGCCCGTGACCCAAGACCATAGGCGACGCGATCATCTGCCGAGCCGCGCGACGCATAAAGGTGCAAGAGCTCCGTAATACGCCTGAAGTCGTCGGGCGTAAATCATCTTGTGTGCAACTTTGTCTTGACACCGGCTCCTGTGCCCCTATAATGACTATAGTGGAACGTAGTGGTTTGCGCGTCTGGACGAAAGTGAAATGGAATTGGGGAGGGGACCAATGAAGACTGGACTGCTATTGGCCATGTTGGTGTCGATTGTGGCGTTGGCCGCGTTGGCGTGTAGCGAGGCCGCGGAGGACCCCACGGCGGTGCCGACGACGGCTGCCGTTGCGCCGACGACAGCTCCTGCGATGGCGGCGCCAACCACGGCTGCGGTGCAGCCCACGACGGCTCCGGCCCAGCCGGCGCCGTCGAAGCCGGCGCCGACGACAGCGCCAGTGATGGCGAAGCCCACGCTGCCTCCGGCCTTCGCGGTGGACCCCAGGACCGCGGTGCCGCCTGGGACAGCTTTGCACGACACACAGCACATCGTCATGCCCAACGGGCACGGAGGGACTCCCATCTGGCGTGACGGAGGTGGGCTGCGCCCTTGGGCGCCGTGGGTGTACGGACAAATCTATCAGAACGCCGCGATCGGTGTCGTCCGCCCGTACGTCGCGGTGAGCCACACGGCCAACGAAGATTACACTGTCTACACAATGAAGCTGCGGGAGGACGCGATCTGGCAGGACGGGACGCCGGTCATGGCGGCCCAGATCAAGGCATTTTGGGAGCACGGCGCCAAGCCGGAGAACATCGCTGCGTGGGGCGGCGCCAGCCTGGACCTTGGTGAGATCAAGGGTTGGAACGAACTGAGGGCCGGTGAAGTGACCGAGGCGGAAGGCCTTGTGGCGATAGACGATCACACCCTCCAGGTCACCATGGCCATCCCGTTCCCGACATGGCCTCTGAACATGGCTGCACACCGTACCGGTTTTTCGAAGCTGGAGGATGTGCTGGCGGACGACGAGTGGTTCACGCATCCGACGGGTGCGGGGCCGTACAAATGGACCACTGACCCCGATACGATGCAGTTCGAAGCGGTGGCGGACGTGGGCGAGTGGTGGGGTCCTTCGCCGCAGATCAAAAAGCTTATAGGGCTGAACGTCAGGGACCGTCAGGTGCAGGTGATCATGTTCGAGAACGCCGAGGTCGATCTGATGACGATCGACAGCGCGACGTACGAGGCGGCGCTGGACACAAACCACCCGTTCAATCCGCTATTGAAGGTCACGCCGTACGGTGGCTTGTGGTTCCTCAAGAACAAGATCGACTTGGCGCCGCTGAATGACCTGCTGGTGCGCAAGGCTCTTGCGCACGGCGCCGACATGAAGTCCATCGTCAAGGCCATCTGGGGCGAGACCGAGGACCACGCTACGGGGCTGATCTCGCCTCTGATCCCCTGTCACAACCCTGACGCGCCCGGCCTGATCTACGACCCGGAGCTGGCGCGCCAGGAGTTGTCCACGTCTTCCTACGGCAGCGCGGACAACCTTCCGCCGCTGCTGGTCGACCTGGCAAGGCCTCTGATGGTGAACATGGGCGTGGCGGTGAAGGAGTATTGGAAGGACAATCTTGGGGTTGAGTTGGATCTCTTGAAGCGTGAGAGCGGCACGCCGCGGCGCGAGGCCTCGCAATTCTACCGCATCAGCCTGGGATCATGGATACCGGACCCGGTCCAGATCGTGAGCGCCCTGACGCGTAAGGACTCGATTGAGGCGTTGAGCAACATTCAGGGCGGATATCCGGTGATGGACGCGCTGGTTGCGTACGCCCGGTCGCTGCCTCTGGACCATCCGGATCGCTGCGCGGCTTTCCAGGCAGTCGAGGAGGAGTACCTCGACAAAGTATACATGATTCCCATCAGGTGGGTCGGCGCCAGAAAGTGGGTGGCGCAGCCTTGGCTCGTGGGCTTCGAGAGCGGCATGGACGGGGACATCAACACCATGCCGTGGATGTACGTCCTCAAGCACTAGCCCGATTCCGTAGCTGACAGGCCAAGAGGCCCCGGGTGGGCGAAATCGCCACCCGGGGCCTCTTGCTTGAGGAAGTGCGTACGGCCGAGGGTGAGGGGCGCATGAAAGCGCCCGCCTTACGTCAGCCACGACGAGGGAACGCGGCTGGTGGTGGAACATGTCGAGAAGCACTGGTGCCCGACGACCACCAGCGACGAGCTCGCTGCCCTGCTGAAAGGATGACCGGATGCTGAGGACAGGATTCATCGGCGCGGGGCGCCGCGCCTCCAGCGCCCACTACCCCTCTCTACACCGCATCGAGGAGGTCTCCCTGGAGCTGGGGCCTGAGACGACCAAGGGGGACCTGCTGAAGGCGACGAAAGGTCACATACTCGGCGGCGGGGAGATAACACGCCAGCTCGCGGCCAGGGCAAAATGGGCCGGAGTGAAGTTGGCCAATTTTATGGCCGCGTCTAAGATATTAAGATATACTGACCGACGCCGTACCGGCTGATCTGACTCGGGTGATTGACATGCGGAACCGACTTGGGAGGTGTACCGAACCATGATAACCGTCTATCCCATAGGAACGACGATCTACAACCCGGAGAAGGCCTTCGGCGGCTACACCCTGCTGAACTTCCTGCACGAGCCGGACATCACTCTGTTCGATATGAACGGCAACGTGGTCAATACCTGGGCCGTCGAGCGATCTCACGAGGCACCCGCCCCGGGGGTGCCACCGGCGCCTCCGCCCACGGGCCCTAGAGACGATCCGCCGGGCGCGGGAGCTCCGCGGTCGGGGATCTGGAACTATGCCCACCTGCTCGAGAACGGCAACCTCCTGGGCCCAAGGGAGTATAACTGGGACAACGAGATCGTCTGGGAGCCGCCTGTAGTGCCCGGATATACGGCGGGGCTGTCGAGACGCCTGGACAACGGCAACACAGTCTATAGCTCCCGGCGGGAGATCCCCGAGGAGTACAAGAGAAAGGTCAAAGACCCGGCGCGCAGGAGACTTGGGTCGGGCGTCCGGTGGCCACCGGGTCTTCAAGGTCATTCCATCTTCGAGACGACACCCGCGGGCGACGTGGTGTGGGAGTGGCACGCCTGGGAACACTTAGATCTCAACAGATACCTGGACATCGACCCATCGCCGAACTGGACTCACTTCAACCACCTCGACCCGCTGCCGGAGAACAAGTGGTACGACGCCGGCGACGAGAGGTTCAGGCCCGGAAACATCCTGGTCAGCCCTCGAACCCTGGGCTTCATCTTCATCATCGACAAGCAGACCAAGGAAGTCGTCTGGGAGCACTCCGGCCGCCACCGCGGCGGAATCGCCGGTCAGCACGACCCGAGGATGATCCCCAAGGGCCTGCCGGGCGCGGGCAACATCCTGCTTCTCGACAACGGCCAGCCGCCCGTCCAGGATATCTCCCGCGCGGGGCGGACCTCCATCCTCGAGATAGACCCTGTCGCCGGGGAAGTGGTCTGGAGCTACGAGGATGATGGATACCTCACCAGCGAAGACCCCGGATACAGCCACAACTACAACGAGTTCAAGTTCTTCACCGCCTACACCGGCAGCGTTCAAAGGCTGCCCAACGGCAACACCTTCATAGGTGAAGCGTTGGGTGGAAGGATCTTCGAGGTCACCGCGGAGAAAGAGCTGGTCTGGGAGTACGCAATCGAACGGCACAGGTCCTACGAGACCGCCTACAGGTACCCGTACGACCACTGCCCCCAGCTCGCCCGACTCGGCACTCCCGTGGAGACGCCTGTGGTACCTCCGCCCCACGTGAGAACGTTCTACAAAGGCGGGGTGCCGGTAGAGCACTTGACGCTCGGAGAACAGCAAGGGGACACGGAAGGTCGAACCTGAGCGTCCAGACGAAAGCCTCCCATGAACACGGGTCCGAGACCGGTACAACGCCTCACCCGCGACGACATCGTACAGGCGCTGAAGCGTCTGGGACTTGAAGCGGGCCACGTCGTCATGGTCCACAGCTCCTTGAGCGCCATGGGCTATGTAGAGGGTGGAGCGGACGCGGTGGTGGATGCGTTCCTGGACGTTCTAGCGCCGGACGGGACCCTTGTGGTGCCCACCTACACGCCTTCTCACAGGGGCCCCGACTCCGTCTTCGATCCGGCCAACGATCCCTCCGAAGTCGGCCGAATCACAGAGGTGGCGCGCAGGCGTCCCGGCGCCGTGAGAAGCTGCCATCTCCGCGAATCGGTCGCGGCGCTGGGTCCGGTCGCCCGGGAGATGATGCGGGTCCACAGGGCGGCGGCTTGGTCCGTCGACGGGCCGTTCTGGAAGCTCTACGAGATGGACGCCCGCATCCTCATGCTGGGAGTGCCGTACTTCCGCACTTCCTTCTGGCACATGATTGAGCAGATGCTGCAGCCCGAATACGGCCGATGGACTGAGTACGTGGCTCGGATCAGGGACCCCGACGGCACCGAGCGCCCCCTGCGGTTTCGAAGCTTCGGCCTCGGCCCGAAACGCGAACCCCCGAGAGACTTCAACAAGTTGGGCGCGCGTCTGGAAGCCCGACGGCTGGTCTCGGTGGGGCCTGTAGGCAACGCTATGGCCCGCCTTTTTCGGGCCCGAGACGCGTTCGACGTGGGCGTCGAAGAGTTCCGCGGCGACACCATGCTTTTCGCGATGACAGACGGGCGCCTGACGGAGCTCCGCGACGGCGTGATGGTAGGGGAGCCGGGTGGCGGCAACGAGAAGTCGGTGGTCGACCCGAACCTGATGTACTCGCGCTAGGGCCCGTGCCCCTTCGAGGGCTCACTGGATGGCGCACCTCTGGCTCGGGTCGTGATCTTGGGTAAGCAGTTCGGTCTCGGACGGATCGTTGGAGAGAGAGCGTAGGTGCTGGTCTGCTGCGAAGATCGTGGCCCGTCCCACGTCCGGGATGTGACCTGGCCTGAACTCCTCTGGCAATCAAGGAGGTGATCGTGACAACGACGTCGAACAGCAGCCGGCCGGCCGTCATGGGCACCACCCACATGGTGTCCGCGGGGCACCATCTCGCCGCCGCGGCGGGCTTCCGAATCCTCGCGGAGGGCGGCAACGCCGTCGACGCGGGAGTGGCCTCGGGCATTGCCCTCAACGTCGTGCGCCCGACCAGCACGAACTTCGGCGGCGTCGCGCCCATCATCATCTACCTCGCGGCCTCCGACTCGGTGGTGACCATCAGCGGACTGGGGCGCTGGCCGCGCGCGGCCTCGATCGAGTACTTCAACCGGAACGCCGGCGGCGAAATCCCGATGGGCATACTCAGGACCGTCCTGCCGTCCGCCGCCGACGCCTGGCTCACCGCGCTGGAGAAGTACGGCACGATGAGCTTCGAGCAGGTGGTCGCGCCGGTGCTGGAGCTGGCCGAGCAGGGCCACCCGATCTCGGCTTCCGTCCTGCGCGCCCTGCTGAGATCGTCCGTCGACGAGTGGCCATCGCAGACGGGCGAGCTGCTCGTGCAGAAGGACCTGGCGCGCACGTTCAGACGCCTCGCGGACGTCGAGAGGGCCAACGGCTCCAGGGGGCGCGAGGCGGCCATCAGGGCCGCGCGCGACTACTTCTACAAGGGCGACATCGCCGAGGAGATGGCGCGATTCAGCCGCGATCAGGGCGGGCTTCTGACGCTGGACGACCTGAAGGATTTTTCCGTCCAGGTCGAGGAGCCGGAGGTGGGCCGCTTCCAGGACTATGCCGTATACACCTGTGGGGCGTGGTGCCAGGGACCCGTGCTGGCCGAGACGCTGCAGATGCTCGAGGACGACGACCTCGCCGGCTTGGGCCACAACAGCGCCGACTACATCCACCTGCTGTCGCAGGCGCTCAACCTCGCCTTCGCCGACAGGGAGCACTACTACGGCGACCCCGACCACGTGGACGTGCCGATCGACGGGCTTCTGTCGAAGCGGTACACCACTGCCCGACGCGGCGACATAGACATGGAGCGGGCGTTTCCCGAGATGCCGCCCCCGGGCAACCCCTGGCCGTACCAGGGCGACGCGCGGTCCGGCGCGGCGGCGCGGCGGCCCGAGGTCCGGGCGGCCGGAGCCCGGGAGCAGGACACGAGCTACACGTGCACGGTCGATCGGTGGGGCAACGCCTTCTCGGCGACGCCCAGCGACGGCGTGGGCGGCTGCAAGGTCATCCCCGGCCTGGGGTTCACGCTGTCGGCCAGGGGAACGCAGAGCTGGCTGGAGCACGACCACCCCTCCAGCCTCCAGCCGTGGAAGCGCCCGCGGCTGACGCCCAACCCCGCCATCGCGTTCAAGGAGGGGCGGCTGCTCATGCCGTTCGGCGCGCCGGGCGGAGACGCGCAGTGTCCGGCCATGTTGCAGATGTTCCTCAACATCGTCGAGTTCGGCATGGACCCGCAGCAGGCTGTGGAGCAGCCCCGGTTCACCTCCTGGAACTTCCCCAACTCGTTCTGGCCTCACGCCTATCTCCCAGGGCGCCTGTCCGTGGAGGACACCGTACCGCAGAGCACGATCCGGGAGCTCAGCCGCCGGGGCCACGATCTCGAGGTGCTGACCGATGCGGGCGCCGTCACCGGCTCGCTCAAGGGCATCGTGGTGGACCAGGAGTCGGGCGTCCTGAAGGGCGCGGCCGACCCCCGCCGCGAAGCCTGCTGCATCGGGTGGTAGGGAGCCCGCGATGCCGACCTACAGACGCGTCATCATCGCGTGGTTCTTCGTCCCGATGCACCGGCTCTTGTTCCGGCTCTCCGGCGGCCGCCTCCTGGGCCGCCTGGAAGGCGAAGGAATCCTCATCCTCGTAACCAGGGGACGCAGGAGCGGCAAGCCGCGGTCGTCTCCCCTGATGTACTTCCAATTCGAGGAGTCCGGCGACCTCATTGTCGTCGCTTCGAACTACGGCCAGGACCGCCATCCGGCGTGGTACCTGAACGTCGCCGCCGACCCGAACGTTTCCGTTGAAGCTAACGGCGAGCGTTTCGCCGCCGAGGCCCGCATAACCCAGGGCGAAGAACGCGCCGCGCTGTTCGACAAGGTGGCTGCGGCGAATCCACGCTTCGCTGGCTACCGCGCCGGCACCGACCGCCGGATCCCCGTCGTCGCGCTCCGCCGCCCCTGACGCCAGGCATCAGAAGGGCATCGCCCGGCCCAGTCCGCGCTCCTGTGCCATGCGGTAGACGCGAATACCGACGGCGATGTCCTCGATGGCGAGTCCCTGGGACTCGAAGAGGGTGATGTCGCCGTCCGACGCGCGGCCCGCAACCTGGCCTGTCACCACGTCGGAGAGATTGCGGACGTGGTTCCACGTGATAATGCCGCGGTCGATGGGATCGACGAGGTCGCCGCACTCGATCTTCGCTCCGTCGACGTCGTCGGCAACGATCACGCTGGCGCGGCGGACGACATCGCAGTCGACCTCCTGCTTCATCCAGTGGTTGTTTCCGGCGGCGTTGACGTGCGCGCCGGCGCTGAGCCACTCGCCCTGCAGGACGGGTCTGGCAGCCGTGGTGATGACGTTGACGATGTCCACGCCTTCGACGCACTCCTGGCCGCTGTCGACGGGGCGGACCTCGATGCCAAGGCGACGCTCCATGACCGAGGCGAGACGTTCCCGGTTCTCACGGGCACGGGAGTAGATTCTCGCGCTCGTGATATCTCTGACCTTGCACACGGCTTCGAGCTGGGTGCTGGCCTGGTAGCCTGAGCCGATCATGCCGACCGTGGACGCGTCGGCGCGGGACATGTACTTCGTGGCGATGCCGCTGGCGGCCCCGGTGCGTACCTGGCCCATGCCGTTGGCCTCGATGAGGGCGATAAGCTCCGTCGTGGTGGTGTCGTAGAGGTGCACGTAGAAGCGTGAGCTGCCGGGACCTACGCCGTAGGTCTTCATGCCCATGACGCCAAGCTCGTGGGCGGTCGCGGTCATGAAGTTGAAGGAGCCTGTGCCGTTGGGCAGGCGGTTACGCGGGAAGTTGAAGGCCCTGCCCTCCGAGAGATGAACGAAGCCCCGTTCCACCTCGTCGAGGGCGATGTCCATGGTCAACACGGCGGCGACGTCTTCTTCCGTGAGGTAGAGGGCCATGTCGGTTCTCCCTTGCAGGTGGATATCGGGGACTCAGCCGCCCTTTCCGATGGTGGGAGCGAAACAGATGGCCTCCGTGTCGACCGCGGTGATCACCTTCCCCTGATTTCCTCGATATATTCGTCGATGTCGAAGTCGACGCCATCCAGAATCCCGGCGACCCGGTCCACGGGATGGAGCGCGGCCGCACGCTTCCGAATGAGCAGGCCCTGCTCGGTTGGGCTGATATCGACCTCGACGTCGCGATGCAGCCCGAAGCGCTCCCGCAGCGCCTTGGGGATGGTGATCTGGCCTCGCTCGGATATTCGCATGATTTCACCGGTATGGATGGCTGATACATGAGATCATACCGCTTGCCGCATTTGGCGCGTATCAGCCTGCGGCCTTCCGCTCGACATAGGGCGGAGCCCGGAGCGCAACGCTCAGTCGGTAACGACGTCCGCCCCGGCGGCCCAGCGGGTCTTCGCGGTCACTGGGTACTCAACGGCTCCAGCACCTGGCGCGCCGACTGTGAGCTTGGTTGTACTAGCTGAGCTGGGCGACGGAGATCATGTCTGTGGGTAGGGGCGTGGGGTGGTCAGGCCCCGATGTCGCGCATGACGTCGACATCGCCAGCGTCATCCCGACGGCAGCCAAGCCAACTGCCGACAGCAACTGGTTTCCGCAGCGGCTACACACCCTGGCAGGTCCGGCACGTGGGCTCCATAGCTAGTTGGTCCCTTCTCGATGACTACAGCGTACTTCAAGATCAGCCCCGTTCCCTTAGGCCCGCCTGCTTCAAGACATTGGGCCACGTCCCCTGAGGCATATCGACGCCAGGTTTGCCGGCGACGACGACTATCCCCCGCTTATCGGGGTGCTTGAACACTCGGTGGCTTCCGCGTGTACGGGCCAGCCGCCAGCAGTCACGCTCTATGAGACGGATCGCGTCCCTAACCTTTAGCATACCCCAGCTCCGCCAGCAGCGTGTCTATCTTGGAAGGTCAAGGTACTCGAGGATGAGGTAGTCCTCACCTACAGCGTACCGGTGCCACCGGAAGGGGCTTACGACCGAACGGGCATCGGTTCTGTCTACTGAAGCGGCTGGCGACCCCGACCGGATTCGAACCGGCGATCTCTGCCTTGACAGGGCAGTGTGTTAAGCCGCTACACCACGGGGCCGCGCTGTGTGCCTGTTCCTGGCCGACCGGGCTATTCGCCTGGTCGCCGGGGAGGCGTTGGGGGGATTTGTATGCTGTGGGATGTTGGCGTCTGCCGCTCTTCGGGCCCGCGCCCGGACGCGGACCGCTAGCCTGGCTGAGCGACCTCCAAGGCGGCGTCGAGCTTCGCCGGGCTGTAGCCCACGACCGTCTCGCCTCCGATCACGGTCACGGGCGTCGTCCTGTACCCCATGTTGACCAGGCTCTTCAGGGAGTCGACGCTCTTCGATATGTTGTGCTCAGTGAACGGCACGCCCTTTCGTGAAAGATACACTTTCACCATGTGGCAGGGCCCTCAGCCGTTCGACGTGAATACCAGTATTTCGCTGCTCACTCGGATTCGCTCTCCGGCGCCCGCTTCGATTCGGCCTGGTCCGCCGGCGCCTTTCTTCTCTCTCTATTGTACTCGCGTTTGCCGCCCGTGTTCTCGAACAGCCCCTCGCCGACCTGCACCGCATCGCCTATCGTCTGCTCGACCTCGCCCTCTTCCTCTTCGTACTTGCGAAGAAACTCTTCGCTAACGAAGAACATTCATATGCAGAACCCGTCTCGCTCGATGTCCTCGTGATGTCGTTCGCACGGGCATATCTTCTTGCGATCCTCCACGGGATCGCCGCTCAGAGGCATTCAAGGGCAGTACCGATAGCCCTGGACACGCTCGTTTTCCCCGAGCCCTTCCTGGACGATGCGGACGACCTCGGCGTCCGGGAAGAACTCGTACGGCCCGCGCTGGACGTATCTCTCCGAGAACGCCTTCGCCCTGTCGAATGCCTCGGACTCGCTCAGCTCACGTCGCATCTATGCCTCCCCCGCCTTTCCCGCCGGTCCCATTCGCATCATGGCGTGCATCTCGCACGGCATCGCGTGGAACGACTCGGACTGGAGCAGCAGTCTCCGCGCCAGCTCCGGCACCGCCTGCCTCAGCTCCTCCACAGTCTTGTCCGGCGCCACCTCGACGCTCAGCAGGCCCGCCGTGCCGCAGTCGCACCGGGCCGCGAAGAAGACCTTCCGAAAGTCCGGATTGGCCGTTAGGTCCAGCTTGAACCCCGCGAGCGGCCTCAGGGCCGCGTCCTCCGGAAGTGCCTCGGCTATGAGAGCGCGTATCTCGCTCAGCGAGGGCTGACGGACGTCCGCTGCGGTATGGATATGCCACCTCGTTCGTGCGAGCGTTCTGGTGGGCGGTAATGGATTTGAACCAATGACCTCTGCGATGTCAACGCAGCGCTCTAAACCACTGAGCTAACCGCCCGCCGTCCTACTTGTGCCGCCCTTTCGACCAGATTGAAGTTTAGCAAGGCGCCTGCGAGCCGGTCAACAAAGCCGGCGCGCGTAACTGTTCAGACCGGAGTGGCCCACATAACCCGATCACCACGAGTGGCGCCGGTGCTTCACCGGCGCGCATCGAAGGGCGCATGCATAGACCACGCTGTGTGGACTCTGTCGAGCCTAGAGCTGCGGGATCTCCTCCATCGCGTCCTCGAACTCGAACGCCCGCGCCCCCTCCACGTCCTCCGACAGCATCGCCACGGGCTTAGGGCGCGCCTCTTCGAGGCCCAATCGCTCGCGGCCCTCCTCCGACATGTCGAACCGGGCCGGGATTAGCCGCCCGATGATAACGTTCTCCTTCAGGCCTCTCAGCATATCCTTGTCGCCATTGACCGCGGCCTCGGTCAGCACTCTCGTCGTCTCCTGGAACGACGCCGCGGCCAGGAAGCTCTCCATGCTCAGCGACGCGCGGGTGATGCCCAAGAGCACCGGGCTCGCGGTGGCGGGCTCGCCGCCCTCGGCGAGAACGCCGGCGTTGATCTCCTCGAACTCACGCCGGTCCACGAGCTCCCCGGGCAGCCGGTCGGTATCGCCAGGCGCGTCGATCCGGACCTTTCGCAGCATCTGCGAGACGATGATCTCGTTGTGCTTGGTGTGGATCGAAACGCCCTGGGAGCGATAGACCTTCTGCACCTCCTCGATCAGGTACTTCTCCACGGCGTCGCGGCCCTGGATTCGCAGTACCTGCTGAGGGCTCTTGGGGCCGTGGGTCAACTCCTGACCGGCCGTGACGCGGTCGCCGTCCCTGACCGCGATGTACGCCGCGGCCGGTATCGGGTATTCGCGCCTGTCCTCGTCGGTCCACGTGATGACGATCCTGCCATCCTCGTGGCTGACCGTGCCCGCCACGCGGGCCACCAGCTCGGTGGGCTGCAGGACAGTCGACTCGTCGTCAGCCGGCTCGCCCGGCTCCGCGAGCGGGGTACCTATGGCGACCTCCTGACCGTCGCCGACCAGCGCCCTGTAGCCGTCCGGGAACGGATATTCGTCGGTGAACTGATCGGTGCTCACCACCGATACGACGCGGAACTCGCCGACCTCGGGGATCTCGACGTGACCGTCGATTTCGGAGAGCACGGCCTCTCCCTTGGGAGTACGCGCCTCGAGCAGCTCTTCAACCCTGGGGAGGCCGCTCGTGATGTCGACCTCGGCGATGCCGCCCGTATGGAACGTGCGCATCGTAAGCTGGGTCCCCGGCTCTCCGATGCTCTGGGCCGCGATGATGCCGACGGCCTCGCCCATCATCACGGGTTTGCCCGTAGCCAGCGCCATTCCGAAGCACTTCCGACAGACGCCACGCTCGGCCTCGCACGACAGCGGCGAGCGGACCACGACCCCGTCCACCCCGGTGTCCTTGATGCGGGAGACGACCTCCTCCGTCAGCGCCTCGTTGCGGTCAACGATGATCTCGCCCGTCTCGGGATCGGGCACCGGCAGGGCGCTCAGCCGGCTCGCCAGCTGCTCGTCGAAGGACGTCACCAGCGGTTCGGCCGGCCGGTTCTCGACCCACATGCCGTTCTCCGTATCGCAGTCCTCGACCGTGACCGTGACCTCCTGGGCGACGTCGATCAGCCTCCGGGTCAGGTAGCCGCTGTCGGCCGTTCGGAGCGCCGTGTCGGCAAGGCCCTTGCGAGCCCCGTGCGTCGAGAGGAAGTACTCGAGCACGCTCAGGCCCTCGCGGAAGTTCGACTTGATAGGCCGATCTATGATGCGCCCCTTCGGGTTGGACATCAGGCCTCTCATGCCGGCCATCTGCTTGATCTGGGCTATGTTGCCCTTGGCCCCCGACGTGGCCATGAGGTATATCCCGCCGTAGTTGCGCAGGTTCGTCTCGATGACCTCGGTCAACTCGTCGTTCGCGTTCGTCCAGATCTGGACGGCGTTCGTGTATCTCTCGTCCTCGGTGATCAGGCCGTCCATGTACTGCTGCTCCAGCATGACCACCTTGTCCTCAGCCTGACCAACGATGACTTCCTTCTCGTCGGAGACCTCGATGTCGTTGATCGCGATCGTGATGCCGGACTTCGACGCGTACTGGAAGCCGATGTCCTTTATCGCGTCCATCACCGGCGACGCGCCCTCGCTGCCGAGCACGCGGTACGCGTCGCCGGTGATGTCCTTGAGAGCAGCCTTGTCGATCTCCTGGTTGCGGAACCCGAGCTTCTCGGGCAGCACCTCGTTGAAGATGATCCGCCCGAGGGTGGTCTCATGCCAGCCGGCCGAGCCGTTGTCGGCGGAGCCGTCGCGTACCTTGATCAGCGCGCGGAGGTCGACGCTGCCCAGGTCGTACTCCAGGCGGGCGTCGTCGAAGCTGGCAAAGCTGCGTCCCGTGCCCATCGCGTCTTCCTTCACCATCGTCAGGTAGTAGCAGCCGAGCACCATGTCCAGCGTCGGCGCCACGATCGGCTCTCCGGAGCTGGGCGACAGCATGTTGTAGAGGCTCAGCATCACCCGCTTGGCCTCTTGAACCGCGCCGCTGGACAGCGGCACGTGTACGGCCATCTGGTCGCCGTCGAAGTCGGCATTGAAGGCCGCGCACACCAACGGGTGCACCTGGATCGAGCCGCCATCTATCAGCTTCGGCTGAAACGCCTGGATGCCGAGCCTGTGCAGCGTCGGCGCGCGGTTCAGCAGCACCGGCCGCTGGCTGACGACGTCCTCCAGGATGTCCCACACCTCCGGCCGCGCCCGCTCCGCCAGGCGCTTGGCGCTCTTGATGTTGTGGGCGTGGCCCTGGACCACGAGCTGGTGCATGACGAAGGGCTTGAACAGCTCCAGCGCCATCCGCCGCGGCAGCCCGCACTCGTGCAGCTTCAGCGTCGGCCCCACGGTGATGACCGACCGGCCGCTGTAGTCCACCCGCTTGCCCAGCAGGTTCTGCCTGAACCGGCCCTGCTTGCCGCGCAGCAGGTCGGACAGCGACTTCAGCTTGTGATTGTGGCTGCCCGATACGGCCCGGCCTCGCCGGCCGTTGTCGATCAGCGCGTCTACGGCCTCCTGCAGCATCCGCTTCTCGTTGCGGACGATGATCTCCGGCGCCTGGAGCTCTATGAGCTTCCTCAGCCTGTTGTTCCTGTTGATCACGCGCCGGTAAAGGTCGTTCAGGTCGCTCGTCGCGAACCGGCCGCCGTCGAGCTGGACCATCGGCCTGAGCTCCGGCGGCAGCACCGGCAGCACGGATATGACCATCCACTCCGGCTTGTTGCCGCTCTTCCGGAAGGCCTCGACGACCCTGAGCGTCTTGGTCGCCTTCTTGCGCCGCTGGCCGGACGTGGACCTGAGATCCTCCTGGTGCTTCGCCCTTTCCTTGTCGAGGTCGTAGTCCTTGAGCACGCTGAGGACGGCCTCGGCGCCCATGCCGGCGGTAAACATGTCGGAATAGCTTTCGCGCATCTCGCGGTATCGGGTCTCGGTCAGCAGCTGGCCCACCCGGAAGCTCTCGACGGCATCTTTCTGGGCCTCGAGCTCGTTTTCGAACGCAGCGGACTCTTCCGCGAGCTTCTCGTCGATCTCGGTGGCAATCGCCGCGCGCCGTCTCGTCAGCTCCTCGTCGAACCCGCTGCTGAACGCCTCGCTGCGCTGGCTGAGCTCCTCGGCCACCTGGCCTTCGAGCGCGGCCCGCTGCTGGCCCAGCTTCTCCTTGATCTGCTCCGGAGTCTGCACTGTCTCTTCGGCGGCGGCTTCGGCCCCGCCATCGAGCCGGTCTAGCTCGACCTGGGCCTCCTCCTCGAGCCTCTTCAGGCCCTCCTCGCGCTTGGCCTGAATCTCCTCTCCGAGCTTCCCCAAGCCCGCGGCGCACTCCGCCTCCGCCTCTTCGTCGAGTCTCTTGAGACCTTTCTCGCGCTTCGCCTGCGCCTCGTTCTCGAGCCTCTCCACGCCCTCTTCCAGCTGCGTCTGCAGGCGCTCTATCGTGAGGCTGCGAATCTGCTCGTCGACCTGGGTCACCAGGTACTGCGCGAAGTAGACGACCCGTTCGAGGTTCCTCGGGGACAGGTCCAGCAGCAGTCCGATCCGGCTCGGCGTACCCTTGGAGAACCAGATATGGGCGACCGGAGCGGCGAGCGTGATACGCCCCATGCGCTCGCGGCGCACCTTGGCGCGCGCGACCTCGACGCCGCAGCGGTCGCAGATCACGCCCTTGTAGCGGATCTTCTTGTACTTGCCGCAGTAACACTCCCAGTCTTTCGTCGGGCCGAAGATCCGCTCGCAGAACAGTCCGTCCTTCTCCGGGCGGAGCGTGCGGTAGTTGATCGTCTCCGGCTTCGTGACCTCCCCGTACGACCACATCCTGATCTGGTCGGGCGACGCGAGAGATATTCGAACAGCGTTGAAGTCATTGCCGCTGTGGGCCATATTCGTCTCCTGAGATAACTACCAAGCCGTCTCTTTGGGCTATCGGTACGGCGAAGTCAGAACGGCGCGCGGACGCGGGATCAGCCGGCGGGGCTGTCGGGCACTCCAACCAGCGGGGCGGCCCCGTTGGAGTCCCCTTCGCCAAGCGCGATTGGGACCTCCGCCAGGATCGGAGTCGGCAGCCCAGGCATCTCGCTCGCAAGGTCGTCCGGGAGCTCGATCTCGGCGGGCTGCTCGTGGAGCAGTTCCACGGAAAGCCCCAGGCTCTGCAGCTCCTTCAGCAGCACGTGGAACGACTCGGGGATGCCGGGCTGCACGATGTCTTCGCCCTTGACGATAGCCTCGTAGGCCTTCACCCTGCCGACCACGTCGTCGGACTTGACCGTCAGCATCTCCTGCAGGTTGTACGCCGCGCTGTAAGCCTCCAGGGCCCAGACCTCCATCTCACCGAAGCGCTGACCGCCGAACTGGGCCTTGCCGCCCAGCGGCTGCTGCGTTATCAGAGAGTACGGCCCCGTCGACCGGGCGTGGATCTTGTCCTCGACGAGGTGGATCAGCTTCATCATGTAGATGTAGCCGACCGTTATGGGCTGGTCGAACAGCTCGCCCGTCCTGCCGTCGCGCAGCGTGAACTTGCCCAGGATCGGCGCGGCGACCTGCTCCTCCCGGTTCAGCCGCAGGGCCTCGTCCTTGAGCTCCTCCACCGACAGGTCCGCCGAGTTCCGGCCGATCTCTTCCTGGAACCAGATCCGCAGGCACGCCTCTCGCGCCTCACCCGAATTGTCCTTAGCGAAGACTCGGTCGAGGTTGTAGCCGCGCTCGGCCAGCCATCTTCGAGTGATTTCAAGGTCGAAGTGCGGCCTCCCGTCGTTGCTGGCCTTCGAGTCTATGGCGCCCGACCTATGGATCATCCACGCCTGGCCGAGCGCGTCCTCTATCGACACGTCCGGCGTGCTGTCGAACACCGGCGTAACCGCCTTGAAGCCGAGCGTGTTGGCAGCCATGCCCAGATGCGTCTCCAGCACCTGCCCCAGGTTCATGCGGGCGGGCACGCCGATCGGGTTCAGGATGATGTCTACCGGCGTGCCGTCCTCCAGGAACGGCATGTCCTCCTCGGGCAGGATGCGAGCGATCACGCCCTTGTTGCCGTGCCGGCCGGCCATCTTGTCGCCAACCGCCACCTTGCGGGTCTGGGCGATCCACAGCCGCACCATCTTGTTGACGCCCGGCGACAGCTCGTCGCCGTTCGCCTTGCTGAGCACCTTGACGTTGATCACCTTGCCGTGCTCGCCGTGAGGCACGCGCAGGGAAGTGTCTTTGACGTCCCGCGCCTTCTCTCCGAATATCGCCCGGAGCAACTTCTCCTCGGCGCTCAACTCCGTCTCGCCCTTGGGAGTGATCTTCCCGACGAGGATGTCGCCCGGGCCGGTCTCGGCGCCGAGCCTGATGATGCCGTCCTCGTCCAGGTCCCGCAGGCTCTCCTCCCCGACGTTGGGGATGTCCCGCGTGATCTCCTCAGGGCCCAGCTTGGTATCCCGAGACTCCACCTCGTGCTTCTCGATGTGGATCGAAGTGAACCGGTCTTCCCGCACCAGCTTCTCGCTGATGATGATCGCGTCCTCGAAGTTGTAGCCCCCCCAGCTCATGAAGGCCACGAGCGTGTTCTGGCCGAGTGCCAGCTCGCCTTCCGCAGTCGACGAGCTGTCCGCGAGGATGTCGCGCACCTTCACCCTGTCGCCCTTGCGGACAATGGGGCGCTGGTTGATGCACGTGCCCTGGTTACTGCGAACGAACTTCTGCAGCCTGTAGACCTCGTCCTCGCCGTCGTCGCCGCGCACGACGATGCGGCTCCCGGAAACCTCCGTGACCACTCCCTCGTTCCGGGCGAGCATCACCTGGCCGCTGTCCTGCGCCACCCGGCGTTCCATTCCGGTGCCGACGAGCGGGGGCTGCGGACGCAGCAGCGGCACTGCCTGTCGCTGCATGTTCGATCCCATCAGCGCCCGGGGACCGTCGTTGTGCTCCAAGAACGGGATCAGCGCCGTCGACACGCTGACGAGCTGCATCGGCGAGACATCCATATAGTCCACGTTCTCGGGGGGCTCCATCGAGACGCCGTCGCCCATGCGCGTCTCGATCCTTTCGTCGACGAACTGCCCCTTTTCGTCCAGCGGGGAGCTCGCCTGAGCGATGTGCGTGGCCTCCTCGCCGTGCGCGGACACATAGACGATGTCCTCCGGATCGTCCGACACGTAGGGCGCGACCGCCAGCGTACGTTCGGTGACCTTGGAGATGCGGGTCCTCAGGCCCTTGGTCACCACCTTGCCGGCGTTTAAGATCGTGCTCCCGTTCTTGTCCACGACGGCCTCGCCGATCGTCCGGCCCACCAGGTCCGGTGAGTGGCTCGATATCTCCCGGTAGACCTTCCGGTACGGCGTCTCTAAGAACCCGTAGGCGTTGGTCCGGGCGTACGTAGCCATCGATCCTAGGAGTCCGATGTTCGGGCCCTCGGGGGTCTCGATGGGGCAGATGCGTCCATAGTGTGAGTGGTGCACGTCCCTTACGTCGAAGCCCGCCCGCTCCCGCGAAAGTCCGCCGGGCCCGAGGGCCGACAGCCGGCGCTTGTGCGTAAGCTCCGCCAGGGGGTTCGTCTGGTCCATGAACTGTGATAGCTGCGAGCCGCCGAAGAACTCGCGGATCGCGGCGACCACCGGCCTGATGTTCATCAAGGCCGCCGGCGTCGTCGTGGACGGGTCCATCTGGGTGGTCATCCGCTCCTTGATGACGCGCTCCATACGCATCAGTCCCAGGCGGACCTGCTTCTGGATCAACTCGCCCACGGCGCGCACGCGGCGGTTACCGAGGTGGTCGATGTCGTCCGCCGACTCGACGTCGCGGTTGATCAGGATCATCATGCGCAACAGGCTGATTATGTCATGGGGAGACAGCGTCCCCTCCTCCGGCCCGCTGTCGAGCGAGAGCCTGAGGTTCAGCTTGTAGCGCCCCACGCGGCTCAGATCGTATCGCCGCGCGTTGAAGAACAGGTTGTCCAGCAGCGTTCGCGCGTTTTCGACGCTGGGCGGCTCGCCCGGGCGCAGTCTACGGTAGAACTCGAGCAGTGCCTCCTGGTGGCTGTCGACCGCGGTGTCCCTGGCGATAGTCGCCTTCATGAACTGGTGCTGCGGGTCGATGTCCACGTCCTCAAAGAGCTCGTAGATCTGATCGTCGGTCACGTATCCGAGTGCCCTGATCAGCATGCTCACCGGGCTCTTGCGCTTCCGGTCGACTTTCACCGAGATCACGTCCCGGTTGCTCGTCTCGAACTCCATCCACGCTCCCCTGGCCGGGATCAGCTTGGCGGAGGACAGCGGCCTGCCGGTCGCGGCGTCGGCGTCGGTCGTGAAGTAGACGCCCGGAGAACGGACGAGCTGGCTGACGACCACCCGCTCGGCGCCGTTGATGATGAAAGTCCCGGTCGACGTCATCATCGGGATGTCGCCTATGAACAGATCCTGTATCTTCCGCTCGCCCTCGCCCGGACCTGGTGCCTTGGTGTGCAGCTCCACGGTCACGTGGAGAGGCGCGGAGTAGGTTATCTCCCGCTCCCGGCATTCGTCCTCGGTATGGAGGGGATCCTTGAAATTGTGGCTCAGGAACCGCAGCTCGAACCGCCCCCCGGGGAAGTCCTCAATAGGGGAGATCTCCTCGAACAACTCTCTGAGACCGTCCGTCTTGAACCAGTCGAACGAGTCGATCTGCACTTGTATCAGGTTCGGGACATCCAAGACCGACTCGATCTTGCCGTACGACCGCTCATTGAAGCCGAGACCGTTACTGACCTGCGACGAGGACAGGTTCATACGTTCCTCACTCCTGAAAACTGATGTCTGTTAGAACGCGAGGGAGAGAGCCCGCGGACGGGATCGAAAATGACACATCTATAGCAGGGTACAGAAAACGTGGGGGAGGTTGTGGACATAATCCAACAAACGCCAGCGTAGCAAAGTCCGACCCCGGCCGTCAACCCCTTTTCGTTCGTATCTGTCCAGTCTTGACGCTACCTGGGGTGAGCCATAGAATGGCCCAATGGTAAGCAATGGGCGCGCCGTCGAGCTGGTTTCGGCCGGCGGCGTGGTACTCAGGAAGGGCCGCGACGGCAACGAGGTCGTCCTCTGCGGCCGCAGCGACCCGGTCAGGTGGGCGCTGCCCAAGGGTACGCCCGACCCGGGTGAGACTCGTGAGCAGACGGCGCTCCGCGAGGTGCGGGAGGAGACCGGACTCGACGTGCAGATAGTCCGGCAGCTCGACAGCATCCAGTACTGGTTCCTGCGATCCTCGGACGGAGCGCGATGCCATAAGACGGTCCACTACTACCTGATGGCGCCCACCGGAGGCGACTCGTCGCGCCACGACGACGAGTTCGATTTCGTCGAGTGGTTTCCTCTGCCTCAGGCGATAGAGGCCATGACCTACCCGAACGAGGCCAGGATTGTTGAAAAAAGCACTGCCGTGGCTGCGCAATAGGCGCGACGCTGCGGGGGCTTCCAGGATCGAGATCAGAGGCTGCAAGGTCGTCATCCGCGAGAAGCGGATTGAGGACGTAGCCGACGACTACGCCTGGCGCACCGACGAGGAGTTGTCACGCCTCGACGCCACCCAACCGCTCCGGATGTCCTTCTCGGAGTTCGACCGGTTCTCCCGCGAGGAGATTCTCTCCCACAGCCCGGCGTCGAAGCGGCTGGCTATCGACACGGTCGACGGCCTGCACATCGGCAACTGCATGTACTACGACATAGACCTCCGGCGCGGCGAGGCCGAGCTCGGGATAATGATAGGCAAGCGCGACTACTGGGGTTTGGGCTACGGCACCGACTCGGTCAACGCCCTTGTGGACCACATCTTCACCACGACCACCCTCGACAGAGTCTATCTGCATACGCTGGTCTGGAACGTCCGCGCGCAGCGGGCCTTCGCCAAATCCGGCTTCCGCGAGGTCAAGAAGGTCAGGCGCAGCGGGCTGGACTTCCTGCTGATGGACATCCGTCGCGCCGACTGGGAGAGCAGCAACGGCCACAGACCGGAGTAACCACTGACCGGAGACCGAATATACTGCGGAAGCTGCGGTGCGGAGCGCGAGGATGGCGCTCGGTTCTGCAAGAGCTGCGGCAGAGCTCTGGCCGACCCTCCGCCGGAAGCAGAAGCTCCGGCTGCCGAGCCGCCTCCGCACGTCGAGAACTACCTGGTGCAGGCCATACTTGTGACGGTCCTCTGCTGCCTGCCCTTCGGGATCGTGTCCATCGTCCACGCGGCTCAGGTCAACGGGAAGGTAGAGGCCGGAGACATCGAGGGCGCTCGGCGGTTCTCCGCCAGCGCCAAGATGTGGGCGTGGATATCGTTCGGAACGGGGCTGGCGCCGATCGCGCTACTGCTGGCGTTCGTCGTCCCCTCATGGTGAACCGGCGGTGGCTGTAGCTCTGATGGCGCTGGACCGGGCGATATCGCCGCGAGTCACGTACGTGGGCTTGGCTCTCTTGGGCTTCGCGGGTCTTGCCGTGCTGTACGCCGTCGATCCCCGGAACCCTGGCAGCTACCCCATATGCCCGTTCCTGGGTCTGACCGGGTGCTACTGCCCCGGCTGCGGCACGCTGCGCGCACTGCAACGGCTGATGTTCGGGGATGTCTCGGGCGCGCTCGGCTACAACCCGCTCACGGTGCTCTCGTTGCCCTTCATCGCCTACTCGTTTGCGGCGGGGGCGCTGCGAGCCTTCGATCTGCCGGCGCCACGCCCGCTCTTCCTCCACTCCCGGTGGATCTGGGCCCTACTGGCGGCTATCCTCTTGTTCTGGGCGCTCAGAAACATGCCCGTCGGTCCACTGACCGCCCTGGCCCCGTAGCCCTGCCGCTATCCCAAATCCGCCATTTCGCGAACGGAAAACCCCTTCCCTCGCAACCATCGCGGGACCGCATAATGCCAATTGGCCGATAGGCTCCTTTTGACGGCCCGGCGGGCCGCTGGGTATAATTGATCGCGGTGAGGTTGACGTGCCTAAGAGAACATACCAGCCCAAGAAGCGCAGGCGGAGCCGTGTCCACGGCTTTCGATCTCGTATGCAGACCCGCAGCGGGCGCTCCGTCATAAAGCGCCGCATATTCAAGGGGCGGCATCGGCTGACCGTCTAGCCCGCGGGCAAACCGAGAAGGCCCGCGCCCGATGGCTCATGCTCAGCGCCTCATCAGGCAGGCCGACTTTGCCGCTGCCCGGCGTGAAGGGCGCCCCTGGTCGGACCCCCTCCTCGTACTCGTAGCCAGGCCAAACGGCCTGCCCGTGAGCCGCGTCGGCTACTCCGTCAGCAAACGTGTCGGCAACGCGGTCGTCCGCAACCGGGTGAAGCGCCTGTTGCGCGAGTCCGTGCGGCGCATCCCCGTCCGGGAGGGCTGGGACCTCGTCTTCATAGCCCGCAACGACACCGCCGGAGCGGACTTCCATGCCGTCGACCGGTCGGTGACCAGGCTGGTCCGCCGCGCCGGGATCGTCGAGCGGCCGCGCGGGACGGAGTAGTGGTGCGCACAATCGTCTTAGTGGCCATACGGCTTTACCAGCGGGCCTTCTCGCCCTACATGCCGGGTGGCTGCCGACACACTCCGACCTGCTCGCGGTACACCTACGAGGCAGTCTCGCGGTACGGCGTCCTGAGGGGCGCCTGGCTCGGCGTCAGGCGCATCGCCCGCTGCCGCCCCTTCGGCACCAGCGGGTACGATCCCGTCCCATAGCCATTCAAGGGAGACACGCGGCGCCAAGTTCAGGCATAATCTACCAATGCGATCTTTTTCCTTGCTTCCGCTACTCGTCGTACTCGTCCTGACCGGCTGCGCCAGGCTCCCAAGTCCGGAGGGCTGGTCGGGCGGCGTGGTCGTGGATGACGTCAGCTACCGTGACGATGTCTACGAGCGCGTGCTCTACGTCGGCACCCAGGAGGGCGACCTCAGGGCGCTGGTCGCCGAGGACCAGACCCAACCCAGCGCGAACGGCGGCGAGGAGCTGTGGCGCTACACGCTGCGGGGCGACATCGAGAAGGACCTCGTCATCTACGGCACGCCCGCTGTGGCGCGGGACACGATCTTCTTCGCCTCCTACGGCGGCTTCCTGTACTCCCTCAGCCTGGACGGTGAAGAGCAGTGGGACACGAGGGTCGGCGACGGCCACCACGTCGTAGGCGGCGTGACCGTTGCGGACGACGTGGTGCTGGTCGGGTCCAACGACGGCGCCGTATATGCGTACGAGTACGACTTCGAGAACCACTCCGCCGGGCTGCGGTGGCGCTTCAAGACGGGTGGAGAGGTATGGTCGACGCCGGCGGTGCACGACGGCGTCGCCTACTTCGGGTCGCTCGACCACCACGTCTACGCGGTAGACCTGGCAAGCGGCGCCCAGATATGGAAGTTCCGAACGGGAGGCGGCGTGGTCGCCGGCCCGGTGGTGGCCGCAGGCAAGGTGCTGGTCGGCTCCTTCGACAGCATCTTCTACGCCATCGACGCGTCGACCGGCAGTCCGGTCTGGAAGTTCGAGGGCGCGGACAGGTGGTACTGGGGCCGAGCGGTCGTCATGGGCGACGCGGTCTACGCCCCCTCCCTGGACGGGAATCTGTACGCGATCGGTATCGGGGACGGACTCAGGCGCTGGACGCTCGAGACAGAGGGGCCGATCATCGGCGGGCCAACCGTCATTGGCGACAGGCTGGCTGTGCCGTCCAAGGACGGCGGAGTGTACCTCGTAGCCGCCGATGACGGCACGCGCGAGGACCAGTGCGACCTGGACGACCCCCTCAGGGCGTCGCTCGTCGCACGCGGCGATGCGATCTATCTGTCCGATTCGGGCCGCGCCGTCCGCGAGCTGGTCGTCAAGCCCAACGGCAAGTTCGGCGAGGGCTGGGCACACAGGACCAACGCCGGCCAGGACGAGCCGGAATCCGGGAACTGGAACTGCGGTTAGGCTTCGTGGAGGTCGACATGGAGTCCGCCAAGCTGGACGTCGAGGTCTCCCGGTACGTCGACCGCACGCCGAAGTCGAAGGCGCTCCAGGAGGAGGCGTCCGCGTACCTGCCCGGCGGCAGCTCCCGGGGGACGCAGTTCTTCGAGCCGTACCCGTTCTTCGCCGAACGCGGCGACGGCCACTACGTCTACGACGTCGACGGCAACCGCTACCTGGACTTCATGCTCAATGCCACCACGCTCATCCTGGGACACGCTCACCCGGACATCACGGCCGCCGTACAGGAACAGGCCGCGAAGGGAGTGTCGTTCAGCGTCCCGACCGACTCGCAGGCGCGGCTGGCGAAGCTGATCTGCGACCGCGTGCCATCCATCGACTCGGTACGGTTCACGAACTCCGGCACCGAGGCCACGCTGTACGCCATCAGGGCCGCCCGGGTGTTCACCGGCCGGCACAAGATCGCGAAATTCGAGGGCGCCTACCACGGCACACATGAGTACGTGTCGGTCAGCTACAGCACGTCTCTGGACGAGCTCGACCCCGACGGGCCGAGCCCGATACCGGAGTTTGCCGCGATGCCGCCCGGAGTCATGGACGACGTGGTCGTGCTGCCGTACAACGACCTGGCCCGGACCGAGCGCATACTGCGCGCCCACGCCGGCGACCTCGCGTGCGTCATCATGGAGCCGGTCGCATCGTCCTTCGGCTACCTGCCGGGCGACCCGGACTTCCTGAAGGGCGTCCGCGAGCTGACGGAGGAGCTCGGCATCCTCCTCGTATACGACGAGGTGCAGAGCCTGCGGGTGGCGCCCGGCGGCGCGCAGGAGCTGTTCGGCGTGATGCCCGACGTGACCGCTATGGGCAAGATCGTGGGCGGCGGCATGCCGGCCGGGGCCTTCGGCGGCCGCGCCGACGTCATGTCCCTGTTCAATCCCGTCGACGGTTCCATCGCCCACGCGGGCACGTTCAACGGCAACCCGATGACCATGGCCGCCGGCGAGGTGACGATGAGCGCGCTGACTCCGGACGTCTATCGGCGCATGAGCGACCTCGGGGCGTCCCTGCGGGGCAGGCTGCAGGCGGTGTTCGACGAGCTCGACGTCGACGCGCAGGTCACCGGTGTCGCCTCGCTGTGGGGAGTCCACTTCACGCCCGAGGACGTGACCGACTACCGGTCCGTACTGCGCGCCGACCGGGACATCAAGAAGCGGCTCTTCATCGCCATGCTCAACGAGGGAGTGCTGCTACAGGTCCACTGCAGCGGCGCGCTGTCGACGCTCACGACCGAGGCGGAGATCGACGCGCTGATCGCGGCCTACCGCAACGCCGTCCAGCGCGTACGGTAGACGGCGGCGTAGTCGCTGGCTCCCGACGTCCGGGGCGCGGCGGCTCGCCGGATTCCTCCAACGACCCCCGCAACTGTTCAACCTTGAGGCTCCCACGGCCCGTTCACCCCGAGTAGCGCGGATGCTTCATCGGCGCGTATCGAGGGGCGCGACGCCGGGGTCTCACCAAACGTGAACGGTTACCGGCCCTCGAATCGCGGCGGTCTGCGCTCCCCGAACGCGCGACGGCCTTCGTGGAAGTCCTCGGAGTCGAAATTGGCGTAGGGCAGCCGCAGTTCTTTGGCGCTCAGCCCTTCCAGGCCCGGATTGCGCAGCACGGTCCGCATGATCTGCTTGTGACGGCGATGGGAAAGGGGCGCCAGTGCGGCGATCTGCGTAGCAAGAGCGTAGACTCGCTCGCCGACCTCGGCCAGGGGCGCGACCTCGTTGACCAGCCCCATCCGCAGCGCCTCTTCGGCGTCGACCAGCCTGCCGGTCAGCAGCAGTTCGTTGGCGTTGCCGCGGCCCACGAGCCCGACCAAGCGGCCCATCTCCCCATAGCCGATGATGATGCCCAGCTTCGCGGCCGGTATCCCGAAACGGCTGTTGTCCGCGGCGATGCGCATGTCCGCAGCCAGCGACAGCTCGCATCCGCCGCCAACGCAGGCGCCCTTGATCAGACACAACGTCGGCTGCGGGAGGGCCTCTACGGCGTCGATCGCGCCGTCGAACGCCTCGGCGTAGACCTCGCCCTGCTTGGAGTCGCTGCGGTAGCGGCCGAAATCGGAGATGTCCGCCCCGGCCGAGAACGCAGCGTCGCCGGCCCCGGTGATCACCACTACGCGGACATCGCGACGCTCCGCCAACGCGCCCGCGGTGCCCCGGAGCAGCTTCCAGCCTTCGTAGTCGACGGCGTTGCGGCGTTCGGGCCGGTTGAGCGTGATCGTGGCGACCCCGTCCTCGACGGCCAGTACTATGGCGTCGCCGGAAGGACGGTTGTCGCTTCCGTGCGTCATCTCAGAAGGACGAAAAGCCGCCGTCGACCGGGATGACGGCCCCGGTGACGTAGTCCGACGCGCGGCTGGCCAGGAAAACCGCGATCCCGGCGAAATCTGAGGGCGTGCCCCAGCGCCCCTGCGGTATCCGGGAGCTGATCATCGCGTGCCGTTCGGGGGCGATCGTCTGCAGCGGGGCCGTGAGGTCCGTCTCGATCCAGCCGGGCAGGATCGTGTTGGCCTGGATGTTGTCCTTGGCCCACGCGACGGCCATGTTCTTGGCGAGCTGCACCGCGCCCCCCTTGCTGGCGCCGTAGGCGGGCGCCCAGTCGAGGCCGAATATCGAGGTCATCGAGCCGATGTTGATGACCTTCCCGCCGCCTGTCCTGACCATGTGAGGGTAGACCGCCCTGGAGAACAGGAACATGCCCTTGAGGTTCACGTCCAAGACGCTGTCCCAGTCCTCGGCCGTGTAGTCCTGTAGCAGCCCGCGCTTGGCGATGCCGGCGTTATTGACCAGGATGTCGATGCGGCCCAGGCGGTCGGCGGTCGAGGCGACGACCTCGTCGACCGCCGTCTCGTCGCTGACGTCGGCCGCGAAGCCCAGCGCCTCGACGCCGTGGCCGCGGAGCCGCTCGGCCGCGGCCGCCGTCTTGGCCTCGTTCCGTCCCACGATCGACACGCTCGCACCGGCGCAGGCCAAGCCCTCGGCGATGCCGAGCCCGATACCGCCGTTGCCGCCCGTGACGATGGCGGCTCTGCCGCTGAGATCGAAGATGCTATTCTCCACTTCCGTTCGCGCTCCTAACCATGTCCGGCGCCGTTATCTTATAGCAGTCCGCGGACTGCGCGCTCGGTTCGCCTCCTAGAGGCTCTTCTTGAAGTAGACGACTCTTTCAGTCTCCTCGAAGCCGAGACCACGGTGCATGCTGTGGCTCACCGTGTTGTCGATGAGCGCGTCGGATGCCAGCTCCGTGCAACCCCCGGCCCGACCCCATCTCTGCACCGCCTGACAGAGCTGCCTGGCGACTCCTCGTCGGCGAAACTCGGGCCTGACGTAGATGCCCTCAAGGAACGCCGCCGGGCTCGTCTTGCATCCGTTGACGTAGTCGGTGCGGACCTACACCTCGGCGAAGCCTGCCCCCTGCCCCTCGGGGGAGACCGCGAGAAACGCGGCGAACCGGGACGGCTCCGCCACGACGCGTTTCAGATGGGCCGCGTGCTCGACGTGGTCGGCATGATCCCAGAGCCGGCCTCTCATCTCCAGCCAGTCGGAATCTGTCGGATCGCTGAGCCGTCTGACTTCCATTTGTGCCACCCGTACTCCGTAGCAACGAACCCACCCTCAGTGGGGCAGTGTCGCTCCGGTCAGGCGGTGGTACGGAGCGACAAGTCCAGCGGCGCCGAATCGCGGGACTCCGCCAGACGGTGGCCGGGCCCGGACGGCTCCAGGAACGTGACGGAGTCGTAGAAGTCGTCGAGAGCGACGAACACGCCATTCTCCTGGGCCCAGCGGCGCATTCGTTGATTGCAGGAGTGGGCCCATGACACGATCTCCACCCGCCAGCCGCGCCCGTGCATCCGCTCCAGAGTTCGGTGGAACCCCGCGCCCTCCTGGTAGCCGGCCCCATCCCCGGTCAGCAGCACCGCTATACCGGGGTCGCCGTTGTAGTCGAGAGCGTCTTCGAGCATGCGCAACTGAAGGACCCGGTCGGGCATCTCCTGCTCTCCGGCTCCGGCGCTGCCACGGTCGAATAGCTGGACTTCCACGCCCTGACTTTCCTGCCGGTTCCACAGCTGCCGCATCTCGGGCGGCACAGAGCCGGCCGGGTGAGCCTTTTCTACCGGGCGGTCGGCGTGAGCCAAGCGGAGCATGTTGGTGAAGTCGATGCGGACCCGGTACCGGGTGTCGGGGCCGCTGTTTCGTTCCTCGGCAAGGCGCTGGGCCTCGAGGAAGATGTTGGAGTTGTCCCAGTAGATGAAGACCTTGTCCATCGTAGAGATGCCTTGGGCACTTGGGGGAGTCGTGAAGGTTGCCGGATGCCATATCGAAATCGTAGCGCGGACTATCCAGCGGATCGGGCGTGCGCTTCCTATCCTGTATTATTGTTGCATCAGGCCTACTCACTTGCAGGGAGACTATATTTTGGAAGTTACCAAACACGAACCGGGGATGTTCAGCTGGGCCGACCTGGGTACGCCGGATGCCGAGGGGGCCAAGCGGTTCTACAGTGAGCTGCTCGAACTGGACACCACCGACATGCAGATGGGCGCGGGCATGTCTTACACGATGCTGAGCAAGGGCGGGAAAAATTCCTGCGCGCTCTATACGATGCCGGAGGAGATGGCGCAGATGACCGGGGGCCGCCCCGCGTGGCTGAGCTACTTCACGGTAGAGAGCGCCGACGAGACGGCGCCGCGGATTACGGAGCTGGGCGGCACGGTGGTGAACGGCCCCTTCGACGTGTTCACCTCCGGGCGCTTGGTCGTCGCCATGGACCCGACGGGCGCCATGTTCGCGGCCTGGGAGCCCCGTGACCACATCGGCGCGGGGATCTTCGGCGAGCCGGGCGCCCTGGCCTGGAACGAGCTGTACACGCACGACACGGAGGCCGCGGCCAGGTTCTACGGCGGGCTGTTCGGCTGGACGGCCAACGCGACTCCCACCGCCGACGGCGCCGAGTACGTCGAGTACCGGCTCAACGGGCAGTCGGCGGCCGGCATGATGGCGATCAGAAAAGAGTGGGGCGAGATGCCCGCCAACTGGTCGATCTACTTCTCCGTCGCCAACCTGGACGCCTCGCTGGAAAAGGCCGCGAGCCTCGGAGCAACCGGCGTAATGCAGCCCATGGAGGTCGCCGGCGTCGGCCGGTTCGCGTCCCTGCAGGACCCCCAGGGCGGCCACTTCTCCATCATGCAGATCGACCCATCGCGAATGGCGGGGGCGTAGGCGGCCGAGAAATCCCCGGTCGACCCACAGGAGCTGAGCACCGCATGAGGTACTACAGACTGACGGCCGCCGACGGCGAGCCGCGGCTCGCCGTCGAGGTCGAGGACAACGTCCTGCACGACCTGACTTCCATCGACGAAGACCTGACCGAGATAGACCAGCTGGCGTCCGCGGCGTCGCTGTCGGGGAGCACCATCGACGATCTCGCGCGAGCGGTGCTCGACGCCGGGGAGGCCGATACACACGACCTCCCGCAGCTCCTGGACGAGTCGCGGGACGGCACCGGGGAGTTCTGGCTCGACCGGCCGTTCGATCCGCCCGAGGTCTGGGCCGCCGGCGTAACCTACAGGACGAGCGAGATGGAGCGCCGTCGCGAGTCCGATACGCCGGACGTCTACTCCAAGGTGTACGCGGCCGAGCGGCCGGAGCTCTTCTTCAAGGCGACGCCCGAGCGCTGCATGGGCCCGTTCGAGTCCATCGGCATTCGCGCGGACTCCGACTGGAACGTCCCGGAGCCCGAGCTCGCGTTCGTCGTCTACAAGGGAGAGATCATCGGCTACACCGCCGGCAACGACGTGAGCAGCCGGTCCATCGAGGGCGAGAACCCGCTGTACCTGCCTCAGGCCAAGCTGTACGCGAATAGCTGCGCCATCGGCCCCTGCTTCGTCACCGCGGACGCCATCGGCGACCCCCACTCCCTCGACATCGAGTGCGCCATACTACGCGACGACCAGACGCTGTTCAGCGGCAAGACGTCGACGTCGGGCATGGCGCGGAAGTGCGGCGAGCTCGCCGACTGGCTCCACCGCCACAACGTGATACCCAACCTGACGACCGTCCTCACCGGCACGGCCATCGTCCCCCCGCCAGACGTCACGCTCCAGGAAGGCGACGTCGTCCAGATAACGATAGAAAAAATAGGCCTGCTGGAGAACGACGTAATCGTAGTCTGAGATCCGAGTCGCAACGGCCCGGAACCTGTTGCGGATACCCGGCCCGGGGCGGCTATCCGGCGGCCATCTGCTCCTGGACGGTCCTGCCTATGCTGGCGGGGGTCGGGACTATGGCGGCGCCTGCGGCCGACAGCGCCTTGATCTTCTCGGCGGCGCGGCCCGCCCTGCCCGTGATGATCGCCCCGGCGTGGCCCATTCGGCGGCCCGGCGGCGCCGTTCGGCCGACTATCAGCGCGGCCACCGGCTTGGTGAAGTCGCTCCGGATGTACTCGGCGGCCTCCTGCTCGCGGGTGCCGCCGATCTCGCCGATCAGCACGACGCTCTCGGTCTCCGGGTCCGCCTCGAACATCTCCAGGATGTCGATGAAGGACGTGCCGCTGACCGGGTCGCCGCCTATCCCCACGCAGGTCGATTGCCCGATGCCCAGGCCGGAGAGCTGGCCTACCGCCTCGTAGGTGAGCGTCCCGCTGCGAGACACGACGCCCACGCCGCCCGGAACGTGGATCGCGCCGGGCATGATGCCAACCTTGCACCGCGAGCCCGGAGAGATCATCCCGGGACAGTTCGGCCCTATCAGTGTCACGTCTTTGTCGCGGATGTAGTTGACGGCCCTGGCGGTGTCGCGGACCGGCACGCCCTCCGTGATGCAGGCGACCACCCCGATGCCGGCGTCGACCGCCTCGACTATCGCGTCGTCGGCTCCCAGCCGCGGCGGCACGAAGATCATGGAGGTGTTGGCGCCGGTCCGGTCCACGGCCTCCCGAACGGTGTTGAAGACCGGCACGTCGCCGTCGAAGGTCTGGCCGCCCTTGCCGGGGGTGACGCCCGCGACCAGGTTCGCGCCGTACTCCCTGCATCGCAGGGCGTGGAAGCTACCCTCCCTGCCGGTGATGCCCTGCACCAGCAGACGTGTCTGCTCGCCAACCAATATGCTCATTCACTTGCTCCGTTTATCACGGCTCCGAGACGGGGCCGACAGCGCTCACGCGCCGGCGCGCAGTGCCTCGGCGGCCTCGTCCAGGTCGTCCACCAGGGTCACGGCCAGGTCCGATTCCCGGAGAAGGCTGCGCCCCTCGTCGGCGTTGGTGCCCGACATGCGCACCACCAGCGGCCTCATCGCGTGGGAGGTAGACTCGGCGGCGGCTATCACGCCCCGGGAGACGATGTCGCACCTGAGTATGCCGCCGAATATGTTGATCAGGGTCGTCTTCACGTTGGCGTCGGACAGGATGATCTCCATGGCCTGGGCGACCTTCTCCTCGTCCGCGCTGCCGCCGACGTCGAGAAAGTTCGCCGGCGCGGCGCCGGCGGCCCTGGCCACGTCCATCGTCGCCATCGCCAGGCCCGCGCCGTTGACCATGCATCCGATGTCGCCGTCGAGTTTCACGTAGCTGATGCCGGCGCGCGCGGCCCGCTCCTCCAGGGGGTCGTCCTGCTCCGGGTCCCGGAGCTCCTCGAGGCGGGGGTGCTTGAACAGGGCGTCGTCGTCGAAGGCCAGCTTGGCGTCGGCGGCCAGGACTCTGCCGTCCCCGGTCACGACCAGCGGATTGATCTCCGCCAGCGAGCAGTCGTTGTCGTCGAAGACACGGTACAGGCCCTCGATCAGGCTCGACGCGGCGCGGACGTGCTCGACGGCGAACTCGAGCCGGTAGGCCAGCGTGCGCGCCTGGTACGGACGCAGACCGAGGGCCGGATCGACGGCGACCCGCAGGATCTTCTCCGGGGTCCTGTCGGCGACCTCCTCGATATCCATGCCGCCCGCTTCGCTGGCCATGACGATTGCGCCGCGCACGGCGCCGTCGATGAGCATGGCGAGGTAGAGCTCGCGTCGGACGTCGAGCCGCTCCTCGACCAGTACCCGGCGCACTGGCACGCCCTCGGGTCCTGTCTGGGCCGTGACAAGCATCGTTCCCAGAAGTGCGGCAGCGGCCGACTCGGCCTCTTCGGGCGTCGACACCAGCTTGATTCCGCCGGCCTTGCCGCGCCCGCCCGCGTGGACCTGCGCCTTGACTACGGTGGCGCGGCCGAGCGACGCCGCGATCTCCCGCGCTTCCGAGGGCGTCGACGCGACAGCGCCCTCGGGGACCGGCACTCCGCCCCGGGCCAGCAGCTCCTTGGCCTGATACTCGTGTACTTTCAGTCGATCTACTCCTCCGAGGTTACTGGAGTCGCCGGCAGTCGTGTTCTACTCTCGTCGCGCGAGCGGAGGGGGTGGGATTCGAACCCACGTTCCCTTGCGAGAAACCAGTTTTCAAGACTGGCGCCTTAAGCCGCTCGGCCACCCCTCCGGACAGCAATCGGCGCTCGGGACCCGCTGAGCAACTCAGCCGCTGGGCCCGCGAACGCCTGGGCCGACCGTCGTATTGTAGTCGGTGCCCCAATCGCGGGGCAACAAGTCTGACGGAGTGTAACTGTTCAGAGTTGAGGGGACGAATGCTTCTCCCGACCCTGGATACCCGCTTTCGGAGACCTTTGCGTAACTCTCGTTGCGGGGAGACAGCGTGGCGGAGATGGCTAGCATTCCTAGCGGGGAACCCCCAAACCTGGATTCCCGCCTGCACGGGAAGGACGGTTGTGCAAAGGTCTCCTTTCGCGGGTATGACGGGAGGGTGTGTCTGCGTCTCGGAGTGGAGAGTAGTCGTCATTCCGGCCCCCGAGCCGGAATCCAGGGGTGGGGAGGTCAAGCTCAATGGCGCCCGCCACTGCCGAGACGGAATCCACGTCTGGAGTTCTGACAAAGTCTCCGAAGGTGGTCCCAAGGTAGCTCCGCTACCAAGACTGAACAGTTACGACGGAGTTGATGGGACGAGTGAGCCTACATACCATTAGATGCCCGTAGATGCCCGCTCTCGTGGGCATGACGGTGATCTAAGCCTCCCTGCCGAGCCGAGTGTAGTCGTCATTCCGGCCCCCGAGCCGGAATCCAGGGGGTGGGGAAGTCAATGTCACGCGTTCGACGGGGTCAGCTTCATGTGGTCTGCTGTTCCTGACCGCCGCAACGGGCGATGTTGTCCATCAGCGTATAGGCGGGGTACGGGTCCCAGCGCCGTCTCGCCCAGCTCGTGCCAACGTGGGGATGGCCGTCGAACAGGGACCTCTCGTCGACCTCCGGCAGGTGCAGCTCGACGAGGTCGATCACCTCCATGCCCATCTCGATCAGCTCCCGCGAGGCCTGGCCCAGGTCGCCCGTCGCGAAAGTCGCCTTGAGCCGGGCCGCGCAGTCGGCCGGCTTGATCGGCAGACCGTCGATCAGCCGGTCCACCCACTTGTGCTCCGGCGACGGCACTTACGTCCGGTTCAGGGCCGCCAGCACGTTGACGATAGACTGCTGCATCGTGACGAGGTGCTGGGCGGGGACCAGGTGGTCGGCCCGCGCCGCATAGGAGGTCGGCCTGAACCAGGGGCCCAGCCACATGTCGTGCTGCACCAGCTTGACCGCCAGGCGGTCCGGGAAGCTGGCGACCTTCCTCTTTCATTTTCCGACCAGGTCATGCCCGTAGAGCGGCGTTCCATGGTGGATAGACGATGCTAGACCGTAGCTCCGCGGAGCAGTGTCGAGGTCGTCGATCAGGGCTTCGATACAGCGTTCCGTCGTCTCGACGGTCGTGTGCATCGGGGACACATCGCGGTACCCAGGTAGTGCTTCGGCCCGATGGTGAACCCCGACAGTCCGATGTTCTCGCTCGCCATGCCGCCGCCAAAGGCTCCGAAGCTCCATATCTCGGTCTCGCAGCCCATTCGACGGACTGCTTCCCTCCGCTCCGCATCGAACGGCGGCGTGTGCCAGAACGCCCCGATCTCCAGGTCCGAGTGCGCGTCGGCGCTGCCTCGTGACACAGACCCCCGACGATGACCGCGCGCACCCTGTGGTCGCCCGAATAGACGCGGGCTATCTCCCGGGCCAGCTTGAGGCCGGCACGGCTTATGTCGTTGGTCACGGTCGCGTTCAAGCCGTCTCCCTCCCCGGTTATCCTGACAGAGCTACACGAGCCCCGCCTGCGGCGCCGGCGCCTATCTCAGCAGGCTTCGCAGGTCCGGCATACGCTTGCCCGCGGCGAGCTGGCGCATCATCTTCTGCATGCGTCGGAACTGGTTGAGAAGCTGGTTGACGTCCTGGGGCTTCGATCCGCTGCCGCGGGCGATGCGGCGTCTTCGGCTGCCTCCGATGATCTCAGGCCGCCGCCGCTCCTCCGGCGTCATCGACCGGATGACGGCCTCGACGCGCCGGATCTGGCCGTCCTCCAGGCCCTCCTCGGACATTCGCCCCGCGATGGACGACATCCCCGGCACCATCTCCATGATCTGGCTCAACGGGCCCATGCGCTTGAGCTGCTGTAGCTGGGCCAGGAAGTCCTCCAGGTCGAACGTCGCCTGGCGCATCTTCCGCTCCAGTTCGGCCGCCTGGTCCTCGTCGATGGTCGTCTGGGCCCTCTCGATCAGGGTCAGCATGTCGCCCATGCCCAGGATGCGCGACGCGAGCCGGTCGGGGTGGAACTCCTCCAGCGCATCCACGCGCTCGCCGGTGCCCAAGAACTTGATCGGCACGCCGGTGACCGAGACGACGGACAGCGCGGCGCCGCCCCGGGCGTCGCCGTCGAGCTTGGTGAGCACGAGTCCCGTCAGGCCGATGCGCGAGTGGAACTCGTTCGCGACGTTGACGGCCTCCTGGCCGGTCATGGCGTCGACCACCAGCAGCGTCTCGACCGGCGAGACCGCGCTGCGTACGTCCTCGAGCTCCCCCATCAGGTCGTCGTCGATCTGGAACCGGCCGGCGGTGTCGACGATCACCCACGAGGCGCCGGCCTCGGCGCCCCGCTTCACGCCGTCGCGGGCGACTGCGGCCGTCTCCTTCGACGGATCGTCGCTGTACACCTCGACGTCGATCTGGGCCCCGAGGGACTGAAGCTGCTGGATTGCGGCCGGACGGCGCAGGTCGGCCGCGACCAGCAGCGGCGCCTGGCCCGCGGCCTTGAGGCGGTGGGCTATCTTGGCGGACGCGGTAGTCTTTCCCGCCCCGTTCAGGCCGACCATGAGCATCACCGACGGCGGGGCGGCTGCGGTCGTGATCTGCTTGGCGCCGCCGCCCAGGACCGCGGTCAGCTCCTCGTTGGTGATCTTCACCACCTGCTGGCCGGGGCTGAGGCTCTTGAGAACCTCGTCGCCGAGGGCGCGCTCGCGGATTCGCGAGGTCAACTCACGGGCCACCCTGAAGTTGACGTCCGCCTCCAGAAGCGCCAGGCGCACCTCGCGCAGCGCCTCGTCCACGTCTTTCTCGGTCAGCCTGCCCTTGTTGCTCAGCCTGCCGAACGTCGCGCCCAGCTTCTCGGTAAGTACCTCGAACATCCGTTACCTCGCCTCCGTCCTATCGATCACGATGACCTCCGAGCCGTCAGCGGTGAGCGCCCGGATGACCCGCACGTCGGTCGCGCCGACCGCGGCGACCGCGAAGAAACCGCCGCCGGGCGCCGTCTGGTGCGTCTGGCCCTGGTCGAACGTCACCTCGACGACCGTGACGCCGCTGAAGCTGATACGCCCGAAGGCGACGGCCGTCTCGACCGGCCCGTTCAGGTCCCGCGAGTGGTCGACGCGGGAGTCGACGTGCCACTCGATCACGGCGTTCGGGTCGGCCGGCGACGCGATGGAGAAGTCGACGCCGGTATCGGCTCTCCATCCGGACCCGCCGTGCTTGGCCAGCCGGTAGCCGAGCAGCTCGGTACCCGGCGGCCCAGGCAGGCTGTAGACCACGAGCGCGCCGTTCCAGACCGGCAGCGTTCCCTTCAGATGGTAGCCCGCAGCCGTGCCAGGGTCGTTCGTCGACTCCACGTACCGCTGGACCGCCTCCTCGGGCGTCGGGTAAGCGCCGACCTCCTCGCCGCCGAGCGCCAGTCCCACCAGCAGCCCGACTCCCATGGCCGCCAGCGCGACGACAACCGCGAGTGCGAGCGCCGCGGCCAGCTTCCCACGGTGGCCCATGCCGCTCTTCCACCAGAGACGCATACGATCAGTCCTCACAGGTAACCACGGTAGCAGACAGCCGCGCCGCGGGGAGCGCCTACAGGGCCCAGCGGCGGCCCCGGCGCTCGATCACCGCCCAGTTGGGGGCGGCGCCGAGCCCCGGCCCGGGGTCCAGCCACAGCCGGCTGTCCTCGACCCGCTCCGGCGGGTCCAGCAGCTCGTGACGCCACTGGGCCTCCTCGACCGCGTGCTCGAGTGGCATCGCTTTCTGCGCGGCCGCGCAGACGTGGCCGCTGGTCAGCAGCGACACCGTCCCGGACGGACTGTGCGGCGAGAAGCCGACGCCCATGCGGTCGGCGAGCAGGCCGGCCCTGTGGGCCTCGGCGGCCCCGCCGCAGAACATGACGTCGGGCATGATGACGTGCGCCGAGCGCTTTTGCATCAGCCCCTCGAAGGCCGCGGCGCCGTACAGCGACTCCCCGCCGGCGACCGGCATCGACACCCGACGCGCTATCTCCGCCATGTCGTCCTGCTCCGTCTCCGTGTCGACCGGCTCCTCGAACCAGCCGATGTCCAGCCTGGACAGCTCGTCCGCGACGACCAGGGCGCTCTCCAGGTCGAACCGCCGGTGACAGTCGACCAGCAGCCGCACGTCAGGCCCGATGGCGGAGCGTACGGCCGCGACCCTCTCGATCCCGACGCGGGCCGCGCGCACGGCGTCCGGGCCCGTCTTCGACGCGTCGACCTCGTCGAAAGGGGCGCACTTGATGGTGCGAAACCCCCTGGCGGCCATCCGTTCGGCCATCCTGCCGAAGCCTGCGGGCGACCGTTCCCCGCCCAGCAGCGCCCGGTTGATATTGGCGTACAGCTCGACGCTGTCCTTCGGCGAACCCCCGAGCTGCTCCGTCAGGCTGACTCCGGCGTGTACAGCCTGCAGGATGGTCACAGCCGAGCGTACGGCGCTGACGGCGATAGCTGGCCCGCCGAACGGCTTGAACCGGCTCTCGTCGACGCACGCGGCATCGGCGACGGACTCGTCGCTCTCCAGACTCTTCCCGGCCAGCGAGCCGACGAGCTCGGCTATGAGGTCCGCGACGTTCGGCTCGCCGGCCCTCTCGACGAACTCGGCCACGGCGCTCGCGCCGTCGCGGTCGAACACCTCGGCGAGGCCCCACTCGGTGTTCTGGTTCACCCGAACCGCGGCGAACTCCACCCTGTCGAGGACGATGCTGTCGCTCACTCCGATTCTCCTCCTACAGCATGGCCTCGTTCAGCACCACGCCGAAGCCGGGCCTGTCCAGCGGCGCGATTAACCCGTTAACAGGACGGGGCTCGTCGAACCACAGCTCGTCCTGGGGCGGAGACCAGCGGTGTGGCATCGTCTCGGCCAGATCGCCGCAGCCGGTTGCCGCCAGCAGGTGCAGCCCCCATATCTCGCCCCCGCGGTGGGGCACCACGGGCACGCCGGCGTCACGCGCCAGCTCCACGATGCGCAGGCCGGCGGTGATCCCGCCGCACCAGGTGATGTCCGGCTGCCACAGGTCGAGCGCTCCCGCTTCGGCGATGGCCGCGAAGTCGTGGTGCGTGTAGTTGTGCTCGCCGCCGACCAGCAGAACCGGCTTCACCCTGGGCTTGAGGGCCGCCAGCTCGTCGAGATGGTCGGGCGTGAGAACGTCCTCGAACCAGTAGACGTCGTAGTCCGCCAGCCGGTCGGCCATGTCCAGTGCGTCGGCCGCGTTCCAGGTCATGCCGCAGTCGGTCATGACCAACGCGTCCGGGCCGTAGGTCTCCCTGGCGGCGGCTACTTCGCTCACAATCCGGTCCGCCTCGCCGTCGTGGCCGAAGAAGCCCGTGCCGACCTTCACCGCCGTGTAGCCCGAGTCACGATCGCGCTCGAACTCCTTCGAGGTCGCGTACGCCCGGACCCGGTCGACGGCCAGGCCGCCGAGCAGGTCGTAGACGGGCCTGCCCTGCGCCTTCCCCAGCATGTCCCACAGGGCCAGGTCGATGCCGCTGAGCGCCATGACGGGAATCCCGGTCCTGCCGTAGGGCACCGACTTGTAGTAGAGCCAGTTCCACGTGTCGCGTATGTCGTCGACCGACTCGACGAGGCGCCCGACGAGAAGCTCGCGCATGTGCTCGTTCACGACCGATACGGCCGGTCGGCCGCCGCCGCCGTAGCCGAGGCCAACCACGCCCGCGTCCGACTCCACCCGCACGACGATCTGCCAGAAGTGGCTCTGCCACGCGTCCTTGGGCAGGTGCTCCCAGCGGGGATAGACCGCTTTGACGTCTGTGATCCTCATCCCATTCCTCTCAGCCTTCGCGCTTACCGTCCGCACTTTCAGCCGTCCCCCACCGCCGCCTGGGAGGGCGCCCACGAGGGACTACCAATCATCCCAATCCCCAAATCACGTCAATCACAGTTCAGACGTACTCGACGATGTGCCCGAACAGGTCTTTGAGGCGCCGCGTGTCATCCGGCGAAAGCCGGGGCGTCTCGAGCGCAGCCGCATTCGCCTCGAGATGGCCGATGCTCGCGGTCCCGGTGATCACCGTCGCGACGGCCGGATGGTCGGCGCCGAACTTGTAGCCCGCGGTCACCACAGCGTCGACGTCGTCGTGGACGAGCCAGCCCAGGGGGTCTCTGTCGGGCAGGCTGTCGGCCGGGACGAGGCCGGCGGCCTTCCAGTCCCGCATGAGCTGCTCCAGCAGTGCGTGGTCCGGGAGCTTCTCACGAATGGCGGCCATGTTCATGATACCGACGTTGTGCTCGATGGCCCGCGGCAACATCCGTACCGCGGCGTGCTGGTTCAGGATGCCGTACTTGAGCATGACGACGTCGAACAGCTCAGGGTCCCGCTCGAGCGCGAGATCGGCCGTGACCTGCGCGGGGTCCACGACGTAGCGGGTGCTGATGCCGACGGCCCTGACTTTGCCCTGCTCGCGCAGGCGCTCCATCGCCGGGTAGACCTTGTCTACGACGTCGGGGTACTCGTCCGGCAGCGGGCCGTGGAACATCATGATGTCGACGTAGTCGGTCCGCAGGCGGGACAGGCTCTCCTCGACGCCGCTGGTCAGCAGGGCCGGGTCCGGCACGAGCTTGCCGTCCTCCAGCGCCAGCCACTTGGTCGTCAGGAGGTACGAGTTCCTGGGCACGCCCGCCAGCGCGCGGCCCAAGATCGCCTCCGAGTCACCGTACACCGCGGAGGTGTCTATCAGGTTCACCCCCAGGTCGAGCGCGCGTCGAACCAACGCCGTCTGCTGGTCCTGGCTGTAGCCGAGCGCCTGCCCCAGCGTGCGGGCGCCGCCCGACCCAAGGCTCAACAGCGACACCTCGAACCCGGTGCGGCCCAGGGTCCGGTACTCCATGGCTCCTGTCCTCTCTCGCTTCCGACCAGCTCGTCCGGGACGCCTAATCTACCACAGGCGGCGGGAAGGCATAGTTAGACCCGCGCACCCGGAGACCTTCGCACAACCGTCATCCGGCCTTGAGCCGGAATCCAGATATCGAGAGTCCAGGTTAGATGACACCGCCTGGCCCCGCGACGTTGCCGCGCTTTGTTGCCGCCCTTTCGCTTTGTTGCCGCCCTTTAAGGTCTCCACCCGCGGCCGGGTTTGCAATTTACGACAAGACGTGGCAGTCTGTGGCGAAATCACCTTGGGGGAGAGCGACCATGACTACAACCGGCGGTGACTACCCAATGAGGTTCGAAGTCGATTATCCGGAATCCTCGTCGAGATGGCGGGCGCTGCTGGGGGTCCTCTTCTTCGCCAAGATAGTCCTCCTGGTCCCGCACCTGGTTATCCTTTACTTCCTGGGCCTCGCGGCCTTTGTCGCGATGTACATCGGGTACTGGGCGGTGCTCATAACCGGGAAATACCCCGAAGGACTGTTCAGCTTACTTGTCGGTGTCCAGCGATGGTCCGCCAGGACGGACTCGTGGCTGTACGGCCTTGCGGACAGCTATCCGCCCTTCAGCCTAACCGATCCGGACTACCCTGCGACGTTCGAGGTCGACTATCCGGAGTCCCCGTCGAGGTGGCGGGCGCTTCTGGGAGCACTCTTCTTCGCCAAGATCATCCTCCTCGTCCCGCACCTGATCGTGCTGTACGCTCTGGGGATCGTAGGCTTCATCGCCATCTACATCGGGTACTGGATAGCGCTCATAACGGGCCGCTACTCCAGCGCGCTGTTCAACTTCGTCAGCGGGGTCCAGCGGTGGTCCTACAGGACGAACGCATGGCTGGCCGGCCTGACGGACAAGTACCCGCCGTTCAGCCTCAGGTAGGCGGGTCGGTTTAGCGTTCGGCGAGAGTGTCGAGGACGCCCAAGCCGATCGCCGACGCGATCCCGAGCAGCTCCGGGCGCACGAACTCTATCGTGTCGGCCGGAGAATTGATGCGCTGAAGATCGTCGGCCAGGAAGAAGGCCACGGGGATGCCGACGACCCTGAACGGCGCGTGATCGCTTCTGGCGCCTTCCAGGGGCACGCCGCGGCGCACCTCGATGCCCAGGGCCGCCCCGTGCGCTATCGCGGCGTCCACCAGGTCGTCGTCGCCTATGACCTCGGCGAACTCGCCGGTCCCGACCACGTCGAAGTTCAACATCGCAACAATCGAGTCCCGCTCCTCCATGGTCAGGCTGGCGACGAAGTGCTGGCTGCCGAAGAGGCCGATCTCCTCGGCGCCGAACAGCACGAACCACAGATCGAACGGGAATTCCTCGTCGGCGATCTCTCGGATAATCGTCATCAACGCGGCCGCGCCGGAGCCGTTGTCGTTGGCGCCCTGGGTGCCGGGAGTCGTGTCATAGTGGGCTCCCAGGACGACCACGCGGCCGCCTGAAGAATCGCTCGGCACCTTCAGCACGACGTTCTGGGAGTCCGCCGTCTCCAGCACGGTCGACACCGTCGCCGTGACCTCTCCGTCCGCCATCCGGGCCTTGATGGCCTCTCCATTCTCCTGCGAGATTGAGATCGCCGGAATTTCGGAGGCGGTCGAGAGACGGCCGGCAAAGCGTCCAGGCCAGTCGTTGTAGATCACGGCGGCGACGGCGCCCGCCTCCTGCACACGGCGCACCTTGGCCTGGAAGGTCAACGTCCCCCTCTGGATCAACGCTATCTTCCCGCGGAGCCGCTCGGGATCGACGTCCTCGGGAAACGCAAGCCCTACGTCGACCAGCGCCCCCGTCACCCGGCCCTCGGCCGAGAGTCGCAGGGGGATGCCGCCCAGGTCGAGCTCCTCCGTGCCGTCGATCGACAGCACGGGGACGTCCCTGTCCAGCACCTCGACCGTGAAGGGCTGCAGGACCGCCTCCAGTCCCAACGCCTCCAGCTCGGACACCAGGAAGTCGGCCGCCACGCGCTCCTGATCGGTGGCGCTCTCACGGGGGCTGAACTCGTTCGTCAGCAGCTGCAGGAACGCCCACGAGGCGTCGGTGAGCTCAGTCAGGCTGCTCCGGGCATCGGCGGCCGGCTTGGCCTTGGCCGGCGGGGCGGGCGCGGTCTGAGCAGCGGCGGTCGGCGAAGCGAGCGCGGTCGGCGAAGCGGTCGGGGCGCTCGCCGACGCCGCTCCCTGGGGCTCCCCGGCGGGAGGCGTCGACTCGACGTCCGTGCCGCACGCCGCGATCAGGGAGGCGAGAACGACGGCGACGAGGACGAGTAGGCGTGTTGGTATGATCCGGTGGGTCATGGCGAACGGGCGCTCCTACGGCTGCGGGTGCCTTGGACTTCTACATAGTTCTACGAAGCCCGAGCCGATACGGTTTTCTTCGCAGCGCCCGGATGCGACGCGCGGGAAGGGCGCGCGGGCCTACTTCCCGTTATTGGCCGCGACCCGTCCGTTGCGCCTGCCGTTGGCTCCGGGCTTCCCTTCGAGGTCCGTCAGAGCCTTCGGCTCGTCCTCGGCCTCGAGCTCGCCCACGCACGCGATGGCGGACACCGCGTCGTCGTCGTCCAGCTTGAATATCGTGACGCCCTGGGTCGCCCTGCCGGTGTTGCGGATCTCCGACAGGTTGGTGCGCAGCACGAGCGACTTCCTCGACACTACGTACACCTGGTCGCTGTCGGCTATCACCTCCGCGGCTGCCAGCGTGCCGGTCTTTCTCGTGACCCTCAGCGTCAGGATGCCCAACCCGCCGCGGTGCTGCTGACCGTAGCGGTTGAGGTCGGTCAGCTTGCCGTATCCCCGCCTCCCGATGACCAGCAGCTTGCTATCGGGCACAACGATGTCCATCGCCATGATCCGGTCCTTGCCCGCGAGCGTCATCCCCTTGACGCCGCCGGCGCCGCGCTGCCTCGGGGTGACTTCCGCGACCGGGAAACGGATCGACATGCCCTGCTCGGTGACCATGATAACGTCGTCGTCGTCCTTGGCCAGGCGAGCCGTCACGAGCTCGTCGCCCTTTTCCAGGTTCATGATGATCAGCCCGGAACGCCGTATCTTGGAGATCTGCTCCAGCGCGACGCGCTTGATCTTTCCCTTGCGGGTGATCAGGACCAGGAACAGGCCCTCCTCCCGCAGGCTGCGCACGCCGACTAAGGCGTTGACGTGCTCCCTGTCGCTCAGGGGAACGACGTTGGCCACGGGCACGCCCCGGGTGTTGCGGGAGATATCGGCCCGCAGCTCGTAGGACCGGGTAGACAGCACCCTGCCGGTGTTCGTGAAGAAGAGCACCGTGTCGTGGGTGTCGCCCACGAGGATGTGGCGGACGGGATCGTCTTCCCTGGTCCGCATGCTGTAGACGCCCTTGCCACCCCTGTGTTGGTTGCGGTACGTGCTGGCCGGGATTCGCTTGATGTATCCGCCCTGGCTCAGGGTGACGACGACCTGCTCGTGCGCCTCCAGCTCCTCGCGGCTGAACTCCTGGGCTTCGCCGGCGATCGCCGTGCGGCGCGCGCCCCGGACCTTCTTCTTCACCTCCTCCGTCTCCCGGGCCACCTCGGCGGAGACCTTCGCCGGGTCGGCCAGCAGCCCCACCAGCTCCGCGATCGTCGCCTGCAGCTCCCCGTACTCGGTCTCAATCCTCTCGCGCTCCAGGGCGGCTATCCGGCGCAGCTGCATGTCGAGGATCGCCTGGGCCTGGACAGCGTCGAGGTTGTACCACTCCATCAGGCCCTGCTTGGCGGCGTCCGCGTCCGCAGCGTTCCTGATCAGGGCGATGATCGAGTCCAGGTTCGCGAGCGCGATCCTGAGTCCCTCGAGGATGTGGGCCCGCTCCCGCGCGCGCTTCAACTCGAAGCGGGCGCGCCGCGTGACGACCTCGCGCCGGAAGTCGATGTAGCTCTGCAGGGCGGACTTGAGCGTGATGATCTTCGGCATGCCTCCTACCAACGCGAGCATGTTGGCGGAGAAGGAGCTCTGCATGGCCGTGAGCTTGTACAGGTTGTTCAGCACGACCAGGCCCTGTGCGCCCGAGCGCAACTCGATCACGATCCGCATGCCCTCACGGTTCGACTCGTCGCGGATGTCGGAGATGCCTTCGAGGCGCTTGTTCTTCACGAGCGCCGCTATCTTCTCGATCAGGGCCGCCTTGTTGACCTGGTAGGGCAGCTCGGTGACGATGATCTGCTGCCTGCCGGACCGCTTGGGCTGCTCGATGTCCGCCACGGCCCTGACGACCATCTGGCCCCTGCCGGTCGTGTAGGCGTTCCTTATGCCCACGCGCCCCATGATGGTCGCGCCGGTTGGGAAGTCCGGCCCCCGAACGTGGCGCATCAGGTCCTCGGTGGTCGCTTCCGGGTTCGCTATTAGTTCGAGCACCCCGTTGCAGACCTCAGTCGGGTTTTGAGGCGGGATGTTGGTGGCCATCCCGACCGCGATGCCGGCCGCGCCGTTGATCAGCAGGTTGGGCAGCCGGGCGGGCAGCACCACGGGCTCCCGCAGCGTGCCGTCGAAGTTGTCGACATAGTCGACTGTGTCCTGGTCCAGATTGGCCAGAATCTCGGTCGCGGCCTGGCTGAGCTTCGCTTCCGTGTAGCGCATGGCCGCTGGCGGGTCGTTGTCGACGCTGCCGAAGTTGCCCTGGCCGTCGACCAACGGCAGCCTGAGTGAGAACGGCTGCGCCATCCGGACGAGCGCGTCGTAGACGGGGGCGTCGCCGTGGGGGTGCCACTTTCCCAGCACCTCGCCGACGAGACGGGCGCTCTTCTTGTACTGTGAGTTGGGCCGCATCCCTAGGTCGTCCATGGCATAGAGGATGCGCCGCTGCACCGGCTTCAGGCCATCGCGCACGTCGGGCAGCGCCCGCGCGACGATGACGCTCATCGCGTACTCCATGTAGGAGGTACGCATCTCGTCTTCGAGCTGCGCCGGCTTTATGAAACCGTAGGGGGTCTTGAGAACCATCGATCACTCCTGCGCGTGTCGGTCCGTGGCCTGTCGCTCGCCGATACGAGCGGGGGAAGTTGCCTGGTCTATCTCACGGCGCCGCGCGGAACGCGGCCCGGAGGCCTAGGGTGCGGCCTGCTGTCGGCGGCACCAGCGCCGCTTCGACCGTGCTTGTACAAGTATAACATTTCAGATAGCATTCATATAGGGATTTGACGCGCTCTTTTCCGCGCATCGGGCCGTCGCAGCCACGGTTTCGGAGAGTGCCGCGGCGACGACTCGGGGCGGGCGACTGGCCGGGAAGAAGGCCCCCCCTTACCGTGCGGCCCGCTCGACCAGGCCCTGGAACAGCCGGTCGAACTGCGGGGGCACCTCCATCCGACGCTCCGGGTTGAACTGCACCGCGATCACCCAGTCGTGCTCCGGGCTCTCCAGCGCCTCGACGACGCCGTCGTCCAGTCCATAGGCCGATGCCAACAGCCGGGGCGACTTGTGGGCATCTCGCAGGCCCACGCCGTGGCGGCTGTTGACACGGACGAACCCGCCGGAGCCTACGATGGCCGCGAGCTTGCTTCCCGGCGCGATGTAGATGCGGTGGTAGGCAGACACGGGCTCCCCGTCTTCGAGCTCCACGTCGTGTCCCACGACTTCGTTCGGCGCTGCACCGCCGAACGCGGTGTTCAGCGCGATCATTCCGGGCCCGACGCCGAGCACCGGCATATCAAGTTCGATGGCGGCCTCGGCCAGCGCCGTCGCTGCACCGCGTCCGGCTGCGCCTTCACCGCCGGCGACGACCAGTCCCGAGAGGCCGTCGAGCTCTGGACTTGCGGGGGGCACGACAACCGGGCAGCCCTCCGATCGGCTGACTATCTTCTCGAGCAGCGCCGCGTCGGACGCTCGAACCCCTACAATGCCTATTCTCGGCCGGTCTGGTATCACGCCTGAGCTCCCGTTCCACTTGCCCCGCGCCGCGCCATACAGCCGTCTGCATGGTCTTGAGCGACCGTGTGCGCGAATCATCACGGTTGGCAGCGGTGTATGTCCATGTTATCATTCCGACCTACTCCCCCCGACGAGCTGGCCCTTAGCAGAACGCTGGCGCAGTTGGGACGAACGGAAGTGCTAAATGATCACTGAGAAAGCAAAAGCGCTGGAGCTTGCCCTGGGCCAGATCGACCGGCAGTTCGGCAGAGGCACGGTGATGCGGCTGGGCGACTCCGGCGCCAACGGGCGGACCGAGGTCATCCCGACCGGGTCGCTGGCCCTCGACGTCGCCTTGGGCGTCGGCGGCATCCCAAGAGGCCGCGTCACCGAGATCTTCGGGGTCGAATCGGCCGCGAAGTCCACGCTGGCGTTCCACGTCATGGCGGAGGCCCAGCGCACCGGCGGCACGGCGGCCTACCTGGACGCCGAGCATGCACTCGACCCTGCCTACGCCGCCCGATGCGGCCTGAACACCGAGGACCTGCTCGTCTCGCAGCCCGATTCGGCCGAGCAGTGCCTCGAGATCACCGAGTACCTCGTCCGCAGCGGCGCGCTCGACATCGTCGTCGTCGACAGCGTCGCCGCGCTGGTGCCGCGGGCCGAGATCGAAGGCGAGATGGGCGACACCCACGTGGGCCTGCAGGCCCGGTTGATGTCCCAGGCGCTCCGCAAGCTGACCTCGGCGATCAGCCGGTCGAAGACGGCGGTGGTCTTCATCAACCAGATCAGGGAGAAGGTCGGCGTGATCTGGGGCAGCCCGGAGGTCACGCCCGGCGGCCGGGCGCTGAAGTTCTACAGCTCGGTCCGCATCGACCTGCGTAGGCTCGAATCGATCAAGCAGGGGAGCGACATCGTGGGCAGCCGTATACGAGCACGGGTCCTCAAGAACAAGGTCGCGCCGCCGTTCCGCGTCGCCGAGTTCGACGTGATGTTCAACCAGGGAATCAGCAAAGAGGGCGACCTGGTCGAGCTTGGCGCAGAGGCCGGCATCATCAAGAAGAGCGGCTCCTTCTACTCCTTTGACGACACACGGCTGGGCCAGGGTCGGGAGAACGCCAAGGCGTTCCTGAGGGAGAATCCGGACGTCGCCGCGAAGGTGGAGGGCATGATCCGGGCCGCCGCCGCGCTTGACGCGCCGGCCGGCGCGGAGGCGCCCGCCGACGACGAGGCCGGGTCGTAGGGGAAGGCCCCGCGGGCTTCGAGCAGTCGGCTAAGACGCGGCCCGGTTATCGATGAGCGACCGCAGCTCGTACCGTGCGGCCCGCGACGCCGCGTTGCGGCTCTTGGCGCAACGGGCAAGGTCCGAGCGCGAGGTCCGCGAACGCCTGGCGCGCAGGTTCCCGGAGGAGGTCGCGTCAGAGGTCGTGGCCGCGCTCAGGTCGCAGGGCCTGCTGGACGACGCCCTATTTTCCACCCAGTGGGCCGAGAGCAGAGAGGCACGAAACCCCCGCAGCGCGGGGCTGATCGCCCGTGAGCTGCTGGCCAAGGGGGTCGACGGCACCCTTGCCGACGAGGCGGTCCGTGAGATCGACGACGAGGAGTCGGCGTACCGGGCGTGCCTGAAGTACTCCAGAATCGGCGGGCGGGCAGACCCCGTCGCATTCCAGCGCCGGCTGCTCGGCTACCTACAGCGCCGCGGATTCAGCCAGTCCGTCTCCCGCCGCGCGATCGGAAGGCTGATGGACGAGTCGGGGGACGAAGAATAGCTCGCTCCGCGGCTCGGTCGGCTATCCTTAGCTCGCAGGGCCGGACACTAACCCGGAAGCGAGCAATCAAATGGAACTCATCCTCGTCAGACACGGCGAGACCGATGCCAACCGCGAAGGCAGGATGATGAGCAGCACCGGCGGCCCGCCCCTGAACGCCGCCGGTAGAGCCCAGGCCGACGACCTCGCGGCCGCCCTGAGGACGGAGCTCCCCTTCCGCCTGTACACAAGCCCTGCCCGGCGGGCCCGTGAGACCGCCGGATCCATCTCCAAGACCATCGACGCCCCGTTCACGGTCGTCGAGGACCTGGCCGAGACCGACGTCGGGGACCTCGAGGGTCTCACGGACGACGAGATCCCCCAGAAGTACCCCGCATACTTCGGCAAGTGGGAGAGCGAGCCCGCCACCGCCAGGCCTCCCGGCGGCGAGACGATAACAGAACTACAGGACAGGGCGTGGCGGGCCGTCCGGCGCCTCTCCGACGCTCACGCGGACGAGACGGTCGTCGCGGTCAGCCACTGCTTCACGATCCTGACCGTGGTGGCAAAGGTCTTGGACACGCCCCTACGCCATTTCCGCCGAGTCCGCCTGGACCTCGGTGCGATGGTCAGGATCGAGTTGAGCCCGGGCAAGTCCGAGGTCGTATCCACCAACGAGACCTGTCACCTGCGAACGCCTCATGGGTCCCCGCTCCCCTCCGTTGGAGAGGGCTAGGGTGAGGGGGATGGCGTGGGCCTCTGATCTGAGCCGGGAGTCCTCATAACGGATGCATCACCGATCCTCTTCCGTCAAGGGAGAGGATGAAAATCGCGGAGAGCCGTTGCGACAGCCTCACCCGCGGACGCTTGGCCGGGGCGCACTGGACAGACTGAGGCGGGCAATTCGGCCCCTGGCCGGGTTAGGGCCTGTTCACGCTTATCACCCGGAGAGCCAGATCCAGATAGCCTGGGGGCACTGGAATCCCGGCCACGCGCCCCCGGTTCTCCCGGATGTTGTATCTGATTAGTGGTAGCGTGAACACGCCCTAGTCGACAAGCAAAGGCTGGGGCAGGCTGCCTGCGCCTGACCCCCGCCCTGCGGCCCGTCTCGACTATCTGCGCGCCGTCGACTGTATGCGCTCCGCCTGGGCGGTCAGCGCGGCGAACTCGACCACGTCGTTGTCCTCCGGTAACAGCCGCGCCAGCCGCGCCGCCTCGCGGGCTACGGCTCCGAGGGTCCCTTCTCGCGCCCAGTAGCTCTCGCGCAGGACCTCCGCGTACTCGACCACGACCGCGGCGAGCTGGAACGTCGGTGACGCGTCCTCGAAGCGCGCGGCCAGCTCGCTCCGCGGCAGGTCGCGCCTGAGCTCGGTCACCTCTCCGGTGTCCGGGTCCTCGTAGCGAAGGTAGACCGTGCCGAGCGCGCCGTCCGCGTCCTCGTGCAGCTTCACCTCGTACAGGGCGGTCACGCTGTGCCCGGCGCCCACCTCGCCCGCGTCGACCGCGTCGTTCCGGAAGTCTTCGTCCGCCACGTCGCGGTTCTCGTACCCGATGAGCCGGTAGCTGCGTACCACTTCGGGGTTGAAGTCGACCTGGACCTTGGCGTCCTTCGCGATGTTCTGAAGGGTGCCGACGAGGTTGTCTACGAAGACGCGCCGCGCCTCCGTGAGCGAGTCGACGTAGTGGTACGTCCCGTCGCCGTCGTTGGCGAGCTGCTCCATCAGGATGTCGTTGTAGTTGCCCATCCCGAACCCGACGGTCGTGAGCGTTACGCCCCGGTCGACGTGCGACCTGATCTGCCCGAGGATCGAGTCGGACCCGGTTCGACCGACGTTGCCGACGCCGTCCGACAGCAGCATCACCCGCGTTATGCGTCCGGGCCGCACCCGATCCGACGCCATCTCGTAGGCCAGACGCAGCCCGTCTTCCACGTACGTGGACCCGCCCGGCTGCAGGGCGTCTATCGCGCTCAGGATCGAGCGGCTCTCGCCGCCGTCGGTCGGCTCCAGCAGCACCGAGCCGCGGTCGCCGTAGATGATGATTCCGACCTCGTCGGCGGGCCGCAGCTCGTCGACCAGCAGTCTGAGCGATCTCTTGACCAGTCCGAGACGGTCCTCGCGCCCCATCGATCCGGAGACGTCGATGGCGAAGATGAGCGTCGCGTCCTTGCGAGCGTCCTCAGCGACCTCCCTCCCCTGGAGCCCCACTCGCAGCAGCCAGTGCCTCTCGCCTCCGAACGGCGACGGCGACCCCTCCAGGTGTATGGCGAACGCGTCCTCGGTCGGCGGATCGTAGGCCTGGTCGAAGTAGTTGACGAACTCCTCGACCCGCACCGAGGCCGGGTCCGGCAGGTTGCCGTCCTGCACGAACCGGCGCGCCACCGTGTACGATGCCGTGTCCACGTCCATGGCGAAGGTGGACAGGTGGTCGTCCTCGGTGTCGATGAACGGGTTGACCCCGTAGTGCTTGAAGAAAGTCAGGTCGTACGCGGCGTCGTTGACCGTCGCGCTGCCGCCTATCGTGTTGAATCCCTCCGTCTGCGCCTGCTGCTGCACCGGTACCGGCTGTCCGGCGGAGGGGTCCGCCGCCGCCTGGGCCGGCAAGGCCGTCTGGGAGCTGGCTTCACCAAGCAAAGTGGAGAGCGGGTCCCTTGGTCCGGATATGCCAAAAAACACCACCGCTACCAGCGAAAGAGCGACGATGAGAACCGTGACCCAGCCAATGACTGTGGCAAGGACGAATTTAGTCATCTCATGTCTCCTACCGTGTGATCGTGTCCGCCGGTCCGTCGACCCCACGGCCGGGGTCGGTTCCGGTCGGCGGCCACCGCCAGCATCCCACGAGATGGTGTACACTCCGGACTACATCTCTGCCTCACTCAGCGAGTCTAGCGTATCAGCGATGTAACAATTGCAAACTTTCGCCGAGCTGCTGACCGCCTACATGGACCGGACCGGCATCGGCGACGCCGAGCTGGCGCGCCGCATCCCGGTTAGCCGGCCCACGCTCCTCCGCTGGAAGGAGGGCGTGACCACCCGCCCCCGCTACCGAGAGGACGTCGTCCGCTGCGCCGAGATACTCCGCCTGACGGCCGACGAGGCGGACACGCTCCTCCTGGCGGCCGGATTCTCCCCCGAGACCGCGCCGCCGGCCTCGGGATCTCCCGATCCCGTCCCCGCCCCGGCGGGAACTGAGCCCTCACCCGACGACGCTGGCACCTGGCTCTTTCGCCGGCGCTTCTGGATAACCGGCGCGGCCGCTCCGCTGCTGTTGATAGCGGCCATCGCGGCCGTCGTCGCGCTGAGGGCGCGCGACGACACGGTATATCCCGCCGCCGTGGGGAACGAGTCGCTGATCGTGCTGGCGCCATTCGTCAACTACACCGCGGGCGGGCAGGGGTTCAACGTTGTCGGCCGGCTCAGGTCGGCCATAGACGCCGAGGTACGCGAGGCCGGCCTGACGTCCGTGCGTACGGTCGAGTGGCCGCGAGAGATCGACGGTGAGCCGGCGGCCGAGAACGCGGGCAGGCGCTCCGACGCCGCGCTGGTGATCTGGGGCGAGTACGACAGCGGCCGCGTCATCGCGCGGTTCACCGTCCCGCGCAGCCGCCCAACCCTGCGCGCCCAGCAGATCGTCGACATCGCTTCCTCCCCGGCGGAGCTGCCGGCGACGATCAACATCGGGCTGACCAGCGAGGTGCGTTATGTCGCGCTGCTGACCCTCGGCCAACTCTACCTGGAGCAGGACGATTTCGACCGGGCCAAGACTGTGCTGCTGCGCGCGATGGACCCTCCGCCGTCGGAGCCCGCGGCGCTGGCCAATCTTCGGTTCCTGCTGGGACGCGCCTACATGGAAGGCGACCTGGCCGACTACGATGAGGCGGTTTGGCTGTTCACGCAGGTCCTCGCCGTCCGGGCCAACTCCGTCGAGGCACTCAACAGCCGTGCGATCGCCTACCTGGCCCGAGCCAGGCCGGGAGACGCCGATCTGGCGGTCTACGACCTGGTGCGGGCGACCACGGTCAGCCCCGACCGCGCGGCCAGCAGCCTCAACCTCGCGGTCGCCTACCTGGAGCGCGGCGGCGGCGGCGGCGCGGACCGCGCCCTGACCAGCCTGAACGACGCGCTGGCGATCGATCCCGATTACGCCGGCGCGTACGTGAACCGGGCCGGGGCCTACATTGCGAGAGGCGGGCCCGGCGACGTCGACAGGGCATTCGACGACATCGAGAAGGCCCTGAACCTCGAACCGGACCTCGCTTCGGCTTACCTCAACCGCGGGAACGCCTATATCGCCCGAGGCGAGCCGGGCGACGCCGAGCTCGCCATCGCGGAGCTCAGCCGCGCCATCGAGCTGTCTCCCGACTCGCCGGAGGCGCACTTCAACCGCGGCCTCATTCACTCGGAGCTGGAGGACTGGAGCGCGTCCCTGACCGATCTGCGGCGCGCCCGCGATCTGGACCCGCGCCGGCTGACGTATAACAACACGCTCTGCCTGCAGCTCGCGGTCACGGGCAATGCGGCGGAGGCGATGCCATACTGCGACCAGGCGGTGGCCGCCGATCCCGGCGGACTCTCCAGGGACAGTAGAGGCCTGGCGCACGCGCTCCTGGGTCGGAACGACGAGGCGGTCGCCGACTTCGAAGCCTTCCTCGCCTGGGTGGACACGTCCCAAAAGGACGGCTGCCGGAGCCGCTACGGCGCGAGCCGGGCCGCCTGGGTCGAGGCGCTGAAGGCGAACGCTGAGCCGTTCGACCCCGCGGCGCTCGCCGGCCTGCGCCCGCGCCCTATCGTTTCGATCGCGGCGCCCTGCTGAGCCATGAGCACGGACACTTCTGGCGGCTAACGTGGGAGACTCCGCCGTCGACCGGGTCCATAGCGAAGTGGAAGCCGCTCTCCGCGACTCGTTTGCCGGCGCGGCGTCGCTCGTCGTCGCCGTCTCCGGCGGGCCGGACTCGATGGCGCTGCTGCACGCCCTCCTGCACCTGCGCGCCCGGCTGGGGCTGAGTCTGCGCGGCGCGCATCTCGACCACGGTCTGCGGGGAGACGCGGGAGCGGCCGATGCGGCGTTCGCCGCCAACGCCTTCGACTCCGCCAGGATCGCCTGCGACGTGGAAAAGGCGGACGTCGCCGCCTACAGGGCCGCCCACCGGCTGTCGCTCGAGCAGGCGGCGCGCGAGGTGCGGTACGCCTTCCTCGCACGCGTCTACCGCGAGCACGGCGCAGACGCGGTCGCGTTGGGACACACCGCGGACGACCAGGCGGAGACCATCCTGATGCACGTCGTGCGCGGCAGCGGCCTCACCGGCCTGCGGGGGATGGAGACTTACTCGGCGCGGCGTGTGGAGGGGACGGAGGTGCGCTTCGTGCGCCCGCTGCTCGGCCTTCCGCGCGCCGACACCGAAGCCTACTGCCGCGCCCTCGGCCTGCGGCCCAGGATGGACGAGTCGAACCGCTCTCCCGACTTCACCCGCAACCGGGTCCGGGCCGAGCTGCTGCCGCTGCTCGAGGAGCTGAACCCTTCCGTTCGGGACGCCCTGCTCCGGCTGTCCACGGCCGCTGCGCGCGAGCTCTCCTATCTCGACGGGGAGGTTGACCGGCTGTGGCAAGACGCCGCGGAGGTGGGACAGGACAGGGTAGCCCTGGACCGGCGCACAATAAGCCGGCTACCGACGGCGCTCCGGGCGCACGTGCTCAGACGCGCCGTCGCCGCCGTCAAGGGCGACCTGGACGGCGTCCACCTGCGTCACGCCGACGACATGATGCGGCTGCTGAAGGGCCCCGCGGGCCGCGCGATCGACCTGCCCGGCGGCCTGCGCTTCCACGTCGGATACGACGAGGCCATCGTTGCGCGCGCCGACGCGGACCTCTGCCCGCTGCCGCGTTTCGAGGGCGAGCACGCGCTGACGGCGATGGGCGATACCCGCGTCGGCGCTTGGCGAATCGCCGTACGGCTGGTAGACCGCCCCGACGACGACGCGCTGCGACGCTCCGGCGACGGGGGAGCCGGGGACACCGCGGGCAGGCCTCCCGCCGACCCGATCGCGCGGATGAGCCGCCGCGCCGTCGAGGGCGGCCTGGTTCTCCGCACGCGGATGCCCGGCGACAGGTTTCAGCCGCTCGGCGCGCCGGGCCATAAGAAGCTGCAGGACTTCATGGCCGACGCAAAGATCCCCGCATCGTGGCGCGACCGGGTCCCGTTGGTCGTCACGCCCCGGGGCATCGCGTGGGTCGTCGGGTGGCGGATCGCTGAGTGGAGCCGGGTGACGTCCGGCGACAGTCAGATCGTCGAGATCAGCCTCCGGGCCGACGACTAAGGATACGCAGGGGCGTCGTCCTGTCCTCGCGCATTGCGGTAGGCCGTATCGTGTCCTGGTCTGCGGCGGCTACGGCGAATAGAAGACGTGCTCGAGCTTCATCATCGACTGGTCCGGGCGGCCGCTGATGCCCTCGAAGAAGTCCGCCATGTCGGCCTGCCAGCGCAGGTTGGCCTCCTCGGTGGCCATCCCTTCGAGGCACTTCTCGAAGCTCTCCTCCGCCTCGACGTAGCCGAAGAGGTTGCCGTCCCCGTCCAGGAACAGCGAGTAGTTGCCAAAGCCGTTCCGACGTATGGCGTCCAGCATGTCCGGCCACACCTCGCGGTGCCGCCGCGTGTACTCGTCCAGCCTGTCCTTCTTCACCTTCAGCACGAATCCTGCGCGTTCCATGTCGCGTCCTCCCTGCGTTCTTCGAGTGGTCTGCGGTGCGGCGGGCCCGGCCCTAGGCGCCCTCGGGCGGCCGTTTGGTCTGCATGCGCAGCCGGTCGGCGGGGCCCAGGTGGGGATACATCTTGTTCACGAACTGCTGAAACGTCTCCCCTTCGGTGTTGTCGGTGGTGTCGATGACGAACTTGTACCGGATCGTCGACTCGAGGAACTCCCGGTCGAACCGCTCCAGCACGTGCTCGACATCCTTCTCCTGCAGCAGGCCGCGCCTGTGGGGGTTGGCCCTCATCCGCTCGAGGATCGCCTCTGGCGAGGCCGTCAGCATCACGAGCACCGTGTCCGGCGCCTTCTTCATGATCTCCTGGTCCAGCGCCCGCGAGAGGCTGGGGCGGGTCCCCGGCTCCCCGTACCCGTAGTACAGCGGGGCGTAGACGGACTCCTCGAGGTGGAAGCCGACCAGGATGTGGTCGTTGTCGTCGTAGAAGACCTGGGTCAGGTGGTAGTACATGCCCCAGGTGAGGAAGAATTTGCGGAGCCGAGGGCTGAGCGACCACATCGCGTCCGCCTCCTCTTCGCTCAGGTCGTTGGCGCCGAGCTCCGGGAAGCTGAAGTGGTCGTGGTACTGGGGCATCCTGTGATCGCCGAACCAGACCAGTGGGACGGACGTTCCGAGCACCTGCTCCTTCCAGTCCGCGACGCGCTTGACCAGGGTCGACTTTCCGGCGTACTCGCACCCGGTGATTATCAGGTTCATAGAACGGTCTCCTGCCGCGCAGGCCCTGCGCTGTTTCGCCAGAGTCTACTTTCGTCGTCCCGCGCAGTCAAAGCCGCTTCCCGCGCCGCGCCCGCGCGTCTGCACCTCCCGCCGCGGTCGAGTTGACACCCCTACGGGGCCGCACCTAAACTCACCGATGCTCTCAGCAAAGCTCAGGAAGGCCTATGGCAGAGACAATGACGGCCGTACGCAAGGCCGCGCCCGGGCGCGGCCTTGTCGTGGAAGAGATACCCCTCCCCGAGACGGCGGCCGACGAGGTCCTCGTGAAGGTCGAGGCGGCGAGCATCTGCGGCACCGACCTGCACATCTGGGAGTGGGACGACTGGAGCTCCCGCTACATCAAGCCGCCGGTGACCTTGGGGCACGAGTTCGCGGGCACCGTCGTCGATCTCGGCTCGGCCGTCGAGAACGTCGCCGTGGGCGACTACGTATCCGCGGAGAGCCATGTCACCTGCGACGTCTGCGTTCAGTGCCGCTCGGGTACGCGCCACATGTGCGTCAACCCCAGCATACTGGGCGTGCACCGGGACGGCGCCTTCGCGGACTACGTCGCGGTCCCCGAGAAGGTCGTCTGGCAGAACGACCGCGCGAAGCTGCCGCCCGAGATCGCGACACTGCAGGAGCCGTTCGGCAACGCCGTGTTCTCCACCCTGGACCATGCCCTGACGGGGCGCTCCGTCGGCGTGCTGGGCTGCGGGCCCGTCGGCCTGTTCGCGATCGCCATCGCCAGCTCCTCCGGGGCCGCGTCAGTGTTCGCGGTCGACCCGCACGAGTACAGGCTCGATCTGGCGCTCAAGATGGGCGCGAGCCGGACATTCGGCCCGGGCCGCTACGCGTCAGCGAGCGACGTCGCGGCGTTGCTAACGGAGGCCAACGGCGACCACGGCCTGGATGTCGCGCTCGAGATGAGCGGGGCGGAGACGGCGATCAACACGGCGTTCAAGGCCGTCGCGCCCGGCGGCCGCGTCACCCTCTTCGGCATCCCCTCTCGCGCGGTGACGATAGAGGACCTGGCCGGCGACGTTATCTTCAAGAACCTCACCGTCAGAGCCCTCAGCGGCAGGCGGATATTCGAGACCTGGTACAGGACACGCTGGCTCCTGGAGAGCGGCGCCGTCGACCTCCGCCCGATCGTCACCCACGAGATGCGCGTTTCAGAGATCGACGCGGCAATCGAGCTGCTGCGGTCGGGCATGGCGGGCAAGATCGTCATGAGACCCGACGGCAACGGCGGGTAGCGAGCGAGGCATTCGGGATGGCCACGAGAGGCAAATCGGCCCGTGAGCTGCAGGCCGAGATCGACGACGCGCTGCGGAAGCGCCAGGGGCAGTTGGGCCGCAGTCGGTGGCGTCGTTTCGCCGTCGTCACGCTGTTCGTGATCGCCGGCCTTGCCGCGGCGGCTATTGCCGTCTGGCTCGGGCTGCTCGCGCTCGGTCTTGGCGTGCCCATTGGGAACATCGCCGGCGCGCCCGGCGAACCGCCCCTCGCCCCGTAGCAGGGAGCCCGCGCCTCCCACCGACGGCGTGAATGACAGAGACGCCAGCCGGCCTTGTCTAAGAATCCACATATGCTGTTGGGCGATCGGCGTTTAGTCTCTGTCCAACTTCGAGCGGAGAGGGCATGGGCCGGCCGGCCTCTCCGCCCGTGTGCACTCCGGTGGAAGCCGGTCCCCTGCGGCCGGATCGGGCCGGCCCGCGCTGCCTCTACACCCCATAACGACGCCGTTCCAGGTCATGGAGCCCTGTGACACGCCGCCCGCTGGGACGCCCGCCCGAGGGCCAAGAATTCCGTCCGAAAATCCCCTCTTCCATGGCTTGACGGTGCACGACAAGGGCCGTGCTACACTGCCGCGCACCCTCAGCATCGAACCCCAAAAGGACCGCAGGTCCGGGCCTGTCCCGGCCTCCGAGTCCTGACCCCGCCGGGGCCAGATGGCGCTCAAATCACCACTCGGAGGCGGCTCTTTCCCTTGACGACCGCGACAAACCAGACTGCCAAGAAGACCCGGGGCTCCGCTGCTCCGGAGCAGCGGCGCCCCGACGCGATCTGGCAGGCCGTCCTGGGCGATCTCGAGCTCCGGGTGACCCGACCGAGCTACGAGACCTGGCTCCGCGACACCACCGGCATCCGCTACGCCGATAGCGAGTTCGTCGTCAGCGCCCCGAACACCTTCGTCGCCGAGATGCTCGAACAGCGGATGTACTCGCTCATCTCCAGCGCCGTGGGTCGGATCGTTGCCAGGGATGTCGACGTCCGCTTCGAGGTTGTCTCGGGGGCCCCTGCAGGTCACGTGTCACAAGACGACCGCGCCCCGTCCTCGAACCCGACGCACCACTCACTCAACGGCTCGACGCCGCAGGCGGATACGGACCGACCGGCCACTGCGCTGAACCCTCGCTACGTCTTCGACACGTTCATCGTCGGCAGGTCGAACGAGCTCGCCCACGCGGCCGCCCTGGCAGTCTCGGAAACGCCGGGCGGTGTCTACAACCCGCTGTTCATCTACTCCGGCGTCGGCCTCGGCAAGACCCACATGCTCCATGCGATCGGCCACAGGCTGATCTCCCGCGGGCTGACGCCGATCTACGCCACGACGGAGGAGTTCACCAACGGGTACATTCGGGCGATTCGCGAAGGGACGACCGACGCCTTCAGGGCCTACTACCGCAGCGCCGATGCCCTGCTGCTCGACGACATCCAGTTCATCATCGGCAAACAGCAGACCCAGGAGGGCTTCTTCCACACCTTCAACGCGCTCCACCTCGCGGGTAAGCAGGTGGTGATAACGAGCGACCGCCCGGTGACGAATCTCACCCTGCTCGAAGACCGGGTAAGCTCCCGGCTCGCCGCGGGGCTTGTCGTCGATATCCAGACGCCCGATCAGGAGATGCGTATCGATATCCTGCGTGCCAAAGCGGCGGGCACGGGTCAGCGGTTCCCGAACGACGTTCTGGATCTCCTCGCAGGGCGCGTTCACAAGAACGTCCGTGAGCTGGAAGGGACCCTGAATAAGATCGCCGCTTACGCTCACCTGACCAATAGCTTAATCTCGTTTGACCTGGTTAAGAGGGTTCTGGCAGACTCCCTGGCTGGATCGACCCGGCGGAAGGTGTCCGAGCAGGAGATAGTCGATGCCGTGTGCTCCTACTTCGACGTCGAAGTCGAAGTCCTCAAAGGCAAGCGGCGTGACAAACATACTGCCCTCGCTCGGCAGGTCGCCATGTACCTGCTCCGCGAGGACGTCCATCTCACCTTGAAGGCGGCCGGCCTGGCCTTGGGCGGCAAGGACCACACCACGGTCATGCACGCCTGCGTCCGCATCGCATCCCTGGCAAACGAAGACCCTGATCTTCGCCAAGACCTCATCAACATCCGTGAGTCCCTGGAAGGCTAGCAGCCCGGTCTCCGCTCTGCCCATCCAGCCTCCTTCGGGCCCCTGTCCCCCAGCGCCTACCACCCGCGCTTTGTGGATAACTTACCGTCTCCGGTGGATATCCTTGCTCATATGTGGGTAACACCCTCATCCTCCCGTGCAGCAGTCCAGGGGAAACCAATCGTCCACCGACAAGCCATAGGCAATCCCCAAGCAATTCACCGAAGGCCTATCTTCGACACGCCGCACAGATCAGGTATCCCAGTAATCCACGAGATTATGAGAGACTGTTAGTATTCCCCATACCTATGATCGATAAAGTTGAAATATCAGTAACATCAGGAGATGGGGGTAACGGGTGCGTGAGCGGCCGCAGGGAAAAGTTCATCCCGCGCGGCGGGCCTGACGGAGGAGATGGTGGTCGCGGAGGATCTGTCGTTGTAAGTGGTTCAGGGACCATCACCAGCCTCCGACGCCTGCGTCAACGACGTCGCGTCGTTGCGGAAAATGGAGGCCACGGAGCCGGCAGGGACCGTCATGGTGCGAAGGGGCAGGACATCCAGATCGAGGTACCGGTTGGCACAGTCGTCCGGGGGTTGGATGATGAGTCGCCGGGCGGTGTTGACATCTCCGCGGAGGGCATGAGCATTGTGGTTGCGCGCGGTGGCCGCGGCGGGCGTGGCAACACCACCTTCGCGTCCTCTACTAACCGCTTTCCGGTATTGGCGGAGGCGGGCGACCCGGGCGAGAGCCGCGTGCTGAGACTGGAGTTGAAGTTGTTCGCAGACGTCGGCATCGTCGGCGCCCCCAACGCTGGCAAGTCCAGTCTGCTGGCGGCGCTGACGGGCGCCCACCCCAAGGTGGCGAGCTATCCGTTCACGACCCTAGAGCCGTCATTGGGTACAGCGGAGATCGGCTACGACATGATCGTTCTGGTCGACATCCCGGGGCTGATTGAAGGAGCCCATGCGGGTGTCGGCCTCGGGCATGACTTCCTGCGCCATGTCGAGCGGACGAAGGTGCTGATACACCTGATAGACGGGGACAGGCCCGACCTCGTGGCCGAGTACCATCGGATTCGCACGGAGTTGGAGCTGTTCGACGAGCGTCTGGCGAGCAAGAAAGAGCTTCTGGCGGTGAACAAGGTTGATCTGTACGGTGTGGAAGAGCGGGCCGCCGGGCTGCGGGCGGAGCTTCCAGGGAGAGGGATCCGCGCCGTCTCGGCGCTCGCCAGAATAGGACTGGACGATCTGCTCGGCGACGTAGTGGGGGCGCTGGCGGCAACCCCGCGGGACCGGGACGCCGCCATCATGGAACAGCCTGCCCCGGTGATCCGCCCGCGGTCTGTCGACCGGGAGACCAGGGTCATTAGAGACGGCGACACCTATGTCGTGCCGGTACGCGCCGCCGAGAGGATCGCCGCGCTGGTAGACCCCGACGACTGGGAGGCGAGGACGCAGTTCATGGAGCACCTTAGGCGGATGGGCATCATGTCCGCCCTGGAGAAGGCCGGAGCGAGAGACGGGGACATTGTCCGCATAGGCAAGCTCGAACTGGAGTGGGACTAGTTGCGGGCAGGGATATTCGGTGGGACGCTCGACCCGATCCATTCGGGGCACCTGGCTGCGATTGAGGCCGCGCGGGAGCGCCTCAGCCTGGATGAGGTGCTCATCGTCCCGGCCGGCCGACCGCGCCTCAAGGCGCGGGAACCGGAGGCCTCCGGGCTCCAACGGCTTGAGATGGCGAGCCTGGCCGCGGCGCCGTATCCGGGTGTCGCCGTATCCGACAGCGAGGTGCGCCGGCCCGGGGCGACGTATACTGTGGACACGCTGGAGTCCCTGGCGCCGGGGCGCGAGCTGTTATTGCTGTTGGGTGCGGATGCGCTCAGGCAGATTGCGCTGTGGCACCGTCCGCGTAGCGTAGTCCAGTTGTCCAGACTTGGCGTGTTCGCGCGGCCCGGACAGCCGGACCCCGGACTGGACGCGCTGGAAGCGGTCGACGCGGACGCGCGGGCGGCGGTTACGGTGATCGCCGGCCCACTGTTGCACGTCAGCAGCACGGAGGTGAGGCGCCGGGTCCATGAGGGGCTGTCGATAGCCGACCTCGTGCCCGGGCCCGTAGCACGGTACATAGACGACCACGGACTCTATCTCGACGGAGGGGACAAAGGTGTGAAGGACTCGGCAGCAGAGATCCTACAGTTGGCGCTCGACGTCGGCGCGCTCCAGTTCGGGGAGTTCGAGCTAACCTCCGGCGCCGCGAGCGGCTACTACTTCGACGGACGCCTGGTGACGCTCGATCCCGAGGGCTCGTACAGGGTGGCCACGGCCCTCTACCCCACGCTGGTGGAGTGCGGCGCGGAGGCGATCGCCGGGCCGACTGTGGCGGCCGACCCGATCGTCGCGTCGGTGGCCACGGTCAGCCATCTCAAGGGCAACCCTATCGGCGCGTTGATCGTCAGGCCGCGCGCGAAAAAGCACGGAACGGGGCGGCTCATCGAGGGGAGGGTGAGGCCCGGGGCGAAGGTCGCGGTCGTAGACGACACCTGCAGCACGGGCGGCAGTCTGCTCCACGCGGTAGACGCGGTGGAACAGGCCGGGTGTGAGGTCGTCAAGGTGCTCTGCATCCTGGACCGCCGTCAGGGCGGCAGCGACGAGATCAGGCGTCGCGGCTACGACTTCGCCGCGCTGCTCGAGGCAGACGACGACGGCAACATAGCGCCAGCGTCATCGGAGTGGTTGGACCGATGAGACTCCTGTTCGTCAGACACGCGGAGTCGACGGCCAACGCCGAGAACCGCTACCAGGGGCGATCCGACTTTCCGCTCTCCGATGCCGGTAGACGACAGGCGCGGAAGCTCGCGGACCGCTTCCACAGCGAGGAATTCGTGCCCACCCACGTCTACACGAGCCCGCTCTCGCGAACAAGCGAGACGGCCTCCATACTCGCTGCCGGTTGGGCGATGGAGGTCGTCGACGTGGACGACCTGATGGAGTACGACGTCGGCATCCTGTCGGGGCTGACCGGCGACGAGGTCTCGGGGAAGTACCCGGAGCTGGACATGGAACAGGCATGGAAGAAGGGGCTCGCGGGAATCGAGGGGGTAGAGCCGCCCGAAGCGAGACAGGCCCGCGCGCAGAGGGTTGTAGACCGCGCGGTCGGCGGGCACGACGACGGGGATACGGTGCTGATGGTGACCCACGGCGGGATCCTTCAGCATATCCTCGCGGCGCTCCTGGGCACGGACCGAACCTGGGGCATGCACGTCCGCAACACGGCCGTGTTCGACTTCACGATCGACAAGAGCCTTTGGGCGCCCGACCGCGGGGCCCGGCTGGTGCCGGTCCACCACCGGATCGACCGGTTCAACGACGCGTCGCACCTGGAGTGAATCGAGACAGCGCCGCCCCCGGCGGGTGCTTGTTGATGGGCGGCAGCACGTAGACTACAATGAGGACAGTCGGCCGGCGCCGGATCAGGGTGGCGGCCTTCGGTCTTTACGCAAGAAGCGGACGGGGCGTGGCATGGCAAAGCTACTGGAAGTGAAGAACCTGGCCACCGAGTTCTCGACCCAGGACGGTGTCGTGAGGGCGGTCGACGGCATAAGCTACGACCTCAACGAGGGCGAGATCATCGGCATCGTCGGTGAGAGCGGCTGCGGAAAGACGGTCAGCGCGCTTTCCGTAATGAGGCTCATCGCCTCCCCGCCTGGCAAGATCGTCGGGGGCGAGGTGATCTTCGACGGTAAGGACCTGCTCAAGCTGAGCGGCGCTCAGATGAGGAGAGTCCGCGGCAACCGGATATCGATGATCTTCCAGGAGCCAATGACGTCACTCAACCCCGTATTGACCATCGGGCGCCAGCTCACGGAGACGCTGCAGCTCCACCTGAGGATGAACAAGACGGACTCCCATCAGCGGGCGCGGGAGTTGCTCGACATGGTGGGGATACCCGATGTGGAGCGCCTCCTCGATGACTACCCGCACCAGCTTAGCGGCGGGATGAGCCAGCGCGTGATGATCGCGATGGCGATAAGCTGCAATCCGCGCCTGATCCTCGCCGACGAGCCGACGACCGCGCTGGACGTCACGATCCAGGCGCAGATACTCGAGCTCATGCGGTCGCTGACGACGCGGCTCGGCATGGCGCTGATCCTGATCACGCACAACCTGGGGATAGTGGCCCGCTACGCGTCCCGCGTGCTCGTCATGTACGCCGGGAAGATAGTCGACACCGGCGGCGCCAGGGAGATGTACGGCGACCCAAGACACCCGTACACCCTCGGTCTGCTCAACTCGGTGCCACGCTTGGACGAGCCCGAGGGATACAAGCTCGAGACGATCGAGGGGATGCCCCCGGACCTGATCGACATGGCCGACGGCTGTCGGTTCGCGCCGCGCTGCCGGTACGCCATCGACAGGTGCGTCCAGGAGACCCCGGAGTTGGTGGCGGTCAAGGGCACCCACCTGTCCGCGTGCTGGAGGGCGGCGGAGCTGCCGGGGCTCAAGTCCACCGTAACGCAAGAGGCGGGCGCGTGATACAGACACAGACGGGCGAGGATATCCTGCTGCAGGTCCGCCACCTGCGGAAGTACTTCCCGGTAATGTCGGGCACGGTCTTCCGGAAGCGGGTGGCCGATATCAAGGCCGTCGACGACATCAGCTTCTTCATCAGGCGCGGCGAGACGCTGGGCCTGGTGGGCGAGAGCGGATCCGGCAAGACGACTGTCGCCCGCTGCATCCTACAGCTATACGAGCCGACGGCGGGAGACGTCATCTTCGAAGGGCAGATGCTCAGCGACCTGAGCCCCCAGGGCATGAGGCTCGTCCGGCGGCGAATGCAGATCATCTTTCAGGACCCGTACGGCTCCCTGAACCCCAGGATGACCTGCGGGGACATCATCGGCGAGCCGCTGACCGTGCACAAGCTGGTCGACGGCAAGGGCGAGTACAGGGATAGGGTCGCGGAGCTGCTCACCGTCGTCGGCCTCAACCCGTACATGGCCGACCGATACCCCCACGAGTTCAGCGGAGGCCAGCGGCAGCGCATAGGGCTGGCCCGGTCGCTGGCGTCGGACCCGGCGTTCATCGTCTGCGACGAGCCGGTGTCGGCGCTGGACGTGTCGATCCAGGCCCAGGTGATCAACCTGCTCGAGGACCTCCAGGACAAGTTCGGGCTCACGTACCTTTTCATCGCCCACGACCTGTCGGTCGTCCGGCACATCAGCGACCGTGTGGCCGTGATGTACCTGGGGCACATCGTCGAGATCGCGAACCGGACCGAGCTGTACGAGAATCCCCTACACCCCTACACGAAGGCGTTGCTGTCGGCGATCCCGATTCCCGACCCGGCCGTCGAGGCGGAGCGCGAGTACATGGTCCTGCAGGGCGAGGTGCCGAGCCCGATGACCCCTCCTCCGGGCTGCGTGTTCCACACCCGCTGCCCCATCGCCGTAGACCGGTGCAAGGTCGAGATACCGGAGCTGAGAGAGGTCAGCAAGGACCACTGGGTAGCCTGCATCCGCGCCGAGGGCTACGACTAGGCGCGGAGAAACCTGCCCCTGTGCGGCAGCCCTGAGACGTGGATAATGCTGCATTCAGGGAATGCGGCATTATTCATTCAAATGCATCAGAATGCATTTGAATCAGTGCACTCTGCCAGGGCATTACCCCAGAACCAGGAATCACGTAGAACGGGCTACACTGGGTCGGGCATCACCCCGACCGGGACCTCTATCAGGGACGGCGCGTCGATGCCGTTCGCCTCGATGATCGCGGCGGTCAACTCTTCGGGTTCGCGCACCCGAACGCTGCGCACGCCGAAGGCCTGCCCCAGCTTCACGAAGTCGGGGTTCACCAGCTCCGAGCCGACGACCCGGCCGTCGAACTGCGCAATCTGGGAGCGCATCACGTTGCCGAAGGCGTTGTCGTTGAACACGATGGCGACGACGTTGATGCGGTGCATCGCCGCCGTGGCCAGCTCCTGCACGTTGAACATGAACCCGCCGTCCCCTGAGATGGAGACCACGACCCGGTTCGGCCATGCAACCTTGGCGCCCAGCGCCGTCGGGAAGCCGTACCCCAGGTTGCCGAAGTAGGACGAAGTGACGAAGCTGCCCGGCTCGTACACGGGGAAGAAGCAGCGGCTGTAGTAGCCCACCTGCGTCTCGTCGGGCACGAGAATTCCGTCGTCGGGCATCGCGTCGCGTATGGCGCGCACGAAGGAGCCTTGGGGCTCGATCTGGTTCGCCGGGTCGGCCCGCTCCGACCGGATAGCCTCGAACTCCGCGCGGCGGCTCGCCCTGGCCGGACCGATCGCCTCCAGCGCCGCGCGGAGAGCGTCGAGCGTCAGCGCCGCGTCCCCGTGGACGCCGATGGTCCGGTCGGGATAGTTCCTGCCGATCTCGTCCGGGTCGATGTCTATCTGGACGATCTGTTGCCGCTCGAAGGTCGGCCTCGCCAGCCTCGTGCCGACGGCGAGTATCAGATCGCAACTGTCCAGGAAGTCGTCGAGGCAGTCGCGCCTGAGGTTGGGCGCTCCCAGCGACAGGTAGCACCGGTCGGAAATGGCCCCGCGGCCCTCGTAGCTGGCGACGACCGGCGCCTGCAGGTACTCCGCCAGCCGCGCCAGCTGCTCATGTGCGCGGGAGGAGAAGACGCCGCTGCCGGCCCAGATAACCGGATGCTCGGCCGCGTCGATCACGCGCGCGGCCTGCGCCACGCTGTCGCGGTCGGGCGCCTGCCGCGGGTAGGCGTCCGGCTCGGGCAGGTCGATCTCGGCAGTCTCCGCCAGGGTGTCCAACGGCATCTCGATCTCGACCGGCCGAGGCCGACCGGTGTTGAGATGCCGGAAGGCCTCCCGGACCGCGCCGGGAATCGCTTGTGGGTCGTCGATCCGTTCCGCCCACTTCGTTATGGGCCGGACGCAGTCTAGCTGGTCGTCCACCTCGTGAAGCTCGCCCCGGTTGAAGCCCTGGAAGTCGCGCGGGATCTGCCCGGAGACGACCAGCATGGAAGTCGAAGCCGAATAGGCCGTGCCGATGGCCGCAGTCGCGTTGAGCAGGCCCGGGCCCGGCACCACCATCGCCGTGCCCATGCCTCCGCCGGTGCGGGAGTAGCCGTAGGCCATGTAGGCCGCGGCCTGCTCGTGCCTGGTCGTTACGTAACGGATGCGGGTGTCGCCGTGAAACGGGTCGGTGGCGTGGTAGAGCTGGTAGCCCGGCACGCCAAACACGACCTCGACCCCGTGCCTGATCAGCGACTCGGCCAGCGCTTCTCCACCGGTCATTCTCGCCATAGGTACACTCCGTGTCGGTCCGATTCGGGATTTGTCAGGGCGCTCCGCAGCCGCGTGCCTCCGGGTCGGACCGGCTGCTGCAACGGCCGCGCGGGCCCAGGAACTTGCTCCCGTCGGGAGAGGTTATGCCGCGTACGCCGCCGTCACCTTCCGCACCGCGGCGATGATGTCGTCCAGGTCCGATTGCGCCATGTCCGGGTACAGTGGGAGCAGCATGAGCTCCTTGCTGATCTGCCGCGCGACGGGGACCTCGACCGGGCCGCAGTGCTCCCGGAACAGCGGATGGTCCGGGACGAACTCCTCGTCGGCGACGCGGATCGTGTCGATGCCCTCTGCCTGCAGAGCGTCGGTGATGCCGTTCAGGTCCGCGGCGAACTGTCCCTCGACGAAGCGTACCGGATAGTACGGATAGCCGACCGTCACGTCGTCGGCCGGCTCAGGCCTGCGGACGCCGGGAAGGCCGCCGATGGCCGCGTCGAGGTACCGGGTGTGCGCCTGCCGCGCGTCCTGGATGCGGCCCGCCTTTCTGAGCTGCGCCAGCGCGAAGCCGGCGTGCAGCTCGGAGAGGCGGTAGTTGTTGCCGACCCGGACGATCGAGTACCGGTCGACCACGCCGGCGGGCGCGGTCTTGTCCTTGCCATGGTCACGCATCGACATCGCCATCTGTGCGTGGCCTAGGTCGTCCGTGACCAGCGCTCCCCCCTCGCCCGCCGCAGTGAGTATCTTGGACTGCTGCAGGCTCCAGCACGACATGGCGCCGATCGTTCCCACGCCCTGGCCGCGGTAGAGCGCCCCGAAGGCGTGGGCGCAGTCCTCTATGACCGCGATGCCGTTCCGGTCGGCGTGGTCCATGATCCCCGCCATCGCGGCCGGGTGGCCGAACCAGTGCACGGGCACGATGGCGCGCGTCTTCTCCGTGGTCGCCTCGACCACGCGATCGGGGTCCAGGGTGATCGTGCGGTCGTCCACGTCGGCGAAGACGGGCGTTGCGCCGGTCATGAGTACCGTGTAGGCGGTCGACGCGAAGGTCAGGGGCGGCACTATAACCTCGTCGCCGGGCCCCACCCCCGCGGCGACCAGGGACGCGTGCTGCGCGGTCGTGCCTGAGCTGAACGCGACGGCGTACTTCGCCCCGACGTACGCTGCGAAGGCCTCCTCGAAGGCAGGCACCTTGACGGCGGTCGGCATGACGGAGCAGAAGGCGCCGCTCTCGAACACGTCCAGTATCTCGCGAAGCTCCTCGTAGCCGAAGCTCACCTTGGTGAACGGCAGGGGCCGCTCGCGGACCGGACTGCCGCCGTCGATGGCGAGGCTCTCTGGCATGGTCAATCTCCCTATGAGGCGCTACACGTGCCGGGCGCCGAATGGCCCTTTTAGAACACTTTGCCGGCGCGGGCGCCGGTGTGCCCGCCGGGGGCCACGGTCACCTTGCCGTTGACGATAACCCAGTCGATGCCCTCCGGGTACTCCTGGGGGTGCGTGTAGTCCGCCTTTTCGATCACGGTATCGGGGTCGAAGACGACGATGTCGGCGGCCAGGCCCTCTCTCAGCACGCCGCGGTCCCACAGACCGAGCCGCGCGGCCGGGACGGAGGTCATCTTGTGGACGGCCTCCTCCCATGTCAGCACGCCCCGCTCCCTGACGTAGCGTCCGAGGACGCGCGGGAAGGTGCCGTAGGAGTTGGGGCGGTCCTGGAAGGCGAGCGTCCCCTCCGGCGCCAGCGCGTACCCGTCGGCCACCGGGACGCCCAGCGGGTGCTTCATGAGTCGGTCGACGTCCTCGTCGCACTTGTTGGTGGAGGCCACCCAGTAGCTGCCCTTGTCCTCTACGAGCATGAGCAGCGCGGCCTCGGCTGGCGACTCGCCGCGCTCGGCCGCGATGTCGGCTATCGAGCGCCCGAGCCAGGGCCGGTGCTTCGGGTCCCCGACGTGGCATATGAGCTGGTCGTCCCACGGAGAGACGATACCATAGGGGCCTTCGCCCTCTATCTCGGCGGTCACGCGGGCCCGGACGTCGGCGTCCTTGAGGCGTTCGAGCGTGCTGTCGTGGCCGCCCTCGCGGGCCCACAGGGGGAACATCTGCATGATCGGCCCGCCGCCCCTGAGCCAGGGCGTGACGTCGTAGCCAACCTCGAGGCCCTCGTCGCGGGCGCGCTCCAGCAGCTCCAGGCAGTCGGCGGACTGTCCCCAGTAGTCGCTCCCGGAGGGGTACATGTGCGAGATGACAAGGGGCACCTCGGCGCGGCGCGCGATCTCGATCGACTCGGCGACGGCCTCGAGAAGGTCCTTGCCGTAGCTGCGCATGTGTGTATGGTAGGCGCGGCCGTGGCGTTTCAGCGCCTTCGCCGTCTCGGCGATCTCGTCCGTGTCGGCGAAGACCGTGTGCTGGTACGTCAGACCCGTGCTGAAGCCGGCAGCGCCCTCGGACAGGGCCCGCTCGAGCACGGCCCTCATGGCGCCTCGTTCGTCCTCGGTTGCAGGCCGGTTCGCTTCGCCCAGCACCAGCGCCCTCACCGGCATGTGGCCCGCCAGCGCGGTCACGTTGACGGACGGGCGAGCGGCCGCGACCACCTCGAGGTACTCCCCCATCCCCTCCCACGTCCACTCGTAGTCGTCGAAGTTGAACAGCGGAGCGCCGCGGAGATAGGTGGCGAGCATGTCGTTCGACACGGGCGCGGCGGACATGCCGCAGTTGCCGACGACGAGCGTCGTCATGCCCTGCCGGACGGAGCTCTGCGACAGAGGGTCGACGAGGTAGGTGACGTCGGCGTGGGAGTGCTCCTCGACGAAGCCGGGAGTCACGAAGTGGCCGGCGGCGTCGATAGTCTCGGCCGCCTCACGGCCGGCGAGACTTCCGATGGCTACGATGACATCGTCGACAACGGCGACGTCGGCCCGGTACCAGGGGCTGCCCGTGCCGTCCAGGACTCGTCCGTTGATGATTAGCAGGTCGTACAAGTCGGCAGCCTCGGGGAGTGTTTGTCGTCGTCTTAGCCGGAGTCCAGGACGCGCCGCACGCCTGCGATCACGTCGTCCTTGTCCGGGAGGACGTGGGGGTAGAGGTGGTGGCTGTGCGGGACCGGCACGCCCACATTGGCCACCCTGGCCACGGGCGCCTTCAGGTCGCGGAACGCCTCGCTCTCGGCGACTATGGCGACCACCTCCGCGCCGAACCCCGCCCGGCGTACCGCCTCGTGCGCGACGACCAGCCGGCCCGTCTTGGAGACGGAGCTCAGCACCGCGTCGCGGTCGAACGGCACCAGCGTGCGCAGGTCGACGACCTCCACGCTCACGTTCTCGGCCGCCAGATCGTCGGCGGCCTCCTCCACTATGGGGACCATGCTGGAGTACGTGACCACGGTGACGTCGTTGCCTTCGCGGGTGATGGAGGCCTTGCCCAGGGGCAGCGCGTACGGCTCCTCGGGCACGGGGCCCTCGCGGCCGTAGAGCGACGTGTGCTCGACGAACACCACAGGGTCGGGATCGCGTATGGAGGCGATCAGCAGCCCCTTTGAGTCCGCCGGCGTCGACGGCGCGACGACCTTCAGACCGGGCACGTGGACGAGCCAGGCCTCGAGCGCCTGGGCGACGTATACGTTGCCCTTTGGGAAATTCACGGTCCGCACCACCAGCGGAGCGGTGATGCCGCCCTGGTGCACGTATCGGGCCTTGGCGGCGCTGTTGGCGATCTGGTCCAGGGCGATGGTGATCAGGCCGGTGAACTGCATCTCGACCACCGGCCGCATCCCGACGAACGACGAGCCGACTGCCAGCCCGGCCAGCCCGGACTCGGCGATGGGCGTGTCGAAGACGCGCTCCGGGCCGAACTCCTTCTGCAGCCCGGCGGTGACCCCGTCCAGCCCCCCGTACTCGGCGATGTCCTCGCCGAACACGAAGACCCTGGAATCGGCCTCGAGCTCCTGGCGCAGCGCCTCCCTGATGGCCTCCCGGACCTGCAGGGTCCTCATATTCTCATGGCCTCCACGGGCTCGGCGTAGACGTGGGTGAAGGCCTCGGCGGCGTCCGGGCCAGGTGTGGCGGCCGACTCTTCGACCGCCGCGTCCAGCTCCTCTTCGATGCGCCGTTCCATGTCCGCGATAGCGTCGTCGTCCAGGACTCCCTGCTCCTCGAGCGTCGCAGCCATGATGTTCAGGGGGTCTCGCCGCTTCCACTGCTCGACCTCGTCGAGCGACCTCGTCTCCCTGAGGGTCGAGTGGTGGCGGAAGAAGCGGTAGGTCTTGCACTCGACGATGCTCGGGCCGTCGCCGCGTCGGGCTCGGCGCACCGCCTCCCCCATCGCCTCGTGGACGGCGAGCACGTTCTGGCCGTCGACGATCACGCCGGGCATCCCGTAGCCGGCCGCCCGGTCGGCCACGTTCTCGATGGGCAGTCCGATGTTGGCGGATACGGTCTGGAAGTACAGATTGTTCTCGCAGACGAAGACGATCGGCGCCTTGAGCAGGGCGGCGAGATTGAGGCCCTCGTGGAAGTCGCCCCGCGCGGCGGCGCCGTCGCCGAAGAAGCAGACCGTCACGTCGTCGGTGCCCTGCATCTTCTGACCGAGAGCGGTGCCGACGGTCGTGGGGAACTGAGCGCCGACTATGGCGGACCCGGCGATGATGCCCAACTCCGGGTAGCCGCAGTGGTGGAACGACTCCTTGCCGGCGGAGATGCTGCCCGCGTTGGCCATGATGGCGTTCATCATCTGCAGCAGCGTGACACCGCGCGTCCAGTAGGCCTCGGTCGTCCTGAGCGCCGGCAGTACCCAGTCGGTGTCGCGCAGGCCGTGGCAGGCACCGACGCCGACCGCCTCCTGCCCAGCGCTTGGGTGGAGGCCCGTGGGCAGCCGGCCTGCCTCGGCCAGCTCCATCGCGCGCTCCGAGAACCGGCGTCCCATGAGCATGAGCCGGTACATCTCGCGCAGGTCGTCGGAAGTCAGGCCTTCGGGTATCGTGTCAGCCATCCTCAGTCCTTGCGGTTGTCCTTGGGTTGGGCCGCCGCATGGGTAACACACCAGCCGAATCGAAGTCAAGAAACGCCAGCAGGCCGCGGATGCTCAGGAGTCGGATGGAACGCAGCGCAGCTGGGCTGCCACGTCGTGGGCGAGGAGCGCCCGACCTGCAATCCAGACGTCGTACACGTCGTCGCTGACGAGGTCGTTCCTCTTCGGTCGTATCGGGGCCTCCTGGTACGCCTCCTCGGGAACGAGCGGGGCCTGGCTGACGATCTCCATCGCCCTGCCGCACTCCACCTCCGTCACAGCCGCCACACTCGCGGACTGCGCGGAGAACACGATGAACGTGGGCGGCGGCCCCTGGCGGGTCTTTGGGAACACCACGACCGCGACATAGGGGGCCTCCAGGAATCCCGCCGACGTGTCGAATGCGAAACGCATCTCGGAGCCGTCGGCGCTTGGGGCGGTTAAGACGGCCGTATCGGGGTCTTGAGCGTCTTGGAGAGCGATCGAAGCGCGGGGCGGCGTGTGCATCCGGTCGAAGAGTCTGTTGACCTCCGGCAGCGTCATCCCGACCCGCACCTGCTGGAGGGCGGCCGTAATCAGCCCCTGCTGCCTTTGCGCCTCGGGGTCCGGTCGAAACTGCCCGATGAGGTACGGAATGGACGCGAGCACGAGGAGGCCCGTCACGACCATGAACAGAATCCGGGTGCGGCGACGCTTTCGCCGACTCACTTGGCTCTCGGCTTTCAGGCGGTCCGATAGAGACGCCAGAATCTCGGCGTCCCGGCTGTGACGTTCGCGGGTCACGGCGCGGCCGCCCTGATCGCGGCATGGCTATCCCACTGCCACCGGATGTATGATCTGGCGGCAGTGGATACGTCGTCAACAAAGAGCGTGCTTGCCATACAGCATTATCGCACGGCGCGCGTAGGCTCGCCGCAGTGGAGAGACCGCCGTCGCCCGGACCGCTGTTAAGGAGGGAACGACATGGGCAGAATCAACAAGGTGATCGAGCTGCTCGAGCAGGGACAGCCCGCCTACTCGACGCCGGCGCCGGAGCTGACGTACGAGTCGGGGCTGGAGGCGTCGCAGACGTGGGCCGACATGCTGCTGGTGGAGTTCGAGCACTTCGCCTTCGACATCAAGGGGCTGACCGACTTCATGCGCGGCCTGAGGGACGGCGGGCCCACGCCCAGCGGGCACCGGACGCCGACCGTCGTAGCCTCGCTGCCGTCCAACTGCAGGACGCGCGACGAGGTGATCTACAACGCCTGGCAGACGAGGCACGTGCTTAGCACGGGCGCCCACGGGATCAACCACACGCACGCCCGCGACCCTGAGGCGGTCAAGGCCTACGTGGCGACGGCGAGATACTCGTTTCAGAAGATCGGCCGCGACCTCGGCATACCGGAGGGCATGCGGGGCGGCGGCGGCCAGACTCAGCCCGCGGCGATATGGGGCATCAGCCCGGAGGAGTACCTGCGCCGGGCCGACCCGTGGCCGCTCAATCCGGACGGCGAGCTGCTCCTGGGACTCAAAATCGAGGACCGTCATGCGCTGCCGAACGCCGACGCCATCGCCGCGACGCCCGGCATCTACTTCGCCGAGTGGGGGCCGGGGGACATGTCGTTCTCCTTCGGCGACCCCGGGCTGCGTTCCGTCCCGTACCCGCCGAAGCTGCTGAGGCCGATGAACACGGTGATACAGGCCTGCCACAAGGCGGGCATAGCCTTCCATGGCGGCTGGCCGGACACGACCATGAGCGACCACGAGAGGGCGAAGTACGCCATCGAAGAGCTGGGGGCGAGGATCGTCGGGACGGGCGACCGTGGCATCGCCGACGCGGGAAGAAAGCTCACCGGCCGCACGATGCCGGTGTAGGCAAGCCGCCAGCGGAAGACCCGTCACACGTCCGCTTCCTGTGCATGCGAGGGTGGCACCACTATCTCGCACCTAGGCCCGCTGGTTCGGCTGAGTCTTCTGTCCAGCGTCATCATCGGGCAGCCTAAGCCCTCTGCCAGCGCCACGTACCAGGCGTCGTAACACGTCAGATTGCCTCTAAGGGCCCAAACGCGTTCGGCGAACGGCTCGAACGGTACCAGTTGCACGCCGAGACGCGTCAGGTCGCGGAATGCCAGCGTGGCCTCCAAGCTGGAGATTTCGCGGGTCTGCTCGAGCTTACGGAGCGTATTGGCCGCTTCGGCCAGCGCGATTTCCGGGGCAAAGATGGTTTCCGACTCGATCGCCGATTCAGCCCAAACGCCCTCGCTCCCCGGATCTACCAGCGCGGCGACGAGGACGGACGCGTCGACGACGAGCGTCACCTCCGGTCCGCGTCTCGAGCTTCGAGAATGCTGGCCGGCGGCACCCTGTCCCCCTTGGCCGCCTTGCGTACACGGATGTCGCGTAGCACCTCGTCAACGGACGGCCGCGACGCCATTCGTTCCAGCTCGCTCAGCAGGAAGCCCTGCATGGATTGGTGCCGTTGCGCGGCCCGTACGGCAAGAGCGTCCCGAACCTCTTCCGGTATGTTCCTTATCGTGATCTGGACAGACATGATGTCATAATAGCATCAACGCCAGCGCAACGCCAGCTCCCGGCGATGCCCCCGGTCGCCCGGCTCTTCGTCCCGGACTCCTCAGTGCGTGTTGGGGCCCCGGATGGCTGGCGATCAGACAGCCGTCTCCACGATAAGGGCGTGTGTTACGTCTGCGCCGGTTATCGGGCGGACCTGAGAAGGCAGAACGGTGGCGAGGGCGATAGTGTCGCCGTCGAGGGTGGTGAACTCCGCCACGAAGGGTTCGCCGCCGGGGTGAACGTGAACGATCACGCCGACATCGCCAGGCTTCAACTCCTCGCCGCCGTCCCCGGTCACGTCGGCGGTAAGGACGACTTGGTCGTGTTCCTCGAACATCCCTTCGCGGGCCTCCTCGGTTGCCTTTACACGGGCCGGAAGACCAGGGAGACCGACTCGTCGTCGCCTTCGGTGATGAAGTCAGCTACCACGGGCATTCCGACGCGGACTCCGCCGTCGGGGGCGCTCGGGTCGGGGGCCGCGATGCGTGCCGCCACGCCGGGGCCCTCGACGAGCGTGACGAGCGCGGCAACGTACGGGTTGCGGCGGCCGTATCCCTTGGAGGCCATGTCAGGGCCCGGCACGAAGACGGAGGTGAAGCCTGTCACGGCGCCCTCGCCGCTGAAGTCGACTGCCTCCATCCGGTTGGCGTGACAGCGCGGACAGAAGGGCTTCGGCGGCAGGGTGAGCTCGCCGCACTCGAGGCATCGCGCGCCGGTAAGCCTGCCATCCGCGAGGTTGCGCCGGTACAGGGCGAGCGTCAGTTCTTGCCCGGCCATCTCATCGCCGCTCCAGGATGTGGACCGCGCAGGTGCCCCCGGTCCCGCCCGCGTTGTGCGTCAAGCCGAGCCGAAGGTCCTTGTGCGTAATCTGCCTGTCGCCTGCGCCGCCGCGGAGCTGCGTCCAGATCTCGTGCATCTGGGCGATGCCGGTCGCGCCGACGGGGTGGCCCTTGGCCTTGAGCCCGCCGGAGACGTTGACTGGCCTGTCCGAGTCCCGCGTCGTCAGGCCCTCGGCCGCCGCGAAGGCGCCCTGTCCGGCCGGGAAGAAGCCCACGTCCTCGATCGCCAGCACCTCGGCCGGCGTGAAGCAGTCGTGGACCTCGGCGATGTCGATGTCGTCGGGCGAGACGCCTGCCATCTCGTAGGCTCCCCTGGCCGCCTCCCTCGCCGCAGGAAGCGAGGTGATGTCGCCGCCCCAGGCGCCGAAGGGGCCCGCGCTGGCCTGCGAGCTGGCGGCCACGGCCACCGGGCGGTCGGTGAAGCTGCCTACGATCTCGTCGGCGACGAGCAGCATGCAGGACGCGCCGTCGGTCACCGGGGAGCAGTCGAACAGGCGCAGCGGCCACGCTACCATCGGGTTGGCCTTCTCGTCGCTGAGGAAGTCGATCTCGTCGCGCCACTCCGGGGCCGGCTCGCCGCGCTCGGCGGCGCGCTTCACGCGTCGGTCCATGGTGTCCCGAAGCGACTCGTTGAACTGGGCCTTGGGGTTAAGTGCGCCATTCTCGTGGTTCTTGATGGCCACGTGCATGAAGTGCTCGGGCGTCGCCCCGTAGCGGGCCATGTAGGCCGACGCCATCGCCGCGTAGAACGCGGGGAAGGTGAAGCCGGCCTGGTTGACCTCCATCGCCACGTCGCCGGCCACGGCGAGGTGCGACTGCACTTCCGCCGCGGAGGCGTCGGTCATCTTCTCCACTCCGCTGACCATCACGACATCGTGGAGGCCGGAGGCGATGGCCATGACGCCCTGCCGGAACGCCAGGCTGCTGCTGGCGCACGCGCCCTCGACCCGCGTCGCTGGGCGCGGCGTCAGGCCGAGGTGGTCCGCCATCACGTGGCCCAGGTGCGACTGCCCCTCGAACAGGTCCGCCGTGAAGTTGCCGATGTAGAGCGCCTCGATGTCCTCGGGGTCGAAGCCCTTGTCCACCGACTCGACCGCCTCGGAGTAGGCGTCCGCCATCAGGTCCCGGGAGCTCTTGTCCGGGAAGGCGCCGAACCGGGATACGGCACTGCCGACTATCGATACGCCCCGCCGGAGTTTCCTGTCAGCCATGTCAACCTCCCCTGAAGGGGCATTGCCGCCCCGCCATTGTAACCCTTCCGCGGACTTGAACGAGCCGCCGTTATCTGATATCCCTGTCGCCCACGACAGCAAAGGGAGGACGCCATGGCAGCGGGCGACGTCATCGTCGACGCGACGGTACTGCGAGAGTTCACGACAGAGGTCTTCAATCGGGCCGGCCTGGAACGCGGAGACGCCGAGACGGAGGCCGAGGTACTCGTCTGGGCGAACCTGCGCGGGGTCGACTCGCACGGGGTGCTCCGCATTCCGCTCTACCTCGAATGGGTGGACACCGGCATCATGAACACGACTCCGGACGTACGCGTCGAGAGCGAAACGGCCGCGACGATCGTGATCGAGGGCGACTTCGCCTTCGGCCCGGTGGTGACGACCATGGCGATGGAGCGGACGATAGCCAAGGCCAGGGAAGCCGGCATGGGCTGGTGCCTGATACGCAACACGACGCACCAGGGCGCGATGGCGTACTACTCGCTGATGGCGGCCAGGGCCGGCATGGCGGGCATCGCCATCGTTTGCAGCCCGCCGAACATGGCCCCCGCCGGCGCGAAGGTCGCCGGTGTGCACAACAGCCCGATCTCGATCGCGGTGCCCGGCGACAGGCTGGGGCCGCTCGTGCTCGACATGGCGACGAGCGTCGCCGCGGGCGGCAAGCTGTCGCTCGCCATCGACAAGGGCGTGTCGATCCCCGACACCTGGGCGCTCGACGCGGAGGGGAAGCCGACGACCGATCCGAAGCAGGCGGGCCCGCTTCTGCCTTTCGGCGGGCCCAAGGGCTCCGGTATGGCCATGCTGTTCGAGTGCCTGACGAGCCTGATGGCCGGCAACGCCCTGCTGTCCCCGGTGCTCCACGGCACACGCGACGTCAGGCGCGGCATGCAGAACAGCGTCCTGGCCGCGGTAGACATTGGCACGTTCACCGACGTCGACGAGTACAAGCGCGAGGTGGACACGCTGATCGAGGGCATCAAGGCGCTGCCGCGGGCGGACGGCGTCGACGAGATAATGGTCCCCGGCGAGCCCGAAGACCGCGTCTACGAGGAGCGGCTGGCCAGCGGCATCCCGCTGCCGCCGGGCACGGTCGACAGCCTGAAGGCAGCCGCAGAGAGGTTCGAGATACCGCTTCCCTCAGAGCTGCGATAGCCGGCCGAGGGTTACGCGCCGGGCCTGCGAGGCCGGCTACTCGTCGTCGAGGAGGCCGAGTAGCGCCGACTTGCGCTCGGGGCGACGTGAAGGAGGCGAGGACGCCGTTCCGGGTGAACGCCCGCAGGTCGTCCGTTCCGAAGCCCAGGGACTCGGCCCGCTCGTACTCACGGGCGATGTCGGTGCAGAGGCGCACGGGGTCGTCCGTACACAGAGTTACCGGCACACCCGCCTCCACGAAATCGCGGATCGGGTGCTCTTCCAGCGACGGCACGGCGCCCAGGACTACGTTCGACGTGAGGCAGCACTCGACGGTGACCCCGGAGCCTACGACCTGCCGCAGCAGCTCATCCCCGGCGGCCGCGTACACGCCGTGGCCGATCCGGGTGATGCCCGGCATCCGCAGTGCGGCTGCGAGGTTGGCGGTCGAGAACTCCGCCGCATGGGCGGTTATGCCCAGGCCCGCCTCGGCCGCGCGCTCCGCCCACCGGTAGGCCACCGTCCAGTCGGCCTCCGTATCCAAGGGGTCCGGGACGAAATCGATCCCCGCGAGTCCCTGCTCCCGTGCGCTCAGACATGTCTCGAACGCGTCGGCCTCGTCGGGCGTCGGACGCATCAGCCCGATCGCCTCGGCGTGGAAGTCGGGGTACTCCTCGCGGACGCGACGCTCCGCCTCACGGAACAGCGACATGTGGTCCGGCCCAAGCCCGGCGCCAACCCCAAACCGTATCTCGAGTAGCACGGCGCCGTCGCTCGCGGCATCTCTCATGATAGCCGTCGTGTATTCGACGAAGCGCACGTAGCTCACCGCGATGGGATGGAGCGCAGCGGTGTCGAGGTCGCCGTTCAGTCGGGCGAGGCGCGGCATCCCCGGAGGCAGCTCGGCAAGGCGCTCGACCGAGCCTTCCCAGTCGTAGGGAGGCCGGCCGTCGCGCGCGGCGATCAGCCGGTCGAGATGAGCGTACGTCTCGGCGTGCCGATGGATGTCGGCTTTCGGGACCTGTCGTGCGGGCATCGAGCGCATCCGCGGCTTGGCCCTATATCTCCGCGGCCACGTTGGACGCGAAGTAGTCCATATCCCACTCCGCGCCCCAGCCCGGGCCGTCCGGCGGGGCGATCCGGCCCTTGTGTGGCAGAACGGGGTTTGTCATGCCGTACTCCCGGCAGCCCCGCTCGTGCTCCCCGCCGAAGTACTCGTAGTAGGTCGTGTTGGATACGCTGACGAGCAGGTGTGCGTGCACCAGGCCACCGAGGCCCCCTGTGCCGTTCAGCTCGATCCCCGTGCCGTGCAGCTCGGCGAGGTGGGCCAGCTTCAGCACCGGCGTGGTCCCGTTCCGCGCGTTCGCGCGGATCATGTCCGTGGCGCCCGCGATCAGCCATTGGGCCGACAGGTCGACGTCGTTCATCATCGTCTCGGGCGCCAGGACGGGGATATCGAGTGCGTCGCAGAGCGCCTTCATCTTCGAGAGCTGACGCTCCGGCAGCGGCTCCTCCAGCCACCGGTAGTCGAGCTCCTCCAGGGCGCGGCCGATTCGGACAGCCTGCTCGAACGAGTAGATCGCGACCGGGTCGTGCATCGCGTCGATGTCCGGCCCGACCGCCTCGCGGACTGCCTGAAGCCACTGGATGTTCTCGTTCACAGAGTGGTAGAAGTGGTCTTTGACCGCTGGAAAGCCTGCGTCGACCGCGCGGGCAGCGTCCTCGGCGGCCAGCTCCCTGGTCGCGCCGCCGATGTTCAGGTAGACGGGCGCGGAGTCTCGGACGCGGCCGATGATGGCGTGGACAGGCAGGCCCGCCGCCTTGCCGACGATGTCCCACAGGCAGTTGTCGAAGGCCCCGGCCCACCCCGGAAGGAAGTAGACCCATCGCGTGCCGGTGTGGAGCTTCTGGTAGAGCAGCTCGCGGTGCAGCGGGTTTTCGCCGACGACCAGGTGACGCAGCTGCTTGAGGTAGGTCTCGGACATCGGCGTCGGGTAGCTCTGCACGTCGCAGATACCTTCAATTCCCTCGTCGGTCGTGACGCGCATCACGTGCACTCGCCCCGGCCCATTGACCGCACCCTGGTGAATCCACCTGTCCCTGCCCATGCCGGGCAGCAGCCCGAGGTCGAAAGTCCTAGAACCGCGCTCCGTCTCGAAGACGGACACCTTGACGCCGGTGATCTTCATCTCAGCCCTCCTGATAGCCGTTCCGTAGCCTGTCACGCGGGTAGTAGTAGCCTGTCACGCGGGTAAAGGATACACTCGGCGACGCGGCGGCGCGCAACCGTCCTTGCAGCACCGCCAGGGTGACAGCACACCCGCGCGGTCCGCTGCGGCTATCGGTTACCGGGCGTACAATGTGGCGGACGGCTTTGCTGGGAGCGCTCGGCGACGAACGGAGGCACACTATGAACATCCTTCTGAACCTTGATCTCGAAGACGAGCACAAAGAGCGGATCACTTCCGTCGCGGACGGCGTGAGCCTGCTGGAGTACGACTCGCAGGGCGAGGCCCTGGAGGCGATGCCGGAGGTCGACGTCGTGCTCGGCGGCATCACGCCGGAGCTGTTCCGGCGTGCCGACAGGCTGCGCTGGGTCCAGACCGGCGGCGCCGGAGCGGACGGGTCGCTCTTCCCGGAGTTCGTCGAGAGCGACGTCCTGCTGACGAGCGCCAAGGGGACGGTCGGCGTCCATCTGGCGGAGCACGCCATGGCGCTGCTCCTGGGGCTCACCCGCGGGATCGCGCACGCCGTCCGCAAGCACGGTTGGGCCCAGCGCATGCCGATCCGCGACGCGTCGTGGGAGCTGATGGGCCGCACGATGGGCATCGTCGGCCTCGGAGGCACCGGCCGGCATCTGGCTGCGCTGGCCGGCGGGTTCGGGATGCGGGTGATCGCCGTCGACCCCGAGGACGTGGAGCCGCCCGCTCAGGTTGAGTCGTGCTGGAAGATGGACCGCTTCCACGACCTGCTGAGGGAGTCCGACATCGTGGGCGTCTGCGCGCCGCTGACCCCCGAGACGGAGGGCATGTTCGACCGCGCCGCGTTCGCTGCGATGCAGAGCCACGCGCTGCTGATCAACGTGACCCGGGGCAGGATCGTCGACGAGTCGGCGCTCATGGAGGCGCTGGAGGGCGGTCTGATCGGCGGCGCGGGCCTCGACGTCACGCCGCGTGAGCCACTGCCGCTCGACCACCCACTGTGGCACATGGACAATGTGATCGTGACGCCGCACGCGGCGGGCGGCTCCCCGGCCCGCAACGGCAGGCTCGTCGAGCTATTCTGCGACAACCTCCGCCGGTTCGTCGAAGGCCGCCCAATGCTCAGCATCATCGACAAGCAGAAGGGCTACTAGCGCCCTGTACCCGAAGTACGCTGGCAAAAGCGGGCCACGCTGGCCAGGATTTCGTCAGCGGTCTTGGTCCATACGAAGGGCTTGGGGTCTTCGTTGGTGATGTCCAGGTAGCGGTAGATGTCAGCCTCCAGTTCGGCGCTGCTCTGATGCACGCCCCGGCGCAACTGCTTTTCGGTGAGCAGACCGAACCAGCGCTCCACCAGATTCAGCCAGGAGGCGCTGGTGGGCGTGAAATGGATATGGAAGCGGGGCCGCTTGGCGAACCAGTTCCGGATCAGCGCCGTCTTGTGGGTGGCGTAGTTGTCGGCAATCAGGTGCACGTCCAACTCGGCGGGCACCTCGGACTCTATGGCATCGAGAAACTTGCGGAACTCCAGGGCCCGGTGGCGGCGGTGGCACTGGCCAATCACCTGACCGGTCCTGGCGTCCAAAGCGGCGAAGAGGGACGTGGTGCCGTGGCGCACGTAATCATGGGTGCGCCGCTCGGCCTGGCCCGGACGCATGGGCAAAAGCGGCCTGGTGCGGTCCAGGGCTTGGATCTGGGACTTCTCGTCCACGCACAAGACCAGCGCCCGGTCCGGCGGGTTGAGGTAGAGCCCCACAATATCCCGCACCTTCTCGATGAAGAGGGGGTCCGCCGACAGCTTGAAGGTCTCGGTGCGGTGGGGTTGCAGCGCGAAGGCACGCCAGATGCGGCTCACGGTGTTGTGGCTCAGACCGGAACGCCGGGCCATGGACCGGGTGCTCCAGTGTGTAGCATCCTTCGGTGTGGTCTCCAGGGTCAGCGTCACGACCCTCTCAACGTCAGCATCGGTGACAGTGCGGGGTCTGCCAGGCCTTGCTTCATCCACCAGTCCGTCCAGTCGACTCTCCAAGAACCGAGACCTCCACTTGCCAACCGTCGCTTGCGACACTCTCAACTCCGCGGCCACAGCGGTGTTCGTCTTGCCCTTAGAACATTCCACAACCATTCGGGCCCGCTGGGCCAACGCTTGCGCCGTCTTGGGCCTGCGCGCCCACTGTCCCAGTGTCTCCCTTTCATCGTCGGTGAGCGTCAACGGTGGGGTTGGTCGACCAAGACGCATGTGAATCCTCCTCACATGAACTCTCAGGAGAATACCAGCTACCGAACACTTATGCCACTAACTTCAGAGACAGGACACTAGGTGGGGCGGGAAGGATAGAACGAACCGGTACCAGTCATGAACCGCCCGATCTTGGGGCCGCAGCTTGTTCTGGCCGTTGGCGCCAGTGATACCGTCTTGGGGATCGGTCGACATTGCCATCCCCGTGGTCAAAGCTATTCGTCCCGACTTCAGTCTACAACAACCGGCCGACTACGTGAGCGGACTATGCCTTCGGGATCGCTTTCTGTCTTGCGCAAACGCGGCTACACAACGTCACCGAGAAGAGTACACCTAACCCCAGCCGTCGACTGAGTAGCGGGCTACCGCGGCTTGGTCGAGCTCGATGCCGAGGCCGGGGGCGCCAGGCAGGGCCAGACCGCCCGGCACGACCTCCAGCGCGGTCGAGAACAGCATCCCGAGGTTGAGCACCGTGAAGTCCGGGAAGTACTCGACCCAGGTCGCGTTGGGCGTCGAGCCGACGAGGTGCACGTGCAGGTCGGCCAGCCAGTGGGGCGCGACCGGGATGTCGTGGGACGCCGCGAGCGCGGCTATGCGGCGCCACTCTGTGATGCCTCCGCAGACGCCGGCGTCCGGCTGCAGGATGGCTGCCGCGCCGCGCTCCACGAGATTGGCGAAGTCCCAGCGCGTGGCGTGGATCTCGCCGGTCGCGACGGGCGTCGCCACGGCCGAGGCGACCTCGGCGTGGCCCCGCACGTCGTCGGGCATGAGGGGCTCCTCGATCCAGCCGGGGTCCCACTCTTCCCACTCGCGCACGGCCCTGATCGCGCTGCCGGCGTCGGGCCACGCATTGTTCGCGTCGAGGAACAGCGGGACGTCGGGGCCGACCGCCTCCCTGGCGGCCGCGATTCTCGCTGCGTCTTCCCGGGTGGACACGCCGCCGACCTTTATCTTGACGGCCTCGAACCCCATATCGAGGTAGCCGCGCATCTCGTCGGCCAGATCGTCGAGAGTCTTGCCGTCGGCGTAGTAGCCGCCGCTGGCGTAGGCGGGCACCATCTCATCGCGGTAGCCGCCGAGGTACTGGTAGAGCGGCAGACCGGCCTCCTTGGAGACGGCGTCCCAGAGCGCCTGGTCGATCGCGCTGATAGCCCGGAGCACGGCTCCCCGGCGGCCCTGTAGCAGCGCCTCCCGGAACATGGAACTCCAGATAGCCTCGACCTGGTGCGGGTCCCGGCCGACGACCGAGTCGCGCAGAAGGTCGCGCACGGCGAGCGTGGCGAGAGCGCCGCCCCGGTTGCCGCCGTAGCAGAAGCCGATGCCCTCCGCGCCCGAGTCGGTGCGAACGCGGACCAGCGTGTAGTGGCGCTCTGTCAGCGCGCGCGTGGCTATGGCGATGCCGCCGTCCAGCGGCACGACGCAGGTGGTGGCTTCCACGGAGGTGACTTTCATCGCGATTGCGGTTACTCCTTCATATAGACATATTGGCATATAGACATATTGGCGATAGCGGCCGGGGGTTCCGGCGTCGTCGAGGCGGTTAGGGTACACCCATCGCCGCGGCAACGCCGGGATGCCCGACGGCGGGCATTTGGGTTGCTGCAAAGCCGTCCGATGACGGTCGCCGAATAGGGCTATGCTATACTTCACCGGCTGTCCCGCAGGGCTTTGCCGATAGCCGCGGAGCGGGACGCACTCCTCAGCAGGAATGACCACGTGGCCGCGATGATTGAATTGGTGCAGGGCGGCGGCGTCACCTCGCCGAAAGGTTTTGTGTCGGGCGCCGTATACGCCGGGATCAAGTCCAAAGCCCCAGACGCGTTGGACCTCGGAGTCCTGCTGTCGGAAGCCCCAGCGTCGGTGGCCGGCACCTTCTCGAAGAACAAGGTCCTTTCGCCGTCCGTGGTGTTGTCGCGGGAGCGGGTGGCGCGCGGGAGCGCGCGGGGCGTCGTCGTCAACAGCGGCTGCGCCAACTGCGCCGTGGGACAACCGGGGCTGACGGACGCCGAGGAGATGACGGCCCTGGCCGCCGGCCACGCCGGCGTTGACGCCGAGGAGATGCTCGTGTGCAGCACCGGGCTCATAGGCGTCGAGCTGCCGATGGCCCTGATCCGGCAGAACATCGGCAACGTCGAGCTCACCGACCACGGCGGCGCCGACTTCGCCCGGTCGATCATGACGACCGACACGAGGTCCAAGGAGATCGCCGTCTCGGTCGATATCGGGGGGACGAGGATCACGTTGGGCGGCGCCGCGAAGGGCGTGGGCATGATCCACCCGGACATGGCGACCATGCTGGCCTTCATCTCGACCGACGCGGACGTCGAGCAGGGCTTTCTTCAGAGCGCCCTGAGCGAGGCGGTCGACGTGTCGTTCAACATGATCGACGTGGACGGCGACACCAGCACGAACGATACGGTGCTCGTGCTGGCGAACGGGGCGGCCGGAGGCGGGCGGATACGAGAGGGCTCGGCCGACGCCGACGTGTTCCAAGAGGCGCTGTCCTACGTCTGCGTCGCTCTCGCCAAGGAGTTGGCCGCGGACGGCGAGGGCGCCCGTACGCTGATCGAAGTGGTCGTCGACGGCGCGGCGAGCGATGAGGACGCGAGGAAGGCGGCGCGCAGCGTCGCGAGCTCGCTGCTGGTCAAGGCGATGGTCCACGGCAGGGACCCGAACTGGGGCCGCGTCATGATGGCGATCGGCAAGAGCGGCGCCGAAGTCGAGGAGTCGAAGGTCGACCTGTTCATCGCAGACATCCAGATGGTCCACGAAGGCGTGGCCATCCCGTACCTCAAGGACGCGGTGATCAGCGCGATGGGCGCCGACGAGGTGCGGTTGAGCGTGGACCTCAACGGCGGCGACGCGAGCGCCACGGCGTGGGGTTGCGACCTGACCGAAGAGTACGTCACCTTCAACTCCGCCTACAGCACGTGACCTTCGGGCGCGTAGCGTCGACGGCCCGGCCTCGCTGGCGTAGGTGACCCCCGTACATGACCATGATGGAAGCAGAAGACCGCCGCACGCGGGGCCAAAGCGCGGAGGAGCCGGCGGGCGCGGCTACGGAGAAGGACCCCGATGCCGTTGGGACGATCGTAGTAAAGATTGGCGGCAGCACTCTCGGCAGCCACGACACGACGCTGGAGGACCTGGTCGCCGTGCAGAGCCGGGGCGTGCAACCTATCGTGGTGCACGGGGGCGGCAAGACGATCAGCGAGTGGATGGAGCGGCAGGGCGTCCGCCCGAGGTTCGTCCGCGGTCTGCGGGTGACGGATGAGCCCAGCCTGGATATCGTGGTCGCCGTGCTGTCCGGCTTGGTCAACAAGGCCATCGTGGCGTCGATTCTGGCGCTGAATGGGCGGGCGGTTGGACTGTCGGGAGTCGATGGTGGTATGCTGCGCGCAAAGGTCATGGAGCCGGAGTTGGGGCTTGTCGGCAGCGTGGTGGAAGTTTGTCCGAAGCCCGTACGCGCCTTGATGGAAGCCGGTTTCATGCCGGTCATCGCCCCCGTGGCAGTGAGGAGCCCAGAGGCTGGCTCACGCGGGGGTTCGTTGCTTAACGTGAACGCGGACACCGCCGCCGGAGAGATTGCGCTGGCCCTCGGCGCGGAGCGCTTGGTGTTCCTGACGGACGTCGCTGGCGTGATGGACTCGTCACGCCGGGTCATGCCGAGGATAACCCCGCGGCAGGCGGCCGGTCTGATGAGCTCCGGGGTCGTCGCGGGCGGCATGGTGCCCAAGATCGGGGCTTGCCTCAGGGCACTCGATGAGGTGGGTTCTACGCACATAGTCGACGGCCGCGAGCCTCACGCCCTCCGGGATGTCCTGAACGGGGCCGACCTGGGCACTCGGGTCGGATAGGGGAACAGATGTCTTCGTACTTCCAAGAGGAATCGGGCTTATCTGTCGATCTGGCCGGCTCTGTCCCGGCGCAGATACGCGACAAGTGGAAGTGGCTGCTGGTCGGCGCCGCCGCCGTTCTGCTCTTCGTCCTGCTCAACTTCCTGCGAGGGGCTTATACCGACTGGCTGTGGTTCGGCGAGCTCGGGTTCCGAGGGGTCTACGTAAAGATTCTGCTGACCAGGGTCGTGCTGTTCCTGGTGTGGGGCGGCGTCTTCGGCGTCCTCGCCGGAGTCAGCCTCTACTTCGCCTACCGGCTGTCGGCGGGCGCGGAGGAGTCTCCGCTGCCGCAGGCGACGGCTAACTTCCTGCGGCGCCTGATCCTCTGGGGCACGATAGCCGGCGGGACCGGCCTCAGCGTGGTGTTCGGCGTCTTCGCGGCGGCCGAGTGGGAGCTGTTCCTCAGGTTCTGGAACGCGGTGTCCTTCGGCGATACCGATCCCGTCTTCAACCGGGACGTGTCGTTCTACGTCTTCAGCCTCCCGCTTTACGAGTTCGTCCGCGGCTGGCTGTTCAACGCCGCGATAGTGATATTGATAGCGACGGGCGCCCTGTACTTTGTGCGGTTCAGCTTCCGGGGCGTCGGCTTCGAATTCACCCCCAGCCTCAAGATGCACGTGTCGGTCATAGTTGCGGCCATATTCTTGACCCTGGCAGCCGGCCACTGGCTCGACCGCTGGGATCTGGTGCTGTCGGACCAGGGCGCGGTATTCGGCGCTGCCTACACCGACATCAACGCCCGCAGCCCCGCGCTGCTCATACTGTCCGTAGTTGCAGTGGCCGTCGCCGTGCTGATGCTGGTGAACGCCTACATGCGCGGCGTCCGGTTGGCGGCCGGGGGACTGGCGCTCTGGATCGTGATGCTGATCGTGCTGCAGCTTCTCTGGCCGAGGACGATGCAGCGGTTCACGGTGAACCCGAACGAGTTTGTCAAGGAGCGCGAGTACATCGCCAGAAACATCGACTTTACGCGTCGTGGCTACGACCTGTCCGGAGCGGTCGTACGCCCCTACCCGGTCAACCCGGCGCTTTCGGAGGAGTTGATAGCGGAGAATCTGCAGACCGTGGACAACATTCGGCTGTGGGACCACGGCCCGATCCTGGACGTGTATCGGCAGATTCAGCAGATCCGGCTCTACTACGACTTCGAGGACGCGGACGTCGACCGGTACACGGTGGACGGCGAGTACCGGCAGGTCATGCTGGCCGCCCGTGAGGTCGCACACGAGAAGCTGGAGGACGACGCCCAAACGTGGGTCAATACGAAGCTGCGGTTCACCCACGGCTTCGGCGTGGCCATGAGCCCGGTAACGGAGTTCACGCCAGAGGGCCGTCCGGAGTTCTTCGCCAAGGACATCCCCAACGACGGGGTCATCAGGGTGCAGGGCTCGGAGGATGCCGAACCGGATATCCTGATCGAGAATCCCCGGATCTACTTCGGGGAGAAGACCGACAGCTACGTGATCGTCAACACGGCGATGGCCGAGCTCGACTACCAGGCGGCAGGTAGCGGGGAGCCCGAGAGCAACAGGTACGACGGCAACGGCGGCGTCCGCCTGGGCTCGATGATCCGCCGTCTCGCGTACGGCTGGCAGTTCACCGACATAAACATCCCGATCACCGGCGCGGTCACCGGCGACAGCAGGATCCAGTACCGAAGGAACATCCAGGAGCGCGTCTCGACGGTCGCACCGTTCCTGCAGTTGGACAAGGACCCGTACATAGTCGCTGCGGGCGGCCAGCTCTTCTGGGTCCAGGACGCCTACACCGTCTCGGATCGGTACCCCTATTCGGCTCCCAGTCCCAGCGGGTTCAACTACATACGCAACAGCGTCAAGGTCGTGGTCGACGCCTACAACGGCGACCTCACCTTCTACATCGTCGACACGGGCGATCCGATAGTGCGGATGTACAGCGCGGTCTTCCCGGACCTGTTCACCAGCCTGGACGATATGCCGCACGACCTGCGCGAGCACCTCCGGTACCCGCAGGACCTGTTCGGCATCCAGGCATCCGTGTACCTCAGGTACCACATGCTGGACCCACAGGACTTCTACAACATGGAGGACATCTGGAGCATACCGGACGAGAAGTTCGGCCAGAGCGGCGACCTGCGGCCCGTCGCGCCCTACTACGTGATCATGAAGATCCCGGGAGAGGAGCGGGAGGAGTTCGTCCTGCTGATCCCCTACACGAGGAACGAGCCGCCGATTCTGGCGGGCTGGCTTGCGGCCCGGAACGACGGCGAGAACTACGGCGAGCTGGTCGCGTTCGACTTCCCCAAAGAGCGTCAGGTGGACAGCCCGCAGCAGATCGAGGCCAAGATCGACAATGACCCGACGATATCGGAGTGGTTCACGCTGCGCTGTCAGGAGGGTTCGGACTGCATACGGGGCAACCTGCTGGTGATACCGATGGCCTCGGGAGACGAGTTCGGCCTGCTGTACGCCGAGCCGATCTATCTCCGCGCCGAGGGCTTCGATTTCCCCGAGCTGAAGAAAGTCATCCTCGCAACCGGCGACCGCGTCGTGATGGAGGACTCGGTGCCAGAGGCGATAGCGGCGCTGACGGGATACTTGGCCCCGGCGGGGACTCCGGACGACGTGTCGGAGACCCGGCCGCCAACGACCAAGGTCTCGGACGCGCGGATGAGCGAGGAGATAGACAGGCTCTCGGAGGCGATCGAGGCGATCAGAAAAGAGCTGTCCAACCTCGAGGAGTCGCTGCAGCGGCTGGCCGATCTGGCAGGAGGCGAGTAAATGGCGACCGATTGGAAGGCGGTCGAAAGCCAGTACTACATGTTCGCCGTGCGGCGCCAGCCGATCGTGCTGGTCCGAGGCGAGGGCACGCGAGTTTGGGACGATCAGGGCAAGGAGTACCTCGACTTCACAGCCGGCTGGGCCGTCACCAACGTCGGTCACGCCAACCCTGTCGTCGCGGACGCAATCGCGGAGCAGGCGCGAACGCTCCTGCAGACGTCCAACCAGTTCTACACCGTCCCCCAGCTGCGGCTGGCGGAGGCGCTCGTCGAGAATAGCTGCCTCGACAAGGTGTTCATCTGCAACAGCGGTGCCGAGGCCAACGAGGGCGCGGTCAAGCTCGCCCGCAAGTACGGCAAGCTGCACCGGAACGGGGCGTACGAGATCATAACCGCCTGGAACTCGTTCCACGGACGCACGCTGGCCATGACCGCGGCGACCGGCAAGCCCCACGACGAGGACCCGTTCCAACCGCTGCCGACAGGCTTCGTGACGGTCGACTACGACAGCATCGACGCGATCAAGGCCGCCACGGCGGACAGGACGGCGGCCGTGCTGCTTGAGCCGGTGCAGGGCGAGGGCGGCGTCAACGTGCCGTCCAAGGACTACTTCGCCAAGGTGAGGGAGTGGTGCGACGAGACCGGCCTGCTGCTCATCCTGGACGAGGTGCAGACAGGCCTCGGCAGGCTGGGCACGCTGTTCGGCTACGAGTACTTCGACGTCGAGCCTGACGTGATAACGCTGGCCAAGGGCCTCGGCGGCGGCGTGCCCATCGGGGCGTTCCTGGCTAAGGACTTCGCCGCGGTGCTGGAGCCGAAGGGCGAGCACGGCTCGACGTTCGGCGGAAACGCCCTGACCTGCGCGGCGGCCAACGCGTCCGTGCGGTATATCGTCGAGAACGACATTCCGGCGCATGCGCGCGAGATGGGCGAGTACCTGCGCGCGGGCCTGAAGGCGGTCCAGGCCGAGGCCGAGTTCATAGCCGACGTGCGCGGCGTCGGTCTCCTGAACGCGATGGAGTTCTCCTCCGAGATGGCCCCGGAGGTGCTGACGGCGTGCAACGACGCCGGCCTGCTGCTCAACGTAACGCGGCCCAACGCGGTGCGAATCATGCCGCCGCTGACCGTGACCAAGGTCGAGATTGACCAGGCGCTCGCGCTGCTCAGAGATGCGCTGCCCAAGGCGGTCGCCGCGGCCAACGGCTGAGGCTGAGCCGGGCGGACGGCGCATCGGGGAGAGACAGTGAACTGGCGTGAGCTCAAGGCGAACGGACACACCGTCCTGGCGGGCGCGGTCTCGGGCGGCCTGGATAGCTGCACGGTAACCCACTGGTTGACCGCCAAGGGCTTCGACGTCCGCTGCTACACGGTCGACCTGGCCCAGCCGGACGAGGAGAGCTTGGACGCGATCGCGCAGCGCATGGAGGCGTGCGGCGCGTCGTCGGCCGAGCTCGTCGACGGGCGCGAGGCGCTGGCCGACGCAGGCCTGAAGGTGCTGCAGTCGCAGGCCCGGTACGAGGGCGGCTACTGGAACACGACCGGGATCGCCCGCCCCATCACGGCGCGCGCCATCCTGGCCCAGATCGAGTCCGAGGGCGCCGGCGTTCTCTTCCACGGCGCCACCGGACGGGGGAACGACCAGGTACGCTTTCAGCTTGCGGCCAACACGCTGGCGCCGGGGCTGGACGTCTACGCGCCGTGGCGGGACCAGGAGTTCGTAGAGGAGTTCCCGGGCCGCCGGCAGATGGTGGAGTACTGCCTGGCCAACGATCTGCCGATCAAGCCTCCGAGCGAGGCCACCTACTCGACCGACGCCAACTTTCTGGGCCTCACCCACGAGGCGGGCGACCTGGAGGACGTCGGCAAGCCGCCGGGATTCGTAGAGCCGGGCATGGGCGTCTGGCCGTGGGACGCGCCGTCGACGCCCGAGGTCGCGGCCGTGCGCTGGGAGGCGGGCGTTCCCGTGGCCCTGAACGGCCGTGAGATGGGCCTGTTCGACATCTTCGAAGAGGCGAACCGCGTCGCAGGTGCGCACGGCGTCGGAATAGGCTCGCACGTGGTCGAAAACCGGTTCGTCGGCGTCAAGTCGAGGGGCATCTACGAGGCGCCCGGGATGGAGCTTCTGGGGCGCACCCACGAGTACCTGCTCCAGTTCGTCCTGGACCGCAGGGCCAGGCAGCTCTTCGACCAGCTGTCCATCGTCATCAGCCAGCAGATATACCAGGGCTACTGGCTCGACTTGGCGACGACGGCCGCGCTCGCCGCGCTGGAGCCGATCAACAGGCTCGTCACGGGCACCATCGCCGTGCGCCTCTATCGGGGCGGCGTCTACTTTGAGACGGCCGAGGACACCCCCGAGGCGATGCCGCACTCGCTCTACACGGACGACTCGTCGATGGAGGCGATGGGAACGTACGACCACGCCGACGCCGAGGGGTTCCTGAAGGTCCTGGGCATATCGGCCAAGAACGTCGGCGAGCGGCAGTTCGGGCGCTTCGGCCGATAGGAGATTGTGCACGTGACGTGGACTGAAGGCTGACGAACTGCTGGCCTTGTTGGTGACTCTGTTGGAGAAACACCCCGCGCGGCCAGGTCATGCTGCTCAACGCCGGTGGTGGTTTCTTCGGTATTTCATCACCTACGAACGCCTTGCTTCCGATCCCGGGTGCGGCTGACACTCCGATGCGTGGCTGAAAACCTAGGATGGTCCGAATAAGTCCGTGGATTGTGGTACAGCCACATAGGGAGTTGGACGTGTTGATGGGTCGTTAAGCTGTTCTAAGATTCCCCCGCCTAATCTGGATGAGCGGCGTGTTGGACTGCTTCCCAGGTCACGGCGATGCACCTAGATGGGGAAACAAGGTCGTCATATCAAAGATCGGCTCAGCGGCTTGGGAGACTGGATACCGGCTTTGCCGGTATGACGGAGGAGGGGGATTCGGGCTGGCCCCTAGCACTTGACACCGACCGGTGCTTGGCTAAGATAGACGCCTGATTTCTTGCGCGGAGAGTTCTGCATGGCTACCCCGTTTGTCTTCCCGGATGAACAGATGCGGCGGGCACTGGAGAAGCAGGTGCGCGATTATGAGGAGCGCTACGAGATGTCGTCTGTCGAGATGGCAGAGGCGCTCACCGACGGTGCCGAACGCGAGACCGTAGAGAAGCTAAGGTGGATGTTCGACTATCATGTGCTGGAATACCTCAAGGCCCGGACCCCCACGACTGGAACTCCTGGGACCGCTGCAGAATCATCCATGATAAACGACTTGCTGCGCACAGTTTCATAGACCACTCCAAGCCAGACAGCCTCGAGTTTATCGCCGTCCCTCCCGATCGTATTCTCTTGACGGGCCAAGTCTATTGTCACCGTGGCGTTATCTTGGAAGTTGAGAAGATGCTTGAGTTGGACAAGATCGGTGGGATACTCAAGGTTCGCGGAGAACAATATCGCTACGTCGCATGGGTTGCGGGCGGACACAGTGTCTTGCGGTACCACAACGTGCATTCGCATGACAGCGACTATCACCACAGAGTCTATGATCCGTTGACTGGCAGAGAACTTCTTTATGAAAAACTGGAACGGTTCCAGTTCCCCACATTCGCGGAAGTTCTTGACGAGATCGAACAAGTGACAAGGGCGATGGCGCCCCCATAGTCAGTCAGCGTCGAGTGTAGAATCTGCGACCACGGGGGCCGAGCTCCGCGGCCGGCTGAGGTCGCCCGTTCCGGTGGCTTGGGCAGTGTCTGGCTGGGTGGTGATCGATGATCCACGACAGAAGAGAGAGCTTCGGCCGGTACTTCGAGGACTTCGAGGTCGGTGACGTCTTCCGGCACTGGCCCGGCAAGACGGTCACGGAGGCCGACAACCACCTCTTCTCCCTGCTGACGATGAACCACAACCCGCTGCACATCGACGACCACTACATGCGGGACCACCAGCACGGCCGCGTTCTCGTCGTCGGCACCTACGTCTTCAGCCTGGTCGTCGGCATGAGCGTCGGCGACACGTCCGGCAAGGCCGTCGCCAACCTCGAGTACGAGCGGGTCACGCACGACGCGCCCGTCTTTCAGGGCGACACCATATACGCCGAGAGCGAGGTGCTGGAAGCGCGGCCGTCCCGCAGCCGGCCGGACCGCGGTATCGTCTACATCGAGAGCCGCGCCTTCAACCAGGACGGCGTGAGGGTGCTGACATTGCGCCGCCGCTTCCTGGCGCCGAGGCGTCCGGCTTAGCGGGCGCTCGGCCAATCGGCTATCATGGCTGCACGCCGTCCGCCGGGACGGCGGCCAGCAGCCGCGCGCCGAGCAGATGCCCGTGGACAACGTCGCCTCTACCTACACCGTTTCGATCCACTACGACCGCAGGCTGTACCGCCAGGACGTCGCGGGCTCGATCGCGCACGCCCGGATGCTCGGCCGGCAGGGGATCATCTCCGAGGACGAGGCGGCGGCCATCGTCGACGGGCTGAAGGCCGTTCGCAAGGAGATTGAGGACTGCGACTTCCCCTGGCGCGCCGAGCTCGAAGACATCCACATGAACATCGAGCGCCGGCTGTTCGAGACGATCGGGGAGACGGCGGGGAAGCTCCACACCGCGCGGTCGCGCAACGACCAGGTCGCAGTCGACGTGCGCCTGTACGTGAAGGAGGCCATTGGGGAGGTCCTGGCAGCCACCCACGGACTGCGGGTCGCGCTAGTCGGGCTGGCCGAAGCTAACGCCGACGCCGTGATGCCGGGCTACACGCATCTCCAGAGGGCCCAGCCCGTGCTCTTCGCCCACCACATGCTTGCCCACTTCGAGATGCTCGGCAGGGACGCCGAGCGCTTCCGGCAGGCCCGCGTCCGGGCCGACGTGCTCCCGCTCGGCAGCGGCGCGCTCGCCGGCGTGCCCTACCCGGTGGACCGCGACTTCGTCGCCAGGGAGCTCGGCTTCGCGGCCGTGTCGGCGAACAGCATGGACGCCGTCTCCGACCGGGACTTCCTGCTGGACTTCCACTCGGCGTCTGCAATATGCGCCGTCCACCTGTCGCGCATGGCCGAGGAGCTGGTGGTCTGGTCGTCCGACGAGTTCGGGTTCGTCCGACTGGGCGGCGACTACACGACGGGCAGCAGCATCATGCCCCAGAAGCGCAACCCAGACTTCGCGGAGCTGGCCCGCGGCAAGACCGGCAGGGTCTTCGGCAACCTGGTGGCTACGCTGACCGTGCTCAAGGGCCTGCCGCTGACCTACAACCGCGATCTCCAGGAGGACAAGGAGGCGCTGTTCGACACGGTCGACACGATCGTGCCGACGCTGCGGGCGATGGCGGGCATGCTCTCCACCATGGAGGTGCGGCGCGACAACCTGCGCGCGGCTGCGCAGTCCGGGTATCTCCTGGCGACCGACGTTGCAGACTACCTCGCGGTGCGGGGAGTGCCGTTCCGCGAGGCGCACGGCGTCGCCGCCCGCATCTCGGAGCGGGCGTACCGGGAAGGCAAGGCGCTGGCCGAGCTGCCGCTGGAGACCTACAGGGAGTTCTCACCGCTGTTCCAGAGCGACGTGCTGTCGATCACGGTCGACTCGTCCGTCGCCGCGAGGGAGGTGCCCGGTGGCACCGGGCCGGAGAGCGTCCGGCGCGCCCTGTCGCGGGCGCGGGCCGACCTGGAGGCGAACGATGGCCGGTAGCCGCGTCAAGATCGCGCCGTCGATCCTGTCGGCCGACTTCGGCCGCCTGGGGGAGCAGGTTGCGGAGGCCTCCGAGGGCGGGGCGGACTACATACACGTCGACGTGATGGACGGCCACTTCGTGCCCAGCCTGACGTTCGGGCCCGGCGTCGTGCGGGCGATCCGCCGGTGGACCAGCGCGCCCTTGGACGTCCACATGATGGTCGAGGCCCCGGAGCGGTACGTCGACGAGATAGCGGACGCCGGCGCGGACATCATCACGGTGCACGCCGAGGCGTGCACTCACCTGCACCGCGTCGTGGAGCAGATCAGGGAGCGCGGCGCGCGGGCCGGGGTGGCCGTCAACCCGGCGACGCCCGCTTCGGCGGTCGAGGAGGTGCTGCCCGACCTCGACCAGGTGCTGGCGATGACGGTTAACCCCGGCTTCGGCGGCCAGCCATTCATCGAGAGGATGGTCGGCAAGATCGGCCGGCTTCGGAAGGCGCTCGACGAACGCGGCCTCGACGCCGAGCTGGAGGTCGACGGCGGCATCAAGCCCGGCAATGCCCGGCTGGCCGCCCAGGCGGGCGCCAGCGTCCTCGTCGCCGGCTCTGCCGTCTACGATGCCGGAACCCCGGTCGCCGACGCCATCGCGGCCATACGCGCCGCGGCCGTGGGCGGCGCCTGACATAGGCGCCCTGAGATGGCATCCGAAGTCCCAAGCGCAGCGCGGCGGCGACTCAATGTACCTGATAGCCAGGTGGTGGCCTTCTGCCGCCGCCATTACATCCTGAAGATGTCGCTTTTCGGCTCGATTCTGCGGGACGACTTTGGCTCGGACAGCGATGTCGACGTTCTGGTCGAGTTTCACCCGGAGCACATTCCCGGGCTCATGACCTTGGCCGGCATCGAGATCGAGATGGCCCGGCTCGTCGGCGGGCGGAAAGTCGATATGCACACGCCGGGCGGACTCAGCAAATACCTTGTCGACCGGGTGCTTGCGGAGGCTGAGGTGCTGCATGACGAGACGTGACTACGCGGTCACACTGGGCCATATGCGCGACCACGCCCGCGAGGCCATAGACCTGGCGCAGGGACGATCCCAAGGCGACTTGGAGCAGGAACGGGTCCTCAGCCTGGCGTTGACCCGCCTCGTGGAGATAGTCGGAGAGGCGGCGGGCAGGGTCCCGTCGAACGAGAGTCGGAAGTACCCTGGGATAGACTGGGCCCGGATCATAGGAATGCGGAACCGGCTCATCCACGAGTACGATACCGTCGATCTGGCCATCCTTTGGACGACTGTGAAAGAAGACCTTCCCGAGCTCGTTGCGCGAATCGAGAAGATATTACACGCCTAGTCCCCCTCCGAGCAGCAGGGCAGCCTGCTGGAGTGCGCTACAGTCGGCCATACGAGCCGCGGCGGAGAGCGTCGCCTGACGCTCTGCCCCGGCCTTTGCAGTCTGGAGTCACGTCGAGTGTCCGATAGAGACTGGACGGTCCTGCTCATAGGCGGGCACTCGGCGTCGGGGAAGACCGTCGTAGCCGAGCGCATAGGTCTGCCGCTCGGGGTGCATTGGATGATGGTGGACGACCTGCGGCTCGCCTTCCAGCGGGCGCGGGCCCGGCTGCCGACAGGCGGCAACGCGCTCTACTTCGAGTACCTGTTCCCATTGGCATCCCAGAACCTGATGTGGTGGCCCGTATTGTCGAGAACCAGCAGTTTCCCTGACGCGGAGACTGGCTGATCGCCAAATCCGTCGACCGGATACAACGGGTCGAGAGCTTCGACTCTCGTGGGTACAGGCAGGATGAACGTGTAGAGCAAATGCACGTCGAGCATCTGCTCTCGGCTCAGTGAACCGCGGAAGTGGTCCTGAGCGGCCGCGCGGGCTTCAGCCCAACTGAACTCACCGTCTGCGTCCGTGTCGTAATGTTCCAGTGGACGTTCGTTGCCGGAGGCGACTGTCCCCAACAGGGCCAGCGCGCCGATGGCGAGGATCGAGATGATGGCCACTTTTCTCATCGGTACCCCTCCGAATGGTCTCTGAAGGTTCCGCTCGCGAACTACCGTGGATCCGCCCATAGGTCGCCGTCGATCGGATGGCGAGCCTGGGCTACACTAGATATATACGCAGGAGCCGCGAAAACGGATTGATTCCGGAGTGCACGGCCTCCGCAGCCGATGCCACTCGGCTCGACTGTTCGGACGCCTCGAATGCCGCCCGGTGTAGCTGTTCAGACCCTCAACCAGCGGCGTAGGCCGCAGTCACGCCGGCTGACGCGCCGATGGTGGACTGACGGTAAGTGTTCAGACAAGGTGGACCAGCATGACACCTGAAGCAGTCTGTCACGCCGGCCGGCCCAATCAGGTGGGGAAGCTGGGGGTGATTCGTCAGAGCTTTCCTACACACCAAGTTCATCTCCTCCAGTGTGAACAGTTAGGGGTAACTTGTTCAGTCCTGGTGAGAGGGGCTACCCTGGCACGCCGGCAGCCCCTGCATTGGGAGACCTTGGCAGAGTTCCAGACGTGGACTGGTTCTCGGCATTAGCGGGGCGCTGTTGAGCTCGACCTCCCCACCCCTGGATTCCGGCTCGGGGGCCGGAATGACGACTACACTCTATTCCGGAACGCAGACACTCCCTACCGTCATGCCCGCGAAGAGCCTGTCCTCGCGGAGGCGGGGGCGGGCATCCAGGGGTCTGAAGGGGCACTCGTCCCTCCAACTCTGAACAGTTGCGACTGGCGGACTTCCGACGTGACCCCGTGAACCGGCGCTACAGCCTGGCCATCCGCTCCAGCGCGGGCCAGAGGTCGAGTTGGTCCACCGCGTGGCTCCGGTACACGCCGACCGCGTTGGCGCCGTTCGCCATCGCGACGCGCGCGCCCTCGACCAAGAGGTCGGGGTCCTGGAAGCTGCCTGGGTGGTAGGACGACAGCTCAGCGATGAACGGCACGCGGCCCGCGACGACGTCGGCGGCGTGGCGGGCCTGCCGCTCCAGCCTGCCGAGGTCCGAATCGGTGCGCCACCAGACGTACAGCTCGTCCACGGTGCCCGCGTCCAGCCACGCGGGCCAGTCCTGCAGCACCTTCAGGTAGTCGTCGGGGTCGCCGGCGATCATGGTCGAGGTGAAGGTGACGCCCGGGTAGGAGGCGGCTATCGCGTCCTTCAGCTCCTTCAGGAACCGCGTGACGTAGCCGGCGCGGAACCGCAGCCACTCCGGGTCCCCGTTGGGTATGATAAACGGGTCGCGGCCGGTCTGCTCCCTGAACGCCTCCGTCACGGCGTCCTCGTAGCCGTAGGGCGAGATTCCGTCCTCGTCTTCGTCGCCGAGGACGAACTCGATCTGTATGCCGTCAGCGCCGCCCGCGCGCTCGAGGGCGGCCAGGAACTTGGCGGTCTGGTTGGCCCGCACGTCGGCGAACGCGAGGCTCATGTAGCGCCGCTCGCCCGGGCGGAGCGGACGGCTGCCGTCGCGCGTCAGGCTCCACAGCTCGGGATGCTCGAGCGCGAAGGCCTCCACCGACTCCTCCTCCACGGTCGGGCCGTCCCACACCGGGCGGTGTTGTTCGAGAATTCGACGCGCCTCGGGCGACTCCACCGGCGGCCTGAGCCAGTCCAGCGACCAGCCGTACCTGACGCGGCGTCTCCCGTAGTTCGGAAACGCGGTGTAGTCCCGGTACGGGTGGACGACGAGGCCCTTCTCGTGTCCGGCCGCGACCAGCACCGGGTCGGCCGCGCCGGTGATCATCTTCGTCACGCCGACGCCCCGGCAGCGGTCGACCCACGGGCGGACCTCGCGCTCGTAGTCAGGATCGCCCGGCTTGCTCCCGACGCACGGCGGTCCCCAGAGGACGATTCCGTCTGGCATGTCTTCCTCCAAGTCTTCGAGTATGCGGCGCGCGGATTATGCTGGCGGCCCCAGGCCGGTGTCAATCGCCGTGCTATCATGGGCCGTGGGACGGCGGGGAAGCCGGCGTTCCGGGAAACGTGCGACCTTTGGCCCTCCAGATTCACGCCACGAACCTCAGGCTCGACGACGGCGCTCGGGAGTACATCCTGAAGAAGCACGGCCGGCTCGAGCGGCACCTGAAAGCCCTCTCGGAGGCGCGTCTGGAGCTGACGGGGACCTCGTCCCGCTTGAAGGACGAACGGGTGACGGCCCAGATGACGCTGTCCGCCGGAAGGCACGTCCTCAGGGGTCAGGAGCGCGGCCCGGACGTGTACGCTGCGATAGACGCCGTCGCCGATGTGATGGACCGGCAGATCCGGCGCTACAAGGGGAAGGTGTACCGCAGCGAGCAGTCCAGGGAGTCGGTGCGGGCCGGCGCTGTCTCGGGCGAGGAGTCGCCCGACGACGGCGTGCCGCCGCCGCCCGGCGACGAGGCCCAGGTCGTTCGCACGAAGCGGTTCGAGGTGACGCCGATGGACGCGCAGGAGGCCATCGACCGGATGGAGCTGCTCGGCCACAGCTTCTTTCTCTTCTACAACGTGGACACCGAGGAGTACAACGTCGCGTATCGGCGCCGGGACGGCGACTATGGGATCATCGAGGCCGAGTTGACGGGAGAATGACCCGCTCGGCGACAACAGTCCTGCGGAGGTGAGACGTGGCTACCAAGGCGTACATTCTGATCGAGACCGCGGTCGGTACCATCCACGACGTGACGCGCGAGCTAAGGCGTCTGTCCGAGGTCCAGACCGTGGACCCGGTCACGGGCCCGTACGACATCGTCGCGATCGTAAGCGCGCCCGACCTGAACGCGGTCGGCGACCTCGTCACCAGCAAGGTGCACACCATCAGGGGGATCGTCCGCACTGTCACCTGCCTCTCCGTCGGCAGCCCCTGATCCCGCCCCGGCGGCGCCGTTCGGCGCCAGGCCGGTCCTGCCCCCTTGTCCGTACCGTGATTTACGTGTAGAACGTCGACGCGTCTAAGCACCGTTCCGGGAGGTAGTCATGAGCGACAAGCGAACGTTGAAAGCGGCGATGGTCGGCCTGAGCCTGAGCCACGCGGGGACCATCGGGCCGGAGCAGCCCAGCTTCATGCGCCAGTTCCACCACCTCGACGGCGTCGAGGTGACGGCATTCTGCGAGTGGCGCAATACGGACTTTCTCAAGGACGCCGAGAAGCACTTCCCGGCCGCGGGCCGGTACGACAACCTTGACGATCTGCTGGAGAAGGAGGACTTCGACCTCGCCTGCGTCTGCGTGTCGCCCAGCCAGGTACCCGAGACGCTCCGGAAGCTGAGCGAGGCGGGCAAGCACTACTTCGTCGACAAGCCGCTCTCGCTGTCGGCGGACGACCTCGTCCCAGCCGTCAGGGCCGTCAACGACAACCGCCTCACGACCTTCCTGGGCTATCCGTACCGGTTCCACCCTCCGGCGATGGACCTGAGGGACCTGATCGACCAGGGAGTCTTGGGACGCCCGCTCGACATCGAGAGCCGACAGTTCTCCGTCCAGGTGGGCGGCGAGTTCGGCAAGCCGGCGGTGTCGGTCCGCTACACGAAGGACGGCCACGAGGTGCTGTCGGCGGCGAGGACGCCCAGCGAGGGCGGCGGCATCCTGCACTTCGTCGGCTGCCACCACCTGGAGCTGCTGCGGTACGTCATGGGCAGCGAGGTCAAGTCCGTCCAGGCGATGATGGGCCGGCCGCAGGGCTACATGGAGGAGCCGCTGGAGGACATCGCCATACTCGCTATGGAGTTCGAGAACGGCGCCTACGGCTGTCTTCACCACGGCTACACGAAGCCGGTGGGGCACGTCCCGCAGGGGTACGACAGCGTGTTCGCGTTCCGCGGCACGGAGGGCTGGGCCGAGTGGACGCCGGTCGGCAGCAACCGGCTTGAGGTATACAGCGTCTCCGACAAGTGGGAGGGCGTGCCCGAGAAGGTCTTCCACTACGAGTGGGCCGAGACGCCGCAGGAGGAGAGGCACAGCAGTCGCTGGTCCGCGGGCCACACCGTGCCGACCAACCCCGAGATCGGGAACGTGCGCTACCACAGGTGGTTCCAGCGCTTCATCGACGACATCCGGGCCGGCGAGCCCGGACTGCTCAACATGAACGATGCGCTGGCCGTGATGCGCATCATCGACGCCGCCTACGAGTCGGGCAGGACCGGCCGGCGAGTCGACGTCATCCAGGGCTACTAGCGTCCTGAACCTGAGATTCGCGGGAATGAGGGCGTCGGGCAGCGGGCCCCCTCTCCCTCGACGGGAGAGGGCTGGGGTGAGAGTGACGACCGAGAACATGCCCAACTTCTCTAGACGACGAACTACAGAGTCGGGAGACTAGGCCCGGTGGCCCGATCGCACGACGCCGGCGCTCGTCCCGTCACCGCCGTGATCGTCGGCGCGGGCCATCGGGGTGTCGGCTACGCCGCGTACTCCGAGCGACGCCCCGACCGACTCAGGATCGTCGGCGTCGCCGACCCCTCGGAGTTGCGCCGGCGCCAGACGGCGGAACGCTTTGGCCTCCCCGAGACGCGCTGCTTCGCGTCCGCGGAAGAGCTGGCGGCGCAGCCCAGGTTCGCCGACGCCGCGATCAACGGCACCATGGACCGCCTTCACGTGCCGACCTCTGTCCCGGTGCTGGACGCGGGCTACCACCTCCTGCTGGAGAAGCCGTTCGCGACCGGCAGGGACGAGATGCGCACCCTGGTCGAAACGGCGGCTCGCAGCGGCAGCCACGTCATGGTCTGCCACGTCCTGCGGTACGCGCCCTTCTACCGAGCGATCAAGGAGCGGGTGGCCGCCGGCGTGATCGGCGACATCGTCAGCGTTCAGACCGTCGAGCACGTCAGCTATCATCACATGGCGGTGGGGTTCGTTCGCGGCAAGTGGCGCCGCAGGGCGGGTGGGTCCTCCATGCTGATGGCCAAGTGCTGCCACGACCTCGACCTGATCATGTGGCTGAAGGCCGGGTCCGGGCCGGTCGCCGTGTCCAGCTTCGGCTCGCGGTCTCATTTTCGAGCCGAGAACGCGCCCCCGGGCGCGGGTACCCGGTGCCTGGTCGACTGCGCGATAGAGGCCGACTGCCTGTACTCCGCCCGGAAGCACTACCTCGACCACCCCGACCGGTGGGCCTTCTACGTCTGGTCCGAGCTGGAGAACGTCAGCCGCCCCACCGACGAGCAGCGCTCGGACCTGCTGGCGACCAGCGACTACGGCCGATGCGTGTGGGGCATGGACAACGACGTCGTGGACCGCCAGGCCGTGGCGATGGAGTTCGACGACGGGACGACGGCCACTCACAACATGGTCGGAGGCACGGCGCGTCCGTCCCGGTCCATCCATCTCGTCGGCACCATCGGCGAAATCCAGGGCGTGTTCGAAGACCAGAGCTTCGTGGTCAGGCATATCGACCCGGGCACCGAGTACTCGGAGGAGCGGGTCGACACAGACGTCTCCGGCGACATGCAGGGCGCGTTCGGAGGCCACGGCGGGGGCGACATACGGCTGGTGGAGGACTTCGTGAGCCTGGTGCAGGGCGAGCCTTGCTCCATCTCCTGCACGTCCCTGGACGACTCGATCAACAGCCACCTCGTGGGCTTCGCCGCCGACGCCGCCATGGAGGAGCGCAGGGTGGTAGAGCTGGCCAGCTTCTAGCCGCCAACGGACCTCCGGCGGCCCAGCCAATCCGCCCGGTCGCCCGAAAGCCCCGCCTCCGTCATTCCCGCCCCACCTCCGTCATTCTCGCGAACGCGGGTATCCATCCCCGACGGGGTGCGCCACTATGACGCCGGAAGCAGTCCGTCACGCCGGCCGGCCCAATTGGGTGGTGAGTCCGGGGTTCTACACGTCGTTGACGAGTTCCGGTGCGTGAAATAGCCTTGACGTATCGGACTCGTCCATGAGTGGCAGTCCACGTACACAGCCTCATCCTTCTTGCTGAGGACATCCTGGCCATCCGCGCTCTCTATCAGGCGTTGAACCCATGAAGAGCTTTGAGTCACGACCAAGTTGTGTACACGAAGGAGCCGGACGGTCCGGGATTGCGAAGGGTGACGGGAAGCCGCGATGATGACTGGCACGACGTCGCTCAGCCGCCGAGTATCTCCCCGGACGGCACACGGATAGCGTATGCGGCGTTCAGGCATGACAGTTGGCCATGGGGCTCTGTCTACCGGTGGGACATTGTCACTCCCGGGCTCGACGGGTCGGACAGGCGCAGACTCACGAAGAGCGCTAGCATTTGGGTCGTAAACATGAGCCTCGTCTGGTCGCCCGACGGGTCGCGCATCGCCTTTGTGTCGAATCGCACAGGGCTCAAGGATGAAGGGGGGCGCGAGCGCATCGGTGCCTTTGCCGTATACACCATGGCCACCGACGGCTCCGATGTTCGCAGTGTTGCGACGGGTGTCGCTGCAGAGGGCACCACGCCTTTGTGGTCCCCCGATGGACGGAGTCTTACTGACGACTACGCCGCTCAGTCGCCAAGCATATCTCCGGACGGCACACGGATAGCGTACGCGGCGTTCAGGCATGACCGCTGGTGGCTTCCTGAGATCGAGCACCATGGTTGGGAGATTGTGACTTCCGCTCTCGACGGATCTAACAGGCGCAGGCTCACCAAGAGCGCTTGCGAGGACATCGTCAACGTGAGTCCCGCCTGGTCGCCCGAAGGGTCACGCATCGCCTTCCTGTCGAAGCGCAGCGGTTTGTGGGAAGTCTATACCATGGGCTCCGACGGCCCGGACCGTCGCAGCGTTGCGTCGGGCATCCATCTAGATGCCCCCCCACCCGTATGGTCTCCCGATGGCCGGAGGCTTGCGTTCGTTGCGCTGGAGCCGGACTCGCCTGAAGAGCGGTACCCCGAGAAGGAGGTGCTGTACACCGTGGGCGCCGATGGATCAGGACTGACTAGACTGGGAGAAACCGAGGGCATCGCTTCGTGGTCTCCCGACGGCGGTCGGATAGCCTTTGCCAGGAGTGACGGCGACTGGCATGTTGCGATCGTCACGACGGACCCGGACGGCTCCAACGAGAAGAAGCTGTTCGAAAGTGGGGAGGTGTACGCTTCGGGCTCCATCGATGTGTCCTGGTCACCGGACGGGACGAGAATAGCGATCATCGGCCTACAGATCCCGCACTCGAAGGCATGGTTGAGTGAGAACCAGTCGGTAAGCATCGTCAGCGCGTACGGCTCCGGTTCTCCACGCCCGATTTCCGCAACTTGGTTGAAGCCGGCAGGTGTCTCGTGGTCTCCTGACGGCTCCCGCATCGCCGTCTACTATCCGGGCTACTCGCCGGGCGAAGTCTCTCCCTCCGCCGCGCTGAAGACGATGGCCGCTGTCGAGCTGCCACAGCAGGATGAGTTTTGGTATCGGTGGGAAGAGGGAGAGGGAAGCCGTCATGCGACTCCGAACCCCTCGCCCACCTGGCGCAGACCCCGCCGCCCACCCCGACGCAGGCGGCGACAACCACATCGAGCCTGATACCTGAGCCGGGCTTGCCGAGTACACCGGCCTGCGCGGGCGACTCGGACACCTCGTGCGCTCCGCGGGATGTCAGCGGGTTCGGGCTCTCGCAGGGTACCGCCGACCGTGGACCGTTGCACGCGAGTGTTAGCTCTCAATCTTGGTAAGAGGGGCTACCCCACAGCACCCGTGGATGCTCGCCCAAGCCTGTCCTCCCCACTACTGGATTCCGGCTCGGGGGCCGGAATGACGACGACAGTCCACCAGGCATCCGTCATACCCGCGACAGGAGACCTTTGCATAACCTTCGTTCCCGCGCAGGCGGGAAGGTGGATTCACATTTCAAGTGCAACACGCTTTCCAAGAATATCTCTGCCGGGGTCTTGTAGTTCAGGCACTTTCGCGGGGTATTGTTGTAGGCCTGAATCATCTGTGTAAACCGCTCGACCGGCAACGCCGCCAGGTCGGTCTTGCGGGGCAGAGTCCGCCGCAACCGGCCGATGGCGTTCTCCACCCCGCCCTTCTGCCAAGGGGAGTGGGTATCGCAGAAGAAGGTTTCGATACCCAGATCGTGGAGTCGGTAGTGTCGGGCGAACTCGGTCCCGTTGTCGAAGGTAACCGTCCGTCGCCATTGGGGCGGCAACTGACCGAGCAGCTGCGACATGGCGCTGGCGATGGGGCTGGATGCCTTGCCAGGGGGTCTGACGGCAATGAGGATGCGGGAGTGGCGTTCGTGCATGGTCAGCACCGCATGTCCATATGTCCTGAACAGCATCAGGTCCGCCTCCCAGTGGCCGGGAGTGCGGCGGTCAGCGGCGCTCTGGGGGCGCTCGGCAATCGAGCGTCGCATAGCCATGAAGGAGGCAGGGCTGCCCCCTCTGCGACCTCGCCAGCCACGCTTCGACTTGGCACGAGGAAGGTAGTGGCGCCACCCATAATCCTTCGTGCGCGCGAGTTGGCCGTAAATGAACCGGTAGATGCTCTCGTGGGAGATGACCCTCCTACCAGCCTCCAGCTCAAGCCGTCCGGCAACCTGCTCGGGCGACCAGCCCCGTTCGAGGCGTGAGAGCACCCGTGTACGGAGAGTATCGTCCCGCTCCATACGGGAGCCTCGCCATCTGCGGGCACGAGCCTGCCGGTCGGCATATATCGGCTTGTATTCACCGGTCTGTGACCCATTGCGCTTCAGCTCCCGAGCAACTGTAGATGGCGAGCGATCCAAATCTGCAGCGATCTGCCGGATCGAGCGTCCCTCGGCTTGTAGGCAGGCAATCTCACACCGCTCTTCAATGGTGACATGTCCATAACGTTTTCCCATGACAACACCTTAACCAGGTGTTGCACTTCGTTTGTGAGTTTAGGGAATCCAGGGCGGCGGGGAGCGGGATGGGTTCCCGTCGTCACGGGAAGGACGGAAGGACGCTTCACCGTCACACCAACCGTCTACCGGCAAGGCAGAGGGAGTTACGAAAAGGTCTCCGACAGCGGGTATCCAGGGGTACGGGAGGGGATTCGTCCCGTCGACCTGAACATTCACCTCCGGGCACGGGCTTTTTGACAAGGTCGGACGCCGCCCGTATATTTGACTGTGGCAGGCTCTTCGGCGCCTGCCGCTCGTCCCCCGACGCACAGCCACAGACCCTTGGGAGGAGACCGGATGGCCGCTAACGACATCGCCCTGATGGCACACCTGATGAGGCGCGCCGCGTTCGGCGCCGCGCCCGCGGAGCTGGAGAGGCGCGCGGCCGTCGGCTACGAGCAGACGGTAGAGGAGCTCCTGCACCCGGAGGCGCAGGAGCCGGTCGACATCTACGAGTTCTGGCGCTACTTCAACTACCAGTGGAAGCCCGGCACGCTCGGCGGAATCGGCCAGTCGAGCTGGGTGTGGCGGATGATCAACACCGACGCGCCCCTCCAGGAGAAGATGACCGTCTTCTGGCACCAGATATTCGCCACGGGCGTCTCCAAGGTCGACCACTACGACGAGATAACAGACATGGTCGACATGTTCCGCGAGAAGGGGCTGGGCAGGTTCCGCGAGCTGCTGCTCGACGTCGCGAAGAACCCGGCCATGATCTTCTGGCTGGACAACAACCAGAACCACGGCGCAGCGGTCAACGAGAACTGGGGCCGCGAGCTCCTGGAGCTGTTCACGATGGGCGTCGGCAACTACACTGAGGTCGACGTCAGGGAGTGCTCCCGCGCGTTCACGGGCTGGACGATGAGCAAGAAGCTGCCGAGGTTCCCGATGGGCAGGTTCGACTGGCACTTCGTCTACGACGCCGACGACCACGACAACGGCGACAAGAGCTTTCTCGGCCAAACAGGCAACTTCAACGGCGAGGATGTCATCGACATCATCCTTCGCCAGCCGGCGACCGCCCACTTCATCGCCCGCCACCTGTACAACTTCTTCGTCGCCGACGAGGCGCAGGTGCCGGCGTGGTCGGTCACGCCGCCCAGGGACCCGGACGCCGTCGACCTGCTGGCCGAGGCGCTGATGGACAGCGACTACGACGTGCGGCCCGTGCTGCGGCTGCTGTTCAACTCCGACTTCTTCAAGGCGGCCCGGTTCGCCAAGGTGAAGAGCCCCGCGGACGCCGTGGTCGGCATGCTCCGGTTCGTCGGCGGCGCGGAGAGCCCCCAGCCGTCGACCATGGACTGGTCGAACCAGATAACCTACATGGGCCAGGAGCTGCTGAACCCGCCGAGCGTCGAGGGCTGGCACACCGGGACGGAGTGGATCAACAGCGGCTCCCTGATGCGGCGGACCAACTTCTTCGCCGAGATGATCGGCGACGTGAGCAGGCCGGGCGTGCGCGGCATCGTCGACGAGATCAGGTCCAACGGCCGCTCGCCGGAGCAGGTCGTCGACGCGTGCCTTGACCTGGTCGGCCAGATGGAGGTCGACGCCGGGGCCCGTACCGAGCTGGTCGACCACGTGTCGGCCGACGGCGCCCTGAGCTGGAACGGCGAAGAGGCGTCCGCCAGGTCGGAGGAGAGGGTCAGCGAGCTGCTGCAGCTCATCGTAGCGCTCAGGGAGTTCCAGTTCGCGTAGCGGGGCGGCGGCCTTGTCATGGCCGCACAAGGGATGAAAATGGGTGCTTCTGCGACAATCCGCTATACTTTCCAGAGGGGTCGGGGATGGGTTCCCGCCTGCGCGGGAACGACGGAGCGCCGCGTCCATTTTCGCAGTAAGGCAGACGCCGCCGTCCGCCTTCGAGGAGGTACACGATGATGACGGTGGCGGAGAAAGATCCCGTCCTGGTGGTGCTGCAGCTGACCGGGGGCAACGACTACCTGAACTGCGTTGTGCCGTACGCGAACCCGCTGTACCGTGACTACCGCAAGCTCGTCACGGTGCCCGTGGAGCAGGTGCTGCCGATCGACGACGAGGTCGGGTTCCATCCCAGCATGGGCCCGATGCGCGACATGTACAACGAGGGCAACGTCGCGATCATCCACGGCGTCGGCTACGAGAACTCGCCGCGGTCGCACTTCCGGTCGATGGACATCTGGCACACGTGCGAGCCGGACAAGCTGGGCACCGAGGGCTGGCTCGGCCGCGTCGTGCGGGAGCTGGACCCGGACAAGGAGAACGTGGTCACGGCGGTGAGCATGGGGCCGAGCCTGTTCCGCGCCCTCGCCGCCCCCGGCGTGCCCGTGGCGGCCGTCGAGGACCTGGACAACTACGGCATGCTGACCGGGATAACCGAGAGCCAACAGCGGGAGCGCGTGCTCGACCGCTACAAGCGGATGTACGCCCCGGCCATTGGCACCGGGCCGGTGATGGACTTCCTCGGCCAGACCGGCCTCGACGCGCTGAAGGGCGCCGACATCCTCAAGGTGGCGCCGGCGATATACGAGTCGACGGTCGAGTACGCCGACAACAGCATCGCGAGCAAGCTCAAGGGCATCGCCCAAGTCCACCTCGCCGGCCTCGGGACGAGGGTCTTCTACTGCGACCACGGCAGCTTCGACACCCACGCCGACCAGAACGGCACCCAGACGAAGCTGTGGGACGAGATATCGGTGGCCGTCAGGGACTTCTTCGACGACCTGCGCGAGCACGACGCGGCGGACAACGTCATCATGCTGATGTTCTCCGAGTTCGGCCGCCGCACCCACGATAACGGCTCCGGCACCGACCACGGCGCCGCGGGCGTCTCGTTCGTGGTCGGCGACCGCGTCAAGGGCGGGCAGTACAGCGAGTACCCATCGATCAGGCCGGAGGACCTCGAACAGGGCGACCCCATCCCGAACATGGACTTCCGCAGCGTCTATACGACGATCGTGGAGGACTGGCTCGGCCTGGACGCCCAGCCGATAGTCGAGGGAGTGTTCGAGAAACCCGCCTACCTGTAGCCATTCCGGCGTGGGTCGGCGCAACGGCGCGCCAGAGGAGGAAGTCATGCTGACGCAGATGGTCGGCGGCCGGGTGTACGACTACAGCCACCAGGTCGGCGGCCGTGAGATGCTGGGCGACGTCGCGTTGGCCCTCGGCGAGGGCGACGACGTCTACTGCGTGACGCGCGCTGCCTATCTGGTCACCGTGCTGCGCCTGTCGATCGGCGACACGCCCGGCGGCGAGGAGATCGTCGGCCAGTTCGGCAAACGCGGCGACGGTGACGGCGGGCTCATATGGCCGACCGGGATCGCCGTCGACTCCGAGTACAACGTCTACGTCACCGACGAGTGGCTGAACCGCGTCACCGTATTCTCGCAGGACGGCGCCTACCTCGGCCACTGGGGCGAGGCCGGCGACGGCGCGGGGCAGCTCAGAGGCCCGTCGGGCATCGACGTCGACGCCAACGGCGACCTGTACGTCGTCGACTCCCTGAACCACCGCGTGCAGAAGTTCGGCTCCTCCGGCGGCTACCTGATGGAGTTCGGGTCGTACGGCAGCACCAGAGGCGAGCTCGACAAGCCGTGGGGCCTCACGGTCGACGGCGGCGGCAACGTCTACGTGGCCGACCACAAGAACCACCGCGTGCAGAAGTTCGGCCCCTCCGGCGACTACCTGATGGAGTTCGGGTCGTACGGCAGCGCCAGAGGCGAGCTCAACCGGCCGTCCGGCGTCGCGGTGGACCCCGACGGCGACGTGTTCGTGTCCGACTGGGGCAACTCCCGCGTCCAGGTATTCGCGCCGGACGGCGAGTTCCTCACCAGCCTGATCGGCGACGCCCAGACGCCGTCGAAGTGGTTCCAGGAGACGATCGACGCCAACGACGACGTGGCGAAGGCTCGCCGCCTCGTGGACACCCTGGAGCCGGAGTGGCGGCTGGCACTGCCGTGCGACCTCGTCTTCGACGCGGACAGGTCTCGCATCATCATCGCCGACACCCAGCGCCGGCGCGTCCAGATATACAACAAGCTCAGGGGCTACATCGAGCCGCAGGTCAACCTGTAGGCGCCTATGACTCGCTCCGACTTCATCCTCTCCTGCACGATCGACTTCCCGGGCGACGCCTCGCGCGCCGTCTTCACGCCCGATCTCCTGCGCGGGATGATGGCCGAGCTGAGGAGCATCGGCGTCACCCGCATCTACTGGATCTACTACGGCGAGGAGGACCCCGACTCGTACTGGGCCGGGGACATCTACTACCGCAACCCTGAGCGCAACATCCGGGAGACCGCGAGGAGCCTCGTCAATCCGCTCGGAGCGGCCGTGACCGCGGCCCACGCGCACGGCATTGAGGTCTACGGCGTCTTCAAGCCCTACCACGCCGGCATCTCGGGCACGTACCCGGAGGGCTCGGACGACGCCGACGCTACGAGCCTCAAGCGCGTGGGCGGGACCCTGTGGTACGTCTCGCCGATCATGGAGCGCTACCCCTACCTGCGGGAGAAGCGGCGTCCCGTCGCCCTGCCGCCGGACCTCGACTCCCAGCCGGTGCGCCGGATCGTGCTGCGCAAGAAGGACGACGGGCCGACGCGCGTCGGCAGGGACGACCTCCAGATCTGGACCAGCCCGAACAACTACCGCTACAAGCGTCGCGACGTCCCCTTCACGCTCGTCGAGTCGGTGGAGCCGTCACCAAACGAGGTACGCGACTACTACGGCGAGCTGGCGACCCGCGAGGGCGCCCCGGTCAGAACGCTCAGCCTGGAGGGCCTCGACCTGCGCGACCGGTTCGTCGTGGTGACTACCGGCCTCGCCGAGGGGGAGCCGGACTTCGTCAACACGCCGCAGGCGATGATCGAGGCCTACGGCGACGATCCCGACCCGCTGTCGGTCGAGGTAGCCAGCCTGTCGACGATCTGGCACCGGCCCAGGGACTTCCGCACCGACGGGCTGGAGTTCGACTCCGGGTTCGGCGTCCTCCAGCTCGCGCTGGACGCGGACAACTCGCCGTACACGGGTTCCGACGGTTGGGCAATGATGCACCGCGGCGGCGCGGTCGCCTTCGCCAAGGGGCGGAACGAGTACGTGCCGTCGATGCCGTGCGAGATGTACCCGGAGATGCGCAAGGCCTGGGACGGGTGGGTCGGCTTCATCCTCGACGCCGGCGTCGACGGCATCGACATCCGCATATCGTCCCACGGCAACATCGTCGACGACCCGTTCGACTACGGCTACAACGAGCCGGTGGTAGACGCCTTCCGGGAGCGCCACTGCCGCGAGCCCGGCGGCGCCGAAGACCGCGGACTCATCGCCGAGATGCGCGGCGAGTATTACACGGACTACCTGCGGGGGATGAGCCGCCGGGTGCGCGCCGCCGGCAGAAAGCTGCAGTTCCACCTGCACACCGAGGCCTTCCGCCCGGACGCGGGCCACGGCCGGATCATGGGCTTCCCGGCCAACCTGCACTTCGACTGGAAGACGTGGCTGGTAGAGGGCCTGTTCGACGGCGCGACGCTGCGCACGAGCTGGTTCGAGGCGTGGGAGGACCCGCCGGGCGGCATCCCAGACAGGCAGCTACTGGACAGCGCGCTGGGCGATCCGGTGGCCGAGGAGGCCATGGCAGTCGCCAACGGGGCCGGAGTCCCCCTCTACCTGAACCGCTACGTCGACCGCGCCGTCGTCGACGATGCCTACGTCGCGGACCTGGAGGCCGTCTACAACGACGGGAGGCTGTCCGGCTTCGATCTGTACGAGTCGGGGAACCTGTTCCACGCGAGGCCCGACGCGTCCGGCTTCGACGACGTCGGCGACCGCATGGACCTCCTCCGCGCCAAGGCCCGCAAGCTCGGCATCCTGTAGGCCATGTGACCCAGCGGAAGCAACGCAGGAAGCGCCGGAGCCTGGCATCCCTTAATGCGGCGCTGGAGAAAGCGTCTACAAGCAGCGCGAAGGCTCACGCCCACTTCGAGTTGGCCCTCTTCCACGACAACAACGGGAGAGAAGCGCAGGCGATACCCCACTACCGGAGCGCTTTAGCGCTGGGCGTCGAGCCCGCAGTCGAGCCTGAGGCATTCGCTTGGCTCGCAAGCAGTCTGTACAAGACCAGGCACGCCGCGGAAGCCCGTCGACAGGCGCTCCACGCGCTCTGGCTTGCCGACGCCCCTTCCCTCAGCCGGTTCTTGGTGAAGCGCGGATACGACGGTGTGTGCCATCACATGAGCGAGAAGCACCTAGACCGCTACGTCACTGAGTTTGAGGGGCGGTACAGCCGACGGCCCCTGGATACAGCCGACCAGATGAGCCGGATGGTCAAGGGAGCCGACGGCAAGCAATCCCGGTATCAGGACTTGGTGGCCGCCTAGACAGGGCAGGTGGCTATGGCTACAATCCGCGCCATCAACACAAAATCGGAGACTGGGCGAATGGTGTCCCCCAACTTTGTGGACAAGACGATCTGGACGGGAGACAACCTAGACATCCTCCAGGGCATGAACTCCGAAACGGTTGATCTCATATACTTGGACCCGCCATTCAACTCAAATCGCAACAACGAGGCCCCTGTAGGTAGCAAGGCCGCTGGCGCGGCGTTCAAGGATGCCTGGACGCTCTCAGACCTTGACGTTGCTTGGATGGGATTGATAGCCGACGAACACACGGCCATATCGTACACACTGGACGCTGCTGGATATTCCCACCGCAAGGGGATGCAGTCATGCTGGCCGGGAGGGGCCGGTGTATAGCTGCGTGGACTGCCAGCGCGAGGTTCACTACCCCGACACCCTGTACCGCGATGGCCGCTGCGAGACCTGTCATACAGCCGTCACGGTTCTATAAACGGCTTGATATATGATTACCACTGGTAGAGTTGGTGTTGCAACGACTCTGATCTGCCCGCCGGAGTGTCAAGGGGCTGGGCATTGGTGATCGTGAAGCTGTACAGCGAAGATGAGCTCACAGAGCTTCGGTCGATGGCGAAACGCGTGACGAATCCAGGGGCTCGATGGAATTCAAAGCCTGGCCATCGCCAGCGGAACTTTCAAATAGTTGCTGGTCCCGAGGGCGAGACGCGGTTCTCGATCTACCAGCGGCAGAGTGAACTCGATGACAGCGATTTCTCCTGTGGAATCGCGTTTCTTCCGCCAGGCGGCGCGCGGCTGACACTGGCGCGCCACAATGGTCCTAGCCACGTTCACGGTGGCATCAAGTTTCGGCCACACATTCACCGCGCGACGGCAAAGGCTATCGCGGCGGGCAAAAAGCCCGAATCCGAGGCCGCAGAGACAGACAGATTCTCTACCCTCGATGGGGCATTCAGATGCCTGCTCGATGACTTTCGAGTTGAAGGGATCTCACCTCCCGAGCTAGACCAGCCGAGGTTGCTGTGACGATCGACACAACTGCACTCAGGGAACTTCTATGTGCGCGCCTTTGTGAGGATGTAGGAGTGAGCGAACGGCCTGATGGTGAGCTCATGCTCCGTACCCACTTCACCTTCCCTGACGGAGACGGTTATCCCTTCCATCTGGCCGAGGCTCCCGCCGGCGGGCTTCGCCTTTCGGACCTTGGGCACACGCTCATGCACATCAGCTACGAGCACGACATCGATACCTTCCTGACCGGCACGCGCGGCATGCTCCTGGAGCGAATCGTCGGCGAGAGCGGAATCCTCTACGACGAGGGCGTGTTCTCCCTCGAGACATCCGCCGAACGGCTGCCAGAGGCAATCTTCGGCTTCGGCCAGGCGCTGACCAGGATCTACGATTTGACCTTGCTCTCCCGGACCAACGTCGGCTCCACCTTTTACGACGATCTTGCCGACTACCTGACCAGTTTCATCGATGAGGCCAGGCTGGAGCGAGACCACCTGCCTGCGGTCCCGAATTCTGAGGCCTATCCGGTCGATTATCGGGTCGAAGGCAGCAGCGACGTACCGCTGTTTCTTTACGGCGTGCCGAATCGCGATAAAGCTCGGCTGACAACGATCATGCTCGCCTACTTTCACCGCCAGAAACTGAACTTCGAGTCGATCATTGTCTTCGAGAACCAGGCAGACATTCACCGAACCGACCTGGCCCGACTTTCCGATGTCGGGGGCGAAATGATCTCATCGCTAGAATCGACCAGTGACCTCAGGCGCAAGCTACTACGGCGAGTTGCCTGAAGCAGTCAATAAGCCTATCGCCGGGCTCGGTAGCATTTGGCTCGTCCGCCCCTCTCCCGAAGCCGACCGGCTAGGATTGCATATAATTCCCTATCGAAGGGCCGGCACAACGCGGTCCTTGGGTGGGGCCGACATCAGCATCGGCGGGAAGGTTGCGTGCGCCCTTCGATACGCGCCGGTGAAGCACCGGCGCTACTCAGGGTGAACGGGTTGCGTGCGCCGTCGGGTCTGAACAGTTGCCTCCCAGGGTCGACGTGCCACGTGCCCATGTTGGAGTTGACCTGCTGCCAGGCATGCCCCTTGAAGCGCCGCCGGACGGTGCGTAGAATGGCCCCAATCTCCAGGACGGTCACCGGAGGGCACACATGAACTATTGCAGGTGTACCCGGGCTGAGGCTGCCGGGATCACGCAAGATCCCTGGCACACTCAGCCGCATCCCCAACCCGCAACCTTGGTAACCATCGACTCCGACCCGTTCGTGGGCGAGACCCCGGTCGCCGCCATACAGAGTTGGGTCACTCCGAACGCCCTCTACTACGCCCGCAACCACTTCGAGAACCCTTCCATCGAGCCGGCCGACTGGTCGCTCGTCGTCGACGGCGAGGTCGACAACCCCTCCGCGCTCAGCCTGTCCGACATCAGGGCGCTGCCGGCGCGCACGATCCCCGTGACGATGGAGTGCGCCGGCAACAACCGCGTCGACCTCGACCCGCCGGTCATGGGCAACCAGTTCCGCGGCGGGGCCGTGAGCACCGCGATCTGGACCGGCGTGGCGCTGCGTGACGTGCTCGAGGCGGCCGCCCCGACCGAAGCGGCCGTCGAGGCGCTGTTCGTGGGCGCCGACTCGGGCGAGCCCGTGCCGGGCCGCGGGCGCATGGCCTACGAGCGGAGCCTGCCGCTGGACGTCGCCATGGACCCCGACACGCTGCTGGCGTACGAGATGAACGACGAGCCGCTGCCCGACGACCACGGCCATCCGCTGAGGCTGGTGGTCCCGAGGTGGTACGGCATGGCCTCCGTGAAGTGGCTGACGAGGATTACGCTGCTGTCCCGGCCCTTCGAGGGCTTCTTCCAAAGCGAGCGCTACGTCATGCCGGGCCGAAACGGGGCCTCGGAGCCCCTGACGCGCATGTTCGTCAAGTCGCTGATCAGCCAGCCGCGTCACGGGGAGGTCCACTCCATTGGCCGGCTTCGCGTGGGCGGCCTTGCCTGGTCGGGCGAAGCTCCGATAGCCGGAGTGGAGCTGAGCGACGACGGCGAGATGTGGCGGCCCGCGCAGCTCGGCGGCCTGTCGCACCGGCACGCCTGGCGCCAGTGGAGGGTAGACTGGGAGCCGTCGGCCCCCGGCCACCACACGCTGATCGCGCGCGCTCGCGACGAGGCCGGGAACCGTCAGCCCATGGAGAACGCCTGGACTCCCCTCGGCTACGCCGTCAACGGCGTGCAGTCCGTCTGCGTGAACATCCGCTGACCATCGCGCTCGGTTTCGTACACGATGGCTCTAATTCGAGCCTGAGGTCTCTTTTCCGACGGCCGCCACTGTGGATCCGGCGGCGGCGGATGCGGCCACGTGCAACTGCCGCCCGATGGCCCCCAGAGCGGCGTCCATCATGTCCAGCCGCGACCGGTGCTGAATGTCGAGCACCCGGTCCACCTGCGGCATGTGCCAGCCCAGGCGACGGGCCAGCTCCGCCTTGCCGACGCCCTGATCTCTCATCCCCTGGTTCAGGATTACCTTCACCGAAGTCAGCGTCGACAGTACGGCGTATGTCTCGCCCCGCGACGGCGAGGGAATGTCCTTGCGATCGTGTATGCGGGCCGCTATTGCCTCTTCCAGTGCGTGGACGGCGCGAGCGATGGCTTCCTCACGGTCGTCTCCGAAGATTGTCAGCTCCGGGAAGTCGGGCGACGTCGCCAGCAAGGTCCCGACATCGTCTTCGAGCGTTATCGGATAGGCAAGCATCAGTCCAAGGTAGCGGTTCTTGATTTCTCCAGCTTGAGGAATCTAGCCGAACCGGGTCGGGTCCAGCGGGGCGAGGTCGGTGAACGGCTCGTCGTCGGTGATGATCTGGGCGACCAGCTTCCCGCTGGCGGGGCTGGTCGACACGCCCATCGTGCCGTGGCCGGCCGCGATCGTCAGGTTGTCGTAGGACGGCCAGCGGCCCAGCAGCGCAAGGCCGTCGGGCGACAACGGCCGCAGGCCTGCCCACTCCTCGACGAACTCCAGCTTGGACGCGTCCAGCGCCGGGAAGTAGAGTCCGGCCGACTCTCGGACGGCGTCCAGCCGTCTCTGGTCTATCGACAGGTCCATGCCGGCCATCTCCAGCGTTCCCGCCAGACGCATCGTGTCGCCCATGGGCGTCATGGCCACGCGCGCCTCGCCGAAGATCAGCGGCACCGCGGGCGCGTTCTCCGGCCGGCGGAACCTGACACTGTAGCCCTTGGCCGGCTGTATGGGCAATCTGACGCCGAGCCGGGCCGCGATGGCCGGAGACCACGAGCCGGCGGCCAGAACGATCTCGTCCGCCGCCAGGACTCCGTTGTCCGTGACGACGCCGCTGACACGCCTGACGTCTGTCTCGAAGCCCCTGACTGCCGTGTGGCGCTCGATCGTGCCGCCGCCCCGCTCGAACACCTCGGCCAGCGCGTGTACGTACTTGCCCGGCGTCACGTGGCCGTCGTACGGGTGCAACATTCCGCCGATCGCCGTCGAATCGAGGCCGGCAAACTCGCGCACGCCGTCGCGGTCGAGCTCTTCGGCCTGAAGCCCGACCGTTGCGATGTGGGCGGCCTCCTTGCGTCCGTTCGCGAGGCCCTCCTCGGTGTTGTACACGTACGCGACGCCGGCCGTCCCGAGGCCGAAGTCGCTCTCGCAGGCGTCGGCCAGCTCGCGGAAGAGCTCGACGCCGGTCATCGTCAGGTCCCGCAGCACCGGCATGGCGCGTTCGACGTTCTCCTCGCTGCAGGCGGCCCGGAACTTCCAGAGCCACGAGACGAGGCTGGGGCTCGGACGCGGCCGGATGTAGAAGGGGCTGTCCGGCTTCGCCATCCACCTCAGCGCCCGCCAGATGACCCCCGGCGCGGCGAGCGGGACGCTGTGGCTGGGCACGAGCAGGCCGGCGTTGCCATAGGAGCATCCGGCGCACACGTCGCCACGGTCCACCAGCGTCACGTCGAGCCCGCGCTCGGCCAGGTAGTAGGCGGAGCAGACGCCCACCGCGCCCGCGCCGATCACGATTGCGCTTGTTCTACCGGTCATCGTCCTTCTCCGTGCCCCGCACGACGGGTCCGCAGCCAGACTGTACCCAACAGGCTACTCTCCCTTGACGACCGGCGCCATGGCCATGACGTGCTCGGGGCCGGTGGCGCAGCAGCCGCCGATGATCCGCGCGCCCATCTCCTTCCACTCCCGGGCGAAGGCGGCCAGGCGGGTCGGGTAGTAGTCGGCCGTCTGGAGGAAGTCTCCGCTGATGCTCGGGAGCTGGTTCGTCATCGTAGGCTTGTCGGGGTCGACGGGCGCGAGCGGCATGTAGCCGATGTTCGGGTACGCCCCCGTGGGGCCGTCGTAGGCGTCGATGAGCCTGGGCAGCCCGGCGGAGATGCGCTCGGGCGCGGTGCACATCAGCATGATGCCCGCGACGGGGCTGTCGCGCAGCGCCGCCGCCAGGTCCTCCAGCCGCTCGCCGTACTGCATCGTGCCGTCTTTCTGGATATGGCGTATGCCGAGGAACGCCGGCAGGCCCATCCTGGCGCAGGCCGAGACCGCGGCGACCGCCTCGTCGATGCAGCCGACGTACTCGGCCAGGATGGCGTCGACGCCGCAGCTCGCCAGCGCCCTGGCCTGGTCGCCGTACTCTTTGCGGAAGGCCGTCGCGCCCATGGCGATCACGTCCGATTGGGTCTGCTGCCCGTGGCCCGACGAAATCGCGGGCGGGGCGATCCCAGCTAACACGTACGCGTCGGGGTTGGCCGCGTCGCGAGCGGCGACGGCGTTTTCCCCGGCGGCGCGGGCGTAGCGCTCCCAGTCGTCGGCCAGACCGACCTTGGCCATCCTCGTCGGGCCCGTCCAGAAGCTGTTGCTGATTATGGCGTCCGCACCGACGCGCAGGTAGTCCGTGTGGACCTGGCGCACGACATCGGCCGCCTCGATGTTGGCCAGAGCGGACCAGGCAGACAGGCGCCGCGCCCCCGCCGCGCCGTGCAGCACTTCGACTCCGCGGCGCTGCAGCTCCGAGCCCGTGCCGCCGTCCAGGAGTATGACGTCACCGCGTGTCAACCGCTCGACTATGTTATCGCGCATTGTTGCCCCCTTTTGCCGCAAGTATTCACTCTTGGTGACCGTGTGCGCCCCTCGATACGCGCCGATGAAGCAGCGGCGCTACTCGGGGTGAACGGGCTGTGTGACCATCGAGTCTGAACAGATGCCCTTGGCCGCGTCCCGCTCGCCGCCTCAAATTCCCCACCTCCGTCATTCCCGCGACGGCGGGAATCCATCCCCGACAGGGTGCGCCATCACGACCCCGGAAGCAGTCCGTCACGCCAGCCTTCCCAATCAGGCCGCGAATCTGGGTCACCGGCGTTCGTTGACACCCCTTTGGGCACGCATTATATTCCGACGACCAGCTTTGATGCGCGGGAGACAGTCAATAATGGCGAACAAGCTGATCGACGCCGCCGAGCACAAGCAGCTTTTCCTCGACGACTACGCCGTCGAGACGATGGACGGCCTCGTCCGCACGCTGCATCCGGTCGACAAGCAGGGGCCGGTGATCGAGCCGGACGAGTCGACCGGTCAGCTTGCCGTCCAGTCGAACAGCCCGCCGATTTGGAACGCGGACAGGGGGCTGTACGAGTGGTGGTTCGGCGCGCGGTACTCCGCACGGCCACAGGGCCGGTGGCAGAGGACCACGGTCACCCGGGGGCACTTCGCCACGTCGGCGGACGGGCTGGACTGGGACCGGCCCAGCCTTGGTCTGCACGAGTGGGACGGATCGACGGACAACAATCTCGCCCGCGACCCGGACGGGCTCGGTCTGAGCCACATCCTCCGCGACGAGCGCGACACCGACCCGGCCCGCAGGTACAAGGCCATGTTCGGCGGCGCCCACCGGGAGTTCGGCGTCTCGCCCGACGGGTTCGACTGGAAGATGCTCGACGTGCCCGGGCTGCCCAGCGAGGACACGTCGTACATGCTCTACGATGAGTACACGGAGCAGTTTCTCGCCTACCACAAGCACAGCACGGAGTGGGGCCGGTCGGTCTGGCTGTCGACGTGCAAGGAGTTCGGCGACTGGTCGGAGGCGGTCCTCGTCTTCCACACCGACGAGCAGGACAGGGCCAACGCGGCGAAGCGTATCCAGGCCGTGGCGGACGACCCCGACTACCTGACGCCGCCCATCATCGACGAGCAGGACTACGTCGCGCAGATCTACATGATGTCGGTGATGCCGTACGAGGGCCTGTACGTCGGCTTTCCCGTGCTGTACAACCCGTCCGGCCTGATACCTCCGCCGCGGCGAAACGCGACCGGCATCAGCCAGGTGGAGCTCACCGTCTCGCGCGACCTCTACAACTGGGACCGGGTGGCCGACCGCGAAATATTCATCCCGCTGGACAAGTGGGACGGCGTGAACTACGGCACGTGCCAGATGCTGACCTCCGGGCGGCCCATCGTGCGCGACGACGGCGAGATCTGGGTCTACTACAACGCCTGCCGCGCGCGGGGGTTCAAGCAGCTCTACTGGTACGGCCCGGCGTCGAGCCACATAGACCGGTCGTACTTCAACGACTCGGACGAGAGCGGCATCGCGCTCTGCCTGGGCAAGGTGCGGCCCCAGGGCTTCGTCTCCCTGGACGCGCGGGGCGCGGGCTCATTGACGACGAAGCCGTTCGCGACGGGCGGCATGCGCCTTCACGTCAACGCCGACGTAAGCGGCGAGCTCAGGGCGACGCTCCTGGACGCCGACACGATGGAGCCGCTCGACGGCTTCAGCGCGGACGAGTGCGACGCGGTGTCGGGCGACCGCGTGAGCGCCGAGCTGACGTGGGGCGGCAGGACGGCGCCGGCGGATCGCGCGGCGGTGCGGGCGAGCTTCACGCTGCGGGACGCCGACCTCTACGCCTTCTGGCTGGAGTAGTGGCGACGCGGCAGCCCCGGCTACTTCGGGAGTCCGCCGTGCGGCGGGGCCGCTAGAGCTCCAGGCCGAGCAGCTCGATGGCGTTGAGGCCGAGGATGCGGCGCTTGGCGTCGTCGGATATGTCCGCCGTGACGACCCTGGCGATGTCGATCCGGGCGTCGAACAGCGGCATGTCGGAGCCGTAGAGCACCTTGTCGGCGCCGGCGCCCTCCACGAGCCTCTCGAAGCCGCGGTGAGTGACCTCGCCGGCGGCCGTTTCGAGGTAGATGTTGGGGCTGACCTTCGTGGCGGCGATAGCGTCCACCGATTTGCCGCCCCCGGAGCCGGCGTGCGCCAGCACCCACTTGACGTTCGGGAATTTTTCAGACAGCGCCCCGAAACGGCGCTCGATCGTCGTGCCAGGCGGGTCCCACGGGAATATCTGGTGGGTCATCACCGCCGTACCGCGGTCGTCGCACCACTCGTAGATCGGGAAGTACGCCGGGTCGTCCACCGAGCGCCCGAAGTAGGGCGGGTATATCTTGAGGAACTTCATGGCGAGCTGTTCGAACGCGCGGTCGAGCTCCCCGATGGCCTCCTCGGGGTAGTGCGGGGTGACGAAGGCCGCGCCGACGAAGCGCGTCGGGTGCTGCTCGACGATGCTGGCGACGAGGTCGTTGCCGCGCCGGGCGTCGCCGAAGAAGATGCCGTTGATGCAGGCGACGTCTATGCCGGTCGCGTCCATGACGTTCAGGAACCGCTCCGGCTCGTCGGTCAGGCCGTGCCGGCCCCAGTGGCCCGCGTGGTTGTGGAAGTCGACTATCGGCGTGTCGTCCATCGCGGTCAGAGCTCCAGTCCCAGTAGCTCGATGGCGTTGAGGCCCAGGATGCGGCGCTTGTCTTCCTCGCTGATGTCGGCCGTGGCGATCATGCCCACCTGTAGACGCGCGTCCATGAGCGTCATGTCCGAGCCGAACAGGATCTTGTCGGCGCCCATGCCGTCTACGATGAACTCCAGCGTGTTCGCATAGTTGAACGACGAGCACGTCTCCACGTACATGTTGGGGACGGCGTTCACCGTGTCGATAATGACCTGTCCCTCCGGCGGGTTGGGCCAGCCCGCGTGCGAGATGACCCACTTGATCCCGGGAAAGCGCTCGTGCAGCCCGGTGTAGCGCCCGTACACGTCGACGTCCGGAGGGTCGAACAGGAAGTCGGAGTGCAACATAACGGGCAGCTTCCTGTCGCTGCACCACTCCAGGATGTCCGCGTAGCTCGGATGCTCCGGCGGGACCATCGCGTAGTCGGGATAGAGCTTGACGAACTTCATGTCCATCTCGTGGAAGGCGCGGTCCAGCTCCTTCACCGCCTCCTCGGGGTAGTGCGGGCTGGCGAACGCGACTCCGACGAACCGGTCGGGATAGGCCGCGACCATCTCCGCCACGGCGTCGTGGCCCCGGCGGGCGTCGCTGTAGAAGATCGCGTTGATGCAGGCCAGGTCAATGCCGGCCGCGTCCAGGAGGCTCACGAAGCGCTCGGGCTCGCCGTCCATCCAGTTGACGCCCCAGCGGCCCGCGTGCGTGTGGAAGTCTACGACCGGCGTTTCCACTTCAGGCAAACCTCAGCAGGCGCTCCGCGTTGCGGGAGCACACGTCCTTCAGGATTTCCTCGTTCAGCCCGGAGGTGTGCAAGTAGTACAGCAGCGGCGAGATCGCCCCGTCCGGGAACCGGGAGCCGTACATCACGCGTTCGAACCCGACCGCGTCTCCGAGGCGGTCGAGGCCGTCCGTGTTGGAGAGCCGCGATATCTCGACGTTGAGGTTGGGCAGGCTGCGAAGCAGCGGCATCGCCCACGACATCGTGTGGTACTGCACTTCGGAGAGCACCGCCGTGACGTCGGGATGCGCGCTCAGCGTCTCGTGAACCTCCGACGGCTTGATCTGGTACGACTCGCCCAGGATGTCGTAGTTGACCGGCAGCCACACGGGAATGCCGGCCTCTCCCAGCCAGTCGAGCCACGGCTTGACGACCCAGTCCCTGAACGGGTACCGGTGGGCGGCCGGGACCATCCGGACGGATCGCACGTCGTGCTTCTCGACGAGCGCGGCGAACTCGTCCAGCTCGTCCCAGGTCGGGTTGAAGACGAACTGCGGGACGAGCCGGGGCTCGCCTCCGATATCCTCGAGGAGCATGGCGTTGCCCTCGCGGGAGTCGTACCCCGCCGCGTGGGGCGCGTAGACGACGGCGCGGTCGACGCCGCCATCGTCCATGGCCGCCAGCGTGTCGGCCGCGGTGTCCACGGCTACGCGGCGGTCGTGGCGGCGTCCCAGGGACGCGTTGGCGTCGAATACGGGAACGCTCGGCTCGAAGTGGAGGTCTATCTTGCCCAAATGGTACCGTCCAAGCCCGTCCGTCTTGCGCCGCCGGAGTGTAGCAGCGGCCTACGAGGGCGTCAACAAGCCTGTGAGCGACTGTGGCAGTTCAGACGTGGCGCTCCGACAGCTGTAGGGCCGGAGTGTTCCGTATCCGACGGGCTGGTCTCCGGCGGTCAGCTCTCAGCGCACGGACACCGGTAGACGTATCACTCGTCTTGGGCGTCAATCAGAATCACGTACACGGGGACGGCGGGGAAATGTCTTCGGAGTCGTTCAATGTCAAACACCAACTGCTCGCCGTACGAAACCCCGGATGACATTTGCTGTGCAGTGCGTGGCATGGGACGATCTCTACCCCAACCTCAGCCTGGTGTTCGTTGAAAAATACTGGAACTTCGCCATGTCATAGAACATAAAGGCGTACTTGCCAAACTGGACCTCGACAAGGACCTTCCCCTTGACGAAGTCAACCTGCTTGTAGGCACCGCGGATCGCAACATCGCTGTTCGGTATCTCGAGGGTGTAGGTATTTCTCAAGTGCCGATAGCCACGTGAGCTAAACTCAGCGGCGAACCGTTTATTGATCGCGGTCGGAGAGTAAAGCTTCCGGCCCGGCATAGTCTTCTCGCGGCTTACCTTCGTCCGGGGGGCGACGACATTACCGATGACCTCGCGTATTTCCTCGTGGATCTCCGGGTAACGCACTTGGAGTATCTCCGCGCCGCCCAGGTGAGAGTACTCGTAGGCGATTTTCACGACGGGCGGTTCTCAATGGCAAACGACGCCTTGCGCTCGACGAGCCTCGGTTGCCCTGCCCTAGGCCCCAGTGCTACATGCTGTGGTGGCAGACTCGGTCCTGGAGTCCCCGGATCGTAGACTGCTCGATCCATAGGTCTAATCCGCAGCTGGCCTCGTTCTGCGAGCCTGATCCTTTCTTTGGCGATCCGGACGTACTCCTGCGACATCTCAGCACCCATGCCGCGGCGCCCGTGCATCAACGCGGCGATTATCGTTGTTCCTGCGCCCAAGAAAGGATCGAACACCCAGTCGTCCATGCTGCTGAGCGCGAGGACGAGCCGTTCTACGAGTTCAACGGGGAACTGGCACGGGTGATCGGTCTTTTCGACGTGGTTGGCCTTGACGTTCGGAATCTCCCAAACGTCGCTGGGATTCTTGCCCATTGGATTGCCGGAAAGGTGGCCCTTCCGAGGTCCCTTGAAGTGCTTCTTCATCGGATACTTCTGCGGCACACGAACGTCATCCAGGTGAAAGGTATATTCGTCGCCCTTGGTGAACCACATGATCACTTCGTATCGGCCAGAGAATCGTCTCGTCGCGTGTAGTCCATGCCCGAAGTGCCACATGATTCGATTCCGCATGCGAAGGCCGAGCGACGCGAAGATCGGGTAGAGAGGGATGTCAAGCGGGACCACTTCGCCGTCGTCGACATAGTTGCCAACTTGCCAGCAGATGCTGCCCCCCGGTCGCAGCACCCTGACGCATTCCCGAATCACCGCTTCCTGTTCTCTGAGGTAGTCCGCGAGATCCAGCCGGTGTTCGTAGGGCTTGCCCAGGTTATAGGGCGGGGAGGTCACGACAAGCTGGACGGTCTCGCTCGGAGTTCCCGCTAAGAGCTCCCGGCAGTCACCGTTGAACAGAACATAGTCAACTCCAGAGTCGAAACTCTGGGCTTCAACCAAACCGGTCAATTGGTCAACCCCTGGGCGTTGGATGTCGAGACAGTATGCCTGAACGCATCAAGTATAAGTCTCTCGCCGAGCCGTGCCAATGCCTACCAGCTACGCTAGCCTGACGCGCCGAGGCGGCCGTATGCTCAGGACAACTCGGCTCAGGAACCACAACCTGCATTAACCCCCGTCGGCCCGGTGACCTCCGGTTGCCGGTGGTAACATACTCGGGCCCGTACAGCTTGGACAGACCCAATTCCGGTGAGCTTGCCGTTGAAGAGCCCGATAGACGTGTCCGATTCAGCCTCCGTCCGCAGGTTCCGGTGGAAGGACATAGACGCGCTCACACCCGTCTTCAACGCCGCCACAGGCCGGGCGGGCGCCGACGGCGCCGTGGACGCCGAGCTGCTGCGGCAGATGCTGTCGCAGCCCGCGTGCGACGCGGAGCGCGACTGCCACGTGGCCGAACGGGACGGCGCTCTCGTCGGCTTCTCGCTGGTGACCGCCGAGACCCGGGTCGGCCGGGCGGTAATCGGCGGCGGCGTGATGGAGCCGCACCGCTGCCGGGGCATAGGCAGGGCGCTGCTGCGAGCGGCTCTGGGACGCGCCGACGAGATCGGAGCGTCCGTCGCGCACGTACAGGTGGCCGAAACGGCGGACGAGGCCAGACGGCTGCTAGAGTCCGAGCGGTTCGGCCTGACGCGGCGCTACCTGAATCTCGTCTGGAGCGGCGCGCCCATTCCCCTGCCGGAGGTGGACGCGGGGTACACGGTGCGGTGCTTGGAGAGCGGCGACGAGCCGGCCCTCACCGAGCTGCAGAACGCGTGCTTCACCGGCAGCTGGGGCTTCTGCCCGAACACGGTCGAAGAGGTCGCGGCGAAGCTCGCCTTCGGCGCGTCGTTCCCGTGCGGCATCGTTTTCGTCGAGTACGGCGCGCGGCCGGTCGCCTACGCGTGGACGTTCCGGAGCGGCGCGACAGGCTGGATAGGCATGACCGGGGTCCACCCGGACTACCGTGGGCGGGGGCTGGGGAAGGCGGCGCTGGCCGCCGGCATGACCTACCTGGCTGAGAACGGGGCGAAGACGGTGCGGCTGGAGGTGGACGAAGCCAACGCGGCCGCTAAACGGGTGTACTACTCAGCCGGCTTCCGCGAGGGGGGGGTGTCGTTGTGGTACGAACGGTCGAGGCCGTGAGCCCCTGCGCCTAAGCCCCGGCGGCCTGTACGCGGGACGGGCCCACCAGCGCGACGTACAGGTCCGCGATGCGTCTTGCGGTCTGTTCCCAGCCCATCGTCAGGGCCTTTGCCCTGGCGGCCTTGCCCATAGCGGCCTGAAGTGCGGGATTGGCCAGCAACACGTCGAGTCGCCGCGCGTACGGCTCCGCGCAGCGCCACGGCACGAGATAGCCGGTCTCCCCGGACGTGATGAAGCTCTTCAGCCCTCCGACGCGCGCGGCTATCACCGGCGTGCCGCAGGCCATCGCCTCCAGCGCCACCAGCCCGAAGCTCTCGTAGTAGGAGGGCATCACGAAGACGTCGGCGGCGCTGTAGTACGCGGGCAGCCCGGTCTGCTTCACCGCGCCGGCGAACGTCGTCTTGTCCGCGACGCCGAGCTCGGCCGCTATCGACTCCAGGCGATTCAGCTCGTCGTCCCGCTCCGGCCTGCCGCCGACGATGACGAGCCTCGTGTCGTCGAGGTCGTTCAGCATCGACATCGCCTGCACGAGCAGGTCCAGCCCTTTCAGCGGCTCGATTCGTCCCACCGAGAGCACGACGTTGGACTCCCGTATTCCCAGCGACCGCCTCGCCTCTTCGCGCGGAATGGGCCGGAACAGGTCGAGGTCGACTCCGGCGGGGATTGTGCGGACCGCGCGCGGCGAGACTCCGTACAGGCGGGACAGGTCGTCCTTCTCCTGGTCGGTGGAGACGACGACGGCGCTCGCGCGCTCTATCACGCGGGACTCCGTCCGCACGCGAAGCTCCGACTCGAGCTCGCCCGCGCGGGCCTGCAGCTTCTTCCTGGCCAGCGTGTGGAACGTCGTGATATGGGGCACGCCCCAGGACTCCGCGAGAGACAGCGCCGCCTGGCCCGAGAGCCAGTAGTGGGAATGCACGACGTCGTACGTCAGCCCCTCGGCCGCGCGGAACTCCTCCAGCCGTTGCAGGTACTCGGGTATGTAGCCGTGCAGGCTCTCCTTGGCCTCGTCGACGGTCCCCGCACTGAGATGGATGACGCGGGCGTTGTCGCCCAGGTGGACGACCTGGGGGTCGTCCGGGTCGTGCGTCCTGGTGAAGACGTCAACGGAGTGTCCGCGGGCGCCGAGCTCCCTGGCTATCTGGAGCACGTACACGTTCATCCCGCCCGTATCCTTCCCGCCGAGGCGGGACACGGGACAGCCGTGCATGCTCAACATGGCTACTCTATACATGAAGCGCTCCGATGCGCGGGGCGGGCAGGCGAGGCCGGCCGCACGGGTGTCCAGGTGTACACGGCGCCGGCGGTGAAGGCCGCCGTCGAGAGGGCCTCAACGGCGAATGGTCAGCCGGTATATCCATCGGTCGACGGCGCCTAGCTCGTACTTGTATCGCTCGCCGCCTCGGAGAAAGTCGAAGGCCCGTTTCCCGGAGGCGATCGCCCATTTGATCGTAAGGGCCTTGTTCAGCAGGCCCACACTCAGCCGCGCGTACGCGGGATCGTAGCCGCTATTATACAGCAGATAGGACGACCCGTAGTCGATGTTGACGCACGCGGCCAGGCGCTCGCCGTTCAGTTCGAGCACCGCGAGCCGCAGCACCTTCCGCGACGCGGCCTCCGTCAGGACGTCGACGAAGAACCGCTCCCGGCCCGGGTTCCAGAACGCGGCCTTCTCGGGGGAGCTGGCCCTGTGCAGCGGGAAGAACATCTCCAGGCAGCCCGGCAGGCCGCGGTCAGTGTCGCACATGTACAGGGTGTGGTCGCCTGCGGCGTCCAGCCGCCGGAGCTTGCGCCGCAGCTCGTGGCGGTACTTCTTCCCGAGCCCGGCGACGTACTCCTCCCACGTGGCCGGAAGCTCCGCCAACATGGGGGCCACGTCCTCCCGCTCGAGCTCGACCGAGAAGCTGCGGCGCTCGGCCGCGGCGGGCAGAAGCGCCAGGGTGGGAGAGTCCTGAGGCACCGACTTCAGGTCGAGGGTCGCGGCGCCGCTCTCGGCTAGGTAGTCGAGCACGGCCTCGTAGAACGGCTCCTCGTTGCCCGTGGGGACTATGAAGTCGTGGTAGTCGAACAGGTCGGTATCGCCCAGAAAGGCGAGGACGCCGTCGCGTTGGACGAGCGGCGCGAGCCCCAGGCGGGCGCCGCCGTCGTCGACGGCGAGCAGCCGGAGATCGTAGTCCGCCCCGAAGCAGCGCCACCACGCCCTCTGCCACCACGGGGTTACGAACGCGGTGTCCGTCGCGCAGCGGGGAAGGAGCGCTGCCCACTCCTCCTCGGCATCGTCGAACGACACCGCCCTGACCGAGGGCGACACCTTAGTCGTCTCCCAGCAGGGCGTGAAACTCCCTTATCGTCGGCTCGTCCGTCTTAAGCGTACCCCGGGCCGCCGAGGTGACCATCCGGCTCCCCTGCCTGCGGACGCCTCGGATCGACATGCACGTGTGCTCGCCGGTCAGCCTGGCGGCGACGCCGTGCGGCTCGACGGTGTCGAAGACCGCGTCGACGAGCTGCTTCGTCAGACGCTCCTGGAGCTGCGGCCGCCGCGCGAGGATATCCAGCGCGCGCGCCAGCTTGCTGACGCCCACCACGCGGCCGTTGGGCACGTAGCCAATCGAGGCGCTGCCGAAGAACGGGGCCAGGTGGTGCTCGCATACCGACGAGAAGGAGAGGCCGCGAATGACGACCAGCCCCTCGTGGCCTTCGTCAAAGCCCGTCGACAGGACGTCGGCGGGGTCCTGGTCGATGCCGGAGAATATCTCGGCGTACATCCGCGCCACGCGCTGCGGGGTGTTGCGGATCCCCTCGCGCTCCGGGTCTTCGCCCAGCGCCTCGATGATGGAGGCCACCGCCTCCCGTATCTTCTCCTGGTCGACCACCGGTTCTCCCTCGTCGTCGTTTAGCCTGCCGACGCTAGTATAGCGGTTGTCTGAACTGTGATTTATGGGATTGTCGGATTGGGATGATTTTGCGTGGTCTTGCCGCCATGCTCGCGACTGAAGCTCAGCCACGTGCCCTCCGCCTTAATCATCCCCATCACCAGAATCACACGAATCACAGTTCAGATATTGTGGTGAGGCGAGGATTTGGGATGATTCCGCGTGGTCTTGCCGCCATGCTCGCGACTGAAGCTCGGCCGGCAATCATCCCCATCACCAGAATCACACGAATCACAGTTCAGACATTGTGGTGAGGCGAGGATTTGGGATGATTCCGCGTGGTCTTGCCGCCATGCTCGCGACTGAAGCTCAGCCACGTGCCCTCCGCCTTAATCATCCCGATCACCAGAATCACACGAATCACAGTTCAGACATTGTGGTGAGGCGAGGATTTGGGATGATTCCGCGTGGTCTTGCCGCCATGCTCGCGACTGAAGCTCGGCCGGCAATCATCCCTATCACCAGAATCACACGAATCACAGTTCAGATATTGTGGTGAGGCGAGGATTTGGGATGATTTTGCGTGGTCTTGCCGCCATGCTCGCGACTGAAGCTCGGCCGGCAATCATCCCCATCACCAGAATCACACGAATCACAGTTCAGATATTGTGGTGAGGCGAGGATTTGGGATGATTCCGCGTGGTCTTGCCGCCATGCTCGCGACTGAAGCTCGGCCGGCAATCATCCCGATCACCAGAATCACACGAATCACAGTTCAGACATTGTGGTGAGGCGAGGATTTGGGATGATTTTGCGTGGTCTTGCCGCCATGCTCGCGACTGAAGCTCAGCCGGCAATCATCCCCATCACCAGAATCACACGAATCACAGTTCAGACATTGTGGTGAGGCGAGGATTTGGGATGATTTTGCGTGGTCTTGCCGCCATGCTCGCGACTGAAGCTCAGCCGGCAATCATCCCCATCACCAGAATCACCCAAATCACAGTTCAGACATTCTGGTGAGGCGAGGATTTGGGATGATTTTGCGTGGTCTTTCTGCCATGCTCGCGACTGAAGCTCGGCCACGTGCCCTCCGCCTTAATCATCCCGATCACCAGAATCACACGAATCACAGTTCAGATATTGTGGTGAGGCGAGGATTTGGGATGATTCCGCGTGGTCTTGCCGCCATGCTCGCGACTGAAGCTCAGCCACGTGCCCTCCGCCTTAATCATCCCGATCACCAGAATCACACGAATCACAGTTCAGATATTGTGGTGAGGCGAGGATTTGGGATGATTTTGCGTGGTCTTGCCGCCATGCTCGCGACTGAAGCTCAGCCACGTGCCCTCCGCCTTAATCATCCCCATCACCAGAATCACACGAATCACAGTTCAGACATTCTTCCTGTTGGTGACGCGTTTGAACTGTAGGCTTCTGGCGCCGAAGTTGATGAGCAGTCCCACCTCGAGGTCGTAAGCCTCGAGGTAGTTGATCGCCTGGGCGAGGTGGACGTCCTCCAACTGGATTATCGCTTTCAATTCCACCGAGACAACGTTGGCGACCAGAAAATCGGCTCGCCTGGTGCCAACTTGCAGCTCCTTGTAGAAGATGGGCATCTCATGCTCGCGGCTGAAGCTCAGGCCCTGATCGGCCATCTCGATCGCCAGGGCCCGCTGGTAGATCACCTCCTGGAAGCCGTTGCCCAAAGCCGAATGAACCGCCATAGCGCAACCAATGACCCTACCGGTCAACTCCGAATGCTTGTGTTCCCCCTTAATCATCCCCATCTCAAAATCACCCAAATCCCAGTTCAGACGAACAGCTCCGTGTCGTCGCGGTATAGCTCGACGGCGGTGAGGACGGCGTCGCGGGCGCCGAACAGTCTGGCGACGGCGTTGCCGACGGCGCCGACTTTGACCAGGCCGCGCGCCTCCATCTCGGCGCCGAGCTTGTTGAAGTCGTTGCCGCCGAAGCCTTCCTCGGGCACGAAGCACCGCGTCACCAGCGGCCGCAGCGCGCCGTCGGGCTCCAGGAGCCTCGCTTCGAACTCGACCCAGCGCCGGTACGGCACCTGCACGAGCTGCTCGAGCATGTGGAAGTAGGTGCAGCGGAGGTACGGCACCCCCAGCAGCAGGATGCGCCCGTCCAGCTCGTGGAGTCGCCAGAAGGGCCCGTCGGCTGCCCAGGCCGAGGGGCCGTGATGGTCCGTCATGTCGGAGTCGGCGCCGATGGCGGCGACGGAGTGGAAGATGTGGTTGCTCCGCCGTGCGCCCGGCCGGAGCCGCACCGCCTCGGTGATCCGGCCCATGCCCGACTCGTCCCGCGCGGGGTCGAGTATCGGGCCGTGCTCCAGGTCGCGCTCCAGCGTGAAGGTCGGAACGGCCAGCGTGCCGCGGGGGCCCAGCACGTCCAGAAATGCGTCGACGACGGTCTCGGCCCCGCCGTCCACGTGTCCCAGGCTGCTGAGCGAGCTGTGCACGAACACGACGTCGCCGGCGTCGACGCCGAGCGACCTCAGGCCGTCCGCTATCTCATCGCGTCCCAGCGTGCTCATCGGCCACCCCCTCGATTCCCAGGACCCGCGCCGCCGTACCGCCCATGATCAGCCGCAGGTCGTCCTCGGAGAGGAATTCGCAGTACTTCTCGATCCAGTCCCGCGACTGCCTGTAGGTGCAGAACCGGTTCTGGAACGGCATGTCCGTGCCCCAGAGAAGCTGCCGCGGGCCGATGCGTTCGACCATCTGCTCAAGGGTAGGCCAAACCTGCCGGTATGGGAAGTCGAACAGGTCGCCGATGCGGACCGGGAAGGAGACTTCGATGCTGCAGTTGGGGTTGCGGAACGGTATCCAAGCGTCCTCGGGCACGACGATGCGTTCGCCCTCCAGGAACAGGCGCCACGGGAAACCGTGGGTGACGCTGCACAGCGTGTCCGGGTAGCGCTCCATCCAGCGCGCGAGGATGCGCAGCTCGTTGACGTAGCGCTCCCGCTCAGACTGCCTGTCCGTCCGCGTATCCGGCGGGCCGCTGCCGAGACTGAAGAATACCGGGACGCCGAGCTCGGTGGCGGCCTCCCAGAACGGCCGGTAGATGCCGTCGTCCCAGGGCTGCGGCCCGTTGGTGTAGGCGTAGGGCGCCATGAACTTGATCGCGTGCAGCCCCCGCCTGCTGATGTTCTCCGTCAGCTCCTCGATGACGGCGTCCGGCTCGGACGGTATGCGCCACTCGTCGACCAGTGCCATAGAGCGAATGCGGTCCGGGTACGCCCTGACGCACTCGGCCTGGAACGCGCTGTCGCGCTCGAGCATCGGGTCCGTGTGCAGCAGCACGAAGTCGACGCCGGCGTAGTCCATCTCGCTGACGAGCTGGTGGGGAGTGTATTCGAGGTCGCGCAGCGCGGGCGGGTAGTAGTACTTTGTGTGCTCGTCGCCGTCGAGCGTCCAGAGCACCCTGCCGCCCTCGCGGTCGGCGCGGAAGCCGACGTCCGGCAGGTCCGAGGCGTCGAGGCGGCCGGACGGCGCCAGCGGGTGCGACGACGCGGGAGCGCGGTCCCGGAGCCTGAGCGCGGGCTGATGGTGCAGCGAGTGAGCCACCTGGGCCCGCCTCAGGCGCTCCTCTCCGCCGCCCGGAGCGTCGAGCGGCGGGAAGCAGTAGGCGTGTGTGTCGACGATCATCGCTTGGCCAGCCTGCGGCCGCGCCGGCGCCAGACGAGCCAGCCCACGGCGGTCGCCAGGGCGAGCGCGGCTATCCCCAGCGTGATCGCCTCGAAGTTGGAGCCTACCAGGTCGGCGATCGGCTCGCCGAAGACCATGACGAGCGCGCCGAGGGCGACGAACCTGACGCCGCGCCCGATCGCGGAGGCCAACACGAAGCCCTTCAGGTCCATCCGCATCGCGCCGGCCGCGATCGCGAACACCTTGTACGGGATCGGGGTGAACGCGGCGACGAGCGTCGCCCACACGCCGTAGCGTTGGAACATCGACTCGACGTAGCCGACCCGGTCCTCCGAGAACATGCGAAGGAGCAGCGGCCGCCCCAGCCGCGTTCCGAGCCAGTGGCTGACGACGGCCCCGGCGACCGAGGCGGCCGCCGTCAGCGCCCCCAGCCAGATCGCGATGTCCGGCTGCGCGAGCGCGACGGCTACGAGCAGCGGGTCCGGCGGCACGGGGAAGAATATCGCCTCGGCGAACGAGTTGAGAGCCAGCAGAAGTATCGCCCAGTCGCTCTCGGCGAAGCCGATCACCCAGTCGGAGAGGTCGTGGTAGAGTTCGATCACGGATTGCGGCTCAGGGCGGGCGCGGTCATATTCGCCGGACCATGACCCACGACAGCTCTTCCACCACTTCGTCGGCGCGTAGCCACCGATTGATTATGGGGTCGCCCTCGCGGCGGTAGCCGAGTTTTTCGTAGAGGCCGATGGCGACGTCGTTCTCGATTGCCACCTCGAGGCGAACGCGCCCTAGGCCGTCGCGCCGGGCCCTGTCCTCGACGCCCCTGACGAGCGCGGTGCCCACGCCCCTGCGGCGGAAACAAGGGCCGACGTCCAGGCCCAGCAGGCGCAGCGATCCGGGCAGATCGTGGCGGCCCCCTCTGACGCTGATGCCGACGCAGCCCGCGAGCCGTCCGTCCAGCTTCGCCACCAGCATCTCGCGGTGGCCCACGGTGTGCTCATGCCATCGCTGGCGCGTGTGGGCCGGGCTAGTGTCGGGCGCCAGGGCGTCAGACAACTCCGAAACGTCTTCCGGCTGCCCCGTGCGGACTTCGGCGGTCATCTTTTGCCCTCCGTGCGGCGGGCGTCAGCCGGACCAGGGGAGCCGCGCGACCTCGATGTCGAGCTCGAACGTCTGGCCGTCCGACTCCACGCTCGCCGAGACGACGCTGGCCCCGCCTTCGACCGCGCCCGGGGACGTCAACGCGCCGCCGACCGCGTCGACCACCTCCACGGGCCGGCCGTCCACGGCGACGATCACCCGGTCGTCGATGCCGAGCGCGATGGCCGCGAGCACCGACTCCTGTTCCCTGGCGGCGGCCGCGGCCTCCTCCTGGCCGACGGCCGTCAGCGACACGGTCTGCGCCGGCACCGCCTGGGCAAGCTTGCCGAGGTCGGCGGCTATCACCGTCGCGATCTTCGTGTATCCGCCGGTCGTGCCGCGGTCGGCCAGCAGGACGGTCGGCACGCCGCTGCCGGGGACCTGTATCGCCCCCGGAGGGTTCCCGTCCGAGACGATGTCCGGCCCGGTGGCGTGACGCACCTCCGCGCCCCCCAGCCTGTAGCCCATGCGGTCCGAGTCGAGCGATATCGTGAAGGTGGACCCGAGCAGCACGTCGACGGCGTCCTGACCGAAGGCGTCGGCCTGAGGGCCCATGACGACCCGGACGTCGTGGTGTGCGCCGTACACGGGCGGGTCGTAGCCCCGGGGAAGACGGCGCGCCGGCGCGTCCGAGTCGGTCGGGAGGGCCGACACGACGTCGCCCGCGGCGAGAGCGCGGCCTTCGAGTCCGCCGATGCCCGAGGGAAGGTAGGTGGACCTGCTGCCCATGACCACGGGCACGTCGATGCCGCCCGCGACCGCCAGGTATGCCCGCATGCCGTCCTGCATGTTTCGGAAGCTCAGCTCGCTGTCCTTCGCGACGTCGACCGGCTGCCAGCGGGGCAGCGGGGCGCCGTTCAGCGTTCCGGTGAGGTCGCCCCCGGTGACGGCAATACGGACGTCGCGCAGAAAGCGGGCCGTCGGGCCGAGCACCGTCATCTCGAGGCACGCGTCGCCCTGGTCGTTGCCGACCAGCAGGTTGGCCGCACGGAGCGCGAACTCGTCCATCGCGCCCGATACCGGGACGCCGAAGCGCTGGTAGCCGTAGCGGCCCCTGTCCTGCACGGTGGTGAGCAGGCCGGGCGACAGTATCTCCAGCGTCGGGCTGCTCATGAGGAGGCCACTTCCGGGAACTCGTGGCCGCTGTCCGCCGGCACCGGCACGAACCTCACGAGGTCGCCTGCGCCGAGCAGCGACGGCGGCTCCCGCTCGGCGTCGAACAGCGCCAACGGCGTACGGCCGATGATCCGCCAGCCTCCGGGGCTCCGCACCGGATAGACGCCGGTCTGGCCCTCGGCGATGCCGACTGAGCCGCCGGGGGTTACGGTCCGCGGTGTGGCCAGCCGCGGCGTGTGGAGCTTCTCCGACAGGCCGCCGAGATACGGGAAGCCGGGCGTGAAGCCGAGCATGTACACCGGGTAGTCCGTCCCGGAGTGGAGCTCGACGACCTCCTCGGGGGAGAGGCCGTTGTGCTCGGCCACGAAGTCGAGGTCGGGGCCGTGCTCGCCGCCGTAGACGGTCGGCACCTCCACGACGGTCGGAGCCTTCTTACCGGCGTCGGCGTCGGCGTCATCGAGGGAGGCGACGAGCTCTCGCAGCCCCTCGAACGACGAGAGCAGCGGGTTGTACAGCACCAGCAACGATCGGTAGGTGGGCACCAGGTCGACTATACCGGGCAGGGCGCGGCTCTCCAGCGCGCGGACCAAGCCGTGGACCCGGCGGTTGGTCTCCGGCGAAATCGAGTCGCCCAGCTCGACCACCATCGCGCGGTCACCGGCGTGAAGAAACTTCGGCTCGTCGTACATCTACGCCTGCTCTCGGTTGACGGGGTGTGTGCGGCCGTCTCGCCCCGCGGTCATGCCAGCTCGCCCAGCGGGACGATCTCGACGCCGGCCGACTCGAGCTCCCGTCGGAGGCTCGACGCCATCTCGACCGCGCCGGGGGTATCGCCGTGAACGCAGAGGCTCTCGGCCTCGACCGCGATCTCCTCGCCGTTGACCGCCGTCGCGACGCCCTCGGTGACCATGCGCACGCTGCGCTGCACGACCTCGTCCACGTCGTGCAGGACCGACCCTGGGACCGAGCGCGACACGAGCGTCCCGTCGGGGTTCAGCGCGCGGTCGGCGAATATCTCGCGGGCGACCCGCATCCCCATCTCCTCGGCGACGGAGACCCACCGGGAGCCGGCCAGCGCCACGAGTACGAGATCGCTGTCCGCCTCGGTCACCGCCTCGCAGATGGCCCGCGCGAGCTCTTCGTCGTTGACGGCCTGGTTGTACATCGCGCCGTGCGGCTTGACGTGCTGGAGCTTCCTCGACGACGTGAACGCCGACAGCGCCCCGATCTGGTAGGTCAGGTCGGCCTTCACCTCGTCCGGCGAAAGGTTCATGTTCCGCCGTCCGAACCCGACAAGGTCCGGGTAGCTGGGGTGGGCGCCGACGGCGACGCCGTGCGCCTCGGCCAGCGCCACCGTGTGGCGCATCCAGGTCGGATCGCCGGCGTGGAACCCGCAGGCGACGTTCGCCGAGCTGACGTGCTTGATAACCTCCTCGTCGAAGCCCATCTTGTGCATCCCGAAGCTCTCGCCCATGTCGCAGTTCAGATCGATCTTGGTGGTCATCGGCGCACCCTTGTCGTCCGTCACAGTGTCGCGTCTAGACGTGGGGACATTATACTTACCCACGATAGGGGCGGCAAAGAAACCCGCCGCCGATGAGCTCGCCCTTGGGTCGAGGCGCCGTCGGTGGCCCCAATGGGTCCGGCCGACAGCCGTAGAGTAGAAGGGAGTGACCGCATGACCGACAGGCTCCGAGTTGGATTCATCGGCCTTGGCCGAATCGCCGACATGCACTACGAGGGTTACAGGAACAACCCAAGGGCCAGCCTTGACGCCGTGTGCGACGTCGACCCGGCTCTCACGCAGCGCAGGGCCGCCGAGTGGGGCGCCGGGAAGACATACGACTACTACAGGCGTCTGCTCGAGGACCCAGACATCGACGCAGTGGAGATCATCACGCCCCACCACCTCCACGCCGAGATGAGCATCGCCGCTCTCGAAGCGGGCAAGCACGTGTCCGTGCAGAAGCCCATCGCGCTGAACGTCACCGAAGCCGACGCGATGCTGGCGGCCGCCGACAGATCGAACAGGCTCTTTCGCGTGATCGAAAACTACCGCTTCTCGCCTCTCTTTACCAGGGCCAGGGAGTTGCTGCACGGCGGGGAGATAGGGGAGCCGCTGACGCTCCGAATCAAGTCCCTGACGGGCAACATGCGCCACGGCTGGGAGGTCCCTTCCAACGCCCAGGACTGGCGCTCGGACTCAGCCCGTTCCGGCGAAGGCTCCACAGTCTTCGACCACGGCCAGCATATCTGGTCCATCGCCAGGTACCTCATGGGCGACGTCGAGCGGGCCTTCGCCTTCATCGGCCGAGAGCAAGCCCAAGCGCACCACGAGCTCCAACCCGGAGCCTTCCTCGACAATCCCACGATGGCGAGCTGGAAGTATCGGGGCGCAGATCGGTACGGCTCCTGGGAGTCGGTCTACGCCGAGGACATGGTGATCCGGTCGCGCTACTACCCGATCTACGTCTCGATGGAGGTGACCGGTACCCGCGGAGTGCTGTGGGTCAACAACTTCATCGGACAGAGGCTGGACCGGACGCCGCTGGAGATGTACCGCGACGGGAAGATCACGCGATTCGAGGACGTCGATCCGGACTATGCCACCAGCTTCTCCCTCGCCGTGCGTGATTTCATAGACGCCGCCCTGGAAGGGCGAGACACGGACATGACCGGTCCTGAGGCACGGGAGGTGCTGCGCTTTTCCCTCGCGGTTCTCCGGTCAGGCAAGGAGGGCAGAGAGGTCCGCATCGACGAGGTCACAGAGTAGCAAGGCGAAGCGTACGGCCGTCCCACTGCCATCGGCGTCCGGCACTCACGCCGTGACTGTTTCAGACTTGAGTAGCCCACGCAACCCGTTCTCCCTGAGTAGCGCCGGTGCTTCACCGGCGCATATCGAAGGGGGCAGGCAACCTTCCCGCCAATGCTCGTGTCGGCCCCTCCCAAAGACTGCGTAGTGCGGGCCCTTCGATACACTCCGACGAAGCGTCGGGGCACTAAGGGCGAACGGGCCGTGTGCCGACGGCCCCACCTCTAACCAGATTTCGATATTCCGTCATGACCAGGAGAGCGGGAATCCACAGAGGCAGGCCGCGTTCCTCTCAGCTAGTCTGAACAGTTACCCCATGCCCGATGGCCCTAGAGAGTGCTCGGACGCTGTTGTACAATCCCGTTCAACATCTTCGGAGAGAGGGGCTGAGTCATAGAACAGGCCGTGATCGACGAGGGCGTGCGGCTGACCATGGTCGGCATGGGGACCGCGTTCGCGCTGCTGCTGCTGCTCACGCTCGTCGTGACGCTGATGGGTGCCGCATTCCGCTGGGTAGCCGGCCGCGGCGTTGCCCGTGAGGACCCGGCGGCGCGCGACAGGGCGGTCGCTGCGGCGGTCGCCGTCGGCGTCATGAGGGCCCGGTCGCCCGGCGACGGACGTTCGGCGTAGGGTAGTGGACTCGCCATGTCAGAGCAACCCGGTCTCGTGCGGCTGAGAACGCTTTGAGCGACTTCGCAGACTTCTTCGAATCTTCGGGCCTCTACCACCTCGACTGGCGGCAGATCGTCATGATGGTGGTGGGGCTCGGCTTCGTCTACCTCGCGATCACGCGGGGCAGGGAGCCCTACGTCCTGATGCCCATCGGCATCGGCATCATCCTCACCAACCTGCCCGAGACGGCGCTGACGGCCTTCACGCCGGAGGAGTCGGGCGTCTTCGGGATCGTCCTGTACTACGGCCTCGAGCACTGGGACATCCTGCCGCCGCTGATCTTCCTGGGACTAGGCGCGTTGACCGACTTCGGGCCCGTCATCGCGAACCCGAAGACGTTGCTGCTCGGAGCGGCGGCGCAGGTGGGCATATTCGTGGCGTTCTGGGGCGCGCTGGCGACCGGCCGCTTCGACGTGGGCGAGGCAGCGGCTATCGGGATCATAGGCGGCGCCGACGGCCCCACGACGATCTTCCTCTCGGCCATTCTGGCGCCCGAGATACTCGGGATCACCGCCATCGTGGCCTACACCTACATGGCGAGCGTCGTCTTCATCCAGCCGCCGCTCATGAGGCTGATGACCACGGCCAACGAGCGCAGCATCGCGATGAGGCCGCTTCGCGACGCCTCGCGCAACGAAAAACTCGTCTTCCCGACGGTCTCGATGATTCTGATCATCCTGATCGTGCCGCAGTCCGCGCCTCTCATCGCCCTGTTCATGATGGGCAACCTGTTCCGCGAGAGCGGCGTCGTGCCCCGCCTGGCGGACGCCGCCTCCAACGAGCTGCTGAACATCGCGACGATCTTCCTGATGGTAACCGTCGGCACCCAGCTTACGGCGGAGCGGGTCTTCGATCTGGATACCGTGGTCATCTTCGGGCTCGGCCTCGCCGCCTTCTCGTGCGGGACGATCGGCGGCCTGATCTTCGCCAAGCTGATGAACCTGTTCCTGCGCGAGAAGCTAAACCCGCTCATCGGGTCGGCCGGAGTGTCGGCCGTGCCGATGGCCGCGAGAATCTCGCACCAGATCGGACAGGAGTCGAACCCCGGCAACTACCTGTTGTCCCACGCCATGGGCCCCAACGTCGCCGGAGTCATCGGATCGGCCGTCGTGGCTGGCGTGTTCCTGACGCTCGCGCCGGCCGTCGGCGACGCGGCGTACGGGTTGTGGTTCTCCTAGAGGCAACGATGGCCGATACGCTCAGGGTCAAGGTCAACGATCGGTGGTACACCGTCGAGGCGGTGGACGTCGACTCCGAGCCGGCCGTCGTGCTGGTCGACGGCGAGCGGGTCGAGGTGTCGCTGAGCCAGCCGCTGGTCCAGGCCGACGCACCGCCGTCCGCCGCCGCCCTCCCCGCGCAGCCCGCGGGGAGGGCACCGCCGCCTAAGGCCGCCCCGTCCGCGGGCGGACGCGCGTTCACGTCGCCGATGCCCGGCATCGTCCTGTCGCTCGCGGTGGGCATGGGAGACCAGGTCACCACCGGCGACGACATATGCGTCCTCGAGGCGATGAAGATGCAACAGACGCTGAAGGCCGACTGGTCCGGCGTCGTGAGCGCGGTCCACGTCATCCCCGGACAGCAGGTACGGGACGGCGACGCGATAGTCGAGCTGGAGTAGGAGGGGAGCATGAGCGTCGCCGCGGTTGGGCTGCTGAGTCCCGGAGACATGGGCCACGCGGTCGGCGGGGCGCTTCGGGAGCACGGCCTCGACGTCCTGACGTGCCTCGACGGCCGCAGCGACCGGACCCGCGCACTCGCCGCCGTGGCGGACCTGCGCGACGTCCCCACCCTCGACGACCTCGTGGCGTCCAGCGACCTGGTGCTGTCGATCCTGGTGCCGGCCGAGGCGATGGGCGTGTGCCTGAGCGTTGCTGGAGCAGTGAGCAGGACAGGCAAGAGCATCGTTTTCGCCGACTGCAACGCCGTCTCGCCCCGGACGTCGGCCGCGATGGGCGATGCCGTACGTGAGGTAGGCGGGGGTTACGTCGACGGCTCGATTATCGGCGGCCCCCCGCGAGCCGGATACTCTCCCAGGCTCTACGTCTCGGGCCCCGAGGCGTCCATCTTCTCCGAGCTCGACGGGAAGGGCATCGACGTGCGCGATCTCGGCGAAGAGGTCGGACGCGCGTCGGCGATCAAGATGTGCTACGCGGCGGCGACGAAGGGCACGTCGGCCCTGTGGCTGGCCCAGCTTGCCGCAGCGGAGGCGCTGGGGCTGACGGACGAGCTCGCCGCCGAGCTTAGGGAGAGCCAGCCCGCGGTCTACGGCGCCATGGAGAAGGGGCTGCCGGGGCTACCGACGAAGGCCTTCCGGTGGATCGGCGAGATGGAGGAGATCGCCGCGACGTTTGCCAGCGTCGGACTGTCGTCGGGCTTTCACGAGGGCTCGGCCGACATGTACCGGCTCCTGAGCGAGACGCCGTTCGCCTCCGAGACGCCGGAGGAGGTCGACCAGTCCAGGACTCTGCGTCAGACCGCCGAGGCCGTCGCCGCCCAGCTGCGCCCACCCGCCGCAAGTTGACCAGGGCCTTCCCGACCACCCTTCGGGGATGGGCTCCAGCGTTCGCGGGAATGACGGAGGTGGGGGATTCGCGGATATCGCCGCATCCCTTGTTCGGTCGGGCGCCATGGGTATAGACTGGCTTAATGTCGGACGGCGTAGGCGCACAGGGCGAAGTAGAGCCAGGGCGCCAACCCCAACCCGGCGACGCGTCCTCAGCGGGATCGGCTGCAGCGCCCCCGGCTCGGTCGTCCTCCTCCTCATCCGGCCACAGCCGTTTGCCGCGCACGTTCGCCTCCCTTGCGAGCCGCGACTTCCGCTTCTTCTGGTTCGGGCTCGTCGTGATGATGGGCGGGCTGCAGATGCAGATGCTGGCCCGCGCCTACCTGGTATACGACCTCACGGGCTCGGCGTCGCTGCTGGGCGTCGTAAGCGTAGCGTCCGCCGTGCCGATCCTTGTCCTGTCGCTGTTCGGCGGCGTCGCCGCGGACCGGTTCGAGCGCAGGCGGGTGCTGCAGGCGGGACAGGCGGTGAGCGCCGTCCTGGCCGGCTTCATCGCCGTCGCGAACACAACCGGCTTCATCGAGTGGTACCACCTGCTGATCGTGGCCACGATACAGGGCGCGATGTGGGCCTTCATGATGCCCGCCCGGCAGTCGATGATCCCGGAGCTCGTCAGCCGTGAGCACATCACCAATGCCGTGTCGCTCAGCTCCGCGGCCATGTCGACGACGACGCTGGTGGCCCCGGCGATTGGGGGAGTGATCTACGCCAAGGCCGGGCCCGACGCCGTCTACTACAGCATCGCGGCCATGTCGCTGCTGTCGATGGTCCTGACCGCGCAGGTGCCTCAGACTCGCGGCAGCGGCGCCGGCAAGAAGGGCGCGGTCCTGGCCGACATCGCCGAGGGCCTCAGGCACTGCGTCGCCAACAAGATGGTGCTGGCGCTCCTCGTCATGGGCCTGGCCACGACGCTGTTGGCGATGCCGTTCAGGTTCATGCTCCCGGTGTTCATCGTCGACGTATACGGCCGCGGCCCCGACTCCATGGGGATCATGCTCAGTCTATTCGGCCTCGGCGCCCTTTCCGGATCGCTCTTCATAGCGTCTATAGGGCACTGGCGTCGGGGCATGTTGCTGATCACGACCAGCTTCCTTTCCGCCATTGCGCTGGGCGCAATCGCCGCGCTGCCCTTCTTCTTCGTCGCTGTGGCGATCATGGCTCTCCTGGGTCTGGGCGACTCCGGACGCAGGTCGCTGAACCAGGCGCTCATCATGGAGGAGGTGGAGGAGCGCTACCGAGGCAGGGTGATGAGTGTCTACATGATGAACTTCGGACTGATGCCGCTCGGCATGCTCCCGGCGGGCCTCGTAGCCGATTGGCTCGGAGGACAGGTGGCCATAGGCATCCTCGCCTTCCTGCTGTTCGGCGTCACGCTGGCGGTGGTGGTCAGCCAGGGCAGGCTCAGGGAGCTTCAATGACGTGTCGAGCGCCCATCCACCTCTGACTATCCGGGGAGAATGACTATCCGGGGAGAACGCTATGGCGAACACGATAGAGCGGGTCGGCGAGCTTGGACAGTCGGTCTGGTACGACAACATGCGCAGGGGCATGCTGGAGTCGGGAGAGCTCCGGCGGCTGATCGACGCCGGAATCACCGGCCTGACCTCGAACCCGACGATCTTCGAGAAGGCGATTACCGGAAGCACCGACTACGACGACGCCCTGCTCGATCAGGCGCGGCAGGGGAAGGACGCCGACGAGATCTACGAGCATCTCGTCGTGGACGACATCAGGGCCGCTGCCGACCTGCTCCGGCCGATCTACGACCGCACCGGGGGCGCAGACGGCTTCGCGTCGCTGGAGGTCAGTCCCCATCTCGCCCACGACACCGACGGGACGGTCGCGGAGGCGAAGCGGCTGTTCGAGACCCTCGACCGGCCCAATGTGATGATGAAGGTACCAGGCACCCCGCAGGGCATTCCAGCCGTCCACAGGCTCATCGGCGAGGGCATCAACGTCAACGTCACCCTGCTCTTCTCCATCGGCGTCTACGGCGACGTGAGGCAGGCGTACGTTGCCGGACTCGAGGACCTCGACTGGGCCGGACAGGAGCCCGGCACGGTCGCGTCCGTGGCGTCGTTCTTCGTCAGCAGGGTCGATACGTCCGTCGACTCGCTGTTGGGCGACAGGATGCGGGACGGGGCGGACGTCGAGGCGCTGCTGGGCCGGGCCGCCGTCGCTAACGCCAAGCTGGCCTACCGCGACTTCCGGAAGGACTTCGACGGTGAGCGCTTTGCCCGTCTCCGGGCGAAGGGCGCCAGGGTACAGCGGCCTCTCTGGGCCAGCACGAGCACCAAGAACCCGGCCTACAGCGACGTGCTCTACGCCGACACGCTGATCGGCCCCGACACGGTAAACACGATGCCCGACGCCACCGTGGAGGCGTTCCTCGACCACGGGACCCCCGCCGAGACGCTCGCCACGGACGTGGACGAGTGCGAGCGCTTCTTCGACGCTCTCGAGGAGGCGGGAGTCGACATGGACGAGGTGACCGACGGCCTGCTCGCTAACGGACTCCAGGCCTTTACGGACTCCTTCGATTCCCTGATCGCCAACATCGAGGAGAAGCGAGGCAAGCTGCTGGGCTGATCGCCGGCAAGCGGGAGGGCCGATGGAAAGTGTCGAGGACGCCCTTGCCAGGCTGACGGCCGAGGACGTGGTCGGCCGGATCTGGGCCCGCGACCACACCGTCTGGAAGCCGTACCCCGAGGAGATCGCGGACCGCCTCGGCTGGCTCTACGCCCCCGCCGAGATGCGGCCGCTCGCGCCGGAGCTGACCGCGATCGCCCACTCGGTCAGGGCGGAAGGCTTCCGTCACGTCGTCCTGCTCGGTATGGGCGGCAGCAGCCTGGGAGCGGAGGTGCTCAGGGCGACGCTGGGGGGCGGGGAAGGCTATCCGGCGCTCATAGTCCTGGACTCGACAGTGCCCGCGGCCGTTCGGGCCGTGACCGAGGCCATAGACCCCGAGCGTACGCTCTTCCTGGTCTCCTCGAAGTCGGGAACGACCATCGAACCCAACGTGCTGTACCGTCACCTCCGGACGCTGGTGGCCCGCGGGACAAACTTCGCCGCGATCACCGATCCTGGCACCTCGCTCGCCGAGCTCGGCGAGCGCGAGGGCTTCCGGCAAAAATTCCTCAACGCGGAAGACATGGGCGGACGCTACTCCGTGCTCTCGTACTTCGGCCTGGTGCCCGCGGCGCTTGCGGGAATCGACGTCGAGGAGCTGCTGGCGCGGGGCGAGGCGATGGCCGGGCGTTGCAGGGCGGCCGACGCTGCCGAGAATCCGGGCGCCGCGCTGGGAGCCGCGATGGCCGCCCACGCGCTGGACGGCCGCGATAAGCTCACGCTGGTGACGTCGCCGGGCATCGGGAGCTTCGGTCTTTGGGCCGAGCAGCTCGTCGCCGAGAGCACCGGCAAGGAGGGCGCCGGTATCGTCCCGGTCGCCGGCGAGCCGCTCCGCCCGCCGGGGTCCTACGGCGCCGACCGGCTGTTCGTGTACTTGCGGCTGGAGGGCGACGCGAACGGGGAGACCGACGAGTTCGTCAACGCGGTCGAGTCGGCGGGACATCCCGTCGTGCGAGCCGATCTGGCCGATGCCTACGACCTCGGCGCCGAGCTCTTCCGGTGGCAGTTCGCCACGGTGGTAGCCGGGTCCATTCTGGGGGTCAACCCGTTCGACCAGCCCGACGTGCGGCTGGCCAAGGAGCGCACCGAAGACCTGCTGGCCGAGTACGCGGCCTCGGGGCGTCTGCCGCGCGTCGATTCGCTCAGCCTCGAAGAGCTGACCGCGCAGGCGGGACCCGGGCGGTACCTGGCGGTCGTGGCGTTCATCGAGCAGACGCCCGCGACGGACGCCGCCCTGGCCACGCTGCGAACGGCCTTCATGGACCGCTTCCGGATCGCGACGACCGTCGCGTACGGCCCGCGCTTCCTGCACTCCACCGGCCAGATGCACAAGGGCGGCACAGATAGCGGGCTGTTCGTCCAGCTCACGGCCGACCGTGCGGACGATCTTCCGGTCCCCGGTGAGGCGTACACCTTCGGGACGCTGCTTGACGCCCAGGCGCTCGGCGACCTCGCCGCGCTCAAGGAGCGGGGCAGACCGGTGGCCCGCGTACAGCTCGGCCTCGACGCCCCGTCCGACATCGCCCGGCTGGCAAGAGAAGTCTGAAGCCTGAGGCCGCCCGTATTGCGGAGGCCGAAGAACGAATCGCAGGCACCTCTGTGAGGCGTCCCAGATATTCTTCAAATCGGTGAAATGTTACCGGCGGGGCGTCTAACCCTCGTCCCGACCGGGATTCATTCTACCCCGGTACCTCCATGGAACTCCTCGTAAACCCGGCGAAAGTCCCGCAGCCGATCCGGGGGTGTGTTTCGCAGAAATATGTTGTAGAAATTCTCTTCCGTGCCCATGAGTTCGCGGGAGGCAAGCACGAAATCTCTGAGGCTCGCCGCCACAATCTCTTGTCCCAAGACCACGTACATGTGCCACAGAAGACGCTCGCCGAGAAGGTAATCGCAATTGCTCCTACGCCAGTCTATCAGGTGCTCTCGAATGGTCTGTCTGCAAAGGGACGAAATCTCGTCTTCCAAGAATCTCAGCCGTTGATCGATGCTCGTTGCGCCGATCTGGATCTCAGCAACGGTCCTCAGGAAGTCCGCCCCACCCTCGTTCATCCAACGCGACTTCCCGTCTGTGAAATAGTAGTGGGCCAATTCGTGATAGATGCTTCGGATTCTTACCGGATGGTTGACTTTGAAGTATGGCGAGGTGCGGGACCCCAAATAGAGGCCGCCGGCACCTGTCTTCCAAAGGTCAGAATCCCCGACCAGGAAGATCACGTCGTTGACGGGAAAGCGCAAGTCCAAGAACGCTTCGTGTGACCTGAGCCCTACCTCCATCGCCGTGAAGATGTCGTCGTAGTCGACCGACTGGTTATGTGTAATGATAATGAGTTCGGTATCGCCGGCCAGCGGGAGTTCAATGGACTTCGTAACGATCTCATGGGACTCTATCAGAGCCCTGCGGTATGCCTTGCTGATGTAGGCCTCGGACCTCATCACTGTCAGCAGCGCGGCTTCGTCGTCGTCCAGCCCGTCGGAGAACCAGGGCTGTTCCTTCAGTAGCGGTATGACGTTCATCTGCGGCGTCTCCAAGACCATCAGGCTCAAGGCCTGCACAGCGAAAGAGCCCCTATCTCTGAACGGAGGCTCCATGAAAGGTTGGGACACGACCAGCCTTGCAAATTCCGGATCCTCCCGGGCGATCAGGCCGAGCGAAAATATCGTCTGGAGCTCGAGTCTGGTAAGGTCATCGGCCATCCACGAATAGCCGATCAGCGTCCAGGCCGTATTCAAATCGGCCTTGGCAAGATCTCGGATCGCAGCCAAGGGAAGCCAATTCGAACTGGCGACCCAGCCGAAGCCGGCGATCCTCAAGGCTAGCTCCTCGTCAATGCTCGCGATCTGTCGAATCATCCGCGGCAGTGGGGTAGCCGTCGGCGTCGGGGTAGCCGTTGGGGTTTGGGTAGCCGTCGGCGTCGGGGTGGCCGTTGGGGTTCGGGTAGCCGTCGGCGTCGGGGTGGCCGTTGGGGTTTGGGTAGCCGTCGGCGTCAGGGTGGCCGTTGGGGTTTCGGTAGCCTTCGGCGTCGGGGTGGCCGTTGGGGTTTGGGTAGCCGTCGGCGTCGGGGTGGCCGTTGGCGCGACTGTAGGGGTCGGGATGGAGATGACCGTCGGTGTGACCGTTGATGCCGCTGTGAGGGGGGCCGTCGATGTCACAGTTGGGGTCGGCTCAGGCGCTTGCGGGATTGGCGGGGTGGAGACCGTCGCCGCAACTGCCATTTCGAGATCCGGTGTGGAAGCCGTTCGATCGTCGTTGCATGCGAGGGCGCACAAGGCACAGATACACAGAAGAATCAACGTCGCCACGCCGAACTCAACCGTTCTGCGTGCCTCTGCCATTTGATTGTGTTCGCCCATGTCCGCCGGATCCCAGTGCGCAGTGTCAAGCCTTGTTTCAGGCTTCGTCTCTTCGGACGATGCTATCGGCGACTACAGCTTACCAAGGGACTACCTTGGTGTGCACCTCCCTCCCGCAGGCACACTTCCGCGTATCTGCGACTCGAGATCCTATCTACCGTAGCGTCTCCCGTAGCGTGAGCCACCATGAGCCGAGGGAGGCGATTCGTCACGCCGATGCGCTCGTAGGGTGGTGAATCCCCGGATCCGCGTTGACTTGCCGGCTCGCTCAATCATAACCTAGGGCCGTCGGCCCGATCCGGGCCGGCGCAAACTGATCCACAGGTGACACCATGAAAGCACTCGTACTTGGCGGATCGCGGTTCGTAGGACTCCGGCTCGTGCAGCTCCTTCACGCCGAGGGCCACGCGGTCACCGTGCTGAACCGCGGCGCGACGCCGACCGAGCTGCCCGAGGGAGTCGCCACGATACGAGCGGACCGCGAGGCGCCGTCCGAGGTCGCCGCCGCGCTGAGGGGCAGGACCTTCGACGCCGCCTTCGACACGTCCGCCTACGTCGCGAAGACGCTCAGGCCAGCGGTCGAAGCGCTGGACGGCAACGTCGGCAGCTACGTCTTCTGCAGCACGACAGCGGTGTACGAGAGGTCGGACCGCTACCCGATCAGGCCCGACTTCCCGCTGGAGAGGTCGCCGGACGCCAGCGGCTACCAGAAGGGCAAGGTCGAGTGCGAGGACCTTCTGCGCGAGGCCCACGCCCGCAGCGGGTTCCCGGTCACCGTACTCCGGCCGCCGGCGGTGTACGGGCCGTACAACACGCTGCCTGAGCGGGAGTTCAGCTACTTCGCGCGGGCGCTCCGGGGACGGGCGATGATCATCCCCGGCGATCCGTCCGCCCTGGTGCAGTTCGCCCACGTCGACGATCTGGCCGCCGCGTTTCTCGCCGCCGCCGGCACGAACCGGGGCGTCGGCAACTGCTACACGGTATGCGGCGAGTACTCGGTCAGCGTCGACTACTGGATTCGCACCGTCGGACGCGTCGTCGGCAGGCCGGTCGACGTGGTCTACGTGCCGGGGGCCAGGTTCGACGAGCTCAACCGCGAGCTGGGGATCGGCGACACCGACATCTGGCCGTTTGGCTGGGGTCGGTCGTTCTTCTTCAGCATAGACGAGGCGAAACGCGACCTGGGCTGGTCGCCGCGCCACGACATCGAGGGCGGGCTCGAGATGACCTACAGATGGTGGCGCGATCGGGGCCTCGACGACGCCGACTGGGATTTTTCGGCCGACGACATGATGCTGGCGCGTCTGCGCGCAGATTCCTGAGCGTCGGGCGCCGCCGGGAGCCGCTTCACCCTCACCTCAATCCTCTCCCGTCGAGGGAGAGGAGGGAATTGTGTAGCCCCACAACCCGATCACACTAAGTGGGGCCGGTGCTTCACCGGCGCGTATCGAAGGGCGCACGACACCCGTCACCACAGCCTTCTCCCAAGAGGGGGGGGGACTCCGTTCGCGGGAATGACGGGGAGGGTTGGGCGGTCTTCTGTCGTTGCGCGGGGCTGGGCGCGCGGTTAAACTTGACCCCGCGCGCGGTCGACCGCGCGCCTACGAGAACATCGGCTGGGGAGGCGGTACATGAAGAGGGTAATTCTCCGCGGGCCCAGGGACATGGTCATCGAAGACGTCGAGATGGACACTTCGAACCTGGGCCCCAACGACATCTATGTCGAGACGGAGGTCACGGCGCTGAAGCTGGGGACCGACCGCGGCAACTGGGAGGGCGAGCCCTCGATGCCCGGCGCGCCGAACGAGTTTCCCCGGTGGGTCGGCGACAGCAACCTCGGCGAGGTGAGGGCCGTCGGCAGCGAGGTTACCCGCTTCAAGGTCGGCGACCGCGTCGTGTCGAGACAGCACCACCAGTCGGGCTACGTCGCACCGGAGTGGGGCGACGAGCACGCAGCGCAGATCGTCAGGGTGCCCGAGCGCGTCGCGGCCGAGGACGGCGTCTATACTCACCTCTACTCGCTGAGCGGCTTCTGCTATCGGAAGGCCCACTTCAGACCCGGCGAGTACGTGGCGGTCGTCGGGGTCGGCCTGCTCGGCCTGGGCGCCATCGCCCTCGGCCCGATCTACGGCGCGCAGGTGGCCGCCATCGCCAACAGCCCGGTCCGGCTGGAGATGGCTGAGAAGATGGGCGCCCACGCCGGGTTCCTGTCCGACGACCCGGACCTGCAGGCCAAGCTGGACGAGTTCACCCTGGGCAACGGCGTCGACCTGGTGATATTGACCGCCAACCCGTGGCCGGCGTACAAGACCGCGTGCGAGATAGTCCGACGCAGCGGCCGCATCTCCGTCGTCGCGCTGTCCGGGCGGGGCGAAGCCGATCTGGACTTCAACCCGCTCTGGAGCGGCTATTTCTACGACAAGGGCATCTCCCTGATCGCCGCCAGCGGTGTCACGGAGGACACGTACCCGAGCGAGAGCGACCAGCGCTGGTCGTCCGAGCGCCGAGGCGAGCACATTCTCGGGCTTATGGAGGACGGCCGCCTCCAGCCGTCCAAGCTGATAACACACCGGATGCACTACACGGAGGTCGCCAGGGCATACGAGATGATGGAGACTCGCGACAAGAACATGCTTGGCGTGGTGTTCGACTGGACCGACGTGGAAGGCTAGATCGACCGAGACCCCGGCGCCACACGCGCCAAAGGAGCACGAAATGGCTACGGAATCGCGCGTACGGAAATCGACGGAGCTATACGAGCGGGCGGGCGAGCTGATCCCCGGCTGGGTGCAGCTCCAGAGCCGGCGCGCCAGCGGCTTCGCCGAGGGCGTCAGCCCGAGCTACGCCGCCAGCGCGAAGGGCTCTCGGTTCACCGACGTGGACGGCAACGAGTACATCGACTGGGTGAACTGCTACACCGCGGTCATCCTCGGCCACGCCGATGACGTCGTCGACGGCGCGGTGAAGGAGCAGATCGACCTGGGCAGCCTGTTCACGATCAACAGCCCCAAGGAGGTCGAGCTCGCGGAGATCCTGGTGGAGACGGTCCCAAGCGCCGAGATGGTCCGCTACACGAAGGGCGGCGGCGACGCCTGCGCCGTGGCAGCGCGGATCGCCCGGGGCGCGACCGGCAGGGACAAGATCATCTTCAGCGGCTACCACGGCTGGCACGACTGGTACCAGGCCGCGAACCTTCTCGAAGACCCGGCGACGGGCGGCTTCCCGGTCACCGGCACGAGGGCGACCGGCGTCCCGAAGGCTCTTGCCGGGACCGCGCTACCCTTCGCCGAGGGCGACCTGGACACGCTCAGGCTCCTCCTGGACGAGAACAAGGGCGAGGTCGCCGCGATCATGATGGAGCCGATGCGCTCCGAGCTTCCGCCCGAAGGCTACCTGGAGACCGTGAAGGAGCTGGCGCACGCGAACGGCGCTATCCTGATCTTCGACGAGGTCTCCTGCGGGTTCCGCGCCGCGGTCGGCGGCGTGCAGGAGTACCTCGGCATCACCCCGGACATGACGACTTTCGCGAAGTGCATATCCAACGGCTACCCGATGGGCGCCGTCGTCGGCTCGCGGGAGGTGATGGAGCCGGCGGGCAGCATGTTCATCTCCAGCTCCTACTGGAGCGACAACGTGGGCTTGGCCGCGTCCATCGCGACGCTAGGCGAGCTGAAGCGCAGGGACTCGGCCGAGCGGTTCCAGGAGATCGGCGAGACGATGACCGCCGCCCTCGGCGACGTCGTCGAATCGGTGGGCATACCGGGCCGGGTCACCGGGTTCTGGACGAGGCCGACGATCGAGATCGACGTGCCGGACGAATCGCTGCGCCCCAAGGTCAACACACTGTTCATCCAGGAGATGGCGAAGCGTGGAGTCTTCACGCCGACCGGATTCAACTTCACGCTCTCCCACACCGAAGAGGACATCCGGATCACGGCGGACGCCGTCGCGGAGTCCCTGGGCGTCGTGATGAAGGGCCTCGAAGGCAACCTGGACGACCTGCTGGAGACCGACGTAAGGAAAGAGGTCCTGCGCCGCCTCGTCCGCTAGACTGTCGGACGACGAGAAAGGCCGGGACGCACGCCTGCCGCGGCTCGCCGGAGGGCGTCTCGCGCTAGCCGAAGTGCCGCTGCAGGTACTCCAGGTCGAGCTCGGGGTACAGGGGGAAGCGGTCTAGCAGGTCACCGACTCGGCCGCGCGCGGTTTCGAGCGCGGCGTCATCGGTGCGGAACCTCGCCTTGCTCGGCGAGCCCGCATTTCTGCCCCTGGCGATCGTCGTGGCCTCGGTACCAGCCAGCAACGGCTTGACGATCGAGGCAATCTCCTCCATCTCAGACGCGCCCATGCCCCGCGTCGTCAGGGCGGGCGTGCCGATCCTGAGTCCGCTGGTGTACCAGGGGCCGTTGGAGTCGAACGGCAGCGAGTTCCGGTTCAGGGTGACGTTGGCGGCGCGCAGGGCCGACTCGGCCTGCCTGCCCGTGAGCCCGAACGTCGTCACGTCGAGCAGCATCAGGTGGTTGTCGGTGCCGCCCGTCGCCACGGTCATCCCCTCGTCTACGCACGCCCGCGCGAGCGCGGCGGCGTTGTCGACGATACCCTGAGCGTAACGCCGGAAGTCGTCGCCGCTGGCCTCCCTGAGCGCGACTGCCTTGGCCGCGATGGCGTGCGGGAGCGGCCCGCCCAGCACCATCGGACAGCCGCGGTCTACGTGCTCGGAGAACTCGTCGGTGCACAGCACCATGCCGCCCCTGGGGCCGCGCAGGGTCTTGTGCGTGGTCGACGTGACCACGTCGGCGTGCGCCACTGGGTCGTTGACGTCGGTGAACACCCTGCCGGCGACCAGGCCCGCGAAGTGGGCCATGTCCACCATCAGCACGGCGCCGACCTCGTCCGCGATCTCCCGGAACGCCCTGAAGTCGATGTGCCGCGGGTACGCGCTGTACCCCGCGAGCAGCACGAGCGGCTGGAACGCCCTGGCCTGCGCGCGCAGGGCATCGTAGTCGATCAGCCCGGTCTCCCGGTCGACGTCGTAGGAGGCCGACTCGAACATCTTCGCCGAGAGGTTGTGGCGATACCCGTGCGTCAGGTGACCGCCCGAGTAGTAGCTCATCCCGAGCAGACGCTGGTTGCCGAGCGCCGAGCGCAGCTCCGCCCACTGGGAGTCGTTCAGCTTGGTGGGGTCGGTCTGCCCCATCTCCTCCATGAACGGCGCCTGCACGCGCTTTTCGAGGATGGCCCAGTAGGCCACGAGGTTGGCGTCGGCGCCCGAGTGGGGCTGCATGTAGGCGTGGGCGGCGCCGAAGAGCTCGCACGCCAGCTCGGCCGCGAGGCTCTCGACGGCGTCGACGTTGTCGCAGCCGGCGTAGAAGCGGTGGTTGGGGATGCCCTCGGCGTACTTGTCGGTGAAGAGGTTGCCCTGCGCGAGCTGCACGGCCAGCGACGAGTAGTTCTCGCTGGCGATCATCTTCAGGCTGGACCGTTGGTCCGCGATCTCGGCCACCACGGCTGCGGAGACCTCTGGAGCGACGCCGGCGATCTGCTCCAGGGAAGCCAGGTACGCAACGAATCCAGCGTCGGCCGCGCCGCCGGCCTCGGCGCACTCGGCCAGGTACTGTGCCAGGGGTGAAGTGTCTGTCATGCCGTCCCTCATACTGTGGGGCGTCGACGATCGCGTGCCCGATGTCTCTTGTCTCGCTCCGACGATCGCGCCGGCCTTCAATCTGCGGCGTCGGAGTGAAGGTGCGATTCTACCAGCAGATGTCGCGGGCGGGTAGGGTCTCAGTTTGAAAATCGACCACGCCTACTCGAGCGTCCGGACGAGTACCCGCCACTAGACATCCGAACTCTGAGGCGGTAAAATTATCCCGCAAAAAAACACGCAAAGACAAGCTGTAGTATTTTGACGCAAGATATCACGCAAGAACCGGAGGATGCTGTGACTACGTACTACATTGATCTCGAGCCCGCCAAGGCCATCCTGCGGCGCCGCGTGCCGGTCTTCGCTGGAAGTCTCAGGAAAGCCATCCACGAATGGAACAGCGGACTTGGTACGTATCACGCGATCCTTGATCAGTTTGCTAGGGGTGTGTTCATCAATCAACTGTGGTATGCGTATTCCGCCCAAGCGTTTACGTTTAGCGGAGATGCGGGCGTTTCACTAGACACTCATGGAGACCGGCACTATTACGTAGTTGACGACTTGGTGGTGCTACGTTTCAAGCACGTTGACGATGCATACCGTTCTTGGAATCATCCGACTTCACGGGCTCGCGCATGGGACGCGCAGGCATCGTTTCCAACTATACCCCCACTGGCGAAACTCGAGCTGGGCTACCGGTTGGATCTGACCGGCACCGTCGTTCGGGATGCAGTGGTGATGCTCAACTACAGGGGACGGTCTCTGTGGCGCTGGCAGATTTGGGGCCACCCCATCGACGAATTTGCCGCCACGCCTAGGGATTCGTTTGGTCGCGCGGTGTATTCCCACGATGACTTCTCGGAGGTCGTATTGCCGTGACCGCAGTAGCAGACTTCAACGCAGAGATGCTCGTCCTCGCTCGGCGTTCACGCGAGATGACCCAGACCCAACTGGCGGAGTCGTCCGCTGTATCACCCACCTCAATATCCAGATACGAGGCGGGCACTCTGTCGATGACCGATGACAGGCTGTCCCGCGTTGCCACTGCACTCAACTATCCAGTGAACTTCTTTTGCAGGAAACGAACGCTCGTCGGAACCATAGGGGGTGCGATCTTCCACCGAAAACAGCAGAGCCTACCAACTAGGAAGTTGTACCGAGCCCATGCCCTCGCCGAGACACGCCGCTTCGAAATCACCACCATGTTGAACTCGCTGGACATCAACGCATCGTCCGTGCCCGAATACCCTGTGGAATTGTTCGAGGACGACCCGGAGAAAATCGCACGCTCCGTACGGGTGGCAATGAACATCCCGCCTGGACCGATATTCAACCTCACTGAGACGTTGGAGCGGAACGGTTGCATGGTAGTCGCACATGATTTCGGTTCACACCAAATTGACGGGTTCAGCCAGCGTCCCGAGTACCCACCGTGTTTCCTACATCTCAACTCTCAGTTGCCGCCTGATCGGTGGCGATGGACCCTTGCCCACGAGTTGGGCCACGTAGTGATGCACTTTGAGCCGATGACGCCGCCCAGGGAGGTGGAACACCAGGCCAACCTGTTTGCTGCGGAGCTCTTGGCGCCTGCCCGCCAGATTGGTCCCCTGCTTGACGGACTAACGTTTCAGAAATTGGGCGGGCTAAAGAGGGAGTGGAAAATCTCAATGCAGGCCCTCATTACCCGCGCATACCGTTTGGGAGCCATAAGCGAGGGGCAACGGCGTTCAATGTACATGCGGCTCTCGAAGGCCGGCTATCGAACTCGCGAACCGGAAACCTTAGACCCACCAGTGGAAAAACCGTCTTGGATGGTGCTCTTGGCAAGGAAGCACCTGGACGAACTGGAATACAGTCGTGCCGCGCTCTGTGACCTCTTAGCAATAGGTGAAGCTGAGTTCAGAAGGCACTACGTCAGTTCCGATGACATCCTGGAGACCCTGGGCATTGACGACATTATTCAGCATAACTAGTTCGACGAGAAGGAGATGGAATGAGAATGAAGGAGTACAAATACAAGGTGAGACGTTCCTCATCGAGGATACAAGCGCCTGCGAGATCAAGGTGTCGGATAAGGTGAACACCGTGTCGGTCACCCTAAACAGCGGCGGCCCCAGCGTGCATAGGGTCTCTACCGTTAAGGGTGGTTGGTGGTGGCATACTAACACCGTTCAAGAGTCAATTGCGCGGGCCTACCGCGACTCGTCGATCATCGGAGCGCTACTTCTTCGGAAGTAGCGTGTGAGGACCTGCACAAGTTTGTAGAGAGCCTCCCAGCCTGACCGTCGCGGAGCCTCTGCCGCCACGCTATTCATGTACGACGTCCATTCGCACATCCTGCCGGGCCTCGACGACGGGGCCAAGACCGTTGAGGAATTCGTCGCCATGGCCCGCGCCGCGGCCGCGGGCGGCACGACCGTCATGCTGGCCACGCCGCATCGCCGCGATGTGACAGAGAATGTTTCGATCCCGTATCTCAGGGAGCTTGCGGCGAAGATGGTCGAAACAGCGCGCGGCGTAGGGCTGACGCTCGTGCTGGGGATGGAGAACCATCTCGACGTCAATCTGCCCGAGGCGCTCTCGCGCGGCGCGGCCCTGCCCATGAACGGCACCCGGTACGCGCTGGTGGAGCTGCCCTTCTTCGGCCATCCGGACTACGTGGAGCCGGTGCTGTTCGACATCCAGGAGAGCGGCATCACGCCCGTTCTCGCGCATCCGGAGCGAATCGAGCTGGTCCAGCGTGACCCGGACCTGCTGCGCGGGCTCGTCGAACGGGGGATGCTCACCCAGGTGACCGCCGGCAGCGTGACCGGGCTGTTCGGCGACGAGGTGAAGCGGCTCACTCACAGCCTGCTCAGGCGGGGCCTGGTGCACATACTGGCGTCGGACACCCACGCGCCCGAGGGTCCGCGGTCCCCGGCGCTGCTGCCGGGGATGGAGGCGGCGGCCGAGATAGTGGGCGCCGACAAGGCCCGGGCGATGGTGCTCGACACTCCGCGGGCCGTGATCGAGGGTCGCGAGGTCGTAACTGTTCAGGGCTGCTGAGAGGAACACGGCCCACTCCTGTGTTCCGTGAGCATGACGGTGCTCTTTCCGACGAACACCGCCCCCGCGTCGTACAGCGTAGCTATCGAAGCCTCGTTTGGGTGGGGCCGTCCGCACACGACCCGACCGCCCTTGTATCTTGAAATCGGGTAGGGTGAATGAGGGTACAGGGGCGTGACAGATCGATGTCGCCCAGGTCATTGAAGACCGACACTCAGCCGGATCGTCACGCCCCGGTCTCCCCAGAGCCCGAACAGTTGCCCGGACATCGAGTCCCTATCTGCAAGGATGGGACTGAGCGGGAGGCCAGCCTCAGTGTAGACAGGAGGAGAGCGATGGGCAATGAGGAGGTGTACGTAGGGATCGACGTGTCCAAGGACCACCTCGACGTGAGCGTATCGTCGGAGGCCCGGGTCTGGAGAAAGGCCAACAACCCAGAAGGAATCGCGTCGCTGCTCGAGAGTCTGGGCCGCGTGGCGCCCAGACTCGTGGTCATGGAGTCCAGCGGTGGGTACGAGTACGAGGCGGCAGCAGAGTTGGCAGCGGCGGGACATGCCGTAGCGGTGGTCAACCCACGGCAGGTGCGCGACTTTGCCCGTTCCATCGGAAGGATAGCCAAGACCGATGAGATCGACGCTGCGGTACTGGCCCGCTTTGCCGAGGCGGTCAAGCCCCAGGCCCGACCTTCTGCCGGACGAGGAGGAGCAGGAGTTGCGGGCACTGATTCGCAGAAGGCGCCAGGTAGTGGAGATGATCACCTCAGAGCGCAACCGGCTCGGGCAGGCGGCCCCGTACTTCGGCCCCACATCGAGGCGCACATCGCCTGGCTGATCGAAGGTAGAGGAGAGATCGACCGTCAGATCAAGGAGTTCATCCGTTCCAGCCCTGTGTGGAGAGCCAAAGACGATCTGCTCACCAGCGTTCCCGGAATCGGAGACGTGGTGTCGAGCGTGATGATGGCTGAGCTGCCCGAGTTGGGGCGTCTGAACCTCAGGGAGATCGCCGCCCTGGTCGGAGTGGCGCCCTTCAATCGGGACAGCGGCCAGTTCAGGGGCAGACGTACGACGTGGGGCGGCAGGAAATCGGTGCGCAGTGTCCTGTACATGGCCACGTTAGTGGCCATACGTCGCAATCCGGTCATCAAGGAGTTCTACGACAGGCTGTGCGCGGCGGGCAAGGCGAAGAAGGTAGCGCTAACCGCAGCGATGAGGAAGCTGCTGACGATCACCCCCAACTTCTTGAGGTACGACCTCGCCCAGGCCAATTGGCAGGCAAGGTCCGTCCGGGGCCCACCCAGCCGGGCAGCTTCGACAACCCCAGGCGATAGGTCCAACTCTTGGATGACCTGCCGCAGCAATTCGTCAATAGAGGCGCTACCACCCATTGCACGAAGCGCATGCAGTAGGGTTCATCAGGTCGATTCGTGAAGGAATGTTGTCTATCCCAATAACGGTTTCCATTGCTAGAGTGCCCCCTGTAGATGCAAAATGGAACCGTCATAGTCCCCATTATCTTAGCCGCTCTCCTGTAGGGCAAGTAGAACTCCTGAGCCGCGCGGCTGCCTGTTGGCAAACGTGGGCACCTGGGTCTCAGGAAGAGAGCGCTGGCCATCTCCACGATCTCCCCAGTCAGCGCCCCCTCATCCTCCTCGGGTCTCGGCTCATATCGCTGTGTGGACCGAGCACGACCCAGCGCCCTGCAGGCACGCTGTTCGGAGACTGCGAAGCTCCTCCTGATACGTTGGTTGCACCGGCCGATGGCGGGTGGGGCTCAGAAGTTTCCCTCGCCGCCGACTCAAGTTTGAACTCTCGCGCGAGGTGGAGGACGGGCAGCCTAGGTCCGAAGGGTACAGACGCGGGCTCCGGCGCCGGACGGGCTCAGGACCCTATGTAGAGGCTCACGATATTGGTCGGCTCGATTGTGATCGTGACGAAGTCGAAGTCCCGGATCGCCTGCTCGGCGTATACGCGGCCCTCTTCCTCGCCCTTGTAGGCGATCGACATCGCCCAGACGAGCTCCGAGATCTTGTCCCGCGACAGCTCGGCCCTTCCCTGCACCATCACGTACTGGTGCGGCGGGCTGACGGTCGCTACGAGGAGCGTCACGTTGGAGTTGCCGCGTAGATTGCGGGCCTTGACGGAGTCCGCGTCGGAGCAGACGTAGAGCCTCTCGCCGTCGTAGTGGTGCCACACCGGCGTGACGTGAGGCACGCCGTCCGGCTGAACGGTCGCCAGCATAGACACGCGCGCCTCCCTGAGGAAGGCCCCGATCTGCTCGTCGGTCATCTTGGGCAAGGTCGTGCTCCTTTGTAGTCCGTAGTCGCGGCCCGGCTCAGGCCCGCGCCGTCCATTCTAGCTCGTCGGCCGTCGTGGCCTCGGCGCCTGGCTCGGCCAGGTGCGCTGAGACGTGCTGCCAGACCTCGTCGGCGACCTCGTCGGCGGGGCGCGTCGCGTCGATAACGCGCCAGCGGTCCGGCTCTCGCTCGGCCATCTTCAGATATCCCTCTCGTACGCGCTTATGGAACCCCACGGGCTCCAACTCGTAGCGCCTGGAGCCTTCCGGATCGACGCGCCCCTCCGGCGGCTCGTCTGTGTCGAAGAGCAGCGCCATCTGGCTCGACCGCACCCTCCGCAGGCCGTACTCCGGGGGGCAGTCGAGCAGGATGGTCAGGACCGGCATGACCCCGTCGGTCGCGATCTCGTTGATGGTCTCCACCTGCCGGAGGTCTCTTTGTCTCCCGTATCCCTGGTAGGCGGTGGTCGAGTCGGCGTACCGGTCGGACACTACGACATGGGTCTTCAGCGCGGGCTTGAGCACCTTGGCGACCATCTCCGCCCTGGCCGCCGCGAACAGGAACAGCTCGGCACCTTCGGTGAGCGCCTTCTCCTTCGGGCGGCTCCGCTTGATCCATTCCCTAGCGGCGCCTCCCAGAGGCGTCATTCCGGGCTCGCGCAGCCGAATCACGGGCTGCCCGCTCTCCTCGAGCCGGCGCAGCAGGATGCCGACCTGGGTGGTCTTACCGCTGCCCTCGCCCCCCTCGAAGGAGACGAACAGAGACATATGCCTCTCCTGAAGTGTGCTACCGTGCCGGCGCCTACCGCCGGTAGAAGACAACGTGCCGCTGCGGCTCGCGCCCCGAGCTGCTGGACGAGAGGCCGCGCTCCTCCGCGACCTGGTGCTGCAGCCGCCGGACGTACGAGCCCTGCGGACTCAGCTCCACGGACTGGTCGCCGTCGTCCAGCCGCGCGGCGGCCTCCTCGGCCTCCTTGATCGCCATCGACACGTGTTCCCTGGACTGCGCCCCGGTCTGGCTGCGGTTGATGGCGAGGAAGAACTGCTGTATCTGCGTCGTCGTGTTCTTCCTGAGCACGTAGACCGGTCGGCCCTGCTCCTCCGCCTTCCTCAGCGCCAGCGTCCTGCGCCGGTAGAAGCTTTTAGTAGTGAGCACGAGGTCGGCGTCGTCGATCTCGGCCACCAGCTCGACCGATATGGGGGACGACTGCGTGGCCTGCTGGAGCTTGCCCTTGTTCACTCCGTAGGGCAGTATCTTCGTGGGCGGCGGCTCCGGCCCACCGTCCTCGGACTCCCGCGTCCGGTCCTCAGCCGGACCCGGCGCTGTTCGGTGGCCGTTGCGGTCCCCCGAAGCCGCGAACGCGACGCTCCGCGGCGACGGCAAGACCCGCACGCTGCCGTCGTCCACGGTCCGAATCTCAGGAGTGACCGGGAAGCCACGGAGGCCCCGGTCGATGACCTCCGCGACGTCGTCGTGGACGGCGACGCGGCTCCAGCCCTGTATCTCCACGATGATGTCGAACGTCGGAGGCGCTCGGCGCTCCAGGACGGTCTTCTGCGTGCGGCGCCGGCGTGCCTCGACGTCTCCGAGGGTCACCGACTGTATGCCGCCGATCAGGTCCGACAGCGTCGGATTGAGCACCAGGTTCTCGAGGGAGTTGCCGTGGGCCGTGGCGACGAGCTGCACGCCCCGCTCAGCGATCGTCCGGGCGGCGTTCGCGTCGAGTTCGGTGCCGATCTCGTCGATGACGATCACCTCGGGCATGTGGTTCTCGACGGCCTCGATCATCACGTCGTGCTGCTGGGTCGGCGACGGCACGTGCATTCGCCTGGCCCTGCCGATGCCGGAGTGCGGGATGTCGCCGTCGCCGGCGATCTCGTTCGAAGTGTCCACGACGACGACCCGCTTGTGCGCGTCGTCCGCGAGCACCCGGGCGACCTCGCGGAGCATGGTCGTCTTCCCGACGCCCGGCTTGCCGAGCAGCAGAACGCTCTTGCCGGTCAGAATCAGGTCCTCGATTATCTTGATCGTCCCGTACACGGCCCGGCCGACCCGCAGCGTCAGGCCGACGATCTTGCCGCTGCGGTTGCGGATGGCGGATATCCGATGCAGGGTGCGCTCGATCCCGGCGCGGTTGTCGCCGCCGAAGGGGCCGATCCGGTCCAGGACGTACTGGATGTCGTCCTCTGAGACCTCGTCGTCGCTCAGGATGTAGCTCTCGTCCAGGAACCTGGCTTCGGGCTCGCGCCCCAGGTCCATCACTATCTCAAGAAGCTCCGAGAGGTCGTCCCGTTCCTCGAGCGGCTCCGCGGTGTGCGGAGGAACCTTCTCGATGAGCGCCTTGAGGTCCGCGTCTATCGGCTGCCTCATGTAACCGGCTGTCTCCTCCTGGCTAGACGGACGGGACGCGCATCGCCTCGCTGACGAGCTCTTGCGCGACCGGCACGACCATCGACCTCGCCAACGCCGTGAACTCCCGGACCTGTTGGTAGCCGTTCTGCTCCAGCAGGCGCCTCAGCAGCACCTGGTGCTCCGGCACGAGCGCATAGACCGTTCGGCCCGGCCTCACCCGCGCCAGACCGGCCTCGAACAGTCCGCCGGTGTACTCCTGCCGGCTCGGATGAACGATCATCTCGACTTGGACCGCTCCGGCGCCCCTGGAGGCGGACACCCACGCCGTGATGGCGCCGTCCGTTTCGCAGACCATCTCGCGGGTCCGCCTTCCGCGCCGCTCGCGGGCGCCGGTCCAGAGGCTGAGGGTCAGGCCGACCATCGAACGCACACGTGCGGGAGTCGACGCGCAATATAGCTGGAAGACGCCGTGCTCGTCCGCGGGCCGTTGCCTGCGCAACCTCACCCGCGCCGCGTGGCCCCGCACGCGGTGAGTGCCCCTGTAGAGCAGCTCGTACTGGTAGCGTATGAAGCCGCAGCGCCCGGCGAGCTCGACGAGCTCGTCGTCCGCGTCGAGCCGCAGGAATATCTTCTGTCCGCCGCCCGCGGCGACCTCTCCGCACAGCTCCCGGAGAAGGTCGACGTGGCTTGAATCGACCTCGCCGGCCAGCATGTGCGCGACCTCGTACGACTCGGGGCTCGACCTGGGCCTGGCCGCCGCGACGGCGAAGACCCGCCCGCCGTCGGTCGAGGTTAGCGAGCGATATCCGCCGGACTGCAGCGCGACCGTCGTCCTGAGGATGTCGGACATCGACAGGCTGGGCCGCGCCTCGGCACTCAGGTCCGAGAGCGTGCGTGCCCGGTTCACAGCCGGCCTCGACCAACCCCGGGCCAGGCGGGTTACGTCGAGGAGGTTGAACGGTCGTATCGCCATCGGGCTCCGCGTCACCCGCCGGTCTCGATCATCCTTACGAACAATTGGTGGACCCGGGAGTCGTCGGTCAGCTCCGGGTGAAACGACGTCGCAAGCAGACGGCCCTGCCGGACGGCGACGGGTCGGCCGTCGTCAAGGCGGGCCAGTATCTCGGTGCCCGCGCCGGTGCTGTTGACGACCGGGGCCCGGATGAAGACTGCGCGGAACGGCGGACCGTCGACGCCGTCGATGTCCAAGTCCTGCTCGAAGCTGTCGACCTGACGCCCGAAGGCGTTGCGGCTGACGTCAATGTTCATCAGGCGCAGCGGGTCGGGCCGCCTGTCGGTGAGCCGGTCGGCGAGGACAATCATGCCCGCGCAGGTGCCCCACGTTGGCAGGCCCGACTTCACCTTGTCCCGGATCACGTCCCTGAGGGCGTAGATGTCGATGAGCTGGACGATCGTCGTGCTCTCGCCGCCCGGGATGATCAAGCCGTCGACGCCGTCAAGCTGTTCCGGCAGCCTGATCTCCGTCGTCTCCGCGCCTATCCGCTCCAGCGCGTGCCTGTGCTCGATGACGTCGCCCTGTATGGCCAGTATGCCGACGTTGGGCAAGCTACCATCCCCGGACCGCGAGCTGCTCCTCCTCCGGCATGGTCCTGACGTCCAGGCCAGGCATCGAGTCGCCGAGACCCCTGGAGACTTCGGCGATGATCCCGGGGTCGTTGAAATGGGTTGTCGCCTTGACGATGGCCTCAGCCATGCGCTGCGGGTTCTGCGACTTGAATATCCCCGAGCCCACGAACACCCCTTCGACGCCAAGCTGCATCATCAGCGCGGCGTCCGCCGGAGATGCTATGCCGCCGGCCGCGAAGTTCACCACCGGAAGCTTGCCCGTGTCGTGTACCTCTTTGACCAGCTCATACGGCGCCCGCATGTCCCTGGCCGCGGTCATCAGCTCGTCGGTGCTCATGCCCTGGATGCGGCGAATCTCACCCATCACCGAACGGGCGTGCCTGACCGCCTCGACGACGTTGCCGGTACCGGCCTCGCCCTTGGTCCGGATCATGGCCGCGCCCTCTCCGATGCGCCTGAGCGCCTCGCCCAGGTTGCGGCAGCCGCAGACGAAGGGCACCCTGAACTGGTGCTTGTCCACGTGGTTCTCCTCGTCGGCCGGCGTGAGCACCTCCGACTCGTCTATGTAGTCGGTGCCCAGAGCCTCCAGCACCTGCGCCTCGACGAAGTGTCCGATGCGGCACTTCGCCATCACAGGTATCGTGACGGCCTCCATGATCTCTATGATCTTGGTCGGGTCCGCCATCCGCGCGACCCCGCCATCCTTACGGATGTCGGACGGCACGCGCTCCAGCGCCATCACCGAGACCGCCCCGGCGTCCTCAGCGATCTTGGCCTGCTCGGCCGTGACGACGTCCATGATCACGCCGCCCTTGAGCATCTGGGCAAGGCCAGACTTTACCCGCCATGTCCCCGTCTCGGTTATCGTCTCAATGGCCATCGGTGAGCCTCCCTCGAATACGTGACGCCTTCGCCGTCTGCATTATACGCGGCGCTTGGGGGTCATTATACTGCTATCGCGCAATTCTCAACAATTCCCCGGCCTGACCCAGATTCCCCACCTGATTGGGCCGGCCTGCGTGACGGACTGATTCCCGTGTCATAGTGGCGCACCCTGTCGGGGATGGATTCCCGCGTTCGCGCCTTAGTCATCCCAATCCCAAAATCACACAAGTCACAGTTCAGACATCATGCGGGAGCGGCACCGATCAGCCTAGTCCCAACTCTCTCTCCGAGTGCCCCCGCCGACCGATTTCGGCAAGAGTGTGACATTTTGTGTCATTCCGTGCCATTCCCTATCTGAGCGGTGTCCGACCGCGGCACAAAATGTCACATCGGTGTGTCACGGCATTCGTCGTATGTGCGCGGGTGAGGGAGCTCGATCCATCTGGTGGCGAGTGCTTGTCACGAGCGGAGAGTAGCACAAGCGTGCTGTGCCATTCAAGGATCGACGGATGCTCAAGCATTCCCCGGCAGAAGCTCGGCGATCGACCCGATGACGCGGTCGGGCCGGACCGCGGTGTCGTCCGGCACCCCGGTCCGCTTGACGTCGATCCAGACGGCGTGCATGCCGAGCAGCTTGGGCGTTTCGATGTCGAAGTCGAGCCGGTCGCCGACCATCCACGCCTCACGGGGCGCGACGTTCAGCCGCTCCAGCACGTGGAGAAAGACGCCCCGGTCGGGCTTGCCGGCGCCGAATTCGCCCTCGATCAGGATGTGGTCGAAGAACGGCTCAAGGCCGAAGCGCTCGATCTTGTCGCGCTGCCCGGCCGCGCCGCCGTTGGTCACCAGGGCGGTCGCGACGCCGGCGTTGCGCAGCCGCGTCAGGACGTCGAGCGCGCCCGGTATGGGACGGACCGCCGCGATGCGCTCCTCGGAGTACGCCTCCCCCACGTCGCGCGCCGTGTCTTCGTCGTAGATCCCGGCGCGAGCAAGCGCACCGCGAGCGACCTCTCTCCAGGCGCGCTTGATGTCCAGCCTGCCCGCGACATGGCGCGCCGGGTCGCTCCAGTACCAGAGGCCCTCCCGTTCGAAGGCGTCGAGCAGCCTCTCGGGCGGCACTCCGTCCAGCCGTTCGGCGAACCGGCGGCACGCCGCGCTCCACGCCGCCGGGGACGCGGAGTCGAACACCAGGATCGTATCGTCCAGGTCGAGCAGGATGGCCCGGGGAAGCGCCGGCGGCATCAGACGGCCCGCGTTCTAGCTACAGGCCCTTGTCGGACAGGAACGCCGCGAGGTCGGCGGTCCTGCAGCTGTAGCCCCACTCGTTGTCGTACCAGCCGACGATCTTGACCATGTTGCCGGCCATCGACATTGTGGAGAGGCCGTCGATGATCGAGCTGTGCGGGTTGCGTATGAAGTCGCTGCTGACCAGCGGCTCGTCCGTGTAGTCCATGATGCCGGCAAGGCTTCCGCTGGCGGCTGCCCTGTAGGCGTCGTTGACCTCGTCGACGGTGACGTCCCGTTTCAGGTTGGCGACCAGGTCCGTGACCGAGCCGGTCGAGGTCGGCACTCTGAACGACATCCCGTGGATCTTGCCGTTCAGCTCCGGTAGCACGACACCGCATGCCTTCGCCGCCCCGGTGGTCGTCGGCACGATGTTCTGGGCCGCGGAACGGGCGCGGCGCAGATCGTTGTCGCTGTGCACCTTGTCCAGGATCATCTGGTCGCCGGTAAACGAGTGTATGGTCGTCATCAGCGCGCTCTCGACGCCAAACGCGTCGTTCGCGACTTTGGCCATGGTGGCGACGCAGTTTGTCGTACACGAAGCGTTGGACAGGATGTGGTGCGCCTCGGGATCGTACGCGTCCCCGTTGACGCCGAGGACCAGCGTCAGGTCCTCGCCCTTCGCCGGCGCCGATATGATGACCTTCTTGGCGCCGCCCTGCAGATGGCCGGACGCCCGGGAGGCGTCCGTGAAGAACCCCGTCGACTCGACCACGACCTCGACGCCCAGGTCGCCCCAAGGGAGCCTCGCCGGGTCCCGCTCGGCCAGGACGTTGATCGTGTCGCCGTCCACGGCGATGCCGTCGTCAGTGGCCTCGACTGTGCCGGGGTATCTCCCGTAGTTCGAGTCGTACTTGAACAGATGGGCGTTGGTGGCGGTGTCGGTCAGGTCGTTGACCGCGACTACGTCCAGCTTGTCGGGGTGCCGTTCGATGGCGGCCCTGAGGACCTGCCTGCCGATGCGCCCAAATCCGTTGATGCCGATACGGGTGCCCATTCACATCCTCCAGCGTGTCGGAGTTCCAGCCGAGCCGTATGCCACATCCTACTATAGCCCGATGGGCCGCAACCAGAGCGCCGCCGGCGATTCCGAGGGACTCCCGCATCGTCGCGTCGCCGTTTCCCGGAGCTCGACACCGAGCGCCCAACTGTTCAGAGTTGATGCCGCTACAGTCTGTTCACCCCGAGTAGCGCCCTTCGATACACCCCGACGGGGCGTCGGGGCACTCAGGGCAGTCGGTGATCGGCGCATGTCGAGGGGCGCGCGTAGGGCCTCGAACGGGAACAGCTACGCGGCGCAGCCCTCGGTTAGCCATTGCTGGTAGACTGCTCTCATGCTCCGGCGTTTGCTACCCGCCGCCCTCGTCGCGCTGGTGGTCATTGTCGTTGGGTGCGGCGGCTCGCCGCCGTTCCGACAGGCCCCGGCCCCACCCCCGCCAGCCACGCCGCCGCCTGCGTCCGCAACGGCGCCGGAACCCGCACGGCCCGTCGCCCTGGTCATGAGCATCACGGTCGCCGAACGCTCGGCCGGGATGCCGGACTACGACCGGGACGACTGGGACCACTGGAACGACGCGGACCGCGACTGCCAGGACACGAGACAGGAGGTCCTGATTGCGGAGTCCTCCGAACCCTTAGCCTTCACGGACGACCGGGAGTGCAGAGTGGCGTCCGGAAGCTGGACGGACCCATACACGGGCGACGTGGTGGAGGACCCCGGGAAGCTGGACGTCGACCACATGGTGCCGCTTGCGAACGCCCACGCGTCGGGAGGCCACGCCTGGAGCGAAGAGCGCAAAGAGCTGTACGCGAACAGCCTGAGATATCCCGCGCACCTGATAGCGGTCACGGCGTCGGCCAACCGGTCCAAGGGCGCCGACGGGCCCGACGGATGGCGGCCGCCGGACCGGACATACTGGTGCCAGTACGCCAGCGACTGGATTGCCATCAAGAACGAGTGGGGCATGACGGCGACCGAACCGGAGGCTGCCGCGCTGCGCGAGATGCTCGAGACCTGCGGTCACAGCGTCTTCCTGCAGGTCTCCGACGAGGCGAACGCGCCGCCGAGCCCAACGTCCGTCACGCCCGCCGCGGCGCCGACCGCGGCCCCGGAGAGACCCACCCCCGCGCCGGCGGCCCCGACCGCGGCCCCGTCCACCCCCACGCCGGCTCCGAGCACGCCCGATACCAAGTACGATCCCGACGGGCCGGACCGCAACTGCTCGGACTTCGATACGTGGGCGGAGGCGCAGGCGTTCTACGAGGCGGCGGGCGGCCCCGAAGCGGACCCGCACAGGCTGGACAGAGACGGCGACGGCGTGTCCTGCCAGTCGCTCCCCGGAGCGCCCGGCGGATGAGAGCGGCTGTCAAAGGGACATTCGGATCACCCGCCCGCGAAGTTTGCTGCCTCAATGCAGGGAACAGCCTGCCTCCCGGAAACTCCAAGGAACTGACGAATTAGCTCAATGACCGTATTAGGACTCTTTAGTTCACATTCCCACACCACCAGCACTCTCCAACCATTCCCCTCGAGAGCAGCTACATGCATTTGGTCTCGTGCCCGCGTCCTTGTCAGCTTTGGTTTCCAATAGTCGGTGTTTGATTTCGGCAACCCCGCAATCGGACAGTGCAGGTCGGCATGCCAATGCCAGAAGCACCCATTGACGAAAATTACTGCCTTGTGGCGTGGGAGCACCAAGTCGGGGGCGCCCGGCAAGTCGCGTCTGTGCAGGCGGAACCTGTACCCGAGTCGATGCACCATCGAACGGACGGCTAATTCCGGTTTCATGCCACGCGAGCGGATTCGCGACATGCACCATGAACGATCTTCAGAGCTTAGGTTATCGGTCATGCCCGCGTCACCCGCTATTTGGAATGATCTTCCACGGCGCGTCGCGCCTCCGCACGCAATAGCTGGCTAAGCGATTCTTCAGGCAGCGCGTCCAAGAGGATTACTCCGCCGCGACGGTTCAACGCAATCATCCATGTACGGAACGTCTCTCGCGCAAACAACGCACCGCCGTCGGACCAGTGCTCTCGCATCACCTCATATATTCCCCGCAGCACTCTTCGGTTCGTCGACACCGACGGACGCTCGATTAAAGCAGAGCGCACATCCTGGCGGTGTAGGAGAATGGTCAGGAACTCTCGTGGATTGTCGGGATCGATATCGTGAGCGATCTTGCCTAGCCACCAAAGCCTAGAGACTGAGTTGTCCCGAATCAACGCTCGATTGCCGACAGCGAAGAAGTGGTTTCGCACCTCCCGAACCGCGTCTTCGTCCTTCTCAGGCCGCCGGCTCAGCCACCGCGCGGTCACATACTGCGGGCAATCGCAGTGGCACATGTACGCCCACATCCGCTCAATCGAGGCTTGATGCGGCGTCAACCCAGATAGAGCTTCGTACACGATCAGTGCATTCTCGACATCGGTTGAGGAGGGTCGCCCTGCATCTGTGACAAGCCGTTCAGCAAGGGCGGGCGCCGTCAACGTCGATTCTCGCAGGCCTCCAACCGATGCAACCGAAGGGGGACGGCCTTGCGGTGCGTAGTACCAGTCCAGGTGCTCCGCAATTCTGGTCCGGAGGTCTTCAACGACTTCAGTCGTGTAGTACCTTAGGTTGGTCATACGCCTTCGGGTTCTGCCTCTGCAATGATGGGCATCTTGGTGAACGGCATGTCGAGGATTCGTTGAGCATCAGTCCAGCGGTTGGCGTTAGGGGACCCCAACTGTCTGCACTCGACTGCTTGAAGGCGATGGTCGAGCGATGCAAACCATCGGTATTCGCTGTAGTCGTCGACATTCAGGTCCACCTCGTTCAATACTGCTATTAGGGCTGGCAAGTATAGGCCGTTCATCAAGTACTGGCCCTCTGGGCGGTTGTTAGCGCGATTCCGCGCCGCCGCGTACAACTTTGTGTCGGGCTCGGACATCACGATCCAGACGCGGTCCTCAGCCAGCTCAAGTTCCCAGCGGCCGCTGGGAACGTCAGACCTGGGCTTGTGTCCAAAGATCGACCCGAGCGGGCCTTCATCAGCTGTGTCTACCCAATAGTCCTTGGACACATCCTCGGCCAGCACTGAGCCCAAAGAGATATCGAAAGTTCGCCCTGCAAAGTCCGGGTGCCACCCTTCGGCACGGAAGTTGGACAGCCCTCTTGTGCATACAAGGAAAGGTGCAAACTCGACGCGGCCGGATAAGTCGCCGCCCGAAAAGAGCCGTTGAACGTGCGGTTCTCTAGACGAGATCATCTCTCGGAAATGGGTTCGTGACGCCTTGATTAGCAGGACATACTGTGCCGCTCCATCCTCAACGAGCCGAAGGAGGTCAGGATCGCTGAGTTCAAATTCAGCAGTTACTTCTACAGATGTGCTGCCCTGGGTGCGCTCGACTTTAATCTCGACTTCGAACTCCGCATGCGGATAGTCATCTCCGTAGCTTGGGGGACGGAGCACGGGGTGAGGCCAAGCTTTGCCCGGATCGAATCTCATAGCTATTCGCCGTCGTTGGCCACAGCTCGCAGGCGCCAGGCCCTTTCACTTATAGGGGTGTCAGCAGTGATGTCCACTGTTGTTCTCTGACCCTCCGACAGCGACACTCGATCAAGGGAGACGTTATCCGCAACGGCGCGGATGTCGTCTCGCTGGATCGTCGTCGAGTCTCCGGCTTCCTCTAGCTCAAGCCGCGCCACGCCGCTGTCGCCAGAGCGGAAGCTTAGTTGGTAGCAGTTTTCTTGACCTGGAATCGACAGGATGCGGACGCCGGATATCGGAACCCCCCGTACTCTGGGTTGGCGGCCGCCACGGCCGCCGGTACCGCCCTGACCTTCGCCTTCGCCAGGACCTCCGGTACCTCCACCACCCTCGTTCGTTCCAGTCCCTCCTCCTCCTGCACCGCCCGCGTCTTCTCCGTCGCTGTCTCCATCCCCGTTCGAGTCTTCGCTAGAGGGCAAAGTGGGCGGCGTAGGGCGGCGAACAGGCCTAAGTGTGAGCGTGACCCGTTCTCCGAACCCCGGTTCTCCTGTTCCCCCGTTCTCGTGGCCAGCATCTTCGAATGGCTCATCGGGCTGAATATCCGGCAGGTAGGTGGCAAGCTCCGACAAGACTGTGGACCTGCCGCCTTCCGGCGGACCTGCTTGACTGCGAACTTCGCTTCGTATCCAGTCTGTAATCCGCTTCAGGGCCCGTTGCCCTCGTTGTCTCTCTACTTCCGGAAGTCTGTCCGGCTCGAATTGATCGTGCCTCGGGTTCTCCATCCGGCGCAAGAGTTCGTTGCCGGCGGGGTCCTCAAATACGCATAGGGCCGCGAAGTCCCGAAACCCTGGAAAGCGTATCAAATTGCGTTGCTGCGTCGTTACAAGCATGCCTGTCTGTCGGACGAATCCCACTCTACTCGGCAGCCCCTCTTCAACGCGAATCCACAGCAGGCAGTGTCCGAGGTCTTGGTCTTGTTTCTCAATTGGCGGCGCATCGGTGTCTGAGATTCTCCACAACGCTAGAGCCTGGCTGAGTGAGTTGCCTCCCTCGGCCTGCTCATCTTCAGAGCCTGGGTTCTCGTCCAACAGCGCGGCAAAGCATTCGTCCAAGGTGGTGTTGTCTATTTCAAATAAGTGGTCGTCACCGTCTCCGGGCTCTATGAGTACCTTGAGTTGACCGCGGTCAATGGCATAGAAGAAGTTCTCGATTACGCTTGAGGCAACCCGTCTACGCCAATTCCGGGCTTCCATGAAGCCGGCTATGGCAAGGCTCGTGCCAAGTATCGGACGCGAGTCCTGACTAGTGAGCCGGAAGCAGTCCGGAATGGAGGTCGTCATCGCGACACAGCCGTCCCTCAAGCCGTAGAACCCGGTACCTTGCACCTCTATGCCCTCGTGTTGGTGCGACATTAGGACACACTTGCCCTGGAATCGTTCAAGGTTCCTGCCGCCTTCCTCATAGCAGGTCCAGTAGAACACTGTGCGCAGCGCGGACACCGCAAACGGTGCGTATTTCCCTATGCCGAATGAACCTCCCGCACCTTCGAGGTCCGCCTTGAAGCTCGCACCCTGCATCTTGACCAGGGTACGCCATTGCTTATCGCGTAGGCCGGAGGTGTTGCGGTCAGATACACGCAGGAAGGGAATCCTCTCCCTAGCAAGCACCTCTTCTGCACGGATTAGCTCAGGCTGCGCCGGATCGTCGGAATCCCACTCTACTCGGCAGGCCTCAAGCGCAACGGACAGCTCAGCTTGCCCCAAGTCGTTCGGCGACAACTCGATCATTTCGAATGACACATGCACGGGTTGATCGTATCTGTCCCTAGCATCAAGCGAGTTCTGTATCGTTTCTCGCGCCAGGCTTGAGTACGGGGTGCCACTGAAGTGTGCTATACCCGGATCGTTGAAACCGTCTACGCGTCCCCCGTTGGTGGGAGGAAAGCGCCAACCGATGTCGGGATCGTCTGTAGTCATACTGCTTTATCCTCGAGGATGTCTGCGCAGGCCTGTCCCACCAACTGAGCTAGGTGGACGCACACTGCATTGCCCAAGAGGCGGTACTTCTCCGGCGCGGGCATGTCAGGGAAAAGCGAATCCACTGCGTCAAAACCCTGAAGCCGAGCCACCTCTTCGACGCTCAACCGTCGGATTCCCCAAGAATCGCGAACGAACGGTACGTTGTGCCCGCCGATACCCATGTTGGCAGTCAATGTGGGGCACAGACCCCGCTTCTTCTCGCGTACGTATGACCGCCTCAACTGGTAAATGTTTGCATCTGACTCTCCAGATACCATCTTTCGGTCGATCATCTTGTAGTAGCGGTTGTCTTTGGAAAGGTATGAATCCGGCGACCCTGGTCTAGTACGGTCTATGAACTCGTCAAGGGTACGGCGATGGCCGTTTACGCCATTAAGTGCGGATGGAGGTGTGAAGGGGTTATAGTTGAAGTGTTCGCGTGACGCGGCAACCATGAACAGGCGCTCTCGGTCTTGAGGCAAGGTTGTAGCGTCCTTGACATTGACCGTCCAGCACGACTCCTCCCTGAACCAGTATCCGGCGCGTCGTATTGCACGCCGGATGCTGTCGAACCAAGCTTTTCCAGCCCCGTAGAGCAGGTGCGGTACGTTTTCCAGGATGATCAGGGAGGGCCGTTGGTCTGGCTTGAATTCAGCTAACAGCCGCGGAATCTCGAAGAACAGTCTGCCTCGCGGGTCCTCCAATCCGCCCCGCCCACCCGCTTGGGAGAAGCTCTGGCAGGGGAACCCCGCAGCCAACACATCAACGGCCGCTAGGTGGTCTGCTTCCACGGACAGATTCCGAACATCCTTCTCGACCAAGGCAACGTTTGGGAGGCGGTGTCGAAACGCAGTGCATGCGAACTCATCGTTGTCGCTGGCCCAGCGAATCTCAAGACCGGCTTCAGCGAGACCAGAGGCGAATCCCCCCATCCCGCTGAATAGGCAGCCAGCGGTTTTCTTGGCTTGTAGCGCATTCATCGGAGATTGGTCCGCTACCGATGGCAGCTTCTCGAACAACCCAGTAGGGGCACCACATCGTAGTTTCTCAAGACGTCTCCCGCCAGACGCATTGTGGCCCGCGCAATCTTACCACGTTGTTACTTACCACGTTGTTAAACGAGACATCGGGCCCCAACTTGCAATCGCCCGGCTACGCGGGCTAGAGGTATCGTCGGTAGACGTCTATGCCGGCGAAGACGGCGTCGGAGCCTAGCTCCTCCTCGATGCGCAGCAGGCGGTTGTACTTCGCCGTGCGCTCGCCGCGGCTGGGCGCGCCCGCCTTGATCTGGCCTGCCCCGGTACCGACGGCCAGGTCCGCGATCGTCGTGTCCTCGGTCTCTCCCGAGCGATGGCTGACGACCGTTCCCCAGTCCGCGCGCCTCGCGGTCTCCAGCGCGGAGATGGTCTCGGTCACCGTGCCCACCTGGTTCAGCTTCAACAGCACCGCGTTGGCCGCGTTCTCAGCAACGCCCCTGGCGACCATCGTCGGCCTGGTGGTGAATATGTCGTCGCCGACGAGCTGCACCGAGTCGCCCAGTCGGCGCGTCAGGTCTGACCAGCCGGTCCAGTCGTCCTCGCCCATGCCGTCCTCGATGCTGATGATGGGGTAGGTGAGCCGCCACTCGTCGTATATCGACACCAGCTCCGCGGCCGACGCGCTCCAGCCCTGCCGGGCGAACGAGTACCGGCCGCCGGGGGCGACGAGCTCGCTGGCGGCGACGTCGATGGCGATGAAGCACTGCGTCCCCGGCTCGTATCCGGCCGCCGCGATCGACTCGAGGATCAGGTCGACCGCCTCGCGTTCTGAGTCCAGGCTGGGCGCGAAGCCGCCCTCGTCGCCCACCGCCGTGGCCATCCCTCGCTCGCTGAGTCGCCCCTTCAGCGTGTGGAAGACCTCGACTCCGGCCCGCAGCGCTTCCCGGAACGAGCCGAAGCCGGCCGGAACGACCATGAACTCCTGGATGTCGGTCGAGCCCTCGGCGTGCCTGCCACCGTTGACGATGTTCAGCATCGGCGTGGGGAGGGAGACCGGGGCGCCTCGGGCGAAGTATCGGTACAGGGGCAGACCGGCGCTGGCCGCGCTGGCGTGGGCGAACGCCATGGACGCTCCCACGATGGCGTTCGCGCCCAGGCGAGACTTGCCCGGCGTCCCGTCGAGCTCGATCAGGGCACGGTCAACAGTCGCCTGTTCGCCGGCCTCGCTGCCCATCAGGACCGCCGCGATCTCACCGCGTACGTTCTCGACGGCCCGCCGCACTCCGAGCCCGCCGAAGCGCGACTGGTCGCCGTCGCGCAGCTCCAGCGCCTCGGCCGCGCCGCTGCTCGCGCCCGAGGGGACAATCGCCCGCCCGACGGCGCCGTCGGAGGTACGGACCTCGACCTCGACGGTCGGATTGCCCCGCGAGTCGAGGACTTCCCTGGCCTTTAATTCGGAGACTACTGGCAATGGCTCACCCAGCGTTGTTTGTATTGGATTGTCTCATCCGGTCCGGGGCGATTCTTACGCGGACGCGTCCCGCGCCCGGCCGGCCCGAATCGCCTTCTCCACCGCGTCTGCCGGGCCGTCGGCCGGGATCATCGAGACGTCCGTCGTCCCGTTGCGGGCCAGCTCCCACGTCTCCAGTGCGACGACCGGTATGCCTTCGCCCAGTGCGTGCCCGATCTCCGACAGCGTGCCGTAGGCGCCGCCCACGGCGATGACGGCCCTCCCGCTCTTGACCACGATCACGTTCCGGGCGTACGAGAGGCCCGTGCAGATCGGTATGTCGACCCAGGGGTTGGCGTCGGTGGGACTGTCGCCGGGCAGAATGCCGACCGTCGCGCCGCCCGCCGACTTGGCGCCGCGGCAGGCCGCGGCCATCACGCCGCCCAGGCCGCCGCACACCACGGTCATGCCGCGTTTCGCCAGCTCCGCGCCGACCATCTCCGCGAGGGCTTCGACACGGGGACTCGGCTCGCTCGCCCCGATGACAGATATCAGCAAGGTATCCTCGGTTTCCGTGGGGCGGACCGGCAGTCGAGAGCGCTAGCTCCGCGCCGGGGGCTAGGCGCCGTGGACCGCCTCGAGATGCTCGCTCATGACCGACGACAGCAGCCGGACGCTGGAGATCGTGCCCAGATACTCCATACGAGTCGGCCCGATGGCGCCCACGATTCCCTGCGCCTTCCCGGGGGTGCCGTAGTGAGCAAGCACCACGCTCATGGGCCACAGAAGGACACCGTCATGCTCGCGCCCGATGACGACCCGCACGGTGTCGCCGGCGGGCGTCTCGCCGAGTACGGCCTCCACGAGGCTGCCGTCCTCGACGCCGTTGACCACGGCGCGCGACCTGTCGGGGGACTCGAACTCCGGCTGCGCCAGCAGGTTCCGCAGGCCGTCCACGTAGTGGTCGCTGTACCGCCTGTCGTCCTCTTCGTCCAGCATCAGCGCGGTCGCCTCGACCATCTCCTCCTCGAGCGGGGAGAGGTCGGCGCCGTCGAGCTGGCTGATCTCGCGCCCGGTCATGCCGACGAGTTGGCTCCTGACTCTGTTGCCGGCCATCTCGGCCTGGGTCGGGCTGATCGGCTCGGCCAGACGTATCAGGTGCTTCCTGAGCCGGGTCTGCTCCATCACGACGATGAGCATGGTCAGGAAGTCTTGCAGGTAGATCAGCTCGAGATATCTGACCTTTGATTCAGGCGCCTTCGGGAAGGTCGCCAGTCCCAGGTTGCCGACCATCTGGGCCAGGACCTGCGCGGCGACGGTGGCCCAGTTGTCCAGGTCCTGCTCGGCCTCCATGAGGCGGCCGCGGACGTACGTGCGGGCGGCCGACGCGGCCTCAGACGCCGACGCCGCGTCTATCGACTCGACGTAGGTCCTGTACCCCTTGTCCAGGGGCACGCTGCCGGCGGAGGTGTGCGGGCGCGAGATGTAGCCCTGCTCCTCGAGCTGCGCCACCTCGTTTCGGATGGTCGCCGAGCTTACGCCCACGTCGTGCCGCTGGGATATCGTGTCCGAGGCGATGGGCAGCGCCGTGCGGATGTAGTCTCCGACGATGATGTTCAGTATCCGCTGCTGTCGGACCGTCAGCATGTCCATATCCTCCAGGCGGCGGGAGCAACGCCCTCCCTGACTGGAATCTAGCAGTAACCCGAAGGCAGGTCAAGACCCGTCAAACGGCCGAACCTGTCCCGGATTAGCAGGCGGCGCTCCACCCCCACCCCTAGATTCCCGCCTGCGGAGACCTTTGCGTAACTCCCCCTGTGGGAGACAGCGTGGCGGAGATGGCTAGCATTCCTGGCGGGGAACCCCCAATCCTGGATTCCCGCCTGCGCGGGAATGACGGTTGTGCAGCGGGAATGACGGTTGTGCAAAGGTCTCCCTGCGCGGGAATGACGGATGAGTAGTGCCTACCAGTTTGGGACAGCATCCAAACGGCCCGGAGCGGGTCCCGACCTGGTGGGCCGGCCGAGGGATTTTGGCCGACTCCGGCTCCGGACGCCTGGAATGAAAGAGGGCCCCGCGAACGGGGCCCTCTTAACGATTCGGTCGGTTGTGCCTAGTAGTCCATCGGCGGGGCCGCGGGCATCGCAGGAGTATCCTCCTTGACGTCCGTGATCAGCGACTCCGTCGTGATGACCATCGATGCGACGCTGGCCGCGTTCTCGATGGCCGCGCGTGTCACCTTGGCCGGGTCCATGATCCCTCGCTCGAGCAGGTGGGTGAAGTCGCCCGTCTCGGCGTCGTATCCCCAGTCGCCTTCCGTCTTCTTGGTCTCGGACAGGATCACTTCGCCCGAAATGCCGGTGTTCTCCGCGATCAGCTTGAGCGGTGCGTCGAGGGCGCGCCGCATGATCTCGACGCCCGTCTTCTCGTCGTCTGCCACATCGAGAGCGTCGAGGGCCGACTGCGACCGGACGAGGGTGACCCCGCCTCCGGGAACGATACCCTCCTCGACTGCGGCCCGGGTCGCCGACAGGGCGTCCTCCAGCCGCTGCTTCTTCTCCTTGAGCTCGATCTCGGTCGCCGCGCCGACCTTCATGATGGCGACGCCGCCGGACAGCTTGGCCATGCGCTCCTGGAGCTTCTCACGATCGTAGTCCGAGGTGGTGTCCTCGATCTGGGCCTTGATCTGGTTGATCCGGCCTTGTATGGCGTCCTCGGCGCCGGCGCCGTCGACGAAGGTCGTGTCTTCCTTGCTGGCGATCACTCGCCGAGCGCTGCCCAGATCCTCGACGGATACGGAGTCGAGCTTGCGCCCGATCTCCTCGCTGATGACACTGCCGCCCGTCAGGATGGCCATGTCCTGGAGCATCTCCTTGCGGCGGTCGCCGAATCCCGGGGCCTTGATCGCAAGCACGTTGAGCGTGCCGCGGAGCTTGTTGACCACCAGGGTCGCGAGGGCCTCGCCCTCGATGTCCTCGGCCACGACGACCACGTTCTTGCCGACCTGGAGAATCTTCTCCAGCGCGGGCAACAGGTCCGAGACGGCCGAGAGCTTCTTGTCGGTGATCAGGATGTACGGGTTCTCGATGTCCGTCTCCATCCGCTCGTGGTTGGTGACGAAGTAGGGCGAGATGTAGCCGCGGTCGATCTGCATCCCCTCTACGAACTCCTGCTCGAAGCTGATGCCCTTCGACTCCTCGACGGTGATCACGCCGTCCTTGCCGACCTTCTCCATCACGTCGGCGATCAGGGAGCCCATCTCCTCGTCGTGGGCCGACAGCGATGCGACCTGGGCGACCCTGTCCTTGCCCTCGACGGTCGTCGCCATCTGCTCGACGGCGTCGCGGAGCGCCACCACCGCCTTGTCGATGCCTCGCTTGAGGGCCATCGGGTTCGCGCCGGCCGCGATGTTCTTGAAGCCCTCGTGGATTATCGACTGCGACAGGACCGTCGCAGTCGTCGTGCCGTCACCGGCAACGTCGTTCGTCTTGCTGGCCGCCTCTTTGAGAAGCTGGGCGCCCATGTTCTCGTAGGCGTCCTCCAGCTCAATCTCCTTGGCGATAGTCACGCCGTCGCTGCATACCTGCGGAGGCCCGAACTTCTTGTCGAGCACGACGTTGCGGCCCCTGGGCCCCAGCGTCACGCCGACCGTGTTGGCCATCGTGTCGATCCCCCGCTTCATCGCCGCCCTAGCCTCTTCTCCGAAACTCAACTGCTTTGGCACTTAAGTCCTCCTGAAATGTTGGTGTGATGATGTGTGTACGTCTGCCGCCGGGACCCTATCTCGTGAACAGGATGTCGTCGTCGCGGAGCACCAGGTACTCGGTGTCGCCCTCCTTGTACTCCGTTCCGCCGTACTTGGAGTAGACGACGATGTCGCCGACGCAGACCTCCACGGGCAGCCTCTTGCCGTCCTCCGTCAGCTTGCCGGGGCCGACCGCAACGACCTTACCGGACTGCGGCCGCTCCTTGGCCGTGTCGGGGATGTATATCCCGCCGGAGCTCACCTCCGACTCTTCGTCCAAGGGCTCGACAACGATCCGATTTCCCACCGGCTTGAAAGTGACCTTCGTCTCTGTCGCCAAATCGCACCTCCTACTGTAGCTTCGACATACGTGACTGTTTCCGTTAGCAGTCGATTGCCTCAACTGCCAGAACCAGTCTAGGGCATGGGTGGCGGCCATGTCAACCGACCGAAACGGTAGCGGAAAACCGGCCTGGGCCGGGCATCGTGCGGGGCCATCCGGTAGACTCTTACACGACTCCGGCCGCGCCCGGAGAACGTCGTGGGAGGCCGATTCGATGCGGATTGTGGTGTTGGTCTTCACGGCGGTTGCAGTCATGGTCGCGGCCGCGTGCGTCGATACCGACGCGCCTGTTTCGCAGGCCTGTCCCGACGGGACAGACCCGTGGGTGAAGTACGAGCTCTTCATGGCCGCAGCAACCAGTCCGGCGAGATCGTGGACGACGCCGCGTGGGACGCCTTCCTCGGCGATGCGGTGACGCCCCGGTTCCCCGACGGTCTGACCGTGCTCGACGCTCGGGGCCAGTGGCGCGACTCGGAAGGACTGATCGGCAGGGGGCGCTCCAAGCTGCTCGTCATCCTGGCGCCGCCGGGCGGCGGCGAGATGCGCCTGATCGACGAGGTCACGGGCGAGTACAAGCGCCGGTTCGGCCAGGAGTCCGTTCTCAAGGTCGTGTACGACGCCTGCGTCGGCTCCCCGGGCCTACCGACGGCGGCCGGAAGGGGTGCGGAGACACACCCACGCCAAACCGAGTATCATTGTTGGAGGATGGCGTTTCGAGAACGCTGTCCGGCATCGGCCTTTACCACGAAAGGAAGGGACCTCAGGATGCCACGACCGCTCGACGGCAGACACGTAGTCCTCGGAGTCACCGGCAGCATCGCCTGCCACAAGGCCGTCGACCTGGCCAGCAAGCTCACCCAGGCGGGCGCGCTCGTCGACGTGCTGATGACCGAGAGCGCCACCAGGTTCGCCACTCCGCTGGCGTTCCGCAGCATCACCCACCGGCCGGTGCTGACCGACGTCTTCGACCCCTCGTCGAACGACTCGATCGAGCACGTCGCCGTCGCTGAGCGCGCGGACGTTGTCGTCGTCGCTCCGGCCACGGCGAACACCATCGCCAGGATGGCGCTCGGACTCGCGGACGATCCGCTGACGACCACCGTGCTGGCGACCGCGGCGCCTGTGATCGTCTGCCCCGCGATGGACGGACACATGTACGAGCATCCTGCCACGGCGCGGAACGTGGAGACGCTGCGGTCGCGGGGCGTAGTGATCGCGGGCCCGGCCGAGGGGCGCCTCGCGTCCGGGCTCACGGGCGTGGGACGCATGATCGAGGTCCCGGAGATCGTGGGCCACGTCCGGTGGGTTCTGGGGAGGGGCGGCGACCTCGCTGGCAGGAAGGTCGTCGTCAGCGCCGGAGGCACTAGAGAGGCGTTGGACCCCGTCCGGTTCATCTCGAATCGCTCCTCGGGCAAGATGGGCTACGCGGTCGCCGAGGCCGCACGGGACCGGGGAGCGGACACCGTCGTCGTCGCGGCGCCCAACGACCTGCCCGACCCGGTCGGCGCCCGCGTCGTCAGCGTCGCCTCCGCCCAGGAGATGCTCGAGGCGCTGACGGAGCAGTGCGGCGATGCCGACGCGCTCGTCATGGCGGCAGCCGTCTCCGACTGGCGGCCCGCCGAGGCCGCGGCCGCCAAGATCAAGAAGGGCGATTCCGACCGCATGGTGGTGGACCTCGTCAAGACGCCGGACGTGATCGCGGCCGTCCCGGGCGACGGGCTGGTCAAGGTGGGCTTCGCCGCCGAGACCGACGACCTCCTGGTCAACGCGCGGGCCAAGCTCGCTCCCAAGGGACTCGACCTGATAGCGGCCAACGACGTCACGGCCGAGGGCAGCGGCTTCGAGACCGACACGAACGAGGTGGTGCTGATCGACCGCGAAGGCCGCATGGAAGAGCTTGGCCTCATGTCCAAGTACGACGTGGGCAACCGAATCCTCGACCGGGTCGTCGAGCTGCTCGGATAGAGGGCTGGACGGCGTTCCGCCGCACCGGCGCGCTCGTTGACGAATTTCGTAGCTGCCCATAGAATGCCTGCTGACCGACGCGGCTGAAGGCCGCGCAACGAAGGACGGCCAATGGTGCAGACCGCATCGACCTCGGACATGACAAAGGCGTACGACCCCAAGTTCGTGGAGCAGCGCGTCTACGACTTCTGGGTGCGCGGCGGGTACTTCACGCCCGTCATCGACCGCTCGAAGAAGCCCTACGTCGTCATCATGCCGCCCCCGAACGTGACGGGCGAGCTCCACATGGGGCACGCGCTGACCATGGCGCTGGAGGACCTGATGGTCCGCTGGCACCGGATGATCGGCGACCCGACCCTCTACCTGCCCGGCACCGACCACGCCGGCATAGCGACCCAGGTGGTGGTCGAGCGGCAGCTCGCCTCGGACGACAGGACGAGGCACGACCTGGGCCGACAGGCGTTCGTCGATCTGGTCTGGGAGTGGGTCGACCAGTACGGCGATCGGATCTACGAGCAGATCAAGCGCCTGGGGGCGTCGTGCGACTGGACGCGCCGAAGCTTCACCCTGGACGAGGGCCCCAGCAAGGCGGTGCGCACCACGTTCGTCAATCTGTACCGCGAAGGGCTCATCTACCGCGGCGAGCGGATAGTCAACTGGTGCCCGCGCTGCTCGACGGCTCTTTCCGACCTGGAGGTCAGGCACCGCGAGGAGGGCTCCGGGCTCTACCACCTGCGGTACCGGCTCCAGGACTCCGACGACCACCTGACGATAGCGACGACCAGGCCGGAGACGCTGCTTGGCGACACGGCGGTAGCCGTGAACCCGAACGACGACAGGTACTCCCACCTGGTCGGCCGTACCGCCGTGCTGCCGGTGCTGGGCCGCGTTCTGCCCGTGATCGCCGACGACACCGTGGACACCGAGTTCGGGACAGGCGCCCTCAAGGTGACCCCCGGCCACGACCACAACGACTTCGAGATCGGCCAGCGCCACGGCCTCGACATCGTCAACGTGATGAACCTCGACGGCACGATGAACGAGAACGCCGGCCCGTACGAGGGCAAGGACAGGCTCGCCGTCAGGACCGAGATCGTCGAGGATCTGGAGCGGGACGGCCTGCTGGAGAAGGTCGACCCCTACAGCCACGCCGTGGGCCATTGCGACCGGTGCGACGAGATCGTGGAGCCCATCGTGTCGAAGCAGTGGTACATGAGGATGGCGCCGATTGCGGAGCCAGCCATCGAGGCCGTTCGGAACGGCGCGATCAGGATCGTCCCGGAGCGCTGCTCCAAGGTCTACTACAACTGGATGGAGAACATCCGCGACTGGTGCATCAGCCGCCAGCTCTGGTGGGGGCACCGGATCCCCGTCTGGTACTGCGGCGACTGCGACGGGATCACGGTCGACCACACTGACCCGGACGCGTGTTCCGAATGCGGCTCGTCGTCGCTGACGAGAGACCCGGACGTGCTCGACACCTGGTTCAGCTCCGCGCTGTGGCCGCACTCGACTCTCGGCTGGCCCGACGACACCGAGGACCTGAGCTACTTCTACCCCGGCAGCGACCTGGAGACGGGCCACGACATCCTGTTCTTCTGGGTCGCCCGCATGATAATGATGGGCCTCAAGAACACCTCGGAGATACCCTTCGACACCGTGTACCTGCACGGCCTGATACGAGACCCCGAGGGCGTCAAGATGAGCAAGTCCAGGGGCAACGTGATGGACCCGCTGGAGCTGATCGACCTGTACGGCGCCGACGCGCTCCGGTTCGCGCTGACGAGTGGCAACTCGCCCGGGAACGACATGCGCCTCAACGAGCAGAAGATGGAGGCCAGCCGCAACTTCGCGAACAAGCTGTGGAACGCGTCACGCTTCGTGATCGGCAACATCGACCGCGCGGTCGACGCGCGCACGGTCGATGCGTCGGGTTGGCAGTGGCCGCCCGCGCCGGAGCACGTCGAGGACCGGTGGGCGCTCAGCCGGCTCAATCGCGTAGCGGGCCAGGTGCAGACCCACATGGAGGAGTACCAGTTCGGCGAGGCGCAGCGCGTCGTCCACGACTTCCTGTGGGGCGAGTACTGCGACTGGTACCTCGAGACCGCCAAGATACGCATTCGGGAGGGCGACGAGACGCCGCTGCCGGTGCTCGCCTACGTGTTGGAGCGGCTGCTGAGGCTGCTGCATCCGTTCATGCCCTTCATCACGGAGGAGGTCTGGCAGAATCTGGTCCAGCGCCTTCCCGAAGAGGCCGGAAGGCCGGACTCTCTGATCGTCGCGTCCTACCCGGTCCGGGACGAGGCCCTGCTCGACGAGGACGCCGAGTCGGCCATGGCCGCTGTGATCGAGATCGTCCGGGCGGTGCGCAACCTCCGCGCCGAGTTCAGGATCCGGCCCAACGAGAGCGTCGCCGCGATCGTGGACGCGCCGGAGGTTGGACACGTGATCGAATCGGAGTCCAAAGCCATCAGAACCCTGGCACAGATCGATCCGCTGGTCCTGGGCTCGGACGACGGCGACGGCCCGGCCGGGGCTGGGCAGCGGGTGTCCCTGGTGCTCGGGAGCGGCACGGTCACGGTGCCGCTCGAGGGCCTGGTCGACGTGGAGCAGGAACGAGCGCGTCTGACGAGCGAGCTCGAGCAGATCGACTCGAACCGCGGCCGCCTAGCCTCCCGCCTGAAGGACGAGAAGTTCCTTTCTCGGGCGCCCGAGGAGGTGGTGGAGCGGGAACGAGGGAGGTTGGACGGGATGGAGGACCGGCACGCTCGCGTGCTGGAGACGCTGGCGCACCTGGGCTAGCCAGGTACCGGCCGCGCGCGACGCGGGGCATCGGCTAGACTTGGCGCAATCATCGCAATCATAAGGAGGCGCGCATGAAGGTAGAGTGGTTCAACCACACGGGCATCGTCGTTCAGGACATGGAGAAGTCCCTGGCCTTCTACAGGGACCTGCTCGGGCTCGAGGAGGAGCGGAACCAGATTCTCGAGGGTGAGTTGGCGGACCAGCTGGTCGGGTACAAGGACGCCAAGCTCCACGTGATCTATCTGAGCAACGGCGACATGAGACACGCCGTCGAGCTGGTGCACTACCTCAACCCGCCGGGCGATACCATGCACACGACCGACCGCAACACGATAGGCGGCATCCACATCGGCGTCATCGTCGACGACCTGGACGCCTTCTACGAGGACATGACCGCCAGGGGCATCAGGTTCGTCAACAAGCCGTTCCTGCGGGAGAACGCGGAGTACCCGTGGGCGCGCAAGGCGTGCTACCTGCAGGACCCGGAGGGCAATTGGCTGGAGTTCATAGAGAGGCCGCCGGCGCCTCCTGGCGTCACGGCCGTCTAGCTCAGGTACACCTGGGCGTACCCGCCGCCTCCGCCGTCTGCACTGATCGAGTCGTCGGGAAAGGGTGCGCGGCTCCCGCCTGAGGGCGGTCTTGTCGTGCGTTAGCGGGGAGGAGGCAGCCGGTCGAGCGGGTATTGGGGCATCGTGCGTTTCCAGGACTCGACGTTGAAAACGACGCAATGCTCGACAATCCGTCGAGCCCACGCCCCTGATTGCGGGCCTCTTACGGGCAACGTTCTTGCAAGCGCGTCCGTCCGAAACGTCAATTCCGGGTCGGTCAGTGCGTCATCGGCAATCAGAACGAGGTAGTGGACGGGCTTGTCCGACCTTCCGGCCGCCCATTCGTAGAGGAAAGAGTCCCTGTACTTGTACTTCAGGTCGTCGTCCAGTTTGCCCCCCCCCAAAAACATCCCCATGAATTCGTCCCGGCTCTGTTGAGGCGCATCGGGATGTTGGGGGTTCTTAATCTCGAGGAAAAGATATCGGTCATGAAATTCGACGATGAAATCCACGGCCTTCATGCAGTGGGACAAGCCATGAGCCTCGTCGTCGAACTTCCACGCCCGCACCTCACCGTCGAAGGTGAATCGTAAATTGCCCTCTTGCAGCACCTTCACGTCGTCAGGCCATCTAGGCTGCGCTTGACCACTCGGTCGTAAACATCGGAGAACGCGTCCGCTATGGCATTGGGGTGGATACCGAGATAATCGGTGGATGTGTGGCAGACGAGCTCGCCGTCCGTTTCGCTGTGGTGAAGCGAATGAAACGCTACCCTATCCGCGCCCGTCATCTGAAGATCCAATTCCTTGAGAATTACGTAATCGTGGGTAGCCACGACAATCTGCACGCCATTGCGCTGCAATTCCAACAAGACCTTCATCAATAGTCGGTACAGTTTTGGGTTGAGGTTCGTCTCCGGCTCGTCCCAGAACAGCACCGAGCCATCAAGCAATGTCTCGTTCCGAATCAGCATCCACAGCAGGCCTAGCTTCCGGAAGCCCTCGGCTAGGAGGGAGAACTCAATCCTCCCCTGCTTGGCGCTCAGGAAGAACTCTTCATTCGTGACCCTGACCCTACCGCCGATCGCTTCTTGAAGTTCACGCAGCAAACCCCTGAAGGTCGAAGACGTTTGGCGAGGCGCTGGAAGGAATGCCCGATCGAGGATGTCCGCGTATACTGCCTCGAAATGTATTTCGCGATTCCCGTAGAGTGATCTGAACCCTGGCACGTTGGCCAGCATTTCTTTGACCGGTATGTACACGCTTTCGATTCGCGAATCCTCCCAGCGCCGATTCTGTCGGGCATCGTCGTAGCGAGGAATCGCAGCGCGGTTGTAAAAGGAAGTTCGGAGGCAGTGTTCTCCCCGGAAGACCTCTACAGTTGCCTGAGCTCCGCCCTTCTGGCGTCTGACCAGACGCCAATGGCCACGCCGGGATGGCAGAAAGACGTGCACCAGCTTGTCCGTGAAAGACTCCCCTTTCTTGGACGCTTCACAGGCTGCGTAACAGACCTTCATTAGGTGCGTCTTGCCGGTGCCGTTGGCCCCGATCAGCACGTTGATGCCGGGGGAGAGTTCGAGGTCTAAGTCTTCGAACGCGGTAAAGCGTTTCAGCCTTACTCTGGTAAGCCCCATACGTCACCCCGGACCTCAAGTCGATGTCGAAGGCCATCATAACACTCCCCGCAATACCACCTCAGTCGCGGAAGCGGCCCGCCGACGCGCTGCGCTCGACGATCCGGCCGTCGCGCATCTCCAGGACCTCGTCGGCGAGGTTCAGCAGCGTCGAGTCGTGAGTCGCGGCGACGACGCTGATGCCCTCTTCCCTCACCATTTCCGCGAACAGGCCGAAGATCGCCCGCGCGTTGGATGAGTCGAGCTCTCCCGTGGGCTCGTCCGCCAGCATCAGCGATGGGCGGATCACCATGGCCCGGGCTATGGCGACCCTCTGCTGCTCGCCGCCGGAGAGCTCGTAGGGCCTGTGCCGTGACCGCGCGGTCAGCCCGACCATCTCGAGCGCCTCGTTCGCGCGCTGCTCCCGCTCCCGGCTTCCCGCTCCCGAAATCCGCAGGGGCAGCTCGACGTTCTCGAACGCCGACAGCAGGGGCAGCAGCCCGAACGATTGGAAGACGAAGCCGATCCTGTGCCGCCGCAGCTCGATTAGCTCGGTCTCGCTCATGTCGGCCATGTCCCTGTCCTCGAAGAGGATGCTGCCCGAAGTCGCCTGGTCGAGGCCGGCCATCAGGTTCAACAGTGTCGTCTTGCCCGACCCGGACCTGCCGACCAGGGCGACGAACTTACCCGCGTGGACGTCTAGGCTGACGTCGTCGACGGCCACGATCTCCTCGGACCCGAGCCGGTAGACGCGGCCCACGTTGACTGCCGCCAGGACTCTCGTGAGCGAGCTCATTGCTGGTAGTCCTCCGGGACGATGTGCAGGCTGTCCTCCTCCAGGATCACCTTCGCGCGGTCGCGGATCCTGACCCGGTCGAGATAGTCCCTGGGAAGCTGCACCCTTCCTGCGGGGTCGACGACCGTCAGCTCGTCCAGGTCATCGTCGGCCTCGCTTTGCTCCCGTCGGTAGCTGACCTTCCGCTTGATCTCCGTGGCTATCTTGCCGTCGCGGATCATCACGACGCGCCCGACCTTGTACGCGACGTCCGGGTCGTGGGTGACTATGAGGACGGTCGTGCCGAGCTCTGTGTTGACGCCTCGAAACACCTCGAGAATCTCGCTGGCGGTGGCGTCGTCCAGCTCGCCCATCGGCTCGTCCGCGAGCAGCAGCGGCGGCTTGTTGGCCAGCGCCACCGCGATGGCGACCCGCTGCTGCTCGCCGCCCGACAGCGTCTCCGGGTTGTGGCCCATGCGGTCGGCGAGCCCGACCAGCTCCAGCAGCTCCGCTGCCCGCCTTTTGCGCTCGGCGCCCGACGTTCGCGTAAGCATCATCGGCAGCGAGACGTTCTCTATCGCAGTCAGGTAGGGGAAGAGGTTGCGGCTGGTCTGCTGCCAGACGAACCCGACCTCGCTGCGCCGGTACTCCTCGACATCGCCGCCGGACATGTCCAGCAGGTCTCTATCGCCGACCCGGACGCGCCCCGCGGACGGGCTGTCGTAGCCGGCCAGTATGTTGAGGAGCGTCGTCTTTCCGCTGCCGCTGGCGCCCACGATAGCCAGTGTCTCGCCCGGCTGGACGGCGAGGTCGAGGCCGCGAAGGGCCACGACCTCGAGGTCGGCGACCTTGTAGATCTTGAACAGGTCCTCGCACTCTATGTAGGGTCTTCTGTCCAAATTCACGCTCCCCTGGTCCAGGGCCCTCTACAGCTCGCCGAGCCTGAGAGTCCTCTGCAACGAGATCCTGTGCACCAGCCACACGATGCTCATGATAACGATAGCGAAGACGGCAACCATGCCGGCATATGAGATGAGCAGCGCCTCCCAGCTCACCTCCATTCTATACGGCGGCATCACCCGGCCGCCGAAGTCGTCGTGCGCGAGGAAGGGCAGGATGATGTCGCCGAGCCTGCCGCCCAGCCACGTCCCCAGCCCGAGGCCGGCTACGACGACGAGCGTCTGCTCCAACCATAGCATCGTCATGAGCTGCCGCATCGACGCGCCCACCGTCCTGAGCAGAGCGTACTGCAGCCGGCGGCTCCGGAACGACACGTAGGCGTGGATCAGAAAGCCCATCGAGCTGAGCAGAAGCACGGCCGAAAACGCAATGAACAGCAGCGCCTTCCAGCCGGCCTCGACGAGCGGGTCTATCTTGGACCCGGCGAGCTGCGCGGCCCGGTCCTGCATGTCCCCGTAGGAGTACCCGCCGACGCCGCTCAGCCTGCTGGACAGCCCGTCGGCGCTGCCGTCAGCCGGAGTGGAGATCCAGACCTCGTTGGCCATCAGCTCGGTGATCACCGGGCTCAGGTTGGCGTACCGGCTGATCGCGGGCCAATCGCCGACGAGCAGAGGCTCGTCCGGGTCGGTGATCGTGGGGAACATGCTGATCGTGTCGGAGAGGATCACGGGCAGCCTGTATCCGGAGGCGGTGATCTCGAACGAGTCGCCACGCGAGTGTCCGGTGACGTCGGTGAACGCCTTGTTGGCCAGCACCGGGAACAACTGTTGGCGGGACCCGTGGAAGATGCCGCGCGGCGAGCGGGCCCTGCCCGATGTCCACGAGAAGAGCGCCGATCGGGAGGAGCTCTCCGGCCCCTCCGCCAGTCCTAGAAGGCCGTCGGCCTTGGACTCGGGAGCGGCCCTGACGACGCCCCAGCCGTCGACCTCGTCGAACGTCTCGATCACGACGGGGTCGGCCGCTCGGCTGGTGACCGAGATCTCGTCGATCAGCAGGGCGCCGGATTCCAGGGTGCGCTCGAAGACGGTCTCGTGTACTCGCAGGGACGTGAGGACGAGCGGGCCTCCGGGGGCGGGGGTGCCGAGGTAGACCTGCATGACCGACCAGCCCTCGTCGGTCAGGTTGCCGAGGTTGTACGTGAAATGTTGGCCACGGCCGTTCATCACCCGTGCCGTGAGGCTCACGCTCGCGTGTCGACGGTCCGGCCTGACCCTGACCTGCAACGCGACCGCGTCGTCCGGCAGCACGATGCCCTGCAGCCGGTCCTGCACCTTGATCGAGCGTACGAGGTCGTCCATGGACTCGCCGGCGAAGTCGTCCCTGAACCACGCGACCTCCGGGAAGGTGTCGGGGTCCACGGCCAGCATCACGAATGTCTCGCCGAAAGCCGTTGTCAGGTCCCGTCCCCGGCCTCGCAGCACGGGACTGGCGAGCTCGACGCCGGCAACCCGTTCGTAGCTCTCGACCATCTCGGCCCGCGGCTGGCGGATCCGCGTGGAGCTCGGGGTGGTCCGTCTTTCCCGGACCGTCTGTCGGAACCCTTCCAACCTGAAGTCCGACCCGGTCGAGAACATGACACGCTCCCGGAAACTCCGTTCCAGCGTGCCGCCGAAGCTCGCGGCGAAGATGCCGAGGCCGGCCGTCAGCACGAGCAGCAGCGACAGTCGGGAGTAGTGGGGCGCGTCGCGGGCCATCTGCCACACGCCGAGGGCCGGGCCGACGGGTAGCCACCGCCCCAGCAGCCCGCTCCCCGCCTTCATCGCAAGCGGGAAGAGTCGGAGAATGACGATCGCGGCGGCGATCATGATGAGGCCGGGCAGGATGATGAAGAGCTGGTTCGCCTCAACCTCGCCTACCAGGTTCCGCGCCACCACGGAGCCCTGGTGGTTGAGCTGGTACAGCAGCATCATCCCGATCAACAGGAGCGCCACGTCGACGTAGTAGCGCTGGAAGCGTGGTTGCGTGTCCGGGCGGGCCTCCTGCTGCTTGCGGCGGGTGACTCCGAGTCGCGCCGCCTGTATCGCGGGCGCCATGAGGGCGAAGAACGCCAGCAGCCCGCCGAGCAGGCTGAGCAGGAAGGCGTTGGTCGACAGGACGGCGGGCAGGCGGCCCGAGTCAGTCAGGTCGGAGAACGCGGGGGCGAATCCGAGCAGGCTCACGACCGCCACGGCCAACAGCGGCCCCAGAACGAACGCCGCGACGGCGATGGTCGCGCCCTCGATGGCGAACACGGCCATGATCTGGCCGGAAGTCGCGCCCCTGCTCCGAAGCAGGGCGACCTCCGTCTTTCGGTCCTCCACGGCCAGGTTCGACAGAATGGCCACGTAGTAGAGGATGATCACCGCTATCAGCGAGAAGACCACGAACATGGGCAGCTTGCTGAAGAAGAGCCGCCGGTGGTACTCGCGCAGCGCGTCGTCCAGCTCCGTAGTCTGGCGGTACGCCCCCAGCGTCGAGCCGAGCACCCTGTTCATGTTGACGAGGTCGTTGAAGGCGCGCTCGGCGTTGTTTGCGGTCAGACGATCGCGGTCGACCACGAGCAGCCAGGAGTACACGCCGGACATCCTTCGCGTCGCGGGCCCCAGGACTTCCATGAAGGTCCGCTCCGAGACGTAGAAGGGCGTGGTGCGAAAGGTCGGGCCCGTCGCGGAGTTCAGGAAGTCCCGTTCCATGCGCCACAATCTGTGGTCGGGGTCGTCGCGCTCGAAGACCCCGCTGATCAGTACGGTGATGTTCCTGAATTCCTCGGTCCGCGGAGGCACGGCGACCAGCCGGTCGCCGGGGGCGACGCCGAACAGCTCGGCGGCGTCCGACGGGATGATGGCCTCCACCTCGAGGACGTCGTCCCGGACTCTCGTCCCGGACTCTCGCGGGGACTCGCCGGCCACGACTGTCGCATGGTCGTAGAGACGGGGAGCGAACGCGAAATAGGCCCGCGCGTTGTCCTTGCCGGCGTTCGCCTCGTTGCCGGGATGCGTCAGGAAGAAGGTCTGGGACTTGCCGACGCGCAACCGGTCCGTAACCGCCCAGCCGATGCCCGCGTCGGATTCCCGTCGAGCGACGGCGTCGACCCTCTCGTACTCTTCGTACGAAACCGGGCCGCGCTCGGCCCGCTGCAGGATGTCCAGCTCCTGGTCGCTGCGTTTGGCCAGGATGTTGTCCAGGGCCAGGTCGCGCAGGGCGTCGAAGTAGACCGCCGTGCCGGACATGATGGTCGTCGCGAGAACCACGCCCACCACCACGGCCGACAGCAGCTTCCAGTGGGCGAAGCTCTGCTTGGCGACGAGCTGCCAAGCTGTGAGGAATCGGTCCATCGTCGGCCTAGCCTGCTCCTCGTCCGACGTCTGCGGTCCCGGCCCGGCAGGTACCCGTGAACCCTAATCTTACTTGAAAGACGGTACGAGCGCCGCGCGAAAACGGTTTCCCGGCGGCCGGCGGTCACGAGCAGGCGGGCGCTTCGTAGACCTCGGTCCCAGGGTGGTAGTCCGTCCAGGCGAACCAGAAGGAGACCAAGCTGCGCGGCCTCGTCCGATTGGGCATGGCCGGCTCCTCGCGTGGTCCCCGCCGCGTCACGGCGTGTACAGGTCGGTGTCGGGATAGTAGTCGGTCCAGCCGAACCAGTACGACGCGAAGTGGTCGACCCGGGCCAGCCGCTCCCCCTGCAGCTCGCCGGCGACGGCCTCCCCGGTGGTCTTGAGCCACGTGCTGCCGGTCGCCTCGTCGCGGACGTGCAGTTGGCTGTCGGCCGGGCCGAAGGTCAACTCCTCGCCCCGCAGCGTCCTGTCGTACACGGCCGCGGAGCCGCTGTCGGGATCCACGACGACCAGGATGGGCCGGGCCTCGAACGTGTCGTTGACGAGGCCGCTTTCGACCAGGTGCCTGAACCCGTAGGCCCTCTGCCCCCCGTCACCGACCACTCCGACGACGAGCTCTTTGGCGTGGAGCCGGTCGTCCCGGTTCGACTCGCCCAGGATACCGGCGTCGGAGTTCGAATAGTAGCTGACATACGGGTCGTATTTCCGGCTCAGGTCGTCGGTGTTCAGCGCGAGGGTGTCGGGATGCTGTGCCTTCCAGGCCGCCCACGTCGTCAGCTCCGAGGCCACGAGCCGCAGCCTGCCGCCCTCCAGCGGTCCGTCGAGCGCCTCGCCGGTGAACTGGCTCCAGAGCGTGTCGGTCTGCCTGTCGTACATGATGAGCGCGTTCATCAGCAGCTTGCCCGACACGCCAAAGGAGAGCTCCCGGCCCTCGAACTCTCGGGCATAGACTATGCCCGTGAAGCAGAGCGGTCACCACGTGACCGCGACCGGCCTGCCTCCGACCACGTCGTTGACGATCTCGTGGCGGCTCAGGTGCGGGACGGAATAGGCGCGGTGGTCGCCGTCTATGGAGACGCCGATCACCTGCTCGTCCAGCGCCATGCGGGGCGCCGGCGCCTGGTCGGTCGGGACCAGCTCGTCGGCCCACTCCACGGTCCGCATCACGGGCTCGAACACCGCGGGGATGCTGTCCCTGGGCACCCACTGGACCAGCGCGCCCTCGAAGCCCTCCACCTCGATGGCGCTCTCCCACGGGTCCGCCGGCATGGCCACGGTTGGCGTGGCCGTCGGGGTGGGAGTCGGGGTTGACCGAAGCGGCAGAGGCGTCGGCGTCGGCGCGGGAGGCTCGGAGCATGCGGCCGCGAGTACGGCCAGCGGCCGATCAGGCCTGCTCGCGGTATCATACGATTGGGCATGGCCGGCTCCTTACGTGGTCCCCGCCGCGTCACGGCGCGTACAGGTCGGTGTCGGGATAGAAGTCGGTCCAGCCGAACCAGAACGACGCGAAGTGGTCGACGCGGGCCAGCCGCTCGCCCTGCAGCTCGCCGGCGACGGCCTCGCCGGTGGTCTTGAGCCACGTGCTGCCGGTCGCCTCGTCGCGGACGTGCAGTTGGCTGTCGGCCGGTCCGAACCTCAGCTCCTCGCCCCGCAGCGTCCTATCGTACACGGCCGCCGAGCCGCTATCTGGGTCCACGACGACCAGTATGGGCCGGCCCTCGAACGTGTCGTTGACGAGGCCGCTTTCGGCCAGGTGCCTGAACCCGTAGGCCTTCTGCCCCGCGTCACCGACGACGCCGACGACGAGCTCCTTGGCATGGAGCCGATCGTCCCGGTTCGACTCGCCCAGGATACCGGCGTCAGAGTTCGAGTAGTAGCTGACGTAGGGGTCGTATTTCCGGCTCAGGTCGTCGGTGTTCAGCACCAGTGTGTCGGGATGCTGCGCCTTCCACGCCGCCCACGTCGTCAGCTCCGAGGCTACGAGCCGCAGCCTGCCGCCCTCCAGCGGTCCCTCGAGCGCCTCGCCGGTGAACTGGCTCCAGAGCGTGTCGGTCTCCCTGTCGTACATGATGAGCGCGTTCATCAGCAGCTTGCCCGACACGCCGAAGGAGAGCTCCCGGCCCTCGAACTCTCGGGCATACACTATGCCCGTGAAGCAGAGCGGTCACCAGGTGACCGCGATCGGCCTGCCTCCGACCACGTCGTTGACGATCTCGTGACGGCTCAGGTGAGGGACCGAATAGGCGCGGTGGTCGCCGTCTATGGAGACGCCTATGACCAGCTCCCCGTCCGCCATGATATTGCCCGCCTCGTCCGCCGCTATGAAGAAGGGGAAATCGATGGACGGAATGCGGTCCTTCGGCAGGACGGTGATGATCTTGTCGGCGCGGGCGCGCCTTGCCTCCGCTGTGGCCTCCGCGGTCACGCCGCCGGAAGCGGCCGCGGGGTCCGCTCCCTGCGTCTCCGTCGACGCCGCACCGCCGGCTGCGCTCTCCGACGCAGTGGTGCGCGCGGGCTGGTCGCCGCCGCACGATGCGAGCCAGACGGCGGCGACCAGGAGCGCCGCGGCCGCCGCCAATGTCGGGAAACGCCGAATGGTCAGATGTCCGACCGGCATCTACGATTGACTCCTCAGGGCCGCACAGACAAGCTCCGGCCCAACACTCGATTCGATGCCGTCTACGGGGTTTCGGTGCGCCGTCGCCCGCCGTGTGTGGTGCGCCGTCGCCCACCGTCGTTCCCGTGTAGACGGGAACCCATCGCAGTCTCCCCCCGCCATGGATTCCCGCCGTCGCGGGAATGACGATGTGGGTTCGCCGCCGCCCGCCGTCGCGGGAATGACGATGTGGGCGCGCCGCCGCCTACCGTCGCGGGAATGACGATGTGAGTCTGGGCCGGCCGCGTTTCCTTGACCGGCTTCCTGGGCCGTATCTATAATTGCGTATCTGCGCTGGCCCCGGAGCATCTCGCGCGGACATGTCAGGAGGCGCATTGGCCGAGGACGCGACTACCGAACTAGTAGACGAGGTGCGGGCCAAGGCCCAACGAGAGCTCCGGTCGGCTGCCACGCCCGACGCGCTGGAGCAGTGGCGGATCGCCTACCTCGGCCGCAGCGGCGAGCTGACCCGCGTGCTGCGCACCCTGGGATCGCTCGCGCCGGAGACGAGGCGCGGCGTTGGCGCCGCGGCCAACAAGGCCAAGGCGGCCCTGGAGCAGGGCCTGGCGGCCCGGCGCGGCGAGATCGAAGACGCCGCCGCCAGCGCCGCCGAAGAGGGCATCGACGTGACCCTTCCCGGCCGCCCCGCGCCCCGCGGAGGGCTGCATCCCACGACCCGGATGGTGCGGGAGATATGCGACGCCTTCGCGGCGATGGGCTTCGACGTCGTCGAGGGGCCCGAAGTCGAGTGGGACAGGTACAACTTCGAGGCGCTCAACATTCCCCGCGACCACCCGGCGAGGGACATGTGGAACAGCCTTTGGATCGACTACGCCGACGACTCCGGCCATCGGCCGATGCTGCTCCGCACACACACGTCGCCAATGCAGGCGCGCGTGATGGAGAAGACGCGGCCGCCGATCAGGGTGGTCGTGCCCGGCAAGTGCTACCGGTACGAGGCCACGGACGCAACGCACGAATGGCACTTCTACCAGGTCGAGGGGCTCGCGGTCGACGAGGGGATCACCTTCGCGGACCTGAAGGGGACGCTGTACGAGCTCGCCCGGCGCATATTCGGCGAGGGGCGCCGGATACGCTTCAGGTGCGACTACTTCCCCTTCGTCGAGCCGGGCGTCGACATGTCCATCGACTGCTTCAAGTGCGACGGCGCCGGGTGCCGTATCTGCAGCGGCACGGGCTGGATCGAGATCATGGGCGCCGGAATGGTGCATCCCAACGTCCTCGAGGGCGCGGGCTACGACCCCAGCGTGTACACGGGGTTCGCGTTCGGCATGGGCCCAGAGCGCATCGCGATGCTCAAGCACGGCATCGACGACATACGGCTGTTCTACTCCAACGACCTGCGCTTCCTCCGGCAGTTCTAGCGCGACTCCACACCAGAGGTCCACATGCTGGTCCCGCTATCTTTGCTGAAGAAATACGTGCCGGTGTCCCTGCCTCCGGCCGAGCTCGCGCACGCGCTGACGATGGCCGGCACGGAGATCGGCGAAGTCAGCGGGATCGGAGCCGGCTGGGACCGGGACAAGGTCCTCGTCGGCCATGTTCTCAGCGTCGACCCGCATCCGAACGCCGACCGGCTCACGCTGCCGACAATCGACCTCGGCGGCGAGACCAAGACGGTCGTGTGCGGCGCTCCCAACGTGGCCGCGGGGCAGAAGATCGCCTTCGCGCACGAGGGCGCCCGGTTGTACAGCTACAGGTCCGGGCGCGTGGAGCCCCTGAAAGCGGCGAAGATCAGGGGCGTGCTCTCGGCCGGCATGGTCTGCTCGGCGCTGGAGCTAGGACTCGGCGAGGACCACGACGGCATCCTGGTGCTGGACGACGACGCCCCGACCGGCGCGCCGCTGGCCGACGTTCTCGGGGACGCCGTCCTCGACGCGGAGGTGACGCCCAACCGGCCGGACTGCCTGTCCATCCTCGGCGTCGCCCACGAGGTCGCGGCCATCACGGGCGAGACGGTGACCGAGCCGGACCTCTCGTACCCTGACGACGGCGGACCCATCGAGGATCGGGTCAAGATCGAGATCGTCGACCCCGACCTGTGCGGCCGCTACACGGCCAGCCTGATCGCGGGCGTGAAGGTCGGCCCGTCCCCGAAGTGGCTCCAGGACGCTCTGACGCGCCTGGGCCAGCGGCCGATCAACAACATCGTCGACGTGACGAACTTCGTCATGATGGAGTACGGCCAGCCGCTGCACGCCTTCGATCTCGACACGATCGAGGAGCGCACGGTCGTCGTCAGGACCGCGCGGCCGGGCGAGTCGCTCGCGACCCTGGATGACGAGACGAGGACGCTGCAGCCGCCGATGCTGGTCATCGCCGACCCCCGCCGCGCCATCGCCCTGGCGGGCGTCATCGGCGGTACCGAGACCGCCGTGACCGAACGCACGACGAACATACTGCTCGAGTCGGCCAGCTTCGACGCTATCAACACGCGCAAGACGGCGTCCGGCCTGCGGGTGAGCTCGGAGGCGGCGTACCGGTTCGAGCGCGGGATCAGGGCCGAGCTCGCGCCCCTGGCGCTGCGGCGCGCCACGAAGCTGATTCTGGAGGTCGTCGGCGGGATGGCCGCTCGCGGCATCATGGACGTCCATCCCGGCCGTCAGCCCACGCCGGTAGTGTCCATCTCGCGGCGTCGGCTCAAGCAGTCGCTCGGCGTGGACTTCGGCATGGACGAGGTCGGGAGGGTACTCGGCTCGCTCGGGTTCGAACGTGACGAGGCGACCGTCGGCTCTCCGGACGAAGAGTTGGCGATGAGGGTGCCCTACTGGCGCTCCGACATCGCGATCGAGGACGACCTGGTCGAGGAGGTCGCCCGGATCGTCGGCTACGACAACATCCCGACGACGATGCTGTCGACTCCGATCCCCCACCACGAGCCCAATCCCCTGAGAATGACGCGGGAGGCGCTGAGGGACCTCCTCGCCGCGGCGGGTATGCAGGAGGTGATCTCCTACTCGCTCACGGACCGCGCCACGCTCGACGCCGTCGACGCTGGCGACGGCGGCCCGGAGCCGATCCGCGTCGCCAATCCGATGAGCAGTGAGATGCAGGTCCTCAGGACCAGCCTGCGGGGCAGCGTGCTGCGTACGTTGGCGTCCAACCTGCGCGTCTCCAGAGGCGAGGGGCTCAGGCTGTTCGAGATCGGGAGCGTCTATCTGGCCAGGGAGGAGGCGAAGGAGCGAGACCTCCCCGAGGAGAGGCAGATGGTGGTGGGCGTCCTCGCCGGCCCGCGCGGCGACGTCTCGTGGCTGGTGGAGCAGGGCGACATGGACTTCTTCGACGCAAAAGGCGTCGTCGAGTCGGTGTCGGACGGCCTGAGAGTCGAGGTCGAATACGAACCGTCGAGCGACTCGATCATGCGGCCGGGCAGGACGGCCCGGCTGACGTGCGACGGCAGCCCGATCGGCGTCGTCGGCGAGGTCCATCCGGGGGTGCTCGGCCGATTCGACGTCGACGTCGGCGTTGCGATGTTCGAGATCGACGTCGAGGCGCTTTGCGGAGCAGTCGGGGAAGAGGCCGGGGGCTTCGCCGCTGTGTCGAGGTTCCCGGAGTCCGAGCGGGACTTCGCCCTGGTGGTCGACGAGTCCGTACCGTCGGCCCGGATACAGAAGATCATTCGGCAGCACAAGCTCGTCGTGCGCGCCGCTCCCTTCGACGTCTACTCCGGTGAGGGAGTGGCGGCCGGCAAGAAGTCGATCGCTTACCGGGTCGCCTTTCAGTCGCCGTCCGGCACTCTGACGACTGCTGAGGTGGACCGCGGGCAGGGCGACATACTCCGGCGTCTCGGACGGGAAGTCGGGGCGGAGCTCCGCGGCTAACCATGGGAGAGCATATCCACAGGCATCGCCACGAGTCGATGCTGAGCGTCGAGGAGGCCCGGGAGCGCATTCTCCGGTTCTTCGACGTCCTGTCGCCCGAGGACACGCCTATCCTGGAGGCCCGGGGCCAGGTATTGGCCGAGGACGTCGTGGGGCCGTTCGACATTCCGGCGCTGGACAACTCTGCCATGGACGGGTTTGCCGTCCAGGTCGACAGCCTCGGAGGCGCGACGGGCTCTTCGCCGGTGGTGCTGCGGGTCGTCGGGTCGGTGGCCGCGGGCGAGCTTCCGCAGGCCGCGGTCGGCGTTGGCACGGCCGTCCGGATCATGACCGGGGCGCCGATCCCGCCCGGCGCGGACGCTGTGGTGCCGTTCGAGGACACCGACGAGTCGGAGCGCAAGGCGTCGGACACCGGCATGGACCAGGTCGGGATAGGCGTCGAGCCGGGGAGAGGTGAGAACGTCAGGCGCGCGGGCAAGGACGTCAAACGCGGCGAGCGCGTGCTGGAGAGGGGGGCGACGCTGCGTCCGGCCGAGATCGGCGTGCTGGCGTCCCTCGGCCGCGGGACGGTCCGGGTGGTGCGGCGGCCCGTCGTGGCGATCCTGGCCACCGGCGACGAGCTCGTGGAGCTTGGCACGGAGGCGACGCCCGGCAAGGTATACGACAGCAACAGCTACACCATCGTATCCGCCGTCGAAAGGGCCGGAGGAGTACCCCGCAGGCTGGGCATCGCCGCCGATGACCTGAGTGCGCTGGACGAGAAGCTGGACCGGGCGGCCGGAGCCGACATGCTCATTACGACGGCCGGCGTGTCCAAAGGCGACTACGACGTCGTGAAGGACGTCCTGGCGCGCCGGGGCAAGGTCGAGCTCTGGTCGGTGAGAATGCGGCCGGCCAAGCCGCTCGCCTTCGGGACGATCCGAATAGGCGGGGACGACGCGATGCCGCACCTGGGGCTTCCCGGGAACCCGGTGAGCGCCCTCGTTGCGTTCGAGCAGTTCGGACGGCCCGCCATACACAAGATGCTGGGCCGCGGCATAGCGGCGAGGCCGACCATCGAGGCCGTTCTGGAGGAGCCGATCCACAACACGGACGGACGCAGAGTGTACGCACGCGCGGTCGTGTCACGGCGCAACGGCGGCTACGTAGCGCGGCTTACCGGTGACCAGAGCTCCAACCTGCTAACCTCTATGGCCCGGGCCAACGGGCTGGCCATCTGTCCCGAGGACGAGCCGGTCAAGGAAGCTGGCGAGACCGTGAAGGTCGAGATGATCGATTGGCCTGAGGAGGTCTTCTAACGCCGTCGCGCGGTCGCCCGATGAGCGACGCGACGGTATCTAACCTAGTCGTAAAGGGGGAACGCGGCCCAAATGGCATACAACGACACGAATCGTCGGTACTGTGTTGACATCGATGGCGAGCAGGCTTCAGGGGGGTCGGCGGCGGCGCTGGTCGCCACCAGACGGTGCAGTTCCTGCGTCGAGGCGGACGGCGAAGACCTGACCGGCGACCCCGCCGAGGCCATCGCCATGATAGCCGAGCACTGCTCGACCACGGCGGACTACCTGCTGCCCGACACGCCGCTCCGCGAGGCCGTCTTCAGGGTGATCCTGGAGGGCAGAAACGAGCCGAAGTCGGCGGGGGAGATCAGCGACGCACTGGTCAGCCGGTGGTCGTCCAGCCCAAGCCGCGACATCTCGCCGTGGGTCGTGGGCAGGCTTCTCGATCACGGCCAGAGCTATCGCGTCGTCCCGCTCGAGGAGCCCGCGGAATAACCGGGGTTCCCGGTGACCGGCTACAAAACGCCGCCCGATCGGGGGCCGGCCCGCGAATCTGTCCATGCTCCCCAAGCGGTAGGCCGCGGGGTCCGGACACGGAGACCGGCGATGCGGGCGTCAGCGCCGGCTGCCGGCGAACTCCCGCTGGTCGGTCCGCCTGGCGTCCATCAGGAGCAGGCTGGAAAGGCAGGCGCGCTGACGCGGCGCGAAGCTAGGGGAAGGCCTGATGCGGCTCCGAGGCCGATAGGCGGTTCTAGAGGTCTTCGTCCGGCGGCTTGCGCTTCTTCCTGATCACCTCTACGTCGCTGGGGGCGAGGGACGGAGGCGATATCGCGACCGGTTTGGCGGCCTGTTTCTTGGATTTTTTGGTCTCTCGTTTCGACGCGTGGCCTCTCGGCATGGTCCACCTCCAGATAGCTCGTGGATGCCCGTGGCATCTTAGAGTTTAGAACAGCCGGGTCAGGAGTGCAAAGAACGAGTCGCGCCCGCAACGGGTCAGGGTTGATGGGGACGAGTCCCGTCCGGACCCCTGGATGCCCGCTTTCGCGGGCAGGACGGTGCGGCGCGGCCAATTCGAGCATGTTGTACTGGGACCCCTGGATGCCGGTTTCGCGGGCAGGACGGTAGGCTGTGTCTGCCTGCCGAGTGGGGTGTAGTCGTCATTCCGGCCCCCGAGCCGGAATCCAGGGTGGGGAGATCAGGATCGATAGCGGCCCGCTGCTGCATAGACCAAATCAACGTCTGCCAAATCAACGTCTGCCAAATCAACGTCTGAAGGTCTGCCAGGTCTCTGCAGGTGGGCGTCGCCAGGGTGGCAGACCAGCCCTTCTCACCAAGACTTAACGGCTATCGGCGCCCGTCGGCGGCGTATCCACGGGCTTCGCGGGGCTGTTGTGCTGGCGAGCGAGCGGTGACTATAATGTCCCGCGCCTCGACGACGGGCGCCAGGAGGGACCCGATGCCCCGAGCCCTAGCCTTCTTCCGCGGCGAGATCGTGCCGATAGAGAATGCCAAGGTCGGCGTGATGACCCACGCCCTACACTATGGCACGACAGTCTTCGAAGGCGTCCGCGGCAACTGGAACGAGGCGCAGGGCAAGCTGTTCATCTTCCGGCTCAGGGAGCACTACGAACGGTTGCTCCGCGGCTGCAAGGTCATGATGATCGACCTCCCCTACACGGTCGACGACCTCGTTCAGATCACCGTCGAGCTGATCCGGAGCTGCGGCTACACCGAGGACCTGTACATCCGGCCCGTCGCCTACAAGAGCGAGGAGGCGGTCGCCAATCTGATGCTGAACACGCTGGACAGCGACTTTTCCCTGATGGCGCTGCCGTTCGGCTCGTACATCAAGGCCGACGGCGCCATCAGCTGCAAGACATCGTCGTGGCGCCGGCCCGACGACACCATGATGCCCACCGGCGTGAAGCTGACCGGGCTGTACACGACAAGCATCCTCGCCAAGACCGAGGCGGTCGTGGCCGGCTACGACGAGGCGATACTGCTGAACCACGACGGCACCGTCTCCGAGGGCAGCGGCGAAAACCTATTCCTCGTCCAGAACGGCCGCATATCCACCCCTAGCGAGACGGACAACTGCCTGCTCGGCATCACCCGCGACTCGGTCATCACCCTGGCCCGCGAGGAGTTGGGGGTCGACGTGGTGGAGCGGAGGGTCCACCGCAGCGAGCTCTATCTCGCCGACGAGATTTTTCTGACGGGCACGGCCGCGCACGTCACTCCCGTAGGGCGTCTGGACGACCGGGCCGTCGGCGACGGCGAGACCGGGCCGATGACGCAGCGCATCCAGCAGATATACCAGGGCGTGATCCGGGGAAACAACCCGAAGTATCTCGACTGGTGCACCGCCGTAGCGGCCGGATGATGTTCTCCTTCGCCGTCGACTACTACCTGGTCGTCTCGATTTCCGCGTTCGGCGTCATCCAACTGGCGGCCTCCTCAGGCCGACTTCACGGTCTGGTGCTGCTCCGGTCCAGACTCGCCACCTGGGCCGTGGGACTTGGTCTCGCGGCTGCGGCCGCGGTCTGGTTCTTCGCGGTCGAGGACCGGAACATAAACGACTACGAGGGCGGCCTGGACGCCAACATACAGGCGCTCCTGTTCTTTCTCGGCGCGTCGACGGCGTACGCGGCCACACTGGCGGTGTCCTCCATGGTGAACAGGCGCGCGGAGGCAGTCGAGCTCAGGCCCGGCGAGGGACTCGGCGCGTTGCGGAGGACCACCTTCGCCCGCGCTCTGGCGCAAAGTCTTGCGTATTGGCGGCGTGAATGGCGGACGCAGATACGACCGTATTTGTTTGGCTGAACGGCCTGACCGGCGCTGTCGGTCTGATCGACTCGGCCGCCCGGATTGTCGGCAGCGACTACGCTGTTCCGGCGGTCATGGGACTGACGGTTCTGGCGATGTGGTTCGGCGGCGGCGGCGGCGCCGACCGGATGCGCCGGCAGGTAGGCGTGTTCGTCGCGCTGACGGCGGTCGGGCTGGCGAGCTGGATGGTATTCGCCGGCAACGAGCTCTACTTCAGGCCACGGCCCTTCGACGCGGCCCTCGGCCACGACGTCACGGTATTGCTCTACCGGCCGACCGACTCGTCGTTTCCGTCGAACCCGGCCGCGGTCGCCTTCGCGGCAGCGGGCGGCGTCTGGCTCATAAGCCGCAGGGCGGGGCTGGCGCTGTTCGGGGTCGCCGTCGCATACGGGTTGGCCCGCGTCTACGGAGGCGTCCACTACCCGCTGGACATCGTCGGAGGCGCCATCGTCGGCCTCGTCGCGGTCGTCATGGCGCGCGGACTATGGCGCCTGATCGACCCTGTGGCCTCAGTCGTCATACGCGCCGCGCGCATCCTGTGCATCGCGTGAGCCCGGCCCCGTGTCGACGTGACCGGGTCGCGGACTCGAATATACCCTGGCCGACCTGGCGTACGGGCGGGTTTCAAACCTGTTTCAAACCCGCCCGTGCCGCCCAAATCGTCATTCCCGCGAACGCGGGAATCTATCCCCGGCGGGGTACGTCATTATGACACCCGAAGCAGTCCGTCACGCCGTCCGGCCCAATCAGGTGGGGAATCCAGGGCCGGTGCAGCCTCATTTTCGTGGTTTGTGGTGTCCCGCGCCGAGTTCAGTTTCCAGAGTCTGAACAGTTACGCTTGCTGCTCGCAGCTGAACATCCAGTTGACGCCGAACTTGTCGGTGCAGGAGCCGAAGTACGCTCCCCAGAACATGTCCCCGAGCGGCATCGTGACGTTACCGCCCTCGGAGGTCTTGCCGAACAGATTGTCGGTCTCCTCCCTGCTTTGGGCCGAGTAGCTGATGGCGAAATTGCTGCCCACCGCCGGCGGAGGCCCGAACTGCGACGGGACGTCGCTGCCCATGAGCACGCTCTCTCCGATGGTGTACGACACGTGCAGGACGTTGTCGCGCTCCTCCTCCGGAACACCCATGTCCGGAGGCCCTTCCGCGAACGTCGTCATCATGTCGAAGTCCCCACCGAAGACGGACCTGTAGAACTCGAACGCCTCCCGGCAGTTGCCGCCGTAGTGCAGATAGATGCTGATCGTCATCCGTGCCTCCCTGGGATTGCTTCGGGCTGCGGCCCGGGTCTTCACCCCATCTCAATCTTCCCCCGTCGAGCGGGAAGAGGCCTGTTACAGTGCGCCGCGCAGCATAGCAGACGTGGACGCTCGCGAGTAGAGGGGAGTAGAAGGCCGGACTTCGTGACAAAATAGACACATTTGTGTCTACTGCGGGGCCGATCCCCACGTTATGCTTGTAATATGCTGCATGGGAGGTGAACCGACGGCGGGATTGACGGCAGCGCCGCTGGTCAGTACGGTGGATGGGTTCCAAAATAAGGGTCCCAAATCCCCCACCTGACATGGTTGGGAGCTGCTTGGTGTGCTTTCAGGGGGTGTCCGGGTGTCGACCAGGGGTGACGCATGACATGATCGGCATCGGACAGGGTCTCGGGTGCCGTCTTTGAGGGTATCGGCAGCGGTTCGCTGCCAATTGTGGCTGTTGTCAGGCCGAAGAAGGCATGGCCCGGCCTGGCAACTCGGCAGAGTCGCCTACAAACCGATGCTCCAGGCAGGGTCGCCTATGCCCGATACGGCTCGGCAGCCAGCGCCAATATTCTCTGCCGCGCCCTGAGCAGCAACTCGTATGAGGGATGGCCACGGGCAAGACGGATGATCAACCTCCTGGCGTGACGCACCACACGGCCCGGTAGGGCGATCAGGGCGAAGCGCACCGCCTTGAGACGCTTGCCCACCCACTGTCCGCCCAACACCAGCCGCTTCATGGCAGAGTTCAAGTTGAAGGCCAACACTGCTATCGCCCACCATGCTGCGTTGGCTCCGAACAGCCCCGACGGAAGCCTGCCCCCGGCAAGGTCACTCTTGAGGACGCCGTGGACCTCCTCGCCCTTGCCGCATCTCTGCCTCGACCACCAGATCAACTCATCTCCCGCAATGCTCCGGTTGGTCACCACTCCGAAGACCTTGTACCAGCCTCTGTTGGACAGCTCCATCGCGGGGAACGGAAGCTCCATCTGCCCCTCCATCCCCGGCAGAGGCTGTTCGATCAACCGCTCCCTGGTAGCTATGAACCGATACTCAGGGCTGTTCTTGGAGTGCCCTATCCAGTTGGGCACGAAGTTCACATCAGCCCACTGCTGACCCGTGTCCACACGATGCTCCCCAACCTTGCGGTACAGCGTCTGCCAGTCTTGCTCGGCGACCTCTGACACCGCACGGCGGAACTCCGTCGTCACGTCGACCCCAACCGCGAACTCGATCACCCCGAACCGCTCGTCTCTACCCTCCGCGCAGTACCGCAGCAACTCCTGCTGGTACCCCGCCGTATCCGACCTCAGCATCACCTTCTCCACCCCCGCAGGCAGACGGCCCAGCCCTTCGGTCAACACTCGTAACTGCTGATGGCCCGCAGGTACGTTGCCGTCCCGAAACTCAGAATGCACAATCTGGTCGGCCTCTGCCCAGTAGGTGGTCAGCGGCTGGTAGGCCCTGTACTTCTTGTAGCTGTGGAGCGCCTCCTGCTTGTGTGTCTCCACCAGACAGGCGTCCATGTCCAGAGTGGCCTCTCTCTGAGGCGAACGGCTCTGCACGAAGCCCGCCAGGTCGGCGTTCACCTTCCCCAGACCCTCCATAGCTCCGTTGGGAGCAGGTATGAATGCTCTGTGAGCTTCCCGCTTCGCCTCCTCGCCCGCGTCATGGAACCTCTCCAGATACCGGAACACCGCAGACTCCGACGGCACGCTCCGAAGACGCTCGACTCGCCATCTCGCCTTCAGCGCCCTGCGCTCCCTACTACCCATCCCCCAGGTCTCGGCATGGCGAAGTACCCTGCACAAACCTGCGTCCTTCTCCAGAACCTCCAGGTCCATCACCGACTCACCGCCTGCCAAGTTCAGCAGTATCAGCGACGTGATTATCTGGCTGTCCGTCCAGCCCTGACCACACTCCCGCAGTCTCACGTGGCGTTCCACCGACGACCTCAAACCCGCTGCTTGCATCAACTCCAGGTACGTCATCAGCCCGGACAGTCCCGTCATACCTGTCGAGCCCTTCTCCTGCTCGTACTGGAATGCCAGTAAGCCTTGCTTCATAATAGATGCACCTCGTTGGTGATCGGTTCGTTTGCTCAACAACCATCTTAGCCCGCATCGCGTCGGGCTCCAACGAGGTCTTCCTCTTCTCTAGGTGGGGAATCTGGGGGGAGCTATATACTTGACGATCCTACTATATCGTGATAGCAACGCGAGGTGTCAGCATGGCGCAATCACCAGCCCGTACGCCTCGACTGGCCGGGCCAATGGCTGAGGGAGCTATGACCAGGCTATTCGCAGTCCAGATGGCGCGGCGCACAGTCCTCTGTTGCGCCGCGCTGTTGCTTGCGTGGATGGTCGCCTACCAGTTGAACGTGGGGCTGGGGTTCGAGTCCGACTTCATGCGTTGGGGCGCGTTCGTCTTCCTCATGTTGCCCTGTTTGGCAATCGGCCTGCTCGGCGGGTGGCTCTTGATATTCGCCGAGCGGCCCCTGATTCGGATAACAGGCGGGACGGTGGTCGGAGCGGCCATGGCGTTCAGCATCTTCGTCATGCTGACCTATGCGGGCGGATATCGGTTCTGCCACATAGAAAGGGGGGGAGTGTGGGATATGGTGGGAGGCCGCGGACGATCTTACGTCCGCGCAGGGTGGTACATTCCCTACGAAGGGTTGCCTTTTCATTGTCACCGGCCCGGTGAAGCCGTAGAGGATGAATTCTGGGACCGGCCATTTCAGGGTCAGAGCATGCCGGCGGGCCCGTCGGCACCGAACTATTCGCACTGGCTCACCTACACGGAAGAAGGAGAATAGATGCCTGTTACATCCAAATCACACAGACCTTTGTCCAGCGGCCTTCGGATAACGAGCCGCAACCCTAGCGGCGTTCCAAGTCTGGCTCTAGGCGAAGAGCGCGAAGTCGGGGCCGGCACGCTGACGGGCGTTGCGACCCGCAACTCGGACGGCAAGCAGGTCCTCGTCACCAACCTGCACGTCATGTCCGGCTTCGCCACCTTCGTCGACGCCAATGGCATCAAGCGGCGATTCCTCGTCAATCCCGTTGGCGACGAGATCATGCTGCAGGGCGGCCTCAACACTGAGTACGAGGTCGGGACGTACTTGGACGGCACGGCCGTGACGGCCGTGCGGACAGCCGACACCGACGTGGCCATGTGCCTGCTGAAGCCGGGCGTGAAGGCCTATCCGAGACTGCACGGGCTCACGGCGGATGGTCGTCCTCGATACATCAGCGACAGGCTGCGAGACCCGGCAGCGGGCATGAAGCTGGTCATGCTCGGCCAGCGGGTCGGCGAGATCGAGTTGGAGGTGGACCGGCTCAACTACGATGTGGTCGCCGACGGGATTACCCAGGTACGGGCAGTCCAGTTGAGGAAGCCGAACGGCATCCTTCTGGAAGAGACGGGCGTCAAACCGGGGGACTCCGGTGCCCCGGTTTTCCACAAGGTCTCCGACACCGTCTACGAGTTGTGCGCCATCATGACCAGCGCCGAGGCCGTCGAGGCCGACGAGGTCAGCAGGTACGTGTACGCCTTTCCCGCAAAGAGGGCCGCGGCTCTGTTGGGCATCACGTTTGGCAAGCGAGCGCCTAGAGCCAAGGCGATGTCGTCCAAGGTGACTGCCGCCTACGGGGCCACGGTGATGCTCACGAGCGCTGCCAGCATTGACCTTGACGAAGACCCGCTGACCTACAAGTGGAAGTTTGGCCTCCAGCGGTGGCGGCCCCGTGACGATCGAAAACGCCGAGATGGCAGTAGCTTCTTTCTTAGCGCCTTCGCAAGATGCGGCGTTGCCGTTCAATCTCACGGTTACGAACGTGGCGGGCGACACGAACGAAGACACCGTGGCGGTCACTGTGAGAAGCGTCGAGCCGGCTGCACCTGATCCGCCGCCGGATTGGCTGGTCGATATCCCGCTCCCGGCACCGTCGGTCCCAGAGACATGGAGCGCCTGGCTCAGCACTGGCTTCCGCGAAGGTACGTGCGAGAATCGGAGACGCAGGGAGTTCCGCACGTCCAGTTGGGGCGGAAGCGACCAGCGGTGGGTAGCTGACCCTGAGCCGGTCGTGTGGGACGAGACGTGGACGGCTACCGGCAACACACAGGGTTGCGGCCCCACCAGGCAAGTCGAAGAGGAACGCGGGAACAACTGCAACGACCAGAAGGAGAAGCGCTGGCAGGCGGCACCAGAGGAGCTCGTGTGGTCGGGCTGGGGAGACACCGGCAGCACGAGGGGCTGCGGAGCTGCACAGGAGAAGGAGCAGCGCAGCACGAATCAGTGCGGTGGCGCGAAGGTCCGGTGGGTGTCCGACCCCGTCTCGCCGCCCCCGTCCTCGGGGTGGAGCAGAACGGGCCGGACGCGAGGTTGCGGCCCAACCCAAGAGGCTGAGGAATCCCGCACCGACGGCTGCGGCGACAACGTAGAGACGCAGTGGGTGGCCGACGCTCAGATCGACGAGCTTGGCGATTGGGGCCGGACGGGCAACACTCGCGGCTGCGGCCCGGCTGTTGAGGCCGAAGAAAGGCGCAGCTCGCCATGCGGCCGGTCGGAAACGCAGTGGGTCGCCGCCCCCGAGGCGGAGACATGGGGAGCGTGGAGCAAGACCGGCAGGCAGCGGCACACCGGGCTCGAGATCGTGCACGAGTGGCGCCGCACGTCCAACTGCGGAAACACCCAGACCGACTGGTGGTCTGAGTAGGTGATGATGAGTCCCACCATAATCCGCTGCGGCGGATTATGGTGGGAACTGGTGATCGTGGTGTGCGCCGGCCTGCTGCTGGCCAGCGGTGGCTCACCCCATTGACGCGGTCGAGGACGGCTAGGGGCGACGGAATAGGGAGGCTGACATGGCGCGGCAATACGTATTCACCCCCGGCCTTGTGGAAGAGGACGACGGACGCTGGAGTGCATGGATTGAGGAAATCCCGTGGTGCGTCACATGGGGCCACACGCGCGACGAAGCCCTAGCCCACCTGCAGCGAGTACGAATAGCGGCACGGTCAACCTAGTGACCCCTGCTCACTCCCGTCTCCGTGGGTCGACTTGTGGGTGTTGGCTCAACAGTTGCCAGCTACCGTCGGCGTCAACCTGACATACACCGCTGAAGTGCGCGTATCCGTCGTCGATCAGGACGCCGTAGTCCAAGATTGAGCGCGCGTCGGCGAGACCGTCGTCCCGCCCTTCCAGATACTCCGTCAACCCCGCGATGGCGTTGACCGCCACGACGACGCCGTAGTCTGCTTCGCAGATCGCCGCGACAACGTTCTGGGGCCAGTCGCGGACAGCATCCTGTACGTCTTGTAGTTGCTGTGCAAGGTCTTCGCCACCAGCATCCACGATGCCCTGAACGTCAGCCTCGTTGCTGTCCAGGCGTTCGTTCACGATCACCATTTGGCGTTCGATATATTCCCGAACCGCCTTCTGGCCGTCCGCAAGTGCCGTCCCAACGGCTTCCGCGTCGTGCACCCGCTGTTCCTGTAGCGCCGCGTATTCGGCTTCCCACCGGTCCCATTCCCTGCTACGAGCCTGCATCATCAGCACGAATAGCAGCAACACGGTCAGCGATAGGAAAACGGGTAAGCCAAAGGTCAGCAGCAGTCGAACTAAGGTCACAGGGAACCCCCTTGCCGTAAGGATGGTCTGGCGACTCCGGGACGGAAGCGCAATCCCAACGCCCAATCAACAAGGGGGCACGAAATGTGCCAAACCTTGCCTTTGGCGTCGGGAAAAAAGGCGTGACTCGGCTACAGCGCAGGGTGGGGCGGGGTGGGGCGTCACAAATTGGCGCGGGCACCGAGTTTGATGGTACTATCTTGGGACAAACAAAACCCCGCCTGGCAGGGCGGGGTTCCTCGGCGGGCCGCCGAGGGGAGAACCGAAAGCGCTCCCATCTTACACCCGATAGTCGGGCTTTGTCAAAAAAGCGAGCCTCCCGCCGGGGCAAAAAACTCGGTCGGGAGGTTTCTTTTTTTGCAGTGCGTGGGGCACGGTGCCCCCACGCCCGTGATGGCGACGCCGACTAGGGGGAAGACCTGTTTGCACCCGCGGATCGCACGAACAGGGGCGACCGTAGGAGTACAACAGTTTGCTTCCCGCGTCCGCCGCGCAGACGGCGGGCACCACGACGGGCCTGACGCGCGGTTGCGGCGGCAGCCGCGAAATCCAGGAGGCCCGGACGAACAACTGCGAAGTCACGGAAGACAGATGGATGGCTGCCCCGGAGGAGGTCGTCTGGAGCGAGTGGGCGCGCAGCGGCGTCACCCGCGGCTGTGGCCCGACGCATGAGATTCAGGAGAAGCGCCGAAGCAACTGCGGCGACGAGGAGTTCCGGTGGTCGGCCGACCCGGAGGCCGAGACGTGGAGTGCTTGGTCGACCACGGGCAATCAGCGGTTCACCGGCCTCGAGCTGGAGTTGGAGTACGCCCGCACGAGCAACTGCGGCAACCGCCAGACCGACTGGAGGCCCGAACCGGAGACATGGGGCGGCTGGTCGCGCACCGGCAGTACGCGCGGATGCGGCCCGTCGAAGGAATCGGAGGAGTCGCGGTCCAGCAACTACGGCAACACCCAGCGCCGTTGGGTCGCCACGCCGGAAGCGGAGACGTGGAGCGTCTGGACGGCCACGGGCAACACGCGCACCGTTGGACTGGAAACCGAGATCGAAGAGCAGCGCACGAGCAGCTGCGGTAGAACCCAAACTAGATGGCTGCCGGAATAACAAACAGGAGGTGGAAATGTGCCTTCCGTAGGGCGCTGGCCGCGCGGGTGCTGGCCCAACGCGGAGAAATGTCGCATACTGCGGCCCTGAGACCCCCGCGGTACCGCGGGGGAGCAGGTGCCTCAGGGCAACCAACGCGAAGATCAGCACGAACGGCGTGGAGCCGGTGGTGACCGGCCCGGTGATGGCGGCCCGGCAGAGAGGCCGCGGACCGGCTATCTGGCTGGCCGGCGACCCGGAAGACCTCGAGCCGTGGATGGACCGGGGCGCCGCGGGCATCGTCACCAACACGGTGGTGCTCAACGACATGGTGAAGAAGTACGGGCAGATTCGCGGCGTCGTCCAGAGATACCTCGACATCACCGACAAGCCCGTGGTCGTCGAGGTCGACGGCCACTCGACCGAGGAGCTGCTCGACGTGAGCCACTCCTTCACGAGGATGTCCGACCAGGTCATCATCAAGATCCCGTTCACCGCGTACGGCCTGGGCGCGTTCCGGGCGCTGGCGCAAGAGGGCGTCGAGACGTTCTGCACGACCGTCTTCTCCCTGCCGCAGGCGGCGGCGGTCGCGCAGGCGGGGGCCACGCACATTCTCCCCTTCTGCGAGCCGGTCAAACAGATGGGCGGCGACCCGACCAGGCTCGTGCGCGAGTGCGTGCGGATGTTCGCCGGATGGGAGAACCGCCCCTACATCACCGCCGCGCTCGTTCGTAGCGTCGACACGGCATACGCCGCTCTTCGGGACGGCGCCGACGGCATCATCATCTTCTGGCCGATCTTCCAGGAGATGATCGAGCACCCGCTGACCGACACCTGGAACGAGACGTTCATGGGCGAGTGGGTAGCCATGAACGACGCGGGCCTGCTGGAGGGCCTCCCCGTACGGCTGGACTAGGCCCCGGGCTTAGCGGACTATGTCGATAACTGCGTCGATGTGCTCGCCGTCAAGCTGGAAGGCGCGATTCGGGTCACCTGAACTTCTCACCATGCGGCGGCGGTGGAGCTGAACGAAATAGTGTAGTTGTCGACTGTGTGGGAACGTCCCGTTGAGCAGCGGCCGCTCCATGATCTCGAACTGGTAGTCGTTCTTCTTGACGTAAATCGAGGCGCCGCCGTCTACCCTTCGAACCGTGAAGCACACGCTGCCGTTGGCTTGCGGTGGACGTTCATCGAAGACGTGTGACTCTCTCAGGAGTCGCATGACGGACATGGCTTGCCTCCAGCATCACGTTCTACGGTAGCGCCAAGAGCACATGACAGCATTTTGAATGGCAGAGCGTACGCCATGCCTGCCGGCGTCATCCGCCTGGTTGGCCGTAGACCGTCGTGTCGGTGTTGAAGGCGAACCACCCGAACCAGAACGACATGTGGGACGGCACGCGCTCGAGTCGTTGGCCGTCCGCCGCCTCCAGGTAGTCCTCGGTCACGGTCCAGGTCGTCCCCTCACCGTCGCTCAGAGACGTGGGGAGCCCGCCGGGCGTGGGGTCGTCGCCGGCGAAGGCGAAGGAGGCCCCTTCCCTGAGATAGACCCGCGCACCCTGCGAGACGGACGAGGCTATGACGACCACGTCCCTGCCGCCCAGGGTGTCGTTGACCACGCGCTCGCGCTGCAGCGTCTCCACCGGGTAGGCCCTGCTCTCGCCGCCGTGGTTCAAGCCGAGAACGACGGCCTTGGTCGCGAGAGCGTCGCTCCGCTCCCATACCGGGAACCTCGTTTCCGGATCGTTGAAGTAGTCGTTGTAGGTCGCGCGCGGGTCATCCTCGTGTTCGTACTGGTCGGGAGCGTAGACTTCGGTGGCTATGGACAGGACGGTGGTGTCCGGATGTTGCGCGACCCATTCACCCCACGTCGTCAGCTCGACCGGGAAGAAGGGCAGCTTGATGCCCGAGTCGGCGAGCGGCCCGACCACCGGCTCGCCGGTGAACATCCGCCACAGGGAGTTGGTGAGTCGGTCGTACATCACCTTGTTGCTGCGGTACAGGAGGCCGGAGGTGCCGAAGGTGGTTGGCTCGCCGTTGATCTTTGCGGAATACACGATTCCGGTGCCGCAAAGCGTTCAGTAGGCAAGGGCGATGGGTTCGCCTCCCACTATGTCGTTGGCCATCTCGTGAGGGTTCATGATCCGCAACGGGTAGGCCCGGTGCTCGCCGTTGATCGATACGCCGAAGACGCGCTCGTCCGGGCCCAGGTAGTCCGCCTCGTCGGCCGTCAGCGTCGGCGCAAACTGCAGGTCCGGGATGCCGTCCGGACGTACGCCGCCCCAGACCAGCTCGGTGATGTCGATGCGCGCCGTCTTGTCGGCGTCGCCAAGGAATATCTTGTACCGGTCGCTGATCGCCGAGAGGAGATTGATCTTCCACTTCAGGTAGTCGGACGGCGGCGGATACTCGTCGCGCCGCTTTCCGAGCCATTCTGTGGCCTTGAACCAGCCCTCCCCTCCGACACCGAACTCCTGCCCGGTCAGCTGCCGGAGCACCTCGTCCGCTATCGCCGCCAGGACGGGGTCGCTTATGAACCGGGTGAACTCGATGATCACCGGCACCTGCAACGTGTCCCCGGCGTCGAGGATGGAGCGCAGTGCGTTGAGGGTCACGTCCGCCGACTGCCGCGGGGCGCCATAGATTCCGAACATCGCCTCGTTGGAGTCGTAGCCTTCCGGCAGCGGCTTTCGGGTGGGCGTGGAGCCCGGCGGGGCGGGCGTATCCACCATCGCCGTCTGCGCCGTGGGCGTCTCGGCCGGCGGTTCGTCGCCGCAGGCAGCCGCGAGCGCAACGGACAGCATCGCGAAGGCCGCGAAGGTGCAGAGCAGTGTCGATTTCACAGGGCAGTCCTACCTAATCTACGCTTCAGGGTGGGTGGACAGATTGGCCCGAGGGCGCTGGGCCGGTCAACTGCGAACGACGTGAGGAGCGTAAAGCTATTGTACACCGCGGGCATGGCTGGACTAGAATGCCCCTGTCGCACAGATTGGGCAAAGGAGCGAAAATGGCCGAGAAACGTCACCCGCGGGGCCTGCTGGCCGCCTGCGACACGCCGTGGACCGAGAGCTTCGAGCTCGAAGAGGGTGTGTTCCGCCGCCACGTCGAGCTGCTGCTCGCCTCGGGCGCGGAGAACATCTACGTCATGGGCACCGCCGGCGAGGGCTACGCCGTCACGGATACGCAGTTCCGGCAGATAGTCGACGTGTTCGTCGACGCCACGGCCGGGGCCGACGTGACCCGCATGGTTTGCGTCATCAGCATTTCGATGGGCCACATGATCGAGCGCATCGGCTACGCTCACGATAGGGGCGTGCGCATGTTTCAGATACCGCTGCCGTCCTGGGGCACCCTGACTGACGCCGAGGTGCTCACGTTCTTCAGCACGGTGTGCGGGGCCTTCCCCGATTCGAAGTTCCTGCACTACAACCTGAGGCGGTCCGGCCGCATCCTCGGCGCCGACGACTATCGCCGGGTGCTGGACGAAGTTCCGAACCTGGTCGCCACCAAGATCAACAGCCCCGACATGCGCTTCATGCGCAAGCTGATCGTCGAGACGCCGGAGCTGCAACACTTCGTACTGGAGACCTGCTACGCGAACGCGAGCTACTACGGCGAGTGCTCGCTGCTGTGCAGCTTTGGCGCCACGGCGCCGAATCTGACGCGCATGCTGTTCGAAGCCGGACGCGAAGGAGACGCGGCCACCGCGTTCGCCATCCAAGCGCGCATGCAGCAGATGCACGAGGGTTTCGCCCGCAACGTGGACGGCGCGCACATGGACGGGGCTTTCGACAAGCTGTTCACGTCGCTGGCGCAGCCCGAATTCCCGATTCGGATCCTGCCGCCATACCAGTCGCTCACCGAAGGAGAGGCCGCCGCGATGCGGGAGTATTTCCGTACCCACTGCTCGGACGTGTCGTAGCCCTGACCTCGTCCTCCCGCGGCCGGGTCGTCAGGCCAGGAACGGCAGCACCCAGCCGAACACGACGACGAAGGCGAGCGTCAACGCCGCCGGGCCGGGCGTAACCCGGCGGGTCACAACGAAGTACGCCGCCGCCGCTGCTGCGGCCCCGACGGTGACCGCCGTGGTAAAGAACAGATTCTCCGTGCCGGGGCCGTCCCGAGGAGCGACTGCCTCGGCGGCAAGCAACGCCAGGCCGAGCACGACTCCTACGAACGCCCAGGTCGGATAGGCGAAGACCACCGTGCCCAGCATCAGCTTCATGGGAGGCACCCGGTCGGTCAGGGCGACGAACCACGGCGGGCGGCTCTTGAACAGGAAGAACAGCATGAGCGGCACGACGACCAGGAACACGGCCGCCATCAGCAGGCCGCTCACGGCCCCCGCTACGAGATAGCTCATGCGTCGTCCGCCGCCGGCGGGCTCCAGGCGGGGGTCAGGTGCGCGCGCCAGCCGCGGGTATGCCGCAGCAGCAGCTCCATGGCGGTGCCCAGCTCGCGGCGGGAAACGGGGGCGTACAGGGACGGCCCGCTGCCCGCGACGTGGACCTCCCGCGCCCCGACCTGCAGGAAGGCGTCGCGGTAGCGCCTCAGCTCCGGAAACACATCCGGGGCGACGTCGTCGAATACGTTGAACAGGAACTGCGGCGGTACGTCGCCGCCGCCACGAATGCGGGACTCGAGCTTCCGGGTGAGCTGGCCGGTCGTAAAGTTCGCCTCGGTTAGGTTCGAATAGACGCGGCGGGTCTTGTCGGCCAGGTGGATTTCGGGCGAGAGCACCACGAACCACCGCAGGTCGGCCGGCGGGAGCGCGCGCACCCGTTCGCCCCTGCCGGAGACCATCGCGGTGCCGCCCTCCAGGAAGAACGGCACGTCCGACCCCAGGCTGGCGGCGAGGGGCATCATCTTCTCGCGCGAGAGGCCGAGGGCCCACAGGCGGTTGAGCCCGACCAGGACGGCTGCCGCGTCGCTGCTGCCCCCGCCGAGGCCTGCGGCCACCGGGATCTCCTTGGCGAGAGAGATCGCGGCACCTGCGGTATGGCCGGTGTGCTCTTGAAGGAGCCGCGCGGCCCTGAGCGCGAGATTGTCCGGAGACTCGAGCTCCGGCAGGTCGCACGTGAGCGTGAGCCGCTCCGCCGGCTCGAGCGTCACGACGTCGTGCAGGCCGATGGTCTGCATGATGCTGACGATGTCGCGGTAGCCGTCGCCGCGCCTGCCGACCACCTCCAGCGTGAGGTTGATCTTCGCGTGCGCCTCGATCTCGATGCGGTTACCCGGTCCCACGTAGACCCTCCGGGAGACTATGAAGCCGAGGCGGCGCGGACCGCGGGTTGTGGGTCGCGTAGTTGATAGCACGACTCCTCAAACGCTCGGTGTCGGGAGCCGTCCCATTGACGTAGGAGCTTGAAGTCGTGACCTTGAATCGACATATCAGCGGCCTGTTGCGGGCACCGTACCAACGCCGGACTGCGTTATGGGCAACTATCGCCAATGGCGTCACAGTGCATCGAACTCTTGGGGAGTCAACCCAGCCTGTCGCAGTATGCTGCGCAGTGTGCCAATAGCTATCTCTCGATGGCGGGGCACAATCGCAGTGAGGACGCCTTCGCCGGTCTCTCTGGCGAACTTGACGTGGCTACCTCTTTGCCCGACCCGTGTGAAACCTGCCGCCGTAAGCTTGCGCGCGACCTCCCGATAGGGCAGTGGCCTAGCTGGCGACAACCTCGGCCTCGACGCGACGAATCTGAGGTGCAAGAGTTGGGAGGGGAGGTTCGAAGTGAAGCTCCAGGGCCTCGCGCAGGTTGGCCAGCGCCTCGTCGACCGATTCGCCCTGGCTGGCAACGTCGGCGTCGAGCGCCTGAGCTACGTACCACTCGCCTTCCTTGCATACGCTCGCCGTGAAGACCCGTTTCATTGGTCTCATCTCCACCAATGTGACATGTCGCTGCTCAGGGTCAATCGTATCACACGCTTCGGACTTCCCAACCAGCGCCGATGTATCGCAGTCTGGAAGTGCCGACAGAATCAACCGCTGGTGCGGCTCAGCACCGGCGCTGCCATCGCCAGCCGACGGACTGTGGTTCCTGTCCATCCGAATGGCGCTTCGAGGAGCTCGTAGTCGGCCAGATTCGGACCAACATAACTGATGGAGAACACCGTCAGCGAGCTTGTGGCCATCACCAGGCCGGTTCTGTCGACAACAAACTTTGGCAGGCCTCGTAAAGCGCGCCCCACTCGTCCAGGCTCAGGGTCTGCGCCCGCCGCGTGGGGTCGATGCCGGCGTCGGCCAGAAGTGTCTTGGCGGTCTCAGGCTCCAGCGCCAGGCCCCTTCCGATGGAGTTGTGGAGCTGTTTTCTGCGGGCGCTGAACCCCGCCTTGACGACGCGGAAGAAGTCGTCCGGGGAATCGAACGCGACCGCGGGCTCGGGGCGGACGTCGATCCGGACGACGGCCGAGGTCACCTTGGGCGGGGGCCTGAAGGCGCGCGGCGGGACCGAGGTGACGATGCGCGGCGTGCCGTAGAGCTGGACCGCGACCGAGAGCAGCCCCATCTGTCCGGGCTTGGCGACCATCTCCTGTGCCACCTCGCGCTGTACAGTCACAACCAGCAGCCGCGGCTTGCTGTTCGCCTCGAGGAACCGCCGCACGATGGGCGAGGCCGCGTAGTACGGCAGGTTCGCGACGACCTTGTACGGAGCGCCGTTGGGCGCCAGGCCGTCGATATCCACCTCACGCGCGTCCTCGACGAGCACCGAGAACCCTGGGTGGTCCGCGTAGGTCTTCCGAAGTCTCGCGGCCAGTAGCGCGTCGACCTCGACGGCGACGAGCCGGCCCGCACGCTCCACCAGCGGCCGGGTCAGCGCGCCCCGTCCGGGGCCTATCTCGACGACGAGGTCGTCCGCGGAGAGGTCGGCGGCCGCCACGATCGAGGCTATGGCGCGCCGGTCTACGAGGAAGTGCTGCCCCAGCGACTTTTTCGCGGCGGGTGGGCGGGTGCGGGGACCGTTCATCGTCCCGAGGGCGCCCGAGCGGGCTTTCGCTCCCGCGACCCGCGACGACCGGCCCGGTCAAATCCGGACGCGGCGCCGCGGATGGCGCGCTGAGGGACGGAAGGGCGAGGTCGGCCGTGCACCTCCGCTTCGACCGGCCACCGGAAACGTGACGCGAGGCTGCGGCTCAAGCCAGGCTTACCCACGGCACCCGGACACCACTGCTTACCGCTGCTTCCTTCCGGACCTGACGGGGTTCGCAGGTCGCCGCCGCGTGGGACCCAACTCTCATAACCACAGACCCCGGCCAGAGGCCCCCGAGGACCAACCTCCGGGAGGAGTTCAGCCCCGCTGGAGCGGATTGCGAGTACAGGGCACCGCTAACTCCCCGCTTAGCACGGCCTGATTCCAGGGTACGCGGAACACGGCTACATGGTCAAGGAGTCGGAACCGGTGTAACTGTTCAGAGTTGAGGGGACGAATGCTTCTGCCGACCCCTGACGATTGTGGGTGCGCCCGCCGCCCACCGTCGTTCCCGTGCAGACGGGAACCCATCGCCGTCGCCCCGCCGTGGATTTCGGCCGTCGCGGGAATGACGATTGTGGGTGCGCCCGCCGTCGCCCGTCGTTCCCGTGGAGAGGGGAACCCATCGCCGGCCCCCCGCCGCGGATTTCGGCCGTCGCGGGAATGACGATTGTGGGTGCGCCGGCCGTCGCCCGTCGTTCCCGTGGAGAGGGAAACCCATCGCCGTCGCCCCGCCGTGGATTTCGGCCGTCGCGGGAATGACGATTGTGGGTGCGCCCGCCGTCGCCCGTCGTTCCCGTGGAGAGGGGAACCCATCGCCGGCCCCCCGCCGCGGATTTTCCCGCCGTCGGAGACCTTTGCATAACTCCCCAAGCGCGGCAGCGTCGCGTGGCGAGGTGGTGCCACCTAACCTGGACTCTCGATTTCTGGATTCGGCTCAAGGCTGGAATGACGGTTGTGCAACGGTCCGCGAAAGCGGGCATCCAGGGGCCTGGAGGGGTATTCGCCCCACCAACTGTGAATTCGTGAGACTGGCGCGCGCCTTCGATACGCGCGGCTGAAGCAGCGGCACTACTCAGGCTGCCTGGGGCCCCAACCCTTAACGGCCTGGATATCGTCGAAGCCTCCGTGGGGTGAACGGAGAATCGCCGCGTTCCGCCCCTTTGGGGCAGTCCGGGCGTCGGATGCCGGCCGGTGCCTGGGCGCGTGAGCTCCCCCGTCGGAATTGCGCGGACGGGGCTGTGTTAAGATTCGGCGCTAGACTGTTACCTCGGACCGCGCCGCTGGCGACGGTCGGGGAACCTAGGGAGGATACCCATGGCATCAGCCGAGCGTAGGGCCGAAGCAGTATGGGAAGGCGATTTGATGACAGGCGCAGGCGCCGTCAGCGCCGCGACGAGCGGCGCGTTCACGTCGTTGGGCGTGAGTTGGGCTTCGCGGACCGAGGGCCCCGAGGCGCGCACGAGTCCCGAGGAGCTGGTGGCGGCGGCGCACGCGTCCTGCTACTGCATGGCACTGTCGGCCGGCCTCGGCCGCGCCGGAACGCCGCCCACCCGGCTGGAGGTGAGCGCGACGGTGACGTTCCAGCAGATCGAGGGCGGCTGGAAGGTGGCCTCCAGCGCTCTGACCGTGAAGGGCACCGTGGCCGGGGTCACTTCGGAGGAGTTCGCCGCCGCCGCTGAGGCGGCCAAGGACGGTTGCCCGATCTCGGGCGCCCTGAAGGGCAACGTAGACCTCAGCGTCGAAGCTACACTGGCATAGCGGCGCGCCGATCAGAGGGCGGACTTGGGTAGCTGTTCGCCTTCTGGTAAAACCGTGCGCGCGCCCCTCGATGCGTGCCGGTGAAGCATCGGCGCTACACGGGGTAAACGGGCTGCTGGAGCGTCAACGCGGAACCGTTACGGGTCCCGTTGCATCTACGACGAGCAGCCGTGGGTCGCCGGACAGGTCGCGTTCGAAGTGGACTGCGGCTCCGGGAAAGGCTGCGGTAGCCTCGCAGACCACCGAGCTCAGCTGCTCGGGCGCTATCTCCACCAGCAGCCGTCCGCCGGGGCGCAGGTAGACAGGTGCGCCGCGTATCAGGCGACGGGTCACGGCCAGACCGTCCGGTCCGCCGTCCAAGGCCTCGGTAGGCTCCCGCCGGACGTCGGCCGGCAGGGACGCGAGGTCGCCGGTGGGGATGTACGGCGGGTTAGACACGATAGCGTCGACCGGGCCCGGCAGCGCCTCGAGCAGGTCCCCTTTGCGCAGGTGGACTCTGTCGTCAAGTCCGTGCCCGCGCCGGTTGGCGTCCGCCACCTCCAAGGCGCGTACGCTGACGTCCGTTGCGTAGACGCTCGTCGCCGGCAGGCGGTGCGCCACGGCGACGGCGATAGCGCCGCTGCCGGTGCCGACGTCCGCGACTTCGAGCGGCGGGTCGCCGCGGCGCCGGGAGTATTCCACCACCGCGTCGACGAGGTGCTCGGTCTCCTGCCGCGGTATGAGCACCGACGGGTCGACCGCGAATTCGAGGCCGTAGAACTCCCGGGCGCCGACGATGTAGGCAAGGGGCTCGCCGTCCAGCCTCCGGGCCAGAAGCTTTTCCGCGGCCTGTAGGCGACCGTTGGGGACGGCCTTCCGCAGTGAGGCGAGGAAGCCGGTGCGGTCCATGCCGAGCGCCGTACGCAGCAGCACCTCGGCTTCGAGGCTTGCGTCGGCTATGCCCGCGTCGGCCAGACGGTCCCGGTCGCAGGCCCAGGCCTCGCGGAGCATTAGAAGCCGACCTCCTCCAGCTTCATCTCCTGCTCTCGGGTGATCATCAACTCGATCAGGTCGTCGATCTCGCCGTCGAGTACCGCGTCGAGGTTGTGCCGGGTGTAGGAGGTGCGGTGATCGGTCACCCGGTCCTGCGGGAAGTTGTAGGTGCGGATGCGCTCGGACCTGTCGCCGGACCCGACCTGGGCGCGCCGGGCCTGGGAGACCTCCTCATGCTGCCGTTCCAGCTCCAGGGCCAGCACTCTCGCCCTGAGCACCTTCATCGCCTTTTCCCGGTTCTTGTTCTGGGAGCGCTCGTCCTGGCAGACCGCCACTATTCCCGTTGGCTTGTGGGTTATTCGGATTGCGGTCGCGACCTTCTGGACGTTCTGCCCGCCATGGCCGCTGGAGTGGAAGATGTCTATCTGCAGGTCATCGGCCTGGATGTTGACGTCGACCTCGTCGGCCTCCGGCAGAACGGCCACCGTGGCGGCTGACGTGTGGAGCCGGCCGCTCGACTCGGTGGTTGGTATCCGCTGCACCCTGTGGACCCCGATCTCGTGCTTCATCCTGCTGTAGGCGTTCTGGCCCTGTACCTGGAAGACGGTCTCCTTCAGGCTGCCGAGGCCGGTCTCGTTCGCGCTGACGACCTCCAGCTTCCAGTTGTGGCGCTGGGCGTACCTGGCGTACATCCGGAACAGGTCGGCGGCGAAGAGGCCGGCCTCCTCGCCGCCGGTCCCGGCGCGGATCTCCATGATGACGTTACGCTCGTCGTTCGGGTCTTTGGGCAGCAGCTCCAGGCGCAGCTCTTCCTCGATCTGAGGGCGCTCCCGTTCGAGCTCGGCCAGCTCCTCGCGCGCCAGCTCGGCCAGCTCACGGTCGGAACCCTCCCGGGAGATCGCCTTAGCCTCTTCCTGCTCGCGGATCACGTCCCGGTAGCGCCGGGCAAGCGCCGCCAGCCCCTTCAGGGCTGCGTGCTCCTGGGCGAGCTTTCGGATGCGGACGTAGTCGACCGAGAGCTCGGGGTCTGCCAGCAGCGTCTCCAGCTCCCGGTACCGGTCTTCAATTGCGGCGAGTTTGTCTAGCATGGTGCAACCTGACGTCCTTCAGGCGAAACGCGCGGCCGTCAGAACGTTGAATGGACTGCGCAGGTGGGACTACGGAGAGTATACCAAGCGGTCTAAGCGCCAGAAAGCACGGTGACGAGGCCGTCTCGCGGGACTTCCCGCTGCTCGCTCCGGGCGAGGTCGCGGAGGACCACGGCGCCTCGGGCCAGCTCGTCTTCTCCGACGATCGCGGCGTGCGTGGCGCCGACCGCCGATGCGTAGCGGAGTTGGCCGCGCAGGCTTCGGCCGGCCGGCGCGAGCACGGCCGCCACGCCGTCTCTCCGCAGCTCGGAGGCCACGACGAGTCCTGCGGGCCTGGTACCGTCGCCGACCGGGGCGACCACGACTTTCGTACGCTCGCTCCGGGCGACGGTCTGGCTGTCCCGGATGTACGCCAGGACGCGCTCCATGCCCATGGCGAAGCCGATGCCCGGTGTCGGGCGCCCGCCCAGCGCCTCTATCATCCCGTCGTAGCGGCCCCCGCCCGCCAGCGCGCTCTGCTGGCCGCCCGAGGGCGGGGCGATCTCGAAGACGGTGCGGGTGTAGTAGTCCAAGCCTCTGACCAGCCGGTTCTCGGTCTCGTAGGAGATGCCGAGCGCGTCCAGGTGTCCCAAGACGCCGCGCCAGTGGGCCTCGCAGGCGTCGCACAGGCTTTCGACGGAGCCCGGCGCCTCCGCGATGAGCGGTTGGCAGGCGTCGTTCTTGCAGTCGAGCAGCCGGAGTGGGTTGGCGTCCAGTCGCCGCCTGCAGTCGTCGTGCGTCAACTCGTCGGAGCGGGACCGATAGTAGTCGAGGAGCCGTTTGACGTATACGGGCCGACACTCCGGATCGCCGATCGAGTTGATCGTCAGCGTGACGTCGGCGACCCCCACGGACTCCAGCAGGCGGCAGGCCAGCTCGATGACTTCGGCGTCGATGGACGCGTCCGCCTCGCCGATCACTTCGACCCCGAACTGGTGGAGCTGCCGGTAGCGGCCGGCCTGGGGGCGGTCGTACCGGAAGAAGGGGCCGACGTAGTAGAGCCGCACGGGCTGGGGCAGGTTGTGCATGCCGTGCTGGAGATAGGCCCGGCAGACGGGCGGCGTGCCCTCGGGACGCAGGGTCAGCAGGTCGCCGCCGCGGTCCTCGAAGGTGTAGGTCTCGTTCTCGACGATGTCGGTGACCTCGCCCGTGCCGCGAACGAACAGCTCTGCGTCCTCGAACGTGGGCGTGTCTATGCGCTCGTACCCGAACATGGAAGCGGTCTCGTCGCCCCGCGACTGGAAGTAGCGCCAGAGGTTCTGGTCCTCGGGCAGTATGTCCACCGTCCCTCTGGGGGAGCGGAACGTCCGGGGTCTGCTCATTGCAGGCGCTTCCTCCGTCGAATCCGGGAGATAGTAACATACGGCACTCGCCGCTCCCGGCCGTCGGGACCGAGGCTCCGCGAGGGTCGAGGCAGGCGGTGACCAGTAGGGCGCGTGCTATAATCGAAGGCACGATTCGGCGCACCTTGGGAGCCCCATTTGAAGATCAGTCAAGAAGAGGTTGTGGGTCTGCAGACCGTCCTCAACATCGAACTTGAGGAAGACGATCTGCCTCCATACCTCGACCGGGGCTACCGGCGGGTCGTCGACCGCGTCTCGATACCCGGCTTCCGCAAGGGCAAGGCACCCCGCACGATCGTGGAGAACTTCCTCGGCAGGGAGAGCCTGATCCGCGAGGCCCTGGACTTCATGGTCTCCGACGTTACGGACAAGGCGATCTCGGAGCGGAACATCGAAACGACCGAGCCGGCCGACGTCGAGCTGTTGGGCCTCGATCCGGTCATCTTCAAGGCCACAATGGCGCTGAAGCCTATAGTCGATATCGGCGACTACCGCGGCATACGGGTGCCCGAGACGCCCCCGGAAGTCACGGACGAAGACGTCGAGAACCAGCTCGAGGCCCTTCGCCTCGAATCGGCTTCGTGGGAGCCCGTGGACCGCGCTGTGGCGCTGGGCGACATGATCACCATGGACGTGACCGCGACGGTCGAGGACTCGGAGATCCTGAACGAGAGCGACGCCGTGTACGTCGCGAACGCAGAGAACGAACCGCCGTTTCCGGGGCTGCCGCAGGAGCTCGAAGGCGCTGAGGTCGGCGTCGCCCGGGAGTTCGACCTCGAAAGCCCTTCCGACTACGGAAGCGAGCGGATCGCCGGGAAGACGGCGCGCTTCGTGGTAACCGTCAACGACGTCAAGGAGCGCAAGCTGCCAGAGCTCGACGACGAGTTCGCCAAGGGTGTCGGGGATGACTTCGATACCCTCGACGCGCTCCGAGAGTCGGTCCGAGACCAGCTTCAGGCGGCCGCCGAGGAGTCGGCCGAAAGCCTGTACGAGAAAGCGGCTGTCGACGAGCTGCTCGCGAACGCAACCGTGGAGCTGGCGCCGCTGTCGGTGGACCGCGAGATAGACCGCGCCATTGGGCGCCGAGCGCGGCTGTCCGAGATGCTCGGGATCCCCGCCGAGGACTTCCTGAGGCAGTTCGGCACGACCGAGGAGGAGGTGCGGCAATCGACGCGGGAGACCGCCGTCAAGGACCTGACGCGCTCGTACGCTTTGGCGACGCTCGCGGAGGCCGAGGGTCTGGAGGTCGCCGATGACGAGGTCGAAGAACAGGTACGAGAGATGCTCGCCGCCGATGGCGGACGGCGCCAGGACCGGCGTCAGGACCGGCGCCGGGACCGTGACCGGCTGAGGGCCGGCGTCGGGGCGCAGATCATGGAGACCAAGTCGCTCGGTAGGCTCGTGGCCATCGCAAAGGGGGACGCCGACACGGATGCGGCCGACCACGATGAGCAACACACACAAGGAGAACGCGTTGACACCTAAGCTCGAAAATGTGATTCCGATGGTCGTGGAGAGCGGCCCCCGGGGGGAGCGGGCGTTCGACATCTACTCGCTGCTTCTGCGAGAGAGGGTCATCTTCCTGGGCACGCCCGTCTACGATCAGATGGCGAATGCCATCATCGCCCAGCTCCTGTACCTCGACCGTGAGGACAGCGAGCGGCCTATCCACCTGTACATAAACTCGCCGGGGGGCATGGTGACGGCGGGCCTGGCGATCTACGACACGATGAGGCAGGTGGCCGCTCCGATCTCCACGATCTGCGTGGGGATGGCCGCCAGCTTTGCCGCCGTGCTGCTGTGCGCAGGCACTCCGGGGAGACGCTACGCTCTCCCGAACGCGACCATCCTCCTGCACCAGGTCGCCATGGCCGGCGGCGTGCAGGGGCAGGCCTCCGACATCGAGATTCAGGCACGGCATACGATCCGCACCGAAGACAAGATGCGGCAGATCATCTCGACGCACACCGGCCAGCCGTACGACAAGGTCGCGCGGGATACCGACCGCGACTACTACTTGACCGCGGAGGAGGCTGTCGACTACGGTCTGATAGACAGTGTGATGGAGCCGGCGTCAGAGGCCGCCGAGTCGGCGTCCGCGTAGGATATGCCCGCATCGACGACTGATCAGTCCAGCTATCGCTGCTCGTTCTGCAGCAAGGCCCAGAGCCAGGTCAAGCGCCTGATCGCCGGGCCTGACCGCGTATTCATTTGCGACGAGTGCGTGGCCCTGTGCGGGCAGATCATCAGCGACGAGACGCCGGCGGCGCCGCGCGACTCGGCGGGCCTGATCTCCAAGGGCGTCAATCCCAAGTGGCTCTACCAGAAGCTGGACGAGTACGTGGTCGGGCAGGAGAGGGCCAAGAAAGTCCTCAGCGTCGCCGTTTACAATCACTACAAGCGCATTTGGTCGAACCAGGGACCCTCGGACGTCGAGCTGCAGAAGGCCAACGTCCTGATGCTCGGCCCGGCGGGGTCCGGCAAGACGCTCCTGGCTGAGACGCTCGCGAAGATCCTTGACGTTCCCTTTGCCATTGCCGACGCCACGTCTCTGACCGAGGCCGGGTACGTGGGCGAGGACGTGGAGAACATCCTGCTGCGGCTGATACACGCGGCCGATTTCGACATAAAGCGCGCCGAGCAGGGGATCATCTACATCGACGAGATAGACAAGATAGCCCGCAAGAGCCCCAACCCGTCGATCACGCGGGACGTCTCCGGCGAAGGGGTCCAGCAGGCGCTGCTGAAGATCGTCGAGGGCTGCGTCGCCAACGTGCCGCCGCAGGGCGGACGCAAGCACCCGCACCAGGACTTCCTCCAGATCAAGACGCACGACATCCTGTTCATGTGCGGCGGCGCCTTCGAAGGGCTCGGGGAGCTGGTCGAATGGCGAATCTCGAAGGACAGGGTCACCCTGGGCTTCGGCGTGGGGCGGTCGGACGCCGACAGAGCCGCATCGGAAGAGGACATGCTGCAGCGGGTCAGCGCCGAGGACCTGCTGGCCTACGGCTTTATCCCCGAGCTGGTTGGCCGGCTACCGGTGTCCGTGGGCCTCAGGAGCCTGGACCGCGATGGCCTGATCAGCGTCCTGACCGAGCCGCGCAACGCGTTGGTCAAGCAGTACCAGGCGTTGTTCAAGATGGACAACGTGGAGCTCGTGTTCACGGACGACGCCCTGGTCGCCGCCGCCGACGGCGCCTTGGAGCAGGGGACGGGCGCCAGGGCTCTGAGGTCGATACTGGAGCGTACTCTACTGGACGTGATGTACGAGCTGCCGTCCATCAGCCACGTGACGAAGTGCGTTGTCGGCGTCGAAGCCATCCTCGGCCAGGGCGAAGTCGAGCTGATCGCCTCCGGCGACCAGAGGGTGTCGTTCGCGCCGCAGGAGCGCAAGTCGGCCTAGCCGCCGGCTCCTTGTAGACGCCGCAGCAGGTCTAACGCGTCGTTCAGCGTTTCCTGTCTCCCCGGGTCGCCCCGGTCCGTCACCTCCGCCGCCCGGAATAGCTGGCGCAGCTCTGCCAGGGCGCCCCTTCTGTCTCCCAGGGTCTCGCGCGTCTTGGCCTTTAAGTAGTATGCCTCGATCATGAGCGGGTCCAACGTCGTCGCCCTGTCCGCCTCCGACAGCGCGAGGTCGTAGATCCCGGCTTCGAAGTGGTCGACCGCCCGGTAGTAGTGGGTGTACCCGTTGTCCGGCAGCGTGGCCGTCGCGAACCAGGCGCCCGCCGCCAGGACCGCCATCGCCAGCGGGATGACCCACAGCCGTCTGCCCAGCCGCCTCGAGTCGGTCCGGACGACGCTGGTGCCGAACACCGACATGGCGACCGTATAGCTCGGCGCCAGGACGAGTCCCAGGGCGATGCCCGCGGCGAACCCGCCGAGGTGGGCCATGTTGTCGATGCCCGGCATTATGAAGCCGAAGGCGAGATTTATGGCGGCCAGTATGAGGACGCCTATCATGATGCGCCGCGCCGTCTCACCGAAGACCCGCCGCTGAGCGGCGAAGTACGCGGCGAGCGCGCCCAGCACGCCGAATATGGCCCCGCTGGCGCCCGCGCCGACGGCTATGGAGTTCAGCATGTAGCTGGCTACGCTGCCGGTCAGCCCCGCGCCGACGTAGATCAGCAGGAAACGCACGTGCCCGTACGCGCCCTCGACGAGCGAGCCGAATATGGCCAGTCCGAACCCGTTGAACGCCAGGTGCACGAGGCCGACGTGGAGGAACATCGCCGTGAACAGGCGCCAGTACTGGCCCTCGGCGATCAGCGGCCCGAACATGGCGCCGAAGGCGATCAGCACCTGCCGGTCCTCGCTGCCTCCGGCCACGGTCGCGGCCAGCCAGACGAGGACGTTCACCGCCAGCAGCGCCCAGGTAACCAGAGGCCGCCGCGTCAGGCCGGACGTCGACGGCCCGAATCCCCGGTCTTCGTCGGGAAAGATGTGGTCGGACGCCATGAGGTGGATGCGTGGGAGAAGGCCGACGGGCCTGCGGCGGGTTTCGGCTCGGCTAGGCTCGCCCCGCCCTGCGACGACCTAGGCGCAGTCGTCTCCTTATCTTGGTCAGACTCGTCGCGACGTGCACGAGCGGAGTTACGAGCCTGCTGACGATTTTCGCCTCGGCAAGGGAGAGCTTGAAGTCCTCGGGGCTGCCGTCGAACTCCCGGATCTCCATATACGTCCGGCCGAGCTCGTAGGTGGTGTGCGCGTCGCTCACCGCGGACACCACCAGCCCATTTTCCCGGGCGAACTGCTCGGCCTTCCGATTGTCGCTCGGCAGGCTGTTGCGCGAGTTGAACGCCTCGACGATGTCGACGTATGGCAGTATCTCGTCGAGCGCGGCCCGGCTGATGACGTGGCTGCGGAACCGGTCGAAGGGATGCGGAACGGACACCAGGCCGCCCTGGTCCTTGATGCTGCGAACGGTCTCCAGCGGAGACAGCCCCGGCGAGACCGTTTCACGTAGGAAGAGGCCGGTTATCTCCCCCTCGGACGAGCCGACCTCCTCGGCCACGATGACCGTGAATGGCGCGATCTCCTTCACGGCCAGTGCGCCGTCGACGGTGTTGTGGTCGGTCACCGCGATGCAGTTCAGGCCCACCTTCTCGCACTTGGCAACGAGGCGCTCCGGCGCCATGTCGGAGTCCGGCGAGAAGTGGGTGTGCATGTGGAGGTCTGCCTTCAGCAAGGCGGGCCGTCCGGGCCACCGGGAAGCCGCATCTGCTCACCGTAGGCCGTCTGTATCTGACTGATCTTGAGCTGGGCTGCCTCCAGCTTCTCGCTGCAGATGCGGGCGAGCCTCATGCCCTTCTCGTACAGTGTGGTCGCTTCGGACAGCGGCAGATCGCCCGTCTCGAGGGCGCGCACCGTCTCGTCGAGCTGGGACAATGCCTGCTCGAATGTCAGCGAGCCCGCCGACGGCTCGGACGCACGCGGGCCGTCGCCGCTGGCTGGTGTATCGTGTGTCACCGTGGACGCTCCTGCGGGAAGTGGTGTGGGAGCTTCGGGGAACGGGCTCTTGCGCCGTCAGCGGTCGGCCCGCGGTCGGGCGCCAGGCCCATCCGACGGCGTCGCGCCGTGGATGGTGGTGACGTCCGCGCCGAAGCTTCCCCTGGCCAGAGTCACCTTGACCCGGTCACCCGTACGCAGCTTGGAAACGTCGCTCACCACCGCTGAATCGGTCGGGGATTGTACTATAGCATAGCCGCGGCGGAGGGTATTCTGAGGGCTCAGCAGGGCGAGGCGGGCGCCGAGACTGTCGACGCGTTCGGACCTCGTCTCGACGGCGCTGGCCACGTGGCGGCCAGCAAGGCTCAGCAGGTCGTCGACCCGCAGCCTGAGGCTGTCGAGGTCGGGCCGGCTTTGGCCGAGGCGGTCGCCGAGTTGAGCGGCCATTCGGCTCCCGGCCTGCAGTCTGGCGTCGGCGCCGCGTTCCAGTCGCTGCCTGTGGCGGGCGACGCGGGCGAGCAGCTCGAGCCGGTCAGGTACCGCGAGCTCGGCGGCTGCCGAGGGCGTGGCCGCCCGGCGGTCGGCCACCATGTCAGCGATCGTGACGTCGGTCTCGTGCCCTACGCCGGTGACGATGGGCACGCGGCTGGCGAATATCGCCCTGGCCACGACCTCTTCGTTGAACGGCCACAGGTCCTCCAGCGAGCCGCCTCCGCGCGCCACAATCGCGACATCCACGCCGAGGACCTGCTGCAACGCTGAGATCGCATCCGCTATTCTCCCGGCCGCCTCGGGGCCCTGTACCGGCGTGGGCGCCAGCAGCAGCTCGGCGAGCGGGTAGCGCCTACCGACGACGGTCTGGATGTCGTGCCAGACCGCCCCTGACTCCGAGGTGACGACGCCGATCCTCCGGGGGAACTCGGGCAGAGGGCGCTTCCGCGACGGGTCGAACAGACCTTCGAGCTCGAGCTCTCGCTTGAGCCGCTCGAACTCGAGCTGGAGCTCGCCGATACCCTCCGGGCGCACCACGTCCACGATGAGCTGCACGTCGCCGCGCACCTCGTAGACCGTCGTCGAGCCGTGTGCCATCACCTGGGCGCCTTCGGACAGCAGCTCGGAGCCGAACGCGGTGCGGAACATGACGCAGCGCAGCGTGGTGCCGCCGTCCCTGAGGTTGAAGTAGCTGTGGCCGGACGCCGGTCGGCGGAGGTCGGCGACCTCGCCGGTCACCCAGAGGTCCCGCAGCACCGGGTCATAGGCCAGTACCTGCTTGAGGTAGCCGACGACCTGGGCGACCGAGTATACCGCCAACTACACCCTCGAGAGATACTCGCCGCTGCGGGTATCCACCCTGATCTTCTCGCCCTCGTCGACGAACAGCGGCACCTGCACCACCAGCCCGGTCTCCATCGTCGCCGGCTTCGTCCCGCCCTGGGCGGTGTCGCCGCGAAGCCCGGGGTCCGTCTGGGCGACCTTGAGGTCCACGGTGATGGGCATGTCGATCGAGATTGTCTTGCCCTCGTAGAGGATCAGGTCTACGGTGGTCTGCTCGACGAGGTAGTTGAGCGAGTCGCCGAGCTGGTCGGCCGACATCGGCATCTGGTCGTAGGTCTCGTTGTCCATGAAGTAGTAGAGGCCGTCGTCTTCGTAGATGTACTGGGCCGTGCGCCGCTCCACGGTGGCCGGGGTCAGCTTCACGTCGTACCCCTGGAAGGTCCGGTCCGTGACCCGGCCGGTGCGGAGCGACCGGAACCGGATGCGTATCACCGGCGCGCGCTGCTGCATCTTGTTGCGCTCGTATTCCACGACCTGGTAGGGCTCGCCGTCCAGCTCTATGGGCATGCCCCGCCTGAGCCCGCCATAGCCTATCGTCATCGAGTGTCTCCCCGTTCAAGAGTGGCGCCGCGGTCCTGTTAGTCCGCGGCCGGCACCTTATTGTCCCGGATCGAGCTTCCGCGCCTTGCTGATCACGCGCGCCGCGCCGTTTTGCAGCACGACTACGTCCTCGATCCGGACGCCGCCCCAGTCCGATATGTAGATGCCGGGCTCGATAGTGAAGATCATGCCGTCTTTCAGAGGCTCGTCCGCCCGCGGACTCACCCAGGGCAGCTCGTGGACGGCCAGCCCGACCCCGTGGCCGAGACTGTGGCCGAAGTTGTCGCCGTAACCCGCCTCCGCGATTATGTCGCGGGCGATGGCGTCGCACTCGGTCCCGGTCATGCCGGAGCGGACACGGTCCTCGGCCTCGAGCTGCGCCCGCAGCACGATGCCGTAGATCTTGCGGAACGTCTCGTCCGGCTCGCCGACGAGCACCGTTCGGGTGAGGTCGGCACAGTAGCCTTCGTACCTGGCGCCCATGTCGATGACCACGGGCTCGCCCTCGGCGATGACGCGGTCGGACGGGCGGTGATGAGGCAGCGCGCCGTTGGGACCGGCTGCGACGATCGTGTCGAACGCGAGCCCCTCGGCGCCGCGCTCCCGCATCGCCTTCTCCAGCTCCCACGCGACCTCCCGCTCCGTCGCGCCAGGCTCGAGAGAGCCGCCGATCTCGTCCATAGCCTCGTCGGTGATCTTGATGGCGCGCGCCAGCATGTCCATCTCGTCGTCGTACTTCGTGGCGCGAAGCCCGTCCACGAGGTTCGAGGTCTCTACGAGCGTCATGTCGTCGTTATCGGACTCCTCTATCGCCTTTCGGAACGCCGCGTGTCCGTGGACGGTCATGTCCTGGCTCTCGAAGCCGATTCTGCGTATGTCCATCTTCGCCGCGAGCTCCGGCAGCCAGGCGGAGCCGCCGGCCAAACGCTCGATCCGGAATTCGGGCGCCTGCTCCCCGGCCTGCTCCACGTACCGGAAGTCCGTGCCCAGCACCGAACCGTCGCCGGAGATGAGCAGGTAGCCGGCGGAGCCGGTGAAGCCGGATAGATAGCGCCGGTTCTCGCCGTTGGAGATGAGTACGCCGTCCAGACCGCGCTCGGCGAGCAGGGCTCTCAGACGCTGGATCTTCGCACCGATGCTCATGTCTGTGACTCTTCCTGGAGGCGCGCTATGACGTACTCCACGGCGTGGACGTATCCTCGCCAACCCAGCCCGCACACCTGGCCCACCGCGATCGGCGCGACGACCGAGCGGTGCCGGAACCGCTCCCGGGCGTGTATGTTCGACAGATGGACCTCCACTATCGGCAGCCCGGCGTCGGCCAGGGCGTCCCGCATCGACAGACCGTAGTGGGTAAGGGCCCCGGGGTTGATGACGACCGCGTCGGCCGAGTCGGCGGCTTGCTGAACGTGGTCGACGATCTCGCCCTCGTGGTTGGACTGGAAGAAGTCGACCTGTGCGCCAAGCTCTTCGGCCCGCCGGCCGACTCTCCGCTCGATCTCGGCAAGGGTCACGCTGCCGTACTGGCCCGCGTCCCGCTTGCCGAGCATGTTCAGGTTGGGGCCGTTGATGACGAGTATATTCACTGTTCAGTCCTGGTCACCCTGTCGAGACGATATTGTAATACAGAGACGGCCCTCTCCGTCCTTGCTTCAGCTAAAAGTCGAAGCGTATTCACCGACACGACGACCGAAACGCTGACGACGGCAGCGTGCGGTGAGGCCGTGCGGCCAAGCGCCAGGAGTGCTAGAAACTCGGACGGAAACCCCGATTCTTCCCAAGCCGTCGTTGGCTTACCGTCGACTGTCGATGTAATAGTGGGTTTGTGAAACGCAATTTCCATGTCGTATAAGACCGTAATACGTCTGCTTTGGGTAGTGCGAAACCCAGCCAATGACTTTCCGGCCATACTTCTAGGGATGCCATCCCACCGCACATCAGGGTTAGAAGGATGATCAATCCAGTGATGCCTCACCGAATCGCCGCGCTCAGCAAAGCTGAGCGCCTGAGTGTCGAGGGTCGTGCCGCTGATCACGACATGTGCCTGACCTTCGAGAGGTGTCGTCGTCATGGACGTGTTCCATGCGGTCCGGATGCGGAGGCGATTTTTGAACCAGTCAGCCGAGTTGCCTTGCTCGCTGCGTCCAATCGGGAGATCGAAGAGTGGCTGCGCTACGAGGACATTACGCAATGGGATTCCGGGGCTAAGTGTCGAGTCTGCGAGCAGCATCAGACAGGATGACGCTCTCTAACCTTGACCTATACTTCTAAGCCCGAATCCACCGAAGGAGGGCCTTGGGGACAGCCCTTGAAGAAGCGAGAGGGTGCCCCCATGAATCTGGGATAATGGTTTTGTAACAGCAAACCGACCCCAGAACAAGGAGCACCCAATAGATGCTACCAGGCAACCACTCCGACCGCATTCGTGTCTCTTTCGACGACCACCGCCTGGTGGCCAATGCCGGGCTGCTCCTTCCGGCCACCCTCGCCCAGCACCTAGGCCTGCGGGAACTCGTCGACCATCATCTCGACCTGGGCGTCGCGCCGGGGCGGGCCAACACGGGCGACAAGATACTGACGCTGGTCGCTTCCGCGCTGGCGGGCGGCGACTGCATCGACGACGCCGATGCGCTGCGCGCCGGTGGGACGGCCCGCATCCTGGGCGGCACGATCAAGGCGCCATCCACCCTGGGCACCTTCCTGCGCAGTTTTCGCTGGGGCCACGTCCGTCAACTGGACCGGGTGAGCCGGGAGTTGCTGGCACGCGCTTGGCAGACCAGCGCCGGACCCGGCGACTCGCCCCTGACCATCGAGCTGGACTCAACCATCTGCGAGACCTACGGACTGGCCAAGGAAGGGGCACGCCACCACAGCTATACCGGCAAGCGGGGCTATCACCCGCTGCTGGCTGTCGCCGCCGGAACCGGCGACGTGCTGATGTGCCGGCTGCGCGAGGGCCGGGCCAACACCGCTCGTGGCGCCGCCCACTTCCTGCGTGAAACGGTGGGGCGGGTGCGCTACGGAGGGGCCAGCGGGCAACTCACGGTGCGGGCCGACAGCGGCTTCTACACCCATAGCGTGGTATCCCTCTGCTGCAAGCTGGACGTGCGCTTCTCCATCACCATCCGGCAGCACAAAAGCCTGCGGAACCTGATCGAGGCCATACCCGAGGCGGACTGGACGCCCATCCCATACTGGATGGACGGCGCCGCCGATGTGGCCGAGACCACCTGCACCCCCTTCCAGGGTGAGCCCGAAGCCGCCCCAGTGCGGCTCATCGTCCGGCGGGTGAAGCCCACGCCCGGTTCCCAACTGGCCCTGTTCACCAGCTACAGCTATCACGGCTTCATCACCGACCGGGACGGGGAAACCTTGGAACTGGAGGCCGACCATCGCCGCCACGCCGAGGTCGAGAATGCCATCCGAGACCTGAAGTACGGCGTGGGGCTGAACCACATGCCGTCGGGCCGTTTCGCCGCCAACGCCGCCTGGCTGGCGATACAGGTGATGGCGCATAACCTGGCCCGTTGGACAGCGCGGACAGGTCTGGGTGAGCAGGTGGTGACCACCAAGACCCTCCGGCGGCGGTTCTTCTCCCTCGCCGGACGAATCACCCGCTCGGCCCGCCGCCTCACCCTGCATCTTCCCCAGCGCTGGCCCTGGGAAACCCAATTCAGTCGCGCCCTGGCCCGATTGCGAGCCATTCCACTCCCGGCCTGACGGCGCCGTCGGCGACCGAGCTACCCACCGCACAACCGAAGATCCCCGCAAACTCGCGCCACCCTGGTCCGCGAGAGTTCCCTGCTGTGTATTCTCTCACCATCCCGCGCATCGCAGTCCCCGCAGACGGCCATAGGGACCCTGTGCGGCAACTGAAGACCGTCCGCCGCCCTCCCATCTACCCCAATGGAGCCCAGGCCATCTCGCCCTCAGCTCCCTCACCCCCTTTCCGCTGTCCTCACGCCGTCCATCGGTGGATTCGGTTTTACCCGGAGCTCTTCCCGAAGGACTATCCGGAGCGGCTGGCGAGGCTCGTAGAACTCGCAGGGCTGACATGGGAGGAGTTCGCGGAGCGCCTAGGCGTTGAGAACGACCGCGTGACGGCATGGCGTACGGGGACGCTCCCGACTGGCGGAGAGGTGTGGCACATCATGCGTTTGGCGCTGTCGGTCCATGGCGGCATTGAAGTGATGCTTCCCCGGAGAACACCAGGCTCGACGAGGGCCGGGAGTAGACTGTATGACTCGCTCCGGACTACGGCGGGAGTACGCAAACGACGGGAGGCGCGTGAGGCCAGGGAGCGCAAAGCCAGGGCAGTCAGCACAGGCAATGCCCATGTCCGATGTGCCCAGGGTATGGGCGCCAGCCACATCAAGCTCACCCAACGCAGGCCGGATGCCTTGACGAAATGACTCCCGCTGGAGCGCACTGCGTCGCGATATATCCCCTTGGCCTTGATCTGCTTGCCACGTCGCCGCTCCAGGGTCTCGTCGATCCCAAACACCAGTGGCCCATCGCCCTGATCGAGGTGTTGTACCAAGAGCAACAGCAGGCAGTGTGCCAACCGGAGGGGTGACCACCCGGCACGGTTGAGAACGTGGTGGTAACGGGCAAAGCTCGTGTCGTCGCTGAGCCCCATGACGCGGAGCGCCGAGGTGACCGTCCGCTTGCGCGTCGCCAAGATTGCCCCAATTAGGAGCACCTGGGCCTTCGACCATGTCTTGGCCTGAAACATCACCTTGAATGGCTTGAGCAAGGGTATAATGGCATCGGGCAGGGTGAGCATAACGAGACCTTTCGTAGTGGGTTGGTCTTGTTAGCTTACCCTGTTCCCGTCACTTGTCTATACTTTGTACAAAGTCCAGCTTAGTTGGTCGGGTTGACCTACCTGGGGGAAGTGTCGCCTCTAGCGTTACTTACGCCTGGATTCGGCCTCACGAGCTGTCCGTTACTGTCTGGCATCGTGAGCAATGTCACACCTCTGACAGCCGTTTGCTAGCCTCCTCCCAGGTGATTTCCTGAGGATCCGCCGTCTTCCATCTCACAAAACCTGATTTATCGCGGACGGCGATTTCGCCGAACACGGACATGGCTTCCCAGTGAGAGCCGGTTGCTGCAAAGGCATCAACAGAGTGGTCATCTTCCCATATCGACAGCGTGAAAAAACGCAATCGCAGGAAGTCTGCGTGGCGCGAGTAGCTGATCAGGCCAGATGTGGCCTTCAGTTGACGTTCGACTGCCCTGTACGCCACGAAGAAGCGCCGTAGTTGCAGCCAATTCCGCAACTTCAGGCGAGTGGCTACTGCGGTGACTTGTTGGACTTCCATCGTTAGCTTCCCTCCCAGAGGTGTGTCCCCATTTTGGGGTGCGCATGTTGGTCTCAGATTCAGAAGCCATACACCGCCTTCCTGTTTAAGGCGTGATATTAGCCTACCATGCCGTGACTCGGACACCACCACCAGCTGACCTCGCCGGTCGCACTCCGCCAGGTGACTCGCGGCGAAGTATCCGGCGTCGGCCAACGTCATCTGCGCTCTTGTCCCGGTCGTCTCTTCGGCCTGCTCCAGCATCGGAACCAGCAGGGCATTGTCATTGGCTTGATCCACCACGTCCACGGTGGTGACCAAGTATCCTCAGCCTGGCTACGGATGCGACGGCGTCTTCGCCGAGACCGAGTAGGTCCCGCACAACGCGCTGATCCATCTCAACTATTACTCCGCCCTTTACAGCCGGCCGCTTAAACGGACATTTGCCCTGAACAGCGACACCGTGCCAGCACCATTCAACGCTGTCCTCCATCAACCGCGCGTGGCAATCCAGACGACATGATGTGCGCCTCCCTTGCGGCTGCTTCCACCACGCGCCCGCACCTTGACTTCATCCACCTCGAAACCGGCACGGCGCAAACGTCTGACGAATGGCGGTTGAGAACCGGCAGACCATATCGCCAATACCCCGCCGCGCCGCAACGCCGCGTAGGTGGCGGTCAGCCCCGGCAGGCTGTAAAGCCAGTTGTTGCTCTTTCGGACCATCGCCTCCGCGCCATTGTCGACATCAAGCATGATGGCATCGTAGTCACCTCTGGCGGCCGTTATCAACTGGACAACGTCGGCTTCATGGAGTTCAGTCCGGCGGTCGTCAAGAGGTCGGCCGGCCAAATCGGCAAGCACTCCCCGGTTCCATTCAACCACGGCTGGCACCAGCTCCGCGACCACCACCCGGGCATCCTCGCCAAGGATGTCCAGCGCCGTTCTCACCGAGTAGCCCATTCCCAGACCGCCAATCAGAACGCGGGCCCTCGGCCGTTTTGCCAAGTTCTGACAGCCCAGTCTGGCCATGGCTTCTTCTGACCCATAAACCCGGCTGTTCATGAGTTCCAGGTTATCCGCTTTGAGCGAGAACTCAGAGTCATGTTGGTACAAAACGAGCTCCGCTCCTCCGCCAGGGGTTTGGGCCCGGCCGATCAACTGCCAAGGTTTCATTGATACCTCACGATCATGTCTGGAGCAGCCGGGGCAATATCCTAGGCGGGATCCGATTCCGTGAACCACTGGATCACCCGGGGCGAGTGCGGCAAGGGCGAGGGTTATTCTCAGGGGTGTTTGGGTCACGTGCGTGCGTTGTCCTTCCAGAGGTGAGCGCTCAGGGTGCCCAGGAGCAGGACGAACAGGGTGTTGATGATCACCCAGAATAAGCGGCGGGGCTGGCTCTGGCCGTCCTCGCCGACGGTGAGGTCGTCGACCCAGTTCCAGAAGAAGAGGATTGCGAGGGCTCCGGCTGCGTAGAAGGCGACGTTGACGCAGACGAAGGTGTTGGTGTCGGCGTCCGGGCCGGTGTCGCGCTTGTGGAGGTAGGTGACCGCCAGGGCGATGAGGACGCCAAAGGCCATGAACCAGTTGAGCAAGTGCCATAGGGAAAGGGAGTCCAGGGCGTCCTCGTAGAAGGGGCTCAAGACGAAGTGGAACAGCACGGCGGCGGCCATGATGCCGAGGACGAGGGAGAGGCGGCTTTCTGAGCGTCGTTATGGTTACGCCTCCATGCCGCGGGCCGCGACCGTGGCACGACCCGGCTGAGCGACGGGCCTATTCGTAGCACACGTCTTGGGCGGCGTCAATCGGGGCGCCGGGGTCAGGTGAGATCTACACCTTCGACTTCCTGGTCATGGAGCTGGCACGCTGTGAGTACTTAGCCCGGCGGCTGGGCGAGCGACGGGGCGGCCTGCGCGCCCTCGGCCCAAGGGAATCAGCCCAAGGGAATCAGAGGGAGGACACCATGCTGACCGCCCACGAGAACGAAACCCTGGCCTGCGTTGGCCCCGGCACCCACGCGGGCACCTTGCTGCGCTGCTATTGAGTCCCCACTTAATGAGACTCGAACCAGTCAAACGGTGTAATTGAGGCTAGGTAGCGGGACTGGAACGGTGCAGCAATTAGGGGATTCGACCAACTCCTCTCGCTGCCTCCAATTCTTTCTTCCGCCCACGAGTACCTGAGTCTTTGGTGTCGATTGGATAATTGGGATGGAGATGCCGAAGGAGGAGACGAAGGGAGAGGCGGATGCGTAGTACGGTCGGGGTAGCGTGATGCTCCTTACGTTCCTCCGCCCCACCGCATCACAATGCAGGAATCGAGAGGCCTCGGTGCGTTGACAGGCTACCCAGCCACATCTCGAAGATGGTGGTATCTACCGTCGCGGTGGTGGGCCGATCACGGACGCCTGTGATAGCCTCGCGTCGCCGCTTGGCGGCGGTGATGTATCATATCCGCATGGGCAACACATCAGACATCAGGGTCGGCGTCCTGTTCCCGACTACGGAGATCGGGACGGACCCGGTCGCCATACGGGACTACGCCCAGACCGTCGAGGGGCTGGGCTACGACCACATGCTCTTCTTCGAGCACGTCCTCGGCGCCAACGCCGAGTCGCCGCAGGCGCGCGGCAGGCCCTGGCAGCACACGACGCCCTACCACGAGCCGTTCACGCTGTTCGGCTACCTTGCCGCTGCGACCGAGTCGATAGAGTTTGCCACCTGCATCATGGTGCTGCCGCTGCGCGAGACGGCGCTCGTCGCCAAGCAGGCGGCGGCGGTCGACGTGCTGTCCGGCGGACGGCTGAGGCTCGGCGTCGCCGTGGGGCTCAACGACGTCGAGTACGAAGCGATGGGCAAGGGCTTTCACGACCGGGGCGCGCGCATGGAGGAGCAGATCGAGGTCCTCAGGCTGCTCTGGACACGCGAGCTCGTCACCTTCGAGGGCCGCTGGCACAAGATCACCGACGCCGGCATCAACCCGCTGCCGGTGCGTCGGCCCATCCCGCTGTGGATCGGCGGCGGGGCGGACCCCGTAGTGCGCCGCATCGGCCGCCTTGCCGACGGCTGGATGCTGCCGGGCACCATGCGGCAGCCGGACGACGCGGCGCCTGCCATCGACGCGATGCGAGACCACGCCCGGCGGGCGGGCCGCGACCCCGACGAGATCGGCATGCAGAGGGTCGTCTCGGGCGATGGCCCGGCGGAGTGGGCGAGCTCGGTACGCGAGTGGCTGCCGCTCGGAGTCACCCACTTCGCGGTCAGCCCGAGTGGACGGACGCCGGACGCAAAGTTCGAACAGCTGCTGCAGTTCCGCGAGGTCGTATCCGAGGTGGGCGCCTGATGAGAATCGGGGTAGTCTTCCCGCAGACCGAGATAGGCCCTGACCCCGCGGCCGTCCGCGACTACGCGCAGGCCGCTGAGTCGCTGGGGTACGCCCACGTGTTGGCCTACGATCACGTGCTCGGGGCCAACGCCGGCAGCCGCCCCGGCTGGAGCGGCGCGTACAGGCACACCGACCAGTTCCACGAGGTGATGGTCCTGTTCGCATACGTCGCCGGGCTGACCGAGACGGTGGAATTGGTCACCGGCATACTGATACTGCCCCAGAGACAGACGGCGCTCGTCGCCAAGCAGACGGCCGAGGTCGACATACTCAGCGGCGGCCGGCTGAGGCTCGGCATAGGCATCGGCTGGAACGACGTAGAGTACGAGGCGCTGAGCGAGGACTTCGGCAACCGGGGGAGGCGATCCGAGGAGCAGATTGAAGTGCTCCGGCTGCTGTGGACGAACGAGCTGGTCACATACCGGGGCCGCTGGCACACGGTCGACGACGGCGGTATCAACCCGCTGCCGGTACAGCGGCCGATCCCGGTGTGGTTCGGCGGGATGGACGAGCGCGTCCTGAAGCGGTTGGCCAGGGTCGGCGACGGCTGGATGCCCCAGGGCGGCCCGGACGATCGGCTGCGCGCCATGGTCGAGCGCGTGAGGACCTACGCTCGCGAAGCCGGCCGCGACCCCGACGAGATCGGCGTCGACGGCAGGCTGACCATCCAAGGCACACCCGACGACTGGGCCCGAGATCTGGCCGGCTGGCGAGACCTCGGGGCCACCCACGTGTCCGTGACCACGACGGGCGCCGGCCTGCAGACGCCCCAGGACCACATCGACGCGATCACCCGGTTCGAAGAGGCGGTCCTTCGGTAGCGCGGTATGCTGAAGGCGCTCGCCAGGACTGCAAAGAACCGCCAAACAAGGATACGATGACAGAGACGAGCCAACTCAAGCGGACTCCCCTGTACGACACCCACCTCAAGCTCGGCGGGCGGATGGTGCCCTTCGGGGGCTGGGACATGCCGGTGCAGTACACGGGCATCCTCGACGAGGCCCGGGCCGTCAGGTCCAACGCCGGCCTGTTCGACGTCTCGCACATGGGCCGCATCGAGATCAGCGGGCCGGACGCGGTGTCGCTGCTGAACCGGGTGCTCAGCGTCGACGTGCCGAAGCTGCGGAGACGAAGGGCGCGCTACGGCGTCATATGCAACCTCGACGGCGGGATCATCGACGACACGATCGTCTACCGGCTGGGCAGAGAGCAGTTCCTGCTGATCCCGAACGCCTCCAACGCGGACACCGTAGCTGACTGGCTGCTCCGCTGGCGAAGGGGCTCCGACGAGGTCGACGTCAATATCATCACCGAAGAGCTCGCGATGATCGCGCACCAGGGGCCCACGGCGCAGCTTATGCTGTCCGGGCTGACCGACCACGATCTGTCCTCGCTGCGGCTGTTCAGGGCTGCGGAGACCGAGATCGCGGGCGCGCCCTCCATTGTGGCCCGCACCGGCTACACGGGCGAGGACGGCTTCGAGCTGATGGTCCCGGCCGGCGACGCCGCGAGAATATGGCGGGCGCTGAGCGACGCCGGCGCGGTGCCGTGCGGGCTCGGAGCGCGGGACGTGCTGCGTCTGGAGGCGGGGCTGCCCCTTCACGGCAACGACATCGACGCGGGCACCAACCCGTACGAGGCCGGGCTGGGCAGGTTCGTCGACCTCGACCGTGACGAGTACGTCGCCAGGGAGTCCTTGATACGCCTCCGGGACGAGGGCCCGGCCCGCAGGCTGGTCGGCTTCGACGTGGTCGGACGAGGCATCGCGCGACAGGGCCACGCCATCGTCGCAGGAGACGAGCGCGTCGGCGAGGTTACCAGCGGAAGCTACTCTCCCACGCTTGACAGGGCAATAGGCATGGGCTATGTTCGAGAAGACTTGTCGGATCCTGGGACTCCCCTCCACGTGGATGTCCGGGGCCGTATGGTGGAGGCCGAAGTGGCGTTGCTTCCCTTCTACGCCGAGCGGCAGGCTCCCATACTCGCGCCCATATAGGCTGGAAGAGGCCCCCGTCACATACATTCCCCTGTACCCGCGTATAATGAGCGCATGACGAACCCCTCAGATCGCAGATACATCCAGGAGCACGACTGGGTACGCGTGGGCGCCGACGGGCTGGCGACCTTCGGGATCACCGACCACGCCCAGGACAGCCTTGGAGACGTGGTGTTCGTCGACCTTCCCGATCCGGGCGCGGAGGTCCTGCGGGCCGAGCCGTTCGGGGAGATCGAGTCCGTCAAGGCCGTGTCGGAGCTCGTCGCACCGGCGAGCGGGACCGTCGTCGAGCGCAACGAGGCCGTCGTAGACGCTCCGGAGCTGGTCAACGAGTCGCCCTTCGAGGACGGGTGGCTGGTGAGGGTGGACCTGGCGGACGCGTCCGCGCTGGACGGCCTTATGTCCGCGGAGGAGTACGACGCGTTCCTCGTGTCCGGGTCCTAACAGCTCCCGACGATCCACAGCATGGGCTTCACCTCACCCTACACGCCGAACACCGACTCCGACCGGCGGGTCATGTTGGACGCTATCGGCGTCGACTCCGTGGATGACCTCTTTTCCGACATCCCCGCGGAGCACCGCAACCCTGAGCTAGACCTGCCGGCGCCCACTTCGGAGCTTGAGCTGCGCCGGGAGATCGAGGCCATGGCGGCAGAGAACGTCACGCCCGGCAGGTACTCGTCCTTCTTGGGCGGAGGCTCGTACCGCCACTTCGTCCCCGCTGTGGTGCGGCAGATCGCCTCCCGCAGCGAGTTCATGACCAGCTACACGCCGTACCAGCCCGAGGTCTCCCAGGGCACGCTGCAGGCGCACTACGAGTTCCAGTCGATGGTGTGCCAGTTCACCGGGATGGAGGTCTCCAACGCCGGCATGTACGACGGATCGACGTCCATGGCCGAAGCCGTGCTCATGGCCGCCAGGCTGACCAGGAGAGACCGTGTCGCCGTGCTCGACACGGTCTCTCCGTACTACCGGGACGTGCTGGCAACCTACGTGCAGGCGCCCGGCCTGCGGATCGACACCGTGCCGCCGGGCGACGACACGCTCGCCGAGGACACGGCGTGCCTGGTCGTACAGCAGCCGGGTTTTCTGGGCTACATGGATGGCCTGGAGGTCCTCTCCCGCAGGGCACACGACCACGGCGCGCTGCTGATCGTCGTGGCGGACCCGATATCCCTGGCGATGTTCAGGCCCCCCGGCGACTACGACGCCGACATCGTCGTGGCCGAGGGTCAGCCCCTGGGCATCGCGCCGACCTACGGCGGGCCGTACGTCGGCATATTCGCCTGCAAACAACGGTACGTGCGGCAGATGCCGGGCCGCATCGTCGGCCGGACAGTGGACTCCCGGGGCCGCACGGGGTACGTGCTCACGCTCCAGGCGAGGGAGCAGCACATCCGCCGCGAGAAGGCCACCTCCAACATATGCACGTCGGTCGGGCTCATCGCGCTCATGTCCACGGTCTACATGGCCTCGCAGGGCAAGCGCGGACTGCGGCACGTCGCCGAGCTCTGCTACCACAAGGCCCACTACGCCGCGTCGTTGATCCAGGACATACCCGGGTACTCGCTCCCGATCGGCGGGACCTTCTTCCGCGAGTTCGTCGTCCGGTGTCCGAAGCCTCCCGAGGAGACTAACCGCCTCCTGTTGGAACGCGGCATCATCGGCGGTCTCGACGTCAGCAACCAAGTGCCCAACGGAATGCTGGTCTGCTGCACCGAGGTGAACAGCAGGGAGGAGATAGACTCCCTGGCCAAAGCATTGGCCGAGATAGGCGGCGCCGATTGAACGCGGCCAGCCGAGACGGCGACGACCGGCGCCGCCAGTTGCTGATGGACCGCAGCGTCCCCGGCAGGCTGGGCACGACCCTGCCCCAGCTGGACGTGCCTGCCCAGGACCTGCCGCCGTCGGAGATGCTGCGCGACTCGCTGGAGATGCCCGAGGTGGCCGAGGGAGAGCTGGTCCGCTACTTCTCGCAGATCAGCCAGTTCAACTTCTCCATCGACCATAACTTCTACCCGCTTGGGAGTTGCACCATGAAGTACAACCCCAAGCTCAACGACGAGATGGCAGGGCTCCCGGGGATGTCGGAGATCCACCCTCACCAACCCGAGTCGACCGTGCAGGGCGCGCTGAGGCTCGTGTTCGAGCTGCAGAGCTACCTGACCGAGATATCGGGCATGGCGGCGACGTGCCTGGCGCCCAAGGCCGGCGCCGAGAGCGAGTTGGCGGGGATGCTGATGGCGCGCGCCTACCATCTCGCCAACGGCGGCGGCGGCCGCCGGGACGTGCTCGTCCCCGACAGCGCACACGGCACCAACCCGGCGTCCGCGGCGATGGCCGGCTTCAGGCTCGTCGAGCTGCCCTCGGACGCGTCCGGCAACACCAACCTAGACGCGCTGCAGGCCGCCGCGGGCGAGGGTCTGGCCGCCTTCATGCTCACGCAGCCAAGCACCCTGGGGTTGTTCGACACCAACATCCTGGAGGTCACCCGGATCGTTCGCGCCGCGGGCGGCGTAGTCTATGGCGACGGCGCCAACCTGAACGCGCTGCTGGGACGCGTCAAGCTGGGAGAGCTTGGATTCGACGTGGTCCACTCGAACCTGCACAAGACGTTCACACAGCCCCACGGCGGCGGCGGGCCGGGAGCCGGCGCGGTCATGGTCAGCGAGCGGCTGGTGCCGTTCCTGCCGACGCCCGTCGTGGAGCGGCTGGAAGAGGACGGCGAGACGCGGTACGCGCTCGGGTCTCCCCCGCAGTCGATCGGCCGTATGGGCGCCTTTCACGGCAACTTCGGCGCCCTCGTCCGCGCCTACTCGTACATCCGGACGCTCGGCAACGAGGGGATATCCCAGATCAGCGAGGACGCGGTCATCAACGCCAACTACGTGCTTAGCCAGCTCAGGGACGACTACGTGCTGCCGTACGACCGCACCTGCTTCCACGAGGTCGTGCTGTCCGCCACCAGCCTGAAGCGCGACCATGGCGTCACCGCCCTGGACGTGGCCAAGCGGCTGATCGACTACGGGATACACCCGCCGACGATGTACTTCCCGCTGATCGTCGACGAGGCGCTGATGATCGAGCCGACCGAGACCGAGAGCCTCGAGACGCTCGACCACTTCGTCGCGGTCATGAAGGCCATCGCCCGCGAGGCCCGCGACGACCCCGAGCTCGTTCGCTCGGCTCCCCACGACACGCCGAACTCGCGTCTGGACGAGGCCCGCGCGGCACGGCAGCCGGACCTGCGCTGGCGGCCGGCCTCGGAATGAATCTATACTTGCTCACCCGAACAGGAGGACAGACATGGTGGAAATAGGCGACTCCGCACCCGATTTCACGCTGGTCGACCAGAACCGGAACGAGGTGAAGCTGAGCCAGTTCCGCGGCGAAAAGAGCGTCGTGCTCTCGTGGCACATACACTCGTTCACCGGCGGCTGAACGGACCAGGTCTCCTCGTTCCGGGCCGCGAACCCGGACTTCGAGGAGCGGAATGCCCAGGTCCTGGGCATTAGCACGAACGCACAGCCGGCCCAGAACGCCTACTCGGTGTCGCTGGGGAACATCCCCTACCCGATCCTGAGCGACTTCTACCCGCACGGCGAGGTCGCACGGCAGTACGGGGTCTTCAACAACGAGACCGGGGTCTCGTTCCGGGCGATCTTCGTGGTGGACAAAGACGGCGTCGTCCGGTTCAAGCGCGTCTACACGAGCGCGGGCGATCTCAGCATCGACGAGGTGCTGGCGGCCGTCGGCTAGTCCCAGCGGCCCCGGCAATCGTTCACGTTTGTGGAACCCAACGTGCGCCCCTCGAGGTGAACGGGTTGCAGGGAGTTCAACTCCGAACAGTCACCGGCCGCCACGGTGGGACGGCGGCCGCCGGGCTGGCGACTGCCCTGGGCATGGGGCCCGTCATCACGTCGAGTCGCTTCAAGCCGAGGGTAGAGCCTTGTGCGGTTGCTATAATGGCGCCGTCTCGTCCAGGAGGTACGCCTCATGATCGGAGTCGGCAGCCGGGCCCCGGACTTCACCCTCGTCGACCACAACAAGCGCGACGTCACCCTGAGCGGCTACCGGGGCCGCAAGAACGTCATCCTCTCGTTCCACGTCTACACCTTTACGGACGGCTGACGGGACCAGATTCTCTCGTTCATGGCGATAGGCCGTCAGTTCGAGAAGAGGGATACTCAGGTACTGGGTATTAGCACCGACGCCAGGCCGACGCAGGCCGCCTACTACCTGTGCATGGGCCCCACGCTCTACTACCCGATACCGCTGCTGAGCGACTTCCATCCGAAGGGCGAGGTCAGCCGCCTGTACGGCGTATACGACGACGAAAAGGGTACGGCGAAGCGCGCCGTGATCATGATCGACAAGGACGGCGTCGTGCGTTCGTCCCGGCTCTACACCAGCGTCATCAAGACCGGAACGACGGGCCAGGCCTACGTCGAGTCGGACCTCGACGCGGCCAACGTCCTCACCGAGCTGAACAGGGTGTTGGTCGCCGACCAGCCTTCGACGACGCAGCCGTAGACACTCCGGCGCAAACCGGTATGCGCCACACGGCCCCGGTCAGACTCGCCGGCGCGGCAAGAGACGACCGACGGAGATATGGATGACCGACCAAGCACCGAGGTACATGTTCGAGGAAGACGACTACGCCCTCGTCGTCGACAGGCGGGGGCGGCGCTACTTCGTGCGCCTCAAGGCGGACGGGAACTTCAACTCGCACCTGGGCCACTTCCGCCACGACATCCTGATCGGCCAGCCTGAGGGCGCCCGCGTCGAGACGTCCAAGGGCCACTGGCTGCTGGCCGTGAAGCCGACGATGGCCGACTTCACCCGCGAGATGCCCCGCATCGCCACCATCGTGTACCCGAAGGACCTCGGCGCGGTGGTCGTCTACGGCGACCTGTTCCCCGGCGCGCGGGTACTCGAGGCCGGCAGCGGCTCGGGCGCGCTGACCATGGCCATCGCCCGCGCCGTCGGCCGGGAGGGCACGGTCGTGTCGTATGACCTGCGCGAGGACATGATCGAGCGGGCGCGGGAGAACGTCGCCTACATGCTGCCGGACCACTCATGGGTCACCTTCAAGAAGGGCGACGTCTACGAGGGCTTCGAGGAGACCGAGCTCGACCGGGTGGTGCTGGACCTGCCGGAGCCGTGGCACGTGGTGCCCCACGCGCTGCGGGCGCTGGTCCCCGGCGGCATCTTCCTCGCCTTCGTGCCGACGGTCGTGCAGTTCCACGAGGTCACGCGCGCGCTCAGGGGCGAGCGCTCTTTCGAGCTGATCGAGACGTTGGAGATTCTGATGCGTCCGTGGGAGGTCTCCGGACGCAGCGTCAGACCGTCGCACCGCATGATCGGCCACACCGGCTTCATAACCACCGCCCGCAAGTGCTCGCCGCGACAGACCTCGGACGACGACCAAGCCGAGGAGTAGCCGCGCGGACACCGGCAGCACCACGCCAGAGGAGTGAGAAATGGACAGAGCCACGGCCAACCTGGTAGTCGAAGAGCACGTCGAGAGCGACAGTCTGCGGAGGCACCTCTTCGCGGTAGAGACCTGCATGCGCGCCTACGCCCGCAAGGAGGGTGGGGATGAGGAGACGTGGGGCATCGCGGGCCTGTTGCACGACTTCGACTGGGAGGTCTGCCCGACCCCCGAGTCGCACCCGACGTTCGGGGCGGAGATCCTGCGGTCCCGGGGCTTTCCGGAAGAGATCGTCCGCGCCGTGCTGTCTCACGGCAACCACACGGGCATCACGCGCGAGACGATGATGGAAAAGGCTCTCTTCGCGTGCGACGAGTTGTCCGGCTTCGTCACGGCCGTCGCGCTGGTCCGGCCCACGAAGAGCCTGTCGGACACGAAGGTCAGCTCGGTCAAGCGCAAGATGAAGGACAAGGCGTTCGCCAAGTCCGTCAGCCGGGACGACATGCGCCAGGGCGCGGCGGAGCTCGGCGTCGAGCTCGACGACCTGGTCTCCTTCGTGATCGAGGCGCTGAAGCCGGTCGCCCCGCAACTGGGCCTCAACGAGTAGCGCCAAGGGGCCTCTAGAAGCCGAAGTCGTCCGGTGCCCAGGCCAGATGGGGGTACCGCCCCTCCAGTAGCTTGGCGTGCTCGGCGGTCAGCAGCGGCAACGGCAGCTCTTCAGAGTCCGGAGCCGAATCGTCCAGCCGCTCGGTCGATACGTCGCCCTTCGCCTGCACCAGCACCTTGAAACCGCCCAGGCCCTGCGGCTTGACCAGCTCGCGCATCGCCATCAGATTCGCCAAGCGGCGCGACTCCGGCATAGGCTCGCGGCGCATCCGATCCAGCCAGCCGCTCAACCCCATCTCCTTCAGGAACCGGGCCTGGCTTCGGAGACTCAGGGCCCGCAGCCCCGCGCGGCGGCCCTCCTCGACGACGTGGGTGAAGTCGACGTGGGCCGTCAGGTCCTGCTCGCCAACGCGGTCGTAGGGAGACGCTCCGCCCGTGTGCCGGTAGTAGCCCTGTACCGTGTCGCCGCGCTCGGCCGGCTCGACCTCTTCGCGAACGTAGCCGTAGTCGATCGTGAGCACGAACCCGCGCTCCAGGGCTTGCGACACGTCGGCCATCCACGGCACGATGCCGGTGTTCAGCTCGCCCCGGAAGCCCTCCGGCAGCTCTACTCCAAGCCGCTCGACGTGCTCCGCGAGCTCCGGCGTCGACGGCTCGTCCAGCTCCTCGGCGAACCTGCCGCCCCTGACGACGACGTAGACCTCGAGGACACGACCTCCTCGTATCTCGAAGCGGCGGACCGGGAAGGCGTCCAGCAGCTCGTTGGACAGCACGCAGCCTACGACGTCGGCGACCGGCATGCGGGACGCGACGACGTGTCTGACCGGGTCGACGGCTTGCGACGGCCGTGCACGGTCGACGGTGACGTAGCGCAGGGCGCCGGCGAAGGGAGTCGGGGCGCGCTGGACGTAGGAGACGACATCACGGGCCAGCAGGCCGCCCCCCGCCCCCATCTCGACGGCGGTGAAGCATCGCGGACGCCCGAGCGCGTCCCACATGCGGGAGAGCTGTACCGCGACCAGCGCGCCGAACGTCGGGTGCGCCGCCGGGCTCGTGTAGTAGTCCACGTCGGGGACGGCGCCCGTGTAGTACCCGCCGCGCGGGTGGTACAGGGCGGCCTCCATGAACTCGGCGAACGTGACGCGGCCCCGCTCGACGATCCGCGCCCGTATCTCCCGCTCCACCCCGCTACTCACGCCGCCGGCCCGGGCCACTAGATCTGCCGTCTGCGCTGCTGGTACGATGCCCAGATTTCCTCGATGGCATTGACTTCCAAAGCGTTCTTGATCGCCCGTATGGCCTTCTGCGAGTAGCGCTTATGGAGGGAACTCCCGATCCTGAACTCCTTATAGCAATCTAGGTCATTCCTCATCCCCGAATGCTCTACCACTGCGATAAGCTTCGGCGTCGTCAGACCCACTTTCTTTGCTAGCTGCTTCGCGTTCAGGTTGTAGAAATCGAGCTCGTTGACCCGTTTGACACCGACGGGAATCGCTCCAGGAGTATCTTGACCTACTATCTTCGTTGAAGGCCCTTCATTCTTCGTAAACCTAATTGAGAGGCTTGGCCCCACTCCATCGGCAGCAATCTCAATCATTGCGGCCCCATGAAATATCTCCTCCCAAGGCTTCGTGGCCAGATCTCGACCGATGCGACTGAGCTCACCGATACTTGGTTGCCCTTGCCCACCTCGAACCCTTGAGTCGACCAGCGCCATCGACCTAAGGCGAGCCTGAGCTTCGATTCTACGACGTCTTCCTGGGGCAAGGAGCTTCAGTATCTCTCCTACGTCGGAATCAAACAACGTGCTGATATCCGTAGGAGGCGATGTCGAGACTGGAAGAACACGTTGCGGTAGTTCATGTCCAAGCTCTCTTTGAAATGCGTCCCTGAGCATATCTCGAAACAGTGTGACGGCTGATTGAATTTGAACATATAGTTGACCCTCTGAGACAACCAGCAAGTAGTGTTGAGCTGCATCACGCAAGCCGTTTAGCATTCGAAGCGTTAGTGCCTGTTCCTCTGTAAGAAATCTGATACTGCTATCGCTTGTGCCTCGGCGAACGCAGGTATCAAATCCAATCGTCCCACCGGAGTTCTTCTCGTGGATACTTTCGCCTCTGTGAACGATAGTCGCCTTCAATAGCATCTCGAACGCGTGATTCGTTAGGATCAAGACTGCACTTGCACGACCACGATCGTTGGGACGATTGTACAACTCGATACCCAGCAAGAGAGAATCGCAGGCTTTATCGAGGAGTAGCTTTGTTTCACGCCGCATCAGTCACTTCCTCCTCGGGGCCTCTCCTCCCCCGGTCTTGCACCCAGCTCTGCGCAGGTCTGGTCCACGTCGACACGTTATTCGGCCGTTCCCTACACCGATTCGAACTGGCGCCGGACTTGGCCTGAGCCGACGAACTGCGACAGCAGCCGGTAATTGTCGAGCTTATACCGTACTCGCCCGGCGACGACCGCCGGGTGAGTGTCAAGGTCGGATGCGAGGGCCATGACGGCCATGCCGGACGGGTGCCGCGCGGCCTCGCTCGCGTCCCAGGCCGCCTTGGGTACCAGCGCCTCCTCGGCGAGTTCGTCCGCCTCGGTCTCCTTGGAACCGCCGTTGGGCTCCTCTATGCCGCGCAGCGAGTGGTCGTGCACGAACGAGGCGTCTTCGCCCGCGTCGAGGTGCCGGCCGACGTGCGCCAACTCGTGCAAGAGGCAGAACCAGAAGTTATCGATCCGGTCGTACCTGAGGGTCAGGCCGATCACGGGTGGCCCGTCTGCCACGCGAAGGGCGGCGCCATCCAGATGCGTTTTCGGTAGATGTGGCACGATCTCCACCGCTATGCCGAGGGCGCCTAGCAGGTCGACGGCACGCCTTGGGCCATCCTCGAAGCGGCTGAACTGCGCGACGTTCCTGAGAAGGCCGGGAGTCACCGTTCCGGGCAGGTATGGGGTCTCCGGCGGCCGGGCGTTGGCCCTGGCCAGCACCTCCCAGCACCACGCGCTGAGAGCGTACTCGTCCGTCTTGGCGTTGACGCGCCGGTGGTCGTTCTTGCGAAACATAGACGCCGCGGCGACCCTGGGTCCGCCCGCGCGGTGGACCAGATCGCGCATGACATCCTCGGCCCGGTCCATCAGATCGGGCGCGTCGGGAATCCATCCCCGCTTGGCCATCGCCCTGAGAGGGAAGCACGTCCATTCGACGCCGGCCAGCGTGTCGTCCAGGATCACCTCGGGCTCCCGCAGCAGCGCTTCCGCCGGAATGCCGAGATGCCGATAGAGCGCGCGAGCCATCGACATGGTGATCGGCCGCTTGCCTGAGAGCACCTCCGATACCTTGGCACTGCTGCCGATGTGCGGCACAAGGTCCCGGCGGGTCAGGCCCGCCTGGTCCATCCGGAACTCGATCGCCGCGATCGGGTCCGGTGGGGCGATGGGATGGCGCCTGTCCTCGTAGTGCTCGACCAGGTCGGAGAGAATATCCCGCTCGTCACCCTCCGGAGTGCCGCTTTCCGCCTGAAATATCTCCGCAAGCCTGGACAGCGCGGTCTCGTGGTCGTCCTCGTTGCGGATCGGGCTGATCGTCACCATCGTTACACCTCCTCGGCGTCGATCCGGTCGTACTCCGCGTGCGTGCCGACAAAGCGTATGTATACGATGCGGCCCGCGTAGAAGACTGCGGCCACCAGACGGTATGCATTGCCCTTGATTCTGAATACGACGCGATTGTTGGGCAGGATGCTGGCACTGGGGAATCGGTCTCTCACCCGATCCGGCGAAGCCCAATCGGCCTGCCGGACTTCCAGGTACCAGGCCCGCAACGGCTGCTCGGAATCAGGGTGGTGCTCCCAAAGCTCTCGCAGGGTCTTCCTAGAGATAATCCGCAAGGTCACACATGACGCTTCCTGTCGACGACTATAGTACTACGCTCCCATAGGACATGCAACTAGTACAGTCCCATAGAGCTCATAGTCCGCCGCCTTGACAGTCGGGAAGTGCCGGCCGTAATCTCGCGGGCAGTCACCGCCTCGGCGGTTTGGAGGACCGATAGCCTATGTTGGACGAGCGGCCGGCCGCGTCGCACGCCCCGTCGGTGGAGGATGTCGCGGCGTCACTGTGGCGCAGGGCGGCGGAGCTGTGGGGGCCCGGTCGGGCCAGCGAGCTCGGCCACGTGCTCGACAACGCCGCGGAGGACATCTGGACCGTCTCCCAGGTCCGGCTGTCCGACTTCGACGAGCCGGCCTTCTATCCCCGCTGACGACGCGCACGACGCTCGTCGCAGCCCCCGGCGTGCGGCGTATGAGTCCCCGCAACCCCGGCCCGCCCCGGGCGACGGCGCGGCGGGCGATCACAGAGACAGGAGAGACACACATGGCGAGACGCCCCAACCTCGTGTTCATCATGAGCGACCAGCAGCGCTACGACACGATGGCCTGCTACGGCAACGACTGGATAGACACGCCGAACCTGAACGCGCTCGCGTCCGGGTCGTTCGTGTTCGAGCGCGCCTACGTCACACAGCCGGTCTGCACGCCGGCGAGGGCGTCGATCATGACGGGGCTGTACCCGCACTCCGCCGGGCCCATCGTCAACAAGATGCACCTGCCTGCCCATTTCAAGACGGTCGGCGAGCTCGTCTCGCCGGACTGCGCGCGCGCCTACATGGGCAAGTGGCATCTGGGCAACGACGTGCTGCCGCAGCACACCTTCGACACGTGGGTCAGCACCGAGGACTCACACCGGGAGAGCTACTCCAGCCAGGAGGCGCTGGGCCGCCTGACCGACTACCATCACCACCTGGTCGCCAACGGCTTCGAGCCCGACAAGACGGTGGCCGGCGTGAAGGTCTTCTCGGGCGAGGGCCGGGCCAGGCTTCCCGAGGAGTTCCAGATGGCGTCGTACCTGGGCGACCGCGCCGCAGAGTTCATCAGTGAGAGCGCCGAGCGGCCGTTCGTCCTCTACGTCAACACCTTCGAGCCCCACTCGCCCTACTTCGGGCCGCTGATGGACAGCTACGACCCTGATGCGCTGCCGGTGGGCCCGAGCTTCCTGAAGAAGCCGGACGGAGCGTCGCTGCTCAGCCGCCTGAAGGCCGACTACTTCACGCAATACCTCGAGGGCGGCGACTACACGGCGGACCCGTACATGCGGAACTACGCCGCGGTGGAGGAGGACGTTGGCACGGAGGAGGGCTGGCGGCGACTGCGGGCGCACTACTTCGCCAACGTCAATCTCGTCGACCGGATGGTCGGCAAGGTCACGTCGGCCATCGACGACGCCGGCGTGGCCGACGACACGGTCGTGGTGTTCACGAGCGATCACGGCGACATGCTGGGCGACCACGGCATGCTGGAGAAGCGGTCGATGTACGAGGAGTCGTCCCGCGTGCCGATGCTGATGCGCGTGCCGTGGCTGGCCCGCGAGCAGACGATGGTGCCCGGCAGCATGAGCCACATCGACCTGGCTCCGACGGTGCTGGACCTGCTGGGCGACCCCGTTCCCTACCATCTGCAGGGCAAGAGCCTGGTCCCCGCGCTCTCCGGCGAGGCGTCCCTGGAGGACAACGATGTCTTCATCGAGTGGAACGGCGTCCATTCGAGCATGCCCGACCGACATCTCGGCACGGCGGCTATAGACCGGATGAGCAGGCTGCCATGGCGCACGGTGGTGTCCGGCGGGTGGAAGCTCAACCTGTGCGCGGGCGACCAGTGCGAGCTGTTCGACCTGAAGAACGACCCCTACGAGATGCGCAACCTGTTCGACGATCCGGCCCAGCGCGACCGCGTCCGCGACCTTGCGGCGCGAATCCGCGCCTGGCAGGTCGAGACGGACGACGACGCGCCGCTGCCGGCGGTCTGAGGAGTGCAATGACCGACATCGACGTGCTGACCTACGGCTTCTCCCTGGTATCCGACCAGGGCCCATTCGGCTTCTCGACGATCTCGCTGCTGACCGTGGGCAAGCAGCGCGTCCTGGTCGACACCGGGCCGGCGTCCCGCCGCACGATGTTGGTGAAGACGCTGCAGGCCCGCGGACTCGCCCCCGAGGAGATAGACCTGGTCGTGCTCACGCACATGCACTGGGACCACTGCGCCAACGCCGACCTCTTTCCCAACGCGCGGGTGCTCGTTCACCCGAAGGAGATCGACTACGCGAGCAATCCGCGCCGCGGCGACCACAACGTCGCGTCCTATTTCTCCGACATGCTGTCCGGGCTGAGGGTCGAGCCGATATCCGACTGCGACCGGATCGCCGAGGGGGTATCGGTCATGGACACGCCGGGCCATACGAAGGGGCACATCAGCGTTTCGGTATCGGTGGACGGCAAGGACGTGCTCGTCAGCGGCGACGCGATGCCGGACGGTGGGACGGTCCGCCGCGGCCTGCCGTACAACGTGTTCTGGGACGTGGACGCCGCCGCCGAAAGCGTCGAGAAGATGGTGGCGTCGGCCGACGTCTTCTATCCGGGCCACGACAGGCCGTTCACCCTGGCAGGCGACAGCGTAGGCTACCTGGAGGGCCCGATCGGCATGGAGGTCACGGGGTACGTCGAGGGCGGGGCCCCTTCGGCGATGACGTACGTCGTGCATCCCGTTCGAGAGCCCAACATAGACCCCGTACAGAAGGACTGACGCACGGCGGCTTATACGCCGTCGAGCGCCTCGCGCTGGGCCTCGAACAGACGGGAAGTCCCGAGCGCGCCCAGCTCGACTATCTCGTCGAGCGCGCTCTTGGAGAAGGAGCCGGACTCGGCGGTGCCCTGAAGCTCGACGAACTCCCCCTCGTCGGTCATGACCACGTTGAAGTCGACGTCGGCCGCGTGGTCCTCTCCGTAGTCGAGATCGAGCAGCGCCCGGCCGTCCACAATGCCCACGCTCGTCGCCGCGACGGCCCGCCGCACAGGACTGGCGCCCAGGTCGCCCCGCCTCATCAGCGTCGCGACCGCGAGCCGGACGGCCACGTAGGCGCCCGTGATGGCGGCCGTCCGCGTGCCGCCGTCGGCCTGCAGCACGTCGCAGTCGGCGATCAGGGTGCGTTCGCCCAGCGCCTTCATGTCCACCGCGGCCCTCAGGGAGCGCCCGACCAAGCGCTGGATCTCCTGTGTGCGTCCGCGCGGGGTGGTCTCCCTGGAAGTGCGCGTGTTCGTCGAGCGGGGCAGCATCGAGTACTCGGCTGTGACCCATCCCTGGCCGGTGTTCCGGAGGAATCGCGGCACGCCGTCCTCGACGCTGACCGCGCAGAGCACCCGGGTGCGGCCGGTTTCTATGAGCACCGAGCCTTCGGCGAACTCCTGAACGCCGGTCGCGATGGCAACCGGCCTGGGCTCGTCCGGCTTTCGGCCGTCAGCACGCACAGAATGTCCTCCCGGCAAGGCTAGCTCGTCTCCAGCAGGGACTCGATGAACTCCCGAAGCGTCTCCTCCCGGAGCGCCCCGACCCACGTTCTCGCCACTCTGCCGTCGGCGCCAATGATCACCGTGGTGGGCAGGGCGAAGCCGCCGTCGGACCCGACCTGTCCGAACTCGACGGCGAGCCGGCCGGTCTCGTCGACGGCGAGCGGGTAGGTCACGTCTATCCTGTCGGCAAAGGCCTTTGCCGCAAGCTCGACGTCCTGTGTGTCGATGCCCAGGAAGGTCACTCCCCATTCGCGGTAGTCGTTGTAGACGCGCTCGAACGCGGGCATTTCGGTGACGCAAGGTCCGCACCACGACGCCCAGAAGTTCATGACGACGATCTGGCCGTGCAGGTCGGACAGGCGCAGCGTGTCGCCGCTGAACAGGGCCAGCGGCACGTCGCGGACCGGCGGTTGCGGCAACCGGACGGCCGGCGCGGCGGTCGCCGTGGGAGTCGGCGGGACCGGCGTCGGGGTTGCGGAAGGCTCGGGCGACGGCGTGGGGGCCGCGGCACCCGAGCCGCAGCCGACGAGCGTCACCGCGGCGAACGCCGCAAGCGCCGCAAGTACGCGATATCCCAATCTCCGGTCGTTCATGGCTTGCAATTCTGCATGCATGGTATCACGGCGCCCCGGCTGCGCCGCGGCGGCTGGTCCGTGCGCCGGCGTCCGGGATCGGACCCTGACTTCAGATCCCGCTATTCCGAGTTGTAGAGGAGTGATCCAGGTCAGAAAGAGGATCGGGTTGGCCATGCCCCTCACGAAGGCTCGTGCTCTCCTGCCGTGAGGCTGTGGTCGACGGCATTTGAGGATACGATTTCGACGCGGAACGGCAGGCTAGGCGGACGCAGCGGTCGCTTTTGCCGCCGATGCCGCGCAACCCTGATTCCCTCGGCCACGTAGTCGTACTCGCCGCTACGCTCCGGAAACAGCATGTGCTTGCTCGCGAACCGCTCCCGGTCCCAGTCCCCGTCGTCGTAACTCTCATGCAGGTCTTCGTATGACGTCGCGGAAACGATGAAGCAGTCCAGGGCGTGTTCGACGTGCCCGAGCGTTTGGAGATTGCACGGGCCAATTCAGGCAGCTTCTCATGCAGCCGCGCCTTGTCGTCGCGCCAGCAGGTCGTGCAGCCACGACAGCAGCGTCAGCCGATGCTCCAGCCGGTCGTAGGAGTGAACGGGGTTCCGGGCGCGTTTGCGCGGCGTCATCGCCGGGGTCCTTCCCCAACAATTGACGTCAACTGCTCGACCAGCGGCGGCAGATCGTTCTGCACGATATCCCGGAGGATGCTCAGGTCGACGACATCGTAGCCGTGGACCAGCCTGTTGCGCACACCGATGATCTGAGGCCAGGCGATTTCAGGGTGGCGCTGACGTGTAGTCGGAGAGACCCTGTTGGCGGCCTCGCCCACGACCTCCACCAGCTTTCGCAGGGCCAGCTCAGTTACGCGGTCGCTCTTCAAGTCGTTCGAGCTGGCGTTTCCCAGTAACTCGACGGCTTCACGGGCGTGGTTCAGCATATCCACGAGGAACACCGCGTCATCACGCCTGCTCATACACGACCTCTGTCGAATCGAGTATCTCCGCTCTGAGCAACCAGTTGCGGCTTCCTTCGACTCCCTCGAAGGTGCTCATGTCAACTCGCCGCCCGAGTATATTCGAAAGCTCGTCCTGCACGGTGACGAACGCAAAGCCCACCCGTGTGCCGGGCTCGAACTCGACGAGCACGTCTACGTCGCTTTCGGGTGTGAAGTCGTCGCGCAGCACTGAACCGAACAGGGCGAGGCGGCGGATGCGGTTGCGTTGACAGAATTCAGCGATCCTGTCCATCGGAATCTCGATTCCAGGATTCAAGGGTGTGCTCCAGCGAACATCCGCGCCTTGAAGATCGCCTCTACCGCTGCGGCGACCCGCGCGTCACGATCGACGGCGCCGCTTTCCAGATCGGCAACTATGCGATTGGACAAATCCTTGCTCATGAACTTCTCGACGGCCTCCCGCTTGTGGTTCATGATGCGGTAGATGCCGAAGTCGAGGTCGGCGCAGTCGAACTGGAACAGCTCCCGCAGTAGCTGTTGGAACTGCAGAAGGTGAGCTTCTCCGACGGCGGACTCGCTTGTCATGACGCCATTCCTACCATCCTCGCTCCGTCTCGTGAGTGACGGGCGAAACTGTATCGTCCCCGGTAGGCCCGCGCAAGCACGCGTGCCCGCGGCGCGGTGCGCCGTCTATGGCATGCGAAGCGGCCTCGCCGCACGTAACCGACGGTGGATGATAATACAGAACATATGTGCCTTCGTCAACGCGATCTACCGCTCCGGGCGGACGGTGAGCCGCTTGCCGTCCGTGACGAACTCCACGCTGCCGCTTGCGCTGGTCAAGAAGACCATGCCGGGCCCGACGTGACGGCTGAGCGCTTCCATCGTTTCCAGGTGAGGATGGCCGAAACGATTGTCCTGCCCCGAGGAGATAACAGCAGCCGTCGGGCTGACGGCGGCCAGAAGCCCCTCGGTCGACGAGCCGCGGCTGCCGTGGTGCGCGACCTTCAACACGTCGCTGTCCAGCGTCGAAGCGCCGGCGACGAGCGCGCGCTCCCCAGGGGCGAACAGGTCCGCAGCCAGCAGGAACGAGACTTCCCCGTAGACGATCCGAAGCACGACCGACGCGTTGTCGACGTCCGGGTCCGGGCCGCCGATCAGGCTGTCCGGCGGCCCGAGCACCTGTATCAAGACCCCGTCGTCGGTGACGATCGACTGCCCGGCCCTGGCGTGCGTGACTACGGCGTCCTCCATGTCGACCGCCGAACGCCAGGCCTCGTATACACCGGATTCGTACGTCACCGGGTGTTCCAGTATCCGAACCACTTCGTACCGTCCCAGAACCTCGGTCAGGCCGGACACGTGGTCTCCGTGTGGATGGGTCAACACCACGAGATCGACGTGACGCCGCCAGAACGGCAGCTCGCCGGCGACGGCCCTGGCCGCGACTATCGGGCTGGGACCACCGTCGACGACGATGGTCCGTCCGCCGGGCGTGGTGACCACGGCCATGTCGCCCTGCCCCACGTCGGCGAAGGTGACGTGAAGGTCGCCGTCGGGCAGAAAAAGGGCGGCGGCCCAAACGAGCGCCGCAACCGCGGCGGCCGGTCCGGCCATCCACCACGACACCGCGTGGTCCAGCGCGGGCCCGATGCCGCGGATGCCGTCCAAGGCCCGGGCCGCCACCTCGCGGAGTGGCCGGCGCAGATATATCCCAATGAGCGCGACGTAGTAGGCGACGACCAGGACCGGCGCGATGGCGCCCGTCTGGAACGCCGTCCCCGGTAGCCGGGCGATCAGGCCCACCACGCCGGTAAGGTACGCGGTCGTGATCCATGCAACCCACCCGAACGGCTGGGCCAGCTCGGTCGAAACGAGGCCGGCCAGGCCGGCGGCGCCGTGGGCCATCAGCACGAGCGGCATGACAGGCAGGGTCACGAGCGTGGCCGGCAGGCCGACCACCGACACGCGCTCAAAGTGAAACGCCACCAGCGGCAGCGTCGCGACCGTCGCGGCGGCCGTAGTTGCCGCCGACGAGACCACGAATTGCACCAGGGGCCTCGGAGAATCGCCACGTTCATCCTCCGCTCCGAAGACGGGCCTCAGGCGGGACGCGACCGGCTCGGCAAGCGTAGCGATGCCCGCCATGGCGGCGAAGCTGAGCTGGAACGACGGGGCCGACAGGACGTCGGGGTCCACCGCCACCATGACAGCCGCCGCCAGCCCTAGGGCGGGAAGGACGCTCCGCGGCCGTCCCAGCGCGAAGGCGGCAAGGTACACCGTTCCCATGATGGCCGCGCGTTCGGCCGACGGCGGCATCCCGGCCAGCAGCGCATACGCCCACATCGCCGCAAGAGGCGGTAACAGGTAGAGCTGTCCGCGACGGCCAAGGGCCCAGCTCGAGACGGCCAGCACTATGCCCAGCACCACGGTCATGTGCAGGCCCGATATCGCCAGCAGATGCGATGCGCCGGTCGCGCGGAAGTCCTCCAGGAGGTCGTCCGGCAGGTTGTCCCGGTTGCCCAGCAGCAGCGCCTGGCCCATCGCCGACTGAGGTTCCGGGACGACCGCATCGAGCGAACGGGCTAGCGCTCTTCGCGCACCTGCCAGCCACGTACCGGGGCCTTCCGCCTCTCGCAGCAGCTCGACCTCGGGGAACGACACCAGGGCGGCGATGCCCTGACTGGCCAGATAGGCCGGATAGTCGAAGCCCTCCGTCCCTGGCGGCGGCCGCTCGATCGTGCCCGACAGCAGGAGGCGGTCGCCGGCCCGGATCGGGGCCGTCGAGCGCGCCCGGACGAGCTCGACCGACGGACTCACCGTGACCAGCACCCTGCCCGGCTCCTCGGTCGAGGCTCCGTCCGCGGCGATCCGTTCGACGGAGAACGGGAATCTGAGCGACTGGCCCGCAGCCTCCGGGTCGCCGTCCACGACGCCCTCGATCTGCACGCCGCGCTGCCCATGGAAGGCGAGGTACGCCGCAGCGGCGTCATCGCCGCCGGCGCCAGTCCGAGCCACGCCGACCAACACGGCCAACGCGACGAACGCGGGCAACACGCCCCGCCTTCGGACCACCGTCCCTACCACGCAAAGCACCGCGGCCAGCCCGAAGAGGCCGACGACCTCCGCCGGCATTTCTACGCGTCCGCCGAGGTAGACCCCGGCGGTGAAGGCGGCGGCTAGTACGAGAAGATGCATGTGAGAGTGTAGAGGGACGGGTCGAAGCTACCGTAGGGCATGCGGCTTGCCGTCCGGTGCGATCAGCGGGCCTCGATCAGGTCGCGAATGGCCTCCAGGGTCGCCGGGCCTATGCCCGTGACATTCAAGAGGTCCTCGGTGGAAGCAAACGGGCCGTTGGCCTCGCGGTGCGCGACTATCGCCGCCGCCCTGACACCGCCGATTTGGGGTAGATATACGAGCGAGTCGACGTCCGCGGAGTTTATGTCGATCTTGCCCGTGGCGGCCTTGCCGACCTGTTGCGCCGGCGCTGAAGCCTCGCCACGCGTTGGAATGTGCCAGTGGGCCTCGTCCACGAGCCGAGCGGCGAGATTCACCGCGTCCAGGTCGGCCTCGTCGGTCGCGCCGCCCGCCGCCTCGACGGCGACGGCCAGACGCACGTTGGCGCCAACCGTGTAGACTCCAGGCTCACGCACAGCGCCAGTGACGTACACCTGGATATCGCTGGGCGCCTGGGTGGGAAGCACAATCTCTATGCCGTCCGAGGGCGTCGAAGCGCTGACCAGAAGGTATAAGACACCCGCCACGGCCGCTGCGGCCGCCACTACAAAGACGGCCTGCGATGCTAGCCTCATGCGGCGGGCACGCGTGGGGCTGAGGTTGGCGGGACTATATCCGGCGGTCTGGTCTGTGTCAACCTGTGTACATGGACGGTAGCGTATGAATAATAATACACCACCGCAGGGCCGATGACAGAGGCGTTGTATCCCGGCGGGCAGACGATATAATGGCGCTCGTACTGGTCGACAAATACGGATGGCCGAATGTGGAGGGCAGTCAGCGATGGGAGAGTTCGTCAGAGTGGCGTCGGTTGGCGATCTGGAAGACGACGAGACGATGCAGGTGGACGTAGGAGACGAGCAGGTGCTGTTGGCCAGGCTCGACGGCGAGTTCTACGCCATCGGCGAGGAGTGCACCCACGAAGGTGGGCCGCTCTCCCAGGGCTGGGTCGAAGACGGGCAGGTGGAGTGCCCGTTGCACGGCGCCCAGTTTAACCTGAAGTCCGGTGAGAGCACGGCTCCCCCGGCCGCCGACCCGGTCAAGGCGTATCCCGTGCGAGTGGACGGCGACGACATCCTCGTAGGCATGGGCGAGTAGCGCCAGGCGTCCCGGCGGCGGCCAGGATAGAGGGGCTCTCGTCTTCTCTAGCGCCCGCGCTCGTCCCCCCAAAGGACGATGTGCAGCCGCGTCGTGAAGCGGTAGCCTCTCCGGACGCACTGCTCGGCGACCCACTCTCCCCGCTCGCGGATGGCCTTCGCGGTCGTTCCCTCGGGCATCAGCAGGACACGGCTCTCAGGTAGTCGGTGTCGCTCGACCAGAGCGGCCACCTCGTCGACGTCGGCGGGATCGGCCACGACGAACTTGAAGTAGACTTCGGGCAGCGCCGCGAAGGCCCGCAGCGCGTCGGAGTCCTCGCGCCGGTGCTCTCGGTTGCCGGAGTTGGCCGTTTTGGGCGAGACGTTCCACTGCGAGACGGCGGCGGCCATCTCTTCGTCAGGCGCAATCGTGCCGTTGGTCTCGACCTCGATCGACCAGCCTCCGTCGCTCAGCGACCGCGCCAGGGGCGCCAGCTCCGCCTGCTGGAGCATGGGCTCGCCCCCCGTGACCACCAGGTGGCGGCAGGGCATGGTATCGAGTCGCCGCTGAACGTCTGAAGTGTCCAGCGTCACTATCTGATCACGGTAGTCGTACCGCTCCCAGTCCCAGGTGTACTTCGTGTCGCACCACGAGCAGGTCAGGTTGCAGGTGGCCAGCCGCAGAAACACCGAGGGCCTCCCGGCAGAGACCCCCTCGCCCTGTATGGAGTGAAATATCTCGGGCTCCCCGGACGGCATGCGGCTGACCTTCAGCATCGGTCAAACAGCGCCGGGTCCGGAACGCCCGCTTCCTCGAAGCCCTTGGCGCGCAGGACGCAGCTATCGCAGGCGCCGCACGGCCGCTCGCCCCCGGCGTAGCAGCTCCAGGTGTGCGCCAGCGGCGCGCCGAGGTCGACCGCCATTCGAACGATCTCGGCCTTGGACAGCTCGATGATCGGCGTCTCTATTCGGATGTCCAAGCCGTACTCCGCGCCCAGCTTGCTGCCGTAGCGGATCGTCCGCGACATCTGCGCGAAGAACTCCGGCCGGCAGTCCGGATACCCGCTGTAGTCGAGCACGTTCGGCGCCATGTAGACGGCCGCGGACACTGCGTCGCTCGCGACCCCCTCGACCTCGATGGAGTACAGGACCTGGCTCTCCAGGTAGGCGGCGGCCAGCGCCACGAACGTCGTGTTGCGAAGCGGCACGTAGGTGATGGGGATGCTGGCGCCCATCTCTCTGGGCTCTCGGTCGGTCGGCAGTGGGAAGGCGTCCGGATTGGTCAGCGCGGAGTACCACGCCACTTCGCCGAGGAACGATATGTCCACAAGCTTGTGGTCGACCCCCAGCCGGCCCGCAACCTCGGACGCGCTCACCAACTCTCGGCTGTGCGTCTGCCCGTACTGGAACGTGATGGCGGTGAGCCGCTCCGAGCGCGACTTCGCGTAAGCCGTGACGGTGGTGGAGTCCAGGCCTCCGGAGAGCAGGGTTACGGCGAAGCTGGTCATGAGGGCTTCGCGCGGGGCAGCATACGCACTCCGCCGTTACGCGTCCCGCTCGTAGTTGACGGTGACACAGGCGTGCAGCCCGCCGCGGACGTTGTAGTCGAGCTCGACCGACATGCGCGCCGGTCGGCAGATGCCAACCAGGTCGAGCAGAATCCGGTTGGCGGCGTGCTCGTGGACGATGCCGACGCCCATGTAGGAGAGCAGGTAGTACTTGAGGCTCTTGAGCTCGATGCACTGGCTGTCCGGCACGTAGCTGATGGTCAGCTTGCCGAAGTCGGGCAGGCCTGTCCATGGGCAGACGGCCGTGAACTCCTCGGTGTCGATCACGACCTCGGCCTGGCTGCCGGTATAGTCGTAGTCGAACGCAAGAAGGCACCCCGAATCGACGGCGCTCTCGGGCCGCGTCTCGAATCGGCGGTCCAACTGCTCGTACCGCTCCTGCAACGCCTGTATGCTCGACATTCGGCCGCCTCCGCCAACCAGGACTACCGACCTATAATACAATGGGGTATGACCAAGACCAAATCCCCGAAGCGATTGCATTCGGCCTCGGAACCGGCATGACGGCGCCGGACGGCTTCGCCGTAGAGGTAAGCGGCCTGAGCAAGGCATACGCCCGGACGCAGGTACTGCGCGACCTGGACCTGCGGATTCCCTGGGGACGGGTGCTCACCGTCCTTGGGCCCAACGGGTCAGGCAAGACGACGCTGGTGCGAATCCTCGCCGGACTCGCGCGGCCCGACGAAGGCCGGATCAGCATAGCCGGGATCCATCTGGCCGATCACCCGGAGCGCGCGCGCCGCCACATCGGAGTCGTGACCCACGACGCGCTGCTGTACGACGGCCTCACCGGCTACGAGAACCTCGCCTTCTTCGGCCGGATGTTCGGGCTCGACCGCGTCGACGACCGGATAGCCGAGGTCTCCGCTCTTCTCGGCATCACCGACCGGCTCAGACAGCGCGCCGGCACACTCTCACACGGCTTTCGGAAGCGGTTCAGCATAGCCAGGGCGCTGCTTCACGGTCCGGCCGTGCTGGTCATGGACGAGCCCGAGAGCGGCCTGGACCAGGAGGCGCTCCAACTCCTCGACGCGGCCGTCGGCGGGGGTGCACATCCCACGCGCTCCGTCCTCCTGACCACGCACGACCTGGAACGCGGGCTCGCGATCGGCGACAGTCTGGTCATCCTGTCCCGCGGCAAAATCGTCTACCGTGAATCTGAGGTCTCGCCCGACGCGGTCGACGCCGTCCGCGACGCCTACTTCCGGCACACGGGAGGGCGAGCATGAGAAACTTCGTACGGCCGCTGGCCGCGATCGTCTGGCGGGACATCGTGCTCGAGACCAGGTCCAAGGACATAGTCGTCTCGTTGCTGGTGTTCTCGCTGCTCGTCGTCGTCGTGTTCAACTTCGCCATCGAGATCACGCCGCACACCGCCGCGCTCGTGGCCCCGGGCGTGCTGTGGGTGGCCATCTCGTTCGGTGGGATGCTGGGGCTCACCCGGTCGATCGCAGTCGAAATGGAGTCCGGCGGACTGGACGGACTCCTGCTCGCGCCGGTCGGACGCGACGCGGTCTTCTTCGGCAAGGTCGCCTCCAACACGCTGTTCATGCTGGCGGTGGAGGTGCTTGTGTTTCCCGTGTTCGCGGTGATGTTCGACGTATCCATCGCCGAGCCCGGCCTGCTGCCGATCGCCGTGCTGGCGACGCTGGGGACCGCCACGGTGGGAACGGTCTTTGCCGCGATGGCCGCCAACACCCGGGCGCGAGAGGTGATGCTGCCGCTGCTCTTTCTCCCGGCCGCGTTGCCAGCGATCGTCGCGGCGGTCGAGGCCACTGGCCTGCTGCTGGGCGACGGGACGTTCCGCGAAACGGGCCGCTGGATCGCCCTGCTGGCCGCCTTCGACGCGGCGTTCCTCGTGGTCGCGCCGCTGGCATTCAGGCTGGTGATCGAGGATTAGTAGAAGCTCCTGAACCGTCGCGCCGCCGCGCGCCTCGACGCGGGTCCGGAACTTGGCCGCGAGAAAGCTTTGGGCAAAAGCGATATACTTAAGGGAGACGAACGACATCCGGACATCGGTTCACTACCTCCCCGGACACTCTCGCAGTCGGGTACTGGAGGCTTGGTTTGACCGCCGCACGGTTCGCCATGTTCTGCTACGACGCCATCGGCGAATACCTGCGCCGGAACTGCTCGCATTCGGCCGGCGCCATAGCGTTCTACACGCTGTTTTCGATGTTCCCGCTCTTCTTGTTCCTCACGATCGGGCTGAGCTACATATTCGGGCCAGAAACCGCGGAGGAGGAGGACAAGCTCGTAGACGCCATCGCCGGCATCATCCCCGTGTCGCACAGTTTCATCGGCGATACGATACACAACGTGACCAGTGCGCGTGACGAGTTCGCGATCGTCAGCGTGGTCGGCATCGTCTGGGCGTCGACCGCCATGTTCGGCGCGATCCGGAAGGGGATCAACTCGGCCTGGGGTATAAGCAAGGCGCGGCCGTTTCTGAAGGAGCGGCTCATCGACTTCGGGCTCGTCTTCGCAGCGGGCGTGCTGTTGATTTTGTTCCTTTTCAGCGCGGCGGTCTTCGAGATCATGAGAGAAATCACGGGTAGGGTCGCGCCCGAAGCAGGCCTTTTCAGCGGTCTTGTGTGGAGCCTCGTGCCGAAGCTGGTCACCCCGGTGCTGACCTTCTTGACCTTTCTCTTCATGTACCGTTTCCTACCGAACACTCAGGTACGAACTCGCGACGTTTGGCCGTGGGCGCTGGGGGGATCGCTCGCCTTCAACGCCGCCAGCCTGTGCTTCGTCTGGTACGTCAGCACCTTCCCTCACTACAACGTGGTCTATGGATCGATCGGCGCCGTCCTGGCGCTGCTCACGTGGGTATACCTCTCCGCCACCATAGTCCTGTTCGGCGCCCTGGTGTGCTCCCGCTACTGCGCCTACGTGGCCAGCATCGAGACCGACGGCATGGGTTGGAGGGTGATCTTGAGCGGCTTCTCGCGCGTCCGGCTGCGGGTGGTGGAAACGTCCTGGCCGGCCTGACGTGCGAACGCCGCTAGCACTGGCCGCCCTGGTCTTGCCGGTGATGATCGGGCTGGCCGCCTGCGGCGGTCCCGACCCCGGATCCGAAGCCGGGCCCGGCGCGTCCCAGGCCCCGCTGCCCTCGGTCGCCGACGTCGTCGAGCAGGTCAGCCCCTGGGTCGTTTCGATCACCACCGAGTCGCTCGTCAGGGGGCTGTTCAGGACGGTGACCGGGCAGCAGGCCGGTTCCGGGTTCATCGTACGGTCCAACGGGTACATAGTCACCAACAATCACGTCGTCGAAAGGGCGAGGGAGATCAAGGTACATCTGGCAAACGGCGAGACCTACGACGCCGAAGTGGTGGGCCAGGACCCGCCTCCCGGCGACCTCGCCCTACTCAAGATAGACGCTGAGGACCTGCCTGTTGCGCCGTTCGATGAATCGGGCGACTTGAGAGTGGGAGACTGGGTCATCAGCATCGGCAACGCGCTGTCGCTCGAGGGAAGCCCGACGGTGACCCTGGGCATCGTGAGCGCGCTGGGACGGACGGTGCCGACCGAAGAAGGCACCTTCTACGACATGATCCAGACCGACGCCGCGATCAACACCGGCAGCAGCGGCGGCCCACTGGTCAACCTGAGGGGCGAGGTCGTGGGGATCAACCAGGCGCTGCTGCCCAGGGCGCAGGGCATGGGATTCGCCCAGAGCGCGACCGTGGCGAAGCGCATCGTCGACAGCCTCTTGGAGCACGGCCGAGCGATGAGGCCGCTCATCGGGCTGATGGGCGCCGACGTTACGCCCGCCATCGCCAACGAGCTCGGCCTCGGCGTGAAAAAGGGCGTCATCGTGACCCACATGTCCGAGACCGAGCCGGCATACAAGGCGGGTATTCGCGTCCAGGACGTGATCACGGCGCTGGACGGCGTGCCGACCCCGGACATGGCCAGCTTCCTCACCCTGCTCCAGACCTACGCCGTCGGCGACCGCGTCACGGTCGACTACCTCCACGAAAACGAGGAGCGGACCGCCACCTTGGAGCTCGCGGAGCGCCGCTCGTAGCCCTGGCGACGACGCTCCCGGATTCGTCACCCGAGACTGGGTACCGGCGGCGCTCAGGCTGCCCCCCCCGCCGTGCCGGCGTACCGTGCCGAAGGTTCGATTCTCCGCAGCCGCGGGACTGAAGGAGGCGCGATTGGGTTGGCGCGGCGCCGATTGACCGGCTCCGACCGCGTTGCTACACTCCGCAGCCTATGGCCAAGACGCCCGTAGCACCCCTCACGCGGCGTGACATCTCGGAGGCGCTCAGGGCCCTCGGGCTGACGCGGGACGTAACCGTCTTCATGCACAGCTCGCTGAGCAGCATTGGCGAGGTGGACGGCGGCGCCGACACGGTGGTGGACGCGGTCCTGGACGTGCTCGGGCCCGAGGGGACGCTGGCGGTCCCCACCTTCTGCAGCATCAACCGCAGACGCGGGCTGACCTTCGAGCCGGACGCCACCCCGTCCGAGGTCGGCCAGATCACCAACGCCCTCCGCAGCCGCCCGGAAGCGTTCCGCAGCCGGCACATCTGGCAGTCGATGTCCGCGGTGGGCAAGAGGGCCGAGGAGATGATGTCGGTCCATCGGCCCGCGGCGTGGGCGGCGGACGGGCCGTTCTGGAGACTCTACGAGCGGGACGCGTACATCATGCTGCTCGGCGTCCCATACTTCCGGAGCACCTTCTGGCACCTCATCGAGCAGATGGTGCAGCCGGCGTACGCCAGGTGGCGGGAGTCCACCGGCCGCGTCAAGAACCCGGACGGTACTGAGAGTCCGCTCGAGGAGATAACCTTCGGACCCAAGTCCGGGTACACCCACGACTTCAACAAGCTCGGGGCCAGGATGGAGGCGCGGGGACTGGTGAGAGTCGGCGCGGTGGGCAACGCCATGGCCCGGCTCTATCGGGCGCGAGACGCCCTCGACACCGGCGTCGCCGAGTACCGCAAGGACCCGACCCTGTTCATCAAGACCGGCGAAGGGTTCACACAGCTACCGGACGGCGTGATCGTGGGGGAGTACAACAACGAGAAGTCGGTCGTAGACCCCACGGGCGGCTACAAGCTGTACGAGTAGCCCGGCCGTTCGTAGCCCCTCAAGGCACGGGGCTACCCACAAGACTTCACAGAATCGAGAACCTTCACATTGGGGTTCGTTCTCGGACTCGTAGGCCGAGTCTGCTTCCCACCCCGTCGTAACACGCACCGGATGTGACAACCGGCAGGCCCGTTGTTGTCGATACGCCGGCGAAACGCCGGACGACGACGGCGTACATTGCGAACGCGACGGCGCCGAGGCATCTGTCGGCGATGTAGACGAGCACCCGCGTCGAGCGTCGGGGCTCGCGCGAACGGCATCGGAGCATCGTCCCAAGGGTAACGAGAATAGGGGCGGCCCAACGGGCCGCGCCTCAACCTCGGGGAGGACGGACTACAGGGGAATTGCCAAGCTCACGCGCGGGGTACCGGTGGGCAGGTACGGGGATCAGGAACCCAGCAGGGCTTCGAAAAGCTCTCGCCAGTCGTCCGCGTCCTTGCTTCCGTAGGTGACACTGGAAAAGACGACGCCGTTGGAGTCGAGTGCCACATAGGCGGCTTGACGAGTGACGTTGTAACTCCTGACCACCTCCGCATCGGCGGCGGTCATGGGCCATGAGAATGCTTCGGCCCTCTTATAGGACAGGATCTCTTCGACGGTCTGCAGGGGGTCTACGTTGACCGCAATAATCCCCACGCGGTCCGCGTACTCGGGCTGGACGTTCTTCAGGTGCCTCAACGAGGCACGGCAGACCGGTCACCAAGTGGCGTAGAAGTAGATGACCAATGGACGGCCCTGAAAGCCGTCCAGACTAACCTGCTCACCGTCCACGGTGGTCAGCATGAAATCCGGGGCCTTCTGCCCCACCTTGTGCCCTGTCTCCACAGCCGCCTGGGCAGGCGGTGACGTGGGAATGGGCGCGGACGCAGGCTGTTGAGCTTCTGTCGCGGTGGCAGAGACTACGGGTGTGGAGATCTGGCCGACCGCAGGCGTGTCGATCGCGGGTGCTGCACTGCCACAACCGGTGAGCAGAAGGATGGCCATAGACAGGCATATGGCCATAGGCAGCCAACTCAATCTGCCAGCGAGGGTAAGCAATCCGACCTCTACACGTCCCTCAACTGTGTTCGTAATCGAATAGCTTCGAATAATGAGGATAGCAGGTGGAGTTGATAGTGTCCATCCCCGCCTGCAATAGGTCGTGCAAAGCTAAGGCCTGGCCGTCTACACAGGCGTGCAAGGGACAGGCCGGGACCCATCCGCGTGTCCTGTTCTCAGGACTGCGCACGAGGGACGGCGGCCCTTACCCGCTGCCCCAGCGATGGGTTGGCGCACATCGTCATGGCTCGCGGCCCGTGTGGACCGCACGTCAACTCGGTCAACTCTCACAGGCGTCCTGCACGGACTCCGCGGGGAGCCCAGCAAGAGGCGCGACAGGGTCAACGCACCTCCGACGGGCCGCCGGCGGCGTTGCCACAAGTCGCGTTCCGCGGCTGCTTCTCCCCGCTACTCGGGTTGCGGCTCGGTGAAGACGAGCGCCCTGGCGGGGTTGTCGATCAGAATGCGGTCGATGGCCTCCTGCGAGACGCCCCTGGCCCGCATCCTCGGGACGATGTGCGCGAGCACGTAGAAGTAGCCGTGGCCGCCGTACTTGAGGAGCCTCGCCTTGTAGCAGACGTCGTGGGCGATCATGATCTGGTCGCCCAAGCCCTCGGCGACGGCCCAGGCCACGTACTCGATCTTGGTGCCGTCGCTTGGCATGTTTATCTTCGTGTTGGGCCAGTAGTAGGAGATCTCCCTGCCGAACTGGTCCCAGTTCAGGTACACGCCCGTCTCGGCCAGCTTCTTCACCAGGCTCTTCTGGAAGACGGTGCGCTCGACGTGGGAGATGATGGTGTGGCTCAGGTCCGCGCCAACGTCCCGCAGCACGTCGACGATCTCGAACGGCGACATCTCGTCCCTGCCGGGGTGGATCAGCAGCGGCGCGCCGGTGATGCGCTGGGCCCGGCCGGACGCGCGCAGCACCTTGCGCTCGTTGTCCGTCAGCGGCCACGAACAGCCCACCTCGCCGATGATGCCCGATTTCACGCCAGTGCCGTCGGCTCCCTCCATAACGTCGCCGACAATCTGGGCCACGACCTCGTCCTCGGTGCGCTCGTCCATGTCCTCCGGGTGGGCCAGGTCGGTGTAGTAGGACGCGCCCATGATCACAGTGACGCCCGCCTCCCTGGATATGTGCGCCAGGGCCTCGGGGTCGCGGCCTATGCCGATGCAGGTTGCGTCTATCAGGGACTTGCCGCCCCGCTCAACGTACATCCGCACCTCGTCGATGGCCGTTTGAACGTCGTCGAGCCGCGAGTTGTCCACGTTGGGCACGTGGTAGTAGCTGACCATGCCCAGGTTCTCCAGAGTGAGCGGCTGCTCGTACAGCTCGGGGGCCAACGACTCCGCCGGGTCGCCGGGGAACTTGGACAGATCGACGAGCAGGTGCTCGTGGCCCAGTGTGACGCCGAGGTCGCCGGGCTCGATGGTCCCGAGCACGGTCTGCACTCTGCCCGCGATGGATGGGATGTTCATTGGCTGGTCTGGCTCCGATTCCGTAGGCTGCGCCGGGGCGTACTATATGACGGCGGGCCGAGCCCGCGCAATCCGGGCGCTCCTACATGCGGACAACTGTTCAGAGTTGGAGGGACAAGTGCCCCTCCAGACCCCTGGATGCCCGCCCCCGCCTCCGCGAGGACAGGCTCTTCGCGGGCATGACGGTAGGGTGTGTCTGCGTCCCGGAGTAGATGTAGTCGTCATTCCGGCCCCCGAGCCGGAATCCAGGGGTGGGGAGGTCGAGCTTAACAGCGCCCCGCTAATGCCGAGAACCAGGCCACGTCTGGAGCTCTGCCGAGGTCTCCCAAGGCTGCCAGTGTGCCAGGGTAGCCCCTCTCACCAGGACTGAACAGTTACACATGCGGACAGAGGGTTGAATTCGATGGATTCAGGTAGTAGATTGTTGTACAGTGTGGGCCACATGACCGTCTCGCAGTGTCGATCAAGGAGTTACCAATGGCCGCGAACAACGGAAATCGCTCAATTGTCGTCCTGCAGCTCTCCGGAGGCAACGACTACCTGAACACCGTCGTGCCCTTCGAAAACGGGCTCTACTACGACAACCGCCCGACAGTGCACGTCGCCCCCGACCAGGTGCTCGATATCGGCGGCGGCCTCGGGTTCCGGCCTCAGATGGAGCCGATCAAGCGGCTCTGGGACGAGGGCAAGGTGGCCGTCATCAACGGCATCGGCTACCCCAATCCGAACCGCTCTCACTTCAGGTCGATGGACATCTGGCACACGGCGCTGCCGGACGACATCGGACAGGAGGGTTGGCTCGGACGGGTAATCCGGGAGCTCGACCCCAAGGGCGACAACGTGCTGACGGGCGTCAACTTCGGACGCGGCCTGCCGCGCGCTCTCGGTCTGAGGGGCGTGCCAGTCGCCTCGGTCGGCAACCTGGACACCTACGGTCTCTTCCCCGACATCCAGGACGACGCGCTCAGGAAGTACGCCCTGGACGCCTTCGCGATGATGTACGGCGGTGCCCGCGGGAAGGACGCCGTCATGGACTTCCTCGGCCAGACCGGCCTCGACGCCCTCAGGGGCGCCGACATCCTCCGGACCGCGCCGGCCAAGTACTCGTCCAGCATCGAGTACGCCGACAACCCGATCGCCCAGAGCATGAGGAGCGTGGCCCAGGTGATGTTCGCCGACCTCGGCACTCGCGTCTACTACACCCAGCACGGCAGCTTCGACACCCACTCCGGCGAGCTCGCCACCCACGCGACCCTGTGGTCGGACGTCGCGGGCGCGGTCGGAGACTTCATGGACGACGTGAAGGAGCACGACCGCGAGGACGACGTGGTGCTCTTCCTGTTCTCCGAGTTCGGCCGCCGCATCAAGGACAACGGCAGCGGCAGCGACCACGGCTCCGGCGGCGTCGCCTTCGTCATCGGCAACAACGTCAAGGGCGGCATGTACGGCGAGTACCCGTCGCTCGAGTTCGAGCACCAGCTGGAAGGCGACCTCCACTTCAACAACGACTTCCGCAGCACCTACACGACCATCTTGGAGCAGTGGCTCCATCTCGACGCCGCACCCATCGTCAACGGCCGCTTCGAGGCCTTTGACATGATCGCGGCCTGAGGCTAAGGCACGGGCATGGAGCACGCGGCTCTCGGAGGGTCCTTCTGAACGGGGCGGGACAGTCTCCGCCCCGCACACGCCGGCTCAATCCGTAATCGGGAGAGATTGAAATGGCCAACGACAACATCGCCCTGACGGCGCACCTGCTGCGTCGCGCCGGTTTCGGCGCCACGCGAGACGAGCTGGAGGCCTACGCCGCGAAGGGCTACGAGGCCGCGGTCGAGGACCTGCTCAATCCGGGCGACCCACAGACCTTGCCGCAGGACATCATACGGCGGTTCCACGTCGACCAGTCGGAGTTGCGGCAGCCTTACTCGGCGGGCGGCAACTGGCTGTACCGCATGGTCACCACCAGGAACCCACTGGATGAGAAGATCGCGCTCTTCTGGCACGGCCTTTTCGCCACCGGATACACGAAGCTGAACCAGGGCAGGTCGCTGCTGAACCAGATCGACATGTTCCGCCAACGGGGCCTCGGGAGCTTCCCGGAGTTGCTGGTCGACCTGTCCAAGGACCCGGCCATGATCATATGGCTGGACAACAACGACAACCACAAGGGCGCCATCAACGAGAACTACGGCCGGGAGCTGCTCGAGCTGTTCTCCATGGGCATCGGCAGCTACACCGAGGAGGACATCAAGGAGTGCGCGCGGGCCTTCACGGGCTGGACGCTGGCCAACATCGACTACATGGCCACCAGGGCCACCAAGGACTCGATATGGCCCTACGGGCGCATAGCCTGGCACTTCGAGTACCGCCCCGAGGACCACGACGACGGGGAAAAGACCTTCCTCGGCGAGACCGGCAACTTCAACGGCGAGGACATCATCGACATCATCGTCCGGCACGAGGCGACGGCGCGCTTCGTCTGCTGGCGGCTCTTCCTCTTCTTCGCGGCCGACGAGGTCGACGAAGAGGGCGAGCAGGTGATCCGCGAAATGATGGACAGCTACTTCGAGTCGCGCTACGAGATTCGCGCCGTGCTGAGGACGCTGTTCAACTCCGACTACTTCAAGTCGGACAAGGCCCGGTTCGCGCACGTCAAAGGACCCGTCGAGCTGATCGTAGGAGGCCTCCGTCTTGCCGGAAGCTACCGCACCCCCACCCTGGGAGTGTACCAAGTAGCGGAGCAGGCGTTCTTCATGGGGCAGGGCCTGCTCATGCCGCCGACGGTGGAGGGATGGCACGAGGCGGAGGAATGGATCGACAGCGGCGCGCTGGTCGAGCGCGTCAACTTCGTCTCCCAGCAGCTCCGCGACGTTAGCCAGAGCGGCGTCCGGGCGATCATCGACCGGCTGTCCAGCCTCGACGGCGGGACTCTCTCGCCCGAAGAGCTCGTGGACGGCTGCCTCGAACTGCTGGGGCCGGTGGAGGCCGACGAGGCGACCCGCAAGGGCCTGACCGAGTACGTCGCCAAGGAGGGGCCGGTCCACCTGCGCGGCGCCGAGGCGGGGGACAACTCGGAGAAGCGCGTCGGCGATGTCCTCGGTCTGATAGCGGCCACCCGCGAGTTCCAGCTGGCCTAGCGGGCGCCGGAGCGTCATGAGCATGAGTACAAAAGCGGCGGCGGCGGTTACGCTGGAGTACGTCAAGACCATCGGCATCGTCAACAACGGCGACAACGGCCGCGGCTTCGCCAACCCGTACGACATCGCGGTCACACGCGACGGCCGCATCTGCGTGCTCAATCGCTGCGATCCTCCGCGCGCCGCGTCCATCCGCATCGGCATCTGCAACCTCGACGAGGAGTACCTGGACGAGTTCAGACTCGGCTACGGGGACGGCGACGGCCAGGTCACGCTGCCCGTCTGCCTGGCCTTCGACAGCCGCGAACGCCTTCATATCACGGACGAGAACAACCACCGCGTCTCGGTGTTCGACCTGTCGGGCAAGTTTCTAGACAGGTGGGGCTCCCGCGGGTCCGGGGACGGAGAGCTCGACGGCCCCGCCGGGATCGCCATCGACTCCAACGACGACGTGTACGTGGCCGACCAGCACAACCACCGCATCCAGAAGTTCGACCGCGACGGCGCCTATATGTCGCAGTGGGGCGGCCACGGCAACGCCGCGGGACAGCTCGACATGCCCTGGGGCCTCGCGGTCGACGCCGATGACGACGTCTACGTCGCCGACTGGCGCAACGACCGGGTCCAGAAGTTCAGCTCCGAAGGCCGGTTCCTGGCCTCCTTCGGGGAGCCGGGACGAGGCGACGGACAGCTCCACCGGCCCTCCGGGGTCGCCGTCGACGCTGACGGGAACATATACGTGTCCGACTGGGGCAACGAGCGGCTGCAGGTGCTGGGCCCCGACGGCGCCCTCCTGTGGAACGAGCGCGGCCGCGCCACGCTGTCGAAATGGGCGAAGGAGTTCTTCGCCTCCAACCCGGACGAGATGTCGACCCGCGAGCGGTCGAACCTGGTATCGGAGCTGCCCGAGCACCTGCGGGAGCCGTACCACGAGTCGTCGCAGACGGAGCCCTACTTCTGGGGCCCGACGGCGGTATCGCTCGACTCCGAGGGCAGGGTCTACATACCCGAGACGAACCGCCACCGCTTCCAGGTATACCAGCTCAGGTCGGGCTAGCCCCGGCGGGCGGCGCCTACCTCATCCACCGGCTGGCCAGCAGCGGGTACCCCTCGCTCATTTGCGCCAGCGACTCCTCGTTCAGGTATGCGAAGGTCCCGGAGGCGGACGCCGCGACCGTGCTGTCGGGCAGCAGGACGCGCCCCTCGACCTCGACGAAGCCGCGCCGCTCGGTCAGCTTCTCGGCGACCGCCGTAACCGGCTGGTCGACCGGGACGGGCCTCCGGAACCGGACCTCCATGCGTGCGGTCATGGTCCACCGGTCCTCCAGCAGCGACACGCGGCTCATCGTCTCGTCCAGCAGGGCCGTGATGACGCCGCCGTGGACGTAGCCGGGAAAGCCCTGGTGCTCCTCGCGTCCGCGGAATGTCGACGTCACGACGTCGCCGTCGCGCTCGAAGCGCAGCCGCAGCCCCGACCGGTTGCGCGGTCCGCAGACAAAGCAGAGACCGTAGTCCGTCTCGTCGTTGAGCGGAAGACCGCTCTCGCCTTCGTTCATGGTCTTGGGGCCTCCAGTCGCCGCGCGCCCAATCCTACTATCGGGGGACGGCCCGCCCGTGCCGCGTCAGATAGTCGGCGATCGCCGGCCGCGACAGGCGGCCGTTCTCGGTGATCACGTCCGTGACCCGTTCCAGCGAAACGCGGTCGTACCCCGGCGCGGTCGCGGCGTCGTCGGTGAACTTGATCGTCTCGCACACGACGTAGAGGGGAACGCGGTCGAGCGCGGCGGCGGCGAGCTCGGCGGTCGGCGCGCCGTTTACCAACGCGCCCGTAGTCACCGCGTCCGCGCCGACCAGCACCAGGTCGGCGCGCTCTACGGCCTCGGCCGCCGGCCCGGCATGAACGGCCGCGGGCCAGCCCGCGGCCGCGACTGCGTCGGCCAGACGGCGCCCCGGCGCGTCGGGCCTCGTGCACGGCTCGTACACCACGACCGACCCCGGCGGTCCGAAACGGGCCGCGGCGATGAGGGTGCGAGTCACCGCGGAGCTGTAGCTGCACGTCACGACCCTCGCGTGCGGGCCGAGCGCCGCCGCGGCGTTGTCCGCGGCCATGTCGCCGACCCTCCGGAGGCCGTCCGTCAGCCGCCAGGCAAGCTCCCGAACGGCAGCGTCATCACCGTCCGGGCCCAGCTCCAGCAGATCGCTCAGCAGCAGCCGCACGGCGTTCCTCAGCCCCGCCATCGCGGGCTTGGCGGCCCAGATGCGTTCCGCGACCCGGGGCAGCTCCTCGGCCCAGCGCTTCCGCGGCATGGCCGCGCAGGCGTCGCGGAGAATCTCCACGCCGCGCGCGGTCAGAAGTCCCGCCCCGTGCTCCAGGTCACGCTCCAAGGCAGCGATCCGGGCGTCCAGCTCTCTGGAGTCCATTCTCATGCTCCCGTCAGCCCGTTCCTCGAGCAACACTCGTCCCGCGCTGTCCCATGCGAGATTGGACGAGAAAGAATGGGCTTGGTGCCGAAGGCCGGAGTCGAACCGGCACGGGGTTTAACCCCCAACGGTTTTTGAGACCGCCGCGTCTACCGTTCCGCCACTTCGGCAGGCAATCCGCACGTCTGACGCCGCCAACCGCGGTCCGAGCGTCAGTGCTTCTATCGTACCAATAGACCTTTGGGTAGTGCCACTCCGGGAGCGAGGGGGCCGAGCTGTTTCCTCTCACGTTTGGGGAACTTGACAAACGAAGAACATTAGTGCTGTCGTCCGCCGCAATGGTCAACTCAGCCCTCTGGCCGAGGGACGCACATGTCGACGGCGAAGATACGATGGAGATATCACTCCCCTCCGGAGGTGCCCATGGCTCGCAGAGGCCTCGGACTTGCGCTGGCGTCGGTGTTCGTGCTGACGATGATCGGGTGCAGGGACGCCAGAGAGGAGCCCAAGCACATGCCGAATGACGTGCACTGGCAGCGTTGATGTACCTCTGGTACGGTTTCGACCTTGAAACCGGCGAGAGCAACACATTGATTATTGGCTGGGGTGGTTGGGGAGATGTCGATCTGGACGGTGATGTTGATATGAACCACATCCCTGCACACATCGAACCAACAATTCAGAGGATCCTGGATCATATCCTTGATAACAACCTCCCACTGAAGTTCACCTTGCTTGTCGTGAATTTCCCCGAATTCGAAGGCTTTGGCGGGGCAGACGATCTCACTGATGCACAGAGACAGATGGTGACAGACTATATGTGGGATACGTACTTTGGCCCGTCTTCAAAATACAAGGACATCGCACTCAGTTTGGACGGTGAGCGTCCAACTATCTTCGCTTCGGGTTGGACCGACGATAGGCGTCCGGATGCCTGGTGGGGCAGACACCGATTCAGTGATCCTAGGTTTGAGCTTATTGAGTTGTCAGAAAATCACAGCCATGAGGACAGATTCACATCGGTATATGTCTACCAGCCTCCTCCCTCTGCAATTCCAGGAGTTGACGGTATTGTCACCATCTGGCCCAGGCACACAAACATGTTCACGTTCCTGTCAGGTCACCCGGGATTCTCCTGGATAAATAAGGCAATACGATACATATCGATCCCCTCGGCAAAGAGGGGCTGTATGACCATGCATGGCGTCAAATTATCGAGCATCCCAGACGTTCTGAAGTCCGAATGATCTGGCTTTGGTCTTGGAACAATTACGATGAGATGAGTTCCATTGAGCCGGATTCGGGTGTAGGCGCCTATGCTGTCGGTGACCTCTACGTCAGAAAGACGGCCCATTACGCCAACCTGTTCAGAATTGGTCAGCCCTTCGAGCACTTCGACGAGTTCAGCCGCTAGACAGGAGACGGATATGCCGACTAAAGCACAACTGCTTGATGGTATCAACTTGGCCTGCAATTTCTTCTTACGGTCCGCCGGCCCTGATCTGGTACCTAATCCTTCGACCGGGGCGATAGAGGAGGATTGGACGACTGTCGTCCCGGCTCAAAGCCTGGGAGACGCGCCGATAGTCTGCGTCGCCGTGATGGCGGCAACTGCGTGCGGGGATGCGGCGAAGAAAGGGGAATTGTACATGCCGGATGACGTGCCACTGGCAGCGGTGATGTACCTCTGGTTTGGTTTCGATCTTGAAACCGGCGAGAGCATTAGGACTGGAACTGGTATCCCGATCCGGCATGGCTGCCTCAGATGATTTCAGACGACGGGATGTACGTCGTCTTTCCACGGTAAGGAACACGCAGCCATCGAACCGGACAAGGGCGTCTCTCCCATGAGCGACGACAGGTCTCTCGTGGAGAGGACTGCTGCGTACTACGGCCAGTTCCTAGCTGGACAGCCCATTGGAGGGCAAGGGCGAAGAGAAGACGGCGGTGACGTTGATATTGAGGTGGACCATGGCACGTAGGTGGCTGAGAGCCATAGTTCTGGCGTTGCTAGCGGCAACGGTAGCGGGGTGTGGGAATGCGCCGACGAGGCAAGAGGAGTCGCCTATTTCGAATGACGTACCCATAGCTACGGTGTTTTACGTAGGTCACGGATTCCAACAAGCGGCACCGTATGCGGCTACCGGTGGAAGAGGCACGACACATTGGAACGCCTACGGTCCGCTTGGAGCCGACAGTCCGTTCCCTTGGTCGGGGTTCACCACGATCTGGCCGGAAATTGGCTGGTATGCGTCGAAGGACCCAGCGACCATCGCGTGGCAGCTGGAACAGATGCAGAGGGCCGGCATCGACACCATCATCATTTCCTGGTCTGGATGGGGAGATGACAGACTCGATGGGACGATCGATTCGGAAGGATTGCATGCGCAGTACCAAGAGACGATCCGGATGGTACTGGACTACATCAAGGCCAATAGCCTCCCGATGAAATTCGCTCTGCTCGCCGAAGCATTCACTTTCTTCGTAGGGGGGGTCGTACCAATATCCACGGCTGACCTGACGGACCAACAGCGGCAGATGGTCGCAGACTATGCGTGGAGTAACTTCTACGCTCCATCAGAATATGGCAGCCTTGCACTTCACCTGGATGGAAGGCCCGCCCTATTCGGAGTTCCGGACGTGAAAGGTGGTTGGTGGAGAAACCACGGCTGGACAGATAGCCGGTTCAGATTGATTGAAGTCTCTAACAACCACGAGGACGAGGACGAGTTCACCACCGACTATGTGTATCGGGACCCCCCATCCGCGATCCCTGGAGTCGATGGTGTTGTGAACATCTGGCCGCGGTTCACCAGCGTCGTGACATATGCTGCGAACATCCCCTACTTCGACTACTACAACCCTCCGGTAGGAGGGGAAACTAACAGGCCAGTAAACCTTCCTGAAGTTGACCCATTGGGAACCGAAGGAAAGTACGACGACGCCTGGCGTGAGATCATAGAGAATCCGCGACGCTCAGAAATCAAGCTGATGTGGATATGGTACTGGAACTCGTACTGGGAGGTCTGCTACATCGAACCCGACTCCGGCATTGGTGCGTACGCCGTCGGCGACCTCTACGTCCGCAAGACTGCCCACTACGCCAAGTTGTTCCGCGCGGGGCTGCCCTTCGAACACTTCGACTAAGCCGACGAGGTCAGCCGTTACATTTGGGATGTTGACGATGCCGCCATGAAGCTCCACAACAGCGAGAAGAAGCATAAACTCCTGCCCGGATATGTCCGCGCAATGAGGACATCGATCAGTGGGCAATGACCAGGTGGGCGATCCTAGAGCGACCGTCACCCTTGACGCTTCGTGGAGCACGGACCCCCGATGGCGATCCGCTGAGCTACAGATGGACAAAGGTATCGGGCACAAACGTAACTCTGAGTAGCCCGACAGCCGCTAGCCCGACCTTTACCGCTCCTTCAACGCTGACGAAATTGAAGTTCCGAGTGACGGTCTCGGACGGTAAGGGAGGCAGCGACACGGACGAGGTGACCATCAGGGTGACCCGGCCTCCTGTAGCCGATTCAGGCTCTGACCCAGACGGTGAACACGGGAGCTACCGTGACGCTGAACGGTTCTGGCAGCAGCGACCCCGACGCAGGGGACACACTGAGCTACCGGTGGGAGCAGGACTTCGGGTCGGCTCACGGCGCGATAGCGAGTGCGGGGGTGACGCTCAGCGACAACACGGCGGTCAGCCCGACCTTCACTGCGCCATCCAGCGCGACGGTACTGACGTTCAAGCTGACGGTGACGGACAGTCAGGGAGCGAGTGACAGCGATACTGCGTCGATTACGGTTCAAGCACCGGGCGACTCAAACTAGGACACAGAGAAAGGAGAGGAGCTATGGGCATACCGATCTTGACGAGCGAGGGGTTCGTGGGGCAGCGGTGGATCATAGACGACTACAGGTCATGAGGGGACTTGACAGCCAAAGAACACATGTCCTAGCATGGGCAGCGGCGGATTGAGTTTATGCTCATAAGCCGCTTATGCGGAAAGCGCCGACGAATACGGACCTGTCTCAATTCTTGAAGGTGACTCGACGAGTGCAACGGTGGACCGGCAATCCGGCGTCGACAACGGCGCTCTTCGTTCCGGCAACGGCAGCCTGTGGCGATGCGTCAGAGGCAGATTTCAGTGATCTGGACGCATCGCCCCGACCGGGATGTCTCATGACGCGTAGACTGGTGCTCGTTGCAGCGCTGACGCCACTGCTCGTGGTGCTGACGGCAACGGGGTGCGGGAAGACAGAGCCAAAGGAGACATCTCTGGCCAGTGCTAAAGATGTCCCGGTGGCCACCATCTTGTACCAATGGTTCGGATATTCCCACGACCGGGAGAACAACTGGCCTGCCGATGGAGGACTGGAGACGTTTCATTGGAACGACATCGTCAACAACCAACTGATTACTGGCTTCGTGGCTAACCGCCCGGAGATCGGCTACTACACCAGCGACAGCGACGACACCATCGCCTGGCAGCTTCGAAAGATGGAGGAGGCAGGCATAGACACCATCATCGTGTCATGGTGGGGTTGGGGTGATGCCGACCTCGATGGCGTGTACGACGGCTATATTGAACAGCGCGGCCACGACGCCCTCATTCGTCTACTCAACCACATACAATCGAAGAACCTGCGTTTCAAGGTCGCCTTGATGGTGGAGCCGTGGCCAGACATCGTGACACCTACAATCGACCATACTCTGGTTCCCGGTACTGCCAGGAACCTCAGTGCCGCAAGGAAACAGATGATCCTCGATTACGTTTGGAACAACGTCTACAGCGTCTATCCAGACCTAATCTTCAACTGGGAGGGCAAGCCCCTGCTCGCAGCGGTGGGTGAGCTCTACTTCGATCCTGATGAAGACTCGCCCGACGACCGCTTTACGTTACGCAGCTTCCGTTTCAAGGAGAAGGACGTTGACCCTGGCAACGCCTGGGCCTGGGTTATCACCAACCCCCTCCCGTACTTCCAAACCGTTGACAATGCCGTCATTCTGTCTCCCCGGTATGACGAGTGGTTATTGTTTGCCGCTCATCCCGGGTGGTTGCCCTCTTGGGGACGCACAGAACCCGTGCGGCATGACCCGTATCTGAAGGAAAACCTGTACGACTTCGAGTGGCATCAGGTCTACGACCGGCGCAATGAAGTTGATCTGATAATCCTCTGGGCCTGGAATGCCTGGATGGAGCAGCTCTACATCGAGCCTGACACTGGGGAGGGAGTTGCCCCTGCCGGGGACAGGCTGGTCCGCAAGACCGCGTGGTACGCACGTCGGTTCATGAGCGGTGACACTCTCTTCAAGATGTTCGAGCCGGACTGAGCAACGGTGCAACATCTTTTCTTGAGCGTGGAGCAAAATCACAGCCTTGAACTTCAATCAACCAAAAAGCATATATGACCAGCATCCCAAACTCAACTCGGTGACCAACCGATGCTCGTGACGAGCGGGGCCTTTTCCCGCTATCACTGTAGCAGTCTGGACACGCCGTAGAATCCGACCGACCACCAGGAGAAACGAAATGCCACCGAGCGTCAACGATGTAATGCCCACCCGCGACAAGTTGGGTGAGGTGCTGCGACGTCTCACCGTCCCAATCAAGAGGGTACCTGAGTCGACTACGCCGGCGGTGCCTGTAGATACAGGCATGTCTAGGTGCTCGCTCACCTACGCCCCACCAATTACGTTCGTCCGCGAAGGCACATGGGCGAAAGGAACATGGCAGTCTACTGGGTCAGGCGGAGTGGGCTACTATCCCGTCAAGTTGAACCAGAACGTCGAGATTGTCGGAACTGAGTTCGAGTGGCCCCAGTTCCCCGGCGGAGTTTCCGTTCCCCTTCCTCCGATTCAGGACGACGGGGTCGTGATGGATAGGGAGGTAATCTCTGATCCGGTAGCCAATCCTGATGGCACACTTTCAAAGGAGTGGAAGCTTCACATCAAGTACGTAGAGCGCAACCTTCTCAACTTGCCTTCTCTTTACGATACCCGTATCGAGTTTGACTTGCTGTATACAGTGACCTACGACACTGCGAAGACGTGGTCTTAGGCAAATTACGTCATCAGCAACATCACAGGTCCCAAGAACGATGGGATCATCTGGGGTGACTACGAGGTCATCGAAAAAACTGACAGAACTAAGGAAGTCTGGAGGACGACTATCGGCTCGGATGGCCTCGCCAACTTCCCATCGTCAGCTTCGTATCCCATCCGAAACCAACAGACAGCTTGGGCAGTGCTGAGACAGACCGAAGGAGTTGATACCGAACGTGAACGGCTCCAGGAGTACATGACCCAGGAAATGGCTGCTACGGAGTTCCCCGATGGCTGGCGATGGGACTATATGGACTTCATGTGGGGATGGGCTTGGGGAGATACATCCTATGAGGACATTCCCAGCCATGTTCGGCCCGTTACTCCCGTACCGGTACCCCCGCCTGTTCCTGTTGTCCCCCCAGTCATTCCTGTGCCTGGGCCACTGCCGGCTGAAACGCTTTCGTACTACCTGAACGCCGACAAGACATGGTATCAATCCGAGTTCCACGATGATGTCCCGGTGGGTCCAAGTTCCTACCATATCGAGATCGAACGGCTTCCCCAACGGCATCACGGGGTTATCGTGAGGCCGTATGGTTCTGGTCGCGGGCCTACAGGATGAAGGCGGTTGTGGATACTCTGTGGCGTGAAGGCGAAGCCAAGCTTCAGTTCGCATACGACATGCTCAGTGAAGCCGGATGGGAGTGAGGGGTTCGTGGGCAGCGGTGGATCATAGACGACTACTTCCGGGCGGGGGAGACGCTCCACTGCGGCGACGTGGTCGTGGTGCGCCAACGTTCGACGACCCCGTATCTGACACGGGTCTTCAAGGCGAACTCCGGCCACGAGCGACGAGTTATCGGCATTGTGCACACTCCCGCCGGCAAGGAGGTGGGAGACCAAGCCGCCACGACGGGAAGCGATCTAGCGGCCGACGAATTCGTCCCGATTGTGGTCAAGGGAATCGCCAAGGCGCTGTCGGCCGGGGCGATCGGCGTCGGCGATCCGGTCATCGCGGCAGGTCCCGCCGGCAACACCACCAACGTGGCGAGGGTCACGGAATCTCCGTCACACAGCCATAGCGGCGAGACTGGTAGCGCAGGTGCTCACGCCCATACGGTCACGATCAGTGCTGCTTCCCAGGGTGTAGCAGGGCCTCCCGGCCCCGCCGGTCCCGAGGGTCCCAAGGGCGACAAGGGTGACACCGGTGCAACTGGTGCTCAGGGGCCACTGGGAGTGCAGGGGCCCAGGGGCGATACCGGAGTGCGCGGCCCTGTCGGTCACCAGGGTCCCAAGGGCGACTTCGGTGCAACTGGTGCGCGGGGGCCATCAGGAGCGCGGGGCCCCGGGGGCAATACCGGAGTGCGGGGACTGAGGGGCTTCAGCGGACTTCCCGGCGATCCGGGGCCTGCGGGCCCGACGGGTCAGCGAGGCGCCGTCGGGGCTCGGGGTGTGCCAGGGGCTCGCGGCTTGGCGGGTCCGCAGGGGCCTGAGGGTCCGCGGGGCGAGCAGGGCTTCCCCGGAGCTCGGGGGCCGAAGGGTGACAAGGGTGACCGTGGACCGCGAGGCTTCGAGGGAGTCTGCGAGTGCAGCCACGGCTAGAGCATGGCGCATGCGAACAGGAGGGATGACTAGATGAGCGCGAATCAGCCGCCGCAGGAACCGGATACCTCGGAGACAGACTCTGAGACGGCCCACGAGCACCCCATCGAATCCGCAGACCGCGCGGTCGTGGTGGGCAAGTGCCTGACGAGCACTCCGGCGACGAACCCCGATAACACGGTGATAGAGGTCCTGGTGGACATCGCCGGGTAGAGACGGCCCGGCGCCGCATGCAGGCGGGAGCTTCAAGGAGCTCGGCGCCGCGTTCGGAGCGGCGTCGAGCGGAGGGCCCGAGGCGCGCCTGCCAGCCGCCGTGAGGACTGCACCCGGTCGTCGGCCTACTCGTGGTCGAGGTGTTTGCGGCCCGACAGGTACTCCTCGGGCTCCTTCTGGAAGGCGCGGTTGCAGCCCGGCGCGCAGAAGTAGTAGCGGACGCCTTCGTGCTCCCATACACCGCCCCGCGGCTTCTTTACGTCGACGTCCATTCCGCACACAGGGTCGGTCTCTGTCTCTGTCCGTCCTCCGCGTCCCAACAGCGGTATTCGCATTCCCTTCCTCCTACGCCGCAGGCTCGAACCTGCGAAGTCTCAGTGAGTTGCCCACGACGGTGATGGAGCTGACAACCATGGCCGCGGCCGCGACGACCGGGTTGAGAAAGCCGAACTCCCCGAGGACGGGCCGCAGGATGTCGGGCGCGCCGCCGGAGAAGACCGGGTACAGCGCGCCCGCCGCAACGGGTATGAGCGCGACGTTGTAGGCGAACGCCCAGAACAGATTCTGCCTGATCGTCCTCATCGTCGCCCTGCCCAGCGCCACGGACGCCGACACGGCTCTGAGGTCGTCTCCCATAAGCGTGACGTCCGCCGACTCGACGGCGACGTCCGCGCCGGCGCCGATGGCGATCCCGACGTCCGCCTGCACCAGCGCGGGCGCGTCGTTGACGCCGTCGCCGACCATCGCGACGACCCTGCCCTCGTCCTGGAGCGCCTTGACGTGGGCCGCCTTGTCCTCCGGCAGCACTTCGGCGACGACCGTATCGACGCCGAGCTCGGACGCCGTCAACCGCGCCGCGGCACGGCTGTCTCCGGTGAGCATGACGACGTCGAGTCCCTGCCGCCTGAGGGCGGCCACTGCCTCGCCGGCGCCCGGCTTCGCGCTGTCCGACACGGCCAGCAGCGCGGCGGCCCGGCCGTCGACGGCCACCCAGACGGCCGTCTTGCCCCGCCGCGCGACCTCGTCGGCGGCCGGGGCGAGGCCGTCCTGACCGACGCCGCGGCCCTCGAGCAGGGCAGCAGCGCCGACGAGAACCCGTCTTCCATCGACCTCGGCTTCGACACCGAGACCGGGCGTCGCCCTGAACTCCCGCACCTCTGAGAGATGCAGCCCCCGCTCCTCGGCTGAGGCCACGACGGCCCGGCCCAGCGGGTGCTCGGACCGGCGCTCGGCGGAGCCGGCCAGCCGAAGCGCCTCACCTTCGTCCGCGTCCCCGGCGAAGACCTCCGTCACGGCCGGCCTTCCGGCGGTCAGGGTGCCCGTCTTGTCCATGACCACGGTGTCGACCTTGTGCAGGCGCTCCAGGGCCTCGGCGCTCCGGAAGAAAATTCCCCGCTCGGCGCCCCTGCCCGCGCCCACCGTAACGGCCGTCGGCGTCGCGAGCCCGAGGGCGCACGGGCAGGCGATTATCAGCACCGCGACCGCGGTCAGCACGGCGTACGCGTACGTCGGCTCCGGCCCTACCACGTACCAGAGGACGAAGACCGAGGCGGCGACGGCGAGAACTGCCGGCACGAAGTAGCTCGATACGACGTCGACGAGCCGCTGCACCGGCGCCCGGGAGCCCTGGGCCTGCTCGACCAGGCGGACGATGCGCGCCAGCTCCGTCTCGGCCCCGACCCTCGTGGCCGTGAACCGGAAGCTGCCGGTCGTGTTCACCGTCGCCCCGTATACCGGCGCGTCCGGCAGCTTCTCCACCGGCATGCTCTCGCCCGTCAGCATCGACTCGTCGATCCACGAGCGGCCGTCCAGCACCTCGCCGTCGACCGGCAGCTTCTCGCCGGGACGGACCTCCACCACGTCGCCCTCCACCACGTCGTCGACGTGGACTTCTATCGTCTCACCGCCGCGCACGACGCGGGCCGTCGCGGGCCGGAGCGCCATCAGCGCGCGTATCGCCTCGGACGCCCTGTGCCTCGCCCTCGCCTCCACGTAGCGCCCCACGAGCACGAGGCCGACGATGGCGGTGGACGTCTCGAAGAAGGTGGCGGCTTCGTACTCCGCGAACAGGGCCGCGTCGTGGAAGAGGGTGACGGCCGCGCTGTAGAAGTAGGCGACCGACGTGCCGACCGCTATCAGCGTGTTCATGGTGGAGACGCCGTGCTTCAGGGCGCCCCAGGCGCCGGCGTAGAACTGGGCGCCGGCCCAGAACTGCACCGGTGTCGCCATCGCCAGGAGGAGGTAGTCGATCCTGAACGGGAGCGCGTCCTCGACCCGCGCGACCGGCATCGCGGCCATCATCACCGCCGCGACGCCCAGGCTGAGGACGACCTTGAGCCTGAGCGGCCCCAGGTCGGCCGGCCGGTCTTCCCGCGAGTCGTCGGACACGACGCCCGACACCGGGAAGCCGGCGCCCTCCAGGACGGCGCGCAGACCGGCCGTGGAGGCGATTCCGGGCACGAGCTCGACGACGGCCGTCCCACCTTCGAGGTCCGCCGCTGCGGAGAGCACGCCGTCGACGCCGGTGAGCGCCTGCTCGACGCTCACGGCGTCCGCCGCCGATGCCATGCCGCCGAGGCTCAGCGTCACACGCGCGGTGCCGACGCCGTACCCGGCGTCCTCGAGCGCGTGGACCAGCTCCCCGACGCCGGACAGCCGGTCCGAGGACATGCGCACGGTGGCCTTCTCCGCCGCGAGGTTGACGACGGCGTCGTCGACGCCCGGGACGTCCTCGAGCGCGTTGGTCACGTGGATGACGCAGGCGGCGCAGGTCATGCCGGTGACGGGTAGCGTAACGCGTTCCGTGGTTTCGGCGGTCATCGGCCCGCTACCGTTTGTCGGCCAGCGTGTACAGCTCCAGCAGCTCGCCCAGCACCTCGTCCTCGCGGCCGTCCCTGACGCCGTCGATCACGCAGGAGTGGAGGTGGCCTTCCAGCAGCAGCGACTCGAGCTTCTGGATGGCCCTGCGCACGGCGAAGGTCTGCTTGAGCACGTCGACGCAGTAGGTGTCCCGCTCGACCATGCGGCGTATGCCAGACAGATGGCCCTCCACGTAGCTGAGGCGCTTTAGCGCCTCCCGCTTGGCTTCGGACAGGCCCTCGTGCTCGTGGCTCGGCCGCCTCGTTTCGGTCGTCATAATGCCTTCTCCCTGTCCAAAACCCTCACCCGGGGGGTATGGGTATGATACCAGACCGGGCGTCGGAGCTGCACGGCAGGAGTGAAGCGCCTCCAATGCACCAATGCAGGAACCCCCTCACCCCAGCCCTCTCCCGCCAGGGGAGAGGGGGTTTCGCCCCTGCCGACTGGCCTGGGAGGGCGACGCGGAGTGAACGGGTTTCTCTACCCGGTCTCGCCGTCGACGCCGAGCTCAGCCCGGCCGATGACCTCCTGGGCGCGGTCGACGTTTGGCGGCATCAGCGTCGCGGTGCGGACGTCGCGGAACAGGCGCTCCAGTGGCGCCGTCCTGTGCGCGCTGCGCCCGCCGACGGTCTGGACGCATCTGGACGTGACCATGAGCGCCGCCTGCGTGGCCAGGTACTTGGCGCGCGACGCCATCACGAGCCGGGTCTCGGCGTCCGCGCCGCCCCAGCGGCTGGCGGACTCGAGCAGTACCAGGCGGGCGCCCTGCAGCGCCGTCGTCATCTCGGCGACCGCGCGCTGGACGACGAGGCTATGGGACAGCGGCCCCGGGTCCGGGGCGAAAGTGTGCGTCTTGCAGTACTCCACCGTGAAGTCGAGGGCGCGCTGCGCGGCCCCGATGTACACGGCGGCGTAGCCCAGACCGAAGCCGTAGCCGACGCCGGCCTTCAGCGGTTCGCCCGGCTCCCCGAGCAGGCAGTCGGCGCTCACCGCGCACTCCCGGAACGATACGCTCGGGCTCACGGTGGCCCTCATGCCCAGCGTGTCCCAGCCGCCGTCGATCTCCATGCCGGGCGCGTCGTGGGGCACCAACACCATCTGGTAGCCGTCCACTCCGTCGTAGCCCTGCATCGTGCAGTGGACCATGTACCTGTGCGCGGCTCCCGCCATGGTGCAGAAGTGCTTCCGGCCGTCGACGACGTATCCGCCGTCCGCGGGCGCGACCGACGTCCCACGGGCGATTGCGGTGCCGCCCCGGGCCTCGGGCTCGCTGCCCCAGCTCCCGAACAGCTTCCCGCCGTCGACCACCTCGGCGTAGTACCGTCGCTTCTGGTCGGCTGTGGCCAGCGCGTCGATGAACATCTGCACGACCGAGTGCATGTGCAGCGTCATTGCGGAGCTCGTGCACCCCTGCGACAGCGCCTCGACCACCATCACGTAGGTCGTCATGTCGGTCCAGCCGCCGCCGTAAGCCGACGGAACCGACGCGGCGAGAAAACCGGCCTCCCAGAGATCGTTCCAACTCTCCCACGGATGGCTGGCCGACTCGTCGTACCCGGCCGCGCGCGGCTCGAGGCACTCCCTGGCGATCCGCCGCGCCTCGCCGACGGTCCGCTGCTGCTCTGGGGTAAGCGTGAAGTCCATGGCCCTCGCCGTTCGCGTGACGATTGCGGCCATCATACAACGCCGCCGCCCGGCTGGTAACCGCTCACGTCGCACGCGGCTCGCCGTAGGCCCTTGTGACACCCGCTCGATGCCTGCGATATAATCCCGCCACCGTGGGCAGAGGAGCCCTTCGGGCGGGTGAATGGCAATGGCGGACAAGAACGAGCCCAGACGGGCGCTGGTCACCGGCGGAGCGAGCGGGTTCGGCCTGGGCGTCGCCCGCGCGCTGCTCGAGGAGGGTGCCAGCGTCGCCATAGGCGACGTACACAGGGAGCGGCTCGACGAGGCCGCAGAGTCCCTCGGACGCGGCGAGCTGCTGCTGCCGATCGAGCTCGACGTGACGTCCGGCGACTCGGTGCGCGCGGCCATCGCGGCCTGCGAGGACGCGTTCGGCGGCCTCGACGCCCTCGTCAACAGCGCCGGCGTGATCAGGTTCACGCCCCTCGACGAGATCACCGAGGCGGAGTGGGACCTGGTCGTCGGCGTCGACCTGAAGGGCGTCTTCCTCTGCTGCCAGGCCGCCGCGCCGCTGCTGAGAAAGAGCGGCAGAGGCCGGATCGTCAACCTGAGCTCCGACGCCGGCAAGGTCGGCTTTCCGAGGATATCGACCTACGTGACCGCCAAGCACGGCGTGATCGGACTCACCAAGACGCTCGCCGCCGAGCTGGCGCCCGACCGCGTGACGGTGAACTGCATCTGCCCCGTCGGTACCCCGGAGACGACGATGGGACAGGACGTGCTGGCCGCGAAGATAGCCTCCACCGGCGCGACCGCCGACCAGATCATGGCAGCCACCGCCGCCAACGTCCCCATCGGGCGCAACAGCACCACGGCCGACGTCGTCAACGCAGTGATGTTCCTGCTGTCGGACGCGTCGGACTTCATCACGGGGGCCACCATCGACGTGGACGGAGGGCTGATCAACACGGCGCCCGTCCGGGGTGTGAGGGGCAAGTAGACGTCTCCGCCCGCGCTACCCAGGGCGGACGACGGAACGAGGGAGGATAACATGCTGACGCAGGCGCAGATTTCGCATTTTCACACCTTCGGCTTCCTGGTACTCAGACAGGTGTTCGACGCCGAGGAGGTCGCGGTTATCAGGCGCGAGGCGGACGAGATTTTCGCCGAGGACCGGAACGGGGGGCCACTCACCGGAGCCTCCCAGTACGTCCAGCCGTTCTTCGAGCGCAAGCCCTACCTGAGTACGCTGGTCGACGACGACCGCGTCTACGAGATCGGCGTGGACCTGGTGGGGCCGGAATTCATCCTGCTTCAGACCGAGGGCCGTGCGAGGACCGGCGCCACACCCTGGCACGGGTCACCGCGCACCGATGACGAGCCTCTGGCGGTCAAGATCAACTTCTACCTGGACGATCTGACGAAGGATACCGGCGCGCTCAGGTTCGTTCCGGGCTCCCACATTCCCGCAGACCCGGACCGCTTCGGCCTGCTCAGGGAGAACAACGCCGACCCGGAGTTCCGACCCTTCGGCCTCGCGCCCTCCGACCTTCCCTGCTACGCCGCGGAGACCCAGCCCGGCGACCTGGTCGTCTTCACAGAGAACCTGCTGCACTCGTCGTTCGGCGGCAGTCCGGGCCGACACCAGAACGCGATCAATTTCATGGAGAACCCCAAGACCGACGAGCAGGTCGCCCACGTCAAGGGCCTCTACGAGGCCTGGACGTACGGCCTGCGGCCGGCGCAGTCCTACGTCGACAGCGACCGGCCGCGTATCCGGCGCATGGTGTCCCGGCTCGTCGAGTGGGGATTCGACACCTGGCCCGTCTGAACGACCGCCAGCCCTCTCCGCCAAGGGAGGAGGGACCGCTTTTCCTCCGCTCCCTGACGGAGAGGATTTCCGGCTGCTTTCCTCCGCTCCCTTGACGGGAGAGGATTGAGGTGAGGGTGGTCCTCGCTTCAGGGCAGGCCGGTGCCTGGCTGAGCCTCGAAGCCGACCACCCTTTCGCACCACGCCGCAGCCGACAGCAGGCGCGCCTCGCCGAGCGGGCCCGCCGCGAGCTGAACGCCCAGAGGCAACCCGGACTCGGACAGCCCGCATGGCAGAGTGATCGACGGAAAGCCGCAACTCGTCCACGGCACCTGGAACACCGGGTTGCCGGTCGTCGTCAGGTCCCTGGGGGCGGCCGCCGGCGTCGTCGGCCCAAGCACCGCGTCAAACCCCTCGACCGCGCGCGACATCTCGCGGCTGAATTTTTCCCGCACCCGGTGGGCCTGGACGTAGCTAACCGCCGGGGCCAGCATGCCCGACTCGATCAGCCCGCGGACCCTCGGGCCGTACTCGTCCGCCCGCGCCTCGAAGCGCCGTTCGTGGACCGCGGCCGCCTCGACGGCCATCACCACCCGATGCGCCGACAGCAGGGGGTCGTAGTCGGCCTCCAGCGCTATCTCCTCGACCACGGCGCCAGCGGCCGAGAGCTTCTCGACCACATCGTCGGTGACCTGCTGGACCTCCGCCTCGGCCTTCTCGTAGAAGAACCGGCGCAGCGTCCCTATTCGCGGTGGCGCGGCAGCGCCCGCCGGAGGATCGAACAGGCCTTGCGCCGGGGTCGGCAGGGAGACGGAGTCGTTCGGGTCGTGCTCCGCCAGGCATGACAGCACCAGGGCGGCGTCCTCCACGGTACGGCAGAAGAAGCCCATCGTGTCGAGCGACCACGAGACCGGCGTCACGCCGTACCGGCTGACGAGTCCGAAGGTCGGCTTCATGCCCACGACGCCGTTATAGGACGCGGGTCTCACGACCGAGCCTGCCGTCTGCGATCCCAGGGCGGCGGGGAACATCCTCGCCGCGACGCCGGCCGCCGAGCCGCTGCTGGAGCCGCCGGGCGTGTGCGCCGCGTTCCAGGGGTTGCGCGTGGGCGACGGGTCGGCGCAGGCGAACTCCGTGGTGACCGTCTTGCCCATCACGATCGCTCCGCTGCGCCTGAGAAGCGCCACCGCGGTGGAGTCGAAGTCGGGCTGGAAGTCGGCGTACATGGGAGACCCGCTCGTGGTCTTCATGTCGCTCGTGTTGTAGATGTCCTTGACGCCGACCGGCACGCCGTGCAGCGGGCCGGCTGGCCCACCGCGCTGCAACTCCTCGTCCGCGCGCCGCGCCGCGGTCATGCACGCGTCCTCGTCGAGGGTTACCCACACCCTGAGCGAGGACTCCAGGGCCGCGGACCGGGCCAGCAGGGACTCCATCAACGCGGCAGCGGTAAGCCGCCCGTCGCGGATTGCGGCCGCGGCCTGCGCGGCGGATAGCTCGAACGGCTCGGGCAAGAGCCGACCTCCTGAGATCGTGACGCTACTCGACGACGCGGCGATATCGGCTGTCCGACACGGCACCGCCCGCGTCCGGGAGGCTAGGGTATGCGCGGCCGCGTTTCTCAGTCAAGCACACGGGACCACCCCAGATTCCCCACCTAGATAAGAGGAAGACCTCGTTGGAGCCCGACGCGATGCGGGCTAAGATGGTTGTTGAGCAAACGAACCGATCACCAACGAGGTGCATCTATTATGAAGCAAGGCTTACTGGCATTCCAGTACGAGCAGGATACCCCAGATTCCCCACCTAGATAAGAGGAAGACCTCGTTGGAGCCCGACGCGATGCGGGCTAAGATGGTTGTTGCGCAAACGAACCGATCACCAACGAGGTGCATCTATTATGAAGCAAGGCTTACTGGCATTCCAGTACGAGCAGGAGAAGGGCTCGACAGGTATGACGGGACTGTCCGGGCTGATGACGTACCTGGAGTTGATGCAAGCAGCGGGTTTGAGGTCGTCGGTGGAACGCCACGTGAGACTGCGGGAGTGTGGTCAGGGCTGGACGGACAGCCAGATAATCACGTCGCTGATACTGCTGAACTTGGCAGGCGGTGAGTCGGTGATGGACCTGGAGGTTCTGGAGAAGGACGCAGGTTTGTGCAGGGTACTTCGCCATGCCGAGACCTGGGGGATGGGTAGTAGGGAGCGCAGGGCGCTGAAGGCGAGATGGCGAGTCGAGCGTCTTCGGAGCGTGCCGTCGGAGTCTGCGGTGTTCCGGTATCTGGAGAGGTTCCATGACGCGGGCGAGGAGGCGATGCGGGAAGCTCACAGAGCATTCATACCTGCTCCCAATGGAGCTATGCAGGGTCTGGGGAAGGTGAACGCCGACCTGGCGGGCTTCGTGCAGAGCCGTTCGCCTCAGAGAGAGGCCACACTGGACATGGACGCCTGTCTGGTGGAGACACACAAGCAGGAGGCGCTCCACAGCTACAAGAGGTACAGGGCCTACCAGCCGCTGACCACCTACTGGGCAGAGGCCGACCAGATTGTGCACTCGGAGTTTCGAGACGGCAACGTACCTGCGGGCCATCAGCAGTTACGAGTGTTGACCGAAGCACTGGAGCATCTGCCTGCCGGTGTGGAGAGCGTGATGCTGAGGTCGGATACGGCGGGGTACCAGCGGGAGTTGCTGCGGTACTGCGCGGAGGGTAGAGACGAGCGGTTCGGGGTGATTGAGTTCGCGGTTGGGGTCGACGTGACGACGGAGTTCCGCCGTGCGGTGTCAGAGGTCGCCGAGCAAGACTGGCAAACGCTGTACCGCAAGGTTGGGGAGCATCGTGTGGACACGGGTCAGCAGTGGGCTGATGTGAACTTCGTACCCAACTGGATAGGGCACTCCAAAAACAGCCCTGAGTATCGGTTCATAGCTACCAGGGAGCGGTTGATCGAACAGCCTCTGCCGGGAATGGAGGGGCAGATGGAGCTTCCGTTCCCCGCGATGGAGCTGTCCAACAGAGGCTGGTACAAGGTCTTCGGAGTGGTGACCAACCGGAGCATTGCGGGAGATGAGTTGATCTGGTGGTCGAGGCAGAGATGTGGCAAGGGCGAGGAGGTCCACGGCGTCCTCAAGAGTGACCTTGCCGGGGGCAGGCTTCCGTCGGGGCTGTTCGGAGCCAACGCAGCATGGTGGGCCATATCGGTGCTGGCCTTCAACTTGAACTCTGCCATGAAGCGGCTGGTGTTGGGCGGACAGTGGGTGGGCAAGCGTCTGAAGGCGGTGCGCTTCGCCCTGATCGCCCTACCGGGCCGTGTGGTGCGTCACGCCAGGAGGTTGATCATCCGTCTTGCCCGTGGCCATCCCTCATACGAGTTGCTGCTCAGGGCGCGGCAGAGGATATTGGCGCTGGCTGCCGAGCCGTATCGGGCATAGGCGACCCTGCCTGGAGCATCGGTTTGTAGGCGACTCTGCCGAGTTGCCAGGCCGGGCCATGCCTTCTTCGGCCTGACAACAGCCACAATTGGCAGCGAACCGCTGCCGATACCCTCAAAGACGGCACCCGAGACCCTGTCCGATGCCGATCATGTCATGCGTCACCCCAAGTCGACATCCGGACACCCCCTGAAAGCACACCAAGCAGCTCCCAACAATGTCAGGTGGGGGATTTGGGGATACCCAGATTCCCCACCTAGATAAGAGGAAGACCTCGTTGGAGCCCGACGCGATGCGGGCTAAGATGGTTGTTGCGCAAACGAACCGATCACCAACGAGGTGCATCTATTATGAAGCAAGGCTTACTGGCATTCCAGTACGAGCAGGAGAAGGGCTCGACAGGTATGACGGGACTGTCCGGGCTGATGACGTACCTGGAGTTGATGCAAGCAGCGGGTTTGAGGTCGTCGGTGGAACGCCACGTGAGACTGCGGGAGTGTGGTCAGGGCTGGACGGACAGCCAGATAATCACGTCGCTGATACTGCTGAACTTGGCAGGCGGTGAGTCGGTGATGGACCTGGAGGTTCTGGAGAAGGACGCAGGTTTGTGCAGGGTACTTCGCCATGCCGAGACCTGGGGGATGGGTAGTAGGGAGCGCAGGGCGCTGAAGGCGAGATGGCGAGTCGAGCGTCGTCGGAGCGTGCCGTCGGAGTCTGCGGTGTTCCGGTATCTGGAGAGGTTCCATGACGCGGGCGAGGAGGCGAAGCGGGAAGCTCACAGAGCATTCATACCTGCTCCCAATGGAGCTATGCAGGGTCTGGGGAAGGTGAACGCCGACCTGGCGGGCTTCGTGCAGAGCCGTTCGCCTCAGAGAGAGGCCACACTGGACATGGACGCCTGTCTGGTGGAGACACACAAGCAGGAGGCGCTCCACAGCTACAAGAGGTACAGGGCCTACCAGCCGCTGACCACCTACTGGGCAGAGGCCGAGTTGATTGTGCATTCGGAGTTTCGGGACGGCAACGTACCTGCGGGCCATCAGCAGTTACGAGTGTTGACCGAAGCACTGGAGCATCTGCCTGCGGGGGTGGAGAAGGTGATGCTCAGGTCTGACACGGCGGGGTACCAGCGGGAGTTGCTGCGGTACTGCGCGGAGGGTAGAGACGAGCGCTTCGGGGTGATTGAGTTCGCGGTTGGGGTCGACGTGACGACGGAGTTCCGCCGTGCGGTGTCAGAGGTCGCCGAGCAAGACTGGCAAACGCTGTACCGCAAGGTTGGGGAGCATCGTGTGGACACGGGTCAGCAGTGGGCTGATGTGAACTTCGTACCCAACTGGATAGGGCACTCCAAAAACAGCCCTGAGTATCGGTTCATAGCTACCAGGGAGCGGTTGATCGAACAGCCTCTGCCGGGAATGGAGGGGCAGATGGAGCTTCCGTTCCCCGCGATGGAGCTGTCCAACAGAGGCTGGTACAAGGTCTTCGGAGTGGTGACCAACCGGAGCATTGCGGGAGATGAGTTGATCTGGTGGTCGAGGCAGAGATGTGGCAAGGGCGAGGAGGTCCACGGCGTCCTCAAGAGTGACCTTGCCGGGGGCAGGCTTCCGTCGGGGCTGTTCGGAGCCAACGCAGCATGGTGGGCCATATCGGTGCTGGCCTTCAACTTGAACTCTGCCATGAAGCGGCTGGTGTTGGGCGGACAGTGGGTGGGCAAGCGTCTGAAGGCGGTGCGCTTCGCCCTGATCGCCCTACCGGGCCGTGTGGTGCGTCACGCCAGGAGGTTGATCATCCGTCTTGCCCGTGGCCATCCCTCATACGAGTTGCTGCTCACGGCCCGGCAGAGGATATTGGCGCTGGCTGCCGAGCCGTATCGGGCATAGGCGACCCTGCCTGGAGCATCGGTTTGTAGGCGACTCTGCCGAGTTGCCAGGCCGGGCCATGCCTTCTTCGGCCTGACAACAGCCGCAATTGGCAGCGAACCGCTGCCGATACCCTCAAAGACGGCACCCGAGACCCTGTCCGATGCCGATCATGTCATGCGTCACCCCAAGTCGACATCCGGACACCCCCTGAAAGCACACCAAGCAGCTCCCAACAATGTCAGGTGGGGGATTTGGGACCACCCAGATTCCCCACCCAGATAAGAGGAAGACCTCGTTGGAGCCCGACGCGATGCGGGCTAAGATGGTTGTTGAGCAAACGAACCGATCACCAACGAGGTGCATCTATTATGAAGCAAGGCTTACTGGCATTCCAGTACGAGCAGGAGAAGGGCTCGACAGGTATGACGGGACTGTCCGGGCTGATGACGTACCTGGAGTTGATGCAAGCAGCGGGTTTGAGGTCGTCGGTGGAACGCCACGTGAGACTGCGGGAGTGTGGTCAGGGCTGGACGGACAGCCAGATAATCACGTCGCTGATACTGCTGAACTTGGCAGGCGGTGAGTCGGTGATGGACCTGGAGGTTCTGGAGAAGGACGCAGGTTTGTGCAGGGTACTTCGCCATGCCGAGACCTGGGGGATGGGTAGTAGGGAGCGCAGGGCGCTGAAGGCGAGATGGCGAGTCGAGCGTCGTCGGAGCGTGCCGTCGGAGTCTGCGGTGTTCCGGTATCTGGAGAGGTTCCATGACGCGGGCGAGGAGGCGATGCGGGAAGCTCACAGAGCATTCATACCTGCTCCCAACGGAGCTATGGAGGGTCTGGGGAAGGTGAACGCCGACCTGGCGGGCTTCGTGCAGAGCCGTTCGCCTCAGAGAGAGGCCACACTGGACATGGACGCCTGTCTGGTGGAGACACACAAGCAGGAGGCGCTCCACAGCTACAAGAAGTACAGGGCCTACCAGCCGCTGACCACCTACTGGTCAGAGGCCGAGTTGATTGTGCATTCGGAGTTTCGGGACGGCAACGTACCTGCGGGCCATCAGCAGTTACGAGTGTTGACCGAAGCACTGGAGCATCTGCCTGCGGGGGTGGAGAAGGTGATGCTCAGGTCTGACACGGCGGGGTATCAGCGGGAGTTGCTGCGGTACTGCGCGGAGGGTAGAGACGAGCGGTTCGGGGTGATCGAGTTCGCGGTTGGGGTCGACGTGACGACGGAGTTCCGCCGTGCGGTGTCCGAGGTCGCCGAGCAAGACTGGCAGACGCTGTACCGCAAGGTTGGGGAGCATCGTGTGGACACGGGTCAGCAGTGGGCTGATGTGAACTTCGTGCCCAACTGGATAGGGCACTCCAAGAACAGCCCTGAGTATCGGTTCATAGCTACCAGGGAGCGGTTGATCGAACAGCCTCTGCCGGGAATGGAGGGGCAGATGGAGCTTCCGTTCCCCGCGATGGAGCTGTCCAACAGAGGCTGGTACAAGGTCTTCGGAGTGGTGACCAACCGGAGCATTGCGGGAGATGAGTTGATCTGGTGGTCGAGGCAGAGATGTGGCAAGGGCGAGGAGGTCCACGGCGTCCTCAAGAGTGACCTTGCCGGGGGCAGGCTTCCGTCGGGGCTGTTCGGAGCCAACGCAGCATGGTGGGCGATAGCCGTGTTGGCCTTCAACTTGAACTCTGCCATGAAGCGGCTGGTGTTGGGCGGACAGTGGGTGGGCAAGCGTCTCAAGGCGGTGCGTTTCGCCCTGATCGCCCTACCGGGCCGTGTGGTGCGTCACGCCAGGAGGTTGATCATCCGTCTTGCCCGTGGCCATCCCTCATACGAGTTGCTGCTCAGCGCGCGGCAGAGGATATTGGCGCTGGCTGCCGAGCCGTATCGGGCATAGGCGACCCTGCCTGGAGCATCGGTTTGTAGGCGACTCTGCCGAGTTGCCAGGCCGGGCCATGCCTTCTTCGGCCTGACAACAGCCACAATTGGCAGCGAACCGCTGCCGATACCCTCAAAGACGGCACCCGAGACCCTGTCCGATGCCGATCATGTCATGCGTCACCCCAAGTCGACACCCGGACACCCCCTGAAAGCACACCGAGCAGCTCCCAACCATGTCAGGTGGGGGATTTGGGACCACCCCCAGATTCCCCACCTAGATAAGAGGAAGACCTCGTTGGAGCCCGACGCGATGCGGGCTAAGATGGTTGTTGCGCAAACGAACCGATCACCAACGAGGTGCATCTATTATGAAGCAAGGCTTACTGGCATTCCAGTACGAGCAGGAGAAGGGCTCGACAGGTATGACGGGACTGTCCGGGCTGATGACGTACCTGGAGTTGATGCAAGCAGCGGGTTTGAGGTCGTCGGTGGAACGCCACGTGAGACTGCGGGAGTGTGGTCAGGGCTGGACGGACAGCCAGATAATCACGTCGCTGATACTGCTGAACTTGGCAGGCGGTGAGTCGGTGATGGACCTGGAGGTTCTGGAGAAGGACGCAGGTTTGTGCAGGGTACTTCGCCATGCCGAGACCTGGGGGATGGGTAGTAGGGAGCGCAGGGCGCTGAAGGCGAGATGGCGAGTCGAGCGTCTTCGGAGCGTGCCGTCGGAGTCTGCGGTGTTCCGGTATCTGGAGAGGTTCCATGACGCGGGCGAGGAGGCGATGCGGGAAGCTCACAGAGCATTCATACCTGCTCCCAACGGAGCTATGGAGGGTCTGGGGAAGGTGAACGCCGACCTGGTGGGCTTCGTGCAGAGCCGTTCGCCTCAGAGAGAGGCCACACTGGACATGGACGCCTGTCTGGTGGAGACACACAAGCAGGAGGCGCTCCACAGCTACAAGAAGTACAGGGCCTACCAGCCGCTGACCACCTACTGGGCAGAGGCCGACCAGATTGTGCATTCGGAGTTTCGGGACGGCAATGTACCGGCGGGCCATCAGCAGTTGCAAGTGTTGATTGAAGGGCTGGGCCGTCTGCCTGCGGGGGTGGAGAAGGTGATGCTGAGGTCGGATACGGCGGGGTACCAGCGGGAGTTGCTGCGGTACTGCGCGGAGGGTAGAGACGAGCGGTTCGGGGTGATCGAGTTCGCGGTTGGGGTCGACGTGACGACGGAGTTCCGCCGTGCGGTGTCCGAGGTCGCCGAGCAAGACTGGCAGACGCTGTACCGCAAGGTTGGGGAGCATCGTGTGGACACGGGTCAGCAGTGGGCTGATGTGAACTTCGTACCCAACTGGATAGGGCACTCCAAGAACAGCCCTGAGTATCGGTTCATAGCTACCAGGGAGCGGTTGATCGAACAGCCTCTGCCGGGAATGGAGGGGCAGATGGAGCTTCCGTTCCCCGCGATGGAGCTGTCCAACAGAGGCTGGTACAAGGTCTTCGGAGTGGTGACCAACCGGAGCATTGCGGCAGATGAGTTGATCTGGTGGTCGAGGCAGAGATGTGGCAAGGGCGAGGAGGTCCACGGCGTCCTCAAGAGTGACCTTGCCGGGGGCAGGCTTCCGTCGGGGCTGTTCGGAGCCAACGCAGCATGGTGGGCGATAGCAGTGTTGGCCTTCAACTTGAACTCTGCCATGAAGCGGCTGGTGTTGGGCGGACAGTGGGTGGGCAAGCGTCTGAAGGCGGTGCGCTTCGCCCTGATCGCCCTACCGGGCCGTGTGGTGCGTCACGCCAGGAGGTTGATCATCCGTCTTGCCCGTGGCCATCCCTCATACGAGTTGCTGCTCACGGCGCGGCAGAGGATATTGGCGCTGGCTGCCGAGCCGTATCGGGCATAGGCGACCCTGCCTGGAGCATCGGTTTGTAGGCGACTCTGCCGAGTTGCCAGGCCGGGCCATGCCTTCTTCGGCCTGACAACAGCCACAATTGGCAGCGAACCGCTGCCGATACCCTCGAAGACGGCACCCGAGACCCTGTCCGATGCCGATCATGTCATGCGTCACCCCAAGTCGACATCCGGACACCCCCTGAAAGCACACCAAGCAGCTCCCAACCATGTCAGGTGGGGGATTTGGGACCAGATCAACGGTTCAGAGTTCACGACCCACTCAACCCGTTCACCCTAGAGTAGCGTCGGTGCACTCGGGATGAACGGGTTCGTGCGGCAACGGCCCCACCCCAACCGAGAGGGCTGCCGCGGCGCACAGTCGTCGCTTTCCGCGCCCTCTCGCGCCGGCCGTACAGCGTACGCGGGCGCCGTTGCAATGCGCTGCGACGCTATGCGAGTATACCGCGCGGGATGGTGAGAAATTGACAGACACGATCGTAGAAGCGACGAATATACATAAGACCTACGACACCGGCGCCATCAAGGTGCATGCGCTTCGGGGCATAGACCTCCGCGTCGAGCGCGGCGAGATCGTCGCCATCATGGGCCCCAGCGGGTGCGGCAAGACGACGCTGCTCAACTGCTTCTCCGGGCTCGACGAGGTCGACTCCGGCCGGATGCTGATCGACGGCGTCGAGCTTCACGGGCTGCCCGACGACGAGCGCAGCGACTACCGGGCCCGCCACATGGGCTTCGTGTTCCAGCTATACAACCTGCTGCCGGTCCTCAGCGCGGTCGAGAACGTCGAGATGCCGCTCCTTCTCTCCGGCTTCGCCGCGAGGGAGGCGCGCTGCAGGGCGATGGAGATGCTCGCCACCGTCGGGCTGGAGGACAGGGGCTTCCATCTTCCCGCCGAGCTCTCCGGCGGCCAGCGCCAGCGCGTCACCATCGCGCGGGCCCTCGTCAACGAGCCGGCCATAATCTGGGCCGACGAGCCGACCGGCGACCTGGACAGCGAGACCGCTGACGACATCGTAAGCCTGATCGAGGAGCTGAACGGGACTAACAAGCAGACCTTCGTCTTAGTCACCCACTCCGCGGAAGTCGGCGAGCGCGCCCACCGCATCGTCCGGATGCGGGACGGCCGGATAGAACGGGACGGCGCGGCGTCCGCCGCCGAGGCGCCCGTGCAGATCGCAGAATGAAAGAGATATTCGGCCTCTCGATGAACGTCATCATGGCTACCCTGCTCGCCGTCTTCCTGCTCGGCATCGCGGTCATCGCCCTTCTCGCGCTGCGCAACCGCGTCATGTTCAGGATGGGGGTCAGGCCGATAACGCGGCGATGGGGCCAGACGGCGCTCATCGTGATCGGCGTGATGTTGAGCACGGTGATAATCTCCGCCGCCCTCGGCACCGGCGACACGCTCAGCGTCTCCATCCGGCAGGAGACGCTCGACTCTTTGAAGACGATAGACGAGGTGATCGTTCCGACCTTCGCCGACGCGGAAGACGCCTTCGGCACGAGCCCGTTCGTCGACTACGGGCGCTTCGAGCGTCTCCAACAGGACGTAGCCCATCTCGACACGATAGACGGCCTGATGCCGCAGCTCGCGGTCGTGGCCCCGTCGGTCAACCCCAGGACGAAGCTCAACGAGGGTTTCCTGAACGTCGTCGGACTCGAACCGTCTCTCCTCCAGGGCTTTGGCCCCCTCGAGACGCTGTCCGGCGGCGAGGCGTCGCTCGCGTCGTTGGGCAACCGCGAGGCCTACGTCAACGAACGGGCCGCCGAAGAGCTCGAAGCCGAGGCCGGCGACACGCTCGACCTGTACGTCGAAGGCGAGCCGCTGGCGATCACCGTCAAGGGAATCGTCGAGAACGGCGGCCTCGCCGGACGCAACCCGACCATGATGATGCCCCTCGCCCAGGTCCAGGAAATATTCGGTCGCGAGGGCGAGATCAACACCATCATCGTCTCCAACGCGGGCGACACGCTCGGAGGCGTCGAGCACAGCAAGGAGGTGACCAAGGAGCTGCGGGGCCTGTTCAACGACCGCGCCGTCGCTTCGCGGCTGAAGGAGCTCCTGCGGCAGGATGCCGTCGTCGCCGCGATTCAGGCCAGGGAAGAGGATATGTCCGACGAGCTCAGGTCCGACATGGCCGAGCTGCGAGGCGAGCTCGCGAAGGACGAATTCACCGCCGAGCTGAACAGCCTGCTGTCCGACGAAGACGTCGTGACCGAGCTCACCGCCGCCCTGGACGACGAAGAGCTCGGGGACGTACGGAGAGAGGCCCTGACCCTGTTCGAGGAGCTCTCCGAGTTTCGCGTCATCGAGTTCAAGCGCAACCTGCTCGAATCAGCCGACCAGGCGGGGAGCTTCGTGACGACCTTCTTCCTGGTGATGTCGCTCTTCTCCATCGCGGTCGGGGCCCTGCTGATCTTCCTCATCTTCATCATGCTCGCGTCCGCGCGGCGCCCCGAGATGGGCATGGCCAGGGCGATCGGAGCCAAGCGGAACCACCTGGTCAAGATGTTCACCTTCGAGGGCACCGCCTACGCGCTGGTGTCCGCCGCGGTGGGAGTCGCCCTGGGTCTGGCCGTTAGCGCGGTGATGATTTTCGTCATCAACCGCGTGTTCGCCTCCTTCGACGACAGCTTCAGCCTCACCATCCACTTCGCGCCCAGGACCATCGTCGTCTCGTACTGCCTCGGCATGGTCATCACGGTCGCCACTGTGGCCGGCTCGGCGTACAGGGTGAGCCGCCTCAACATCGTCGCCGCCGTCAGAAACATCCCCGAGGCCGTCGAGGTCGCCAGCCGGGCGACGCTCCGGCATCGGAGCGCGGTGCTGCTGCGGTCGCTCGTCCGCCCCGGGATCTTCCTGTGGCGCGGCATCTCCGCCCTGCGCCGTTTGCGCTTCGGCCGGTTCGCCGGCTACACGCTGCTGGGACTGGTCTGGGTCTTCCCCGTCTTCTGGATCGCGGACGTCGTCTTCGCGGTCCTCCGGTTCGTCTGGCCCTACCTGCTGGCGGGATGGCTTACGCTGCTCGCCGGCGCCGGGCTCGCCGCGTACGGAATATGGGGCGTGGAGCGGGCGGCTGTGTTCACGGCCGGCGCGTCGCTGGCGATCATCGGCCTCGGCCTGTTCCTGCGCGTGCTCGCCGGGCGGGGCATGAGGCTGGAGGGCTTCGGCGCCGTCCTCCTGGTCGGCGGGACAGCCATGCTGGCCTACTTCGTCACTCTGCGCGACGCGCTGGCCATCGCCGTCGCGGTCGGGCTGGCCGCCGCGGGCGCCGCGATGCTGATCCCGTTCTTCCGGGGCCGGGTCGAGCCGAGGGCAGACATCGTGGACCGGCTGGCCTTCACGTTCCTGGGCGTGCTGATGCTGGCCTTCTGGGTCATGCCCGCCGATCCGTGGCCGGATCTGATCGCGGAGCTGGAATCCAACTTCGAGATGATGTTCGTCTCCGGGGTGTTCATGGTCGCCGCCGCGGTCTGGACGATCATGTACAACGCCGACCTGCTCCTGGGCGCGCTCACGGCGGCAACAGGACGCGCCGGGGTACTGCGCCCCGTGCTGGTGACCGCCGTAGCCTATCCGCTCAGCAACAAGGTCCGCACCGGCCTCACGCTCGCCATGTTCGCGCTCGTCATCTTCACCCTGATGGTGATGTCCATACTGACGAACATCTTCAGCGGCCAGTTCAGCGACCCCGACGACGTTCTCGGCGGCTGGGAGGTGGACGGCAGGGTCAACGCCAACACGCCGATAGAAGACATACGCCAGCGGATCGTCGACCACCCCGATCTCAGAATCGAGGACTTCGAGGCGATCGGCGGCTTCACGTCTCTCGGAGCGCAGGCGCGTCAGGTCGGCGGGGAGAGCCAGGCCTGGGAGGGCACCCAGCTGGTCGGAGCGGACGACGCCTATCTCGGCGCCACCGGGTTCACCTTCAAGCTGATCGCCGAGGGATACGGGGACACCGACCGTGACGTCTGGCAGGCGCTGATCGACAATCCGAATCTGGCCGTCGTCGGCGGCTACCTGCTCAAGTCGGACGAGAACGCGCAGGTCAATCAGGAGTTCCAGCCCGTCCTGCAGGACGTCTACTACAACGACGACGGCATGGAGCCGGTGCAGCTGGAGGTGCGCGAGCCCACCACCCGCGAGGTCGTCACGCTGACGGTGATCGGCGTCATGGACCGGCTGCACAGGAGCTCCGGCTCGATCATGACCTCGAAGAGGGTCCTGGACGACGCCGCGCCCTTCCCGGTGCCGATCACCAGCTACCGCTTCCGTTTGGCGGACGGCGTCGACGCTCCGACGATCAGCAAAGGGATCGAGTCGGCGTTCCTGGAGCACGGGATGTCCAGCGTCGTCGGTGCGGAGGAGCTGGAGAGAGAGGCCGGGGCCGGCAGGGCCTTCGGCCGCCTCTTCACCGGCTTCATGGCGCTGGGGCTGCTCGTCGGCATCGCCGCTTTGGGGATCGTCAGCACCCGGGCCGTGGTCGAGCGCCGCCAGCAGATCGGCGTCCTTCGAGCCATCGGGTACCGCCGCAGGATGGTCCTGCTCAGCTTCCTGATAGAGTCGTCTTTCGTATCGCTGCTGGGCACGCTGCTCGGAGCGGTCCTTGGGATCATCCTGGCCTGGCAGGCGTTCACCGGCATCACGTCGGAAGAGGGCGTCGAGACCCTGTCGTTCACCGTCCCCTGGATCGAGATCGGCTTCATCCTGGCGGTCACCTACGGCTTCTCCGTACTAGCGACGTACCTGCCGGCAAGGCAGGCGTCCAGGACCTACCCAGCCGAAGCCCTGCGCTACGAGTAGCCCGGCGACGACGAGTTGCCGCTGCGCTCCGTCTGCCTAACACAGCGGACGGCGGGGCGATGTGGCCTCGGCGCTATGCCGCGCCTGCTGGTTCCAAGAACACGGCGCTGAGCAGTTCTCGGGCGGGTACTACGACTGCGTCTTGGGGCAACGGGGTTGCGCTCTGGCGCACCCCGCGCCGTCCGTAGCTCCGACGAATCTGCAGCGCAAAGGCCGGATTGCCCGGTCTATCCCCGCGTGTGCGGGGAAACCGGTTGATCGGCGTCAACCATTCTTGCCGGTCGCGCGACAATCATTTTTGCCGGTCTGACTTCTGCTCTAAGTGACGATTCTGGGCCTCGTTTGTCCTATAGCTTGGCAGGTCGAACTCCAGGATCACGGAGTGGTGAACGATCCTGTCTATCGCCGCCGCGGTCGCCATAGGGTTTGCGAACACCTTCTCCCACTCACTGAACACCAGGTTCGAGGTGATCCCCAGAGATCGGCGTTCGTAACGCTCAGCTATCAGCGTGAACAGCACCTCGGACTCCTCGGCTCCCCGCGGCAGATAGCCCAGGTCGTCGATCACCAGCAGGTCGAAGTTGTCCAGCTTCCTGAGCATCCGTGGCAACTCAAGATCCCTCTTGGCGGCCAGCATATCCTGCACCAGGCGGTATGCTGGGGATGAACAGCACAGAACGGCCTGACTCCACAAGCCTGTGACCTATGGCGCACATCGCGTGGGTCTTGCCGGTGCCCGGCATCCCGAACGCCAGAACATTGACACCGCGATCTGCGAAGTCCCCCTCACCGAGTCTCTCGAGCTGCTGTCTCAGTTGCACCGGAGTCCTGTCGTGCTCGAAGGTCCCCCAGGTCTTGCCGGCCGGCAGCTTCGACGTTCTCCTCGGACGGTCCACCCGCCTGATCCGCCTGTCCTCTGCCTCCTGCTCCATCACCTCTAAAAGGGTGACGAGGGCGTCGGCATGTCCGGCCTCATTGAACCTCCCGACGGTCTCCGCCGCCAGTGTGGGCAGCTTGAACTGCCTGCACAGCTCCCTGACACGTTCCGCCACCGCGCTCGGTGCACCTGTGTCTGCGATCATCGTGCACCTCCCACCAGCAGCCGGTCGTACAGGCCGAGGTCCACCGTTCCTGACAGCTTCAGGTCTGGTACCAGTGGGGGCGCCGGCGCAGACAGTCTGCGCACCATCGCGTAGTCGAAGCTCAGTCCCGACTCAAGCAGTCTCCTGAGCACCTCGTCCACCTTGGACTCCATGGTTGTCGCGGCCAGGTGCAGGATGCGAACGTACTCTACGTCGGCACGTTCGCCCCTCCAACCACACAGTGCGTCGTACGCCAGCCTGAACGTCTGCGTGGGGAACATCTGCTCCCTGAAGCGGTAGCGTGCGAACGCTCCCGGCTTGCGCACTAGCGACCCTATGATGTCTCGGTAGTCGATGTGAGCCTCGCCGGCGCCGTGTATCCGCTCCATGCTCTCGACGAGGTGGCACTTGTAGTACACCTCGATGTGGTCTGCGTACACCCGGACGTCCACCTCCATGCCGATCAGCCGTGATGGCACCGAGTATGTCCTGTTAGCCACCCTGATCGTGCTCCACCTGCGCACCCTGCAACGGTAGTTGGCGTACTCCGGGACCGGAGCCGGCGGAAGCGGCCTCAGGTGACGACGCTCCGCCTTGAGCTTCGAGTCCACCAGCCTGTTTCGCCGATCGACGACTCCTCTGACGAACTGTCTGTACTCGTCCTCGGACTCGAAGTCGCGGCTGCCCCTGAGGATCAGCGCCTGGTCCAAGGCGTTCTTCAGACGTCTGTGTCCCTGCTCTACAACGCCGTTCTCGTGCGAGCAGCGTGGGTTGATCCTGGTGGACTCCACCCCGTAGTGGGTCAGGACAGCCTCGTACCTGGCGTTCACGGCACGGCCACTGCTGTTCTTCAGGTCGTGTGTGGCCGCCGACAGGTTGTCGGTGCGCACCACCCTGGGTACGCCTCCCAGCTCCCACAGCGCTCCCTGCAGTCCCTGCACCAGCGCCCCGAACGTCTCTCCGAAGCATACCTCCGCGTAGCGCCAGCCGGAGTGGCTCAGCACCAGGTGGAACAGCAGGTGTCTGAAGGGCTCGCCACCTATGGTGACTCCCAGTTCCGTGCAGTGGGTGAAGTCCACCTGCGCCTCGCGGACAGGTGGATGGTCCTGCTGAAACTACACCTCACGATCCGGGCCATCAAGGACTCTATAGTCTCTGGTCCGGTGTTGGAGCGTCCTCAGCTGGGACCTGCCGAACCTGCCCGGGTATCGTTCGTCAAGCCACTCCAAGATGGTTGTCGCACTCAGCTCACCGTCGGGATCGGTCCGCAGCAGCGGCACGACACCGCTCTCCCACACGTCCGCGAACGGGTCCGGTCTGCTTCTCCATCTCCGCCTGGCCTTCTTGCTGTCCGACGGCAGCGATCCCCGCTGCCACTTCCTTGCCGATCTCTCGCTCATGGCCGCTGACGCCGCCGCTGCCTGCTGTGTCTTGCCTTCCATCAACTTCTGCCTCAGTACAACTACCTGTTGATCCGTGACCAATCTGGCACCTCCCGGGTACCAGACCATCCTTATCTACGGACCGGCAAAAATCGTTGTCGTTGTTCAGCAGATGTAACGCCACGTATCGCGCAGCCTGGCGATGCCCTTGCCCAAGGCCTCGTTGACCGTCGGAACCTCTTCATTGGCGGCAGCGAGGCGGTCATGGAAGGCGAGGGCGTTGAAGAGCACCAAACATCCGATGCGGAGGGCAGCGGCGCGGTCCTTCTCCTGGTCGCTGCGGGCGATAATGTCCGCGATGCGCCGGGATAGCCGGGCGTGTTTGTTGAGTTGCTTCGCCGACTGTTCCAGCGCGTATCCAACTGCGCCGGCGGCAGCCGCCACCCTGTCCACGCCTTCCAGCTCCAACGGCAGGTTGCGCAACTGGTCCGCAAGGTCTGCCGCCGACCCTTTGCGGATGTGCCGCTCCGGAATCGCTGTTCCACGCGAGCCATGCAGTCCCACTGGAGGTCCGTAGCGGCCTCAAGGCCTGCGTGTGTGTCCTCTTCATACCGAAGGCCGTCCGGGTAGAGAACGCCGACCAACCCCAGCGCTTCGGGGAAGGACTTCAGTCGTTCGTCGAGATGGCTTTCCAAGAGACCGGCAGAGCCCTCCCATTTGCATTCCAGGACCACCAAGTCGCCGCTTCTCAGCTCGACGAGGACATCGGGCGCCCCTCTCCGGCTTCGGCGCTCCGCTCTCGCCTTCAGGCCGTGGCCGCGCAGAGACTGCTCGAGGAGGACGTTAATGCCTTCCTCGCGTACGGTCTCAGGATCGTTCTGCCTAGCAGTCATTACTGATAGCGTCCGTTTGCAAGAATTCCTGGAGGCGTGCTCAACGGGAACCCGCTGCCGAAGCTGGATTGATTGCCTCCACCCCCAGGGCGCTGACGACTTCCTTGATGCGCGCCAGGCTCGCGGAGGCGTAGTCTGTCGCCTCGTACCGCTGAATCTGCTGCTCCTTGAGCTTCAGCCGCTCGGCCAGCTCCTTCTGGCTCAAGCCCTGAGCGATGCGCGCCTTGATCAAAGCAGTCGGCAACTCCGCAACCACATTCAGGTCCTCTATCTCGAAGTTGCCGGCTTTCAGGGATTCATACTCACGCAGCTGCTCCTCAAGGTCTGACAACTGGCTCCTCAGCGCGTCCTCCTGCGCCTTGGCGATCAGGGGGTGCACCGCTTCCCTCGCCTCCATGGAGCGCCGTCTGAGGCTGTCCAGTGTCTGCGAGAATCGGTCCGCTTGATTCTTCGTAATCCGGTACTGCCGTTCGTTCTTGATCATGCAAGGCCTCCCAGCTCTATGGCGATGATCCCCTTGGGGCTTCCGGTTTCCTTGTCTGTCTGGAAAACTCCAGGAACGACAGGCCGTCCGCATCGGCGATGACTGACGCGGGAAAGAGCTCCCCCGGGTACTTGGCCTTCTGCGCAGCCCTTCCCAAGTCGAAGGTCAGGAGCACAGGGTCGAGGGCCGTCGGATCGACGCCAGCCTCCTCCCAACAGGCGTCATAGTCGTTGGGATGGGTCTTGTTCGTCACGAAGCTCCCGTTGAGATAGACGGTCCGGCACCCAGCATCCTTCAGGTTCCCTATAGCAGTCCTGAACTCTGTCATGAGGCGCTGTCTCCATGGGTTGTTCCCGAATCTGTCCGTTACCTCCTCCCAGTCAGCCCAATGGACGCCCGGCGGAAGAAGTCCGTATGCACTGAACTGGGGTATCATATACACAACAATACTATTGTGTAACGAAGATTGTCAATAAGTGCCTCTCCAGCCACGATCCGCTCACCCGATTCCACCCGTCCCGCCCCCTCATACAACTTGCTGCAACTTGCTTTTACATCGCACCCAGCCCCTGACAAAAGTGTTCGCTGTTTCCGTCCGACAGCGGGGCATTCCCCCTACATTAGCTTTGAAACGGCCCCAATCTGCAACTTGTCGCCGAGCTCATTTCTCTGTCCAGCCCCTTGACATCACGGAAGCCCCTCAAGGGGTTCTTCCCTGAAGGGACTGCATGAATGCAATGGCTTCCAGGACGACTTCATGGATGAAATCCCTTCCCAGGGATAACGCTCGCTCTTCCAGACCCGCAGACTGGTCTACGGACGCCAGAAGACCGGCGGCGACGGTGAGGCCAGCGTGCAATCCCGCCGAGACCTGCCTGGAGGAGCGGGATGAGAAGTGCCGACAGAAAGAAGCCATCAACGTGCTTCCCTGCGTCGCCGAATCGACCGTTGGAGGCGTACACCGCCGAGCAACGAGAGCAGATGAAGCGCGGGCTGCGCATCCTGGCCCGCATGATAGTCCGCGTCCACCTACGACAGGAGGCATCCCGGGCTGCGTCGGCGTCACAGGAGACGCCATCGGACAGAGCGGCTGGTAGCTGAGCCGCTCACGGAACCAGCGCCGCGTCTCAATCTCCCTGGTCTTCGCTCAGCCCATACCACAAAACCGTCTCCAATACAATGTCCTGCAAGGCATTACCTTCGGCGAATTCACCCGCCACAATGGGATGTTGGTGCATTAGGCAACTGGAGCATCCGATTGGTAGCCACGAATCCACGAACGCGGACGCTGAACGGCGCGACACAGGCCGGACGGATCTCATGAAGGCGGTCCGGCAATACGTGCGCGCCTACTGGTGGCGGCATGGACAGCGGAAGACAGCCGAGGACCTCGGCGTGTCCCCCCACACCCTGTGGCGCTTCCTAGCAGCCCGTCCGAGGATTATCTAACGGTGCTTGCGGGTCAGCGACAATGGATCGCGACAACTAATTGTGCCGTTGCCCCGGCCGGCCGCCAGATAGCTTTGCGAATAGCGCCGTGCTCACTACCTCGGCAGATCGAGCCTTCTATGATCTCGGACCACTCGTAATTCGGTCCTGATGCGTTGGGCTGGCCCATCGACCCGTGCTTTCCTGTGCAGATTGACCCCAAAGCGGAACAGTTTGAGCAGGTTGTGGCCGGTGCAGATCAGCGACCATTCGCCGTTCACCTTCTCCAGTCCCCGCAGCAGGAACTGCCGGAATCCACGGCCCTGCTTGATCTGGCCGAATACCGGCTCCACAGTTTGCATCCGCAAAGCGTAGCGCTGCCGACCCCGCTTGGTCTGTAACTTCCGTCGCATCCGGTCCTTGGGAGACAGATGGCTGGGTATGCGACCTCGGGGCGCGGGTGGCACAACCCGGCCGTGGCGGGTCTGCTCCGGCGCGACGAACGGGTCCCCGCCCAGAGCATAGAGCTCCTCGACTGCCTTTGCCGAGTAATAGCCAGCATCGGCGGATACTTCCCTGGGGACTGCACCGACGTTGTCGATGGTCTCCTCCATCATCACCGCAGCCTGTTGCTTATCCGAAGTCTGGTTGGTGGCCCGCGCCGCCACGATCACCTGGTGAGCGCTGTCCACCACCGCCTGACAGTTGTACGCTTGCAGGAAGTCCTTTCCTCCAGGTGCGGGGATGATGCGCGACTCGGCATCGGTGAAGTTACGCTGGGCCTTGTCGTCGGGCACCCCCGGGTGCTTACCACCTTCGGCCTCGGCCCGTTCGCCAGCCGCCTGCGCCTCGGCTTCCAGCGCCGCCATGGCTTCCCGTATCTTCTCCAACCGACCCTCTCGAAAGGCCAACTCCTGCGGCAACTCATCTCCACGCTTGTCTTTGCCGTACCGCCGGTCTTCCTCATCATCCGCTGCCTGGGCCTGTCGCAACAACTCCGCTACCTCCGCCGACAACTGCGCTGCCTTCTCCTTCATCCGTTGGTAACTCATCGCCTTATGCTTCGATGCGTTGGCCTTGACCTTCGTGCCGTCCAGCGCCACGTGCCCCAGCTTCACCAGCCCCGCCTGCTGGCACAACGCCAGTACCTGTACAAACAGGCCCGACAGCGCATCCACATTATCCTTGCGAAAGTCGGAGATGGTCCGGAAGTCCGGTGTGTTGTTCGCCGCCAACACCCTGAAGGGGATGTCCTCGTGGAGACGCTGGGCGATGCGGCGTGAGGACGACACCCCCACGCAGTAACCGTAGAGCAACACCTTGACCATCATCCGTGGATGATACGGCGGTCCGCCTCGCCGTTCCCGCTCGTAGCGAGCGGTGACCTCCGACATGTCCAACTGGTCCACCACGTCGGATATGAAGTAGGCCAGATGGTCGTCAGGCAGCCACTCCTGCAACGCCGCTGGCAACAGCAACTGCTGGTCGGGTTCGTAGGGAAGGTAGGTTTTGCTCATCAACGACTCCCCGCTACTGGACTGGACCCATCATACCCCCAAACACTCGCCAACCGTGTTTCTCGGACAGGCTGCTAGAGAAAACTGCGCTATGGACATCGCCTTCACAAAGGCGACGTGACCAACGATAGCGGCTAGTCCGTGTTAACGCTACCACTAATCAGATACAACATCCGGGAGAATCGGGGGCGCGTGGCCGGGATTCCAGTGCCCCCAGGCTATCTGGATCTGGCTCTCCGGGTGATAAGCGTGAACAGGCCCTAGTCCGGATGCGATCAGGGACAGCACCACGATGACGTGAGCGTGCCGAGCGAGTCCGCCACGCCGAACGCGGCCGCGACGGCCAGCGCGGTCAACAGGCCGCCCACCGCCCTGACGGCGACGATGTACATGGCCCGGAACCGAGAAGCATCGTGCCCGATATGGCCCACGCGACCGCCGACGCCAGGGCGAAGCTCTCGCCAAACACTAGCCGCCTCCGTCGGCGAGAAGATAGGCGCTGCGTTCGGACAGCGTCAACCGGCTGGCGGGCCGGCTTCCGGGAGGAGACGACATGTGCAGGAGCATAAAGACACTCAGGCCGCCCTACGCGGAGGCTACCGACGACGACGTGCGCGCCGCCGCGCTCCAGTTCGTCCGCAAGGTGAGCGGCTACCGGACGCCGTCCAAGGCCAACGCGCAGGCGTTCGACACGGCGGTCGGCGAGATCGCAGCCTCGTCGTCGAGGCTGCTCGCCTCGCTCAAAGTCCCCGGCCGCTAGCGGCGCGCGGGCGCCGCATAGACGGGGAGAAGCTCCACGGGTCGCAGCTTCCGCTTGTGCCGCCGAAGACCCGGTAGCCCGAGGTCGCCGGCGTCGTTGACACGCCGGAACCTCGACAGAGCCCGGCATACCTCCCAGCGCATATACTCGGCGAGCCCGGCTATGTCCGGGTCCGTTTTGAGTATGAAGAAGCTGGCCGTGTCTTCGGTGATGCCGCCTGCCATGGCGAACCCGGCCACTCGACCGCCGATCTGGAAACACCAGCCCTGAAGCTCGTCAGGTTGCCATTGACCGTAGCGCTCTATTGCCGCTCTCGTATGGCCCCAGTCGAGCAGGAACCCGTTTCTGCGGCCACGTCGGCGTCTCCAGTACTCGAGCAACTCCATGCACGCCGCCCCGTCTCCGGCGTTCATCTCGCGCAGGCGCGTCGAGCCCAGCCGTCGTACGCGGTTGACGCGCTTTCTCACGTCGCGGTAGGCGCGACCCTTTGCGGCGGCCAGCTGCAGCGGATCGTAGACGTACTCTGCGCCCTTGGGCCGCACCGAGAAAGCATCGGCCGTCATCCGCCGAGCGTCGGAGCCGTCAACCCAATGGGCGCGCAGCGGCCGAGGATTGTCGCGGCCGGCCTCTACCGCCAATGACTCGACCGCGTCCAACGAGAACGGCACCGGCGGCACGAGTAGGTCGACCTGTGGACCGTCGCGCGTCTGATCGGCAGCCAGACCGCGCCGTCGCGCTCGAGCGCGACGATCACTCCGGTTCTCAGTCCCAGAAACTCCGAGACTACGCAGATCGCCAACGACGTCAGATCGTCATCTCCCAGGACCAGGATGTCCCGTCCCTCCAGGGCATCGTTCTCGTAGAGGTACAGCGCCCGCCGGATCGCCGTCTGCGGAGTGGCGTGGGACTGGTCCAACGATCTGTCGACGGCTGGCCGGCCGTCGCAGAACTGGCCCATCCTCCGCAGCACCTCTTCCATGTCCAGCGGCAACGACGGGTAGTCCGGCCGGGGAAACCGCCTCCGGCACAAGATGCCGAGGTCGCCCTCGACGAGTTTGGTTCCGGCGTCGGTCAGCTGTATCCCGCGGCCCCTCTGGAGCAGCCCGCCTTTCTCCAACTCCCGTCGCACCGCAGACACGGCCGGCACCGGCAGCCCGACACGATGGGCCACGTCGCGCAACGGCACCACGCCGCCCTGGATGACCGTACGCAGCACCCGCCGCACGCCTTCGGGCCCCTCCGCCAGCCCTCGCCGCATTGGCGACCTCCCGCAGCAGGCGACTACCGTCCAAGCCGCTACGCGGTTCCTCGCGCTTCCGTTCACGTCTTCGACGATGGATCGTAGACTCTGGGGGCGCCGGGTCGGCCATGCGGCCCTTCATAAATCACCTATGGTGTAGCGCCACAACGAGTCCGACGCAACGGAGCGTCCGTCGGCATCCACGCCCAGCTTGGCGAAGTGATCGCACACTCGCGTCACGTCGCGCGTCAGGAACGCCTCGCTGCCGCCGTTGACCCGCGCGTCCACCGATTGCGGGAAGTCGATGACGGTGATGCCTCCTTCGCCGTAGAGGACGTTGAAGGGCGACAGGCCACCGTGCACGATGTGGTTTTCGAGGAACAGCTCGACGTTTCGCAGCACCTGGTCGAAGGCGGCCTGTGCCGCGGCAGTGTCCAGCTTCACGTCCTTCAGCAGTGGGGCCGGGCCGCTTTCGTCCCCGACGTACTCCATGAGGACCGCGCCGGGACCAAACCCGCCCTCCTGGAATCCCGCCATCAAGGCTTCGCCGCCGGCGAACGCCGGGGGCTCCGGGACGTCGGCGCCGTGCCGGTGCAGCAGCCCAAGGACTTCGTACTCACGGGCGACCCAGTCTGCGAGACTGGCCTTTCGGCCGGTCCTCGTCTTTTTCGCCATCGCCCGGCGCAGACGCGAGTCTCCCACGAAGCGTCCCTCCCGATACGCCGCGTCGTTCTGGAAGGAGCGGACGTTGCCCGTGTGATAGACCTTTGCCGCGACGACGCCAGCGTCGATCGCCGGCCCCGCCTCGCAGACGTAGACGGTTGCCTCTTTGCCCGTCTTGATCGGGTAGAACTCGTTGCCTATTAGTGTCAGGTCGAAGAAGATCGTTGGATACGGAATCTCCAGCGCATCGGACAGCATGTATGTCTCCTGTTGGGGACAGTGCGAATTGCCGTGTAGTTGCTCGCTAACGCTTCCATAGCTTCCCTCCTTCAAGTGTGTCTTGGCTGAGAAAATGAAGAGGCCACGAGTCGCCGTTGACTCGTGGCCTTCGGGCACCGTACGCGTCCAGACGCGGTTCAGGACGCAAGAAGGCCATGAGCGACACGACCGGCGTGCCGACTCATGGCCTTCCGAATGTTCTAGGCTATCTGGACGCCTATCTGGTTATGAGGCCGGGCAGGAGGTCGTTCGGCGATATGTCGCGGTCGAAGCAAGCTCTTTCATTCGAACGTCCTCCTCCGTTGTCTACTGCTCTTCGACTTCCGCATTCTATCGCGGACCTCGTGGAGCCGCAACCCGACCTCTCCCGTCGGCCTCTACATCCTGGCCCGTGGACGCGGCGCGGTTACGGTCGAAACCCGAAGTACCGGGAGATGGCGGTCCGACCAGTACACGACCAACTCCCCGTCTCTCGGTCTACGGGTCGGGAAGCCATCTGGTCTTCGCGCCTAACATCGTGAGCACCATGTTCCGGGTTGGCTCCTTCACCCCGCGGGCGATATGTCTATCGCTGTGGGGTGTGTCGTGCAGCTTGAAGTCGGCCAGGACGCCGTCTTGGAGCTCGCACATGGCGACGTCGGCGACGTTATCCACCGTAGGGTCTAGTGCTACATCCTCGGCGGCTCCCCCAACCTTGTCGCCCGGGATGAGTTGACCCTGATACATTTCCTCCGTGCCCTTGAGGTCTCGGTAGTACCAAGTGTGCCCTCGAGCCCCGACGGGGTCCGGATATGTACCGGCCATGACGTGTTGGTTCGTCACCAACACCAGCTTCTTCTTGTCGCAGTTGCGTGTCGCCAGCCCCGTTAGCGTTCCGGAATTAACTTTCTCGATAGCCAGCCCTCCGGGACCGACCTCGCTTATCGGGATGCTCACCTCGATCCCGCTCGTTAGCGGCCTGTGGTTGTCTCCAGTCTGGGTCATCGTTCCCCCTTAGCCCGAATCCACCGATGGACATGGATGGACGGCGTGAGGACAGTGGAAGAGGAGTGAGGGAGTTACAGGGGCGATGATCCGGGCTCGAATTCGGGTAGACGGGAGGTTGGCGGGGGTCTGCAGGCGCTTTTGGGGGCGCCAATGGCGGTCTGCGATGGGCGCTGTGGGACAAGATGAGGACAGAGGACGCGGCAAGAGGCGCTCGCGGACCAGGGTGGCGCGAGTTTGCGGGGACCTTCGGTTGGCCTGATGGCGGGTCAGTGGCAAACGGGCGCCGTCAGGTCGGGAGTGGAATGGCTCGCAATCGAGCCAGGGCGCGAGTGAACTGGGTTTCCCAAGGCCAGCCCTGTGGCAGATGCAAAGTGAGGCGGCGGGCCGAGCGGGTGAGCCGTCCGGCCAGGGAGAAGAAGCGCCGCCGGAGGGTCCTGGTGGTCACCACCCCCTCGCCCAGACCGATGCGAGCTGTCCAGCGGGCCAGGTTGTGGGCCATCACCTGGACCGCCAGCCAGGCGGCGTTGGCGGCGAAGCGGCCCGAGGGGAGATGGTTGAGTCCGACGCCGTACTTCAGGTCTCGGATGGCATTCTCGATCTCGGCGTGGCGGCGGTGGTCGGCCTCCAGTTCCAGGGTCTCCCCGTCCCGGTCGGTGATGAAGCCGTGATAGCTGTAGGTGGCGAAGAGGGCCAGTTGGGAACCGGGCGTGGGCTTCACCCGCCGCACGATGAGCCGTACCGGCGCGGCGTCGGGCTCACTCTGGAAGGGAGTGTAGGTGATCTCGGCCACATCGGCGGCGCCGTCCATCCAGTAGGGAACCGGCGTCCAGGCATCTTCGGGTATCGCCTCGATGAGATTGTGCAGGCTTTTGTGCTGGCGGATGGTGATGGAGAAGCGCACGTCCAGCTTGCGGCAGACGACGACCAGGGCGTGGGTGTAGAAGCCGCTGTCGGCCCGCACCGTGAGTTGTCCCCTGGCCCCGCCGTAGCGCACCCGCCCCACCGTTTCCCGCAGGAAGTGGGCGGCGCCGCGGGCGGTGTTGGCGCGGCCCTCACGCAGCCGGGCCATCAGCACGTCGCCGGTTCCGGCGGCAATGGCCAGCAGCGGGTGATAGCCCCGCTTGCCGGTATAGCCGTGGTGGCGGGCGCCCTCCTTGGCCAGTCCGTAGGTCTCGCAGATCGTCGAATCAAGGTCGATGGTGAACGGTGCGTCGCTGGGTCCGGCCCCAGCCGCCCAGGCCTGGGCCAGCAGCTCCCGGCTCACCCGGTCCAGTTGGCGGACATGGCCCCACCGGAAACTGCGCAGGAAGGTGCCCAGGGTGGAGGGCGCCTTGACCGTGCCGCCCAGGGTGCGGGCTGTCCCCCCGGTGCGCAACACATCGGCGTCGTCAATACAGTCGCCGCCAGCCAGCGCAGACGCAACCAGGGTCAGTATCTTGTCCCCCGCGTTGGCCCGCCCCGGCGCGACGCCCAGGTTGAGGTGATGGTCGACGAGTTCCCGCAGGCCCAGGTGCTGGGCGAGGGTGGCCGGAAGGAGCAGCCCGGCATTGGCCACCAGGCGGTGGTCGTCGAAAGAGACACGGATGCGGTCGGGGTGGTTGCGTGGTAGCATCTATTGGGTGCTCCTTTTCTGGGGTGGGTTTCGTGTTTCAAAACCATTATCCCAGATTCACAGGAGCACCCTCTTGCCGCTTCAGGACACTGACCCGACGCCCTCCTTCGGTGGATTCGAGTTTAGTCTTCCCAATATTGATCAACAGCACTGGCTTGGACGTGTCCACATAGATCAGTACAGGTACGCCATCCAAGCAGTTCGGTATTCGCTTCTCAAGGGGCACCGTGCTCCGATCGACCTTCGCTGTCAAGCCGACATGGATCCCCATGTCGATTACCTGAGCACGCACTTCGTCGACCGACCCAGCCCCGGTGGGCCCGGCCGCCGGCCCCCCTTTGCCATCGTCAAAGATTAGGCCGATAGCTGATGTCCGGTAGTTGGGATAGGCCTCGATCAAGGGGCTGTACTTGTCCAGTATCGCGGCGTGCCGGTCATCACGCCGTCGGCTAGGCCCTACGCTGCTCGCCCCCTCTGACTTAATTGCTGCGGCCATCGAATCTGGGCACGACGCTCCTGGATAGGGGTCCCCGCAGGCCATCACCAGCCACAGGACAGCAGAGAGGCAGATCAGGGCAGGCGGGAGCCTGAAGGGCACTTTCCTTGTATTCACGCTATCCCTCCCTTCTGTTGGCTCGGCCTCAGAGCGTCATCAACGCGTCATAGAAGCTAGTGGTGCAACATCATTGAAATGAAGACCATGATAGTCATTGTTCCTCTTGGGGGTTCAATCGTAACGTTGAACCGAGGAGGGACCATGATGTCTACCAAGAAGTTCCGTATCATACTGACTACCGACGAACAACAGGAACTCAACGCCTTGGTCTCACGCGGTCGGGCTGCGGCGCACAAACAGACCCATGCGCGCATAGGGCCTTTCCATTGTTCCGTCTCCCCCTTGCGGGCCCCCCTTGCGGGAGAGGGTTAGGGTGAGGGGGCGTTCAACCTGGTGCAAGTCTGTCACCCTCATCTGTGGCGACTTTGGAGGCCCTGCATAGAAGCAAAATAGCACGGGGGTTCAGCGACGTCAACTGCTCGCAATGTGCCCCAAAAGTTGCGGTTATCCGGCACTGGGAGGTAACCGTGAATCGAAAGAGGACCTGCCTGCTGCAGGCAGGTCCGAGAGTACATCGCGCGCCAGCGGGACAGGTACCGGCAGGCCGGCGGGACCGAGAAGGGGAGGGGATACTGGACGAGGTGGTCGCAGTGACGGGCTGCCACAGGAAGTCAGCAGTGCGGCTGCTGTCCGGCCGGAGGCGAGTGGGCAGGCCGGTAGAGTACCTCTCCTCCATGAGCAGGTCGCGGACGTTGGCCTCTACGACCGCGGCGACCACGAGCGCCCCAAGCGCCAACGCCGGAGTCGTGTCAGCCTCTGCGGCATCATGGCGCCAGTGCCTCCCGCGCCGCCGCTTGGCGTACGTACCGCCTGCAGGCCGTAGGGCCTCTGCGCTACGTGTTCCGCATGTTATACCATTTCAGGCTAATGAGGCCGCATAGTGTGCTGGAAGACTTCGCGTTGAGTGTTTGATCCAGTTCCACGCTGTTAACGAGCGTACGCGACCAGGATCATACTCCAACTCACGCAGGTAGGAATCAACCGCCTCCATCTTCTCTTCCACACTCTCGTACACCCTCCCCTCCACCCAGCGACGGACCTCCTGGAACACACGCTCAGCAGGATTGAGCTCTGGACTGTAGGGCGGCTGGACTATCGTCGGCAGTCCTACGCCCTCGACCAGCCCGGCGCGGTGACCGCGAGCTCCATCCCACACCAGCGCTGCGATGTCCGAGTGATGCTTCAGGCCATTGACCGCTGCTGCTATCGACTCGGACTTCATTGAGTCGATCCAACTCCACTGTAGCCTGCCCCTCCGAACGTCCACTACCAGGAACAGGTACGTCCACCGGTACACCATCTGCACCCTCTGCACCACCTTCACTCCACGACGCCCCCATACTCTGCGAACCATCCCCCTCAGACCCACTCGCATCTCGTCGGCAAAGCCAAAGGCCGTCTCTGATGTCACCCCCACTCTGGTAAGGCTGTCTGCGAGGCCCCCTTTTTCCACGACTCCTGTGCTGCCAGATCCGCTTTCTCATGGCGGCCCCTCGGAACCTTCGGTGAACATCCCAACCGGGACAGCAGGCTGTAGACGCTGCCCGGTTTGTAACTCACACCGTACTCAGACTCTATCCAGTCCCTGATCTCTCCCGCCGTCCTGAAACGTCCGGTCGACACCTCCTCGGTCAACTCCCGCTCTTGCTCCGCGCTCAGAAACCGGGGTTGACCTCTCCCCCCCATCTTGTGGGCACTCACTTCCCCCATACCGCCCTCTCTATACCAGCCCACCCACTGCTGGACCGTGCGCTGATGAACCCCTACCGCCCTTGCCGCCTCACCGAGTTGCCACCCCGAACGCACCAGCCACAGTCCGTGTAGCCGAGTCCGCAGGGTGATATCCTGTTCCCCATGGTAGGCTGACTTCAGCGCCTCCGGACTATCCTCTGCCCGCCAATCTATTCGAAGCGGTCGTCCGATCATCTCATGCCCTCCACCTGTCTGGTAGACTCAGCATGGATGAACCAATTGGAACATCTCTAGCCGCTTTCCGGCCTAGTTACGCTCAATTGGTATTATACGGAACGCCGAAGAAGTACCTCGCGTCACCTATTATCGACTTGATCGCGTCCCGGTCGCGGCGCGACGCGTACAGGATCCGGATGTCCGCTCTACCCGGGCACCTCTTCGCAGTATTGACTTCCACCTGGACGAACCCAGGGTTGACATACTCTATCCGGCTGACGGTCTCCGCGTACTGATCGATTACTCGCCGGGCCTCGCGGGGAGTCGGCCACTCTTCGCAGGGCACCCGGTGAGGCTTCGAACCGTAGACCGCCTCCTTGAGTCGGTCGCGGGCGTAGTAGGTGTTCGCTTCTACCACCACGGTGACCACAAGCGCCCCAAGTACCAACGTCGCTATGACCCCTAGCAGATGCGGGAGCCGCAACGGCCTTCTTAGCAGCATCTCCAGGTAATGATCGAGATTGGCAAGCATGCCGCCAGTACCTCCCATGCCGCCGCCTGATACGCGCGCCGCCTACAGGTCGTAGAGCCTCGCCGCGTTGCCGTAGAAGATGTCCTCCACCTGGGAGTCGGTCAGGCGCAGGTGCCGTGCGGCCAGCTTGTGGACGCGCAGCGACTCGAATCCCACGAACGCGACGTGCGCGGGGCCGTACGGCGACGCCGGGAAGTCGCCCTCGTGGAGCCAGACGAACGTGTCGCCGAGCGCAATCTCGCGGCCCCGGGTGTGGGACACAGGGAAGTCCGAGCCGTAGAGGACAGCCCGGTGGCCGACGGTCTGGACGATCGCCTCGATGGCGCCGTAGTCGGTCACCGCGCCCGTGTCGAAGTAGACGTTGGGCAGCCCGGTCAGCGAGCCGATGCCCTCGGCGGTGTGGTGCGGGTTGAACCCCCTTGCCGCATGGGCCAGTATCAGCCGCATGTCCGGGTAGGTCTCGGCGTAGCGCCGCAGCGTCCGCCGGTTCTGGGGGTCGGCCAGCGAGCGCTGCTTGACGATGTGCAGCGTGATGCTCAACTTCTCCTCGTGGGCGACGCGGACCTGCTCTTCCGGCAGGAAGGCCTCGATGGGCGAGTCGAAGGTCGGCGTCACCGGCGAGTACAGATGGTAGCACTTGAGCCCGACGAGCCCCAGCGACCGCACCGTCTCCCTGATCATCTCCGGGTCGTCGTTGGGCGCGACCATCATCTGGGCGCGCGAGTTCGGGATTTTCGCCGTCTCTTGGGCCGCGAACCTGTTTGCCTCCGCCATTCGCAGCCCGCCGCGCGGAAACGGGAACACCAGCCCGCCGATAGTCCGGCCTGGCAGCAGCTCGGCCATGTGGGCGAGATACACGCCTGCGTCGACAACCCTGGGCCCGTCGACCAGGCCCGCCGGGATGTCGTCCTGCGGGAAGTAGTCAACGTTGTAGATGTGAACGTGGGAGTCGAAGATGCGCTCGGGCACGAAGCTGTCGAGCTCGCGTCGGAACAGCTCCCTGTCCTGGTCAGTGGAGCGCCAGATGCTCATCGTCCGGCTACTCCCGGCTCGCCCTGGGCACTGGCTACGGCGAAGCGGGCCTCAATGTCGCGGAAGCGGTCGACGCCGATAACCTCCTCGAACTCGGCGAAGGAGACCATGCGGCCGTAGCCGGCCGTGCTCCCCGTGCTCCTGAGGTGGGCGGCCATCTCCTGCACCGCGCGCGTCGCCGCGAACAGGCCCGAAAGCGGGTAGACGACCATCTTGAACCCGATCCGCTCCAGCGCGTCCGCCGACAGGAAGGGCGTCTTCCCGCCCTCGATCATGTTGGCGAAGAGCGGCGCGTCGAACGAGGCGGCGATCTTCGCCAGCTCGTCGACCGACTGCGGCGCCTCGACGAACACGACGTCCGCGCCGGCCTCGGTGTAGAGCTGTCCCCGTCGAATCGCCTCGTCGAGGCCGAGTGGGGCGCGCGCGTCGGTCCGGCCTATGATGACCAGGTCCTCGCCGCCGCGGGCGTAGACCGCTGCGCGGAGCTTCTCGACCTGCTCCTCCGCGGCGATCACCTGCTTGCCCTCCATGTGGCCGCACTTCTTCGGCCAGAGCTGGTCCTCGAGGATGATGCCGGCGACCCCGAGCCGGACGCACTCCTCGACCGTGCGCACGACGTTCAGCGGGTTGCCGTAGCCGGTATCCATGTCCGCGACCACCGGGACCGACACCGCGTCGACGATCCGCCGCACCCTGTCCAGCGTCTCGGTCATGGTGAGCAGGCCCAGGTCGGGCATGCCAAGCGCCGACGCCGATATCCCGAACCCCGACGTGAACACGACCGGGAACCCGCCCTGCTCTATCAGCTTCGCCGACAGCACGTCGTGAGCTCCGGGCAGCACGACGATGCCGGGCTCTTCGATCAGCTTCCTGAGCCGCGCGACTCTACTCATCCGGGAGTCCTCCCTGAGGATGCCGCCGAGTGTATGCCGCCGCCGTTCGCCGTGTCAAAAGTAACTGTTCAGACTGATGGGACGAATGCCCCTCCAGACCCCCTGGATCCCCTAAACTCACAAACGAAGTGCAACACCTGGTTAAGGTGTTGTCATGGGAAAACGTTATGGACATGTCACCATTGAAGAGCGGTGTGAGATTGCCTGCCTACAAGCCGAGGGACGCTCGATCCGGCAGATCGCTGCAGATTTGGATCGCTCGCCATCTACAGTTGCTCGGGAGCTGAAGCGCAATGGGTCACAGACCGGTGAATACAAGCCGATATATGCCGACCAGCAGGCTCGTGCCCGCAGGTGGCGAGGCTCCCGTATGGAGCGGGACGATACTCTCCGTACGCGGGTGCTCTCACGCCTCGAACGGGGCTGGTCGCCCGAGCAGGTTGCCGGTCGGCTCAAGTTGGAGGCTGGTAGGAGGGTCATCTCCCACGAGAGCATCTACCGGTTCATTTACGGCCAACTCGCGCGCACGAAGGATTATGGGTGGCGCCACTACCTTCCTCGTGCCAAGTCGAAGCGTGGCTGGCGAGGCCGCAGAGGGGGCAGTCCTGCCTCCTTCATGGCTATGCGACGCTCGATTGCCGAGCGCCCCCAGAGCGCCGCTGACCGCCGCACTCCCGGCCACTGGGAGGCGGACCTGATGCTGTTCAGGACATATGGACATGCGGTGCTGACCATGCACGAACGCCACTCCCGCATCCTCATTGCCGTCAGACCCCCTGGCAAGGCATCCAGCCCCATCGCCAGCGCCATGTCGCAGGTGCTCGGTCAGTTGCCGCCCCAATGGCGACGGACGGTTACCTTCGACAACGGGACCGAGTTCGCCCTCCATTACCGACTCCACGATCTGGGTATCGAAACCTTCTTTTGCGATACCCACTCCCCTTGGCAGAAGGGCGGGGTGGAGAACGCCATCGGCCGGTTGCGGCGGACTCTGCCCCGCAAGACCGACCTGGCGGCGTTGCCGGTCGAGCGGTTTACACAGATGATTCAGGCCTACAACAATACCCCGCGAAAGTGCCTGAACTACAAGACCCCGGCAGAGATATTCTTGGAAAGCGTGTTGCACTTGAAATGTGAATCCACCTCCCCGCTTTCGCGGGGATGACGGTAGGGTGTGTCTGACCCTCGCCATGACGGGAGGCTGTGTCTGAACCATGACGGGAGGCTGTATCTGCCTCCGGAGTAGATCGTAGTCGTCATTCCGGCCCCCGAGCCGGAATCCAGGGGTGGGGAGGTCAAGCTCAATGGCGCCGTATGCCGCGTCTGAGGTTCAGCCACAGTCTCCAGAGGCTGGCCCACCGGCGTGCCAGGGTAGTCCCTCTCACCAGGGGTGAACAGTTACGTCAAAAGCGGCGATTCGACCTTTCCGGCAGGCCTAGATATAATGGTAGTTCGTTCCCAATCGTATCTGGCCGGCTGCGGCGCTACGGCCGCGCTCCAGCCCCGGGAGGGCCCATGGCACGGGTTAGGATGATGTACTGGAAGGAGATCCCCCTGCAGGTGCAGGCCAAGGACGACTCCGGCCAGGTATCCAAGCCGCTGGACGACCGTTTCCAGCAAGGGGCGGACGCGATCTCCATGTTCGACGGCAGCGCCGGAGGCGACGACTACCTCGACGGCTTCCAGTGGGGCGGCTACGTCGAGGTGGAAGGCACGGCCGAAGACGCGGCGTCCGCGACCGCCGACCGCTTCAACTCGGGCTTCCCGGGCAACTTCGTCGCCAGGATTCGCGACGTGCACCGCGCCGGGGAGCGCGACCCGCGGCCCGGGGCCGCCGACGGCTGGCTGGGGGGCTAGGCGATGTCCGCCAACGGGCAGCATCCTCTGCTCCAACGACTGGCCGACGGCAAGCCGCTCATATCGGACGGCGCCGTCGGCACGTACCTGCAGTCCAAGGGCCTCGAGCCCGGGGGCAGCCCCGAGGAGATGAACGCGAGCGCGCCTGAGACCATCCGGGAAATGGCGGCCGCCTACTTCGACGCCGGCTCCGACATGGTCCTGACGGCCTCCTTCGGCGGCAGCAGATTCATGATGAAGAAGTACGGCCTGGGAGGCAGGGTGGCCGAGCTCAACCGGCTGGCCGCGCATCATGCTCGGAGCGTCGTCCCGGAAGGCTGCTTCGTCGTCGGCTCGGTGGGCCCGACGGGTGAGATCCTCGAGAGCAACGGCGGTGAGGTGAGCGAAGAGGAGGTGCTGGACGCCTTCGTCGAGCAGGTCATCGCCCTGGAGGATGGCGGCGCCGACGCCGTAGCCGTCGAGACGATGATATCCGCTCGGGAGGCCGTCCTCGCCATACAGGCGGCGAAGGAGAACACCGACCTCGTCGTGTTCGGGACGATGATGTTCGACAAGGGCCCGCGAGGTTGGTTCAGCATGATGGGAGACACTCCCGAGAGCGCCGTCAAGCAGATGCGGGACGCCGGCGCGGACGTCGTCGGCGCCAACTGCGGCAACGGCGTCGAGAAGATGGTCGAGTTGGCGGCCGAGATTCGGGCCGCCGCGGACGGGTACGTGCTGATCCATTCCAACGCCGGAATCCCCGCGATCAGAAAAGGGCAGATAGTCTACCCCGAGACCCCGAAGTACATGGCCGGGCACTTCTCGACCATGGCCGACAGGGGCGTGAACATCGTCGGAGGGTGCTGCGGCACCACTCCCGACCACATCAGGGCGCTGTCGAACAGGCTGCGCGTCGATGGCGCCGAGCGCGTGCCGGCGAGTGCGGAGGTGACGACATGACGAGTCTGAAGACGACCACCCGCGGGAGGGCCGCCGCGGTCCTCGAACGGATCGGCCACTGCGTCGAGCTGGTCTCGCTCGACCCGAACTTCCACGAAATCGCGGTCGGGCTCTACGTCAAGGACGGCGTCGCCACCGTGTGGACCTTCAGCCGGAAGGCGGACGTGGCGGTCCGCATCGAGGCGATCCGCGGCCAGCTCGTCGCCCTCGGGGGCATGACGGCGGTCGAGGGCACGCACGACAAGGTCAAGTACGACTGCGGGCAGCTCCACGAGCGGCCGCTCAAGTTCCTCATGAAGCAGGCCGTCGAGAAGCCGGTCTCACACACGCTGCCCACGGGCCGGGTCAAAGACCTCCGCTCCCCGCTGATGCTGGACATCGAGGGCTCCGAGGAGGACGGCCGCTGGGTCTATCGGGTGAACGCCGAGGGCGAGGCCCGCAACGAGGCCGCGCGGCTGCGCGCCGTCACAGGCGGGCTGGTGCGCTACGGCGACATGGAGAAGGTGGGCGACGACGCGGCGGGGTTCACCTGCGGCCACCATCACGCCGAGCTGGCCCGCCTGGTCCTGCCCTTCGCCCGCAACGTCAGCCAGGTCGAGGACATGCTCGCCGTAGACGCGCTGCGCGGCCAGATGACCACCGGCACCCTAGGCTTCGCCCCACCGACGTAGGATACGGGAGAACAACGCATGGCCACGACGTTCACCATAGAGACCGAGCAAGAGGAAGACGGCCGCTGGATCGCGGAAGTCGTCGAGATCCCCGGAGCCATGACCTACGGCTCGACGCACGCGGAGGCTACAGCAAAGGCTCAGGCCCTGGCTCTACGAGTGCTTGCGGAGCGTCTCGAGATGGGAGAAGTCGAAGCCCGTTTCGTGGACGTATCATTCCAGGCGGCGTGATGAGCCGTTGGCCTAGCGCTCGCGCCAGAACAGTCTTGGCGGCGTTGCTGCGAAGCGGATGGGATATCAAGAGACAATCAGGTTCCCATAGGATTCTCTCAAAGGAAGGCTCGGCCGACTATATTTTCGCCTTTCATGACCGTGAGGAGATCGGCCCCAGGATGCTGGCCCGGATCGCACGACGGACAGGATTGAGGCCGGGTGATCTATAGGCGTTTAGCGGCAGCCATATGGACCACACTCGAGCAGCAGATAATTGCGGGACGTCTGACACGGACGGGTTCCCGACTCCAGGCGGGTGTTTGGGCCGATGCTAGACGATCTGAGGGAATAGCGGCAATGGAGGCAGCTATGCGGCAGACCGATGAACGAATGCCTGTCCTGAGCGTCGACAGTGTCATTCACAGCGACCCCGAGATCATGGGCGGCGCGACGTTCTTTGAGGGCACCGACGTGCCGGTGAAGACCCTGTTCGACTACCTGCTGAGCGGGTACAATCTGCACACCTTCTTGAAATTCCATCCATCGGTGAGCCGCGATCAGGCCCTGCTGGCAATCGAGGACAGCGTGCGCAAGGATACGAGCGACGTCATTCACAGCGATCGCGACTTCGTGAGTGGTACGCCTATCTTCGTAGGAACACGCCTTCCGATAAAGAACCTGTTCGATTACCTCGTGGCCGGGCACGACCTGGACGAGTTCCTCGTCGACTTCCCGACCGCCGAACGGGAACAGGTAGTGCACGCGCTCCACGCGGCGAGAAAGGCATTGGAGAAATACGCGTATGAGACTGCTGCTCGATGAGTCCCTCCCGTGGGAGTTCAGGACACATTTCATCGGGCATGACGCCTTCACAACCGCCTACATGGGGTGGAAGGGCAAGAGCAACGGTGAGCTTCTTGAGTTGGCGAGGAGCGGTTTCGACGTATTCATTACAGCTGACCGGAGCATCCCGTATCAGCAGCGCGTCACCCGGGCTGACGTTGCGGTTATCGTAGTGATTGCCGACTCCACTGATATTGAAGACTTGGGGCCTCTGGCGCCTCGAATAGTGCATGCGCTCGACGACATACGGCGCGGAGATATCATCCGGATCGGAACCCGATAGACCAAAGGAGGAGTAGCATGGCATTCACGGAGACGATGACCTCTCGCGAGCGTGTCATGAACGCTCTGGCGGGGCGGCCGGTCGACCGGCCGCCGGTGTGCAACCCTACCAACGTCGCCACAGTCGATCTGATGGACCTGGTCGACGCGCCCTTCCCGGACGCCTGCCGCGACCCGGAGCTGAACGCCCGCCTCGCGGCGACCGGCTACACCGAGCTCGGCTTCGACGCGATCGCGCCGTACTTCTCCATCATCCAGGAGTCCTCGGCGCTCGGTTGCGACATGCAGTGGGAGCAGAAGGACAACTGGCCCACCGTGCGCATGAGCAACCCGATCTGGAAGGGACCGGACGACGTTCGCATCCCCTCCAACTTCCTCGAGCACCCCGACAGCATCGCCATCACGCGGTCGATCTCGATCCTGAAGGAGGAGTTCGGCGACGAGGTGGCCATCATCGGCAAGACGATGGGCCCGTGGACGCTGAGCTACCACGTCTTCGGCGTCGAGCCCTTTCTGCTCATGACGATCGACGACCCCGAGATGACCATGGAGTGCCTGAACCGCCTGAAGGAGATCTCGGTGCTCTTCGGCCAGGCGCAGATCGACGCCGGCGCCGACGCTCTCACGTTCCCCGACCACGCCACCGGCGACCTGGTCAGCGGAGAGTACTACCGCCGGTTCCTGCTGGAGCTGCACCAGGAGATGGTCGAGCGGCTCGACGTCCCCTTGATTCTGCACATTTGCGGCAACACGCTGGACCGGATGGACTACATCGCCCAGAACAACATGGCGATGTTCCACTTCGACTCCAAGAACGATCCTCAGAAGGCGATGGACATAGTCGACGGCAGGATAGGCCTGGTCGGCAACATCAACAACCCCGAGACTCTGTTCGCACGCGGGCCGGAGGAGGTCCGGCAGGAGGTCTACCGCTGCATGGACGCAGGCGTTAACATGATCGCGCCCGAGTGCGCCGTGCCGCTGGCCACCAAGCTGGAGAACCTGATGGAGATACCGAGGGCGGTCAGGGCGTGGTGCGAGGAACACCAGACCGACGGCGCCGAATAAGACACACGGAAAGCCATACCGCATTGCCCAGAGTAGTCAATACCCGAGACCAGTTCACGATCGTCGGCGAGAACATCCACGCGACGCGTGTGCTGCTGCGGAACGGCCGCCGCGTCGTCACCCTGGAGAACGGCACCGAAGCCGTGCCGTTCAAGGGAGACTCCGGCGAGGACCGGCTGCTGACGGTGCCGGACTGGTTCAAGAAGACCCAGCCCTACGACCAGGGCCAGATCAAGCACTTCATGATCGCGATGCGAAAGGGCATTGAAGACGACGCGGACGAGCGGGAGCAGGCTGCGGCCTACATCCGGCACGAGGTCAGGCGCCAGGTCGCCGCCGGGGCACAATACCTCGACATCAACCCGGACGAGGTCCACTACGACCTGGACATCCAGAAGCGCTGCATGAGGTGGACGGTCGAGACGATGCAGGTGGCCTCGCCAATCCCGCCCAGCATCGACTCCTCCAGCTCCGACCTCATCGCCGAGGGGCTGGCCGCGTACGATGGCCGGGCAGGCAGGCCGATCATCAACTCCATCGCGCCCGAGCGGCCGGAGACGACCGACCTGATCGCCGAGCACGGCGCCAGGGTGATCGTCATGGCGACGAGCGAGACGGGCATGCCGCAGGACGCCGACGAGCGATTGGAGAACGCAGCGGCCCTGATCTCCGACGTCACCGCCCGCGGTGTCGAGCTGAGCGACGTGTTCGTCGACGCGATCATCTTCCCGATCTCGGTCGACTCGCAGAACGGCAACCACTACTTCGACGCCGTCAGGCTGCTGCGGCGCGAGTACGGCAGCGACATACACATCGGCATGGGGCTCAGCAACATCTCTTTCGGGATGCCCAACCGCCGGCTGATAAATCGGGCCTTCATCCACCTGGCCCTGGAGGCCGGGATCGACGCCGGCATCCTGGACCCGATCGCCACGAAGATCGATTCCGTGCTCGGCCTCGACACCGACTCCGAGCCCGTGAGGCTGGCGCTGAACATGCTGGAGGGCCGCGACGACTTCTGCGCCAACTACATCATGGCGCACCGCGACGGCCGCCTGAGGGGCTGACTCGAATTGACAAGGGCGGCGGCGTGCCCGAATAATTGTCGTGTCCAAATCGCGTAGTCACGGAGTCCGAAGTCGATGCCGCTAGCACACGAAGGAATTCTGAAGGAGCTCGAGTACGTCACGAGGCCCTTCGAGGTCAAACACGTCACGTCCCTGTACGAGGACTCTGATCCCAAGATGCACGATGTCGCCTACGCGCTGATCGTGGGCGACAACCACGAGGTCGACCGGCTGACCAGGCAGGCGCTCGAGGAAGGCTTCTCCGCCAGCACGGTCATGGACGACGGCCTCATCGCCGGAATGGCCATAGTCGGGATCAAGTTCAGGGACAACATCATCTTCGTCCCGGAGGTGCTGATATCCGCCCGGGCGATGAAGGCGGGCATGGCCCACATCGAGCCCATCCTGTCCGAGTCGGGAATCGAGCCCGTCGGCACCGTCATCATGGGGACGGTCAAGGGAGACCTCCACGACATCGGCAAGAATCTGTGCATCATGATGCTCCGGGGCGCGGGCTTCGTCGTCCACGACCTAGGAGTCGACACCAAGCCCGAGGAGTTCATCGACGCCGTGCTCGAGCACGGGGCCGGCGTCCTCGGAATGTCCGCGCTGCTGACGACCACGATGCCGAACATGGGCCGGACGATCGAGGCCTTCGAGGACGAGGGGCTGCGAGAGCGGGTCAAGATCATGGTCGGCGGCGCGCCCGTCACGCAGGAGTTCGCCGAGGACATGGGCGCCGACGGCTACGGCGAGAACGCCATAGCCTGCGTCGACATGGCCAAGGAGCTCTCGAGCGTGGATGACGCGGTTCCGGCCGAGTCGGCGGACTGAACGCACGGTACGCGTCATGGCCGAACCGGTAGACAGGGCGCGGTACGAGGCCAGCATTGCTCGCCTCTACGACATCTTCGCCGACATATCGGACACGGTGACCCGCGTGTCCCGGCACCGGTGCCCGTACATGAACGTCGAGGAGCGCTGCACTGCCGGCTTCGGATGCCGCAACCAGGACCGGGCCGTGCCAGCCGGCGAGCTCTACATCTGCACTGGCAGCAACGATCTCGACTATCGCTCCGCCTGGGAAATATAGGCCGCTCCAGTCCGCGGCCGCGAGCGAGTCCACACGTGCTCCGCGGTCTCGGATCTGGCGCTTTCCCCACGGTACGACTGCTCGCGCGACGGACGACGCCATCTCGGATTGGAACGCGCTGCCCGACAGGGAATATATGGCATGGATAGCTTGAATATCCGCGCGTTGACCGAGGACGACGTCAGGGAATTCCGCAAGCTGAGACTCAGAGCCCTGAAGGAGCATCCCGACGCTTTCGGCTCCTCGTACGAGGCGGAGAGCGCGCAGCCGCTGGAAGCGGTAGCCGGCCGGATGCGGCGGACCGCCGAATCTCCGCACGACTTCACTCTCGGCGCCTACCGGGAGGGCGAGCTGGTGGGTATGGTCGGCTTCTTTCGCGAGCAGCGGGAGAAGATGCGGCACAAAGGGACCATCTGGGGCATGTACGTCCCGTCCGAGGAGCAGGGCAAGGGCATCGGCAGGGCCCTGCTGACCGAGGCCGTCGCGCGCGCCCGGCTGGTCCCCGGTCTGGAGCAGGTGGGGCTCGCGGTCGTCACTCCGAACAGGCGCGCAAGAGGCCTGTACGCCTCGCTGGGCTTCGAGACGTACGGAGTCGAGCCGAACGCGCTCATCGTCGACGGAGAGCATCTCGAAGAGGAGTTCATGGTGCTGCGTCTGACGGGCGGGTGATTGGGGTTGGCAGCACGACGGCCCGGTTCCGGGGTCATGACGACGCACCTGTAGGCAATGGTCTCCCGCGTTCGGAGACCCTTGCACAACCGTCATTCCCGCGACGGCGGGATTTCCACGGCGGGGGGCCGGCGATGGGTTCCCGTCTCCACGGGAACGACGGTGGGCGGCGGGCGCACCCACAATCGTCATTCCCGCGACGGCCGGGGGCCGGCGATAGGTTCCCGTCTCCACGGGAACGACGATGGGCGGCGGCGCACCCACAATCGTCATTCCCGCGACGGCCGGGGGCCGGCGATGGGTTCCCGTCTCCACGGGAACTACGGGAGGCGGCAGGCGCACCCACGGGAGGCGGCGGGCGCACCCACAATCGTCATTCCCGCGGCGGCGGGCTTAGGAACGTGGGGAAGGCCACGGCGACGATGCTAAACTAGCCGCATGTCTCCGCTTCACCACGCCGACCGGACCCTCGATCTGGTCGCGGGCAGGACGATCTTCGACTACGCCGACAACCTGCGCGTCAGGGTGCCCACCTCGTGTGGCAGAAGCGGCGAGTGCCACGAGTGCATCGTGGAGATCAAGCGCGGCATGGAGGCGCTCAGCCCGCCCTCCGGTGCCGAGGCGTTCCTGCGCGGCAGCTACCGGCTGGCCTGCCAGGCCGCGGTGACGGACGTCGAGGCGGACATCGAGTTCGCCGTACTGCGACGCCAGCCGCGCATCCTCACCCACTCGGTGCGCCGTGACGTCGACCCCGACCCGGTCCCAGAGCGTCGGGGCGGCGACGTATACCTGGGCGGCCGGCGCGTCGACTCCTACCGCGGCCGGATCCACGGGCTGGCCATCGACCTCGGCACGACGACGGTCGTGATGAACCTGGTGGACCTCGAGACCGGCGAGATGCTGCAAACGTCGTCCTTCGAGAACCCGCAGCGGTTCGGCGGCAGCGACATCATGCACCGCATCTCCTACGACGGCGGGGAGTTCGCCGGCGAGCTGCGGCAGGTCGCGCTGTCCGCGATCAACTTCGAGATAGGCCACGTCTGCCGCCGGGCCCGATCGCACCGGAGGCAGATCTACGACGTCGTGATCGTCGGCAACGCGACCATGCGCGACATGCTGTTCGGGCTCGACGTGCAGACCATCGGAGAGAAGCCGTACAAGTCGGTGACCGAGCTGGAGATGGAGGACGGCCTCCGGACGACGACCGCGCTCGACGTCAGTGCGTCGGAGCTGGGCCTGCGGGTGTTTCCCGAGGCGAACGTGTACAGTCCCCCGCTCGTAGGCTGCCACGTGGGCGCCGACGTTACGGCGGGCCTGCTCGCCGTCGGCATGGACGAGGCCGACGAGACGATCATGCTGGTAGACGTGGGCACCAACACCGAGGTCGTCGTCGGGAACCGCCATCGCATGATGGCCGCGTCGTGCCCGGCGGGGCCGGCCTTCGAGGGCGGCGAGATCACCTACGGGATGCCCGGCTACGACGGCGCGGTCGAGAGCGTGGTGATTGAGAACGGGACGGCCCGGGTCACCACCATCGGCGGCGTGGAGCCACAGGGAATCTGCGGCTCCGGGCTCGTCGACCTGATCGCCGAGCTGCGCCGCACCGGGGCCATGAACGAGCTGGGCGTCTTCTCCGACGGGGCCAGGGAGTTCTTCTTCGCGCCGGAGAGGGGCATGTCCGTGTCACGCGCAGATATCAGCGCCCTCGCCCAGGCCAAGTCCGCCAACTACTGCGGCCAGAAGATCGTGCTGAGGCGCTACGGACGTCCGCTCGACGATATATCCAAGCTCTGCCTCGCGGGCGGCTTCGCCAACTACGTCGACGTATCGAACGCGGCCAGCATCGGCTTCATCGCGGACATGCCGCCCGACAGGGTGATCAAGGTCGGCAACGCCGCCCTGGAGGGCGCGACGCTGATGCTCGCGTCCCGCCGGATGAGGCAGATCGCCGAGGAGCTGGTCGGGCGTATCGAACACGTCGAGCTCGAGACGACCCCGGACTTCTTCGATATCTTCGTGGATGGCTGCATGTTCAACCCGATGACGGAGGATCCACAGTAGCGCCTCTTAAAGGTGTTTGTGAAGTCCCTTCTCCCCTGGAAGACCTTTGCATAACTCCCCAGGCGCGGCAACGTCGCGGGGCCGGGCGGTGTCATCTAGCCTGGACTCTCGATTTCTGGATTCCCGCCTGCGCGGGAATGACGGTTGTGCAAAGGTCTCCCCTGGCGGGAGAAGGTTAGGATGAGGGGAAGGCGTTTGCGACACCTTTCATCTTCCACCCTCACTGTACAACCGGGCACATGGGTAACAGTTAGACCGGGGACATAGGTAACACTTTTGTTGGAACCTTGTCGACCCTCTTGGTGGAGTCATTGAGGAGTCCGATCAACAGTTGCCCGAAGTGTATGGTCCAGGTCTGATCGTCCTGCTGGACCAAGCCAACAGGTTCGCCCCTGAGGGACTCGCTCACGTAGACCATTTGCCCCCTCCACTTGATCTGTCCGGTGCTGCGGACGCTTCGTACCGTGACCCCAGTTCCGTACTCTGGCGAGCTGATGCGTGCGGGATAGGGGCGAAACGAGGACGTGTAGAGTCGGGAGGGCGGTCGCTGCCCGAGGGCCTCGTGGGGCCTCTCGACGTTGTAGCTGTGCCTGAAGCGGTCGAAAGCCCGACGCTGTCGTCTCCGGTTGGCTTTAGCCCGAATCCACCGATGGACATGGATGGACGGCGTGAGGACAGTGGAAGAGGAGTGAGGGAGTTACAGGGGCGATGATCCGGGCTCGAATTCGGGTAGACGGGAGGTTGGCGGGGGTCTGCAGACGCTTTTGGGGGCGCCAATGGCGGTCTGCGATGGGCGCTGTGGGACAAGATGAGGACAGAGGACGCGGCAAGAGGCGCTCGCGGACCAGGGTGGCGCGAGTTGGCGGGGACGTTCAGTTGGCCTGATGGCGGGTCAGTGGCAAACGGGCGCCGTCAGGTCGGGAGTGGAATGGCTCGCAATCGAGCCAGGGCGCGAGTGAACTGGGTTTCCCAAGGCCAGCCCTGTGGCAGATGCAAAGTGAGGCGGCGGGCCGAGCGGGTGAGCCGTCCGGCCAGGGAGAAGAAGCGCCGCCGGAAGGGTCCTGGTGGTCACCACCCCCTCGCCCAGACCGATGCGGGCTGTCCAGCGGGCCAGGTTGTGGGCCATCACCTGGACCGCCAGCCAGGCGGCGTTGGCGGCGAAGCGGCCCGAGGGGAGATGGTTGAGTCCGACGCCGTACTTCAGGTCTCGGATGGCATTCTCGATCTCGGCGTGGCGGCGGTGGTCGGCCTCCAGTTCCAGGGTCTCCCCGTCCCGGTCGGTGATGAAGCCGTGATAGCTGTAGGTGGCGAAGAGGGCCAGTTGGGAACCGGGCGTGGGCTTCACCCGCCGCACGATGAGCCGTACCGGCGCGGCGTCGGGCTCACTCTGGAAGGGGGTGTAGGTGATCTCGGCCACATCGGCGGCGCCGTCCATCCAGTAGGGAACCGGCGTCCAGGCATCTTCGGGTATCGCCTCGATGAGATTGTGCAGGCTTTTGTGCTGGCGGATGGTGATGGAGAAGCGCACGTCCAGCTTGCGGCAGACGACGACCAGGGCGTGGGTGTAGAAGCCGCTGTCGGCCCGCACCGTGAGTTGTCCCCTGGCCCCGCCGTAGCGCACCCGCCCCACCGTTTCCCGCAGGAAGTGGGCGGCGCCGCGGGCGGTGTTGGCGCGGCCCTCACGCAGCCGGGCCATCAGCACGTCGCCGGTTCCGGCGGCAATGGCCAGCAGCGGGTGATAGCCCCGCTTGCCGGTATAGCCGTGGTGGCGGGCGCCCTCCTTGGCCAGTCCGTAGGTCTCGCAGATCGTCGAATCAAGGTCGATGGTGAACGGTGCGTCGCTGGGTCCGGCCCCAGCCGCCCAGGCCTGGGCCAGCAGCTCCCGGCTCACCCGGTCCAGTTGGCGGACATGGCCCCACCGGAAACTGCGCAGGAAGGTGCCCAGGGTGGAGGGCGCCTTGACCGTGCCGCCCAGGGTGCGGGCTGTCCCCCCGGTGCGCAACACATCGGCGTCGTCAATACAGTCGCCGCCAGCCAGCGCAGACGCAACCAGGGTCATTATCTTGTCGCCCGTGTTGGCCCGGCCCGGCGCATTGCCTAGGTCGAGGCACTGCTGGACGAGTTGGGGCAGGCCGAGGCGCAGGGCGAGGGTGGCCGGAAGGATCAGCCCGGCATTGGCCACCAAGCGGTGATCGTCGAAGGCGATACGGATGCGGTCGGGGTGGTGGCGTGGTAGCATCTATTGGGTGCTCCTTTTCTGGGGTGGGTTTCGTGTTTCAAAACCATTATCCCAGATTCACAGGAGCACCCTCTTGCCGCTTCAGGACACTGACCCGACGCCCTCCTTCGGTGGATTCGAGTTTAGCCGGCGTAGCCGTCTCGGCCTTTAGGGTTCGGTGAAGCCGCTCCAGACGCCCGTTCTGCTCGGGGTGTCCGGGCTCGATCCGCTCTGGCACTATCCCCAGCTTGACCCACCATATGTGGACAGTGGTGTGAGGCTTCCCAGCCCCAGACCAGCCCGCTCCCGTCGAGGGAGAGGGTGATCTTTGATTGCGTCCGGGCCAGATCGATTATATTACGATTGCGCCGTCAGCCCAGGTAGATGGCCACGCCCGCGTGCGGGTAGAAGACCTCCAGGCTGCCGCCCCTGTCCCGTTGTAGCTGCAGCACGTAGTCGACGCGGCCGGGGTCGTCTTCTGGCAGCCCGTGCGGGCAGGGTTGCCGGCGCTCCTCCTGCGGGCAGAGGTGCATGTCCGCCCGCTTGTCCCAGAAGCCGACCAGCCGCATCGGGAAGTAGAGCGTTTCGGCCGCGTTGCGGAGGTCGGCCACGGTCTCGGTGGCCCTGTAGTCGCCGTCGGTCGTGATCTCGATTACTATGCGTTCCAACTTTTGAAAACCTCTCGTCCTATCTGTCGATCGAACCGGAAGTCCCGGATTCACCACCTGATCGGGAGGGCCAACCTGACGGACTGCTTCCGGGGTCGTGATGGCGCACAATGCCGGGGATAGATTCCCGCCTGCGCGGGAATGATGGAGGTGGGGGACTCCGGAAGTGGTCCCAGCCGCCGGTATCGACGCTGACCGGCTCGCCCCGCTCGTCGACGACGCGAACGCCGGCATCCTCCGGCACGATCTCGCCGATGACGGATATGGGCGCGCCGCCCTCGCGGCCGACCTTCTCCAACGTGTCCGCCGTAGCCGCCGTCAGGAGCTCGTAGTCCTCGCCGCCGCCGAGGGCCAGCGACGGCCACTCGCACGGGTAGGCTGCCCGCAGGAGATCGTCGGCGGGCAGACGGTCCACCCTGACCAGGGCGCCTACGCCGCTGGCGCGGCACAGCTTGCCCAGGTCGTCCAGCAGCCCGTCGCTTACGTCGATGGCGGCGTGAGCGCCGTGCCGGGCGAGCGCGGCGCCCTCGGACACTCGCGGCGCGGGGCGAACGTGAGCGAGCCGGAGGTGGGTCGCTGCCTCGTCGTCGAGCTCGTGCCCCTCCGTCATCATCCTCAAGCCGCCGGCGGAGCAGCCGACGTGGCCGGTCACGGCCACGAGGTCGCCGACGCGGGCGCCGTCCCGCGCGAGCAGGGGCGGCGGGCCGTCCCCGTAGTTTTGCGCCGCGCCGGTGACCGCCACCGATACGAAGAAGGCCGGGCTGCGTACCACGTCGCCTCCGACCAGCGCGCACCCGTACCGCTCGCACGCGTCGAGCATGCCCTCGTACATCTCGACGAGATCGGCGACTCGCAGGCCGCCGGGCAGGCCGAGGGCGATCACCGCGAAGCCCGGCAGGCAGCCCATCGCGGCCACGTCGCTCAGGTTGACGGCGACGCACTTCCAGCCGAGGTCTCGCCAGCCGATGGTGGCGAGGTCGAAGTGGACACCTTCCACCATCACGTCGTTGGTGAGTACTTCGACGCCGGCCGGTCTCTCCCAGGCGGCGGCATCGTCGCCCGCGCCGATCGTCAGGAGACGCCCCGGGTCGAGCCCGCGCCGCTCGATCGCCTCAATGAGGACGTCGATCAGGTCGAACTCGCCAATGTCCTCGACGCGCATGGCGGGATTATACCCGCGCGGGAGGGAGTCCGGCACCGCTCCAGGAGACCGGAACCCACTGGAGCCGTGAATGCATCAAATCGTATACGATGGCCGGGGTGGTCGGACCATGTCCGCGCCGCCTCCCCAGGCCAGAGTGTAGCCCGGACACATTAGTCCGAAACGGGAGCGACCATGCTCAAGAAGCTAGGCGAGATCACCAAGGTCAAGCAGAACAACCAGGGTCGCAAAGCGCCCCCGGGCCAGTACGTCACGACGAAGTTCCCGGTGCTGTCCTTCGGCCCGACGCCCAGGATCGACCTGGCCGAGTGGCGGTTCAGGGTCTTCGGGCTGGTCGAGGAGGAGGTCGTGCTCGACTGGCAGCAGCTCACGGCCTTGCCCAAGGTCACGCTCGACGCCGAGTTCCACTGCGTCACACAGTGGAGCCGTCTGGACAACACCTGGGAGGGCGTCCCGTTCTCCGAGGTGCTGAAGCTGGCGCCGCCGAAGCCGGAGGCGAAGTTCGTGATGGCCCACTGCTACGGCGGATACACCACAAACGTCGGCCTCGACGTGCTGGACGACGCGGACGTGCTGTTCGCGTACCGGCACGACGGCGAGCCGCTGGAGCCCGACCACGGCGGTCCTCTGAGGCTGGTGGTGCCGAAGCGCTACGGGTGGAAGAGCGCGAAGTGGGTCAGCGGCATCGAGTACCTGGCGGAGGACGCCCCCGGGTTCTGGGAGCTCAGGGGCTACCACATGGAAGGCGACCCGCTGAAGGAGCAGCGCTTCTGGGAGCGGCGCCCGGTCTAGGCCGCCGCTCCAGGTCCGGCGCGGTGTGGGGAAGCCGGCTGGCTGTTAGCCGTTCAGAGTCGACTACACTCCGACGCTCCGTCGGGGCACTCAGGGCAACAGGGACCGCCCTCGACGATCAGGGCTACCTTACGGAACGGGCCGTCCTCTGGAGATGCTCACGGAGCGCTCCGTTGATGTCCGTTTGGTATCCGCGACCGCCACGAGCATGGGCCTTGAACCAGGCGATGACGTCCGCATCGAGCCTCAGCGTAATCTGCTGTTTGACAGGCCGGTAGAAGACACCGCGCCTGGCGTCGGGCCAGTCGAGAATCTCCGGGGCGTCGGTCGTGTCGATCCGGTCGTCGGGCAGAGCCTCCAACGCCCGTATCTGCGCCTGAACGTCTGACGGCAGTTCAGTGGTGTCCTTCTTCATAGGCCTCCCTCTCACGCCTCGTCGCCTTACGTGCAGAGATGATGCGCCCGATCTCTACGCCAGTCTCCGGGTAGAGGTCGGGCCAAGTGTGGACTATCATCACGACTTGATTGCCCACCATGCCGATGGTCCGCCACCGTTGCTCATATGGATATGGGTCTGCCTGCGTCGCGGACATGGGATCGTCAAACGCGAAGACCGCCGCCTCGAAGCTGAGGCCATGCCCCTGGACGGCCGCCTTATTCTTGGCCTCATCCCAAGTCCAACGCAATCGGAGTCGCCCTTCACCATAACTACGCAATTGTAGTTACAGGAAAGGCCCGACGTCAACACGTGCTCCGCAGCTCGTGGCGAGCTATCGTCCGATCGGATGGAGGGGAACCCGCTCACCCCGAGTAGCGCCCTTCGATACTTCGACGGGGCGTTGGGACACCCGAGGCAATCGGGCTGTGCGGTCGCGGGCGTCGACACACTCAGCGTAGTGGCGCTCTGCTTCGGCCCTCGCACAACCCGATCACCCCGGGTAGCGCGAATGCTCGATCCGCGTATCTGAGGCGCGCGCGGGGGCCCCAAGGCGCTACCCGCGCTTCTATAGACTTATCGTTCCGAGCAATGGCCTCGACGCGGCTAGGCGACCTTCTTCGCCCCCGCCGTCGCCTCCGCCGCTGCGAAACGCTCCCTCGCCATCGCGGCCAGCACGTCGTCCCGCTCGATGTCGACGATCAAGCCGCACTGCAGGCACTGCTTGTAGTCGCCGTATAAGTCGCCGCTCACTTGCATGTCGCCGTGGCATTTTGCGCAAGCCTTGAAAAGTAGCATCGTCGGGCACCTCCTCTCGTCCATCCGGGCCTTTCTGGCCCGTGAAGCCGGTTACAGGGCTTCGGCTGTGTGATCTTGCTATATATATATATACGTTGGATGCACGAATTCGGATTTCGGTCCGACCCAGGACGTAGGCCCCCAGAAGCACAACCAAGCCCAATCGTAGTATAGTAGTTGACACGAAACGTATCAACTGCTAATCTCCTCATGACGCAGGGCCGCATCGGGGGGGACGGCATCCTTTGAGGACGGCCCGCTGGACGGAGCCCATGAGAGAGAGAAGATTCACGGCCCGCGTGTCGCACGACCCGGACGCCGGCGGCGGCGTGTACATCATCAGCGTGGCCGCGCGCATCCTGGCCATGCATCCGCAGACGCTGCGCAAGTACGAGCGGGCCGAGCTGGTGACGCCGTCGCGCACTCAGGGCAAGCTCCGCCTCTACTCCGAGGAGGACATCGCCCGCCTGAGGCTGATCAAACACCTCGTGGGCCGCGGGCTGAACCTGGCGGGCGTCCGCCTGGTTCTCGATCTGTTCAACCGGCTGCTGGAGATGAGAGGCGCGATGAACGCCGTCGACGAAGGGGAGCTGAGACGCTACATCGCGGACAGCATGGACGAGATATTCGCGCTGCTGGACGTCCGCTGGCGCTAGAACCACACGGAGACAGAACGCAATGAGCCAACCGGAGCAATCAGAGGAACCGCCCCGCGCCGAAGAGCGCCAGGACGGGCAGGGCGACGGCGATCTGCTGCAACAGCGCCTGGAGGAGGCCGAACGGGAGAGTGGCCAGTTTCGCACGATGGCCCAGCGGGCCCAGGCTGACCTGCTCAACTACAAGAAGCGGGCCGCCGAAGAGATTGAAGAGACCAGGAGACAGACCGCGAGCGGCCTTCTGCTGAGGATCGTCGCCTTCAGGGACGACATCCAGCGCGCGCTCGACCTCGTTCCGGAGGGCGGGGCCGCCGGGGGCTGGGCGGAGGGTCTCGGGCTGGTGATGAGGAACATCGACAGCGCGCTGGAGGCCGAGGGCGTCACCAGGACGATGGCGCTGGGCATGCCGTTCGAGCCGTGGGAGTGCGAGGCGGTGCATTACGTGGAGACGGACCAGGCCGCCGAAGGCACAGTCGTGAGCGTGTTCAGGGAAGGATTCAGCCACCGGGGCAAGGTCCTGCGAGCGGCCCAGGTGGTGGTGGCCAAGAGGCCGGAGACGGACGAACCGGCGAAACCGAAGAACGAGAACGTTGAGGAGACTCTTTGATGTCAAAGGTACTGGGAATCGATCTGGGAACGACAAACTCATGCATGGCCGTAATCGAGGGCGGCGAGCCCCGGGTCCTCGAAAACGCGGAGGGCGGCCGGACCACGCCGTCGGTGGTGGGCAGCAAACCGAAGTCCGGTGAGCGCTACATCGGCCAGACCGCCAAGCGGCAGGCCGTCACCAACCCGGACGGGACCATCTTCTCGGTCAAGCGCTTCATGGGGCGCAAGTTCGACGAGGACACGATCCAGCACGACGTCGGGCTGGTCCCGTTCGAGGTCGTCAGGCATACCAACGGCGACGCCTACGTCAAGCTGGGCGACAAGAGCACGGCGCCCCCCGAGGTGTCGGCGATGATCCTCCAGAAGCTGAAGCAGGACGCCGAGGCCAAGCTGGGAGAGAGGATCTCGCAGGCGGTCATCACGGTGCCCGCCTACTTCAACGACAGCCAGCGCAACGCCACCAAGGACGCGGGCCGCATCGCCGGGCTGGAGGTGCTGCGCATCATCAACGAGCCGACCGCGGCGTCGCTGGCCTACGGGCTGGACAAGAAGAACGACGAGACGATCGCCGTGTACGACCTGGGCGGCGGCACGTTCGACGTCACCATCCTGCAGATCGGCGACGGCGTCTTCGAGGTCAAGGCCACGAACGGCGACACGCACCTCGGGGGCGACGACTTCGACCAGCGCATCATCGACTGGATCGCCGAGGAGTTCCTGCGCGACCAGGGGATCGACCTGAAGAAGGACCGGATGGCGCTGCAGCGGCTCCGGGAAGGCGCCGAGCGCGCCAAGATCGAGCTGTCCACTGTGACCCAGACGGAGATCAACCTGCCCTTCATCACGGCCGACGCGTCCGGGCCGAAGCACCTGGTCATGCCGCTCAGCCGCTCGAAGCTCGAGCAGCTCGTCGCCGATCTCGTGCAGAGGGCCGCGGGGCCCTGCAGGCAGGCGATGAAGGACGCGGGCGTGGCCGCCGGCGAGTTGGACGAGGTGGTCCTGGTGGGCGGGATGACCCGCATGCCGGCGGTGCAGAAGGCCGTGGTGGACCTGTTCGGCAGAGAGCCGCACCAAGGAGTCAACCCGGACGAGGTCGTCGCGGTCGGTGCGGCCATCCAGGCGGGCGTGCTGCAGGGCGACGTGCAGGACCTGCTGCTGCTGGACGTGACCCCGCTGACCCTCGGCATAGAGACCCTCGGCGGCGTCACCACCGCTCTGATAACGCGCAATACGACCGTGCCGACCGCCAAGACCGAGGTCTTCACCACGGCGGCCGCCGGCCAGACCAGCGTCGAGGTGCACGTGCTGCAGGGGGAGCGCACGCAGGCTTCGGACAACAAGACGATAGGCCGGTTCATGCTGGACGGCATCCTGCCGGCCCCTCGGGGGGCGCCCCAGATCGAGGTCACCTTCGACATCGACGCGGACGGCATCCTCAACGTCTCCGCCAGGGACAAGGGTACGGGCAAGGAGCAGCGGATCACCATCACCGCCAGCTCGGGCCTGAGCCAGGACGAGATCGACCAGATGGTCAAGGACGCCGAAGCGCACGCCGAGGAGGACCGGCGCAAGCGGGAGGAGATCGAGCTGCGCAACGGCGCCGAGTCGACGGCCTTCGCCGCGGAGAAGCTGCTGGCCGACAACGCCGACAAGGTGCCGGACGACCTCAAGACGGAGATCGAGGGCAAGATAGCCGCCGTCCGCACGGCGCTGGAGGGCGAGGACATCGACGCGGTCAAGTCCGCGGCCGAGGAGTTGCAGCAGGCGTTGCAGCGCGTGGGAGAGCACGTCTATAAGCAGGACGCGGACGGGGGCGAGGGGCCGCAGGCGCCCGAAGACGGCCCAAGCCCTCGCCCCGACGACACCGTGGAGGGCGAATACCGCGAGGTGTAGGCCGGCGCCCGCCGGGCCCGACGTATAGGACGAAGCAAAAGGGGACAGGCCTGCACGGCCTGTCCCCGTCTTTTGCTGTTCGGCGTTGGGGCACCTACACCCGTTCGCCCGGAGTGGCGTCCTTCGATACACCCCGACGGGGTGTCGGGACACTCAGGGCAGTCGGTGATAGGCGCGTATCGAGGGCGCCCGTGGGCGCTCTGACCCAATGTCGACAGCGGTCCCCTTCGGGCATGTGACCGCCCGGGAGCGCCGCGCCGGGCCAACGTGTACCGTACCGCGAACGTTGGATGGGAGGTGCTGTCCAGCCTGAGCGGGCTGTCATGCTCAAGGCGAAGACCGAAGAATATCCTGACCGGCCAGCCTTCGGAGACGATAGATTCTTCTCCTACGCTCCGCTTCGGCTCAGAATGACGTACTTAGGAAACGCCCTTTAGACAACTGTATGTCGCCCTGATACACTTTGCGGCAGTCCAAGAGACTGGCCGCGTTGCGTTAGCAGTCCAAATCGGGATAGGAGAGGTTTCCATGAAAGCCGTCGTATACCAGGGACCGTTCAGTGTGTCTGTAGAGGAAGTTCCCGATCCCGAGCTACAGCACCCGAATGATGTGATCGTCAAAATTACCTCCAGCTGCATCTGCGGTTCTGACCTGCACATGTATGAGGGTCGAACCGCCGCGGAGCCGGGCATCATTTTCGGCCACGAGAACATGGGTGTGATCGAAGAGGTCGGATCCGCTGTCAAGTCGCTGTCTGCAGGCGACAGGGTCGTGATGCCGTTCAACGTGGGCTGCGGCTTCTGTAAGAACTGCCAGCGGGGGTTTACGGGCTTCTGCGTCACGGTCAACCCAGGATTCGCCGGCGGCGCGTATGGATACGTCGCCATGGGGCCATGGCGCGGCGGTCAAGCCGAATACCTCCAGGTGCCTCACGCGGACTTCAACTGTCTACCTCTGCCGGCCGGGGATGAGTTCGAGTCGGATTTTGCGCTTCTGGCGGACATATTCCCCACCGGCTATCACGGCACGGAGCTTGCCAACGTCAGTCCCGGTGAGAGTGTCGCCGTGTGGGGCGCGGGCCCCGTCGGTCTGATGGCCACCTACAGCTGCATGATCAGGGGAGCGGCGGAGGTCTATTCCATAGATCACGTGCAGGAGCGCCTGGACAAAGCCAGCGAGGTTGGCGCTACCGCCATCAACTTCGATGACGGCGATCCGGTGCAGCAGATCAGAGACCTGCGCGGGGGCGACGGTGTGGACAAGACGGTCGACGCCGTAGGCTATCAGGCCGCTGCTCAGGGGTCGTCCGCCGCCGGAGGTGAGCAGGACGAAATTCCCAACGTGGTCCTGAATCAGATGATCGACCTGATCAATCCCACAGGGATGATGGGCATCCCGGGGCTGTATGTGCCTTCGGACCCGGGCGGCGTGGACGAGGGCGCCAAGAGGGGCGCTTTGTCCATCAATTTCGGCAGACTGTTCGAGAAGGGTCTGAAGTTGGGTACGGGTCAGTGCAACGTGAAGCAGTATAATGCGTACTTGCGCGACCTGATCATATCCGGGAAGGCCGCTCCCAGCTTTGTGGTGTCCCACGAGGTGCCGCTGGACGATGCTGTCGATGCCTATGACAAGTTCGACAAGCGCATCGACGGGTACACTAAGGTCATCCTGAATCCATAATCAGAACGCGCCTGCCTCCTTCCTGGCCACGACATATCGAAGGAGCAGGGGGTGTGGATATCGGCGCCACGCTGACGCATCCCCTGGCCTGCGCCTGATCTCCTGAGCTGCGGCGCCTCTGCGCCTCGTCGATGGCTGTCAGGGGCAGTCGAGCGGGGTTTCACGCTGCACGTGTGCGGGAACGGCAAGCGCGCTCCAGGTTTAGACCGGCGCTGAGATACCTACCCTTGGACTCCATCGAGGGAAGGGCAAGTAGAGGAGGTTGTGCCATGCGGGTAGGAAGCGAAGAGAATTCGTACGATTGGATCGACGGCTGGGCCAAGATTCCGGAGAGCGACAGCTCCCGCAAGGGATGGGCGCATCCGGGCATCGTGGTCACGGAGTCGGGAAACGTCGTAACCTGCCACCCCGGCGACCCGGAGGTAATGACCTTCGACAGAGACGGGAACTTCATATCCTCGTGGCGCGGCGACTTTGCGGACGCACATGGGATGACTCTCGCCAACGAGGGTGGGGTCGAGTTCCTGTGGATTGCGGACAACGGCTCCAAGAAGAGCCCCAGTCTCGGCTACGACGTTCCTCCGGGCGCAGGCGATGCGTCCGGCCAGGTGTTCAAGACTACGCTGGACGGCGAGGTAGTCATGAGGCTGGAGAGGCCTCCCCTTCCCGTCTACGAAGACACCCGTTACTCCCCCACGACTGTTGCGGTGAACGAGGAGCGATTGGGGGGCAACGGCGACGTCTGGGTGGGCGATGGGTACGGCGCCAGCTACGTCCACAGGTTCACGAAGGACGGCGAGTATGTCGGCAGCGTCAACGGCGAGGAGGGGGCCGGAGCGTTCAGTTGCCCTCACGGCATCTTCATCGACCAGCGCAAGTCCGAGCTGGAGCTCTACGTGGCGGACCGGTCCAACGCCCGGGTCCAGGTCTACGACATGGAGGGCGGATTCAGGCGGTCATTCGGCACCGATTTTCTGACCACGCCAAGCGGTTTCGTGACACATGGTGATCTGATGGTGATCGCCGAGCTTCGCGCGCGCCTGGCTGTCACCGATATCAACGACGAGCTGCTCACGTACATCGGCGACAACGAGCAGGTGTGCGACGTGGAGGGCTGGCCCAACAATAAGAGCGATGGCGGGCAGATAGTACCGACCAGCCTCCTGGAGACGGGCAAGTTCAACAGTCCTCACGGTCTGGCCGTGGACGCCAATGGCAACCTGTTCGTGGCCGAATGGCTCATCGGGGGCCGGGTGACCAAGCTGAACAGGTCCTGAGAGCGCGTCCCCGTAGGGTGCGGTCGAGCAATTTCGCCCCGTTAGCCGTGGGCTTGTCGAAGGGCGCTTCATGGTTCGACAAGCTCACGCCACTGAGGTACGCGTGGGCGCCGACCCTAGATTCCCCACCTGATTGGGCCGGCCGGCGTGACGGACTGCTTCCGGTGTCATGGTGGGTCACCCTGTCGGGGATGGATTCCCGCGTTCGCGGGAATGACGGAGGTGGCGGTGGTGGGCGCCGACTCTGTTCCTGTGCCTGTCGGACTTACGTAACGTATGCTGCGAAGATCGGGGCAGGTCAGTTAGCCCGTCAGAGACATGGGCTGCCAGCGCATTGGAAGACCTTCTGCATCCCCATGTGTTCCACACTACCCGGATATTTGAAGGACCCATCGAACCGATAGGTCTCACATCTCAGACCCACTGCCACGAGTACCTGGGCTCTTGGGGTCTATTGTGTACTCCGAACGGTCCAGCGGGTGGTCACGCTATAGCGGCAGCAGATCCCCTCGCAGGATGCTCTATCATGGTACTTGAGGTAATTTAATTTGAGCGACCATCAGAACAGCGATATCCGCAACCTGGCCATCGTAGCCCACGTCGACCACGGCAAGACTACCCTGGTCGACGCCCTGTTGAAACAGGGTCAGGTCTTCCGGGCCCACCAACAGGTGGGAGCCTTGATTATGGACACCAACCCATTGGAGCGAGAGCGGGGCATCACGATCCTGGCCAAGAACGCCTCGGTCTCCTATGGGGGCATCAGGATCAACATCATCGACACGCCGGGCCACGCGGACTTCGGCGGCGAGGTGGAGCGCGTCATGAACATGGCCGACGGCTGTCTGTTGCTGGTCGACGCCGTGGACGGGCCCATGCCCCAGACCGCTTTCGTGCTGCGCCAGGCGCTCCAGCAGAACGTCACGCCCATGGTGGTCATCAACAAGGTAGACCGGCCCGAGGCCCGGGTGGCTGAGGTGGTAGAGATGGTCCAGGACCTGTTCCTGGAGGTGGCTACGGATGCAGAGCAGCTGGAATTTCCCGTGCTCTATGCATCTGCCCGGGACGGTTACGCCACAGCGAGCCCGGATGAGCCTGGATCGGATATGCAACCCCTCTTCAAAGCTATCCTGGATTCGGTGCCGCCGCCGAACGGGGACTCCGGCGCCCCGCTGCAGATGCTTGTTGCGGCACTTGACTACGACAACTACGTGGGACAAGTGGCCGTCGGCCGGATCACCAATGGCACACTCAGGCTTCGCGACGAAGTGGTCCTGTTGTGCCGCGACGCTGAGCCCACCTCCCATGTCGTGGAGCACATATTCGTGTTCCGCGGGATGGAGCGGATTGAAGTCACCGAGGCCTATACCGGGGACATAGTGGCCGTCACCGGCCCTGAGGGCGTGTCCATCGGCGACACGATCGCCTCTCTCGAAAGCCCGGGGGCCCTGCCGTCCATCGACATCAACGACCCGACGGTGTGGATGACCTTTGGCGTCAGCACCTCCCCTTTCATGGGCAGAGAGGGCGATCACTGCACTTCGCGCAGTCTCTACCAACGGCTGATGAGAGAGTTGCGCACCAACGTCAGCCTGCGGGTGGAGACCACCCCCAGCCCCGACGTGTTCGTCGTTGCCGGGCGGGGAGAGCTGCACCTATCCATCCTGGTCGAGACCATGCGCCGTGAACAGTTCGAGTTCCAGGTGTCCCGTCCCGCGCCCGTCACCAAAGTGATCGCGGGCAAGGTACACGAGCCCTACGAGGTGTTGAATATCACCACCCGCGACGAGCACATCGGCGTGCTGACCGAACACCTATCCGTCCACATGGGGCAGCTCCAGGCCATGCGGTACGGCGATGACGGCTACGTCCGCCTGGAGTACAAGATTCCCACCCGCGGGCTTATCGGGTTCAACGCTTTCTTTCTCCGAACCACCCGTGGCGACGGAGTGAAGAGCAGCACCTTCACCTCGTACGAACCGATGGAAGGTGAAATCCACTCCCAGGGCGGCGGCGTGCTCGTGGCATCCGAGGGCGGTGTCGCCGTCACCTATGGTCTGCTCAATGCCCAGGGCAGGGGCGACACGTTCATCGACCCCGGCACCAGGATCTACGCCGGCATGATCGTAGGCTCCCAACGCCGCGAGGGCGACATCGAGATCAACGTCTGCAAGGAGAAGAAGCTGACCAACATTCGTTCGTCAACGGCCGACGTGGCCAAACGCCTGAAGGCCACGGTGAGGATGAGCCTCGAGGAAGCGCTGGCGTTCATTTCTGATGACGAGCTCGTGGAGGTCACCCCCCACAACTTGCGACTGCGGAAGATGGAGCTCTCCGCCGTGTACCGCAAGCGTAAGCGCCGCGACGGTCCCCGCGCCCGCGACTAGGGTCCCCGGGACTGCCGATGATAGTGCGGCGCCGCAAGCAACTGTTCAGAGTTGGAGGGGCGAGCGCCCCTCCAGACCCCTGGATGCCCGCCCCCGCCTCCGCGAGGACAGACTCTTCGCGGGCATGACGGTGGGGTGTGTCTGCGTCCCGGAGTAAAGTGTAGTCGTCATTCCGGCCCCGAGTCGGAATCCAGGGGTGGGGAGGTCGAGCTCAACAGCGCCCCGCTAATGCCGAGAACCAGTCCACGTCTGGAGCTCTGCCAAGGTCTCCCAAGGCGGGGGGCTGCCGGTGCGCCGGGGTAGCCCCTCTCAGCAAGTCTGAACGGTTACCGGCGCAGGCCGGGCAGGAAACGTTCGCGGAGTTTCTGCTAGAATGACCCCGCGCATGTGACCGGCGCGTCACGGCTTGTACAGCGACTGACCATCATCTGTCCCACTGTCTCGTCTTCCCCGACCCGCGCCGGCCCCATTATTTTCACGCCACCAGATAGAGGTACTTTCTTCCCGTATGCTATCCACACCTATGATTACCCGCACCCGTCAATCCGACCGTACAAAGCACCACCCGGCGGTATGTGCCGCCTGCAACGCGTCGACATCCGTTCCCTTCCTGCCAAGTCCGGACAGGCAGGTGTACTGCGTGCCGTGCTACCAGTCCCGTCGCTACACTCCGCCAGCCGCGGCCAAGGCACCCGTGAACGAGCCGGCAACGGACGGTGAAAACCCTGGCGATGCCGACAACGCCGTGGCCGCCGGATTTCCCGGAATGGCCCTGAAGGCCGCTACCAGACGGGCGATTGCCCAGTTGGGCATATCAGAACCCACACCCATTCAAGAGAAGTCCATCCCGCACCTGCTGGAGGGCCGTGACCTGATAGGTCAGGCACGCACGGGGTCCGGCAAGACGCTCGCGTTCGCCGTTCCCATGGTGGAGCAGTGCGACCCGTCGGTCCGGCGGGTCCAGGCGCTTGTGCTCGTGCCCACGCGGGAGCTGGCCATTCAGGTGGCCGACGTCACAAGAGCCGTGGCATCGTCGCAGCGTCTTCGCGTGACGTTGCTGTACGGCGGCCGGTCGTTGAATCCGGAGTACACGGCATTGAGGAACGGCGCCCAGATCATCATCGGCACGCCGGGCCGGACGCTGGACCACATACGCCAGGGCACCCTCGACCTGAGATCGGTACGATTCACGGTGCTGGACGAGGCCGACGAGATGCTGGATAGAGGCTTCGCCCACGACGTCGAGGCGATCCTTGGCGAGACGCCTTCGACACGCCAGACGGCGCTCCTGTCCGCCACCATACCTGAGTGGGTGGCCAAGACCGCTGCGAAGCACCTGAAGGACCCCGTAACGGTCGCGGTGGACGCGGACCTGCAATCCCTGCCCACGGTGGAACACCTCGTGTACACCATCCGCGCGAGCGACAAGATCGAGGTCCTCCAAGACCTGCTGAACGAGCGGCGCGGCGCCCCGGTACTTGTCTTCGGCAGGACCAAGCACGGCGTCAAGAGGCTGGCGAAACAGCTCGACAGCATGGGCTATCCCGTTGCGGCGCTTCAGGGCAACCTCAGTCAGAACGCCCGCGAGCGTGTGATGAAGGACTTTCGTTCCGGCGACGCCCCAATCCTGGTTGCAACGAATGTCGCTGCCAGAGGCCTGGACATCGAGGGCATCGAACAGGTCATCAACTATGACCTGCCGGACACAGAGCTGCTCTTCACACACCGGGTCGGACGGACCGGCCGCATGGGCCGCTCCGGCGAGGCGGTGACGCTGATCACTCCGGATGAAGAGGGTAAGTGGCGGGAGATCGAGCGGGGCCTCGGGCGCCGGTTCAAACGCCTGACCTGGACTTTCGCCCGCAAGGAAGCGCAGCCTCGAGAGAGCTACGCGTAGGGACATCCCGGCCTCCGGGCCGTGAACGATGCAGGGGCGGGAGCGCCACTCCCGCCAAAGTGTCAGGGGCGTAGCGGCTCCGACCGCGCGTAGTCGCCGCGCCAGCAGAAACCCAAATCCCCCACCTCCGTCATTCCCGCGAACGGAGACCCTTTGAACAACCGTCATTCCCGCGCAGGCGGGAATCCAGGGTTGGGGGTTCCCCGCTAGGAATGCTAGCCATCTCCGCCACGCTGTCTCGCGCAACGGGAGTTACGCAAGGGTCTCCGAACGCGGGAATCCATCCCCGACAGTGTGCGCCACTATGACGCCGGAAGCAGTCCGTCACACCGCCCGGCCCAATCAGGTGGGGAATCTGGGTTGACGACCTTCGTTGCACGCCGTGAGAATGGCGTGCAACGAAGCGGAGAACGAGATAACGTTTGAGGGCCCGGGGTGCGGGGAGCACCGGGGTCCAGCGGCAGGGCAACGTCGTTCTACGGCCAGCCGCCCCTTGGACGCCAACCGTGCACTCGCTGCTGCGGCACCTGGAAGAGGTCGGATTCTCCGGCGCTCCACGTGTCGTGGGCTCGGGGTTCGCTCCTGACGGTCGGGAGACGCTCAGCTATGTCGAGGGCGAGTTTACACACCCTGGCCCCTGGACCATCGAGGGCGCGGCAGGGGTGGGTCATCTGCTGCGGCAGTTACACGAGGCGACCGCATCTTACCGGCCACCCCCTGACGCGGTGTGGCCGCCGTGGTTCGGCCGATGTCTTGGCGGGCCGAACAGGACTATCGGGCACTGCGACGTCGCGGCCTGGAATATCGTGACGCGAGACGGGCTCCCGGTGGCGCTGATCGACTGGGAAACCGCCGGCCCGGTCGATCCGATGATCGACTTGCCCAGGCCTGCTGGCTCAACGCGAAGCTATTCAGCGACGATGTCGCGCGGAGCGGGAGGGTCTGCCATCCCTGGAGGTCCGCGCCCGCCAGCTTCGAGCCATCGTTGACGCCTATGGTCTTTCGGCCGCGCCGCGGCGCGGTCTCGTCGATCGGATCATCGGGTACGCTATTCATGACACAGCCGAGCAAGCGGACGCGTTTGGAGTCACCCGCGAGACGGTCGAACCGATGCCTGACGGCTTCCCCATCATCTGGGGGCTGACCTGGCGGGCCCGGTCCGCAGCGTGGATATACCGCAATCGCACCACGTTGGAGAGAGCAATCAAGTTGCTGTAGCTTTGGAGATGGCAAACCAGGTTCACCTCAAGGGGTGTGACGGCCTGTCTGGGCGTCGCTATACTCGTCCACGAGATGGGACGCCTTCCACGAGAGTACAGGGCCATACGCTCGCCAGGCGCTACCGAGCCGACCACGGTGACGCTCTGGCAACGCTGGCCGCATCGCCGTCGGAGAGGGCGACGGGAAGTCGCCGGAGCCCCGGATCGTAGCAAAGGCGAGGGGCGCGGCGCGTTCCATCGGAGGAGACGCATATGCGAGGCAAGCTGACGGTTGCGGCGATCATGCCCGACGGACGGATCGGGCTGGTGGAGGAGGATATCCCCCAGGCGGCCGCCGGGTGCGTGCTGCTGGAGGTGAAGAGCTCCCTGGTGAGCCCCGGCACGGAGCTGCTGGGATGGCGGGGCCTCGCCCGGGGCGACTCCCGCGCCGGGCCCGGCGGCCGCCCCAGGCCCTTCGGCTACTCCAACGCAGGGGTCGTGATGGAGGGAGGCCAGGGGGTGAACGGACTCAGGCCGGGGGACCGGGTCGCGGCCATGGGTGGGGGCTACGCCAGACACGCGACTCACGCCCTGGTGCCCCAGAACCTGTGCGTCGCCCTGCCGAACGGCGTGACCTTCGACCAGGGCGCCTACGCGATGCTCTCGGCGACGGCGGTACAGGCCCTGCGCCGCGGCGCCCCCGGCTTCGGCGAGCTCTGCTGCGTAGTCGGGCTGGGGCTGCTGGGCCAGCTTACGGCCCGGATGTACCAGCTCGCTGGCAGCTACGTCATCGGCTGGGATATGATTGCGAAGAGGCGAGAGATAGCAGCCGCATGGGGGATCGACGCCGTCGTACACTCCGGCCGGGAGGACGAAGTGGAGGCGACCCTGGCCTTCACGGGAGGGAGTGGCCTAGACTCGGCCGTCCTGGCCTTCGGGGCCGACGGCACCGAGGCGGTGGCCAAGCTGACCCGGTGCATGAAGCTCGCGCCGGACGGCCACCGGATGGGCCAGATCACTGTGGTTGGCGGCGCGAAAATCGAGCTGCCCGGGACCCCGTGGAACGTGGACATACGCCGGTCTGCGAGGACAGGCCCCGGCTATCACGACGAGGCCTGGGAGAGGGGCGAGGGCTACCCTCCGGTCCTCATGCGCTGGACCACACGGACGAACCTGGAGCTCTGCATGAGGCTCATCGCTGAAGGAAAACTGGACGTCGACTGTCTCACCACCCACAGGATACCCCTGGAGAGGGCCGAAGAGGAAGTCGCCGCCATCATCGACGACCCCGACGAGATACTGGGCCTGGTCTTCCAGATGAACCGCTGATGCCGGGACACCGCGGCTACCCCGAGGAAGAGCGCCAAGGGAGGAGCGCATGAATAAAGAACCGCTGAAGCTGTGCATGATATCGGGCTCCTTCGAGTACGAGTCCGAGAGTTCGCTGACCATCTTCCGCGACTACGTGGAGAGGGAGCACCCCGTACGCGCGGACCTCATCGTCTACCGCTCCGAAGACGACCATCAGTCCCTGTCCGCCATCGAAGAGACCGACGTCCTGATGGTGTTCACCCGGCGGCTGAACGCCGACGGCGAGGAGCTTGAGCGGTTCAAGGCCTACTGCGGCGCGGGCGGGCCCATCGTCGGAGTGCGTACGGCCAGCCACGCCTTCCAGAACTGGCACGCCTTCGACGGGGAGGTGCTGGGAGGGAACTACCAGATGCACTGGAGGCACGGCCCCAGGGCCCGCGTCAGATTCGAGCCCGGCTCCGAAGGCCATCCCCTCCTGGAGGGCGTCGCGGAGTTCAGCTCCGCGGGCAGCCTCTACCGCAACACCCCCATCGCGACCGACACCTCGCTGCTCATGAGCGCCAGCACCGACGAGCACGACGAGCCCGTCACCTGGACCCGCACCCACGCGGGCGGGCGGGTCTTCTACACGTCGCTGGGGCACCAGGAGGACTTCGAAGAGCCCAGCTTCCTGCGCCTGCTGGCCAACGCGGTCCTGTGGTGCGGCGGGAGGATATGAGACGTGGTCCGTGACGAAGGCGCCGGGCCGCCGCCGAGTCTGGGCCTCAGGGGCCGGGTTGAGACGCGGAAGGGCAGCGGCATCTGGCGGGAGGTAAGCGTCCGGAGGCCCATCGCTCCCGCCAAGTCGGCGGTCCTGGTCTGCGACATGTGGGACGCCCACTGGTGCCGCACGGCGGCGGAGCGGTCGGCCCTCCTGGCCGCGCGCATAGACGAGCTGTTGAGGGACGCCCGTAGCGCCGGGGCCAGGATAGTCCACGCTCCCTCGGGCACCCTGGAGCGGTACGAAGGCGCGTCGCAGCGGCAGAGGATGAGGGGCCTCCCCCCGGTGGGGCCGCCGGAGCCCCTGGAGCTGCCCGACGTGGAGCTGCCGATAGACGACTCCGACGGAGGCTGCGACACCGGCGACTGCCAGCTTCCCCGTCCCGATACGCGGCGCAGTCCGTGGCGGCGGCAGCACGCGGCCATCGAGATCGCTGAGGAGGACGTGATCTCGGAGGACGGCGCAGAAGTTTACTCGATGCTGCGCGGCGCCGGCGTCGACACCCTGTTCTTTACCGGGGTCCACGTCAACATGTGCGTGCTGAACAGGCCCTTCGGCATCAAGCAGATGGCCCGGTGGGGCGTCGACTGCGTGTTGGTCCGCGACCTCACGGACTCCATGTACAATCCAAGGCGCCCGCCCTACGTCAGCCACGACGAGGGAACGCGGCTGGTGGTGGAGCACGTCGAGAAGCACTGGTGCCCGACGACCACCAGCGACGAGCTCGCTGCCGTACTGAAAGGATGACCGGATGCTGAAGACAGGATTCATCGGCGCGGGGCGCCGCGCCTCCAGCGCCCACTACCCCTCTCTACACCGCATCGAGGAGGTCTCCCTGGAGGCCGTGGCAGAGCTGGACGAGGGGCGGCTGCTGGCCGCGGCGGAGTGCTACCAGGTCCCCCGGCGCTTCATCGACTACCGTGAGATGCTGAACGAGGTGGAGCTGGACGCCGTCTGCGTCGTGATGAGCGACACCCTGGTGACCCGCATCGCCCTGGAGTGCATGACCGCGGGCAAGCACGTCTTCATCGAAAAGCCCCCCGGCGCCAACACCGAGGAGAGCCAGCTCCTGTTGGACGCTGCGGAGGCCAACGGCGTCTTCTGCATGGTGGGATACCAGCGTCGGTACGCCGCCGTCACGCGGGAGGCGATGCGGCTGGTGGACCGGCAGGGTCCACCCACCCTGGCCATCGGGGAGTTCCACAAGAACCTCCTGGGGCAGGAGCAGCCCGAGACGGGGACCCTCTGGCAGGACATCTGTCACGTGGTGGACCTGGTCCGCTTCATGGCCGGCAGCGAGCCCGTGGAGGTCACCGCCTACCAGGACGCCCACGGAGCGTCCTGGCCCAACAGCTACAACGGCCTCATCAGGTTCGCCAACGACGCCGTGGGTATCGTCACCGCCAACCGCGCCTCCGGCGGCAGAGAGCTGCGGTCGGAGCTTCACGGCGTGGGCGTTGGGTGCTACATGCGCATTCCCAACGAGATCCAGGTGCTGCGGGACAACGAGGAGCCCAGGATCATGGCGGCGGCGGAGCTGAGTGACGAGGCGCCGACCGACGCCCTGGACATCGACGGCACGGTGGCGATGCACCGGCACTTCGCCGAGTGCGTCCGCAAGGGCGTAGCCCCTTCCAGCGACATACGCGACGTGATCAAGACCTCGCACCTGGTCGACCAGATGGCGGGAAAGGCGTAGCCGCCCCGGGGAATGACCGGTTCGGCCCCTCTCGCAAGTGGACAGACGGCGCGGGAGAACCGGACCGACGGGGGATCGTGTACACCGGTCTGGTGCTGACCCGCGAACAGTTGCTGTTCCGCACCGCCTATCGGATGCCGAAGATGAGGGAGACGGACAGTAGTGTCTGAGAAAGGATAAGTGGAAATGTCGGTTCACTCCTTTTGCGAACTTGGCGGGCTATTTGCTAACCAGTCGAAGGATATCTGGGAGCGATTGGGCTACGTTCGAGATTCTTACAAGAGTCGAGGCGTCTTGGGTCCGGTGAGGTTCGGGGAGGAGACGATCACAGACTTGCTGATGATGGACCTCTATGTGCAGGGATCTACACTGGCCCACTTCGAACAGACTTCCAAGCCGGACGAAGCCATGTGGGGAACCGACTTCGAACTGTGGTTGGGCTCGGAGAGAAGGGATGGTTCGATTCGCAATCCAGGCCAAGAAGCTCGATCTGAGAACTGACAGATACTCTTCTCTCACGCAAGGCAACTCCAATGGCCCACAGATAGAACTTCTAGAAGAATACGCGCGACTCAACCGTGCCGCTCCTCTCTATTGTCTCTACAATCATACTGACGGAGCCGATGAATTCGAGCACTGGCACTGCTGTACTGAACCTGTCGACCTTAAAGAACTCGGCTGCACCGTGACTCCTTTGTCCAACATAGGTACAGCTATAGGCGAATGGGGCGGCAAGAACTTCGATTGCATTCACAAGAACAAGAGCACCCTACCTTGGAAATGTCTTGTCTCATGTCCAATGGTCTGGTATTCACTCGAAGTCATGCCGGGGAGCATATCTGACGGGTCGATATTTGGGGTGTCTCCCTTGTTCAACCCGGAGTACTGCTACCACGAGACGGCTCCCATGGTGCTTCGAGGGGACAGCGCGGCGGTGGTCGTTCGGGAGAATGAGCGTGGCGGTCACTGATATCGATACAGGTCGCTGAGGACCGGGAGATAGATCGTTCGGTCGGCCGATTCGAGTCTGCTGCTCGCGGCGACTTTAGCCCGAATCCACCGAAGGAGGGCCTTGGGGACAGCCCTTGAAGAAGCGAGAGGGTGCCCCATGAATCTGGGATAATGGTTTTGTAACAGCAAACCGACCCCAGAACAAGGAGCACCCAATAGATGCTACCACGCAACCACCCCGACCGCATCCGTGTCTCTTTCGACGACCACCGCCCGGTGGCCAATGCCGGGCTGCTCCTTCCGGCCACCCTCGCCCATCACCTGGGCCTGCGGGAACTCGTCGACCATCACCTCGACCTGGGCGTCGCGCCGGGGCGGGCCAACACGGGGGACAAGATACTGACGCTGGTCGCTTCCGCGCTGGCGGGCGGCGACTGCATCGACGACGCCGATGCGCTGCGCGCCGGTGGGACGGCCCGCATCCTGGGCGGCACGATCAAGGCGCCATCCACCCTGGGCACCTTCCTGCGCAGTTTTCGCTGGGGCCACGTCCGTCAACTGGACCGGGTGAGCCGGGAGTTGCTGGCACGCGCTTGGCAGGCCAGCGCCGGACCCGGCGACTCGCCCCTGACCATCGACCTGGACTCAACCATCTGCGAGACCTACGGACTGGCCAAGGAAGGGGCACGCCACCACGGCTATACCGGCAAGCGGGGCTATCACCCGCTGCTGGCTGTCGCCGCCGGAACCGGCGACGTGCTGATGTGCCGGCTGCGCGAGGGCCGGGCCAACACCGCTCGTGGCGCCGCCCACTTCCTGCGTGAAACGGTGAGCCGGGTGCGCTACGGAGGGGCCAGCGGGCAACTCACGGTGCGGGCCGACAGCGGCTTCTACACCCATAGCGTGGTATCCGTCTGCTGCAAGCTGGACGTGCGCTTCTCCATCACCATCCGCCAGCACAAAAGCCTGCGGAACCTGATCGAGGCCATACCCGAGGCGGACTGGACGCCCATCCCATACTGGATGGACGGCGCCGCCGATGTGGCCGAGACCACCTACACCCCCTTCCAGGATGAGCCCGACGCCGCACCGGTGCGGCTCATTGTCCGGCGGGTGAAGCCCACTCCCGGTTCCCAACTGGCCCTCTTCGCCACCTACAGCTATCACGGCTTCATCACCGACCGGGACGGGGAAACCCTGGAGCTGGAGGCCGACCACCGCCGCCATGCCGAGGTCGAGAACGCCATTCGAGACCTGAAGTACGGCGTGGGGCTGAACCACATGCCGTTGGGCCGTTTCGCCGCCAACGCCGCCTGGCTGGCGATACAGGTGATGGCGCATAACCTGGCCCGTTGGACAGCGCGGACCGGTCTGGGTGAGCAGGTGGTGACCACCAAGACCCTCCGGCGGCGGTTCTTCTCCCTCGCCGGACGAATCACCCGCTCGGCCCGCCGCCTCACCCTGCATCTTCCCCAGAGCTGGCCCTGGGAAACCCAATTCACTCGCGCCCTGGCTCGATTGCGAGCCCTGCCATTGCCTGCCTGACGGCACCGACGGCGACCGAGCTACCCACCGCACAACCGAAGGTCCCCGCAAACTCGCGCCACCCTGGTCCGCGAGAGTTCCCTGCTGAGCCTGTCCCAGAAGTGGAAATTGCGGATAGGGGGAGCGGATAGAGGTCGGAGGGTTCGCTGAAAGGCCCTGGCCTGAGCGGTTAGGACAGGCGACGGAGCGATGGGTCAGCTGCTGTCATCACTGCAGGTCAGAAGACGGGACGAGGCTCCGGGCCATTAAATAGACCGATCAAGGGGCTGGAGCGCCACACCCGACAGAGAGTACGCAGGTTGAAGGCGGTGGCCAACATAGTCCACTCGGCCGCCACGTTGGCGAGACCGCGCAGCAGAAACCTCCGTGCCCTCTGTTGCTCCTTGATGATCCCGAAGACAGGCTCGACCAGCTGCTTTCTCAGCTTGTACGCCTCTCTAGCTGTTGAGGTGGACATCCAGGCACGATGACGGCGCAGCACTGCGTCGTGCGGCCCTATCGCTAAGCTCCGCCCAATCTCCTTGGCCCTGGTACAGGCTCTGAAGGCTGGGCATGCCTGACAGACAGCGCCGGAAGCCCGGTACAGTCGCAACGGGACTCCGTTCGCGTGCTGTATACGAACGAACTTGAGCGTCTGTCCCTGCGGACACGTAAAGCTGTCGCTCGGCTCGTTGTAGGTGAATTGGTCCTTGTGATATGGGTCTTTGAGGAACCGTTGCCGTGACTCGGACACCACCACCTGCTGACCTCGACGGGTGCACTCTGCCAGGTGACTTGCGGCGAAATATCCGGCGTCGGCCAACGTCATCTGTGCTCTTGTCCCGGTCGTCTCTTCGGCCTGCTCGACCATCGGAACCAGCAGGGCATTGTCATTGGCCGCATCCACCACGTCCACGGCGGTGACCAACATGCCGGTCGCTCCCCCATCCGTCTCTGTGGGTGAGACCATAGCCTGAGCGTTGTAGCCAGCCACGATGCCTTGCCTACCCTTCATCAGCCTGGCGTCTGGGTCGGTCAGGTTGATGCGCTTGTGGCGCTTCTGACTCGCAAGATCGTCCATCGCCTGCCTCACCTGCTCTCTCAAGACCTCCTTGTCAGCCAATTCCTCAGGCAGATGGGCAACAGCAGTGTCTTCTCCCGCTTCGTTCTGAGCCTCAAGGTCGGTTATCGCCCGCTCCAACCGATCCAATAGCCCTCTCAGCCCCTCGGCATCGTAGCTCCTGTTCACTGACGCGTTGGCGACCACCTTCGTACCATCCACCGCCTGAACCGCCAGATCCACCAACTTCATGGCCACCGCCGTACGCACCGTACGCTCGAACAGCTTCCTCATGGCCTGCCGATGCCCTCTGTAGAACCTCCACAGGGTGTTGTGGTCAGGATGCTGCCACCCGGTCAGCCACAGGTACGGTATCTGGTCCCGGCAGGCCGCCTCCAGCTTCCGGCACGAGCGCACCCCGGTCATGAAGCCGTACAGCCACACGCTCAACAGCGCACGTGGATGGTAGGCTGGCGCTCCCAGCACCTCCCCGTCTATCTTCACCCCAAGCTCCCCCCAGTCCTCCCGGTCCAAAGCGTCAACGAACTCGGCCACGAACCGCGCCGGATGGTCCAGCGGCAACAACTCGTCAAGCGTCGGCGGCAACATCCACATCTGCTCTCGGCCCATCGGTCGAAGCGGCATCTCAATATCTCCCACCTTGATGTCGCTTCAAACGTACACCTGACCCATACTCAATGCCAACCCAGACTTGTGAGACAGGCTCTGCTGTGTATCCTCTCACCATCCCGCGCATCGCAGTCCCCGCAGACGGCCATAGGGACCCTGTGCGGCAACTGAAGACCGTCCGCCGCCCTCCCATCTACCCCAATGGAGCCCAGGCCATCTCGCCCGCAGCTCCCTCACCCCCCCCTTCCGCTGTCCTCACCCCTCCATCGGTGGATTCGGGCTTAGGCATTTCACGAGCCAAGGTTGCCTGTGCAAGATTTGCAGCTCCCACATTGTTCCCGCATAGTCGTCTGAGTCTTCGACTAGCTGCTGTGGGACCGCCGGCCCCAGGGCGTTGTCAGGCGGTAAAGGAGGAGTGACGAAGGCGGTCGACCTGCGTCAGGAGCCGTTCCCCGGTCCCGTCGGCGAGTCACCCGGGCTGTCGAGCGGCTCCAGGTCACTTGGTCCTATGGAGAACCTTCTGCCGTCCACCTCGACGGAGGCTATGGAGAACCTCAGCAGTGTGCCTATCTTGCCCTCCTCATCACGCCAGGAATACTCCGGCGGCACGAGGACCTTCCCTCCCTCCCAGAACCCTCTGGCGACCGCTCGGGGGTCCGGTTCAGGCTCCGACCTGGACTCCGCCCACAGTTCCAGGCCGTCGACCTCTCCCTCAGCCGTCTCGATGGTCCGCTCAATCGCCCGGACGCGCCCATCACTAACGGGACAACGGTGTACATGGGGGAGCTATGGACTCTATCATTGATGCTGGCCGGTCGCAGGCAGGTAGCAGAAGAGGCCCACGCCCGTGAGAATAGCAGTGCTTGGTGTTGGTGCCATCGGAGGCATGATTGGCGCGGCCTTGGCGCGCGCTGGGCAGGACATCACCCTGATCGACACGTGGCCCGCCAATATCGAGCGCATCAAAGAGCGCGGGCTTAAGGTAAGCTCCGCTCATGAGGAATACAGTGTGCGCCCACGGGCGCGGCACTTGGGGGAGGTGTTCCACACGAGGGAGCAGTTCGACGCGGTCATCCTCTGCGCCAAGGCATATGATACCGAGTGGCTAGGGCGGTTCATCGAGCCGCATCTCGCGCCCGATGGATTCACCATTTCAGCGCAGAATGGAATGAACGATGCCGTCCTGGCCAGGATCGTTGGATGGGCTCGGATCATCGGCTGCGTCGTTATGCTAGGAGGCGGAATGTACGAGCCGGGTCACGTCTTGCGCACAGGGGACTCCGAAAGCCACCTGATTGTTGGGGAACCCAGCGGTCGAGTAACGCCCAGGCTCAAGGTGATATCCAAGCTACTAGACTCCGTCAGTCCCACGAGGATGACCACCAACCTTTGGGGTGAACGCTGGGCCAAACTCGCGGCGAGTTGTATAAGCTGGGTCAATGCCCACTCCCTCGGAGCCGGGTTGGACAGAACCTCTTCACACACGGGCACTGAAATCCTGTCAATTCTCGTCATCTCCGAAGTGGTCCGGGTGGCCACCGCTTTGGGCGTCTACATAGAGACCATAGCCGGCATTCCAGCCCCCAAGTTCCTTCGAGCGGGTGAAGACGCCACGATGCGGAGCGTGCTATCGAAGGAAATGCCCGAGATGGCTATGAGTGCTGCCGGACGGTCGCCCATATCGCCTTACGTGGTAATGGGCGGTCGCAGGACCCCGGAGAGCCAGTACCTCCCCAAAGCCTTGGAGCTCAGAAGGGGGCGTAGGTCTGAGGTCGATGATTTCAATGGATACGTGACCCGCAAGGGCCGGCAAGCGGACATGCCTACGCCAGCCAATGACGCTGTGCTCGAACTCGCGGCGCGGATGGAATCTGAGACGCTTGATTCCTCGGTAAACGGACTTGGACTGGAGGGCTTTGGGACGCGTTGGGGTCGGATGCTGACTTTCTACGGGCTCCCGGACGCACCGCTCCCGACCCTGAGGTAGCCGAACACTTTTCTCCATAGGCGCACCATGACAGCCGGCGAGTAAACGTTGAGCTTCCGTTGCGAAGGACATCGGAACAGCGACCGGCGCCTGCCGGGTTGGGGTCGTGGGCTGCCGAGGACGCGGGCGCTGGCTCGCCCGGTACTGGCAGGGCTTGGAGGGGGCAAAGCTGGCAGCGGTCGGTGACGATACGCCCGAGCATGTCGAGGTGGCGCGAGCCGAGCTCGGAGAGATCAACACCTGCACTATGCACATTGATATACTCGAAAGAGAGGACCTTGCCGGTGTATCCTCCGGTTTCCGATCAGCTCGAAGAGGTCGACCCATCATCGTGATCCCTCCAACACCCCGTGCTGGTTAGAGTACGGATGAATCCCGCTAAGAAACTATCTCAAAATCATAACGCACAAATGCCTTGAGCGGTTTATGAGGTGATTCGTATGGTTTCTCCAAACACATTTGGAGGAACTTCGTGGAACAACCAAGAGGGCTTGGGAACCATATGGGAAGCATCGGACGAGCTTTGGGAACTCATTGGGCCTATCATCTTGGAGGCAGACCCTCCCAAAGACAGAGGCCGCAAGCGGGCTGACCCCAGACAGATGCTCAACGGCATCATTTTCCGTTTGCGCAGCGGGTGCCAATGGAACCGATTGCCGAAAGAACTGGGGGACGACAGCACAAACCATCGCACCTTTCAACGGTGGGTGGAACTGGGTGTCTTGCGCCGAATATGGAGAGCCTTGGTGGAACAGTGCGAAGAGTTGGGCGGCGTGGACTGGGAATGGCAGGCGGCAGACGGGGCCATGGGCAAGGCACGTTTTGGGGGGACCTGATTGGACCCAACCCAACGGATCGCGGCAAGGCTGGCAGCAAGCGGAGCCTGCTTGTGGAAGGACAGGGCGGCCCATTGCGCATTGTGGTTGCCGGAGCCAACGCCCACGGCGCCACGTTGTTGGATGAGACCCTGGAGGCGATTGTGGTCGAACGACCGCAACTCACCGAGGATGACCCACAGCACCTGTGCTTGGACAAGGGGTATGACAATCCTTCGGGTCGTCGAGCCGTCGCCAGACACGGCTATCGGCCACACATCCGACGCATCGGCGAGGAGAAGTTGGACGGTTCTGGGCGCAAGCGGTATCCTGCGCGCCGGTGGGTTGTGGAACGGACTCTAGCATGGCTCTCCAAGTGCCGTGCTGTTCTGGTACGCTACGACAAAAGGGCGTCGAACTACATCGGATTGCTGCAGCTTGCGTGCGCACTCCTGTGGTTCCGTCACCAATGGCGACTTGCCATTTTGAGATAGTTTCTAAGCTGGACTTTGTACAAAGTATAGACAAGTGACGGGAACAGGGTAAGCTAACAAGACCAACCCACTACGAAAGGTCTCGTTATGCTCACCCTGCCCGATGCCATTATACCCTTGCTCAAGCCATTCAAGGTGATGTTTCAGGCCAAGACATGGTCGAAGGCCCAGGTGCTCCTAATTGGGGCAATCTTGGCGACGCGCAAGCGGACGGTCACCTCGGCGCTCCGCGTCATGGGGCTCAGCGACGACACGAGCTTTGCCCGTTACCACCACGTTCTCAACCGTGCCGGGTGGTCACCCCTCCGGTTGGCACACTGCCTGCTGTTGCTCTTGGTACAACACCTCGATCAGGGCGATGGGCCACTGGTGTTTGGGATCGACGAGACCCTGGAGCGGCGACGTGGCAAGCAGATCAAGGCCAAGGGGATATATCGCGACGCAGTGCGCTCCAGCGGGAGTCATTTCGTCAAGGCATCCGGCCTGCGTTGGGTGAGCTTGATGTGGCTGACGCCCATACCCTGGGCACATCGGACATGGGCATTGCCTGTGCTGACTGCCCTGGCACCCTCGGAGCGATATTACCAGGAAATGGGTCGGACTCACAAAAAGCTCACCGATTGGGCGCGTCAGATGATCGTCCAACTCCGTCGTTGGCTACCTCACCGCACCCTAGTCATCGTAGCTGACAGCAGCTACGCTGTCCTAGACCTGCTGCACTTCTGTCAGTCCATGACTCACCCGGTCACTTTCATCACCCGGTTGCGTCTGGACGCCGCGCTCTACAAACCCGCTCCACCTCGACTGCCCGGACAGATTGGTCGTCCGCGCGTCAAAGGCGAACGATTGCCAACACTAAAACAACTCCTCGATCAACCGGCAGCCGCGTGGACTGCCGCGATGGTCCCCTGGTACGACGGTACCCCGCGCAGAGTGGAGATCGCCTCTCATACGGCGGTCTGGTATCACAAGGGCAAGGCTCCGGTTCCTATCCGTTGGGTCTTGATACGCGACCCGATGGGTGCGTTCCGGCCACAGGCTTTGTTGTGCACCGACCTCAACGCCGAACCCACCCGAATCATCGAATGGTTCGTGTTGCGATGGCAGCTGGAGGTCACCTTCCAGGAAGTCCGCACTCACCTGGGAGTGGAAACTCAACGCCAATGGTCTGACCTGGCCATCGCCCGCACCACACCGGCGCTCTTCGGGTTATTCTCATGGGTTACACTGGCAGCACATGCACTGGGCCGGGGCCAAGCCGTACCCGTCCGCTCAGCAGCCTGGTATCCCAAGTCCCTGCCCACCTTCTCCGATGCTATTGCTCTGGTCCGCCATCACCTGTGGTCCAACTCAGACGTTTTCGGCATATCGCCTGCTCAACCCAACATCCGAAAACTCCCTCGCCCTATGGTTGACCGCTTCATAGAATCGTTGTGCTATGCTGCCTGAATGTACAAAGTCCAGCTAAGAAATGAAGATCACCAAAATCGAGGTCATCAAGCTGCGGCTGCCTGTTGCCCTGAGCGCCAGAGGCCAACTTCTGAGCCGGCACGAGGCCCGCGCGGAGTTCCTTGCCGGTGGCATCGGTGACAACCAGGCTGATCGCCAGTGGTCCATGTCTGACGACGGATTCCGCGATACCTACCGTCTCCGTCAGAAACGCTACGAGGCGTTCCTCAAGGGAAATTCGGATCACTCGGAGAACGTCCTTGGGGACCGTGACTCAGGCGTGGTCTGCAAGGTGCACACTGACGAAGGCCTCATTGGTCTCAGCGACAGCCCGCCAAAGAATCCCGATTTCTTTGTCGGGCGCAGCCCGTTTGAATTCATTGGTGACGATTCCGTGGGAGGGTTTCAGATGGCCCTCTACGATCTGATGGGCAAGGCCACAGGACAGCCCGCAGCCAGGCTGATAGGCCCAGTTGTGCGTACCAGAATTTTGGTGTCATATTGGTCTCACTGCTACCCGCCGGAGGTTATGAGGTCCGAGGCCGCGCGCGCCGTAGAAATGGGATTCATAGCCCACAAGATCAAGCGCCGTCCACTATATGACGTCGTGGAGCAGGTTGAAGCCATGTCTGAGGTGATTCCCGAGGACTACCGGATCGAAATCGACAGCAATACCACCCTGAGGACGCCGGCGCGAGCAATCGCTCTAGCGAGGAGCCTGGAACGATTCCCAAACGTCGTCGCTCTAGAGGAGCCAATCCCTCAAGACGACATCGCCGGGTACCGGCATCTTCGCGCCAGCCAACATCTCCCGATAATCGTCGATCGCCCCGATATTCACTGGCCGGGATATTGGCGGGCGATTGTCAGCGGCATGTGCGACGGTCTCAAGATCGGCATGTACGGCGTGAGCTACCTTCGTCAGAATGCGACTCTGGCTGAGGAAGGAGGACACATACCTTTCTTTAGCGATAGCGGGGGGCTGGGTATCGGCTGCACCTTTCTGGTACATATTCTGGCTACGATCACGAATGCGACCCTTCCCCATTCCCTTGCCGTATACCGGAATGAGAAGAACGTGACCAGTAATCTCATGAAGGTACGAGATGGCTACGTCCACTTGCCTGAGGGACCGGGGCTGGGAGTCGAGCTGGACGAGGACGCCATCGATAACTATCGCGTGCATTAGTAACTGATTCTGGATCAGGTTGTAAGCATCTCCTGGGTGGGCCTGACCTCGAACGGCATTCTGTCGATCAGGTGGGCCAAGCGAGACTGTACTACAACCACTCTGGTTACCCGGGTCTCCGTCATCACCTGCTCCACGTGAGCGAGGGTGCCTGTGACCTTGGGCGGCCTCTTGGCGTCGGGCCGCGGCGGGTAACTCTCTTCATCTGAGTGGTACACATGGGCGTGCGCATCTACTATTTCCATGATCTCTTCCGCCGTGCTGCCTGCTGTTGTCATTCCACACGGTATTCCTCGATAGCGTCCTCGTCGAGCTCTACTCCCAGCCCTGGTCCCTGCGGGAGATCGACGTATCCGTCTTTGATCTTCATGAGGTTGGAGATCAGGTGGTTGTCATTCAGGTACACGCTCAGCGGGTGCGCGAGGGTAGCGTTCCTGATAGTGGCGGCAACGTGGACCGAAAAGATAGAGCCAAGGAGACCGCCTCCTTCCATGTACACCGGGATATGGCCCCCCTCTTCGGCAAGGGCTGCCAGTCGACGGCAGTGCTCTACTCCGTACATGCCGATTTTCATCCCGTCGCACATGTCGTTGACAATCGCCTGAAAATACCCGGCCCCGCCAAGTTCAGGGCGATCGACGATGATGGGATAGGGGAGTTTGGCCCGCAGGCGCCGATAGCCAGCGATGTTGTCTTGCGGAATCGGCTCCTCCAGCGCATAGACGTTTGGAAAACGATCCAGTTCACTGGCCAGGGCGATGACTCGGTCGGGTATCCGCAGAGTGGCGTTGCTGTCGATAGTTATGCGATAGCCTTCAGGGATAACCTCAGACATGACTTCCAGCTGGTCCAGGATGTTGTAGTGAGGCCGGCGCTTTATTTTGTGGTCCATGAATCCGAGCTCTACCGCGCGTTTCGTCTCGGACAGCAGGACCTCGGGCGGAAAGCAGTGAGACCAGTAGGACACCAGGATCTTACCCCGTACAATGGGGCCGATAATCTTGGCGGCCGGTTGGCCGGTGGCCTTGCCCATCAGGTCGTACAGGGCCATCTGGAATGCACCCACGGAATCGTCGCCGATGAACTCGAAGGGGCTGCGGCCGAGAAAGCGCTCAGGATCATCGGGAGGGCTATCGCTCAGTCCGATCAGCCCCTCATCGGTATGCACCCTGTAGACCGTAGTGAACCCGGCATCGCGTATTGAATCTTCTCTGAGGAACGCCTCGTACTGCGCTTCATGTAGAGCAAGAGTGTCCTGGTAGCCGGTGTCCGACATCGTCCACTGGCGGTACGGGTGGCCCTCGCCCACGGCTCCGAAGAGCTCCCACGCCCGCATCAAGTGTTCGTACGTACGCGGGCTGTGCCCTCGGCGAATCCCAGGCAGCTTCAGCGTGATGGCCTCGATCTCGGTAATATTCATATCAGAACTCGTCGGCAGAATTTCTTACAGCAGCATGGCTGATCAAGAGCCATGCCCTGATTATTGCTGCTCTGTTATGGTGAGCTGGCGGTTGACGGGAACATCGGTCAGCGTCTCCACTTTGCCACTCGGCCATTCGATGGTCACTGAGTCTACTCTGGCGATCTGACCGAGGCCAAGATGGGCTACCAGCGTGTTCTGCCCAACAGAGCTGCCTCCCGCTGATATTTCCCTGATTTGGGTCCGGTTTCCGGCAACGACGGTTACCCTGGCCCCGATGCCGTCGCGATTGCTCTTACTGCCCACGGTCCTGATTGCGAGCCAGTTGTTGGCTGAGTCGCAATTACCGCGGAACAGTTTGGCTCTCTGTCCGAGATTGACCACAAATATGTCGAGGCACCCATCATTGTCAAAGTCCAGATAGGCTCCGCCCCGCCCGACTCCCTGGTCGTCTGCGCCGCTCATCGTGGAGATGTCGGTAAATGTCCCGTTCCCGCTGTTATTCAACAGTACATTGGGCTGCGCGTCGGGGTTCGCCGCAATGCCGCCCTTCAGGTGCCCGCTGACCACATACAGGTCCTCATCCCCATCGTTGTCGTAGTCGAAGAAGAAGGCGCCCCAAGAGACTCGTACCTTCGTGCCTATGCTGCCTGCCCCCACGTCCGCCTCAGCGGTTGCATCGGTGAACGTCAGACCGTCTCCGTTACTCTTCAAGAGGACGTTATCGCCAATATCGGTCATGTAGAAATCGAAGTAGCCGTCAAGGTCATAGTCTCCTATGGCAAGGGACATCCCGAATATGTCCACGTCCGACCGCGAGTCAACTGAGACATCGACGAACCTCCAGGTTCCGTCCGCCGAGGCACCATCGTTGCGCCACATGACGTTGGGTTGAATTTCACCTCCGAAATCATTGACGACGTAAAGGTCAAGGTCGCCGTCGTTATCGAAGTCGACCCAGCCGGGCTGGTAGCCTGCCCCCCAGAGGCTTGGTGGGTGCAACCGGAAGATGCCGAGCGGCTTCCCGTGTATGCCTATGGTCGAAGCGGCATCGCCTGCAAGCAACTCGGTCACTTTCGTGAAAGTCCCGTCGCCGTTGTTGTGAAACAGGACCAAAACGCCTACAACCGATTCGAAGCCCCTCGTTTCCAGATACTTGGGGGCCCCCCACTCGTCCAGATGGTGGACCACGATCAGGTCCAGGTAGCCGTCTCGGTCGTAGTCGCCCCATGCACACCCCAACGAACGACGTTCCGTGTCCGGATCGTCCACCCCGGCATCGGAGGTCGCGCCGGTAAACGTCCCATCTCCGTTGTTGCGGAAGAGCCTGTTGGGTCCATAGTTGGTGACGTACAGGTCTTGGTGGCCGTCGTTATCGTAATCCGAGGCGCATCCGCCGTTTCCCCATCCCTTCCAGTCGTCGACGCCCGCCGCCGCGGCCACGTCCGTGAACGTACCTTCGGCATTATTGCGATAGAGAGCATTGGCGCCATCTGAGCTGACAACGTAGATGTCCTGAAATCCGTCACTGTTGAAGTCCAGGATAACCGCACCGCCCCCCAACGGCAGGAGATCTGTGATGCGTTCGCGATGGAGGAAGTCCACGCCTGCGCTGACGCTCACATCGGTGAAGATCGGCGGTTGCGCCACGGAGGGCGATCGGTCGGTGAAGCCATCGAACAGGGTTCTCGACGTCGATAATGCGTGGATTCCACCAGCGGTCGCGAGGACCGCCAGGCCCCCCACGAGCCCGACCAACCAGGAGGCTGTCGCGAATGTGGCTATGGCTCTCTTGGGCATGACCTTGGACAGGCCCCAGAAGGTTACCGGCCCGCCCGCGGCCGCCGTGAACAGGAGAGTGGCGGCGGGCGCGGTGCCCATGCCCAACAGCAACAATAGTGCCACCAGCGGAATCTCGAACAGCAACGGAACGTTGATCGCGATGCCGAAAGTGGCCGCTATGGCGACCCCTCGGATGTCGTTACCAAGGTACTCTGAGACGTTTTCCTGGCTTAGCCATTGGATCGCCAGGCCACTGGCGAAGCCAGCTGCTACCATGATCGGGCCCAGGCGGACCATGTACCCGATTGTGGCCTTAGCCCACTCGCTGAAGGCCTCCGCCAGGGTGGGAAGCCAGTCGGATGTCTGAGCCTCCCCGGGGGGCGCGACCAGGTCCTCTATGTCCAAGGACTCGCCCCTTTGCCTGCGGACCGCCAGAGCCACAATGGGGCCGATGACGAGCGCTCCCACGAGGGCGAGGAGAAGCCGGCTCAGTCCGAGCAGGGGAGTGAACACGAAGAAGACCATGAGCAGAGCAGGCACGTTCATGGTGGCCGATCCCTGCACCATTGCTATCGCTCCCTCGATGCCACCTCCCCTTCTGCGGAGTGCGGCGGAGAGGGGCACTATGCACGCGGAGCACAGGTTCATCACCGACCCGACTGCCGCGCCCTTGACCGTTCTCTTGAACATACTCCGGGACGCAAAGCTCCTGTTCGTACCCGATGGAAACAGAAACGCCTCCGCTAGACCGGCAACGACGAAGGCGAAGGCCATGCCGACGGCGACCAGTCGGAAGTAGGTGACGGAGAACGACCACCATCTGGACAGAAACGTCGTGCCGGGGTCCCGCTCGATGCAGAATCCCTGAAAGCACTGGACTCCGGGCGCCGTGACGGCGGCCAGGTCACCGCCTACCGCATCGAGCTTTGGGAATCGGTTGAGGGCGAAAAACAGCGCCAGGATTGCCGCGAAGAGCAGCAGCCCGACCACGCGCTTCTTGGTTAACGCGCTGCTAAGGCTTGGTGTGAATCCCATTGGCACACTCAGGGCGTCGTGCTCTCCCTAGATCTCTACACCTCGAAAACGAGGATCCAGGCGCGGAATCGGCACATACCGAAGCGCAACCACCATGTGCTATAGGCAGGGTGAGTAACAGCGACACGACCTCCCTATCCTACGTCTCGACTCCCGCCGTGGAAGACACGGATCGGCCAGGCCCGATTTCGCTCTCAACGGCGTGGCAGGCCGCGAGGTGGCCCTCGTCGTAGGCCAGCAACGGTGGCTCTACGGTCCTACAAATATCCATTCTTCGAGGACAACGGGGTTCAAAGGCACAGCCTGGTGGCCTGCGAAGCGGACTCGGCAGCTCGCCCTTCAACCTGATGCGTTCCGAAATGCGCGCCTTGTCCGTGTCAAGTCTAGGCGCCGCCGAAAACAGAGCCTCCGTGTAGGGGTGCAACGGGTTCTCGTAAAGCTCGGCGTGTCCTGCCAACTCCACGATCTTGCCCAGGTACATCACCAGCACACGATCGGAGATGTGGTGAACGACCCGGAGGTCATGCGAGATGAAAAGGAACGTCAGTCCCAGACTCTCCTGCAGCTCGAGGAGGAGGTTTATGATCTGGGCCTGGATGGACACGTCCATTGAGGAGATCGGCTCGTCCAATACCAGGAACTCAGGACGTACGATAATGGCACGGGCAACTGCGATGCGCTGCCGTTGTCCGGCGCTAAACTCGTGGGGATATCGATTGCGCAGCCCCGGGAGGAGGCCCACAGTCCTCAGGGCCTCATCCGTGCGCTCCCGCACTTCCTTGCGACCCTTGGCGGTCCCCTGGATTACCAACGGCTCACCGACCGCCTGCCCGACCGTCATTCGTGGGTCAAGCGAGGCGAATGGGTCCTGGAACACGATCTGCATCCTCCTTCGGATAGGCCTCAGTCTGCTGCTGTTCAGCTCTACGAGGTTCACTCCATCGTAGAAGACGTCTCCACCGGTCGGGCGATACAGTTGCAGGATGGCCTGACCCAGGGTGGATTTGCCGCAACCGCTCTCCCCTACAAGCCCCACGATCTCGCCGCGATATATGGATAAGCTGACGCCATCAACGGCGCGTAGCCTCGGTTTTGGCCCGGCGATGAGATAGGGTCTGTGCCCTACTCGAAAGTGCATCGAGAGATTACGTACGTCAACGAGCGGCATCTCCTTGCCGTTCATGGCTGGAAGGCCGCTCCCATCTCCACGTCAGAATCGCCCGCCGCCCGTGGGACCACCTCGTGGCGGGGATGCCAGCAGGCCGTTTGCCTGTCAGGAAGGATCTGCTCCAGCTCGGGCCGCGCTTCCAGGCATTCGGCGGTTGAGTAGAAGCAGCGCGGACTAAATGGACAGCCGGGCGGCATGCGGGCCAGATTGGGAGGCAATCCGTGAATCGTCGCGAGCCTTGATCGCCACGGGAGCTCCGCTGTCGGCACCGCGCCCCGCAGGGCCAGAGTATACGGGTGCGCGGGGCGTTTGAAGACTTCCGCCACCGGTCCCGTCTCAACCACGTGGCCGGCGTACATGACCATCACCCGGTCGCAAAGCTCCGCCACCACACCCAGGTCGTGGGTAATCCAAATGACCGCCATCCCCATTTCCCGAGCCAGCTCTTTTATCAAGTCCAGAAGCTCCGCCTGGACTGTTACGTCCAGCGCCGTTGTCGGCTCGTCGGCTATCAGGAGCTTTGGGTTGCACGAGATGGCGATAGCCAGCATGACTCGCTGGCGCATGCCGCCACTGAACTGATGAGGGTAGTTGTTCAGCCGCTGCTGAGCCGATGGCACGCCCACTCGGTCCAGAATCTCCACCGCTCTCTTGTTGGCATTCGCCTTGCTCAATCGCAGGTGGTACCTCATCGTCTCTGTGATCTGAGTGCCGATGCTGAGGGTCGGATTGAGTGCCGTCGCCGCGTCCTGGAAGAGCATGCCTACGACGGCGGACCGCCGCCTGCGCAGCTGCCGGTCGCTCAGTTGGAGCAGGTCCTCACCATCCAACACGACGGTTCCGCCCACGATCCGCCCCGGGGGGTCGGGAACCACTCCCATGATCGATAGGGCGGTCATGGTCTTGCCGCAGCCGCTCTCACCGACCAGCCCCAGGGTCTCGCCGGCGTCCACCTCAAACGAGACCCCATCTACCGGCTTCTGGAGACCCTCCTCGGTGTAGAGGTGAGTCTGCAGGTCTTCGACTTTGAGCAAGGGGCCTGCGAAAGAAGGTCTCGGCCCATCGCCTGATCTGTTCCACTCTTGGGAGACAGCAGTCATGTCAGCTTTCCGATGTCTAAGTTTGCAGGCGCGAAATCTTGACCTTTTCCGCGACGCGAGAGTGGCTACGGCTCACGTCCCGGATATAGTCGCGCCTCGCGCGCTCGCGTCATTCACCTACGAGACAGCCGAGGATTCAGGGCGTCATTTATGCCATCTCCCAGGAAGTTGAAGCCGAAAACGCATGTCGCGAGGACCAGACCGGGCACCGCCACAAGGTGGGGATGAACAGCCCAGGAGCCCATGTTCTCGGAGATCATCCTTCCCCAACTCGCCCCGGGTGGCTGGATTCCCAACCCCAAAAAGCTAAGGCCCGACTCGAGCACCATTGCCCCGCCCATCGTGGCGCTGGCGGCCACGATCATCACGCCGGACGCGTTTGGGACCAGGTGGCGCCAGATGATGTACCAGCCGGTGGCGCCCATGGCTTGTTCGGCTCGAATGAATTCTCTCTCACGCAGGGAGAGCATCTGCCCTCGAATCAGACGTGCCTTTGTTGGCCATGAGACCAGCGTGAGAACGCCCATCACGATCATGTAGTCGAAGAGTATCTTGTTCTTGAACAGCTCCAGCCCGGTCGACTGGTACATATCCAGCGTGAATTCATCGACACGACTACGTATCAGGGCGTTGACAGCGGCCGCCAACATCAGGTTGGGGAAAATGATGACCATATCGGTCAACCTCATCAGCATATTGTCCACGACGCCCCGGGCGTAAGCCGCGATGGACCCGATCGTGAGGCCTATCCCAAACGAGATAAGCGTCGTGAAGAGCGCGACGGCGAACGCCGTCCGCCATCCCACCAGAATGCGACTCAGCATGTCGCGCCCGACCTCGTCGTAACCTAGCGGGTGCGCCCAAGACAGACCCTCGTTTACGTGCTCCAGTTCGATGAAGGTGTAATCGTAGGGAGCCAGCATCGGCCCAAAGATACCGAGAAAGATAACAGGGATAACCACGACCAGGCCGACTATCCCTGTCCGATTCTGTCTGAACCGCCGCCACGAGTCCTGCCACAAGCCCCGCTGGGGCGCCAGGTCGAATTCCGACATTTGGGCCGCGACGACGGTGTCCTCTGGTCTTGTCGGCTCGGACCTGTCGGCTGTTGTCATTCTGCAGCCTTCCTCGAAGTGAGGCTACGGCGCGCTTGGGCTACGACGCTTGGGGCGGGGTGCAGCGGTCCCGGGGGCATAGGGCGATACGAAAGTCGCAGGCCGATGAGTCGGATACGTGGGTCAGCCACGCCCGGTTCAATCGTAGCGGACCCTCGGGTCAAGGAATCCGTAGAGTAGGTCCGTTAGCAGGTTCGCTCCTATGACCAGCAGCGCACTTACCAGAGTTACCGCCATGATCATATTGACATCGATGGCTATGAGACTCCGCGCGGCCAGTTCCCCGAATCCGTTGATGCCGAAGACGATCTCCAGGAATATCGAGCCCGTGACGATCCCCGCCACACCGAGACCGAGAGACGTGAGGGTTCCCGTCAACCCGTTCTTCAGGATGTGGCGCGTGACTATCATGCGCTCGGGCAGTCCCTTCGCCCTGGCGGCAAGTACATAGTCCTCGCCCATCACTTCCGTAAGTCCGGCGCGGGTCAAGCGGACGACGCCGACCCAGCCGGTGATTCCAAGGATCGCCACGGGCATTATTGCTTTGGGGCTGAGCAGTCCATCCCAACCGAAGCCGCTAGGTATGAGACCGAGCCACAGTACCACAACCATGAGCAACATCGGCGCCAAGACGAACACGGGAAAGGAGTTAATGAGAAGCGTGCCGCCGACCGTTAGATTATCTATCCACGTGTCTCTTTTGATCGCCGCAACAGCCCCCAATGCTATCCCGCCGACGGCCAGCAACACGAAGGCGGCCATCCCAATCTGGACCGAGATAGGTAAGCGGTACCCTATCAGGTCAATCACCGGACGGCGGCTACTCAAGTCCTTGCCCAGGTCCCCACGAACAACTCGGGAAAGCCAGTCGCCCCACTGCACCATGACGGGGCGGTCCAGACCGAGCGAGTGGCGCAGACGCTCATAGGTCTCCGGGTCGATATCTTGGATGCCCTCCTGCCTCATATACGTCAACAGTGGATCACCCGGCGCCACATGACCAATCCAGAAAATGAATAAGGACACGGCTAGCACCATCGGTACGACTAGCAGCAGGCGGACCACCGTGTATCGGACCATGGCGTTCCCTTATTTCCTTAGCAGGCCTATGCTCGACGGCGTGTTCACTATCTGATGGCTAAGGATAGCCCCGCAACCCGGTTCATGATGACTCGAGCCATCAGGCTAGAATCCCTTTTGTCGTTCTCTTCAGCCGTAGAGAAAGCTGGCCGAGGCGTCTCCCAGAGGTTGCACGGCATCCGCTCGACGGGGCAACTCCACCAACCGATCCGGCCAGGAGCCTTCACCGTGATGATTCGGCGGGCTCGCAAAGCGCTGAGAGCCTGCAACTACGCTACTTCCCGACCGATTTCCAATAGCCGAGCCGAGGGACCACTTGCAGCCAGTGGTCAGGCACAAGTCAAATGATCGGACAGATCCAGAGTTGGAGGCTATCGCTCCTAGTCCGGATCTGCCAACTCGACCTAGACCTTAGTGCGGCGCGATGTAAGCTATTGACTCCAGGTTGAGTATGGTGTTATAGCCACTCCCCATTGTCGCGTTGACGACCCACGGCTTGATCATGAATGCGCCTCCGACTCCGGACTTGTACAGGGGGATGCCGTAGTAAAGCTCGTTGAAGGCATCTTCGATCTTGCTGTATTGCCTGCCATAGGCCGGGTCGTCCGGGTCGATGGCCTGCATCTCCGCGATCAGGTCGTCGACCACCTTCCACTCCGCTCGTTGCTGGACGGCATCGGGGGCGACCTTTTCGCATATCTGTCCGCCACGGTCCCAGCTCACCTCGTTACAGACGTGGGTGCTCTCGGACACATAGAAGCTTTGGAGCTGGCCGGCAACGTCGAGCACGTTCTCGAAACCCTCACCTGTACGGAAGATCTGCCATTTCCTGAAGGCGTCGGGATCGGCCACGCTGTATAGTACGAGGTCGACACTTACTCCCAGGTTCTGACTCCACATTTGCTGAAACACCTGGGCAAACTTGGCTACCTCAGAGGGCCCCGTGGCCTGGATCGCCATGGTGATCGAGGGCAGGCCTTCCGGTCCACCGTACTTGGACTCGGCGAGCTCCCTTTTTGCCAGGTCGGCATCAAACGTGAAGGGACGTTTCGGTGTGGAAATCGGAAGCTCCGGCAACAACGAATAGACCGGCTGGGACTGCGTCCCCTCCAGCAGAGCTTTGGCAGCAGAATCGTAGTCGATAGCGTGCACAAAGGCCCTGCGCACGTTGATGTCATCGAACGGCGCCAGATCCATTCTGAATCCGATAGCTGATATCCCCGCGCCTCCCGGCCAAGGATGGAGGTCCAATCGCGCCGGCGTCTCCGCAAGTTGCTCCTCGATGGCGGGACCGGAAATCGCCGCCATCATGTCCCACTCGTTGTTCAGGTATCCGATCAACATGCTCTGCGGGTCTCGGATGGCCCCAACGATCTCGATCCGATCCAGGCTGGGTGTCGGGCCCCACCAATGTTCGTTGTGTACCAGTGTGGCGGTGAAGTTATCGATATCAGGAGGTTCTTTGTACTTGAAGGGTCCGGTCCCTATCAACCTCAGGTGGTTCTTCGCAGGATCAGGGTCAGTCATTGCCTCGTCCGGTACCTTGAAGCCAGTGGGGAACCAGCCGTGTACGAACATGTGGCCGAAGAAGCGATTCTTGCTTACCAGATCGAAGACCAACGTGTCGTCATCGGGGGTCCTGATCCCGGGAATGTCTGCGCTGCCGTTGTCCCAAGCCATCTTCGCGCCAACTACTGCCTCGTTCAGCTTGCGGAGGCCGCCCCAGGGGCATTGCTGCTCCTGCAGATACTGGTAGCCGATGGTCCGCCTGATGTCCCGTGACGTGACATCAGTACCGTCGGACCACTTGGCGCTCGTGTCGATGTTGAAGGTCCACTGCGTGTAGTCCTCGTTGGCGCTCCAGCTAGAGGCCAAGCCGGGGGCCAAAGATATGTGGTCGTCGGCGATATTGACTAGTGGCCAGAAGACCATGCGAAGGACCGCCCAGGAGGTCAGCGCGCCGCACGGCTCGGGGAACACATGGCCGCCCCGCCCCCCGCCGCGCGAATTGAAGCGCAACACCTGTTCCTCTGCAGGTAACAGATTGGCATACTCTGCACGTGTCAGGATCTGCTCAGCTTCTTCGGCCGTCGTCAGCGCCGCCTGCACGATCGCCTCCACTTCCGCAGACGTCAGCTGCCCGGCGGTGGCGTCCTCTACCGCTTTGGTTACCGCAGCCGAGACCTCCGCGGCCGAGATGCCCGGCTGCGCCTGCGCCGTCACCGCGGCCTCAACCATCTTGCCGATTTCCTCCGCGCTGACACCCTCAGGGACCGTTGCGGTAACCGCTTCCTCTACCATAGACCGAATAAAGTTGGTGTCGATGGCGGGAAGCTCCATCGCCCTGGTAGTGTCGTCCACGATCTGCTGTATCTGAGCAGCAGACAGCGGCTGTGGGGCGGTGGCGGCCGCGTCGGCTACCGCCTTTTGCACCATCGCCTCAATCTCGCTTTTCGTAACCCCCTCGGGAACCGCAGCCACCGCCTCCTGCACAACGGCTCTGATTGCGGCGATGTCTATGCCTGGGGCCATAGGTGTCGGTTCAGGTCGGGGTGTAGGCGCAGGTTGCTCGTCCCCGCAGGCCATGGCCACGAGCAAGAGCATTGCCGCCCCCATGACCATCAAAACCTTGACGCTCACTAGTTGACGGTACATTGTTTTGCCTCCTCGTAGCCCTAAGACAATTTCTGCCACCGTAGACTAAGGATGATACCAATATCGTAAAGGGCTGATCAGCGACAATTACTTTTGCCGGTAGACGCTGACTATTCTTGCCGGTCGTGGGGGGAGACCATCTGGTACAGGAGGTACCGGATTGGTCACAGATCAGCAGGTAGTGCTACTGAGGCAGAAGCTAATGGAAGGCAAGAGCCAACAAGCGGCGGCGGCGGCATCTGGTATGAGCGTGCGGACGGCGCGGACGTGGCAGCGAGGCAGGCTGTCGTCGGAGAAGAAGGGCAAGCGGAGGTGGCGAACCCGACCGGACCCGTTCGCCGGGGTGTGGGCCGAGGAGGTCGAGCCCCTTCTGCGGAGCGACGTTGAGGGAGCGCTGCAGGCGACGACTATTCTGGAGTGGCTCGACGAGCGGCATCCCGGCCGGTTCAGTAAGTCGCAGTTGCGGACGCTGCAGCGTCGTCTTCGAGACTGGCGTGCGCTGAGTGGGCCGGATCGGGAGGTGTACTTTGAGCAGGCTCATCCCCCTGGTCGCGAGGCGCAGATGGACTTCACACACTGCGGCGAGTTGGGGGTGACGGTCGGAGGCGAGCCGTTCGGCCATCTGCTGTTCCACTTCGTGCTGAGCCATTCGGGATGGCGGTATGTGGACCTTGCCTATGGGGAGACGTTCGCGGCTCTGGTGAAGGGCATGCAGGGGGCTCTGTGGGAGTTGGGCGGTGTGCCGGAGGTGTTACGGACCGACAACCTGTCGGCAGCCACGCACGAGTTGAAGGGGAGCGGAGGTCGTGCGCTGAACGAACGGTATGCGGCGGTGCTGGCGCACTACGGGCTGCGGTCCACGAGGACGAACCCGAGGTCATCCCACGAGAACGGCGTGGCCGAGCAGGGTCACCACAGGCTCAAGGGCGCGCTAGGCCAGGCGCTGGTCCTGCGCGGCAGCCGGGACTTCGGGTCGGTGGAAGCATATCTCTCGTTCGTCCGGCAGGTGGCGGACAAGCGCAACAGGCTGGTCATGGCGAAGGTGGAGCATGAGCGGCGTCACCTCCGGCCACTGCCGCCCGCCCCTGTGCCGGAGTACGTTGTCTACCGGACGAAGGTGCGCAGGTGGAGCACGGTCCGGGTAGCCAACCACAGCTACACTGTGCCGTCCCGGCTGATAGGCGTGGAGGTGGAGATCCGCCAGTACGCCGACCACTTGGAGGTCTACTACAAGGGCAGTCCGGTCGAGCGGATGGATCGAGTGCATGGCGCTGGGGAGGCCGGCATAGACTACCGCCACGTCATCGGCTCCCTGGTGCGCAAGCCCGGTGCGTTCGCGCGTTACCGGTACAGAGAGCAGATGTTCCCCACCGGGACCTTCCGCTTGGCCTACGATGCCCTGCGGGAGTGGAGGGGCGAGCGCGCCGACGTGGACTACGTACGCATCCTGCACCTGGCCGCCACGACCATGGAGTCGGAGGTGGACCGAGCCCTGGGAGTGTTGCTCGAGGCGGGCATACCCTTCGACTACGCGGCGGTGCGGGAGTTGGCGGCCCCGGCCCCGCCACAGATCCCTGAGCTGGCCTCGCCCAGGGTGGTGGACCTGAGGGTCTACGACCGTCTGCTTGCGGCGGGTGTGCGATGAGCATGGGCAGGATCTCCTCGGACGGAGTGAAGGAACGGATCGGCCAGCTGTGCAGCGAGTTCAAGCTGCCCACGGTGGGAGCGGAGGCAGGCCCCCGGTTCACCGCAGCCGGTCACACGGACGCCCTCGTGACCCTTGTGGAGGTGTTGGAGCAGGAAGCCGAGGACCGCCGGCAGAGGCGCATCATCCGCATCAGACGAGCATCCAGGCTGCCCGTCGGCAAGACATGGGACACCTTCGAGCACGACAGGGTGCCGGTGGCGCTCAGACAGCAGCTCGACGAGCTGGCCGATGGGAGCTTCGTCGAACGAGGTGTCAATGTCCTGGCTTTCGGACTGCCCGGCACCGGCAAGACCCACGCCATGTGTGCCATAGGCCACCGCTTGGTCGAGTCGGGACGCTCGGTACTGTTCACCCCTGCCTACCGGCTGGTCCAAGACATGCTGGCGGCCAAGCGGGACCTCGATCTCCCACGCATGCTCCGCAAGCTCGACAACATCGACTTCCTGCTCATCGACGACCTCGGCTACCTACCCCAGGGAGCCGAGGAGTCCGAGGTCTTGTTCACCCTCATAGCCGAGCGGTACGAACGCCGCTCTCTGGGCATCACCTCGAATCTCGTCTTCTCTGAGTGGGACAAAGTCTTCGCGAACCCTATGGCCACAGCCGCGGCCATAGACAGGATCGTCCACCACTCGATCATCCTGGAGTTCGACGTCCCCAGCTATCGGACCGGTGCAGCTCAACAGCGTCTCCAACAGGAGGTCTACCGGCAAAAATAATTGACGCACACCGGCAATAATAGTTGACGCCGATCAAGGGCATTAATTGTCAAGGGGGGCGTGTCACCCAGATTCCCCACCTAGATAAGAGGAAGACCTCGTTGGAGCCCGACGCGATGCGGGCTAAGATGGTTGTTGCGCAAACGAACCGATCACCAACGAGGTGCATCTATTATGAAGCAAGGCTTACTGGCATTCCAGTACGAGCAGGAGAAGGGCTCGACAGGTATGACGGGACTGTCCGGGCTGATGACGTACCTGGAGTTGATGCAAGCAGCGGGTTTGAGGTCGTCGGTGGAACGCCACGTGAGACTGCGGGAGTGTGGTCAGGGCTGGACGGACAGCCAGATAATCACGTCGCTGATACTGCTGAACTTGGCAGGCGGTGAGTCGGTGATGGACCTGGAGGTTCTGGAGAAGGACGCAGGTTTGTGCAGGGTACTTCGCCATGCCGAGACCTGGGGGATGGGTAGTAGGGAGCGCAGGGCGCTGAAGGCGAGATGGCGAGTCGAGCGTCGTCGGAGCGTGCCGTCGGAGTCTGCGGTGTTCCGGTATCTGGAGAGGTTCCATGACGCGGGCGAGGAGGCGAAGCGGGAAGCTCACAGAGCATTCATACCTGCTCCCAACGGAGCTATGGAGGGTCTGGGGAAGGTGAACGCCGACCTGGTGGGCTTCGTGCAGAGCCGTTCGCCTCAGAGAGAGGCCACACTGGACATGGACGCCTGTCTGGTGGAGACACACAAGCAGGAGGCGCTCCACAGCTACAAGAAGTACAGGGCCTACCAGCCGCTGACCACCTACTGGGCAGAGGCCGACCAGATTGTGCATTCGGAGTTTCGGGACGGCAATGTACCGGCGGGCCATCAGCAGTTGCAAGTGTTGATTGAAGGGCTGGGCCGTCTGCCTGCGGGGGTGGAGAAGGTGATGCTGAGGTCGGATACGGCGGGGTACCAGCGGGAGTTGCTGCGGTACTGCGCGGAGGGTAGAGACGAGCGGTTCGGGGTGATCGAGTTCGCGGTTGGGGTCGACGTGACGACGGAGTTCCGCCGTGCGGTGTCCGAGGTCGCCGAGCAAGACTGGCAGACGCTGTACCGCAAGGTTGGGGAGCATCGTGTGGACACGGGTCAGCAGTGGGCTGATGTGAACTTCGTACCCAACTGGATAGGGCACTCCAAGAACAGCCCTGAGTATCGGTTCATAGCTACCAGGGAGCGGTTGGTCGAACAGCCTCTGCCGGGAATGGAGGGGCAGATGGAGCTTCCGTTCCCCGCGATGGAGCTGTCCAACAGAGGCTGGTACAAGGTCTTCGGAGTGGTGACCAACCGGAGCATTGCGGCAGATGAGTTGATCTGGTGGTCGAGGCAGAGATGCGGCAAGGGCGAGGAGGTCCACGGCGTCCTCAAGAGTGACCTTGCCGGGGGCAGGCTTCCGTCGGGGCTGTTCGGAGCCAACGCAGCATGGTGGGCGATAGCAGTGTTGGCCTTCAACTTGAACTCTGCCATGAAGCGGCTGGTGTTGGGCGGACAGTGGGTGGGCAAGCGTCTCAAGGCGGTGCGCTTCGCCCTGATCGCCCTACCGGGCCGTGTGGTGCGTCACGCCAGGAGGTTGATCATCCGTCTTGCCCGTGGCCATCCCTCATACGAGTTGCTGCTCACGGCGCGGCAGAGGATATTGGCGCTGGCTGCCGAGCCGTATCGGGCATAGGCGACCCTGCCTGGAGCATCGGTTTGTAGGCGACTCTGCCGAGTTGCCAGGCCGGGCCATGCCTTCTTCGGCCTGACAACAGCCACAATTGGCAGCGAACCGCTGCCGATACACTCAAAGACGGCACCCTAGACCCTGTCCGATGCCGATCATGTCATGCGTCACCCCAAGTCGACACCCGGACACCCCCTGAAAGCACACCAAGCAGCTCCCAACCATGTCAGGTGGGGGATTTGGGGTCAAATCCCAGATTCCCCACCTAGATAAGAGGAAGACCTCGTTGGAGCCCGACGCGATGCGGGCTAAGATGGTTGTTGCGCAAACGAACCGATCACCAACGAGGTGCATCTATTATGAAGCAAGGCTTACTGGCATTCCAGTACGAGCAGGAGAAGGGCTCGACAGGTATGACGGGACTGTCCGGGCTGATGACGTACCTGGAGTTGATGCAAGCAGCGGGTTTGAGGTCGTCGGTGGAACGCCACGTGAGACTGCGGGAGTGTGGTCAGGGCTGGACGGACAGCCAGATAATCACGTCGCTGATACTGCTGAACTTGGCAGGCGGTGAGTCGGTGATGGACCTGGAGGTTCTGGAGAAGGACGCAGGTTTGTGCAGGGTACTTCGCCATGCCGAGACCTGGGGGATGGGTAGTAGGGAGCGCAGGGCGCTGAAGGCGAGATGGCGAGTCGAGCGTCGTCGGAGCGTGCCGTCGGAGTCTGCGGTGTTCCGGTATCTGGAGAGGTTCCATGACGCGGGCGAGGAGGCGAAGCGGGAAGCTCACAGAGCATTCATACCTGCTCCCAACGGAGCTATGGAGGGTCTGGGGAAGGTGAACGCCGACCTGGTGGGCTTCGTGCAGAGCCGTTCGCCTCAGAGAGAGGCCACACTGGACATGGACGCCTGTCTGGTGGAGACACACAAGCAGGAGGCGCTCCACAGCTACAAGAAGTACAGGGCCTACCAGCCGCTGACCACCTACTGGGCAGAGGCCGACCAGATTGTGCATTCGGAGTTTCGGGACGGCAATGTACCGGCGGGCCATCAGCAGTTGCAAGTGTTGATTGAAGGGCTGGGCCGTCTGCCTGCGGGGGTGGAGAAGGTGATGCTGAGGTCGGATACGGCGGGGTACCAGCGGGAGTTGCTGCGGTACTGCGCGGAGGGTAGAGACGAGCGGTTCGGGGTGATCGAGTTCGCGGTTGGGGTCGACGTGACGACGGAGTTCCGCCGTGCGGTGTCCGAGGTCGCCGAGCAAGACTGGCAGACGCTGTACCGCAAGGTTGGGGAGCATCGTGTGGACACGGGTCAGCAGTGGGCTGATGTGAACTTCGTACCCAACTGGATAGGGCACTCCAAGAACAGCCCTGAGTATCGGTTCATAGCTACCAGGGAGCGGTTGGTCGAACAGCCTCTGCCGGGAATGGAGGGGCAGATGGAGCTTCCGTTCCCCGCGATGGAGCTGTCCAACAGAGGCTGGTACAAGGTCTTCGGAGTGGTGACCAACCGGAGCATTGCGGCAGATGAGTTGATCTGGTGGTCGAGGCAGAGATGCGGCAAGGGCGAGGAGGTCCACGGCGTCCTCAAGAGTGACCTTGCCGGGGGCAGGCTTCCGTCGGGGCTGTTCGGAGCCAACGCAGCATGGTGGGCGATAGCAGTGTTGGCCTTCAACTTGAACTCTGCCATGAAGCGGCTGGTGTTGGGCGGACAGTGGGTGGGCAAGCGTCTCAAGGCGGTGCGCTTCGCCCTGATCGCCCTACCGGGCCGTGTGGTGCGTCACGCCAGGAGGTTGATCATCCGTCTTGCCCGTGGCCATCCCTCATACGAGTTGCTGCTCACGGCGCGGCAGAGGATATTGGCGCTGGCTGCCGAGCCGTATCGGGCATAGGCGACCCTGCCTGGAGCATCGGTTTGTAGGCGACTCTGCCGAGTTGCCAGGCCGGGCCATGCCTTCTTCGGCCTGACAACAGCCACAATTGGCAGCGAACCGCTGCCGATACACTCAAAGACGGCACCCTAGACCCTGTCCGATGCCGATCATGTCATGCGTCACCCCAAGTCGACACCCGGACACCCCCTGAAAGCACACCAAGCAGCTCCCAACCATGTCAGGTGGGGGATTTGGGGTCAAATCCCAGATTCCCCACCTAGATAAGAGGAAGACCTCGTTGGAGCCCGACGCGATGCGGGCTAAGATGGTTGTTGAGCAAACGAACCGATCACCAACGAGGTGCAGCTATTATGAAGCAAGGCTTACTGGCATTCCAGTACGAGCAGGAGAAGGGCTCGACAGGTATGACGGGACTGTCCGGGCTGATGACGTACCTGGAGTTGATGCAAGCAGCGGGTTTGAGGTCGTCGGTGGAACGCCACGTGAGACTGCGGGAGTGTGGTCAGGGCTGGACGGACAGCCAGATAATCACGTCGCTGATACTGCTGAACTTGGCAGGCGGCGAGTCGGTGATGGACCTGGAGGTTCTGGAGAAGGACGCAGGTTTGTGCAGGGTACTTCGCCATGCCGAGACCTGGGGGATGGGTAGTAGGGAGCGCAGGGCGCTGAAGGCGAGATGGCGAGTCGAGCGTCTTCGGAGCGTGCCGTCGGAGTCTGCGGTATTCCGGTATCTGGAGAGGTTCCATGACGCGGGCGAGGAGGCGATGCGGGAAGCTCACAGAGCATTCATACCTGCTCCCAACGGAGCTATGGAGGGTCTGGGGAAGGTGAACGCCGACCTGGTGGGCTTCGTGCAGAGCCGTTCGCCTCAGAGAGAGGCCACTCTGGACATGGACGCCTGTCTGGTGGAGACACACAAGCAGGAGGCGCTCCCCAGCTACAAGAAGTACAGGGCCTACCAGCCGCTGACCACCTACTGGGCAGAGGCCGACCAGATTGTGCATTCTGAGTTTCGGGACGGCAATGTACCGGCGGGCCATCAGCAGTTGCGAGTGTTGATTGAAGGGCTGGGCCGTCTGCCTGCGGGGGTGGAGAAGGTGATGCTGAGGTCTGACACGGCGGGGTACCAGCGGGAGTTGCTGCGGTACTGCGCGGAGGGTAGAGACGAGCGGTTCGGGGTGATTGAGTTCGCGGTTGGGGTCGACGTGACGACGGAGTTCCGCCGTGCGGTGTCCGAGGTCGCCGAGCAAGACTGGCAGACGCTGTACCGCAAGGTTGGGGAGCATCGTGTGGACACGGGTCAGCAGTGGGCTGATGTGAACTTCGTGCCCAACTGGATAGGGCACTCCAAAAACAGCCCTGAGTATCGGTTCATAGCTACCAGGGAGCGGTTGATCGAACAGCCTCTGCCGGGGATGGAGGGGCAGATGGAGCTTCCGTTCCCCGCGATGGAGCTGTCCAACAGAGGCTGGTACAAGGTCTTCGGAGTGGTGACCAACCGGAGCATTGCGGGAGATGAGTTGATCTGGTGGTCGAGGCAGAGATGTGGCAAGGGCGAGGAGGTCCACGGCGTCCTCAAGAGTGACCTTGCCGGGGGCAGGCTTCCGTCGGGGCTGTTCGGAGCCAACGCAGCATGGTGGGCGATAGCAGTGTTGGCCTTCAACTTGAACTCTGCCATGAAGCGGCTGGTGTTGGGCGGACAGTGGGTGGGCAAGCGTCTCAAGGCGGTGCGCTTCGCCCTGATCGCCCTACCGGGCCGTGTGGTGCGTCACGCCAGGAGGTTGATCATCCGTCTTGCCCGTGGCCATCCCTCATACGAGTTGCTGCTCAGGGCGCGGCAGAGGATATTGGCGCTGGCTGCCGAGCCGTATCGGGCATAGGCGACCCTGCCTGGAGCATCGGTTTGTAGGCGACTCTGCCGAGTTGCCAGGCCGGGCCATGCCTTCTTCGGCCTGACAACAGCCACAATTGGCAGCGAACCGCTGCCGATACCCTCAAAGACGGCACCCGAGACCCTGTCCGATGCCGATCATGTCATGCGTCACCCCAAGTCGACACCCGGACACCCCCTGAAAGCACACGAAACAACTCCCAACCATGTCAGGTGGGGGATTTGGGTCAAATGCGGAGGGCATTCATCAAGACATTCGTCAAGGACATCACGGTTAGCCCTGGTAAGACGACCATTCGCTACACGATTCTTATGGCAAGTGAAAGCCCCTTGCCTCGATTGAACGCCGAAGGCATCCGGCTAACTGATCAGGTTCTGTCTACAGTCAAGTTATGCCGCCCAAGGTGCTCATCCTCGACGAGTTCGGCATCTGGCCCTACGATCGTGACGCCGCCACCGCCTTCTTCAGCCTGATCTCGGCCAGGTACGATAGGGCTAGCATCATCCTCACGTCCAACCAGGGCTTCGCAGAGCGGGGAGAGTTGCTCGGCGACACCGTGAGCGCCACTGCCATCCTTGACCGCCTCCTGCATCACAGCCACGTGCTCAACATCCGAGGCGAAAGCTACAGGCTCAGGGACAAACGACAGGCAGCTCTATTGACCTCACACCAGCTCCTCGTGACCGGCGACCCCAAGGACGTGCCCCGCCTCATGGAAGAGGAGAAGCCGCATCTTGTGCTGCTCGACCTGATGCTGCCGGGGAGCGACGGGATCGAGCTGATGAACCGCATCTTGAAGATTGCGGACGTGCCGGTCATCTTCGTGTCGGTGTACGGGCAGGACGACGTTATCGTCAGGGCATTCGATATGGGGGCGGTCGACTACGTGGTCAAGCCCTTCTTGCCCACGTAGCTTGCGGCAAGGATCAGGGCGGCGCTGCGCAGGCGGGCCGGGCCGCATCTGGCCGAGCCGTCCGAACCCTACTCGCTGGGAGATCTGACCATCGACTACCCCGGACACCGGGTGGTGGTGGCAGGGCATCCGGTGCAACTGACGCCCACCGAGTACGAGTTGCTCTTCGAGCTTTCGGTCCACGCCGGGCGGGTGTTGACCCACGACCAGCTGCTGCAACGGGTCTGGGGGCCGGAAAGGACCGACGAACCCTGGCTGGTCTGGTGAAGAGGCTCCGCCGCAAGCTGGGCGACGACGCCGGCAACCCCGCCTACATCCTCACCGAGCCCCGCGTCGGATACTGGATGGTCACGGCCGAGACGCTGGGACAAGAGGAGGCGTGACAGAGCTGAAAGAGGGCAAGGGGCGCCCGTGATCCTCTTGCGTTCCTCCGCCCTGTCACGCCAGGCTACTTAGGCTCCGGCCTCGGCAGGCTCACAATGCCCCTAGCCACATCTCGAAGATGGTTCTGTCTACCTTCAAAATAGGCCCACCAGACTTGATAAAATCAAGAACTTTCACGATGAAGTTCAGGCTGGCGCTGTAGTCCAGAGCCAGCCTCCTCCGCTCAAAGCCGATCTTGTAGAGTGCCACAGACTGGGACCACGGGCTGCTGGCTGATAGTTGTGCTATGCTGCATACATGGCAGATATAGCATACCAACAGACTATTCCCCCAACCTTGCAAGCCATCCGCGCCAGGCTGGACCTGACGCAGGAGCAGCTCGCCGAGCACCTCGGCGTGTCGTTTGCGACGGTGAACCGGTGGGAGGGCGGCGTCACGAAGCCGCAGCGGGCGGCCCGGACAGCCATCGCCGCGCTGGCTGCCGAGGCTGGCGTCGATGGCGATGCGTCGGAGGTCGACGAGGCGGAGTCAGCGGCCAGCGTGACTCGACGGCGGTCCCGGCGACGCCCGGCTCCCGTTCCCACCACCAAGCCCATGGAGCAGATGCTGTGGGACGCCGCCTGCTCCATCCGTGGCGAGAAGGACGCGGCCAAGTTCAAGGACTACCTGCTGCCGCTCCTCTTCCTCAAGCGCCTCTCCGATGTGTTCGACGACGAGATTGACCGGCTGGCCCAGGAGTTCGGGGACCGCGCAATCGCGCAGGAGATCGCGGAGAGCGACCACGACCTGTTGCGCTTCTACCTGCCGCCGGAAGCCCGTTGGGGCATCGTCAGCGGCCGAGAGGCCCACGAATGGCCCCTTGACGCCCAGGGGCGCAGCACGCGCCCGCACGACATCGGCGAGCACCTGACGAGAGCGGTGCGCGCGGTCGTGCGGTGGAACCCCACCCTTTCCGGCGTAATCGACCTGGTGGACTTCGCATCGGAGCGCAACGGCGAGCGCGACATCAATCCCGCCCGCCTCGCCGCCGTCGTGGAGACCTTCTCCGATCCTCGATACCGCCTCGGCCTCGCCGACGTGCAGCCCGACTTCCTGGGCCGCGCCTACGAGTATCTGCTCCGCAAGTTCGCGGAAGGCTCCGGCCAGAGCGCGGGCGAGTTCTTCACTCCCACAGAGGTCGGCTTCCTGATGGCGCACCTCATGCGTCCAAGGCCCGGCGAGGACTGCCACGACTACGCCTGCGGCTCCGCGGGACTGCTCATCAAGCTTCAGCTCGTCGCCCGCGAGACCGACCCCACCAGCCGCGTGCCCCTCAAGCTCTACGGGCAGGAGCTGCAAGCGGACAGCTACGCCGTGGCCCACATGAATGCCATAATCCACGACATGGAGGTCCAGATAGAGCGCGGCGACACCATGATCAACCCCAAGCTCAAGAACGCCGCGGGCCGGATCGGCGCCCATGACATCGTGGTCGCCAATCCGATGTGGAACCAGGACTTCAACCCGGACATCTTCGAGAACGACCCGTTCGACCGCTTCCGCACTGCCGGCGGCGTCACCACCGGCAAGGGCGACTGGGCGTGGCTCCAGCACACCCTGGCCTGCCTGAACGAGCGCGGACGGGCGGCGGTAGTACTGGACACGGGAGCGGTGACGCGCGGCTCCGGCGCCAAGCACGAGGACCGGGAGCGCAACATCCGCAAGTGGTTTGTGGAGCGGGACCTGATAGACGGGGTGATCCTGCTGCCGGACAACCTGTTCTACAACACCAGCGCCGCCGGAGTCATCGTTGTGCTATCGAAGCGCAAACCGGAGGCGCGCAGGGACAGGATCGTGCTCGTCAACGCCAGCCGCCGCGTGGGCAAGGGACGCCCCAAGAACTTCATCCCGGAGGAGGACATCCGTCCGTTGGCGGCGGCCTTCCTCAAAGGCGAGCCGGTAGAGGGCGAGGTTGCGGTCATCTCTCGGGAGCAGGCGGTGGAGGCCGACTACAACCTTAGCCCGAGCCGGTGGGTGGGGCAGGGGGCAACCGGCGAATCTGATTCAGTGCCTGACCTAGTTGCTGAACTTCGGAGAATTTCCGCCGCGATACAGGAGTCGGATAGACAGCTTTTCTCGGCCTTGGAGAGACTCCGTTGAAGCTGTCCGTTGTATCCGCAAAGCTAGGCGATCCAGGCGTAGCCTCGGTGATTCTTGGCCAGTCGCCCCCGTCGTCATACTACAATAAGGTTGGTGATGGCCTCCCGTTCTTTCAAGGCAAGGCGGATTTCCAACGGCTCCATCCAATCCCGCGGGTCTGGTGCACGAGTGGTCGGAAATTCGCAGAGCCTGGAGATGTATTGATTTCCGTTCGAGCTCCGGTCGGTGATGTCAATGTCGCGACGGACCATTGTGGGATAGGAAGGGGACTCGCAGCCGTTCGCCTAGGCCCGGACAGTGACCCGTGGTTTCTGTACTTTGCTTTGCTCTACTCCAAGCCGACCCTAGAGGCTATGGCCACAGGATCGACCTTTGCCAGTGTCAACAGGAACACACTGAACGACCTGGATATACCATTCTTCGATAGGTCGACGCAGATTGCAATTGGACGATTCCTTCGCTCACTTGTCTACCAGATCGAGCAGGAAGATCAAGCCCTTCATACGACCCAAGCCCTCAAACGCGCCGCGATGCGGACGCTGTTCACCCGCGGCCTGCAGGGCGAAGCGCAGAAGGAGACGGAGATTGGGCCGATGCCGGAGAGTTGGGAGGTCGTTCGTGTTGGTGATCAAGGTGTCGCTACAATCACACTTGGCCAGTCGCCACCGTCTTCAGCTTACAATCAAACTGGCAACGGGCTACCCTTCTTTCAGGGCAAAGTAGACTTTGGATTGATTTACCCGATTCCCAGAGTTTGGTGCAGTTCCGGACGGAAATTTGCAACGACTGGAGACATTTTGATTTCCGTTCGTGCTCCTGTTGGAGACGTCAATGTCGCGGCAGGCGACTGTGTAATCGGAAGGGGCGTATCAGCCATAAGGCCTGACTGCTTCAGTGATCCGTGGTTCCTATATTTCGCCTTGCTCTATGCTAAACCCACTCTTGAGGGTAGAGCGTCTGGGTCAACATTCGCAAGCGTGAATAAGAGAACGCTGAACGATCTACCCGTCCCGTTTCCGGACAAACCCGAACAAACCCAAATCGGGAATATCCTCCAAGCTATCGACCGGAAGATAGACCTGCATCGGAGAAAGCACGCCGTGCTGGAGGAGCTGTTCAAGGCGCTGCTGCACAAGCTGATGACGGGGGAGATTCGGGTGGGGGAGTTGGATAGTTCGATACTGAGGAACAAATTCCCGACTGCCACCGCAACACCCCGACCGATAAGGAGTCAGGCATGAGACTCAAGCGTGTGAGCATCAAAGACTTCAAGCGTTTCACTGACTTGATTGTGGAGACCATTCCAGAAACGGCGCGGCTCATTATGCTGGTCGGGCCAAATGGTTGTGGCAAGTCTTCGTTCTTTGATGCGCTGCACGTTTGGAGAGAATCAACATCCGGGCGCGACCGTAAGTGGGATGCCGACTACTACGCAAAGGAATATTCCCACGAAGTTAGTCATTCCAACTGGCATCCCCAAGTTCGGACAGAGTTCCATGATTACCTTCCGAACGATTCCCGTAAGAGCAGGAAGCATTTTTACATCAGATCTGCGTATAGAAACGACCCAGAATTCCAGATAAATCAACTCCAAAGGACAGGCGATCCTCTTGATGAGGTGCGCGTTCATCGAATGATCGAAAACGACGCCGCGGTCAGCAGGAACTATCAACGGCTAGTTGGGAATGCAATAGAAGATGTATTCGAGAGGGCAGAGGGCTCAACGACCGTCGAAGCACTCCGTGATCAGGTTATTGAAGAAATTCGTTCCCCTTTCAGTAGACTGTTCCCGGACATGGTATTCAATAGCTTGGGCAATCCTATGACTGATGGCACATTTCGATTCACCAAGGGAGCAAGCCAACGCTTTTCATTCAAGAACCTGTCGGGAGGCGAAAAGGCGGTATTTGACCTAATTCTCGACTTGGTAGTTGCAAAACATAGTTATGACGACACTGTTTTTTGTATTGACGAGCCTGAAAGCCACATGAACACACGCCTCCAAGCGGAACTTTTGCAAGTGCTCTATGAACTGATACCTGAGAACTGTCAGTTGATGCTGGCAACCCACTCCATTGGCATGATGCGCCGAGCGCGGGACATTGAGGCCACCCGCTTGGGCAGCGTCGTGTTCTTGGATTTCAGCGGACGCGACTTTGATCAACCCCAGGTAATTGAGCCTGCGATGCCCGATCGCATGTTCTGGAAGAGGGCTTACGATGTAGCCTTAGATGATATAGCGGCACTCGTTGCCCCAGAACGCGTAGTAATCTGTGAAGGCGAGCCTAAGATTAAGGAAGTTGGGAGAAACTACGCCCACGACGCGCAATGCTATGAGAGTATTTTCAAGGACGAATTCCCTGAAACCCAGTTCGTCCCTGGTGGAAGCGCCATCGAAGTCACGAAGGACAAGCGAGGTATCGCATACGCTCTGGGCGTATTGGTACAAGGTACCGAAGTTGTTAGGCTAATCGACCGTGACGCTCGGTCTCCTGAGGAAGCTAGTGAACTGAGGGGGGACGGAGTCCGTGTGTTATCACGGCGCAATCTGGAGTCGTATCTCTTTGATGATGAAGTCTTACAGGCGCTCGCACGATCCGTTGAGAGGGACGGCAATGTGGGTGAACTTCTCGCCGCAAAGCAAAATGCCCTAGCTGCAAGAACCGATGGTGCTCCAGACGACCTGAAGCCATCAGGTGGCAAGATCTACAATGCATGCAAGAGCGTGTTGCAGCTTGCCAACCCCGGGAACAGTGCCAAAGCCTTCATGCGTGATACGCTCGCCCCGCTTGTCAGACCCGGCATCCAAATTTATGACGAACTAAGGCGTGACATCTTCGGACAGGCAGCGCGCGCAGATGAACATTGAGCAAATCGCATCCCTAGCCGCCTCCGGTGAGTCCGAGACGCTGGAGTTCAAGACAACCACCGGGACGCGCCGGGAGGCGGCCATGACGGTGTGCGCCTTCCTGAATCAGAACGGCGGGCAGGTCCTGTTCGGCGTGACGGGGGCCGGGGTCGTGGCCGGGCAGCAGGTCAGCGAGCGCACCATCGAGGAGTTGAGTGCCGAGCTTGGGCGAATAGAGCCTCCAGCGTTTCCGACGGTCGGGCGGGTCCCCGTGGATGGCGAATCTGTGCCGTTTGAGTGAGGAGGTAAAGATATGAACTCACAGGTGTCCATATCGAAGGATGCTCTCGCCGCATTCTGCAAAGAGCACGGAATCACATGGCTTGCCATCTTTGGCTCAGCGCTGCGAGATGACTTCGGGCCGGAGAGCGATGTCGACGTGCTGGTGGAGTTCGCGCCCAACCGAGTTCCCGGCCTATTGGGAGTGGCCGGTATGGAGTTGGAGCTGTCGGGGTTGTTCGCGGGCCGGAAAGTCGACCTTCGTACCCCCGAGGACCTAAGCCGCTACTTTCGTGAGGACGTGCTAGACAAGGCGGAAGTTCAATATGTTCGGTGACGACGAAATCCGCTTGCTCCATATGCTCGAAGCGGCGCGGGAGGCCGTGTCCTTTGTGAGGGATAGAGCCCGCAGCGACCTTGACGTGGATCGCCAGCTGGCTTTATCGCTTGTCAAAGACATAGAGATCGTCGGCGAAGCCGCGACCCAGATAACCGAATCTACCCGCATGGCGTTGGTAGACATTCCTTGGGACAGGATTGTCGCAATGCGCAACCGGCTCGTTCATGCTTATTTCAGCATCAACCTCGATATCGTGTGGCAGACGGTGCAGGAGGACCTGCCAGGGTTGATTATCAAGCTCGAACGTATAGTGTCTCCGGAATCGGATCATGACGCCTGATCGGTTTACTGCCCTCGTCGCACCCGGCGAGTCGGAGACGCTGGAGTTCAAGGCCACCACCGGGACGCGCCGGGAGGCGGCCATGACGGTGTGCGCGTTCCTGAACCAGCGCGGCGGGCAGGTGCTGTTCGGCGTGACGGTGGCCGGGGTCGTGGCCGGGCAGCAGGTCAGCGAGCGCACCATAGAGGAGTTGAGCGCCGAGCTCCGGAAGATAGACCCTCCGGCGTTTCCTACGGTCGAACGGGTCCGCGTGGACGGCGGGAGGGATGTCATCGTGGTCAGCACAGGCCAGGGCGCATCGAGGCCGTACACCTACCGCGGCAGCGCCTACCGGCGGGTCGGGAACACCACGCTCGCCATGTCTGCCGAAGAGTACAACCGGATGCTCTTCGAACGTATGCACAGCGAGCAACGCTGGGAGAACCAGCCCGTCGCCGGGTGGTCTATCGACGACCTCGACGTGGCGGAGATTCGCCGGACGGTCTCGGAGGCGGTCAGGCGCGGGAGGCTTGAGGAGCCTGTAAGTGGGGAGCCTTCCGATCTGCTGCGGGGACTCGGCCTTCTGCGCGATGGCGTGCTGCTTCGGGCGGCGGCGGTCCTGTTCGGCAGCGCGGAGCGGCTGGAGTTTGAGATGCCGCAGTGTCTGCTGCGGGTTGCCCGCTTTCGTGGGACCGACCGGATGGAGTTCCTGGACAATCGCCAATTCAACGGCAATGCCTTCACGCTTCTGGCGAACGCGGAGCGCTTCCTGCGCGACACCCTGCCCATCGCCGGGCGGTTCGAGCAGGACCGTTTCGAGCGAATCGACGAGCCGCAATACCCGCCTCTGGCCACGCGCGAGGCGCTGGCGAACGCCCTGTGTCACCGTGACTATTCCATCGGCGGCGGCTCTGTTGGCATAGCGGTCTACGACGACCGCCTAGAGGTCACGTCCTCCGGCTCCCTGCACTTCGGCCTGACGCCGGAGAAGCTGTTCGCGCCGCACGAGTCGCGGCCGTGGAACCCGTTGATCGCCCGCACTTTCTACCGTCGCGGCATCATCGAGGAGTGGGGCAGCGGGACGCTGAAGATGGCGGATATGGCGAGCAGCGCAGGGCTTCCGGTTCCGGAAATCGAGGATGACAGCGGGGCCGTCACCGTGCGATTCCGGCACGGCCTGTTCGTGCCCCAGCCAGAGGGCACTGAAGTCGGTCCTGCGAAAAGGCGGGAGGTGATCCTTGCCCTGTTGGACAGCGCGGAGGATGGACTGGCGCGGCGAGATGTAAGCGCACGATTGGCTCCCCATGCCAGCGAGCGCCAGGTGACCCGGGACTTGGAAGCGCTAAGGGAGCGGGGGTTGATCGCTTCGTCTGGCCACGGCGCTTCGGCGCGGTGGAAGCGCGTTAGGAACGATGGATGAGACCCCTGGGGGGTCTATAGGGGGCTTAGGGGGGTCTAAGGGGGCGAGGTAGGGGCCGCAATGAGCAAGCGCGGGGCGTGAGTCGGGAGCGTTATATGGCATGGGGGGTCTTATGGGGGCCTAGAGGGGCGCAATGGGGGCGTTATTATGGGCGAGATAGGGTCAAGCCATGACTGAACTCAACATCACAGAAGCAGGCAGCGTCCAGTTCCCGATGGTCCGCCACGCGGCGGAGATCGGCTGGACGCCGCTGCCGCCGGCGGACGCCCTCGCCATGAGAGGCGGAGAGGCCGGGCTTCTGTTTCGCGGCGTGCTGGAAGAGGCCCTGCGCCGCTTCAACCCCTGGATGAAGGAGGATGCCGTCCGATCGGTGGTCGAGAACCTCCAGGCGCTCCCGCCGACCATCGAGGGCAACCGCCAGATGCTGGCCTGGCTGCGCGGCGGGCGGCAGTCGTACGACGAGGCCGAGCAGCGTCACCGGCAGGTCAGGCTCGTCGACTTCTTGACGCCCGATGCCAACGTCCTGCACGTCACCTGGGAGTGGCGGCTGAAGCCCCCGGCGCGCAAAGGCAACCGCGCCGACGTGATGTTCTTGGTCAACGGCGTGCCCGTCGCCATCGTCGAGCACAAGAATCCCACGGACGCCGACGCCATCGAGCGTGGCATCACGCAATTGCGGCGCTACGAGATCGAGACGCCGGAGTTGCTGGGCACGGCCCAACTCTTCAACGTCACCCACCTGCTCGACTACTGGTACGGCGTCACCTGGAACCTGTCGCGCCGCTACATGGCGCGGTGGAAGGAGTCTCAAGAAGAGAGCTACCGCTTCGCCGTCCAGGCCTTCTTCGAGCCGACGGAGTTCCTGCGCACCCTGCGCGACTGGGTCCTCTTCTACGTAGAGGATGGGGAGACGCGGAAGACGGTGTTGCGTCAGCACCAGCGGCGCGCCGTGGACCGCATCGTCGAGCGGTGCGCCGAGCCTGTGCAGCGGCGCGGCCTCGTCTGGCACACCCAGGGCTCCGGCAAGACCTTCACGCTGCTCACCGCTGCCCGCTTGATATTGGAAGCGAAGGAAGTGTTCCGCAACCCGACGGTCGTGGTCGTCGTGGACCGCACGGAGCTGGAGGGCCAGCTTGCGGGCTGGGTAGAGCGGCTGCTCGGCGAGATGCAGCAGCAGGACATCGCCGTCCGGCAGGCCGCCTCCAGGGCCGAGCTAAGGGAGCTGCTGGCCACCGATAGGAGGGGACTGATCATCTCGATGATCCACAAGTTCGAGGGCATTGAGAAGGACGCCAACCTCCGCGGCAACATCTACGTGTTCATCGACGAGGCGCACCGCTCGGTGGCGAGGGAGCTGGGCACGTATCTCATGGCCGCGCTGCCCAACTCCACCATCATCGGCTTCACCGGCACGCCCATTGCACGAACGGCCCACGGGGAGGGCACCTTCAAGATATTCGGCGCCGCCGACGATGAAGGCTACCTGGACAAGTACTCGATAGCCGAGTCCATCGAGGACGAGACGACACTGCCCATCCGCCACATGATGGCCCCGAGCGAGATGACCGTGCCAGCCGGGCAGCTCGATAGAGAGTTCTTCGCCCTGGCCGAGATGGAAGGCGTGACTGACGTAGACGAACTGAACCGCGTGCTGGACCGTGCCGTGGGTCTGCGCACCTTCCTCACAGCCGACGACAGGATCGAGAAGGTCGCGGCGTTCGTCGCTCAGCACTTTCAGGAGAACGTGCTGCCCCTCGGATATAAGGCGTTCCTCGTAGGGGTCAACCGCGAAGCCTGCGCCAAGTACAAACGCGCGCTCGACAAGCTGCTGCCGCCGGAGTGGAGCGTGGCGGTCTACTCAGAGAACACCAATGATGTCGTCGAAAGGCCGCTCGTCGCCGAGCTTCAGCTTTCGGAGGAGCGGGAAAAGGACGTCCGGCGTACCTTCAAGAAGGCAAACGAGGACCCGAAGATACTCATCGTCACCGACAAGCTGCTGACGGGCTTCGACGCGCCGATCCTCTACTGCATGTACCTGGACAAGCCGATGCGCGACCATGTGCTGTTGCAGGCTATCGCGCGGGTGAACCGGCCCTTCGTGGACGGGGAAGGCAACAGCAAGCCCATCGGCCTCGTCGTGGACTTCGTGGGCGTCCTGCGCGAACTGCGGAAGGCGCTGCAGTTCGACTCGTCCGATGTCAGCGGCGCGATAGAAGACATCGACCTGCTGATGCATGACTTTCAGGACAAGATAGTCAAGGCGAAGGCGAGCTACCTCGACTATGAGGATGGCGGCCGGGTGGCCGAGACACGGGCAGCCTACGTCACCGCCGGAGGAAGCGCGGACGAGCGTTTAGAGCGGATCGTATACACGCGCTTCCTCGATCCCGATGCCCGCAAGGGGTTCTTCTCGGCCTACAAGGAGATAGAGGCGCTCTGGGAGATACTCTCGCCGTCCGCAGAACTGCGTGACCACATAGACACGTTCAAGCAGCTAGTCAAGCTCTACGCCGCAGTCCGCAACGCCTACGCAGACCGGCCCGACTTCATAGCTGAGTTGGCGCACAAGACCCAGAGGCTGGTGGAAGAGTCGGCGGCGATGTACGGCCTGGGCAACCTCGCCAAGGCTGTGACCTTCGATTTGCGCACCCTTACGGCGCTCAGGAAGGAGTCAGGTCCGGACGAGGCCAAGGTGTTCAACCTCGTGCGTGGCCTTCAGACAGAGGTAGAGAGCGAGCCGGAACTGGATGCCGTGCTCCGGCCTCTCAGGGAACGTGCCGAGCACGTGCTGAAGGGACTCGAAGAGCGCACGACATCCGGGCTTGCGGCAATGGACATGTTGGAGGCCCTCGCCAAGGAGAAGGAGTCTACTGTCTCTGCCGCGAGGGAGAGTCCGCTCTCTCAAAGAGCCTTCGGGGTGTACTGGACGCTGAAGGACGACGCTGCCCTCCAAGCCGCCGGGGTGAGCGCAATGGAACTCGCAGAAGAGGCCCAGGCGCTTGTGGACCGCTTCCCCAACGCCGCCGTCAACGCCGACGAGCAACGGCGGCTGAGGACTTCCCTGTACAACCCCTTGCTGAGAGTCGAAAGCGGCGAGCGGGGCCGGATTGTAGACGAAACCTTGGCGATACTGCTGGGCGGAGACGCCGATGCCAACCTGTGACGATAGGTACGAAGGTCTCCGGCAGCGCGTCGAGCACTGGTCGGAGCTCTTGCATGTCCCCGCACCGCGTGTGCGAGTCCGAGACATGACCCGCAAGTGGGGCTCCTGCTCCACGTCCGGGACTATTACCCTTGCCAACGACTTGAGCCATCAGGAAGTCGGATTCCAGGACTTCGTTATCGCGCACGAGCTGCTACACCTACGGATCCCGAACCACGGGAAGCTCTTCAAGGCGCTCATGAACGCCCATGTCTCCGACTGGAGAGAGCACGACATAGCGAAGTAGAAGCACGAACCCGTCGCTCGCTTTGAACCATATTGCGGCTGGGACTCGTCCCAGGGCGACCCTTCAGGTGCACCGAGCACGTCCTCGGCCAGTTCGTCGGTTCGGATGTTCTGCCATATAATGCACGATTGGAAGTGGCATGGAATCAAACAACCAAATCTCGGCCGAAAGTGCATGGCTCCACCGCTTGTTCTCACTGGGTCCTGCATGTGTCTCGTTAACTGGCAGAACGATTCACCTCGAAGGGGGCCTCGGCGCCGCGCTGGCCAGGATACCAGTCGGCACCATCGGCTCGATCACGGTCCGCCCCTCGTGGTTTTGGCACCGGTTGACGATTCGCCTGACCGACGGCACCGAGCGGTCTATCGGAGGACTTGACGGGAGGGAAGCCGCGTTAATCCGCGATGCTGCGCTTGAGGAGGCTGCGCGTATCCACGAAGCAGCCGTGGCGGAAGCGGTCAGAAGCGCCACGGCCCTGAGCCCGCGTCTGACGCGGCTGGATGAGGAACTACGTCAGCTCTTCGCGGGCGACGGTTATGCCAGATACGACGACTCACGCAAGCTCCGCGAAGCTGTCGCGCCGACTATTCGGGAATGCAAGGGTCTCATCCGAGAGCACCTCGAAGGAGAAGCGAGGGAGGCGCTCGGCCGGCTTGAGTCCCTCGAACCAGTTGAGAGTTTCGAGGTGGCAAGAACGAAGGCGAACAGCCACTTCGTGTCCAGCAACGCTCCTACAGTGCAGGCCGCCGCCCTCACGGCGCTGCCGAACCCTCTTACGAACGAACAGGCCGAGTCTGTGGCTACAGACGAGGATGTGACCCTTGTGCTCGCGGGCGCGGGAACTGGCAAGACCTCGGTCGTCGTTGGGAAGGTCGCCCACCTTGTCCGCAACCAGGGCGTTTCCCCGGACGAGGTCCTGGTGTTGGCGTTCAACCGCAAGGCGACCGACGAGATCGCGGGACGGCTTGACGGCGACCTCTCCACAGCACACGTCCGTACTTTCCATGGCTTCGGCCGCCGCGTCATTGCAGACGTCGAAAAGGCCAAGCCTACCATGGCGGAGTTCGTGGGGGAGTTCGAACTGCCCGACACCCTCAAGGATATTCTCAACGAACTCTTGGATGACCCGCAGGAATCGGACGCCACAGCCAACTTGATCGCCTCCTACCATGGAGCCTACGAATCGGCCTTCGACTTCGACACTCAGGACGAGTATGACATGTACATACGCAGTGTCGAGCTTCGGACGCTGAGCGGCGTACGGGTCAAGAGCTTTGAGGAACTGGAGATCGCGAACTACCTCACTAGGCACGGCGTTAGGTTCTGCTATGAACGCCCTTACCCTAAGCGGACCCAAACGCAGGAGTACCGTCAGTATCATCCGGACTTCTTTCTCCCTGACTACGACATCTACATCGAACACCATGCGCTGGACGAATGGGGCCGCCCGCCGCGTGGTTGGAAGGGGTACAGGGAGAGGGTAGAGTGGCACAGACGTACGCATAGGAAGTACGGCACCAAACTCATCGAAACCTATAGCTGGCAGCACCGGAAAGGCATCCTCTTCGACAAGCTGGGCGAGCGGCTTGAAGGGGAAGGGGTGCGGTTCGAGCGCGTCTCAGAACGAGAGCTGGTCCTGCAACTGGCCCGCCAGCTGATTGAATGGCTGGCCAGGCTGCTCGCAAAGTTCATGAACCACGCCAAGACGAACGGCCTGTCGTCCCAAGCGCTGCGCGCCCGCGCCAGCAAGCATGGCACTCTATGGCGTAACGAGGGATTCCTCGAGGTCTTCGAGCGGGTGCGTACTAGATACGAACAGCGGCTCAGGGCCGAAGGGAAGCTGGATTTTCATGACCTGATAAACAGAGCCGCTCATTACATTCGCGAAGGCAGGTGGGAAACGTCCTACCGGTACGTGCTGGTCGACGAGTTTCAGGACATATCTGCGGGTCGGATGAAGCTACTCCAGGCGTTGAGGCGGGACGACACAGCGTACTTTCTCGTGGGCGACGACTGGCAGTCGATCAACCGATTCGCGGGGAGCGACGTAGGGCTCTTGCGGAACTGCGGCGACTACCTGGGCCATGTACGAATTCGAACGTTGAGCAAGACATTCCGATTTGGCGACGGTATTCTCAGTCCGTCGACCGAGTTCGTGCGGCGCAATCCAGAACAGACGCAACGGACACTGACATCCGCGAGCGGCGCCGAAGACAAGGGCATCATCGTCGTTGCCACCGACAATCCCGCCACCGGCCTGCAGCACGCCCGGGAAGACATAGATGCATCCGCACGAGGCAATAGCCATTCCGTCTTGGTGCTGGGGCGCTACAACACCAGCAAAGATGCGCTGCCAAGCAAGTTGCCGTGGGAGGAGTTCAGCACTGTCCACAGGGCGAAGGGGCGCGAAGCGGATTATGTGGTCGTGCTCGACCTCAAGGACGGCCGCTGGGGCTTCCCCTCGCGAATCGAGGACAACTCGCTGCTTGAGCTCGTGTTGCCTCCGGCTTCAGCGGGTACCACCTACCCGTTTGCTGAGGAGCGCCGCCTCTTTTACGTTGCGATGACCCGTGCACGCATCGGCGCCTACTTGATCACCGATCCGGTACGGCCCTCGACGTTCATTACCGAGTTACTCCAGCAGCCTGGCAGCCTGAGACAGCTCAGGGCGCTAGCACCAGAGTGTCCACATTGTCCCAGGGGTCGCCTTCTCGTGATGAACGGTAGCCGCGGTCAGTTCTGGGGCTGCACTGAGTACCGATCCGAGCCATCGTGTCGATACACGAAGGACATTGAAACCGCCAAAGGGCGAGGGTGACGGATTCTGCATTCGGTGCAAGGCTGCCCTGCCTATCGGTCCAGAGGGACTCACACGTGCAGGGGGGGACCGGTGAAACACCAGATCACCCGAGGCGCGGCAGCTACGGTGACGCATCGGCGGGATGGCGGCGACGACATGGACACGACAGCGAGCGGTGGCTCGCGGCGCGCTGGGGGGAGAAACCAGGAAAGGTGCTTCGGACGGGGTCGGCGCGTATCTGAGAACACGGCTACCGCCGCAGTTCAGGCATCCGCGCGAGGGGAAAATGGTCGCCGGCGCAGCTATCGTACCTGCGCTAGTGCGTATCTAAGAGACGCGGATCGGCGGCGGTTTCCCCTACGCCCTCCCCTAGGGGGGAGCCCTAACCAACCAACTTCGATGCCTCGGGATCCGCGTCCTCCAGCTCCCGTGACCACGGCGACTTCAAGATCGATAAGGCCATCCAGACACGGGTGTCGTTCGCAAAATTAAATCTTGCTTTTTGGGGCGTATGGCCGGGAAAAGCAAGATTTTCCGGGCGGTCGCGCGTCCTCTCGCCACTCAACCGAGCCGCCATGAAGGCCAATCGGCCCTTGGGGGGGATAACCTACGCCGACACCCGCCCGCCCGCGTGCGAGACGTGCGCCCACCCGCGAGACAGGGATTCAGGGGGTATCGTTGGTGCGGTCGCTTCGAGACGGCCGGCAGCTCGCAGTTGCGACAGAGCCGCGCAGCGCGGCGAGTCAGAAGACGAGCACGAGCGGCGGCGTTGTTTAGGTCCTGGTGACGGCGACAGTGTTTCGCGGTGACGGCGTCGGCCCCGCACACGTGGCAAGCGCCCCGCGCTGAGGCTTCGAGGGCGACGCGGCGCACGCGGGCGCGGCGTTGGGCGCGGTCCCGTGGGCCCAGGCGAAGACGGCGGGGAATCGGGTACGAACGCCAGCCGCACACGACACAGACGATCTCTTCATCCGACTTGACCAGGTGGCCCAAGCAGCGCCCGCACATACGGAATAGGGTACCAGCCGGCCCCTTAGAACGGAGTGAAATGAGAGAGGGACAGAGGTAAACGCGAATACATATATATCAAAGGAACCCTAATCAACAATCACCGTCACCCCGTGTGTGTGTGTAAGTGTGCAAGCCTGCCCCATCGCACCCGCGCGCACGCGCGCGGGTGTAGCGACTCGCTCCCAGCCATCCCCCCGCACCAGGAGTCGGCCATGCCCGTAGTCCCTATGTTTACATCTCAACGCCCTACAGGCCCGGACCCAGGCGCACGCCCATGCCGACGCCGAAGCTGCAAACGGCAGCCACGGTCCCATACCCTGGCGGGACGCCGCTCAACAGGTCGGAGATCGAGCGATGGATCGTCCGCTACACGAATGAGGAACGAAAAGCCGAGGGACTCCATCCCTTGAAGCTCGACCCCCGTATCTCAGAGATCGCACGCGCGCATAGCGAGAACATGGTCAGGCTCAGCTACGGCCACGAGCTCGAAGGCAAGGGCCCCACTGACCCCAAATCCACCGGCAGATTGATGTGTGCGGTTGTTGGTGGCACTTCGACGGATGTCGGGCCGGTTGGGGGACCGTCTGGGCGTTCGGAGATGCGTGTCGAGGTGGTCTGGGAGGCCGTTTGGGGATGTTCAGGGCGTCTGCGGCCCTTCTGCGGGAGAAGGATGGCGAGACGCATCCACCGGACGGGTTCCGGCCGCTTCGGGTCGAGATGATTTGGTTGTGGGAAGGTCGAACTACGGTGGGGCTGGTAGTGCCAGCATCTTAGCGCGTGCTTTGAGTAGCAGGTTGTATGAAGGGTGTCCTCTGGGCAGGCGGATGATCAGCCTCCTGGCATGATGCACGACTCGTCCGGCAGGCCCGATCAGGCCGAATCGCACGGCCTTGAGCCGTCTGCTTAGCCCGAATCCACCGATGGACATGGATGGACGGCGTGAGGACAGTGGAAGAGGAGTGAGGGAGTTACAGGGGTGATGATCCGGGCTCGAATTCGGGTAGACGGGAGGTTGGCGGGGGGTCTGCAGGCGCTTTTGGGGGCGCCAATGGCGGTCTGCGATGGGCGCTGTGGGACAAGATGAGGACAGAGGACGCGGCAAGAGGCGCTCGCGGACCAGGGTGGTGCGAGTTGGCGGGGACGTTCAGTTGGCCTGATGGCGGGTCAGTGGCAAACGGGCGCCGTCAGGTCGGGAGTGGAATGGCTCGCAATCGAGCCAGGGCGCGAGTGAACTGGGTTTCCCAAGGCCAGCCCTGTGGCAGATGCAAAGTGAGGCGGCGGGCCGAGCGGGTGATTCGTCCGGCGAGGGCGAAGACCCTCTGCCGGAGGGTCTTGGTGGTCACGGTCTGCTCACCCAGGCCGATGCGGGCTGTCCAGCGGGCCAGGTTGTGGGCCATCACCTGGACCGCCAGCCAGGCGGCGTTGGCGGCGAAGCGGCCCGAGGGGAGATGGTTGAGTCCGACGCCGTACTTCAGGTCTCGGATGGCATTCTCGATCTCGGCGTGGCGGCGATGGTCGGCCTCCAGTTCCAAGGTTTCCCCGTCCCGGTTGGTGATGAAGCCGTGATAGCTGTAGCTGGTGAACAGGGCCAGTTGGGAACCGGGCGTGGGCTTCACCCGCCGGACGATGAGCCGCACTGGGGCGGCTTCGGGCTCACCCTGGAAGGGGGTGCAGGTGGTCTCGGCCACATCGGCGGCGCCGTCCATCCAGTAGGGAACCGGCGTCCAGGCATCTTCGGGTATCGCCTCGATGAGATTGTGCAGGCTTTTGTGCTGGCGGATGGTGATGGAGAAGCGCACGTCCAGCTTGCAGCAGAGGGATACCACGCTATGGGTGTAGAAGCCGCTGTCGGCCCGCACCGTGAGTTGCCCGCTGGCCCCTCCGTAGCGCACCCGCCCCACCGTTTCACGCAGGAAGTGGGCGGCGCCACGAGCGGTGTTGGCCCGGCCCTCGCGCAGCCGGCACATCAGCACGTCGCCGGTTCCGGCGGCGACAGCCAGCAGCGGGTGATAGCCCCGCTTGCCGGTATAGCTGTGGTGGCGTGCGCCCTCCTTGGCCAGTCCGTAGGTCTCGCAGATGGTTGAGTCCAGCTCGATGGTCAGGGGCGAGTCGCCGGGTCCGGCGCTGGTCTGCCAAGCGCGTGCCAGCAACTCCCGGCTCACCCGGTCCAGTTGACGGACGTGGCCCCAGCGAAAACTGCGCAGGAAGGTGCCCAGGGTGGATGGTGCCTTGATCGTGCCGCCCAGGATGCGGGCCGTCCCACCGGCGCGCAGCGCATCGGCGTCGTCGATGCAGTCGCCGCCCGCCAGCGCGGAAGCGACCAGCGTCAGTATCTTGTCCCCCGTGTTGGCCCGCACAGGCGCGACGCCCAGGTTGAGGTGATGGTCGACGAGTTCCCGCAGGCCTAGGTGCTGGGCGAGGGTGGCCGGAAGGAGCAGCCCGGCATTGGCCACCAGGCGGTGGTCGTCGAAAGAGACACGGATGCGGTCGGGGTGGTTGCGTGGTAGCATCTATTGGGTGCTCCTTGTTCTGGGGTCGGTTTGCTGTTACAAAACCATTATCCCAGATTCATGGGGGCACCCTCTCGCTTCTTCAAGGGCTGTCCCCAAGGCCCTCCTTCGGTGGATTCGGGGTAACGTGGCCATGTACAGGACACTGCGCACCGATTTCCTGCCGCCCCACGTCGTACGTCTGCCCCTGAACTGTCCGCTGTCCCGATTGAAGGGCGCCACTCCGACCAGGGCGGCGATCTCCCTGAGGTTCAGACGCCCCAACTCGGGCAGCTCAGCCATCATCACGCTCGACACCACGTCTCCGATTCCGGGAACGCTGGTGAGCAGATCGTCTTTGGCTCTCCACACAGGGCTGGACCGGATGAACTCCTTGATCTGACGGTCGATCTCTCCTCTACCTTCGAGCAGCCAGGCGATGTGCGCCTCGATGTGGGGCCGAAGTACGGGGGGCGCCTGCCCGAGCCGGTTGCGCTCTGAGGTGATCATCTCCACTACCTGGCGCCTTCTGCGAATCAGTGCCCGCAACTCCCGCCCCTCGTCCGGCAGAGGTCGGACCTGGGGCTTGACCGCCTCGGCAAAGCGGGCCAGTACCGCAGCGTCGATCTCATCGGTCTTGGCTATCCTTCCGATGGAACGGGCAAAGTCGCGTACCTGCCGTGGGTTGACCACCGCTACGGCATGTCCCGCCGCTGCCAACTCTGCTGCCACCTCGTACTCGTACCCACCGCTGGACTCCATTACCACGAGGCTCGGCGCCACGCGGCCCAGACTCTCGAACAGCGACGCGATTCCTTCTGGGTTGTTGGTCTTCCTCCAGACCCGGGCCTCCGACGATACGCTCACGTCGAGGTGGTCCTTGGACACGTCGATCCCTACATACCCTGGATTCCCCACCTAGATAAGAGGAAGACCTCGTTGGAGCCCGACGCGATGCGGGCTAAGATGGTTGTTGAGCAAACGAACCGATCACCAACGAGGTGCATCTATTATGAAGCAAGGCTTACTGGCATTCCAGTACGAGCAGGAGAAGGGCTCGACAGGTATGACGGGACTGTCCGGGCTGATGACGTACCTGGAGTTGATGCAAGCAGCGGGTTTGAGGTCGTCGGTGGAACGCCACGTGAGACTGCGGGAGTGTGGTCAGGGCTGGACGGACAGCCAGATAATCACGTCGCTGATACTGCTGAACTTGGCAGGCGGTGAGTCGGTGATGGACCTGGAGGTTCTGGAGAAGGACGCAGGTTTGTGCAGGGTACTTCGCCATGCCGAGACCTGGGGGATGGGTAGTAGGGAGCGCAGGGCGCTGAAGGCGAGATGGCGAGTCGAGCGTCTTCGGAGCGTGCCGTCGGAGTCTGCGGTGTTCCGGTATCTGGAGAGGTTCCATGACGCGGGCGAGGAGGCGATGCGGGAAGCTCACAGAGCATTCATACCTGCTCCCAATGGAGCTATGCAGGGTCTGGGGAAGGTGAACGCCGACCTGGCGGGCTTCGTGCAGAGCCGTTCGCCTCAGAGAGAGGCCACACTGGACATGGACGCCTGTCTGGTGGAGACACACAAGCAGGAGGCGCTCCACAGCTACAAGAGGTACAGGGCCTACCAGCCGCTGACCACCTACTGGGCAGAGGCCGACCAGATTGTGCACTCGGAGTTTCGAGACGGCAACGTACCTGCGGGCCATCAGCAGTTACGAGTGTTGACCGAAGCACTGGAGCATCTGCCTGCCGGTGTGGAGAGCGTGATGCTGAGGTCGGATACGGCGGGGTACCAGCGGGAGTTGCTGCGGTACTGCGCGGAGGGTAGAGACGAGCGGTTCGGGGTGATTGAGTTCGCGGTTGGGGTCGACGTGACGACGGAGTTCCGCCGTGCGGTGTCCGAGGTCGCCGAGCAAGACTGGCAGACGCTGTACCGCAAGGTTGGGGAGCATCGTGTGGACACGGGTCAGCAGTGGGCTGATGTGAACTTCGTACCCAACTGGATAGGGCACTCCAAAAACAGCCCTGAGTATCGGTTCATAGCTACCAGGGAGCGGTTGATCGAACAGCCTCTGCCGGGAATGGAGGGGCAGATGGAGCTTCCGTTCCCCGCGATGGAGCTGTCCAACAGAGGCTGGTACAAGGTCTTCGGAGTGGTGACCAACCGGAGCATTGCGGGAGATGAGTTGATCTGGTGGTCGAGGCAGAGATGTGGCAAGGGCGAGGAGGTCCACGGCGTCCTCAAGAGTGACCTTGCCGGGGGCAGGCTTCCGTCGGGGCTGTTCGGAGCCAACGCAGCATGGTGGGCGATAGCAGTGTTGGCCTTCAACTTGAACTCTGCCATGAAGCGGCTGGTGTTGGGCGGACAGTGGGTGGGCAAGCGTCTGAAGGCGGTGCGCTTCGCCCTGATCGCCCTACCGGGCCGTGTGGTGCGTCACGCCAGGAGGTTGATCATCCGTCTTGCCCGTGGCCATCCCTCATACGAGTTGCTGCTCAGGGCGCGGCAGAGGATATTGGCGCTGGCTGCCGAGCCGTATCGGGCATAGGCGACCCTGCCTGGAGCATCGGTTTGTAGGCGACTCTGCCGAGTTGCCAGGCCGGGCCATGCCTTCTTCGGCCTGACAACAGCCACAATTGGCAGCGAACCGCTGCCGATACCCTCAAAGACGGCACCCGAGACCCTGTCCGATGCCGATCATGTCATGCGTCACCCCAAGTCGACACCCGGACACCCCTGAAAGCACACGAAACAGCTCTCAACAATGTCAGGTGGAGGATTTGGGAGGGGCCGCTCAGGTTGTGGGAGGCACCTTGAGATGATATACTGCCCAAGGCTGGATTGGGTTGTCCGATGTGGCCGTTGAAAGTGGGGCGGCCCACTTTTTTTGCTATGGGGGGTTATGTCTCGTAGCCTCCGGGAGGGGCTGAGCGAATGAAAAGCGACTTCATAATCGCTTTGACGCAGCTCGCGGCCGAGCGCAATCTGCCGCGAGAAGTCGTGCTATCCGCCATAGAAGCGGCTCTGGTCTCAGCGTACAAGCGAGACAGCATCGCCGCCGGCCAGGACATATCCGTCACCCTTGACCCGGCCACCGGCGATGTCAATGTACACACCATAAAGACGGTCGTCGAGGAGATCGAGAGCCCGGAGCAGGAGGTGACTCTCGAAGAGGCCCGAAAGCTCCGGGCCAACGCCCAGATCGGCGAGACCGTACCCACCGGCAGCCTGCCTCACAGCGCGGGCCGGATAGCGGCTCAGACCGCCAAGCAGGTCGTGCTCCAACGGCTACGCGACGCTGAGCGCGACATCATCTACGATGAGTTCGCCGACAAGGAGGGCGAGGTCTACACGGCCACCATCCAGCGGGTGGAGGCCAAGCATATCACCGTGGAGCTTGGCCGCGCGGAAGCGATCCTGCCGCCGTCCGAGCAGGCGCCCTTTGACCGCTACAGGGTCGGCCAGAAGCTCAAGGTGCTCCTTCAGTCGGTCAGGCAGTCCGCCAGGGGCCCGGAGCTCATCGTCTCGCGCACCGACAAGGAATTGGTGAGGCGGCTCTTCGAGATGGAGGTGCCGGAGATATACAGCGGCGCCGTGGAGATCGTAGCGATCGCGCGGGAGGCCGGCTCGCGAAGCAAGGTCGCCGTGTGGACTAAACAGGAAGGCGTCGACGCCGTCGGGTCCTGTGTGGGCCTGCGCGGCATCCGCATACAGAACATCGTAAACGAGCTGCACGGCGAGAAGATTGACGTCGTTCAGTGGAACAAGGACACTGCCCGCCTGATCGCGAGCGCCCTCAGCCCGTCGCAGATCCTGCGCGTCGACGTGGACGAGCAGAACCAGGCGACGGTGGCCATCGTGCCCGAGCGGCAGCTCTCGCTGGCCATCGGCAAAGAGGGCCAGAACGCCCGCTTGGCCGCCAAGCTCACCGGTTGGCGGGTGGACATTCGCAGCGACATCGAGGACAAGGCCAGGCCGAAGCCCGAGCCCAAGGCGCCGGTCGTGCCGCTCTCAGCGCAGCTCGGTATCGCCGCCTTCGTGGGCGCGGTCGGCGGGATGTCGCTCGAAGCCCTCGACCTCCCGGCGCGTCTCCGCAACGTGCTGATCGAAGCGGGACTGGACACGATCGGCAAGGTCGTGGCCAAAGGCGAGACGGAGTTGCTCGAGATCAAGAGCTTGGGGCAAAAGTCGCTCGACCAGCTTCTCGAACAGCTGGCCCGCGTCGAGCAGATCGTTCCGGACCCGGCAGCTGAGCCTGTCGCGGAGGCGGTCGAGGTCGTCGAGGGGGCGGAGCCGACCATCGAGGAGCCCGCCGCGGAGACGGTACCGGCTGAGGTGGCGGAGATTGTCGAGATCCAGGCAGCGGAAGCCGCCAAGGCCGTCGGGGCGCCCGGGGGGGACATCCCGGCGGAGGATCTCCCAGCGCTCGAGACAGAGCCCGTGAAGCCGGAGCCTGTCCCCGTAGCCGAGCTACCGGAAGAGTTGCTGCGACCCGAGCCGGTGCCCGTTGCCGCCGACTCGACGTCTATCCAGGACCTGCCGGACACTATCTGGTCGATTTCCGGTCGCGACCCGTCCGACGCGGGCGCGATCAGATTCGCGGAGGACATCACCGAGCTGAACCGGGGTGGGACGGGCCGCCGCCGGGGCTCGCGCCGCGGCGGGCAGTCCGGGCGAGGCAGCAGAGCGAGGCCCAACAGGAGAAGGTAGCGAGCGCACCGGCATGAGGGCACGGACGCGACACACGCCGCTCCGGAGTTGCGTCGTCTGTGGCCGCAAGACGGGCAAAGCGGACCTTCTGCGCATTGTGGCGGTGCCCGACGGAGCGGTAACAGTCGACCCGACGGGCAAGCTGGCCGGCCGCGGTGCCTACGTATGCGCCGACGGCCGATGCTCCGACGAACCGCTGAGGAAGAGCCGTCTCGATCACGCATTACGTAGACGAAGTGAGGAGGAAGACTGGGCCCGGATCGATTCGGCGCTCTGCGAGCTTCGCAGGGACGGGTAGTCCGTCGGCTCAATCGAAGTCATGACAACGCGACAAAGAGAAACTAAAACGGCAACCCCCGCGCCGATCAGTCTGCCGGAAGCCATCACCGTTGGCGATCTGGCCGCGCTGATGCGCATGGGGGCCATCGACGTCATCAAGCAGTTGATGCGCGCCGGCCACATGCTTGCGATCAACGACGTGATCGAGTTCGAAACGGCGTCCGTGATCGCCCGGTCCTTCGGCTTCCCGGTGGAACAGCTGGAGGAGTCGGAGGAGGCGCCGGGTTCGGTCGTCATCACGCCGGACGAGACCGAATACCTTGAGATTCGGCCCCCGGTCGTCACGATCCTCGGCCACGTGGACCACGGCAAGACGACGCTGCTGGACGCGATCAGGAATACCAACGTCGTGGACAGCGAAGCGGGCGGGATCACGCAGCACATCGGCGCCTATCAGGCGTCGCACGGAGACAACGTCGTCACGTTCCTGGACACGCCGGGGCACGAGGCGTTCACCGAGATGCGCGCCAGGGGCGCCCGGGTCACGGACGTGGCGGTCCTAGTCGTCGCGGCCGACGACGGCGTGATGCCGCAGACGGTCGAGGCCATCAACCACGTCAAAGCGGCCGACGTGCCCATTATCGTCGCCATCAACAAGGTCGATCGGCCCAACGCCGATCCCGAACGCGTCAAGCGTCAACTGTCCGAGCACGACCTGATAGTCGAGGACTGGGGAGGCGACGTGATCTCGGTCCCGGTCTCCGCTCTCAGGAAGGAGGGCATCGACGACCTGCTCGCCAACATCCTCGTCGCGTCCGAAGTCGCGGAGCTGAAGGCCAACCCGAACAGGGAGGCCAAGGGCGTCGTGGTAGAAGCCAGAATGGACAGGAGTCGAGGGCCGGTCTCGACCGTCCTGGTCCAGACCGGCACGCTCGAGACCGGCAACATAGTCGTAGCCGGCGGCGCCCGCGGACGCATCAAAGCCATGCTGGACGAAAACGGCGACCGGATCAGGAAATGCGGCCCCTCGACACCGGTCGAGATACTCGGGCTTGACGGATTGCCCCCGGCGGGCCAGTCCTTCGAAATTGCCCCGGACGAAAAGACTGCGCGCGCCATGGTCGACGACTGGGAGGACGAGCGGGCTCAGTCGAACCGGGTCAGCGGAGTGACCCTGGAGGACGTGCACGCCAAGATCGAGTCCGGCGAAGTAATGGCGCTGGACCTGATCGTCAAGACCGACGTACAGGGCAGCATCGACGCGATCAGGAGCGTCCTCGAGGGCCTCAGGACCGACGATACGCGCGTCAACCTGATCCACATAGCGACCGGCAGCATTACCGAGAGCGACGTCATGCTGGCGTCGGCCTCCAACGCCGTAATCGTCGGCTTCCGCAGCGAGCCTCAGCACGGCGCTCGCGCCTTCGCCAATCAGGAGGGCGTCGACGTCAGGTACTACGACGTCATCTACAACCTGATCGACGACATCAGGATGGCGCTCTCGGGCCTGCTGGCCCCGGTGGTAGAGGACATTGTGGAGGGCTACGCCACGGTACGGGCCATCTTCCAACTCGGACGGGGCGTCAAGGTCGCGGGTATCTTCGTCAACGACGGGCGGATCACCCGCAGGGCCGAGATACACGTGACCCGGAGCGGCCGGAAGCTGTTCGCCGGTGAGATCGCCAGCCTCAAGCATTTCCGCGACGACGTACGTGAGGTGGCCTCCGGCAACGAGGGAGGCATCGTCCTTGAAGGCTTCCGCGATTTACTGGAGGGCGACGTTCTGGAGTCCCACGTCTCTCGACAGGTCGAATAGCCGGTAGCTCGCTTTACCGCTATCGGCGGCTAAGGGGGCCGGATGTCGCGCCGCATCGATCGTGTCAACGTCGTTCTGCAACAGGCGATCAGCAGCGTCCTGGCGGAGGATCTACGCGACCCAAGGCTGGGCGAGATGGTCAGCGTGGTGCGCGTCGACGCCTCCCCCGATCTGGGCAGCGCGCGGGTGTACGTCAGCGTGTTGGGGGACGAGGACGCCAAGGTCGGCTCCATGAGGGCGCTGAAGTCTGCCGCGGGCTTCGTGCACCGGCGATTGCGCGGACGGGTGACGCTGAGAAGCGTACCGGCCGTGGAATTCCGACTCGACGAGTCGATAGAGACCGGGTCCGACGTGCTCAGCCTCATATCCCGCGTGAGGCCTGCTGACGGGCCTGGGAAAGAGTCGTGACTCGGATGAAGGGGGCGGCCAAGGCGCAGTCCGCCGCCGGAGCGGTGTCCGGAATCCTGAACATCGACAAGCCCGCCGGCTCCACCAGTATGGACGTCGTCCGCCGGATAAAGCGCGCCAGCAACGTCAAGCGTGTCGGCCACGGCGGGACCCTGGACCCGGTCGCGACCGGCGTGATACCGATCTGCCTCGGTCAGGCCACGAGGATGATGGAGTACCTGGTCGACGGCACGAAGGAGTACCGCTGCACGATCGAGCTGGGCGTCGAGACGGACACGTACGACTCGGTGGGGACTGTGACGGCTCGAAAGGACGCGTCGACGGTCTCGGCACAGGATGTCGAAGACTCCCTGGCCTCCTTCCACGGCGTGATCGACCAGGTCCCGCCGATGTTCTCGGCGCTGAAGAAGGGCGGCAAGCGGCTGTACGATCTCGCCCGGTCCGGGATAGAGGTCGACCGCGAGCCCCGGCGGGTCGAGGTGATCGAAATCAGTCTCGTCGATTGGGCGCCCGCGGCGGCGACGGTGGAGGTCACCTGCGGGCGCGGCTTCTACATGAGGTCGCTCGCTTACGACCTCGGCCGACATCTGGGCTGCGGCGGGCATCTAAGCTCGCTGACTCGTCTCAGAAGCGGGCCCCTCAGGCTGGAGGACGCCATGGGCGTAGACGAGGCCGAGAGCCGGTTCGAAGACGGCACCTGGCGCGAGTGCGTACAGCCGCCGGACGTCGTCGTGGGGAAGATGCCTGCGGCCATCGTGAGCCGGCAGGTGGAGGACCGCCTCAGGCACGGCCGGCCGCTCGCCGGGTCGCTGCGCATGCCGTTCCTGGGCACGGACGAGCAGTGCCGCGTCTACTCGACCGACGGTCGCTTCTTAGCGATCATCTCGTTCGACGCCTCCGCCGGCGACTGGCGGCCTCAGCGCGTCTTCGACCTGGCCTACGACGTCGAGTCCGACGCGTAAGCTCGCTCACGAGCGGTCTGGCCGACCGCGGCGACCTCAAGTCGGCGATCCCAGGGTCGGTCACACCGCAGTTGTTCTATCCTGCCTCGGGGCGGCCTTCGTCTTCGGCCTGAACGTCTCCCGCCCACAGCCTGCGCATCTCCTCCGACTCCCTGAGCAGGTCGTCCAGCTTGCCTTCCGCGTCGACGCCTCCGTCCTTCAGCACCACGATCCTGTCGGCGCGCCCGTAGGCAGCGCGGCGGTGCGACACGACGAGCGCGGTCGTCTCAGGCAGCGCGAACAGCCGATCCCACAGTCGTTGCTCGGTCTCGACGTCGCGGGCGCTGGAGAGGTCGTCGAATACGAGAAGCTTGGGCTCTCTGACGAACATCCTCGCCGCGGCCGTTCGCTGTACCTGTCCGCCCGAAAGGCGAACGCCCCTCGGGCCGACGACCGTCTCCAGCCCGGCCTCCAGGGAGTCCATGTCCTCCTCCATCACGCCCAGCCGCACCGCCGCTTCCAGCTCTGCATCGCTGGCGCCGAGGCCCATGAGGATGTTGGCGCGGAGCTTGTCGCTGAAGAGCCACGGCGTCTGCGGGGTGTAGGCGCACAGGGGCGGCGCGAACACGTCCCAAGGATTGTCGACGGGCCTGCCGTTCAGCCTGATCTCGCCGTCATCCGGCGGCAGCAGACCGAGCAGCACCTCCACGAGCGTCGTCTTGCCCGAGCCGATCCTTCCCGTGACCACGACGAACGACCCTCGGGGTACCGTCAGGCTGACGCCCTCGATGCCACGCCCGGACTCCGCATGCCTGTACGTCAGGCTGTCCAGCTCGACCGACTCGAGCCGGTGCTCGGCGGTCTTGACCGGGTAGCGCTCCTCCGGGATCGGGCCCCGCACGTGCAGCGAGCCGCCCCGCACCACCGTCCGCGGCGGCGACTCCGGGACCATCTCGACCAGCCGTTCCAGGGAGACCCGGGACCGCCGCAGCGCCGCCAGGAATTCGCCCAGCTCCTGCATCAGGGAGGTCATGTGGGTCCCGCCGATCATGGTGACGAACAGCGCGAAGTCGCCGACGGTGAACGAGCCGTCTCGCATGAGCGGCGCCGCCAAGGCCAGTAGTATGGCCGTCGTGACGACGACCGTGCTGCCGTTCACGGAGCGCATGAGGCCATCGAGGATGCCCTCCTTCAGGTCGGCTGTGCGCCGCCCGGCGCTCAGGTTCTGGAAGTGTTCCACTGCGCGCTCTTCGGCGTTCGCCACCTGGATGGCCTGGACGGCGCCCAGGAACTCGCCCAGGGAGGACGAGACCTGGCCCGTCGTCTGCCGGGTCCGCCGGCGGACGGCGTCGATCCGGCCGCCGACCGCCTTGGTGAAGCCGAAGACCAGCACCCCGGGAAGCAGCGCGACCACGGTGATCAGCGGGTCGATCGTCGCCATTATGTAGATAGAAGCGGCGCCGGACACGGTCACTGCGAATATGGTCGCCAGTTGGAGCACTGGCGACGTCAACGCCTCCACGTCGTCCCTGAACCGGTTGAGCATGCCGACGGCGCTGATGCCGGTCGCCGTGGGCCGGCTCTCGAGGAGGGTCTCGATCAGGTTCCTCTGGAGACGGCCCTCCAGCAGACCTTGGAGGAAATGCCTCGATATGCCCTCGACCGGCCTCACAACGATCAGAGTGAACCAGTTCACGACGGTCAGGATCGCTATCAGCGTCCAGACGTTGAGACCCGCGGCCGCCTCCCCGGTGATCGTGTCGAAGATCGCACGCATGAGAAGCCCGTAGGGAACTACGAACCCCCACTCGAGCAGCGCGAAGAGGCCGGCGAGCCCCAGCACAGGCGCGCCGCGCCAGGCCAGCCTCAGCAGGTACGGAGTCGTGTTCAAGACAGCGCCTCCTCGAGTCCGGTCCTGAGAAGGCCGGCGAAGCGCGAGGAGGGGTCGGCGGCCAGCGCCTCGCGAGGGCCCTGCTCCTGGACGCGCCCGTCCTGGATGATCATGATCCGGTCGAGCTGCTGAACGGTCGACAGCCGATGGGCGATTATGACCGCAGTCCGGTCGCGGAGGAGCCGCCGCACAGCCGTCTCGATCAGCCTCTCGGTCGCGGGATCGAGCCGCGACGACGCCTCGTCGAGCACCACGCAGTCGGGGTCCTTGAGGAAGACGCGCGTGAAGGCCAGAAGCTGCGCCTCCCCGGCCGAGAGCTGGCCGCCGCCCGCCGCCAGCTCTGTGTCGAGCCCGCTCGGCAGTGCCCCGTACCACGGGCCCAGGCCCAGCTCGTGCAGCGTCGACTCAATCCTCCTGTCCGGGACGCCGCGGTCGAAGAACGTGAGGTTGTCCCGCACCGACGCCTGAAAGAGCTGCACCTCCTGCGTCACCAGCCCCACGCGGCCGCGCAGGGCCTTCAACGGCATCCGCCTGAGGTCCGCGCCGCCCAGCGTCACCTCGCCCCGGTCCGGGTCGTAGAAGCGGAACAGCAGGCGCGGCATCGTTGTCTTGCCGCTGCCGGTGCGGCCGAGCAGGCCCAGCGACCTCCCCGGGCTCCAGCCGGAACGACACGTCCTCCAGCACCGTAACCCCCGGCCCGTAGGCGAACGAGACGCTATTGAACTCCACGCCGAGCGGGCCCGCCGGCAGGTCCGCACCATGCCCGTCCTCGACCGTCGCCTTCGTGTCCAGCAGCTCCTTGACGCGCCGTATGCTGGCGCCAGCCATCTGGAGGTCTTCGAACTCCCGGAAGATCGAGTTGATCGGCACCCAGAGCAGCTCCAGGTACTGGTAGATCAGGAAGACCGTTCCGATCGTGATGTCTCCCCGCATGAACAGGTAGGCGCCGACGGCCAGTCCGATCGAGAACCTCGTGCTGTTGAACGCGGATACTAACCCCCACGCCAGCCTGCTGACGATGGAGGCCTTCAGCCAGGAGAAGAGCCGCGTTCGCAGTACCTCGTAGAACCGGGCCATCGTGAGCGAGACCGCGCCGGCCTTGCGGATGTCCCGGACGCCCGAGAGCCGCTCGCCAAGGAATCCGTACAGCTCGGCCCTCGCCTGACTCTCCACCTGCCAGAGCGGCACGATGAAGGCGAGTAGCCTCATCCGAGATAGCAGGAAGAAGGCGGTGAACACGGCCACGGACAGCCCGAAGCGCCAGTCCTCCAGCCTTGTGACGACGATCAGCCCGGCCAGAAGCAGAAGCGCCCCCATGAGCTGGATGAAGAACTGGGAGAAGAAGTTGGTCAGCCGCTCGATATCGCCGTCGATCCGCTCCAGCAGGTCCCCGGGAGTCCGGGCGTTGTGGAAGCCCATGTCGAGCCGCAGGACGTGCAGCGTCAGGTCGGCTCTGAGCCGGTTCGTGGCCCTCCAGGCGATGTCCCGGCCCAGGTAGCCGGTGACCGCCCGCAGCACCCGGACGGACAGGCCGGCCGCGACGAAGAGGCCGACCGCCGCGTTACAGGGACCTGAGCGCCTCCTGCTCGACGGCGCGGTCGATGAAGTGGCGCACGATCTGGGGCGCCATGAACTGCAGGCCGGTCATGCCGAAGAGCAGCACGCCGAGCAGCAGCACCAGGGGCCACTACGGCCTAAGGTAGCGCCCTTGGAGCGCTGAGTACAGACGCAGACTTTCCAGCATACCCACTCCCTCAAAGTGGCGCCCCCGCCGCAAGCGCGACGGGAAACGCGGATGGTAGCATGCCGGACCAGCCTACGCCCGGGGGGACCCGGGCTCCCCAATTCCCCCGGCCGGTCATACCCGCGCGAGGAATACGGTTACGCGAACGTCTCCGAAAGCAGGTACTGATCCCAGTGGTTCTGCTAGATCAGGTCAGCCTGCTTGAGGGACTGATATGCTTGATCGATCGTACCCTTGGAGAACTTAGGCTTCAGTCGCCCCACGGTTTTCAGGATCTCATCCTTTGGTAACCCCTCTCGAGATCGCCCGATGAAGTGAATGGTGGCATAGAGCTCAAGATCGGCGGTCTCGAGTCTTCCAAGAATCTCCGTTGCCCTCTCGATCTCCCTAATGTGGTCTGTGGGCAGGTCGTATTCGACGCTTCCCAGGCCTGGAGTTACGTGATAACCAAAGCCCTCGGAATCATGCTTGATGTCGATGTATCCGAGCATTTGTGCGAGAGAAAGGGTTCCGTCGAGATCATCAGAGTAGGGTCCGTAGTAGTGCATTCTGAAGGGATACATGAGAGGAACACCAACCGACGCTTGTAGGAAATAGGTGAGTTTCTGAATCTTCGTCTTGCCGATATCGTCGCACAATGTGACTATTCGTTGGACAACGGATAGTCTCCTCGCCAATAGCTCTTGATCCCTCATTGCAATGCCTCCCTCAAGCCATCATCTCGCGGCAAGAGCGGTTGATCGTGTCTTCCAGTGCGCCGTCATTGCCAACGTCGGCATATACTCTGAACTGCCGGATTTCTTGTAACCCGGCCAATGCTCTGGAAAGATTGGCGAGAGAGCCCCACTTACCGCTGCTCTGTCTCACGGGCCAGACCTCATCACCCATCTTGAATCGTTCCGGGTGATCTATAGCCTGATCCGTCCAGATCTCCACGGTGGGGTACTGTTGGCTCAATCGTTCGGGCAGCCTACGCATCGCGCTGGCTATCACCACCGGATCCTCATGGCCGGTTGTCTCATACACTCGCCTGGGGTGCTGCCGGGCGACAAGTTTCCAAGCCAGGTTCTTGCCCTTCTCGTCCCTACGGTGATGCATTTCTGCCAGGACCTTGGGGTCGTTCCATTTAATGTATTCCATCACCTGTTCCGGATAGCACCCCGATCCCAGTTCTGTCTGGAGCAGCTCGGCTATGAAGTTGGTTAGGATCAGGTCGTACGCCCGGCGTACTGCGTGGAAATAGACCTGGTGAACATGAAGTATCTCGCCAGGATAAGCCCCTCTATTGCGTGAAGGCCTCCGTCCCTAATTCCCAGCCTGAGCAGCCCATCTGGGTTGTCATCATACAGAGTAATGGTGTCGACAATCCTTTCCAGATCATATGATCCGTATCGAACACCGCAGTACAAGGAGTCGCGGAGCAAGTAGTCCATCTTGTCAACGTCCCAAACGCTCGAGATCAACTCTCGGACGAAGCCGACCTCATATTCCCCTGACTCATAGCTGATAAGTTGAGCCACTCCTTACTTAGTCACGCCCCATCGTTCCGCTTGACCATCGACAATGTCTCCAATTCCCAGCTCCGGGGACAGTAAGATATTCTCGCCGTAGTGTTCGTGCCGTTTGCCTGTCGCAAAGAGTTTGTCCTCACCGGTGTGTGAGAACGGGGAGTGCCCAATGTCGTGGAGCAGGCCGGCGAGCCGGGCTTCCAGAACGATCTGATCGACCTTCGACTCGAACTCGCCTGTCGACCAGCCCTGTCTTTCCAGGAGGAGGGACCTGTTATCCGGGTGCCTCAGCAGTTTCCCCGCGAACCGGCCCGCCAAGTGCATGACTCCGATAGAGTGGCCGAACCGAGAATGTTCCGCGCCGTGATACACGTACGAAGTCAGGCCCAGTTGGCGGATACGTCTGAGACGCTGGAATACGGGCTGGTCGATAATCTCGTTTTCCCAGTCGAATACCCCGACATAGCCGTGAATCGGGTCACGGAATGTGCTGGAGGGCTCTGGCAGAGGCATATTGCGGCTATTCTATAGAACGGGTGTGCGCTAATGCAACTTATGCGATCCTACCGATTCTCGCTATTCCAAGCCCGACGGGCGGTACTGCAGGGCCTCGGCCAGGTGGGCCACTCCGATGTCGTCGGACTCCGCCAGGTCGGCTATGGTGCGGGCGACCTTCGGCACGCGGTGGTAGCCTCGGGCCGACAGGGCCATCTGCTTCATGGCCGCCTGGAGCAGCCCTGGCCCGTCTCGTCCGTCTTGCAGTAGTCCCACACCTCCACCGGCCCCATCTCCGAGTTGGTGATGAGCCCCGTGGCTGCGAACCCTCGGAACGTCGACGTCGCGGTGGCGTGGAAGAAGAGCCTCGGTCCCGGGACTCATGCTGGGGTCGTCCGTGCCCGGCAACATGGCCGCCACTGACTTGGTCGGTGCGGGGCGCCCCCGTTCCCGCCGCGAATCGGACCGGAACCCTGGGTGGCTTCGGCAGTGGTTGACACCACCGTTTCGGACGGTTTTCGCCTTCATGGTATCTTGGGCATCGCGAGCGCATCAGTGTTCACGGAGACGAGCTGGGCAGGAGTGCCCGGGGTAGGTAACCGCATCGTGGACGAAGCTATAGTATTCGGAGTTCTGCTCTTTTCCCTGGTCATGTTTGTGACCGCCCCCTGGCGCTACGACGTCGTCGCGCTGCTGGCCCTGCTCGTCCTGACGATTGCGGGCATCGTGCCTGCCACGGAAGCGTATCGAGGATTCGGCCACCCGGCAGTGGTTACCGTAGCTGTCGTCCTGGTGTTGAGCCGGGCGCTCTACAACTCTGGCCTTGTCGATGTGCTGGCCGTTTGGTGTTCGCGGTTACCCCGATACCTGGCTGTCCGAATAGTGTCGTTGTCTGCGCTCACGGCATTCCTATCGGCGTTCATGAATAACGTAGGGGCCGTCAGTCTGATCATGCCCGTGGCAATCAAGGTATCGAACAGAAGCAAACACCCGCCATCGCTGTTCTTGATGCCGCTGGCTTTCGCATCGCTCCTGGGTGGCATGACCACCCTGATCGGGACACCCCCCAACATCATCATTTCGAATTTCCGGCATGAGGAAGTTGGGGTTGCCTTTCACATGTTTGACTTCACCATCGTCGGCACGGCTGTCGCTGCTGTGGGCGTGTGCTATATCGCACTCGTTGGCTGGCGCCTGATTCCATTGAGGCAGGCCCCCCTGGGACTGGGCGATACCTTGGACATCGAGGCCTACATGACTGAGGTGCGAGTGCCGGAGGATTCCAGGTTTGTGGGTAAGCTCGTCCGAGACCTCGAGGAGCTGGCCGAGGAGGATGTGGCGATAGCGGGTCTTCTTCACCGGGGGGTGGTGTACGGCGCACCGTCCAGCTATCAGATCATAGATGCCGACGACATCTTCATCATCGAGGCCGATCCCGGCGACCTCAAGGAATTTGTGGACGCAACAGGCTTCATACTCGAGGGGTCGAGGGACATTCGCCAGGAAATCGATCAAACGCTCGGTTCGAAGGATGTTTCCTTGGTCGACTCAGATTTGTATCTGCGCACTTAGCTTAGTGAAGGCTGAACCTGTTGGGCGTGTCCAGGCGGGGGACCAGGTTCGCGACGCGGCTCGGCGGAATCATGTGGCGCGCCGGCGACGTCCTCCTTCTTCAGGGCAAGGCGGAGCTGGTGCAGGGGGCGTTGCCTCGACTTGGTCTGCTTCCTCTCGCCGAGCGTGAGCTTCGGATTGGACAGCCTCGCCAGATCGTGATTCCGGTGGGTGTGTTTGCTGTCGCCCTGTTGCTGGCTTCCTTCCACATACTGCCAATCCACATTTCCTTTGCGGCCGCGGTAGCCGTCCTTCTGATCAGCCGCGTGCTCACGCTGGAGGCGGCCTATGCGGCCATAGATTGGCCGGTAGTCGTCTTGTTGGCAGCCATGATACCGGTAGGTGAGGCCCTGGAAGCGACTGGGGGCGCGGCGCGCATCGCGGCGATGATTGCTGACCTGGGTGGTGCTGTGCCGCCGTGGGCGATGCTTGGGACCATCCTCGTTACCGCCATGCTCCTGTCTGCCTGGATCAACAACGCCGCCGCCGCGATCCTGATGGCCCCCATTGGGATCGAAGTCGCGGAGACGCTTGGGGCATCCGCCGACCCATTCCTGATGGCGGTGGCCATAGGGGCGTCCGCTGCTTTCATCTCTCCCATTGGTCACCAGTCCAACACTATCGTGATGGGGCCCGGCGGCTATCACTTCGGCGACTATTGGAGGATGGGTCTCCCGTTGGAGGTTCTCCTGGTTGTCGTATCTATTCCCCTTATCATGCGGGTTTGGCCCCTAGGAGTTTAGCAGCCTAAATGCCCGAAGCCGGAGTTGCCGGGTAGGGTACAGGCGTCCTTCAGGCCGGCTTTGGGCCGCAGCGGGGCGTCAGGAGCTGGAAGAACGGGATGGCCGAGGGGACTACGACCGCCCGCGGTCTAGCCCCAGCCCGACGGGCGGTACTGTAGGGCCTCTGCCAGGTGGGCCACTCCGATGTCGTCGGATCCCGCCAGGTCGGCTATGGTGCGGGCGACCTTCAGCACGCGGTGGTAGCCTCGGGCCGACAGGTTCATCTGTGCTCACCCTCCCCAGTGGCGGTGCACGTACTGCACAGTCTCGTCCACCGGAAGGGCCCGAGTCTGGTTACCGATGCGCACGTAAAACAGCGCTTGGCTGGCGTTCTCCACGTAGACCGGCTGATCGCTGGAATCGACGGTGACCTGGCAGATGTCCTCACTATCGATCTCGTGGAAGTTGACGGTCAGGTAAGAAGCCGACATCGCCTCGCCCAAATCCCTAGCGACGATCTGTTGCAGGTGCAGTTCGAACGCGTCACGGCTCTGGCCCTTGAGGGTGCCGTAGTCGCCGGCGAGGCCGATCGCCCGCCCGCTGTCATTGACGCCGATCAGGAGCGTACCACCAGTTGTATTCAGAAACCCTGCGATAGTTTTGGCTACTACGCCTTCAAGCACTTTGTTGACCTTTTGCTCATCCACGTCCCAGCGCAGGCTAGACTTGAACTCCACCCACTTGTTCTCACCACCGACCATGAGGTGGCGGACTCCATGCTCGTCTATGGCGTCAGGCTCTATCTCTGGAATCCAGCTCTCGATGAACTGGTTCATTTCCTTTGCCAGCAGGCGCCGGCGGGCCGTCAGAAAGTCTAGGAATCGCTCCGGGGCCCAGAGCTCGCGGTCCATCGGAACCGACTGAGCCCGCAGCGCGCCAGGTTGAGTATCCTCGATTTTCGGCAAGTAGTTGGCAGGCGACGCCCTGCGATCCGCTAGGGATGGCCTCTGACCGAGGATTGCTCGGTTGGCAACCGCGTTGATCCGAGCGAGGTCTGTTATCCCCGCGTTCTTGAGGAGCGTCCTCGGGAAAATGTAGTGGCGTTCGTTGCCATGACTCTTTCCAGCCGCAGAATCGTAGATGCGTAGGCCCGTAAACCAGTCCCGTGCGTCTCGAGACCGCGCCACGACATGACCCAAAAGCGCAACGGCCGAGTTGATGCGCGCTCGATCCAAGTCACCCTCTTCCAACCCAACGCGGCCACGCTCTCGCAGGATGGCCGCCTCCAACTCGTGCGTCGGATCGAGATCGCTGCCGGACACCAACGCCACGTCCTGCTGAAGTTTGGTCTCGGTGGCGCCAGAGTATCGGGCCCACAGCCCAGCCAGATAGAGCCAGCGGGTGAATCGATGCTTTATGGTGTCACTTGGGAAGGTGCCGCCATGCCGGGCCAGGTAGATGGTAATTGGCACGAGCACATTGTCGGTCGGGAGATCTGACAGATTGCCGATAAAAGCCTCGTGGCGAAGGACGCCGACCAGATGCTCGAATGCTGGCTGTGTCTCCTGCCACGCGCGCTTCAACTCTGCTGCTGGCGTCCTCATGAACGTGCCCTCGAGCACAATTGACCCTGTAGCCACCCCTGCCATGCATCGAACCAGGAAGCCGAGATAGACGCCGAAGCCGATATCCCTCATCTGCAGACTGAAAGCTCGCAGTTCTGCCCGGGCCTCTGGCCAAATACTGCAGACGTGCGCAAGTGCGAGGTCCGCTTTTGTGAGCGGTGTACCTTTGCTGTTGACCCGATTGAAGATTTCTACGACTTGGTCGACGCTGAATTCGTCCCCCGAGACTTGGTCGACTGTGTAGGTGTAGTTACGAATAGCGTCCAAGCGGCTCAGGCGAGCGAGGTTCTGCTGGATGATAGTACGGCGGTTCTCCTTAATCTGGTCGATACTCTCCAATATCGATGTGAGCCCTTCGCGGAGGAACTCGTGGACGCCGATCCAGGCCGGGTGGTTCCCCATCCGCGATTTCTGATAGAAGCGGAATTCCTCCGTCTGCATGTTGAAGTACAGGTCGAAAAAGAGGGATTCGCCTTCGTAGAACAGCGGGGCCTTACCCTGGAATAGCACGTAGAGAGTCGTTAGTCGTTGCTGCCCATCGAGCAGCAGTATGGAGTGACCATTGCCCGCTATCTCATGTCCACGTACCAGCGCCGGCTTATAGGTGCGCCAAGTAAGCAGGTGGCCCGTTGGGTGCTTACGATAGAGCGACTCCATGAGCCCTCTCACTTGGTCTCGATTCCAGACGTAGCCGCGCTGAAACTCCGGGAGGAGAATCTCTCCGTGACCAATTTGGCTCATAAGGTCCTGAATCGACTTTACTTCATGCATTCGACGCCTCTACGTTCCCCCTATCAGGCTGCGGAAGAACGATTCCAGACCATCCTTCAGATCCCTTGCTGTCCAGTAAGAGGGAGAGATCCATGTCTGAGGGGACACCCTCAGGATCGGGTCAAACGGGCTCGGCCGTCTGCCTCCTGTATTCCCGCTGCCCGCTTGTGTCGACCATTGGACAATAATACACGGACGCCTGCCTAACCGCATCGACCGTGTATCTCGTCTCTTGAGCTTCGGGAGAGCGACGATCTATGTACCGACCGCCGGCGTCCTACAGCCCTGCCGTTGGGCCGCAGCGGGGCGTCAGGAGCTGGAAGAACGGGATGGCCAACGCGGTACGACCGCCCGCGGTCTATCCCCAGCCCGATGGGCGGTACTGCAGGGCCTCTGCCAGGTGGGCCACTCCAATGTCGTCGGACCCCGCCAGGTCGGCTATGGTGCGGGCGACCTTCAGCACGCGGTGGTAGCCTCGGGCCGACAGGTTCATCTGCTTCATGGCGGCCTGGAGCAGCCGCTGGCCGGTCTCGTCCGTCTTGCAGTAGTCCCACACCTCGACCGGCCCCATCTCCGAGTTGGTGATGAGCCTTGTGTTGGCGAACCTCTCCTGTTGAAGGGTCCTGGCCTGCTGCGACCTTCCCCTGATGCGCTCCGAGCTCTCGGCCCCTTCGGGCGCCACCAGCTTCTCGTACTCGACCCTCGGCACGTCGACGAACAGGTCGATGCGGTCCAGCAACGGCCCGCTGATCCGCTTCTTGTAGCGCGAGACGGTGCTCATGGAGCATGAGCACTCCTTCAAGGGGTCGCCGTAGAAGCCGCAGGGGCACGGGTTCATCGCGCCTACGAGCATGAAGTTGGCGGGGAAGGTGATCGTCCCCTGGGCGCGGCTGATGGTGACGACCTTGTCCTCCAGCGGCTGTCGAAGGACCTCGAGCAGCGAGTGGCCGAACTCCGGAAGCTCGTCCAGAAACAGCACGCCGCGGTGGCTCAGCGTGATCTCTCCGGGCCGCGGCTGCCGTCCCCCGCCCACCATCCCGGCGTTGGAGATCGTGTAGTGCGGCGACCGGAACGGCCGCTCGGTGATCAGCGGCGCCGACGAGGGCAGCAGCCCTCCGACGCTGTAGATCTTCGTGACGTCCAGCGCCTCCTGATTGGTGAGCCGCGGCAGCACCGATGGCAGCGAACGCGCCAGCAGCGTCTTGCCGCTGCCCGGCGGCCCGTTCATCAGCAGGTTGTGCCCGCCGGCGGCCGCCACCTCGAGCGCCCGCTTGGCGTGTTCCTGGCCCCGTATGTCCGCCAGGTCCACGCCGCCGGAGGCCGCCGCGCTGACTGGCCCCGACGCCGTCCCCCGGCGACCGCTTGGATCGCCGGCGCGCGGCTCGATCAGCTCGTCGCCCCGCAGGTGCGCCACGAGCTGGGCCAGGCGCTCCACAGCGATGACCGTGACTCCGTCGACGAGCGCGGCCTCGTCGGCGTCCGCGGCCGGGACGAACACGGTGTCGTAGCCTTCCTGCTTCGCCACCGCCACCATCGGCAGGATGCCGGTGGTGTGCCTCACGCCGCCGTCGAGCGAGAGCTCGCCCAGGAACAACGACGCATCCGGGATAGACGGCACCTGGCCGGAGCTGAGCAGCACCGCCAGGGCGATCGGGAGGTCGTAGGCGGGCCCCGCCTTCCGCAGGTCCGCCGGCGCCAGGTTGGCGGTGATTCGGCGCATCGGAAACTCGCACCCGGAGTTCCTGATCGCGGCGCGCGCGCGCTCACGGGCCTCCTGCACGGCGGCGTCGGGCAGGCCGACGACGGTGAACGTCGGAAGGCCGGGCGAGATGTCGACTTCGACCTCCACGATCACACCGTCGAGGCCGACCACGGCACATGTTATGGACTTGGCAAGCATAAAATCCTCGGACAGAGAGCGGGGCCGCAGTTTGGTATGGGCGCCATTGAGCCGTCGAATGGGCGCGGCGAGCTACCCGCCGCGCTCGATCACGCGCTTGAGGTCTTTGAGCTCCTTCGATAGCTGCCGGCGCATCCCCCAGCGCAGGACCGGCGCCAACAGCCCGGACCCGCCGCCCGAGCCGGCTCGCAGGATATTCGTCACCCTGGTCGCCCCTTCCGACTCCTCCAGATGAAGGAGGCTCGAGTACTGGAATGGCCCATCCGTCGATTCGATCCCGAACCGGGACGTCGGGTCGTGCTCGGTCACCCTGTGGGTGACGTCAAAGGTGTGGGCGCCGTGGATGAACTTGCTCGTGAACGTCGAGCCGACGTCGATCTTGCCGTCCGGCGGAAGTCTGGTCTCCGAGATGCCCTTGACCCACTGGTCCAGGTGCTCTACGTCGACGACGAAATTCCATACTTCGCCGATGGGTCTGTTGACCAGCACGCTGGCGGATGCGCGTATCGCGGATGACAAATCGCCTACCTCCCGTACACCGGTGTGAGCCACTCCCCGCGGCTCTTGTCGCGGCCGGACGCCACGGCTACGTACGTCTTGTTCAGGGCCGCGGTGACGGGGCCGGGCGCTCCGCCGCCGATCGCGAACCGGTCGACGGAGCCGACGGGCGTGACGCCCAACGCCGTGCGGCAAAGGAAGACCTCGTCCGCGACGTACAGCTCCGTCCGGTCGATCTCGCGCTCGACGACCTCGACGCCGTGGACCTCGCGCAGCAGCCGGGTCACCGTGTCCCTGGTGATGCTCTCGAGGATGTCGTTGGTCACGGGCGGCGTCAGCGCCGCGCCGTCGCGGACAGCGAAGACGCAGCCGCGGGCCTTCTCCGTCACGTGGCCTGCCGCGTCGAGCATGAGCGCGCCGTCGTACCCGTCGTCCTCCGCCTGGATCAGGGCCATTCGCGTTCTGGTAGTTGGCCGCGCACTTGATGCGCGGCGGCATGCTGTTGTCGTCGATGCGTCTCCACGACGACACGGCAAGCCGGAACGGGCGGGTCTCCCATCCGCCGGTGTCGATGATCGCGCCCGAGGGTACGGCCACGATCCCCAGCGACACCGGGCCGCGCGCCTGTATCGATCCCTGGCCCGCGACGAAGAGGCTCGGACGAATGTGGACGCCCTGCCGCGGGCCTTTGGCGTGGAGCAGCTCGATCATCAACCGGAGCACGTCGACGGCCGAGTGCCCGACCGGCTCCATGCCCATGAGTCGGGCCGATTGGAGCAGCCGGTCGACGTGCTCCGGCGCGCGGAAGAGGTACAGCTCCTGCTCGTCTTCGCTCCAGTACGCCCTGATGCCCTCGAAGGCGGTCGCGCCGTACCGGGCGCGGTTATGTGGATGCTGGCGTCGTCGTACCGCACTACGGCGCCGTCCATCACCAGATATTCGAGGTGGTAGGCCATCGCCTTAAGCCCTGTTGCCGCCGTAGGTGGACCGGAGCATGTCGCCTTCGTCGAAGCGGTCCGCTCTCAGCGGAGAGACGTCGACCGTTTGGGATCTGCCGTGCACTATCATCTCGGCCAGGCAGAGTCCCATGGCCGGCGCGATCTTGAAGGAGTGGCCGCTGCCGCCCACGGCCAGGTAGTGGTCCTCGTTGGCGGGCGAGCGGTCGAGGATCATGTTCCAGTCGGGGGTTATGGTGTAGAGGCCGGCCCAGCCGTGAGCCACCTTGGCGCCAGCCAGCGCGGGGAAGCGTCGGGCGAGCAGCGTGCGCGTCTCCTCCATGAACTCTGAGTCGGCGGCCCGGTCGTACGCGTCTGGGTCCACCGGCTCGTTCTCCTTCGGGTGTCCGGCGCCGGCCAGCACCGCCCCGTCGGGCGTGGGACGCATGTAAATCCGGTCGACCATGTTGGAAACGCAGCGGCGCAGCTCCGGCGCGCCGTCGGGCGGGCGGACGACGACGTCCTGCTCCCGCGATATCTCCAGAGGCAGGTCGAGACCCATCCATCGGCCTACGCGGTAGGCCCAGGGGCCGGCCGCGTTGACCACGACCCGAGTCTCGACGTCGCCGTCGGTGGTCTTGACAGTGGTCCTACCGCCGTTGCTCTCGATGCCGGTCGCCGGGCTGTCCACGCGAGCCTCGTTCCCGGCCGCCTCGCCAGCGGCCACCAGCGCCCGGACCGTGGCGCCGGGGTCCGCGTAGCCGGATTCGGGCTCGAACGCGACCCTGGCGATTCCGTCGGTGTTGAGCCCGGGCAGCTCCTCGGCGGCATCCTCCACGGAGACCGCCCATGTGTCGACGCCCTCTGCCGCGAGCCGGGCCATGTTGGTGTCGAAAGCCTCCTCGGCTTCCGGAGGCGCCAGGAAGAGCCAGCCCGTCGACGTGAAGACCCGGACGCCGAACTCGTCGTGGAACGCCTGAAAGAACTCAAGGCTCTTCTTCACGAGGCGGACCGATACCTCGTTCGAGTAGTGCTGGCGGACGAAGGCTGCCGAGTCGCCGGTGGAGCCGGAGGCGAGGCCGCCCTTCTCGAGTAGGACGACGTCCTTCATGCCCAGCTTCGTCAGGAAGTAGAAGACGCTGGCGCCGAGCGCGCCGCCGCCGATGACCACGGCCTCCGCCGTCCTACGCATGACGGCGGAGGCTTTCGTGAAGATCGTCCGGCATCTTCTTGGTTGTAGATTTATTCATATGATTCGGAATGGCATGATGATAGCATGAAGGCGAGACTGCGGAAGCCACCGTCCTGCCGGCGCTATCGGCCCGCGCTACTTCGCTACACCGGCACCCGGGCAAGCCGGGCCCTCTAGCGCTCGGTCTGCCGCTCCCGAAGACCGGCCGAACCCAGGCCCCAACGTGGGTGCCGGAACGTCGGCACGGAGTCGATCGGCTGCCTCGCGCCGCCTGGGGGCGCTTCCCGTTCCTCCGCCTCGGCTTCGATCTGCACGGGCCCGACGTGCTGGCGCCGGGCCGGCCGATGCGGCGGGAGCGCGTTCAGGTGTTGGGCCAGGTCCTGCAGGCTCGCGAGATTGTGCACCGGCAGATGGTCGTCGACGAAGGGTAGCGCCGCCTGAATTCCGCGGGTCAGCGGCGCGTACGACTCGGAGCCGAGCAGCGGGTTCAGCCATATCAGTCGGTAGCTGCTCCTCTGCAACCTGGCCGTCTCGCGCCCGAGTACCTCTGGATCGCCCCTGTCCCAGCCGTCCGAGATGACGAGCACGACCGAACCCCAACCCAGCGTTCGCCGGCTCCAGCGGTAGTTGAACGTCCTCAGAGATTCGCCGATCCGGGTTCCGCCGGCCCAGTCCGGGACCGCGCGCGCCACGCCGGTGACGGCGTCGTCGATCCCACGGCGGCTGAGCCGGTCCGTGACTCTGGTCAATCTCGTCGCGAACAGGAAAGCCTCCACCCTGTCCCAGTTGTCCGCGACGGAGTGGATGAAGTGCAGGAGCATCCGCGTGTAGCGCTCCATGGAGCCGCTCACGTCGCATATCAGCACCAGGCTCCGGGCCTTCTGCTTCCGTTTGAGCCGCGGCAGATCGAGGAGCTCGCCGCCGTACCGCAGGTTTCGCCGCGCCGCCCTCCGCAGGTCTACGGCGGGGCCCCGTCCGGCAACCCATCGTCTGGACCGCCTCTCGCCGAGCTGCCACTGAAGCTCGTCCATCATCCGCCTGGCGGTGTCGATCTCCCCGGCCGTGAACTCGGCGAAGTCCTTCTGGCGCAGGACCTCCCGCGCGCTGTAGGTACGTGTCAGGTCGACGCGGTCGCCGGGTCCGCCGTCCGTCTCGCCGTCGTCCGCGGCCTCATCGCCCGCCGACGGGGGCGCGAGCTGCGGCTGCCGGAAGCGGCGCTGCTCTCCTATGGACCGGAGGTCCAGCGTGGTCAGGTCGTTCTTGGGAGGCCTCCAGAAGACGTCGAACGCCTCGTCGAACAGCGCCAGGTCCCTGTGGCGGTGTACCAGCATCGTTCGCAGCGTCTGGCGAAAGTCGCGCTTACGGCGGACGCCGACGACGTCGAGCGCGTGCACGACATCCACCATCCGGGCGGAGTGGACGTCCAGCCCAAGGCCCCTGAGCACTCGGCCGAACAGGAGGAGATTGTGCAGCAGGTGGCCGCTGCCGTTGGTCGCCGCCGCTGACTCGGGCAAGGTCGTTGCCATGACGCGCCCTAACCCCGGCGTCCTCCCCTGCGGGTCCCGCGGTTGGCCGCGCGGTTGAAGAGCGTCTGCACCTGCTCGCCACGCACCGCCTGGACGTCCTCGTGGTACTTGAGCAGTATGCCGAGCGTGTCGTCGATGATCGACGGCTCGAGCCGCTTCTGGTCAAGTGCGACCAGGGCGGCCGTCCAGTCGAGGGTCTCCGAGACCCCGGGGACCTTGTACAGCTCCCCGTCGCGCAGCTCTTGCACGAACGCGGTGACCTCTCCGGCGAGCTTGCGGGAAGCCTCTGGCACCTTCGAGGCGACGATCTGACTCTCCTTCTGGAAGTCGGGGTACTCTATCCAGAAGTAGAGGCAGCGGCGCTTCAGGGCGTCGTGGACCTCGCGCGTCCTGTTCGACGTGATGACCACTATGGGCGGGGTCTCGCTTCGGAAGGTCCCGATCTCGGGTATCGTGATCTGGAAGTCGGACAGGAGCTCCAGCAGAAACCCCTCGAACTCCTCGTCCGCCCTGTCGATCTCGTCGATCAGCAGGACCGGCGGTTCGGCGCTCCCGCTCTGGATGGCCTGCAGCAGCGGCCGCTTGATGAGAAACTCTTCAGAGAAGATCTCCCGCGACACCGACTCCCGGTCCACCTCCCCCGCCGCCTCGAGCACGCGGATCTCGAGGAGCTGGCGCGCGTAGTTCCACTCGTACACGGCCTGGCTGACGTCCAGACCCTCGTAGCATTGGAGGCGGATCAGATCGCGGCCGAGGCCGGAGGCGAGCACCTTGGCCACCTCCGTCTTGCCCACCCCGGACTCGCCCTCCAAGAATAGAGGCCGCCCGAGCCGGAGGGCCAGGAAGATGGAGATAGCCAACCCCCGGTCGGTTATGTAGAGCTGGTCGGCGAGCAGCTTCTGCAGCTCGTCGATGGTGGACGGGGCGGGGCGTGTCTGTTCGGCGCTTGATTCCATTATGCTCACCTGAGGCTGCTATCGTAGTGCCCGGCCCGCCCCAAATCAACTGCGGCGGCCTGCCGGACATTCGTTAGCAGACATGCCTGGATGTCTTCCGGCTCCAAGAACGGATACTCTCGAAGAATCGTTTCCGCCGTGTCCCCAGCGGGCAGCATCCCAAGGACTTGCTGCACCGAGAAGTGCATGCCGCGGATTGTGGGCTTGCCACCGAGGATGTCCGGGCACACGGTGATGCGGTCTAACAGTTGTGAGTCCGTCATATCTTCCTCGTCTATTCCCAGGGACCGGCGCACCTTTCAGTCATTGCTAGATGTGTGACGCGGGCATCACTCTCCGTAGCCGCCGGCGGTTTCAGCCACGGCGCGTTGTCCGACCGCGGTATCCGCGGCACGCTCGGAGAGCAGACTGACCACGTACATGTTGAGGCTGCTCCCCTCGCGCCGCGATTGGGCGGCTAGCTTTCGGTGCAGCGACTTGGGCATGCGCAGGAGAAGCCTGCCGCTGTAACCCCGCGCGTTCGTCGGTTCCGGAACGCGGTGACCGTGCTCCAAGCGCGCCCCTATCCACAGCCGCTTGGCCTCGCTCAACGACTCGATGGCTTCGTCCGGCGTCTCGCCGTCCGCTACACAGCCGGGCAGGTCCGGGATCTCGCATACCCAATAGGACTCTTCCTCCTCGTCCCGCCTCGACAACTCGACTGGATATTCAAGGGCGGCGTAGTAGTTTGCATCGTAGTTGGCAACGGGAATCAGCAGTAGTTCTTCCTTCATCACTAGGACGTGATCTCGCTGACCGCCGCTAACGCGTTCTCTGGCTTCATCCGCTCAAATTGCTAAATCAAATGGCAAGTCGCTGATATCCCGCAGCCTGCGGCCGCTGACCAGTACTCTCAACAGCTCGGCATCCGAATCGCCATCCGCGGCGGCATCCATCAATTCTCTCAGAGCGAAGTGATAGATGCAGTCGATGTCCCCAGTGCCGTACGCAAGTGACGCAATTCGTGCAGGGAGCGGTTCCGCGACGACGACGACAATATGAGGTGTCTTGCCTTTCCGATTGCGAACTAGATTCAGACCCTCGGTGCGGGCGTTTTGTGAGCGGTCACTGCGGATCGTCCACTTGCAGGAAACGCTGGCGTGCATGATATCCGCCTGCGAGTTCTCGCGCCGCAGAGGCGTATAGGCAGACGTTACGGTATCGGCAAGGAGGGTTTCGTGCTCGTTGATGTCGGAATCGGCGATCGGCTTGCGGCAAACGACAATGTCAGGCTTGACAATATAGTCACCGAATATTATCCGCAGTTCCTCGTGCTCATTGACTACCCGTCGCACGTCGGACAGATGTAAGTATTGCTCGTAGTCCCGAATGTTTCCTCCCAGCGAGAATTCCCATTTGCCCGGGCGCAGATGAGACAGAAGGCCAAAGGCGTCCCGCAAGAAGCCTTTTGTCGCCTGCTCGAACCGATGCCCCGCTGTTTGTCCTGCCAGTCTTCCGGTACTTACCTGAAGGCCAATCTTGTCTACGATTCCCTTACCAAGCCTGACGCTCGCAGTACTTCCGCTGTCTGCATTGTTCGGAGTGCCGTCCGGGGTCTGACGCAATACGTCGCGGCAGATCCGTCGATGGTAGTCGCGACGAAGAGCTTCAATTTTGCCCGGCATTACGGCTTCACCAGGCCTATTACGTATTCGCCGTGCATGCGCTCCTCGATCTGCGAGCGTGGCTGAGCGCCCCAACGCGCCGGCATCATGCGCTTGTCTCGGTCGAGGCGGCGCTCCCCGATGCCCGCCAGGACGAACCCGACACTTTCGCCGATCGCGGCGAGTCCCTTGTGCGTCTCGACGTCGACGCCCCGTAGGTTCGATGTGCCGACGACGATGACCGCCGCGCCGTCCGGCTTCAGCACCCGCCGCATTTCGGCGATCACTGCGGCCATCTCTCCAAAATAGCGTCGCAGGGTCGCTGCCTTCCTGGCGTCGCGCTCGGCCAGTCTTGCGAGGGTCTTTTCGCACTGGTCCGGCAGGTCGTCGTACCTGGCGCCGGACGCGGCGTCGTGTCCGAGGTACTGCGCCCGAATTCTGGTCAGATCGGATATCTTCCAGCCGAGCCACACGAGGGAGAACTTGTGCGCCCGCATGTAGTCGATCGCGTTGTTCGCGTACGGCGGCGACGTGACGATCAGGTCGACGCTTGCGCTCGGCAGGCCGGTGTCGGCCGCTGCGGCCTCGCGGATCTCAGCCCGGAAGCGAGGCTCCCCGGCGGCCGTCGCCTCGGCAGCGTCCGCGAAATCCGGCTCGCCGGCGTCGTGAGGCCCGCTCTTGCTCAGAGAGGCCGCGTTGCGTTCGAGCCGCTTGGCGAACTCGGTGAACGTCGAGCCCGGTGTCTTATTTAGGTCCCTGTGGGGGCGCGTGTGCGCGAGGTCGCGCGCCAGCGACACGCCGCCCGACTTGGCGATGATGGTGGAGGAGAACACCACCTTCAGGAACTCACGCGTACCGCCGGGGGGCAACACCTCGATGCGCTGCAGCAGGGCGAGCAGCTCGAGTTGGTGTCGTGGCAGGAACCAGTAGTCGACGAACTGCGCGGTCTTCTCGTCGAACCGCATCGCGAGGTCCCGCCGCAGCTCTTCGCCGTTCTCCAGGCAGTCGTTCTCGGCTGCCTCCAGGACGGCTCGCCCCGCTTGCAGCGCCTCCGCCGGGTCGACGGGCGTCAGCTTGGCGGCCGCGATCATCCGGGCCAGCGGGTCTATGTCGCAGCCGACGGCGCGGCGACCGAGACGCGCGGCTTCCACGAGCGTGGTCCCGGAGCCGGCCATCGGGTCGAGGACGACCTCGCCCGGGCGCGAGAGCCGTTCGATCAGGAAATTCGGTAGCTGGGGCGGGAACTTCGCCGGGAAGGGGTGCCAGGCGTGGGAGCCGTAGCTGCTGTCCGCGCCGTGAAAGTCCAGGTCGGCGCGCAGCGCCGACCGCAACGCGTCAACGCGGCCGGCGGCGCTCCCGCGCCGCCGGCCGCGTTCGGACGACTGTACGCTAAGGGACGTGGGTGGGCCTCTCTAGCCGGCCCGCTCTGTCGCGGCCGTGAGGGCGCGGGCGACGTACACCGCCGCCATGGCCCTCCGGTACTCACCCGTCGCGAAGACGTCGCCGATCGCCTCGCCCGTCAGGTCGGAGGCGACGGCCTTGGCCGCGGCGGCGATCGTTCCGGCGTCTGCCGAGGCGCCGACCAGCGCCGCCTCTACCGAGGACGCCTTGACCGGCGTCGGCTCGACGCCGCCGACCGCCACGCTCGCGTCGGTGTAGCGCCCGCCGCTGACCGTCACGACGACGGCCGCGCCGACCACTGCGTACCGCGACGCCGGATGCGGCATCTTGGCGTACGCCATGCCCTGACCAGCGCCTATCGCAGGCACCTCGACGGAAGTCATCACCTCATCGTCGCCGAGAGCGGTCGTCATCAGGTACTGGAAGAAGTCCGCGGCGTCGATGCTCCGGTCGCCGCCGGGCCCGGTCGCGTTGATCGAGGCGCCCAGCGCAGTGGCCACCGTCGGCAGGTCCGACGCCGGGTCGGCGTGGGCCAGGTTGCCGCCGATGGTCGCCCTGTTGCGCACCATAGGGTCGCCGATCATCTCGGCGGCCTCCGACACGAGCGGACACGCCGCCTCGAGGTCGGACGACGAGGCCAGCTCCGCGTGGGTCGTGAGCGCGCCGATGCGCACCGTGCCGTTCTCGCGGGCGATGCCCCTGAGTCCGTCGATTCGTCCGATGTCGATCAGCGCCGCCGGGCCAGCGAGCCTCAGCTTCATCAGCGGGATGAGGCTGTGGCCGCCGGCAAGGATCTTCGAGTCTTCGTTGTCAGCCAGGAACTGGACAGCCTCCGCGACTGAACCAGCACGGTGGTACGATACCTTTGCCGGATACATGGCTCAGTTCTCCTTTCCGTTTTCGTGGATCGCTCGCCAGACCTTCTCGGGAGTTACCGGCATGTCGATCTTGTCGACGCCGAAGGGCTTGAGCGCGTCCATCACCGCGTTGTAGACGGTGATCGTCGACGCGATCGTGCCGGTCTCCCCGACGCCCTTGACCCCCAGCGGGTGGTGCGGCGACGGGGTGACGCTGTGCTTGGTCTCGATCTGGGGCAGCATGTCGGCCCGGGGCAGCGCGTAGTCGAGCATCGAACCCGTCAGCAGCTGTCCGTCTTCGTCGTAGACCGCCCCCTCGCACAGCACGGGCCCGATTCCCTGGACCACTCCGCCGTGGATCTGGCCCTCGACGATCATCGGGTTGATCTGCGGCCCGCAGTCGTCGCAGGCGAGGTACTTCTTCACGTCGATGCGCCCCGTCTCGGTCTCCACTTCGACCACAGCTATGTGGGTGCCGAACGGGTACGAGAAGTTGGGCGGGTCGTAGAAGGTCGACGCCTCCAGCCCCGGCTCGACGCCCTCGGGCATGTCCCAGGCGACGTTCGCCATCAGCGCGATGTCCTGTATCGTCTTCGCCTGGTCAGGCGACCCTCTCACGAAGAACTTGCCGTCGTCGTAGTCGATGTCCTCGACGGCCGCCTCCAGCAGGTGGGCCGCGATCTGCGTCGCCTTGTCCTTGATCTTCCGGACGCCGAGCGCGACGGCGGCGCCGGACACGGCTGTCGTCCGGCTGCCGTAGGTGCCCCAGCCCATGGGAGTCCGGTCGGTGTCCCCGTGGACGATCTCCACGTCGTCCACTTCGACCCCGATCTCGGACGCCACGATCTGCGCGAAGGTCGTCTCCTCGCCCTGTCCGTGCGGAGACGATCCGATCGCTACGCTGACCTTGCCGGTCGGGTGGAACCTGACTACGGCACCCTCCCAGAGGCCGCCCTGGAAGCCGACCGCTCCCGCGACCTGCGACGGGCCGAGCCCGCATATCTCCACGTACGTCGTCACGCCGATGCCCAAGTACCGGCCTTCGCCGCGCAGACGCGCCTGCTTCTCGCGGAGGCCCTTGTAGTCGACCTCCTCCAGCGCCATGTCCAGCGACGCGGCGTAGTCTCCGCTGTCGTAGGTCAACCCGGTGGCCGTATCGTGGCCGTCATCGAATGCCGGGATGAGGTTGACTCGCCGCACGTCGACCGGGTCCATGCCCAGCTCGTTGGCGAGAATGTCGACCATTCTCTCGACGAGGAAGGTCGCCTCCGGGCGTCCGGCGCCGCGGTAGGCCTCCACCGGCGCGCCGTTGTTGAAGACGCCGTAGACGTCGGCCTTCACGTTCGGGATGGTGTATGTCCCGGCGTACATGAGGCCGTGAAGGATCGTCGGGATGCCGGGCGCGGCCGTCGACAGGTAGCCGCCCATTCCGGCGTAGACCTTCGTCCTGAGTCCGGTGATCTTGCCCGACTTGTCGGCGGCCAGCTCCACGTCCTCGACGTGGTCGCGGCCGTGAGTCGTTACCTGGTAGCCCTCGCTGCGCGTCGCCGTCCACTTCACCGGCCGGCCCGTCTTCATCGCGCAGAACACGGTGATGGCCTCGTCGGGGTAGTACGGGATCTTGCTGCCGAACCCGCCGCCCACCTCGGGGGCGATCACCCTGATCTTGTGCTCGGGCACCCCGCTGACCACCGAAGTCAGGAACCGCGCGATGTGCGGGTTCTGGGTCGTGCTCCAGAGCGTCAGCTCTTCGGAGGCCCACGTCCACTGCGCGACGGCCGAGCGCGGCTCCATCGCGTTCGGTATGAGCCTCTGGTGCAGGATGCGCTCCTTGACCACCACCTCCGCGGCGTCGAACGCCGCGTCTACGTCTCCGCCCGCCATGACCCAGTGGAACGCCTGGTTGTTCGGTGCGTCCTCGTGCAGCTGGGGAGCGCCCTCGTCCATCGCCTTGTCCGGCTCCATGACCACGGGCAGCGGCTCGTAGTCCACCTCAATCAGCTCCAGCGCGTCCTCTGCGGCGTACCGGCAGTCCGCCACCACGACCGCGACGGCGTCTCCCTGGTATCGGACCACGTCGTTCGCGATCGGCGGATGGTCGACCGCCTTGAGGTCCGAGTCCGGTATCAGCCATGCGCAGGGGACGGGGTTGAACTCGGCGTTGATGTCCGCGCCGGTGAACACGGCAACGACCCCGTCAGCCGCTGCCGCAGCCGACGTGTCTATCGACTTGATCCTGGCGTGTGCGTGAGGGCTGCGCAGAATGGCAGCGTACGCCATGCCGGGCAGCGTGATGTCGTCCGTGTAGCTTGCGGTGCCCGTGATCAGCCGCGGGTCCTCACGGCGGCGTATCCCCGAGCTGAATATCCTGGTCGTCATTGGCTACCCTCCTATCGCGCTCGAGGCCTCTGCGATGGCGCGCACGATGTTCTGATACCCGGTGCACCTGCAGTAGTTGCCTTCGATTCCGGCCCGTATCTCCTCTTCGGAGGGGCTGGGGTTGTTCTTCAAGAGCTCCGTCGACGCCATTATCATCCCCGGCGTGCAGAAGCCGCACTGGAGCCCGTGCTTGGCCCAGAAGGCCTCCTGCAGCGGATGGAGGTCGCCGGCCCGTCCCAGTCCCTCAATCGTCGTGATCGAGCAGCCGTCGGCCTGCGCCGCCAGCACCGTGCAGGACTTGACCGCCATGCCGTCGATCTGCACGGTGCAGCTGCCGCACTGGCTCGTATCGCACCCGACCTTGGTGCCCGTCAGCCCCGCGACTTCTCTGATAAAGTGCACCAGCAGCATGCGGGCACCGACGCTGCCCTGGTACACGCGACCGTTAATCGTGATATTCGTCTCGACTTGCACGAGATTACCTCCCTTCACACGGATACAATAGGGACACGAAATCCGAACACTGTAATTGGGGTCGCCCGAAACTGCACACCGGCCTGCGAGATCGCGCCCTCACTATAAATACAACGCGAATGCCGGTCAAGTGCGTCGGACCGGAGGAAACCTGTTCACCCCGAGTAGCGCCGCGGCTTCACAGGTGCGTGTCGAGGGGTGCGCGCACGGTCTCAACAGGTCTGAGCAGTTACGTCGGAGCATCCTCCTCCAATACGACGTCAGAGGGGTCTGGATGGATATAAAAGGTACGTACCACGTGGACGCGAGCCCGGACAAGGTCTGGTCCGGCCTCATGAGCCCCGAGGTCTTGCGGCAGTGCATCCCGGGGTGCCGGCAGCTTGACGAGACGGGCGAGGGCGAGTACGCGATGAAGCTCACCGTCGGAATCGGGGCGGTGAGAGGCAACTTCACCGGCACAGTCGCCATCACGGACATAGACGAGCCGCACTCCTTCAGGCTCCAGGCCGAGGGGAAGCGTCCCGGGGCGTCGGTCACCGGCGGCGGCACGATCTCGATGACGCCCGACGGCGACGGCACCCGGCTCGACGTCACCGGAGAGGCCAAAGTCACCGGAATACTCGCCCGCGTCGGACAACGTCTCGTCGGCAGCGCGGCGCGCGTCCTGATGGACCAGTTCTTCAACTGCGCGCGGGCCAGGCTCGAGGCCGTCGAATAGCGGCCGCGCCGCGTCGGGCGCCGCGCGCCGCCGGCCCGCGGGCTTCACTTCAACCACGCACGCGACACACATAACTCATGACACGCCATGCCGCTCCTCACAGCCTCTAAACTCGCCGTCTCCTACGGGGACTTCGATCTGTTCTCCGACGTCGCCCTTGAGGTCGCCGAACGGGCCCGCATAGGCCTCGTCGGCCCGAACGGGGGCGGCAAGACCTCGCTCCTGAAGGTCCTCGTCGGCGAGCAGCAGCCCAACGCCGGCCAGGTGTACCGGGCCGGCGGCGTGCGCGTCGGGTACGTCCCGCAGGTGAACCGGGCGGTCACTTCGGGCACGCTCCGGGACGAGGTGATGGTCGCCTTCGAGGAGCTATTGGCGCTCGAGAGGGCGGTCGCCGACGCCGCGGCGGAGGTCACCCGGTCGGGCGGCGACGCCGAGCGCCGCTACGCCACGCTGCTGTCCCGGTACGAGACCGTCGGCGGCTACGACTACGAGAGCAGCATGCAGCGCGTCGCGGCCGGCGTCGGGCTGGACGACAGGACGCTGGACAACTCGGCCGCGACGGCGAGCGGCGGCGAGCTCACCAGGGCCGCGCTCGCCCGCGCCCTGCTCAGCGACCCCGACCTGCTCGTGCTCGACGAGCCGACCAACTACCTCGACTTCAAGGGGCTCGCCTGGCTGGAGGACTTTCTCCGCAACACCCGCCACGCCTTCGTCGTCGTCTCCCACGACCGGTATTTCCTCGACGCGGTGGCGACCCAGATCTGGGACCTGGAGCGCGGCCGCCTGAGGTCCTACGCGGGCAACTACACGAGGTACCGGGAGTTGAAGGCCGAGCAGCTGGTCCAGCAGGCCAGGGAGTTCGAGCGGCAACAGGAGTATATCGCCAGGGAGCAGTCGTTCATCGCCCGCTACCGGGCCGGCCAGCGCTCGAAGGAGGCCCGCGGCCGGGAAACGAGGCTGAGGCGGCTGGAGCTCGTCGAGGCGCCGCCGCCCGACCCGCAGAGCATTCGCGTCGCGAAGAGCGCCACCGCCAGGACGCCGAGGGTCGTCGCCAGCGCCCGGGACCTGACGGTCGGCGTGACCGTCGACGGCGCTCCGGTCGAGCTCGTCTCGACGCCCGAGCTGACGCTGGAGCGAGGCTCGCGGACGGCGATCATCGGAGAGAACGGCGCCGGCAAGACGACGCTCCTGCGGACGCTGCTCGGCGAGCGCCCCCCGCTGCGCGGGTCGGTGACGCTGGGCGACCGCGTCCGCGTCGGCTACCACCGCCAGGGCAGCGACGACCTGCCCGACCGGGGCGCCGTCCTCGAGGCGATGCAGGCGATCAGGAACATCCCGCCCGAGGAGGAGCGGAAGTACCTCGCCCGGTTCCTCTTCCACGGCGACGACGTATTCAAGGACATGTCGGCGCTCAGCGGCGGCGAGCGCACGCGGTTGGCCATCGCCCGGCTGATGGCCATGGCGCCCAGCTTCCTCGTGCTGGACGAGCCCACGACCCACCTCGACATCCCCAGCCGCGAGGCGCTGGAGGGCGCTCTGGCGGACTACGACGGCACGCTGCTGTTCGTGTCGCACGACCGGCACCTGATCTCGCTGCTGGCGCGGCAGCTGGTGACAATCGAAGACGGCGCCGCGACGCTCTTTCCCGGCGTCTTCGACGAGTGGGCCAGGCAGTCCGGCCTCACGCCGCAACGCGCAGCGCCTCGGCGGGACAGGGACGAGCCGGGGCGCCGCCGCGGCGCCGGCACGCCGAGGAAGAAACCGCGCGGAGCGCCGAAGAGGGCCGCCAGGCAGGCCCCGGGGCCCGACCATGAGCAGAAGATCGCCAACCTCGAGGAGAGTCTGAAGCGGGTCGAGGCCGAGCTACAGGCCGCGACCGAACGCCGCGACGTCGCCGAGATCACCCGCCTGGGCAAAGAGTACGACAACGCCCGCGCCGCCCTCGATCGCGCCTGGGCCGCCTGGAAGACGTAGGACGAGCCTGCCCGAGCCGTTCGCCCGCCAGCCGGGATTGTCGATCGCGAGGCGCGCAAGAGGGCCCGTTCCCGCCATCATCGTTGGCGATCTGCCCCAGGCTTCAGCCGACGCTGCCGCCCTCCAGGCGGGCCACCAGGTCGGAGGTGTGGACGACGTCCCTGATGTCGTTGATGGGGACCCGGCCCGCCGCGATCGACTCGGCGACGTGCCGGTGCATCTCCAGCGTACCGTCGTAGGCGCGGGAGTCCGCGGCATCCACGCCCTGTATGGCGGAGCCGTGGACGTCGATGGGGTCCTGACCGCCTTGGAGTACCTCGAACCGATCGGGGATACGCATGTAGCAACCGACGCCGATGCCGTGCAGCTCCGCCCTGAGAGTGCGTCCTCCCGACGATCTGTTGGCGAGCAGGACCCCGGCCGCGCCGTTCTCGAAGCGCATGAGGGCGGTGAAGTCGTTGCGCCAGTCGGAGCCGCGCGCGTCCTGGAAGGCCGTCGCGTCGGTGACCTCACTCCCGGCCATGTACCTGATCAGGTCGACGGCGTGGCAGACGTCGTTCCAGATGGTCGTGCGCGGCGGCTTGGGCATGCCGAGCAGGTCCTTGTGGAACTCGCCCACCGCCAGGGTCGGGCCGCCCGCGTCCGCGACGAGGCGCATGGCCTCCCTGGTCACGTCCGCAAAGCGTCGCTGGAACCCGACGGCGCACGTGACGCCGTTAGCCTCCGCGGCTTCGAGGAGCGCGTGCGACTCCTCCGGGCTCGCCCCCGCCGGCTTCTCGATGAAGACGTGCCTGCCGGAGTTCATGCAGTCGATCGCGATGGACGCCATGAGCTGCTCGCCCATGATGACGTATACGAGGTCCGGGTCGATGGCATCGATCATCTCGCGGTAGTCCCCGAACGCCCTGGGGACGCCGTACCTGTCGACGACCTCGCCCATCCGGGACTCGTCCAGCTCGGCTACCGCCTCGATCCGAGCGTCCTCCAGCCGGCTGACGGTTGGATAGTGGGCCTGCTGGGCTCTCCTGCCCGCGCCTACGAACGCCGTCTTCAGCATGTCCGCCTCCTTCCGGGGTTTCCTGTGCGATGGATGGCCTGGCGACCGTCCCCGAGAGCCGAGGTTATCGCAGGGCCGCGCCCGGCTGCAACGCCGAGAGGCCCTACGGCGTCTGATAGCCCCCATCCCTGGCCGCGTACGGGCTGGCTTTGGCACCACTCCTCGGGCCCGTCGGCTACTCGAGGGGATGTGTGAGGTGGATGCTATACTGTGCTCCCCGCAACACCATGGCAGCGCGCTAGCGCTGGGAGGCAGTCATGGCGGAGCAAAGACTGACGTTCGCTTTATCGGACCCTGATGATCAGCGGCCCGGTGGTTCGGTACCTGAGATAGTTACCGCGCTCTCCGGCATACAGGACGCTGTCCGGCTCATCGTGCAGCATCTGGGAGACCGCGAGAAGGGCCCTGGACAGCCTCCCAAGTGGATACGGGATCAGAGCACTTTGCGCCTCGTAGAAGTACGGTCTGGCTCATTCATCGCTGACCTGGAGTTAGAAGCTCCTCCGGATGGGCAATCTTATTTGGAAGACCTTGGCAACCGGGCGATAGAAGCCTTGCAAGAGTGGGATGGCACGCAAGCCTCCACTCTGCCAATGGATGTTGAAGACACGCTCCATTCGACAGCGGCAAAGCTTTCGGACGGCGTGCGGCTCTGGTTTGGGAGCAGAGACAACCCCCGCAGGGTGGAAATTCAGCGCAGGCCCGCTGCCGCTCGCAAGACAACCGGCCAAACCGAGGCCCTGCTCCATGGTTGGTTGTATGAGGTCAACTGGGACAAACGCACAGCTCAGCTGCACAACTACTCAGGCGAATACGTGCAACTGAGGTTTGCGGAGGACTTCCACGAGGACATGCTCCGGCTCGCGACACGGCACGTGGAGGTGAGAGGGAGGGGAAGGTTCAACGACAACGGCAAGTGGACAACGGTCACGGTGCAACAGTTGAACGCCGCCCGCTCGTGGAATGATCCCTTTGATGTCGAGGCGTTCTTGAATGACCCAAGTCCCAAGCTCTTTGATCCCGCAAGGGTAGTTACGACCAGTGAACCCTTTGACGTGGACGAGTTCATTCGTGGCATTCGTGAAGGGCGTGACGTGCGGCGGGAGCGGCCAGAGTGATTGTCCTGGATACGAGCGTCGTCTCACTTGTGTTCAAGGGAGACCCTCGTAATGACTTCTACCTGCCCCACATGACCCGCCAGCGTACGGTGGTCTCTTTTCAGACGGTTGAGGAAGTGTGGTACGGAGCATACAAGTCCGGATGGGGCGCGCGTCAGAAAAACGAGCTTGCTCTCCATCTGCAACAATACGAGGTGGTCTGGCCCGACCCAGGAACGGCGGCTATTTCCGCCAATTTGCGGGTTGAACGAGAGAAGGCTGGGCGTCGGCTGAACACCGCCGATGCATGGATCGCCGCCACCGCATTACGCCTCTCCTGTCCCCTCGCATCGGACGACGGCGACTTCGATGGCATCCCCCGTTTGCGCCTTATACGAGCGCCCCGGCCATGACCGCCCCTGCCAAGCTCATCGAGCTCAACTTCGCCGAGGATCCAGCGCGGTGGCTGCGGCCGGTCGAAGGTGCCTCCAACCTCAAGGTCTACGACACCGGTAGCACAGCTTGTATGCCCAGGTCCGGGCCGACTCGAACGCGGCCGCGGCCCTGAGCACGGTCGTGTCGTCGCCGATGGCGCCCACTATCTGCAGCCCGATCGGAAGGCAGTGTCCGGCAGGCGCGGCCGACCGCTGAGCATCATCCCGCAATCGGAAGTTGAGCGTCGGTAACCGACGGCTCCCGCACCAGCTCGCGGCGTATGGTGGCGAGCCACTCGGGGTCCAGGTCGAACGCTTTGGCTACCGCGTCGTCGATCTGCTGGCGCACCGGGTCCTCGTGCATCCGGGGGAACGGTTGCAGGGTCTCGTCCTTTAGCCGGTCGAACCAACTGCGCAACAGGTCGCACTCGGCGGCTCCCAGATCGGCAAAGTTCGGTACCGACAGGGACCGCAGCGTGTCCAGCGAGAACGACGGGTACGACGGTACACGGTTGTCACGCCCCCCCAGCAGGGACAGCAGGCCCGGCGTGGAGTTCAGGTAGAGGCACAGGGCCTTGGCTATGTCCGGGTCGTGAGGGCGGCAGGGCGTCCAGATTGAGCCGACGGCTTGTTCAGGCAGCATCACCGTAACGACCCGTGCCAAGTTGAGCCGCAGGCGGTGGGGCAGGAGCACTTGGCTGCGCTGCTCCCAATAGCTGTCGGCAAGGTGGCGCTTTGATTCTTTCGGCTCGATGTAGACGTCGGTCTCTGCCCGCATCGACTGAGTGCTGTTCGTCTTGTGGTACCAGAGCGCACGCCGGCCTGAAGGAGTGGGCATTTCCGAGTGGGTGTAGGAGTCGCGTATCCGCCTCCCTTCCGGGCCGACGTCGGCCAGTGTGCTCAGGGGTACGGTTGAGACAGACCCGGGCTCTGCTTCGCTGAGCGTCCGATAGGCTTCCACCAGGTACGGCGACAGGAAGTTGACGGCGAACCAGTCGCCGCGCTCGATACGGCCGGAGTCCACCCGCTGAATGGTGAAGTCATGGGAGCTCCGCGCGCTCGTTCGGCCTGCCCGCTCGATCCTTACCGCGGTGTCCAGAGCTTCCAGCGGCGTAGCCGGGTTCCGGGCCAAGTTGACCACGCGCGTCGGCGGCTTGGTTCCGGGACCGCTCCAGCGACGGCAGATCAGCAGAATCTCGCCTATGCTGGTGTTCTCCGAAAAGAAGATACGTGCAGGATCGTGGGAGCTGACGATGGTGTCGATGTGGAACCGCTGGGCCAGATACTTGCGAGTATTGGACGCGGCAGGATTTGTAGCCATGACAGTAGGCAACACAACTGCCAGCGTGCCGTCATCGCCGCGCAGCATCTTGTCTGCAAGTACCAAGAAGGAGTTCGCAGAGCCAGAAAGCCGTGCCGCTTCCCGGTAGGACTGCCCCTCCATGATTTCCTTCTCCCGCCGCTTCACGGCCTGTTCGTCAGCGCGGCTGAACTGGTCGTGGCGCAGGCTGTCGCGGGTGAAAGGCGGGTTCATAATCACGAGGTCCATTGGCGGCGGCGGTTCCACCCTTCCCTCCTCGCTCTCAACCTGCTGCGTGGCCGACGGCCATGCGGCCAGTCGGGCCTGACCGGAGAGGAAGTCCAGGGAGCCGAGATATGGTACGCCGTCGAACACTCCGAGCAGCGCACGGTGGATGTTCATGCGGTGGAACCTTGTCGTGGGCGAGAGCATCCCCAGCGTACAAGCGGCCATGTGGGTCGCGGTCAGGTTGACGTCGTAGCCCCATAGCACGTCTTCGACAAGAAGCAGCCCGAGCGCCTCTTCGTCTTCGGGGTCGCCGCGTCCGGCGGCGGTGCGCAGGTCTCGGATGCGCTCGGCGGCGGCCATCAGCAGCGTCCCCGTACCACAGGCCGGGTCGCAGATGCGGAGCGCCGCGACGACGTTGGGGTCGGACCAGTCGGCGTCCTGCTCGCGCAGAGCCAGTGTCGCCAGCAGAACCGCCGCGGCGGTCGAGGTGTAGAAGGAGCCGTCGTAACGAGCGGTGTCCAGCACCCGGTGGAAGATGCGCCCCAGCAGGTCGTGGCGCAGGCCGGTCACCCGCTCCGAGACCCGCGCCACGACCTCGGCCAGGCTGCGCACGCCTTGACCGGTGTCCGGGTCGGCCGTCAGCTCCGCCAGAGCCGTCCGTCCGGTTTCGAAAACGGGTCGGTAGTCAATTGCGAGAATGCCGCGCCACGCCTCCCGGAAGGCGTTGATCACCGAGTCCTGCTCGGCGCATGTCGTCGCGCTGGCCGGTGGCCAGTCTCCTTTGTAGCCTTCGGGACGCTCGGCCGGCAGGTGGCCCTGTACGCGGTGATGGAACAGCATCGCGGTCGCCACGACCAGCATTCCGCGCTTGGCGGCGACGAAGTAGCCGTCGCTCTGCTGGCCGCCGCCGGGCTTGGTGGAGGGAAGGTCCAGGGCGTGCGCCAGCGCCCGGCGTACGGGCGTTTTCAGCCCCTGCACGACCGCGTCCAGTCCGTCGGAGAGCATCTGAGCCGCGATGTCCGCGCCGCTCAGGGAGCGTGGCGCCTGTAGGACTGCCTGCGCGAGCTGCGTGATGCCGCCCGTGGACCACTCGCCGGCCGGCTCCCCGGCCTTGACGCGCACTGTCCAGGTCAGCGTCGCCTCTGCCAGGTTGTCTTCCGTCACGTCGTCGGGATAGCAGACGGCGAACACGACAGTGGCAAGTCGCTGACGCAGGCGCGCGTCGGCGTCCTTGATGGCCTGTGCCCTGCGGCGGAAGCCGGTCTCCGCTTCGAGGACGACGCGAAGGCCGTCCACGTCCGCGACCACGTCCATCCGCTTGCGCCCGGCCCGCTGCTCGAAGTCCGCCGGGATTCCCCGATCCGTGAGGAGGTGGGCCAAAACCCTGTTCTTGAAGTCTTCTTGCTTATTCATAGAGGCGGCCCTCGCGGTCTAGGACACCGGTGGGAGCTTGTGGGCCCAGGGGCGGGCCGCCTCGAAGGCCGCCGCGGCCTTGAGCACGGTGGCGTCGTCGCCGATGGCGCCCACTATCTGGAGGCCGATCGGCAGACCGTCGCGGTCGAAGCCGCAGGGCACGGAGGCCGCCGGGTTCCAGGAGATGTTGAACGCCATCGTGAACGGGGCGACGCCGTACGGGCTGCCGTGCCTGGACATCAGGACCGGCCTGCCTCCCACCCTGTCCGGCGGCTTCTGGTGCCTGTACGCGGTGACGTAGGTCGTGGGCAGCAACAGCAGGTCGAACTCCTGGAAGTAGTCCGCCAGCCGGCTGCGCAGCCGGTCGGCGTGTCCCAGCGCCACGTTCACTTCGGCGCCGGTGATCTGGACCCCGAAATAGTTGAGTCTGACCGTGTACGGCATCAGGTCCTCGAGGTGGTCCCTGAACAGATGGCCGTACATCGCGACCTGGTTCGCGATCCACACGGGGTAGTAGAAGTCGGCCGGCTGCGGGTCGAACCGGACCGGGGCCTCCTCGACGTTGGCGCCCAGCTCCTCGAAGGTCGAGGCCGCGCCCTTGACCGCCGCGTCGACGTCGGGGTCGGCTACGGCTACGTCGAACTTGACGCCGTAGCCGACGCGAAGCCCGCGCACGCCGTCGTCGAGGCCGCCGACGAAGTCGGGCACCGGGCCGCGCAGCGAGATCGGGTCCCGCGGGTCGTGGCCCGACAGCGCCTGGAGCAGGATGGCCGTGTCGCGTACGTGCCTGGTTATCGGGCCTGAGCCCGCTATCAGGTTGACCGTAGGCCGGGCGATGCCGCCGTAGCGCGGAACGCGGCCGTGCGTGGCCTTGATGCCGCTCAGCCCGCAGAACCCGGCCGGACCCCGCGTCGAGCCGCCGCCGTCCGAGGCGCTTGCGATCGACGTCATCGCGGCCGCCACGCTCGCCGCGGCCCCGCCGCTGGAGCCGCCCGGGATCCGCGTCAGGTCCCACGGGTTGTTGCAGGTCGGCGCGATCTTCGTGTACGTCTCGCCCAGGTTGCCGAACTCAGGCGTGTTCGTCTTGCCAACGATCACGGCCCCCGAGCCGCGCACCCGCTCCACCACGGCCGAGTCGTAGTCGGGCACCCAGTCCCTGTACACCACGCTCCCCATCGTCGTGCGCAGGCCCTTGGTCGGCTCCAGGTCCTTGATCGAGATCGGCACGCCGTGGAACGGGCCGAGCTCGGCGGCCGGGCCCGACGCCGCCCGGACGGCGGCGTCCGCGGCGTCCGCGGCTGCCAGGGCGCCCTCGCGGTCGACCGTGATGAATGCGTGTAACCGGTCGTCCAGCGCCTCTATGCGGCGCAGCGAGGCCTCGATCAGCTCCCTGGACGACACCTCGCCGCTCACGACCATGTCGCGCTGCTTCCAGCCGGGTAGCGTCATCAAGTCGCGGTCGTTCATGATCGGACCTCCATGCCGCAGTGCGGCTGCCCAGGATCGACGGTAATGTATTTCAGGGTGTGACGGGTGTCAACGCGATGCCCGCCGGCTTCCCAGGACTTGCCGGGGCCGTGTATCGTTGTGGGGATACGTCCAACCAACGGCATCGGAGCGCACCAATGGCGCGAGCAGAACGAAGGCCCAGGCTCGACGGTAAGGTCGCCATCGTCACCGGGGCGGGGTCCCGTGGGCCCGGCGTCGGCAACGGCAAGGCCACCGCCGTGTTGTTCGCACGCGAGGGCGCCAGGGTGCTGCTTGTAGACGCGGTCGTCGAGCGCGCCGAGGAGACGCTGGAGATGATCGAGGCAGAGGGCGGCGAGGCGTCGGTGCTTGCCGCGGACGTGACCAGCGACGACGACTGCCGCGCCATGGCCGCCGCCGCCGTCGAGCGCTACGGCAGGCTCGACATCCTCGACAACAACGTCGGCATCCCCAAGAGGCAGACGGTCGTCGAGGTTTCGGAGGACGACTGGGACCTGGTCATGGCGGTCAACGTGAAGAGCATCATGCTGGCTTCCAAGCACGCCATCCCGGAGATGGTCCGCGGAGGCGGCGGTTCGATCATCACGACGTCGTCCATCGCCGGCCTTCGGGCCCACGGGACGACGCCGTATACGGCGTCAAAGTCGGCCGTGATCGGCCTGACGATATCGATGGCCGCCGACCACGGCGCCGACAACATCCGCGTGAACTGCATCGCGCCCGGGCTCGTCTACACGCCGCTGGTCGCGAACTCGATGACCGAGGGACTGCGGGAGCGCCGCGCCGCGGCCGCGATGCTCAAGATGGAGGGCACGGGCTGGGACATCGGGTGGGCGGCCGTGTACCTCGCCAGCGACGACGCCCGATGGGTGACCGGAGTCGTCCTGCCGGTCGACGGCGGCATCGCCGCGATGTCGCCCATGACCTACGACCGGCTGCGCGACACGCCCTGATGTCCTGAATCGGAGATTCGCCGCGTCAGTCCGCCGAGCAGGGAATCCTCTCTGTTAACGGGAGTGGGCCAGGGTGAGGGTGACGGCTACGAACATGCCCATCTTGCTTCTACAACGAACTTCAGAGTCGGGACACCAGGCCCGCACGCCGGCGACGCGCCCTTCGGGCGCATTTTTGCCGATTTGCAGACCTTTGGGCGTGAATTCTTCACACGGCGGTACGGGTATACTGTACAGGTACGGGCCGCTGGTGGATTGTATGTTTTGCGGAGAGGCCCTGCGTCCTCATGCAAGCGTACCTGCCGAGAGCCGAAATACCCTGCGGACAGGGGGAGTCCAGTGAGAAACGGTTTCGTTTGGTCGATTGTCCTGTTACTCATAGCGACCGGTCTGGCTTGTTCCGGCGGTCTTACCGAGGACGATGTCAAGCAGATAGTTCAGGAGAGCGCGGCTACGGGGCCAAAGGGCGACGCCGGCCCCGCTGGGCCGCAGGGTGAAGCCGGCCCCCCGGGGCCAAGGGGTGGCGTCGGCCCGCAGGGGCCGTCAGGGCCGCAGGGCGAGATCGGGTTGGCCGGACCGGCCGGACTGCCCGGCGTGCCGGGGTTGCCGGGGCCGCGTGGGAATCAGGGCCCGGCCGGGGAACGAGGGCCGGATGGAGAGCGGGGCCTACGCGGTCAGGTAGGGCCGCTGGGGCCCACGGGGCCGCAGGGCGAGGTCGGACCCAAGGGCGACCAGGGTGAAACCGGGCCGCCCGGCAAGGCAAGCCAGGCGTTCATGTCGGTCGGCTGGGCCGTACCCGCCAACGACAAGTTCCTCGATGGGACGTGGCGCGTTGGCCCCGACATCAAGCCCGGCCTCTATCGGACGATACCTCCGGTGCCGAGCCTGGGCGTTCCCGGATGCTACTGGGCCAGACTCAGCGGTCTCAGCGGCGAGCGTAGCGAAATCATCGTCAACCAGACCTCGGCGGACCCTGTCCACGTCCGGATCAAGACCGGCGACGTGGCTTTCAAGTCCATCGGGTGCGGCGAGTGGAGCAGGGTAGAGGAGTAGGCCACACCCCGCCGAATACCGTTGGGTCTCGATAGGGCCGCGCACGGCGCCGGTAGACGGGCGAACTACGGCGCGGCGCCCGGGTCTTGAGCCCTGCCCGCGTCCAGATAGGCCTGCAGGATCACGGCGGCCGCGGCGGCGTCGACGCGGGCCCGGTCCTCCGACGGCCTGGCTCCCGTCGCCCTCAGCAGGCGTTCGGCCTCCGCGGTGGAGTACCGCTCGTCCTGTTCCGTGACGACCACGCCTGCCCGTGCCGCGAGCGCATCCCTGAACCGCTCCACCTGCCGGGCTTGGGGTCCTCTCTCGCCGGACAACGAGAACGGCATTCCCACGACGATCTCGCCCACGTCGTGCTCGGCGGCCAGGTCGAGCACGGCCAGGACGTCGCGCTCCTCGGACCGCCTCCGGATCGTGGTCAGCGGCGACGCCAGCATCCCAAGGGAGTCGCTGATCGCCACGCCGATGCGCCTGTCTCCGACGTCGAGAGCGAGCCGCCTCAAGCGGCGCCGTCTCCGCGCCGTAACAGGCCGGGGACCAGGCGCAGCGCCTCGTCCAGCCCGTCGGCGTTGCGGCCCCCCGCCTGCGCCACGTCCGGCCGCCCGCCTCCGCCTCCGCCGATGGCCTTCGCAGCGCCGCGGGCGATCTTAGAGGCGTCCACGCCGTCCGCCACGAGGTCCGTCGTCACCATGGCGATGAGCAGCGGCCTGTTCTCCACGACAGAGCCCAGCACGACCACTCCGCTGCCCAGCTTGTCGCGCAGCCAGTCGCCCATGTCCCTGAGCGCGTCTACCTGCGCGGCCGAGACTCTCGCGGCCACCAGCGCCACGCCGTCTACGTCCTGCTTCAGGTCGAGCAGCCCCTCGGCCGCCGAGGCCGCGAGCCGCCTGTCCGCGAGCTCGCGGGCGCGCCGGGCCTCGTCGAGCTCCCGGAGCAGCCCCTCGATTCGGTCGCCGAGCTCGTCGACGTTCGTCCTGAGGGCCGCCGCGGCCGCGTCGCCGGCGTTGAGCCGGCGACGGACGGTGCGCTCCGCGCCCCTGCCGCTCACGGCCTCTATGCGCCGCATCCCGGACCCGATGCTCGACTCGCTCATCACGTAGACGGCGCCGAGCTCGCCGGTCCTGTGAACGTGGGTGCCGCCGCACACCTCCAAGCTGAAGGTCGCGCCGTTGGCGATCTCGACCAGCCGTACCGTGTCGTCGTACTTGTCTCCGAAGAAGGCCAGCGCGCCGCGGTCGATCGCCGCGCGGTAGGAGTCCTCGCTGTGGTGGACGCCCACGTTCTCGCGGATCTTCTCGTTGACCAGCCACTCGACCGACTCTATCTCCTCCGCGGACATCGCCTCGACGTGGCTGAAGTCGAACCGGAGCCGGTCGGGCGCCACGAGCGACCCGGCCTGTCGGACGTGGGGGCCCAGCACCTGCCGCAGCGCGGCGTGGAGCATGTGCGTCGCCGTATGGTTGCGCGCGGTGTCCTGCCGCCGCACGGGGTCCACGTAGGCGTCGACGCTTTCGCCCAGCGACACCTTCCCGTCTACGACCGTGCCGAAGTGCATCGTCAGCCCCGGCAGCACTTCCCGGGTGTCGGTCACCTCCAGCTTGCCATCGGGCCCCACGACGTCGCCCGCGTCGCCCACCTGTCCGCCGCCCTCCGAGTAGAAGGGCGTCTCCATCAGGGCCAGCTCCACCTCGTCGCCCTGCGCCGCCTCGGTGACGACTCGATTGCCGGAGACCATCCCGACGACCACGCTGGTCGACGTCAGCCGCTCGTATCCGAGGAACCTGGCGCCGCCGACTCCGAGGCCCTCGTAGAGACGGACCTTCGCCCGATCGGCGCCAAACTGGGCAGACGCCCTGGCGCGCTGCCGCTGCGCCTCCATCTCACTACGGAAGCCCTCCATGTCGACCGCGACACCGGCCTCCTCGGCGATCTCCTGGGTCATCTCGACCGGGAACCCGTATGTGTCCCAGAGGCGGAAGACCGTTTCGCCGGGCAGGTCGCCGGCCTTCAGCGCCTCGGTCAGCGCCGCGTAGCCGTTCTCGTACGCCTGTTGGAATTTCTCCTCTTCCAGACGCAGTGAGGTGAGCACGAATTCCAGGTTGTTGCGGAGCTCAGGGTAGGCGCCGCCCATGAGGTCGGCTGCGGCGCGGGCGACTTCCCCGAGGAACGGGTCTTCGAGCCCGAGCCGCCTGCCGTGTCTGATGGCCCGCCGGACGATACGCCGGAGCACGTATCCGCGGCCCTCGTTGCCGGGCGCGACGCCGTCCGCGAGCAGGAACGCGGCGCTCTTGCCGTGCTCAGCGACCACGCAGATCGCCTTGGTGACCGCGGGGTCGGAGCCGTAGGCGGCCCCGCTTATTTCCTCGACCTTCGCGACCAACGGCTTGAACAGGTCGGTCTCGTAGACCGTGTCAACGCCCTGCAGCACCGTTACCAGCCGCTCGAACCCCATACCGGTGTCGATTCCCGTGGCGGGCAGGCGGTCGCGACTACCGTCCGGGTGGTGGTAGAACTGCATGAAGACCAGGTTCCACAGCTCCACGTACCGGTCGCACGTCTCTCCCGGCGACATCATATTGCCGCAGTTCGGGCCGCAGTCGTCCTGGCCGCACCCGCGCTCTTGCCCCCGGTCGTAGTGGAGCTCGGAGCAGGGACCGCACGGGCCCTCGGCGCCGTGGATCGGCGGGCCCCACCAGTTGTCCTCGTCCCCGAACCTGTAGATCAGCTCGTCGGGTATGCCGACGCTGCGCCAGATGTCGTATGCCTCGTCGTCGGTGTGGTGGACGGTCGCGGCGAAGCGCTCCTTGGGCAGCCCCATCACCGTGTCGAGGCACTCCAGCGCGTACTCGACGGCGCCCTCCTTGAAGTAGTCGCCTATGCTGAAGTTGCCGAGCATCTCGAACATCGTGACGTGAGTCGCGTCGCCCACCTCTTCGATGTCGACGACCCTGAACGACTTCTGCGCCGACGTGAGGCGCCTGTTCGGCGGCTCCGACTCGCCGCTGAAGTACGGCTTGAACTGCACCATACCGGCGTTCGTCAGCAGCAGCGTCGGATCGCCGACGGGGATCAGCGAGGAGCTGGCGACCCGCAGGTGGTCCTTGGACTCGAAGAAGCGCAGGAACGCCTCGCGTATTTCGTCGCTGGAGGTGGGCGGCATAGTACCTCGTCTCGATTCAGTGGGGTGCAACGATTATGGGCTACCGGGCCGCGCGCCATCAAGTACCGGCGATAGCCGAACACGCGGGGAGAGGAGACAACCAGGTCAGGGCAGGGGCGCGGCGTCTACACCGGTGAGACCTCGGCGATGCGGTGGTTTTCGATCTGGCGCTCGACCACCCACGTGGAGACGCCGAACTCCTCCGCCAGATCGTTGACCTCTTCGGAGTCCACGACCGCGCGAGAGATGCTCTGCCGCAAGCCAGACGAGGGAACGAGGAACTCTGCGGCGAACGCGCGGTTGTATTGCTGCCGCGCGGTGTTGGCTCTGGTTAGCAGCGCGTCTCCGTCGGCGTAGACTGCCTCCCCTAGCGCGCGGCAGAAGACGAACCGCCGGCCGTGCTCGCCGGCGCGTCTCAGCCCGAACGAGACGCCGCCACGCTCCCCTCCCGTGACGACTCCGTCTACCAGCCGCACCCTGTTCAGGGGAGTAGCAGGCCGAATTGCCCGCTCGAGGGAGCCGGGGTCTTCTCCGATGGCGACCGCCAAAGACGTGACCGTGGGAATGGGCTGGCCGTCCAGACTTAGGCTATTCCGAGCCCGCCGCGCCAAGGCGTAGCCGACCTCCCAGGGATGACCTTCGCCCGGCTTCGCTGTGTCGAACAGGGGCTTGAGTCTCTCGAGTTCCAGACCGCCGCGTTTGGCCTCTCCGAGGGCGGAGACGATGGCGGAAGACTCTCCCGCAGGGTCTTCGGAACCCATGACCGGCGCTGCTTCGCCGAGCAGCGGGCCGAGCCGGTCGGCAAGCGTGAGAACCTGGTCTCTCCTGGAGTCGTCCGGGTCGTAGGGGTCCCAGCCCAATCCGGCGGCAGTCTCACAGAAGCTAGACTCCGCGTCGTCTGCACTACGGATCGCGTCCCACTCTTCCCCAAGGAAAGTGTCATGAACTTCAAACGCGGCGAGCCGCCTAATCACGGCGTCTATCAGATCGGCACAGGCCTGACGAAAGTCGTCGGTGTCGACCGAATCGTGGCCGGTATCGAGGAACTCGACCCGGGTCCACGGAGACGCGTCACTACCCCATTCGACGCCGATGCGAGCGCCCGTCGGGATGACCACCAGATTGGGAAGGGCGTAGCCCTCGGTGTTCGTACCCAACGCGTGGCGGCGACGGAAGTTCGGGTCTCCCTTCTTGTCCGGGTTCTCGAACTCGTGCGAAAGGAACCACCAATTGCCGACCAGCCATTCCGCGACAGGATAGAGCGGCACGTAGACAGAGTCCCGCACAGTCTTCGCGCGTGAGTCGAGTACGCGGGTGACGGCGCTCCCGCCAACGTGGATTCGCAGCGACGCAAAGGTCGCGGACAACTCCGCTCCCTGGATCCCCGTGCCGTCCTGCCACTCAAAGTCGAAATCGATGCCAGGCATTGTTCACTATATTCCGGGAGGCCACTCGGCCCTGGCGAGCGGATAGCCCTTGGCGGATAGCCCTTGTAGGAGCCATCGCTGCGGTTCACAAGCCGGGCCTCGAATACGGTGTCTCCTTCCTTATTTCACACGTAACGTGGGAAGCTTCCTTCCCAAGGGGCGCCCGTAGAGCCTCTACGAATTGCGGAGCGCAACCATTCGGTGACGATTGCTACGTCCCTGATCTCACGCGGGCAAAGCGAAGCGTCACCGCGCGGCCTGGATTGACCAGCAAAGCTCGGGAAGTCCTTGTGCTCCGGGCTCCCCACGTACTTGACCATTGCCGCCAAGCCATCAAGATCGGTGCCGAGCGGGACGCCTATCTCGCGTTTTTTCGGCCGCCGTCGCTTTGGCGCACGCACAATTGACTGTCCAAATGTTAGGAGGCGAGAACGAACTTCACAGCCGTAGGCCGCTGACGATTGATCGTTGGTGAGATGAAAGCATATTCGGCGACGCCTCTTCCTGTCAAGGTCGACGACATGTGTCGTGTATATGTTCAATGATTATGTCAGTCCATCGGAGACTGACGGTATTGCGAGGCGACACCGACATAGCGCCGAAACCCCCTGTCGTATAAAATACCGCACTATCGCGGGGCCGAGCGTGGATAGGAATACACACCGGTCTCACCTTCGGCGGCAGGTGCCATGCTGGAAAGAGACACGGGACGGCCGGCGCGCGTATCGTGGCTGGTCCTGGCGGCCAGTCTCGCGCTCGCGCTGGCGTTCTACTACGGCTACCTGGGCAGCGGCTGGGTCTGGCGAGTCTCCGAGTGGACGGCCGAGGCGTCGAGCCGGGCGCTGGGCTTGGCTGGTACGCCCACCTGGGTCGAAGGCGCGACGATTGCCTCGGACAGCTTCGCGGTAGTCGTCGTCGCGGAGTGCACGGCGGTCGGGCCGCTGCTGCTGTTCATCGGCGCCGTGGCCGCGTACCCGTCGAGCGTCCGGGCCAAGGTCATGGGCGCGGCGCTCGGACTGTTCGCGCTGTCGGGCCTGAACGTTGTCCGCATTGCGAGCCTCTTCTGGATGGGCTCGGCCTACCCGGAGTACCTGAGCCTCGCCCACCTGCTGGTCTGGCAGCCGGCGATGATAGTGTCGGCTGTCGTGCTGTGGCTGCTGTGGGTCGAAGCGGCGGGCCGTGCTGGGAACGTCTAGCATCCTGACATTCGCGTTCAGGGCGGCGGTGCTGCTGCTGTTGGTCCCGCTCGCGTGGATCGCCGTCGCCGCCCGCTACAACGAGCTGCTGGTCGAGGTGACAGGGCGGCTGCTGGCAGACGCGGCGCTGGAGGCGGTGGGACGCCACATCCTGGTCACGGTGGATGGTAGGCCTGCCCCACTGGCGGTCGACGGCTTCACCCTGCACTACGGCATGCTGCTGCTCGCAGTCCTGGTGCTGGCCGCGGTGCGGATCGGCGCCGCGGCGCGGGCAGGGTGGCTTGTCGCCCTGGGCGTCGGCTCGGTCGCGCTGCACGTGCTCGGCCTCGCCGCGCTGGCCCTGGCCCTGGCCTGGTCGGCCTCCGACGGCGGGTCCGAAGGCGTGGCGTTCAGGCTGTTCGCCGCGTTCTGGGGGCTCCTGCCGGCCGCCATAGGCGGCGCTTGGTGTCTGCTCTACTGGCTTCCGCGGGCGTCGCGGCCGGCTCCGACCGTCGACCGCGAGGGGACGGCCAGAGCATGAAGCCCGGGGCGGGCTCAACTTCCCCCGCTTCGAGGGCGAGCGCCCGCTAGTCCGAGTCGTACACGCCGTCGAGGAAGCTCCACAGGCTGGCGGTGGCGTCGTCTACGGCTTCGAGGACCGCGGAATGGCTGGACTCAGAGTCCGCCAGTGCGGCGACCATGTGCCGCTCCGCGCCCGCGTGCTCGATGTCCAAGGTCCGGTGGACCCGGAAGAAGGACACCGACCTGTCGTCGTCCATCCCGTAGAACTGCCGGAGACCGTCGATCTTGGCGGCTGCGACGGCGGGCACCTGGGACTCGAAGGCGTAGAGGGCCGCCGCGCCGGGCGCGAGCGGTCCGGACGCCGTCAGCTCTCTGTATCGCCCGACCAACGACTCGGTGGCGGCCACGGCCGGACCGGAGCGGACCCGCTCCCGGTCGAGGCCCAGCGCGTCGCAGAAGCGCAGCCAGAGCTCGACGTGGTTGTCATCGCCGTGCTCTTCGTCCCAGAGGTTGTCCAGGATCAGCCGTCTGACTTGCGGATCGTCGCAGCGATGGTGGAGCCCGCTCAGAAACGTCGGGTAAGCGGCCTCGAAGTGGAAGTACTGCCCGGCGTAGTCGCGCAGCGACTCCAGCGGCAGATCGCCCTTGTTCCACGCCTGGTAGAAGGGGTGTTTCAGCAGGCTTCGCTCTTGGACCATGTCGTCGACGCGTTCGATGAGGTCGGTCGTCAATGGAGTACTCCTCCGGCGAGGTCTCGGCCGAGTTCGAGATTGTTCCTCGGCTCGAGCCGACGCGAGTGTATCAGCGCGTTTTCCGGCCAGTCAACTTCACGCCATCACCGACGCTGGTTCTCGTTCAGATAGATGCCGTACGCCGGCGAGGACGGGCGCTTGACAAGAGCGACAGCGGCCAATAGCGTTGTCCCGCGGCGCCGCCCGCCCCAGGAGTGCCCACATGAACACGCCGTACCTGTACCCGCAGCCGACGAGGCCGGTCGCCATGGCCGTAAACGGGATGGTGTCCGCCGCGCACCCGCTGGCGTCCACCGCGGGCCTGCGCGTCCTGATGGACGGCGGCAACGCATTCGACGCCGCCGTCGCTACCGCCGCGGTGTTGAACGTCGTTGAGCCCTACATGTCGGGCATGGGCGGCATTGGCGTGGGGCTCGCCTACGTCGCCGACGAGGGCAGGGTGCGCGCCCTGGACTTCTCGGGTTCCGCTCCGCAGGCGGCCCGCCCGGCGCTGTACAGCGAGAAGACGATGGAGACCGGCATCCTCGCGGCGATGGTGCCGGGCAACGTCGCGGGCTGGCTTACGCTCCACGAGACGTACGGCAGGCTGGACCGTCAACGTCTCTTCGAGCCTGCCATCGACTACGCCGAGAACGGCATCCCGATCACGTACTTGAACAGCGCCAAGATCGTGGACGCGGCCTACAGGCTACGGCAGTTCCCGTCCTCCGCCTCCATCATGCTCGACGGCGACGGCGGCGCGCCTCAGCCGGGGACGCGCCTCCGCATGACCCAGCTCGCGGAGTCCCTCCGGGCTGTCGCAGAGGGCGGCAAGGAGGCCTTCTATCGCGGCGACCTCGCCCGGCGCATCGTGGAGGCGAGCAACGGCATGGGAGGAATCTACTCCCTCGAAGACTTCTCGCGGTACGAGGCCCGTTGGGTCGAGCCGATCAGCGTCCGGTACCGCGGATTCGACATCTTCACTGCGCCGCCCAACTCGAGCGGCTTCCAGGTGCTCCAGACCCTCAAGCTACTTGAGACGTTCGGGCGCGACGAGCTGTCGTTCCAGCATCCGGCCACCCTCCACGCCACGATCGAGTCGGTCAAGCTGTCGATGACCGACCGCGCGCGTTACGCGGGCGATCCGGACCACGTCGACATCCCCCTCGACGGCCTGCTTTCCGACAGCTACGCGATGGAGCAGCGCAGGCGTATCGACATGGCGAACGCGTCGTCCCTGCGATGGGAGCGGTACACAGCCGACGTGCCCGAGGGCTCGCTGGTTCCGGGGGACGTGGCGGCTCACAGCGGCGGCATGACAACCCACTTCGCGGTCGCGGACGGCGAGGGCAACGTCGTCACGATCACCCAGACCCTGGGCGGCGCCTTCGGCTCGGCCGTGGCGATCGGCGATACGGGGATCTTCCTGAACAACATGACCACCTTCTTCGACCTCGACCCGGCGAGCCCCAACGTGATCGGTCCCGGCAGGCGTGTCGACTTCGTGGTGGCGCCGACCCAGACTCTCCGCGACGGCCGCTTCCTCCTGAGCATGGGCACGCCCGGCGGCTATGGGATCCACCAGACGACGACCCAGATGCTCGTCAACGTCCTCGACTTCGGCATGAACGTCCAGCAGGCGGTCGACTCGCCGCGCTTCAAGTGCTCTCCGGGCCGGGAGATCGAGATGGAGGAGCGGTTCCCGCGGCCCGTCCGCGCGGCGCTCGCGGCGCGCGGACACGACGTCAAGGTGGTCGACGCATGGTGGATGGGCGTCGGAGGCGCGCACGCCATCCGGTACGACGCCGACCAGCGGGTGTTCCAGGGTGGCGCCGATCCCCGCAGGGACGGCCACGCCGCCGGCTGGTAGGGGTGCCCGGCGGGTCCTTGGGCCCGTGACTATCGTATGCGACGACTTCGTCCGCACGGATGGGGGAGAGTCGCGCGCGGTTAGCCGCGCAGCGTCAATGAGAGCGGCACAATTCCAAGGCGGAAGGGGACGCCGCCGTCACTTGTAGGCGGACTTGTGGATCGCCGGGCGGCGTAACCGGGGCCTCACCGAACGCGGAAGGCTGCAGGTCGACACGCCCCCTTTTCTTGACACCCTCTACGGCCGACCCTACCATCGCCTCAGCTTCTGTCAAGGTGACTCGGCCCCGCATTGGGATGGACGGCCAGTGAAATACGATGTCTCCGGACTCTGCTCGAAGGCCGGATGATAGGCGGTCGCATCGTCTACCGCGACGTCGTGGGCTCCACGATGGATGAGGCCGCCGCTCTCGCCGACGCCGGACATGCCGAGGGCACGGTGGTGCTTGCCGAAGAGCAGACCTCCGGCCGCGGACGGATGGACCGGCGCTGGGTTACGGGGCCCGGCGACAACGTGGCCTTCTCGGTCGTCCTGAGGCCGGACCGCTCCTGGCTGAGCCAGATGAACATGGCCGCGTCCCTGGGCGTCGCGTCCGCCGTCGAGCGGCTGACCGGCGTAGACGCGACCGTCAAGTGGCCCAACGACGTCCGCATAGGCGGGAAGAAGCTGGCAGGCATCCTTATCGAAGGCGCCATGCACGCGGGAGGGATGAAACACGCGGTCCTGGGCATAGGGATCAACGTCAACCTCGACCCGTCGGCGTTTCCCGAGATCGCCGAGACCGCCACCAGTCTGGCGGCCGCGACAGGCGCCCCGCTCGACCGCGTCGACGTGTTACGGGCCGTCCTCGAGGACGTGGACGACCGGTACGCCGAGGTCCGCGCCGGAGAGTCGCTCACCGACCGCTGGGCCCGCCGCCTGGACACGCTCGGGTTGACCGTCCGTGTGAGATGGCGGGACAGTGAGATGGTCGGGCGCGCCACCGGCGTGGACGACGACGGCAACCTGTTGTTGACCGGCCCTGACGGGTCCGTCCGAACGGCGATCGCGGGCGAGGTGACGCTGCAGACGTGAACGATGGGTGAGTCGCTAGAGTTGGCGGGGAAGGTCGTCGTCGTCACGGGCGGCGGCACGGGTCTCGGCAGGGAGATGGCCCTGGCGCTCGCGCGCGCGGGCGCCGACCTCGCGGTCGTCGGCCGTCGGCCCGAGCCGCTGGAGGCCGCGGCGCGGGACGCGGCCGCCTTGGGCAGACGCTCGCTCGCGGTCTCGGCCGACGTCACCGACCCGGACCGGGTGGGCTCCATGTTTCGAGAGGTCCTGGGCGAGCTCGAGCGGGTGGACGTGCTCGTCAACAACGCCGGAATGGTGACGGCCCACGGCGGGGCGCCGATCTGGGAGATATCGGTGGAGGAGTTCAGGGCCGGGTTGGAATCCAATCTGACCAGCGCGTTTCTCTGCTCCCGCGGAATAGCCGAGCACATGGTCGAGCGGGGCGGCGGCAAGATCATCAACGTCTCTTCCGGCTTTGGCCTGAGGGGCGGTCGGGATAACTACGCCTACGCCTGCGCCAAGGGCGGCGTCATACAGCTCACGCGCACACTCGCGACGAGCCTCGGGAGGTACGGCGTGACCAGCAACTGCATCGTGCCCGGCTACTTCCCGACCGAGGCTACCGAGGCGTCCCGGGAAGTGCTGCCCCGGCCCGATTTCATACCCGTGGGCAGGGTCGGAGACCCGAAGGAGCTGGGCCCCATAGCCGTCTTCCTGGCGTCGTCCGCGTCGGACTACATGAACGGCGCGCTCTTCGTTGCCGACGGCGGTGGACTGGCCGGAGGCTATGCGCCGACCGGGTACGCGCCTGTGGTGCCGCTGGAGCCGTGATGGGCCTCCCGACGGCACCGTCTCTGAGCGGCAAGGTCGCCCTGCTGACGACCGATCGGCGGGGCTGGTCGCGCCACCTTGCGGCCGCCCTGGCGGGAGCGGGCGCGGACGTGGCGCTGGCGGGCTCTTACGAGCCCGAAGTCGCAGCGTCGGCGCGCGCCGTCGAGGCCGCGGGCAGGCGGGCCGTCGCCGTCGACGCGGACGTGACGCGCGCGGCCGATGTCGAGGCGATGGTCGGCCGCGTCGCCGCGGAGATGGGGCGTATCGACGTCCTGGTGAACAGTACCCACGTGGAGCTCGGCAAGCCCTTCGACGCCGTGACGGAGGCGGAGTGGGACGCCGTGATGGACGTCAACGTCAAGTCGATGTTCCTGTGCTGCCAGGCCGTGGGAAGGCGGATGCTGCGGCAGGGCGGCGGCCGCATCGTCAACATCTCGTCCGGCCTGTCGGTCCGCGGCCTGTCGAACTCAGCCGTCTACGCGGCGAGTCAGGGAGCGGTGCGGCAGCTCACGTCGTCGCTCGCGCTGGAGTGGGCGCGCCACGGCATACGCGTCAACGCCGTCGGCGCCGGGTGGCTCACCACCGGCCCGCTCGATCCCCAGGACGGCCTGGCACGGTTCCTGCCCTCCCGCCGCCGCGGACGTCCCGACGACATCGGCGGCCTCGTCGTCTACCTCGCCTCCGACGCCTGCGACTTCGTCACCGGACAGACGGTCTACGTCGACGGTGGCGCGACGGCGCACGCGTAGGAGAGCAGCGGTGACGCGCACTTCGTCCGGAGCCAACGATGCCCATACACTGTAGCGGCTGCGGCTATGAGAACCGGCTCTCGGCAGCCGTTTGCGGTAGCTGCGGCGCGGGTCTGAACGGACGGGCGACATGCCCGTCGTGCGGCTCGCCCAACCCGCCGGGCCAGCGCTTTTGTAACGAGTGCGGCCTATTGCTGGTGGGCGGCCGGACTGCCATGGCGGCGGAGCCGGAGCCGCCGTCGAACGCCGTTCCGCGCGTCGGGTCTCGGCGGGATGTGCTTCTCTACGCGGCTGTGGCGCTGTTCTTCGCGGTCGCGGTCTTCGCCAGGCTGGCCGATCTGGGGTCGTACCCGGACGGTGTTGTCGGCTCCGAGTCGGACGTGCGCGCCGCGGTATCGGACATATTGGCGGGCCGGACCGTCGGCCTGTGGTCCGAGGCCGCTGGTGGGCAGCCGACCGGCTTCGTCTACGTCCTGGCGGGGTGGGGCGGCGTATTCGGCAAGAGTGCGGCCTCCATCCGGCTCATGTCCGCTCTGTTGGGAGTCGCGGCCGTGGCGATGTTCTTCGTCTACTGCCGCGCCGCGTTCGGCGCTCGCGCCGCCGTTCTGGGCGGGATGCTGTTGGCCTTCAGCCTATGGCATATCGGCTACTCGAGGCTGGCGCTGCCGCTCGGCGGCCTCGTGCTCCTTCAGCTTGCCGCCAGCTATCTGCTTCTGACGGCCCTGAGGTCGGAGGGCCGGCTGCGAAGCTTCGCGTTGGCCGGCGCCGTCTTTGGAGCGGCGGCCTACACTCACAACGCGTTCTACATCTTCGCCATCGCCGTGGGCCTCTGGTGGGCGCGTGAGCTGCTGGCCGGAGAGCGCGCCGTGGCCGTCGTTCTGGGCAGATGCGCCGCCTTTCTGGCCGCCGCCCTGGTCGTCGCGATTCCGTACGTTTGGTCCCTGGCTTCCCACTCGGACGAGGCCGGCGGGCGCTTGGGCGCCGTAGGCCTGTCGAGATCGGCCGAGTACATCGTGCAGCCGGGGCTGATGGAACGAGCGCGGTTCGCCATGCGCAGGATCGTCTCCACGGCGGTCGCGCTGCCCCTGCGCGGGGACGGAGATGCACGGCGTCTCCTGGACCCCGCCACCGCGCTGCTCGCCGCCGCGGGGCTGATAGCCGCGCTGTGGAGGTGGCGTAGTCGGGAGACCTTCCACCTTTGGTCGACCCTGGCCGCGGCCTCAGTGGTCGTCGGCCTGACGCGGGACGACGGCATGTACGGGCGGCTGATCGTCGCGCTGCCCGTGGTATACGCGGCGGCAGGCTACGCCTTCGTCGGCCTGCTCGACCTGATGCGTGGCAGGACGACCACGGCGGTCTCTCTCGCCGCTGCGGGGCTGATCCTGGCCGCGGCCGGCGCGTACAACGTCCGGTCCTACTACGACGCACCGGTCGGCCCTGAAGACTCCCGGTGGACACGCGCCTTGTTCGGAACCGTCGCCGGCCCGCATGCGTCGGCCCGAAAGCGAAGCGGAGCCGTCCCCGGCGCGGGCCGGGACGTCGAAACGCCCGGCCACGCGACGTTGGAGGTCCGGGTGCAGCCGAGGTCTGGCCGCAACGAGCTGTCGGTCGACGATCAGGGGCGAGTCCGGGTCTACGTGACGGCTCCGGCGCACGAGGACAGGGCGAACGCCGCTGCCGTGAGACTCATCGCCGACCGCCTGGACGTCGCCCCGGGGCGAGTCGCCATCGTCGGGGGCAGGAAGAGCCGAGACAAGCTGGTCCGAGTAGAGGACGCCGCGCTCAGGGCCGTTCTGGGCAGACTGAGGTCGGGCGCCTGACTGTCGCGCTCATCTCCCCAAAACGGGAAGGACCAGGAAGTACGTGATGACGTTCAGGAGGATCAGGGCGACCAGAGGGCTGAGGTCCAGCATCCCGGTCGACGGCATGATCTGTCGCACAGGCTTCAGAATCGGCTCGGTGATCTGGTACAAGACCTTGCTCAGCGGGTCGGTCCCCTCCGGCGAGATCCACGACATGATCGCCCTGCCGAAGATCGCCAGGTTCAGCACCAGCACGAACAGCTCTATGAAGTTGACCAGGAAGTTGCTCATCGTGTCGTCCCCAACGCCTGTGACTTCTCGTAGGCTGCCTTCACGGCGTCGATCACCGTCGCCCTGAACCGGCCGCGCTCGAAGGTGCGCAGCGCTTCGATAGTCGTACCGCCGGGCGACGTCACCATGTCCTTGAGCTGCGCCGGGTGGAGCCCCGTTTCGTCGACCAGCCGAGTGCTGCCGGCCACCGTCTGCAGGGCGAGCTTGCGGGCCATGTCCCGCGGCATTCCGAGATAGACGCCCGCGTCTATGAGCGCCTCGATGAAGAGGAACACGTACGCCGGGCCGCTCGCGCTGAGGGCAGTCGCCATGTCCACCAGCCTTTCGTCGGCGACGTAGAGCTCCTCGCCCAACGTCTGCAGCATCCGCCGTGTCGCCTCCATCTGCGCCTCCGGCACTGCCGAAGAGGCGGTCCAGACCGTCATCCCCGCGCCGATTTGGGCCGGCGTGTTGGGCATCACCCTGATGACCGCGTCGTGGCCCAGACCGTCCAGCAGGGTGTTCATCACTGCCCCGGCGACTATCGATACTACGACCTGGCCATCGGTCAGGCCGGGGCCGACATCTCGCATGACCGCGGCAAGGTCCTTCGGCTGGACGGCGAGGACGACCAGGTCGGCGCCGTCCAGGACGTCGGCCGCCGCCGGCCTCACCTCAACGCCGAGTTTCTTCGACAGGTAGTCGCGGCGTGCCTCGACCGGCTCGGCGATTCTCACGTCGCGGCCGGCGGCCACTCCGGCCTCCAGAATGCCGCTCACGATAGCCTCGCCCATCTTTCCGCCGCCCACGAACGATATTGGCATAGCTCTTCCGGTCCCTAGCCTCCGGCCCGCAGTCCCTTGCCCTCCGCCAGCGCCACCGCCACCAAGATGGCCTCGATCATACTCGTTTCGTCGGCCACGCCCCGCCCCGCTATGTCGAATGCGGTGCCGTGGTCCACCGACGTCCTGATGAAGGGCAGCCCTAGATTCACGCTGACGCTCTTCGCCCAGTTGTGCACCTTGATCGGGATGTGCCCCTGGTCGTGGTACATCGCCAGCACTACGTCGAGCTTACCATCTATCGCCTGATTGAAAACAGTATCCGCCGGGACCGGTCCGATGGCGTCGATGCCCCGGGACCGGGCGTCCCGCACGGCTGGGCCGATCTCCGTCGCCTCCTCGTCTCCGATGATCCCGCCGTCGCTGGCGTGAGGGTTCAGCGCCGCGACTCCGATTCGCGGTGAATTGTAGCCCCATTCCTCGAACGATCTGTGGGTCAGCTCGATCTTCGTCAGAACGTTCTCGCGGGTCACGTAGTCGCACGCGGCCCGTAACGATCGATGGGTGGTCAGATGCACGACCTTGAGTTGATCGGCCATCAGCATCGTCGCCACGTCGACGGCGCCGCTCTGTCTCTGGAAGATCTCCATGTGGCCGACGTCCTTGTATCCGGCCAGGCTGCACGCTTCCTTGTTGATGGGCGCCGTGACGATTGCCCGCACCGCGCCAGACGCGGCCAGCTCACCGGCCTTCAGCACCCACTCCACCGAGACCCTGCCGGCCTCTGCGGACAGCTGGCCCGGCGCCAGGAGGCCGTAGTCCAGGTTCCCCGGGTCCAGGACGTCGATTCCACCGGGGTCGCCTGCCGCGTCGTCCAGCGAGCGGACCGCATTCGCGCTGACGCCGTTCCCCGAGGTCTCGATGGCCGCCTCCAGCGCGGCGATGCTGCCGAGTACGACGGGGCGGCATCGTTCGTACACGAGCGGCTGAGACAGGGCCTTCGCGGTGACCTCAGGTCCGATCCCACATGGGTCGCCCATGGTGACGACGATAGCGGGTCGCGAATCAGATACCAAGTCCGACCTCAGGCCTGCCATGCCGCATGACTCCCGACTCTTGCCGACGCGAGCCTCATTCGACGGGACGCCGAAGGAGGCCGAGAGCAATTGTGGGCGAGCCGCGGGGAGGGTTCTTGGCCGTGCCCAGAATGACAGGCGGGAGCGCGGTAGTCAAGACACCCCGGCTGCCGGCCGTCAGAACCTGGTGAGAAGGACGGTTATCTCGTCCTGGCGGGCGAAATTCTCTACCAGGCGGCGAGTACGAAGGTCCGAGGCCGGCCAGCCGCGGTCCCTGTTCTTCTCGGACTCGGTCCGTCGGCCGCCAGTGTAGATGTCTTCGGCCTCGGCTACGAGCTCCCAACGCTCGAAGACGAGGGCCGTTCGGGTGAAGATATCCATGGGATGTCTCCTCCTACTCGCACCTGTTGTAGCCGCAGTCGAGGCAGCGAGCGCACCCTTCCTGGTATATGAGCGCGCCCTGACAGTCCGGGCACTTCGTCCTCGGTCCACGTGAGTGGCCGTTGGTTGCAGAGCCGTTCTCGGTCGGGCCCTGCGGCCGCGCGAGCTGGAACAGCGCCGGCTGAGCGGACCCGGGATCCTCCAGCGTCTCTTTCTGGGCCACCGTCGCGGGCTCATCTCGCAGGTGCCGGCTCAGCACGAGCGCCACCGCGTCGGGCGCCGACCGGACGAGTCTGCCGGAGTCCCAGACCGGCTCGTCCGTGATGCCCTGCAGGTGGTCGATGATCTGGTTCGGATCGACGCCAGCGCGCAGTGCCATCGACACCAGGCGCGCGATCGCGTCGAGCTGCGCGGACTCGGTGCTGCCCGCCTTGCCCAGGGCGGCGAATACCTCGAACGGCCGGCCGTCCTCGTCGTAGTTGACCGTGACGAACAGGTTGCCATGGGCCGTCCGGACTCGCTCGGTGATGCCCCGCACCACCGGAGGCCGCTGGCGCTCCACCAGCAGCCCCGTGCTAGCCTGCGACGTGGACTCTGCGGCCTTCCGCTTCGCGCCGTCGTCCGCGCCGGCGGTCAGCACCTCGGCCTCACGGCTGCCGGCCCTGTATACGGTGATCCCCTTGCAGCCCAGCTCCCAGGCCAGCGTGTAGGCCTTGGTGACGTCGTCCTTGGTGGCCTCGTTGGGGAAGTTGATCGTCTTGGAAATGGCGGCGTCTACGCTCTCCTGGAACGCAGCCTGCATCCTGACGTGCATCTCCGGGGAGATGTCCGCTGAGGTCACGAACACGCTCTTGACCCAATCCGGCACGTCGTCGCGCTCCTGTAGGGAGCCGCCCTCGGCGAGGTACTCCATCAGATCTTTGCTGTAGAAGCCCTCTTCCCGGGCCACCTGCTCGAAGCCGCTGTCGACGTACAGCAGGCTCTCTCCGCCCAGGATGTTGTGTTTGTGGTAGCACAGCGCGAATAGCGGCTCGATGCCGCTGGAGCAGCCTGCGATCATCGATATCGTACCCGTGGGCGCCACCGTCAGCCGGCAGGCGTTGCGCATCTTCGGCTGCCCGGGCGCGTCGTAGCTGCTGCCCTCGAAGGCCGGGAATACGCCCCGCTCCTCCGCCAGCCGCTCGGACGTGCGGTCGGCCTCCCGCTGGATGAAGTTCATGATGCGGCGGCCCGTCTCCAGGCCCTCCTCGGAGTCGTAGGGAATCCTGAGCTTGGCCAGCAGGTCGGCGAATCCCATCACGCCGAGGCCGATCTTGCGGGTGGCCCGGGTCATCTCCTCGATCTTGTCAACCGAGTAGGAGTTTGCGTCGATCACGTTGTCCAGGAACCGGGTCGTGATGGTGACCACCTCCCGCAGGCGCTGGTAGTTCACCGTCGGAACGCCGTTCACCTCTTTGACGAACCTCACGAGGTTGATCGAGCCCAGGTTGCACGACTCGTAGGGCAGCAGCGGCTGCTCGCCGCAGGGGTTCGTGGCCGTCATTCGGCCGAGTTGCGGAGTCGGGTTCCTGTGGTTGACCCAGTCGAGGAAGATCATTCCGGGCTCGCCGTTGCGCCAGGCGCCGTCGATAATCTTCTCGAAGACCGTCCGGGCGTCGAGCCGGTCCATCTCCACCACGGGCGAGTCGGGGCCCTGGGGGTCTTCCTCGGTGCGGAGGGGATAGTCGGTCCCTGCCCTCACGGCCTCCATGAACTCGTGGCTGGCCCCGACGGAGATGTTGAAGTTGTGGATCTCGCCCTCGACGCGCTTGCAGTCGATGAACTCCAGGATGTCGGGATGGTGCACGTCCATGACGGCCATGTTGGCGCCGTCGCGCTTTCCGCCCTGGGTGACCAGCTTGGATACCGACGACAGGTGCCGCAGGACGGCGATCGGCCCGCAGGCCTTTCCGTGTGTGGTCGATATCATCGAGCCCTTGGGCCGGATTTCGGACAGCGCGAAGCCAGTGCCTCCGCCGAACTTCTGGACCATCGCCGCCTCCTTGGCGGTGGTCATGATGCCGTCCATGCTGTCGTCCAGCCCGATGACGAAGCACGCGGAAAGGGTGCCGGTGCCCCCGCCCTGAGGCTGCTCGATGCCGGCGTTCATCAGGGTGGGGGAGTTGGGCACGTACTCAAGGTGCGCCATCACCTCGTAGAACCGTTCCTCCCACTTCGCGGCCTCATCCGGTCCTCCGTAGTCCAGCTCGGGCGTGGCGATGGCGTGGGCGACACGTCGGAACATCCCCTCCGGGGTTTCGACGATGTTGCCATCGTCGTTCTTACGCAGGTAGCGCTTCTCCAGCACTACGCGGGCGTTGTCGGTAAGCTCGACGTGCCCGTTCTTGCCGCCGGCTGCCGTCCCGTGTGCGTGCGCTCCGTTCGTTTTCTCCGTCGTCATTCGCTGGACTCCTAGAGGGGTGTAGATGTCAAACCGCTTGGCCGATGAGGGTACCACATACCAGAACGCCTGGTCTAGTGCGGGCCGTCCCGTTATGGGCCGGCCGCTATGAGCCTGGTTTGGGAGATTTGCGGGGGCGGCTCCTGCGCCGCGGAGGACGCGGCGCGATGGCGTCGTCATCCAGGAAGGAGAGCTGGCTGCTGGGCTTCACGGCCGGCTTGGGAGGCGCCAGCAGAGCGTCTATCTCGTCTCGAAACGCCTCGATGTCTCGAAACTCGCGGTAGACGCTCGCGTACCGGATGTAGGCGACCCGGTCCAGGTCCTTCAGCTTCTCCATCACCAGATCTCCCACAGCTCGCGCCGGTATCTCGGCCCTGCCTGACTCTACGACCGCCGACTCGATCTCGTCTACCAGCCTATCGATTGCGCCGGGCCGCATCGGCCGCTTGGCGCATGCCTTGGTCAGGCTCGACCGCAGCTTGTCCCGGCTGAACTCTTCGCTTCTCCCGTCCCGCTTCTTGACCAGCACCTCGCGGGCGTGAACCCGCTCGTAGGTCGTGAACCTGCGGTCGCAGTGGAGGCACTGCCTCCTCCGCCTTATGCCGTCGCCCGAGTCCCGCGAGTCGACGACCTTCGAGTCGTCGTGATTGCAGAATGGGCAGTACACGAACGACCGACCCCAGTCCCCCTGAGATGGCTGTGCCCCAGGCATCCGTCGACCGGCCTTCGAAGTCTGAGTCTAAAGGTCGACGTGCGCTATAGGCACAACTTGTCGTACTAGCGACCCTACCATAGCCCCATATATTGTGGCTTGTCAAGGCCGGCCTGGTGTCTCGTCGAGCGCAAAAACCTGGCGGCGTGAGCGATTTTCCGTCACGCCGAACGGTGTCAATCGATACGCCTCAAAGGGACGTCGGGGGTACTCTGAGCAGTCGGCCATCGGGGTGCCCGTGCGGGTGCGCCCAGGAAAATATCGCAGGGGCGGAAGCGGGGTATGTTGGGCCGTGGAGCTGGCGTCCGGCCCGGAGCGTGGCACAAAAAAGGGCCGCTCCCCCGGTTTGGGGGAGCGGCCCTTCGCTAAGAGCTGCCGTTACCGGCTGGAAGACCGGGCTAGGAGGCGACCATCTCCCGGTCGCCGTTCCTCCGGTACTTCGACATCCGGCGCAGGAACGGAGGAATGTCCAGGTGGCCGTCGTCGGCCGGGAGCGTGGAGCTGAGGATTTCGCTCAGCTCGATCTCCTTCTCCCGGGCTGTCTCTGCCGTCGGGAAGCCGGTCGCGACCACCGTCAGCTTGACCTCCTCCTCCATCTTGAGGTCGGTGACCATGCCGAAGATGATGTTGGCGTCCGGGTCCACGACGCGCTGGAGCACCTCGGCCGCCTGGTGCAGCTCGGAGAGCTTCAGGTCGGAGCCGCCGGTGATGTTGAACAGCACGCCCGTCGCGCCCTCGATGGATACGTCCAGCAGCGGGTTGGTGATCGCCTGCTGGGCCGCCTCTTTGGCGCGGAACTCGCCCCGGCCGTGACCGATCGACATCCACGCGGGCCCGGCGTTGCGCATCACGGTCTGCACGTCGGCGAAGTCCAGGTTGATCTGCCCGGAGACCGTGACCAGCTCGGCGATCGACTGCACGCCCAGCCGCAGGACGTCGTCGGCCATCTTGAACGAGTTCTCGGCCGTGATCTCCTCCTCGCAGATCATGTGGAGGCGCTCGTTGGGGATGACGAGCAGAGTGTCGACCTCCTGCTTGAGCCGCTCGATGCCCTCCTGGGCGGCCCTGGCCCTTCGAAGACCCTCGAACGCGAACGGCGTGGTGACGATGCCGACGGTCAGCGCGTTCGTCTCCTTGACGACGCTGGCGAGTACAGGCGCCGCGCCGGTGCCCGTGCCGCCGCCCATGCCGGCCGCGACGAAGACCATGTCCGAGTCGCGCACGGCGTCGTGCAGCTCGTCGCGGCTCTCCTCGGCCGCGCGCGAGCCCATCTCAGGATTGCCTCCGACCCCTTTGCCGCCGGTGAGCTCGTCCCCGATGCAGATCCGCAACGGCACGTCGCAGCTCATCAGTGCCTGATTGTCCGTGTTGAGCACCAGGTATTCGATGCCCGGCATCCGGTCCCGGAACATCCTGGAGACCGCGTTCGACCCTCCGCCCCCGACTCCTATGACCTTGATTTTCGCCGCTGCGTTCGATTCCCGATTGTTGATGACCATTAGCTCCTCCGTTTCCTGTTTCCAAAGAGATTCGAGGGTGAGAGCTTCGCCACGCTGCCTATCAGACGTGGCAGGAATCCCTTGCGGTCCCCTCGTGTCCTTCCCTTGCCGCTTGTGCCGACTGGCTGGAATCCCGCCTTGAGCTCCGCATCCGCCCAGATCAAGATCCCGAGGCCGGTGGCGTGGGCGGGCGCTCTCAGCTCGTCCGGGGCCTCGCCTTTGAAGCTGGGAACGCCGTGACGGGTCCTGACCCCGAGCTGGCGCTCCATCAGCGACGTCATGCCCGGCAGACTCGACGCGCCGCCCGTGAGGACGAGGGACACTTGCGACGGGTCGCCGAGGTCGGCCTCCTTGAGATGGGTGTTGATCAGCCTGGCCAGCTCCAGCGCTCGCTCCCTGGTGAGCTGGCAGATGTCGATCACGGGCACCTGAAGCTCGCCGCCCTCGGGCATTCGCATCGGGATCCTCTCGCCGATGCGCGCCAGGATCTCGGTGTTCGCGTACTCGAGCTTGGCCGCCTCCGCGGCCTCGTACGTCGTGCCGAACGTGACCGCGATGTCGTTGGTGAACTGCCAGCCACCGACGGGGATTACGCCCGTGTAGCAGATGCGGCCCCGCTTGTAGCCGACGATGTCCGTGGTCCCGCCGCCGATGTCCACGAGCAGCGCGCCTCGCTCCATCTCGTCGGGCGTGAGCACGGCCAGGCCGCTGGCGAGGGGCTCGAGCACCATCCCGGCCACCGTGACGCCGGCGTTCTCCACCGCCTGCGACAGTCGGTCTATGAACTCCGACTCACCAGAGATGAAGTGGGTCTCGGCGTCCAGCTTGTCGGCGTGCATGCCCAGCGGGTCGCGAATGCCCTCTTTCCCGTCCACCGAGTAGCTCATCCGGATCGCGTGTAGGCGGCGTCGGCCGTTGGCTTCGACACCCTCGTCCTTCGGTATCGCGAGGTCCGATCCGATGATCACGCCGTTCTTGCCCACGGCGTCCAGCGTCTGACGCCGGTTCTCGAACGCGATGTGCGAGCCCGTGATACCGACGAAGGCCGATTGGACCCGGAAGCCCGACCGCTCCCGGACCTGCTCTATCGCCTGCCCCACGGCCCGCTCGGCGTCGGCCACCTCCTCCACCGTGCCCCTGCGGACGCCGCCCGAGGGCACCGAGCTGTAGGCGACCACGTCGAGCTGGCCCGACGGCGACCGCCCGGCCAGTACGACGCACACCTTGGTCGTACCCACGTCGATCGCGGCGACGAGGTCCTTCTCCCGCCACATGGGGCGGGCTTTGGACGCGCCTGATGTCGATTTCGTCTTCTGCGTCGGTCTGGTCTCGGTTGTCGTCGCCATATCGAATCGCTCCGTAGTCCGGTGTCTCAGAGCCGCGCCGCAACTCTCATTCGCGCGCTCCGGCTTCGCGGATTGACCCTCAGCTCCTCGTCCCCCGGCCGGATCACCCGCTTGTTCAATATCCTCAGAGTCGGTTCGTGGTCGCAGACGCATTGGGGAACCGCGGGAGGACAGATGCACTCGCTCTGCCTGGTCCTCATAAAGCCCTTGACCATCCGGTCCTCCAGCGAGTGATAGGAGATGACGATCAGGCGCCCGGTAGCCGCCAGGACCTCCACCGCCTGCGCCAGGCCGCGCTCCAGGTTCTGAAGCTCCTCGTTGACCGCCATCCGTATCGCCTGAAACGTCCGGGTCGCCGGATGTACGCCGCCGCCGCGTCTCCCGCCTATGGCTGAAGACACGACTTCGGCCAGCGCCACCGTCGTCTCGATCGGTCTGGCCGCCACGATCGCCCTGGCTATCCTCATAGGCCTCTTCTCTTCGCCGTACCTGCGTATGATCTCGGCCAGCCCGCTCTCCGATTCGCCGTTGACCACCTCGTATGCGGTGGTCCGCTGGGACGCGCCGAAACGCATATCCAGCCGCCCCGACCTCGAAAAGCTGAAGCCCCTCCGAGCCGACTCCAACTGTAAAGACGACACGCCCAGGTCCAACAGCACCCCATCCGCCGGAACGAAGCCCCGGCCGGTGGCCAGCTCCCGCAGGTCGCGGAAACTGCCTTCGGCCAGAACGGCCCGCTGTCCGTGCCCCTCCAGGCGCCGACGGGCGGTCTCGAGGGCCTCCCCGTCCAGGTCGATCCCGAGAAGTCGGGCTTCACCCGCGGCGCGGTCCAACACCGCCTCCGCGTGTCCGCCCTCTCCTACCGTGCAGTCGATGTACGCTCCGCCAGCCCTGACCCCGAGAGAGTCGATGACCTCCTCGAGGAGCACTGGGGTATGGCGTACCACCCTCGCCGGCTGCACCGTCCTCCGCCCCCTCCGGGCGCTCATGGGCCTGATAACGCGCCGTGCTAAACTTGTGACCAACCGGCTGATTTTGGGGTTGTCAGGCCCAGGTACGACGCAGTGTCCCAAACGCCCCGATATTGCCGCAAGGGTTTTTCTGTACTAATTTAAGACTTTTTCTAGAAAGCCTCTTGTCTCAAGAAAAGCGTTCGTTCAAAGTTGGGGTCCTCACCGTCAGCGACGCCGGCGCCAAAGGAGAGCGCGCCGATACCAGCGGCGACGCGATCGTGGACATGATGACAGCGGCCGGCTTCCAGCTTGAGCTTCGAAACATCGTCCCCGACGAAAGAGAGCTGATCGCCGCCAGGCTCGCCGACTGGTGCGACGGCGGCGCCGTCGACGTCATCGTCACGACCGGCGGCACCGGCCTCGGTCCCCGCGACGTCACGCCCGAGGCGACCCGCGACGTGATCGAGTTCGAGGTTCCGGGGATCGCCGAGGCGATGCGCATGGAGACGCTGCGCGTAACGCCGCTGTCGATGCTGAGCCGATCTGCCGCGGGCGTGCGCGCGGGATGCCTGATCGTCAACCTGCCGGGCAGCCCCAAAGCCGTCCGCGAGACGCTGGAGGTCGCCATTGAGGCCATCCCCCACGGATTGGAGATGCTCCAGGGGCGCCGTGGCCATCCGCCTCATTAACCACCCGGCGCAGCGTCCTGGACCCGGGGCTCCCTCAGAGCTGGCATAGATGCGTTTCCACGTCCTGACCCTCTTTCCAGAGATGTTCTCCGGCCCGTTCGACCACGGAATAGCGGCCAGGGCGCGGAACAACGGCGCCATAGGCGTTAGCATGGTCAATATCCGAGACCATGCCCGAGACCGCCACAGGACGGTAGACGACTACACCTTCGGAGGCGGCCCGGGGATGCTCATGAAGCCGGAGCCCCTGTTCGAGGCCGTCGAGGCGGTCCGCGCCTCCGCCGGTCTGGACGACGGCGTTCCCGTCGTCCTCATGTCGCCCCAGGGCCGGAGGCTGACTCAGCCGGTCGTCGAGGATTTGTCGTGCAACGACGACCTGGTGCTCGTCTGCGGACGCTACGAGGGGTTCGACGAGCGGGTGCGGCGGCATCTCGCCACCGACGAGATCAGCATCGGCGACTACGTCCTGGGAGGCGGCGAGCTGGCGGCGATGGTGTTGATCGAGGCGGTCGCGCGCCTGGTCGAGGGGGTCGTAGGCTCCATCGAGTCGACCCGGGACGATTCGTTCGCCACCGGCCTTCTGCAGCACCCGCAGTACACGCGCCCCGCCCAGTTCCGGGGCATTAGGGTGCCGGACGTTCTCCTCTCCGGCGACCACGCCGAGATCGCCCGATGGCGACGGCGCGAGGCGCTGCGCAGCACCCTGGAGCGTCGGCCCGATCTGCTCGACACCGCCGATCTATCCGAGGACGACCGCCGCTTTCTCGACGGGCTGCGGGCGGAAGGGTAGCGTCGGCCCCACGCCCTTGCGCGGGGCCAGACCCGACTCGCCGGCGCAGCTTGTCTCGGCATGGAGCGCCCATAGACCTTGCGCACGGACTGTCCCAATGTCTAGAATGGACGGGTTCTCTCGGCGAGACGGTTTAACCGTCCCACCGAACGCTCGTCTGCATCAACCACGCAGGTCCACATAACCATGGATGCCCACGACCTGATCGATATCGAACCCAACCCGAACGTGGACGACTTCCGTCCCGGCGACACCGTCCGCGCCGGCACGAGAGTGAAGGAAGGCGACCGCGTGCGGACGCAGGTCTTCGAGGGTGTCGTCATCCGGCGCAGGGGCAACGGCCCCGGCGCCTCCTTCACCGTCCGCCGGATCGCCCACGGAGTCGGTGTCGAGCGGACGTTCCTGACCAATTCGCCGGCGGTGGAGGCCGTCGAAGTGGTCCGCTACGGCTCGGTGCGCCGGGCCAGGCTGTACTACCTCAGGGGCAGGTCCGGACGGGCGGCCAGGATCAAGGAAGACCGCAGCCGCGCCCGATAGACACCGGCCCGCAGACGTGGGCGCGGCGTTCCCGTCGCCGGTCGGCCACCGGCTCGAGATGCCTTCGACCGCGGTATCCCGAGTGCCTCATTCACGACGGGTGAGGCGATGACCTTCGCCGAAGTCGCGGTAGATGCCCCGGTGGCCCCGCTGCGCACCTTCAGCTACTCGCTCCCATCCGCGCTGGACGTCCAAGTCGGGCACGTGGTGCGGGTGCCGTTCGGCCGGCAGCGTCTCCAGGGTGTCGTGTTCTCGTTGCCCGACGCGCCCGCCGTGCCCGAGACCCGCGACATCCTGAGCGTCTCCGGCTCCGTACCGCCGCTGACCGACGTCCAGCTTCGGCTGGCAAGCTGGGTCAGCTCCTACTACCTGTGCCCGCTCTTCGAGGCCGCCGCGCCGATGCTCCCCCCGGGCGGCCGCCTGCGGCGCAGGACCTACTACTCGGCCGGCGAAACGGCGTGCGCGCAGATCGACGGTCTCACCTCGTTCCAGCAGAGGGTCTTGGAATACCTGAAGGGCCGGGACATCGTGTCGGAGGAGCAGGCAAGCAGGGCGTTGGGAGACAGAGCCGGACAGACGCTGTCCCGGCTCGCGGATCGGGGGTTGGTCGTCCGCTCCCACCGGTGGGCGGGCGCCAAGGTGTCCCGCAAGACCGTGGCCGTCGTCAGGCTCGCGGACGCGGCGGTATCGGCGCCCGACCGGCTTCCGACGTTGGCCGACCGCGCTCCCCGTCAGACGGCGCTCCTTGAGCACCTTCGCGCACGGGGCACGCCGATGCTGCTGTCAGAGGCCCGCAAGGAGTACGGGTACGCGGTGAATGTGCTGCTGGAGAAAGGCTGGCTCGAGCGCGAGACGGTCCCCGTCGACCGCGACCCCCTGGCAGGCGACGTATTCCCGGCGGCCCGGCCCGTCGTCCTCACCGAGGACCAGCGCAAGGCCGCGCTAGCCGTCGACCGCGCCCTGGACGATCGGACCGTACCGCCGCGGACCTTCCTGCTGGAGGGCGTGACAGGAAGCGGCAAAACAGAGGTCTACCTCAACGCCGTGGAGCGGTGTCTCGCGCTCGGGCGTAGGGCCATCGTGCTGGTCCCCGAGATCGCGCTGACCCGACAGACGATAGAGCGCTTCGCCGCCAGGTTTCCCGGCCAGGTCGCCGTCCTCCACAGCGGGCTGTCGGCGGGCGAGCGATTCGACCAGTGGTGGAAGTTGCGTCAGGGGGAGTACGGCCTCGTAATCGGCTCCCGGAGCGCCATATTCGCGCCGCTGCCGGACCTGGGCCTCGTCGTGGTGGACGAGGAGCACGAGTGGACGTACAAGGACCATAACGCCAGCCCTCGATACCACGCGAGGGACGTGGCCTTCGCGCTGGCGAGGCTCACCGATGCCGTCGTACTGCTCGGCAGCGCCACTCCCGACGTCGTCTCATATCATCGCGCCGAGCGAGGCGACATGGGATTGCTGCACCTGCCCCGGCGTGTCGCTCCCGGCGACGACGGCGGAGCGCCAGGGGAACGTCCCCTCCCGAGCACCCGGATCGTCGACATGCGCCGCGAGCTCAGGGACGGGAACAGCGGCATATTCAGCCGGCCGCTGAAGTCCGCGCTCGACGCGTGCCTGCGGGAGGGACACCAGGCCATACTGTTCCTGAACCGACGCGGCACGGCCTCCTACGTGCAGTGCCGGGGCTGCGGCGGAACGGTCGACTGCCGACGATGCGACCGCGCCTTGACCTACCACGAGGACAGGTCACGCCTGGTCTGCCACCACTGCGGCTACCGACGCGTCTCGCCATCCGTCTGCCCCCGGTGCGGCGGCCACCGACTGAGCTACCGCGGCATCGGCACCCAGGCGGTCGTCGCCGAGCTCGGCGGTCTCTATCCGGAGGTCGGCGTCCTGCGCTGGGATCGGGACTCGGTCGGCGGCCCGAAGGGCTACGAGAATCTGCTGGAAGAGTTCCGATCTGGCGATGCGCGGGTGCTGGTGGGAACCCAGATGATCGCGAAGGGGCTGCACTTTCCATCCGTGACGCTTGTCGGGGCCGTCCTGGCCGACGTGGGACTCCACATCCCGGACCACCGCGCGGCCGAGCGGGCGTTCCAGCTCCTGTGCCAGGTGTCGGGTCGTGCCGGGAGAGGGCCTTCAGGCGGCAGCGTTGTGATACAGACGTTTCAGCCGGACAACTACGCGATCAAGGCCGCGGCCGCGCAGGACTACGCAAGCTACTACGAGCGGGAGCTCGCCCACCGCAGAGACCAGAGGAGCCCGCCGTTCTCGCGGCTGGTCCGTCTGGAGTACTCGCACACCAACCAGGCCGTCTGCGAGCGTGAGGCGCTGCGTCTGGCGGAGGACCTGCGTCGGGAGCGCGACGCGTGGGGCCACTCCGACGTCGAGGTGCTCGGCCCCATGCCCGGATACCCCGCGCGCGTCCGCGGGCACTACCGCTGGCGGCTGCACCTGCGCGGGCCCGAACCGCGCCGCCTTCTCGAAGACGCGACGCTCCCAAGGGGCTGGGTCGTCGACGTCGACCCCGTGGGCCTTGACTAGGCAACCTCGACGCCGCCCCGCTCCGTCGGCCGGTCGCCGTCGCGTGACGGGCCGGCCCGTGTAGTCCGATGAGACCCCGATTTCTCTATACGGGCCTCTTTCTGCTGACGGCGGCCGTCTTGTGCATCGAGCTGCTCCAGATGCGGCTGCTGTCGTTCATGCTGTGGCACCACCTGGCCTACATGGTGATATCCACCGCGCTGCTCGGGCTCGGAGCCGGTGGCGCGTTGCTCGCCGCCCAGAGCGAGCGGATACTGCCACGGTGGGAGGCGTGGCTGGCCGCGTCGGCGAGCGCCGCGGGCTTGGCTACGGTGGCGGCATTCGCATTGGCCGCGCGGGTCCGACTGGACACCTTCGATCTGTTCGGTTGGGACTACGCCGCCCTGGCCCTCTACTATGCGGTGTTCGTGGCGCCGTTCCTGTTCGCCGGACTCGCGCTGGCGATAGTGTTCACGGTGTGGGTGCACCGCATCGGGACGGTCTATTTCGTCGACCTCGCCGGGTCCGCCCTCGGCTGCTACCTCTTCTACTACCTCATCGAGCCGCTGGGCGCCCCTCGCGCTCTCCTGGCGATGGCCGCCGTACTCGCCTCGGCGGGGGTCGTCTTCGCACTCGGCTCGGGCCCCGGTCGGCTGCGCGAGACGACCGTGGCCGTCGCCGTGGTTCTCGCGGCCGCGGTGCCCTGGGCTGACGAGGTGGTGCCGGCCCGCCCCGCCGGCACGAAGACGCTCGCGGAGACGATGGAGCTCGACGGCGCCCGGATCGTCGAGACGCGCTGGACGCCCATCTCGCGGATCGACGTCGTCGAGGCCGACGACTCGGTCCACCCCTTCCTCCCCGGCTGGTCCGGCGATTCGATCAAGGTGGCGACCGTCGACGGCGACGCGCAGACGTACGTCTTCCGCAGGCCCGACGTCCGCGCCGGCGTAGAGCGGCCGGAGCTGGCCGCGCTCACCAACTACGAGCTGGCCATGCTGCTCAGGCCCGGCGCCGACGTGCTCATCATCGGGCCCGGCGGCGGCCACGAGATCTTCGTTGCCCATCAGATGGGCGCGTCGTCGGTCACCGGCGTCGAGCTGAATCCCGCCATGTTGGAGATCGGCCGCGACACCTACGCCGAGTTCGCAGGCCACATCTACCAGTCGCCTCTGGCCGAGGCTGTCGTGGGCGAGGGACGCAGCTTCGTGCGGCGCTCGGGACGCCAATTCGACGTGATACAGATGACCGGTGTCGTCACCTGGGCCGGGCTATCCTCGGGCGCTTACGTCCTTTCGGAGAACTACGTCTACACCGTGGAGGCCTTCCGGGACCTGCTCTCGCATCTCGAAGACGACGGCATCCTGGCGGTGTCCCGGTTCCGGCTCACACCGGCTCGGGAGACGCTTCGCGTGGTCTCCATCGCCTACCGGGCCCTCGACGACCTGGGCGCGGCCGAGCCGGCCGACCACATCGCCGTCATGAGCCTGAACCCCGTGCTGGCCATGGTGCTGACCAAGCGCTCGCCGCTGACGCCGGCCGAGGTAGCCGCGCTCGAGGAGGTCGCCGCGGAGGCGGACGGCATCATCTTCGCGGCGCCGGGGGTCGAGACGAATTCGGCCTACTCTGAGATGCTCGCGGCCTTCGCCGCCGGCCGGGAGGCGGAGTTCCTCGACGCGTACCCCTACAACGTCGCGCCGGTCTACGACGACCGGCCGTTCTTCTTCGAGTACTACAGGTGGTCCCGCTTCCTGGACGACTTCGGCGAGGTGGACGAGTCGCTGAGGGGCGTCAACCGGCCTGTGGCCGTCACCGTGCTCGGCAGTATGCTCGGCGTGGGCGCGCTGCTGTCCGCTGTGCTGATCCTGGGTCCGCTCGCGCTGTTCAGGCGACGTGGGCTCCGCGTCGACCGCTGGTGGTCGGCGGCCGCCTACTTCGCCCTGATCGGCGTGGCGTTCATGTTCGTCGAGATCAGCATGATGCAGCGCTTCGTCCTGTTTCTCGGCCACCCCGGGTACTCCATTCCCGTCGTGCTGGCCTCCCTCCTCGTATTCGCAGGGTTCGGCTCGTACGCGTCCTCGAAGCTGCCGCTTCGGCGGCCGGCCAGGCTCGCCGTCGGCCTGCTCGGCGCGCCCGTCGCGCTGGCCGTGCTGCTGCTGGTCCAATCGCCGCTGTTCGACGCGCTCCTGGGCGCGTCCCTGGGGACGCGCGTCGCCGTCACGGCGTGCATGATGGCGGTGCCGGGCGTGCTCATGGGCATGCCGCTTCCCACCGGCCTCGCCGTCGTCTCCCGCGTCTCCCGTCACCTCGTGCCGTGGGCGTGGGGAATCAACGGCGCCGCGTCTGTCCTGGGCGCGGTACTGGTCGTGTTCGTGGCTATGGCGCTGGGTTTCACGTGGGCCGTCGGCATCGCGGCCGCGCTGTACTTGGCCGCGCTGGCGGTCATATCGCCGCTGCTGGCTTTGACACCCGACTCGAACGTGCCCTAGAATTCCGCCCCGGCCGCCACCGCGTACCAAACAACCATGTCAGAGATGAAACACACCGTCGTTCGCATCGGGGTACACCCACGCGACACGATGGAGCCCGAACGGATCGAGCTCGAGCGCGTCGGAGCGCGTCACGTCGTCGTCCCGTACACCGACGATCCGGACGAGGTGCTCGAAGCCGCCCGCCACGCCGACGGCGTGATCAACCGCGAGTCGCCCATGCCCCGGCGGGTGCTCGAGGCGCTCGAGCGCTGCAAGGTGATACTGAGGACCGGCATCGGAGTGGACGTGGTCGACGTCGACGCCGCCACCGAGCTGGGAATCGCCGTGGTCAACCTCCCCGACCTGTGGATCAAGGAGGTGGCCAACCACGCCTTCGCGCTCATGCTGGCCTGTAACCGCAGGCTCCTTGTGCTCGACCGCGACATCAGGGGCGGCAAGTGGGAGCCGATCACCCCGTCGCCCGTGGGCAGCCTGCACGGCGAGACTGTTGGCCTGGTCGGACTCGGCAACACCGGCCGCGTGTTGGCGCGCCGCGCCGCGGCGTTCGAGATGGACGTCGTTGCCGCCGACCCATATGTCCCCGACGCGGTGTTCGCCGAATACGGGGTCGAGCGGGTCGGTTTCGACAAGCTCCTGGCGCGGTCCGACTACGTCTCGGTCCACTGCCCGCGGACGGAGGAGACGTTCCACCTGTTCGACGAGGCGGCCTTCCGCGCGATGAAGTCGACGGCGTACCTGATCAATACCGCCCGCGGCCCCATCGTCGAGCACGCGGCGCTCGTGAGGGCGCTCACGGAGGGCTGGATCGAGGGCGCCGGACTGGACGTTCAGGAGTTCGAGCCGCCCGATCCCGACGACCCGCTGATGAAGCTCGACAACGTGGTGCTCACGCCTCACACCGCATACTTCTCCGATCCCGCCATCTCGTCGGTCCCGGTCAGATGCGGCCAGGAGGTGGCGCGGGTGCTGACTGGGCGCATGCCGCTCAATCTCGTCAACCCCGACGTGCTCTCCAAACTCCCCCTGAAGTCTGACTGAAGCACTGCATCGTCAAGCCGCCCGCGCCGCGGCGTTGCCGTCTGGCTTTCAGGCGTGCTAAGCTTCCGCACGCTCCAGCCCATACTCCGAGACCTAACGCCAGAGGGCGTACGATGACGCGACGCGTCGACAACATATTCACGAATCCGACCGCCTTCCACCGCGCGACCGGTGGATTGGGGAGGTATTAGGCCCGACAGCGCGCTGTCGCGTCTTTTCGAAAGCCTCCCGATCGGGAGGTCTTTTCTTATGCCCCGCAAACGGACCGCAACGAGATGACGATACTGCTTCGGCTGGCCGGTTACGGGCTGCGGCACAAGCTGCCGCTCGCCGGCGGCTACGCCGCTTCGGTACTCTCGTCGCTGTCCTTCATGCTGGTCCCCAGGCTGCTGGGAACGGCCATCGACGAGGCCGTCGCCAGCGGACTGCGGAGCCAGCTCCTGCTCCTGGCCCTGGCGATCGTCGGGGTCGGGGCGCTCAGCGCCGTGTTCGGCTATATCGAGGGATACCTGCTCGAGATGGTCCTCCACAGGGTCGCCTTCGACCTGCGCAACGACTTCTACAAGAAGCTACAGAGCCTCAGCTTCGGCTTCCACGACCGGCAGCAGACCGGCGACCTCATGTCCCGCGCCACCTCCGACGTCGACGCGGTGAGGCAGCTCTCGTGGGCGTTCGGGCGCGCGGCCTATCTGGTCGTCTTCATCTCCGGGGTCATCGTGCTGATGCTGCTGATGAATTGGAAGCTCGGTCTCGTGTGCGCCGCCTTCGCGGCTGTCGCACTGTGGCGCAGCTTTGCGGTTGTCCCGACCATGGTCCGGACGTGGCACGCGGCCCAGGAAGAGACCGGCCAGATGACCCGGGTGGTCCAGGAAGCTCTGGCCGGCATACGAGTCGTCAAAGGGTTTGCGTCCGCCCGCTTCGAGCAGGGGAAGTTCGCGGCCAGCGCGTCGTCGGTCCGCGAGCTCTTGACCACCGCCGGCCTCATGTCCACGTCGCGGAAGGCGCTGTCCGGGCTGATAGTCAACGCCGCGATCATCACGGTCCTCTGGATCGGTGCGCGCGAGGTGGCCGCCGGGCGCCTCAGCGCCGGCGATGCCGCGGCCTTCGTGCTCTACATGGGCGTCCTTGGGGGACACATCTACTGGGCCGGGTTCATGGTCACCTCGTTCACGCGAGGCGTGGCGGCCGGCCGGCGGCTCGTCGACGTCCTCGACGCGGAGTCGCCGGTGGCGGAGCGAGACGACGCCGTGGAGCTGCCCCGGGCCCGCGGCCACGTCAGGTTCGAGCACGTCTCTCTCGCGTACGGCGCCGACGCGCCGGCCGTCCACGGCATCGACTTCGAGGCGCGGCCCGGCGAGCTGGTGGCGCTGTTGGGCGCTCCCGGCTCGGGCAAGAGCACCATCGTGCACATGGCGCCGAGGTTCTACGACGCGACCGACGGGCGGGTCCTGCTCGACGGCGTCGACGTAAGGGACGCCACTCTCGACTCCCTGCGCCGCAACGTCGGCATCGTCCTCCAGGACCCCTTCGCCTTCGCCGCGACCATCCGGGACAACATCGCCTACGGGGCCGACGACCCATCAATGGACGAGATCGCCCGGGCGGCCCAGGTCGCCCAGCTTCACGACTTCATCGTCGGGCTGCCGGACGGCTACGAGACGTGGGTCGGCGAGCGCGGCATCACGCTGTCGGGCGGACAGCGTCAGCGGCTCGCCATAGCCCGGACCATCCTGCTCGACCCGCCCATCCTGATCCTCGACGACTCAACGTCCAGCGTCGACGTCGGGACGGAGTACCAGATCCAGAAGGCGCTGGCCGAGGTCGTGAAGGGCCGCACGACGTTCGTCATCGCGCATCGCCTCTCCACCATCCGGAACGCCGACAAGATTCTCGTTCTGGACCGCGGCCGGATCGTAGAGCGCGGTACCCACGACGGGCTGCTGGCCCAGGACGGTTACTATCGCCGGATCCACGATCGGCAGCTTGCGCCCCGGCAGGCAGGGTCACTTGACGAGGCCTATCGGGCTGTTCGAGAGGGGGAGTGATGTCGACCGCAGGCACGAGTCCGCGGAAATCGGAAGGAGCGTTGCTCGACGACGAGCACCGCACCGGTCTGCATACCGTCGGCACGATCTGGCGGCTGCTGCGCTATCTTCGAGTGCACAGACTCACGGTCGCGATCGTCTTCGGCGCGATGGCCGTCTTCACGGCGACGCTGGTCGCCGTTCCCTGGTTCATCAAGCTGATCATCGACGGCTACATCGTCGCGGAGGACGCGGACTTGGCCGGACTCGACTCCCTGGTCCTGGTTTTCGGTGCGGTCGTCCTCGTCCACTACGTAAGCGACCTGGTCTACCACCGGAGCTTGGTGGTGCTGGGACAGCGGGTACTCTACGCGCTCAGGACGGACCTTTTTGCGCACCTGACCCGGCTTTCGATGGGCTTCTACGACCGCAACCAGGTGGGCCGGGTCATGTCCCGCGTTCAGAACGACATACAGCAGCTCCAGGAGATGCTGAACATCACGATCGTCTCGGTGGCGCACGTCATCAGCCTTGCCGGAGTGACCGTCGCGATGTTTGTCATGAGCGTACGCCTGGCCCTGATCGTTCTCGCGTGCGTCGCGGTCGTCATACCGCTGCTGATGCTCTGGCAGCGCTACGCCCGCAAGTCCTTCGAGCGCGCCCGGCAGGCCGTGGCCGATGTCAACGCTCGCCTTCAGGAGGGTCTCACCGCGGTGCGCGTGATCCAGAGCCTCAACCGCGAGAAGGCCAATGTCGAGACCTTCGACGAGGCCAATCGCGAGAACCTGGGCGCCAACCTGAAGTCGGCCAAGTTCTTGGCGGCGCTCTTTCCTTCGGTCGAGGCGCTCAACGCGGTCGGCCTCGCGCTGGTCGTCTTCTTCGGCGGCAGCATGGTGCTCGACGGCTCACTGGAGGCGGGCGTGGTCGTCGCCTTCGCCCTCTACCTGCAGCGGTTCTTCGAGCCCATGGAGCGGCTGACCCGCGACTTCGGCCAGGTTCAGAGCAGCGTCGTCTCCGTAGCCCGCATCTTCGAGATACTCGACATCGAGCCGGCGATCCGGGACAAAACCGATGCCGTGCGCCTGGACAGCGTTCGCGTCGCCGTCCGCTACGAGGGAGTTGGCTTCGCCTACGAGCCCGATTCGCCGGTGCTACGGGGCGTCGACTTCGAGGCCAAGGCGGGTCAGACAGTCGCGATCGTCGGCCCCACCGGAGCCGGCAAGACGACGCTGGTGTCGCTGCTGTTGCGGTTCTACGACGTGACCGAGGGCCGGATAACGGTGGACAGCCACGACGTGCGCGATCTGAGCCAGGACTCCCTGGGTCGGCAGATGAGCGTGGTGCTGCAGGAGCCGTACCTGTTCAGCGGGACGGTGCGTGAGAACATCCGCTACAACCGGGTGGACGCGACGGACGAAGAGGTGGAGTCGGCGGCACGTGCGGTTGGGGCGCACGAGTTCATCGAGCGTCTGTCGGATGGGTACGACACTGAGCTTCAGGAGCGTGGCGGCAACCTGAGCGTGGGTCAGCGCCAGCTGATCAGCTTCGCGCGGGCGCTGGTGGCGGACCCCCGCGTCCTGATCCTTGACGAGGCTACGGCGAACATAGACACGCACACTGAGATGCAGATCCAGCGCGCTCTGGGGGAGCTGCTGCGCGGCCGAACGGCACTGGTGATAGCGCATCGGCTGTCGACGGTGCGCAACGCGGACCGGATCGTTGTGTTGGAGGATGGTCGGAAGGTAGAGGAGGGCAACCACGACGAGCTGATGGCCCTCGACGGCCTCTACGCCCGCCTGCAGTCGGTCACCACCGGAGAGGGCGCCTGATTGCCCGCCGACCTCGCTTCGGGCCCGGCCCGCGGAATCGAGCAGGTGCCGAGACAAGAGGGTTGACAAGAAACCTTCGCTTCGCTAATATAGTTCACGTGGCACGAATAATTCGAGGCGGACATTGGAACGGAACAGAGAAATACTCTCCGAGAGGCTGGTCGAGTTGATGGAGCGCATGTCGTTCCACATGCGGCCTCGCTCTCCGGGCGGGTGGCAGGACCTGGAGTTGACGATGCCCCAGGCCAAGACGATGTTCTTGCTCCACAGGCAGGGCCCAACACGCATGGGCGTACTCTCCGAACACCTGGGACGGGGGCTGCCCTCGGTGACCAGCATGGTGGACCGGCTGGTCAAGAAGGGTCTGGTCGAGCGCGTCGAGGACCCTTCGGACAGGCGCGTCGTCGCCTGCGAGCTCACCGATGAAGGCAAGAAGGCCGTGGAGCGCTTCTGGCAGGTGAGCAGGGAGCGGCGTCTCGCCCTGGCCGACGCGCTGACCCTGGAGGAGCTCGAGGTGGTCGTTCCGGCGCTTGAGATACTCACCCGTGCCGGAGCAACGCGGGAGACGGAGCGGCCCGCGGCGGCCGCTGGCAGGGCCGTGAGTATATGAGAGTCCTCCTGCGGCTGACCGCGTACGCCTGGAGGCAGCGAGTCTACCTCGGTGGCGCTTACCTGGCGATGGCGGCCTCCACGGTATCGGTCATGTTCCTTCCGGTCCTGCTGGGCCGCGCTATTGACGAGGCGCTGGCCAGCGGTCAGTCCAGCAGCCTGCTGCTGCTGGCCGGCGGGATCATGCTCGTCAGCGCCATGCGCGGCCTGTTCGGGTACGCCCAGACCTATTTGTCCGAGTCCGTTTCGCAGCGGGCCGCCTTCGACATACGCGAGGACTTTTTTCGCAAGCTCCAGAGCCTCAGCTTCGGGTTCCACGACAAGCAGCAGACCGGCAACCTGATGTCCAAGGCGACCGCCGACGTCGACGCGGTCCGGATGTTCGTCAGCATGGGGATGGTCAGGGGCCTCTCGATATTCTTGACAATAGGCGTGGCCGGCGGGTTGATGCTCGCCACCAACTGGCGGTTGGGCCTGGTCAGCATGGCCTTCGTGCCAATCGTACTGTGGCGCGCCCTCACCATGTCCCGCAAGCTGCGGCCGACCTGGATGAGGGTTCAGGAGGAGACTGGGAATCTGACAACCGTCCTCCAGGAGAGCCTCGCCGGCATACGTGTCGTCAAGGCGTTCGGCGGCCGACAGTACGAAGAGGACAAGTTCGACAAGAAGGCCAGGTCGGTCGCCGACCTGACCTACGCCGCAACCCGGCTGTTCGCCTCCCACGGCTCGTTCATGACCTTCGTCTTCACGCTGGCCATCGGCGCGATCCTTCTCGTCGGCGGCAACGAGGTCATCGATGGGCGGCTGACGGAGGGCGAGCTCGCCTCGTTCATTCTGCTGATGGGCATCATGCAGATGCCGGTCCGGATGGCCGGATGGATGGTCAACACCTTGACCCGTGCCTCAGCCGCCGGCCAGCGGATATTCGACGTCCTCGACGCCGTCTCGCCGGTGGCCGAGAGGCCCGGCGCCGGGCCGATGCCCCGCGCGCGGGGCCACGTGAAGTTCGACCGTGTCTCCCTGGGCTACGGTGAGGACGACGCCGCCATCGAGGACGTAGACTTCGAGGCGCGGCCGGGGCAGCTCGTCGCCATCCTTGGAGGGCCGGGCTCCGGCAAGACCACGGTCGTGCACGCCATCCCCCGCTTCTACGATGTCACGAGCGGAGCCGTCACAATCGACGGCACCGACATCAGGGACGTGACCCTGGCGTCGCTCCGGTCCAACGTGGGCATCGTCCAGCAGGACGTGTTCGTCTTCGCGGCGACGATCAGGGACAACATCGCCTACGGCGTCGACGCCGCAACGCACGAGCAGATCGTCGCCGCGGCGACGGTCGCGCAGCTCCACGACTTCATCGACGGCCTGCGCGACGGCTACGACACGCTGGTCGGCGAGCGCGGGATAACGCTGTCCGGGGGCCAGCGGCAACGGCTCGCCATTGCTCGGACCCTGCTGCTCGACCCGCCGATCCTGATCCTCGACGACTCGACGTCCAGCGTCGACGTCGGCACCGAGTACAAGATCCAGCGGGCCCTCGCCGAGGTCGTACGCGACCGCACCACGTTCGTCATCGCTCACAGGCTCTCCACGGTCCGCGGCGCCGATCTGATAATCGTGCTCGAGGGCGGACGCGTCGTCGAGCGTGGCACTCACGCGGACCTGCTCGCCCGGGACGGCTTCTACCGCCGCATCCACGACGTGCAGCTCGCCTCAGAGGAGGAGGCCCTGCTCGACGCACTCTTCCAGACGGAGGGAGGCAGCGCATGATGCTCGGTGGCGGCGGCGGCTTCATTGGCGGACGCATGATGGGGCGCCGCATGGGCCTCGACCAGGACGACGAGGGCGGGCAGCTCTACGATCACAAGGTCGTCGTGCGGCTGTTCGACTACCTGAAGCCGCACTGGGCGCTGCTGCTCCTCACCATCGGCGCGATGTTCGTCTACACGGCCACCGTGGTTGCCATACCGTGGCTGGTCCAGCAGGTCATCGACGACTACATCCGGGAGCGAGACCTGACCGGAATCAACTGGATCGTCGGCATCTTCGTCGCCGTGGCGGCAATCCAGTTCGGCGCCAACTACGTCCACCTCCGCGCAATGGCCTTCGTGGGGGCGCGGGTGCTCTACACCCTCAGGGTCAGGCTCTTCCGCCATATCCACAGGCTCTCCATGTCGTTCTTCGACCGGAGCGAGGTCGGCATGACCATGTCCCGCGTGCAGAACGACGTGCAACAGATACAGGACTTCCTGTCGGTCGTCGTGCTCACGATTGCGGACGTGGTCGCCTTCGTAGGGATCGTGACCGTGATGATGCTGATGGACTTCCAGCTCGCGCTCATCACCCTGACGGTGATCCCGCTGCTGTTCGCGATGCTGGCCATCTGGCAGCAGTACGCCCGAAGGTCGTTCATGCGCGTGCGCCGCGCCATCGCCGTCGTCAACTCCGGGCTACAGGAGAACATCTCCGGCGTGCGGGTGGTGCAGAGCCTCAACCGCGAGGACGCGAACATCAAGCAGTTCGGCACCGCCAACCGCGAGAATCTCGGCGCAAACCTCCAGGCGACCCGCTACACGGCGGTACTCATGCCCTCGGTCGAGGTCCTCAGCGCGCTGGGCCTGGCGCTGGTGGTCTTCTTCGGCGGCCGCATGGTCCTCGACGGCTCGCTGGAGGACGTGGGCGTGCTGGTCGCCTTCGCCCTCTACATCCAGCGGTTCTTCGAGCCGGTCCGCAATCTCACCATGCAGTACGGCTCGCTCCAGCGCGCCATGGCCTCCGGCGCCCGCATCTTCGAGTTGATGGACCTCGATCCCGACTTCGAGGACAAGCCGGACGCGGTGCGCGTGGACCGGGTTCGCGGCGACGTCCGCTACGAGGGAGTCGGTTTCTCGTACGAGTCGGAAGTGCCGGTGCTTCAGGGCGTCGACCTCGAGGCCAAGGCGGGTCAGACAGTCGCGATCGTTGGCCCGACCGGCGCCGGTAAGACGACCCTGGTGTCGCTGCTGCTGCGGTTCTACGACGTGACCGAGGGCCGTATCACGATGGACGGCCACGACGTGCGCGATCTGAGCCAGGACTCCCTGGGTCGGCAGATGAGCGTGGTGCTGCAGGAGCCGTACCTGTTCAGCGGGACGGTACGGGAGAACATCCGCTACAACCGGGTGGACGCGACGGACGCGGCTGTGGAGTCGGCGGCGCGTGCGGTTGGGGCGCACGAGTTCATCGAGCGTCTGTCGGATGGATACGACACTGAGCTTCAGGAGCGCGGAGGGAACCTTAGCGTGGGCCAGCGTCAGTTGATCAGCTTCGCGCGAGCGCTGGTGGCGGACCCACGTGTGCTGATTCTGGACGAGGCGACGGCCAACATAGACACCCAAACGGAGATGCAGATCCAGCGTGCGCTGGGCGAGCTATTGCGCGGCCGGACGGCGCTGGTGATAGCGCATCGGTTGTCCACGGTGCGCAACGCGGACCGGATCGTGGTGTTGGAAGACGGCCGGAAGGTAGAGGAGGGCAACCACGACGAGCTGATGGCCCTTGACGGCCTCTACGCCCGGCTGCAGTCCTACTCCTTCCAATCGAATGGCGCCCGGGAGACGACCATCGAAGGCGTCTGGAACGTGACGATCAACTCCCCCCGTGGAACGCAGCAGGGCACGCTGGAGCTGACCGCCCGCGGCTCGTCGTTCGGCGGCGTCTGGGAAGGGCCCCGGGGCAGAGGAGAGTTCGACGGAGGCAGGCTCGAGCAGGGCAATCTGGAGTGGGAGATCGAGATGTCCGGCCCCAGGGGTACGATGGCCCTCTCCTTCCGCGCCACGCTGACGGGAGACCAGATGTCCGGACAGGTCCAGTTCGGGTCATTCGGCGAGGGATCGTTCCTCGCCGAACGCGCCCGCGGCCAGGCGAAGCCGGACCAGGCCGAGGACGTCGACTGACCGCGTGAGACCCCTGGATTCCTCGGCCGCCGCGGAAAGATGTAAGATTACCGGCGGCGATGAGAGAGGCCAGGGAAGCGGCAGGCGGCGGCTGCGGTCAGCCGCCCCGGAACGCCAGCACCAGGATGTAGATGAACACCGGCAGCACGATCAGCCAGAGGACCGCTCTAGGCGACAGTTTCACGACGAGTACGATTCTATCAGAGCCCGGCCCAGGACGGCGTACCTGTAGATGGGCTACAGGCTGATCGGGCTCGACATAGACGGTACTATTCGTACCGCGGATCGTCCGCCTTCGGACAGGATGCGTCGGGCGATCGCTTCGGCCGAAGAGGCGGGGGCAGTGGTCACGCTTGTCACCGGCCGGATGTTCCGCTCGGCGATCGCGGCTACCTCGGAGCTCGACATCACGTCGCCCATCGTTTCGTTCCAGGGCGCGCACGTCGCCGACCCGACGACGGGTGAGGTGCTGCACCATCTGCCGCTGGAACCCCACATGTCGATCCGCGCGCTGGACGCGCTGGACGGCTGGCCGAACGAGATTCTGGCGTACATCGGGGACGACGTGGTCGCCAACGTGCTCACACCCTGGGTCGAGGCTTACAGCGAGCGCAACAGGGGCGGCGTGCGGGTCGTGTCCGACCTGAGGACGCTCGCCCACGACGAGCCGACCCGGCTGGCCGTGCTGGGCGCCGAGGACGAGATCGGCGAGCTCGACAGGCGGCTCAACGCGGCGCTGGACGGCGAGCTGTACGTTACCCGGTCGCTGCCCACGTTGTGCGAGATCCTCCATCCGGGCGGCGGAAAGCGCAGCGGCCTCCAGTGGCTCGCCGACCACCTGGGGATACGCCGCGAGCAGATCGTTGCCTGCGGGAACAGCTACGAGGACGTCGAGATGCTGAGGTGGGCCGGGCTCGGCGTCGCGTCGCACGAGGCCGTCCCCCAGGCAAAAGAGGCGGCCGACCTGGTGGCCCGCCCCATCGAGGAGGACGGCGTGGCCATCGTGATCGAAGACCTGCTCGACCGCGGCGAGATAGGCTGAGCCCAGGAGCTCAGGCGTTGGGCGCACCGCGACAGAGACCGGTCATTGTGGTGCTGGGCAGCATCAACATGGACCTGGTGGTCGCGGCGCCTCGGCTGCCGTTGCCCGGCGAGACGATCGCCGGCGACGAGCTCCATATCACGCCGGGAGGCAAGGGCGCCAATCAGGCCGTCGCCGCCTCGATGCTGGGCGCCGATGTCCGGATGGTCGGGCGTGTGGGTGAGGACGCGTTCGGGCCGATGCTGCTGCGGGGCCTGGAATCGTACGGCGTCGACGTCTCCCGGGTGGCCTCCGACCCCGACGGCCCCTCGGGCACGGCGGTAATTCTGCTGGACGCCGATCGTGAAAACCACATCGTCGCCGTCTACGGCGCCAACCTGCGTTGCGACGACGAGCAGGTCCGCGAGGCTCAGTCGGCGCTCGACGGCGCGGACTGCCTGCTGCTGCAGCTCGAGGTCCCGCTTGAAGTCTCGCTGGCGGCCGCGCGGATTGCCAGGGAGAAGGGCGTGGCCGTCATACTGGACCCCGCGCCGGCGTCTGCCCTGCCCGCCGAAGCCCACGCGCTCGTGGACGTCCTGACGCCGAACCAGACGGAGGCCGCGGCGCTGGTCGGACACCCCGTGTACGATGTCTGCCAGGGGCGGGCGGCGGCAGCGGAGCTCTCGCGCAGGGGTGTCGGGACAGCGGTCGTGAAGCTGGGCGAGCGGGGCGCCGTGTACGTCTCCGGCGATTCGGGGGACCATGTGCCGTCGTTCGACGTCGAGGCAGTGGACACGGTCGCGGCGGGCGACGCGTTCGGCGGCGCGCTGGGCGTAGCCCTGGCCGAGGGCAAGGACCTTGCGGCGGCGGTCCGGTTCGCCTCCGCCGCCGGAGCGGTGGCTGTGACTCGACCCGGCGCGCAGGCCGCGATGCCGTCGCGAGACGAAGTGGAGAGCCTGCTACGAGGGTAGCCACAGAGCAGAGGGTATACCCCGCCCGCCGTCATGTTCGATGTCGACGGCGCCCTTCGTCATCGGACAACGTCGAAGCCCTCGGTCTGAAAATCGGAGTCGTAGGCGAGTGCGGTGGTGACGTCGTACTTGCCCATGATGACGAAACTCATGCAGTCGACGAGACTGAGGTTACGGTGATCACGCTTTCTCAGCAGGGTCACCGCCTCCGTGTGGTCTTCGTCAGTGATCCAGTGAACGCGGAAGTGCTCTGAGTCGGCAAGGAAAGACAGGGCGCTCGTCAACCCCAATCTTCGATGCAGCACCGCCGCCGATTCCACGAGCACATAGTTGTGGGTAAGGAGAGGGGTCCCTCTGTTCACCAGCACGCTGATCGCGCGCACGGCATGGGCGTGATTACCGTCTTCCACGTCTGCCAGGGCGACTGCCGCCGAAGTGTCGAAGAAGATCAAGACGTGAAGTCGTCGGCGAGCGCCTCGTCGTGGCGCTCGGACAGAGGGCGGGGGTCCTCAGGCTTCGACCGCCCGGAGCCGATGAAGGTGAAGCTGTCTATGGTCAGCGGCCCTTCGGCACTGGGGCCCAAGTACTGAGTCAGGGCCTCTCTGACGACCGCCGCCATCGACTTGCCCTCTGAGAACGCTCTTCGCCTCGCCATTTCGTACGTTGGCTCGTCCAACTGTATCTGCGTTCGTCTCATAGCGTACAATCTCCCTGCTGTCGTCATGCCATCATACCACCATGACTACATACCTGTCCAGCGCGTGCCGAAGCGCGGGAACGCCGCGTCAACCGGGGCGGCGAAGGGGCTGTCCGCTTCGATATGTGGCGACTCGCCAGAGCCACTCCGCGGGTCCGAACAGGAAGCGACTCGACCACGCCTGCGACCACCACAGCTGCAGCGCCCACACCGCCAGCACAAACACCAGGACCGCGCTTCGGTTCACGAAGTCGACGTCGCCCAGCAGGGTTGTCAAGACAAGCACGCCCAGCAGCGTCTGCGCCAGGTAGTTGGTCAGCGCCATCCTCCCGACTGCGCGCAGACGCCGCTTGAGCCAGTTGTCCTCGCGGTTGTTCCAGAGGATGATGAGACTCATGTATCCCAGCGAGCAGGGAATCGTGCCGAGCGTATTGGGGATCTGGCCGACAAAGGCGATGTCGCGCGAGTAGTCGTTCACCGCGGTGACGACGACGCCGGCGGCTGCAAGGGACAGGCCGACGGCAAGCCCGACCATTGCGGTCAGTCGATACGTCCTCGCGGGCAAGCCGCCGTTCATGAAGCCGGTGCGATACAGGCCGGCGCCGACGAGAATCAGCCCCAATGCGCGCAGGAAATAGCCCAGCAGGAAGGGGGGCCCAATAGCCTCTTCGGTCGAAATCTCACCCGGTGTCCAGAAACCCGACAGCGATGCGCTGGTCGTGTCGGCGATGGACTGCATGAGCAGTGCACAGGCAACGGATAGCGCGAACACGGTGGCTCCAACGGAGATGAGGAGCCAGTTCGGCAGCTTCCGCAGGGCGATCAGAAAGACCGACGACACCGCGTAGACCGTCAGCACGTCGCCATCCCACAGCAGGAGGTGGAGAACGCCGATTAGCAGCAGCAGCGCGTTTCGCCACAGGTTCAGCAGGACCGCGGGCCTTCCTCTCTCGCTGGCGCGGTCGATGAAGAGAATCATCCCCGCGCCGAACAGCAGCGAGAACAACCCCATGAACTTCTGGTCGATGAAGATCTCGCCGAAGATGCCCACAGCCCAGTCGAGCCATGTCTCTGAGCCGCCCGCGCTCAGGTTGAAGTAGGGCGCATTGCCGAGCTTGAAGTTAACGGCGTTCATCAGCAGGATGCCGAGCACCGCAACGCCGCGTATCAGGTCGAGGCTGGTGATCCGCCCGGACTCGCGAACGGGACCGGAATCAGGGGTCTGTGAACGTGCTGACAATGGGTCGAGCTCCTCGAGCGAGACTGGGAGAGTCTAACGTAGTCCAGCTCAGAGGGTGTTTCCAATCCGGGCTACCCTCATTTCAAGGGCTCCGTCTACTGGCGCGTGATGTGAGGCAAGGCCATCGTTTGGGACCAGGTTCCCGATACTGACGACGGCCTGATGCCTCGTAGCTCGGGGCTATGAGCCCCCAGCCGGGATCACTTGTACAGCTTCTTGTTGATGTACTCGCCCGTGAGCTGCCCGGCGGCGAGTATGTGGCCGTCCAAGGCGGCCAGCAGGTCGTTCTTGTTGGCGCCGGCGGCGAGGTCGAGCTCGGCGTCCAGCGCGTAGATGGTGAACACGTAGCCGTGGGGGTACTGGGTCTTCTTCGTCTTCATGTAGTCGTCGCGCTGGAAGATGGAGATGACGTTGGGCAGGGGACACGGTCCGCTCCAGCCCACGTTCTCGTAGTCGTTGATCCCCTGTCGGGTGTTGGGACCGATGGCCGCCACATCGGTGGTGGTCGCCACGTGCTCGGCCAGCTCGGCGACGTCGGCCGGTATGTTCCAGATAACCCAGTGCACCCGCGGCGACACTATGCCCGGTTCGTACTCCACCGCGTCCGGGTCGTCCACGATGATGGCGAAGCTCTGGGTGCCCTCAGGCGCGTTCGCCCAGGCGAGCGGCGGCGACTTGTCCTCGCCGTACCTGGGCTCGAAGCCCGCCTCCGGGTACCAGTAGTTCTCCGCGCAGGTGAACTCGATCGGCATGCGCCTGATTCTGGAGAAGACGCTGCTGCTCACCTCCATGGTCAGAGGAAATTCCTGGGAGACCTTGTACTCCGGCGTGTCCAGCATCTTGCCCGTCCCGCCGGCGTCCGACGCTGCCTGGGCGCCGTCTCCGTCCCCGGCGGGGGCTTGCGCCGCCTCCTCCGCGGTGTCGCTCGAGCACGCGGCCGCCATGAGAGACAGGGCCAGCAGGGCGATCGCCGTGGCTGCGCAGATGCGAAGGTTGTTCATGGCTTGCCTCCGTTCACGGGTGACGTTGTGACGACGTTGCCTGACCGGTCGGTGGCGTACAATCCTACCGCGCGGGGCCGGAAGCGGCAAGGGAATCGCCGCGGAAGGCGGGGGCGCTGGGACCTATCCCGCGGGCTGCCGTCCCAGATTCCCCACCTGTTTGGGCCGGCCGGCGTGACGGACTGCTTCCGGTGTCATGGTGGCGCACCTTGTCGGGGATGCATTCCCGCGTTCGTGGGAATGACGGAGGTTGGGAGGTGGGGGATTGGGATCGACTGGGCTGCGTGACGGATGTACACTATCGATGTACACTGCGCGCCGAATTGGAGGCCGTGGTGCTGGCATGACCCTTGCGCCTGTTCAGTATCGTGGTCCAAGGGCTCTAACCGATGGTCTCACAGGAAGAGGTAGTGTATGGCCCTATCTGACTTTCGCGGCATCTATGACGTGCCTGAAGCGGCCAGATACCTCAAGGCCGTCCCATACGGCAGTGTGATATACGCCGTGAGTTCCACCAGACTGCTCAATTGGATCCGACGTGGTGTCGCATCGCGCGACCTAGTGCAGGTTCACGGGGTGGAGATGGTGATTGATTTCGAGGATCTCATATCGATGCGCGTCATTGCCTCCCTACGTGCGGCCGGCGTAGGCTGGATGGAGATACATCGGACCAGAAAATGGTTGCAGGACGTGGTTGGCGCACAATGTCCATTCGCCACGGAGTACATGTGGACGGGGCAAGGACAGATATTCGTCGACTGGACGGAACGGTTGATATCTGCCAGTCGACATGGACAAATGGCCCTCGGAATGCTGAAGGAATACTTGATTCCGATACACGGCCTCGAGTTTGACAACGACACCCATGTAGCCACGTCTTGGGAACCGGTTGACGGAGTTGTTCTCCAGCCGCGAATTCAGTTTGGTGCACCCTGCATTAAGGGGACACGTATTCCGACCAGGACAATCTCGGGGATGGTCGAGGCAGGGGACTCTGTTGATTGGCTTGCTGCAGCGTATGGGATCTCCTCAGACGACGTGAACGCAGCTTGTGAGTGGGAAACACGTCTCCAAGCTACATGACCCAGCAGTTCCTACTTGACGAATCGTTAGTGCCTCGAGTCGCTGAGGCGCTACGTTTAGTCGGATACAGAATTAACGATGTTGTATCCGTGTTTCGAAGGCGCGGAGTCACTGACCCAGAGATTATCGATTGGCGTGAGGCCAATGACGCGCTATGGATCAACGCCGATGACCGTGCCAGGAAACAGCACAAGGCTAAGCTACGAGCAAGCGGGGTCCACACGTTGTGGATCCGCAGACCCCGAGGGCAAATGACGGGACGAGAGCAGCTCAGGATAATCTCCTGTGCGTTGCCCAAAATGATCGACAAATTAGCTAGTTCGAACGCGAGACACTACAATGTCGTTTCCGAGAGTGAACTGTCGAGTGTCCGAGTTCATCCAGCCAAGCTGGATTAGCGCCCCTTTGATACATATGACCTGCCCCAGCCCGCCTGCTGGACGCCCGATCGAAACACGTTGAGTCTAGTCTTGGCGATCCGGTCGTAGAACCTGTCACTCCTCGGCGGTACGGGCAGCCGGTGGGATGAGCCGGCGCCTCGACCGGGGTGCTATCCCGCGGGCTGGCCGCCTTCGAGCTCCGTGAGGCGGCGCTCGACCTCCGCGAGCCTCGCGTATTCCTCGTGCACGAGGAAGTAGCAGCGCCGCAGGTACAGGTCCGCAAGCTCCGCGCTGAGCCGGTCGTCGGACTTGGCGGCCCGAACCAGGCGAGGGATGTTGTGATTATCCGGGAAGTGGCGGGCGAGCAGACGAATGTCCTGCTCGGCCTCCTCGACCTGACGCGAGTCGGAGCCCTCGACGGCGAACCGGAGCTTGCTGACCATCTTGGTGAGCTCTTCCAGCTTGTCGCCCTCGCTCATGAGCCCGTAGAGGACGTCCCTGACGCCGTCCCCTTCTTCCTCGTCGTCCTGCTCTTCCTGGGGGGCGCCGAGGGCGGGCGCGTGCAGGCCGTACATCTCGGCGTACTCCTGCACCGCCTCGTTGATCGACGTCATGCCCTGGGCGACGTCGTTGGGGTCGATGTTCCCGGCGAAGAGGATGTCATCGTCCCGCTGCTGGGCAAGGGAGTCGAGGAGGTCGTAGCTCTCGACCTGCTCCGGAGTGGGCGGAAACGCGAAGGCGGACAGGTCCTTCGGGCCGATCTCGCCGACCTGGTTCATCAGGAACGGGGGCACGTACTTGGAGATGTCCACGGTGATGGGAAGTATGACCACGTAGGTCGCCCACACCTCCTGGGCGTTGGACCTGTTCCTGAAATAGAGCAGCGCGTGGCCCTTCGGCTCCTGTCTGCTGCCTCTGTCGAAGGTCAAGTCCATATCGTGCCGACCGTGCGGCCCGGTCTCGGCCCATTATACGCCGTAGAGACGGACCGCGCCGGGCAACAGCCTTCTCCGCCGCGCTATACTGATCGTAGGGAGGCGTATCGACGACGATGCCAGGCGCCATGGACAACGGATACCGGTGGATCCTGAGGCCGCTGCTCTTCCGGCTGCCTCCGGAGCGCGCGCAGGCGGTGGCCGACTTTTTCCTGGCCCGGCGGGTGCCGTCCAGGGTCCTAGGATCGGTGCTGAAGATGCACAGCGGACGGCTCTTCGTCGAGCTGTGCGGGGTCACGCTGGAGAACCCGGTGGGACTGGCGGCCGGCTACGACAAGAACTGCGACATGGTCGGTGGGCTGTCCCGTCTTGGCTTCGGGTACCTGACCGTTGGGACGGTCACGGAGACAGCCAGGCCGGGCAACGACGCGCCCCGGCTGCTCCGGCTGCCGAAGGAGCAGTCGCTGCTGAACGCGCTCGGCTTTCCGGGCGCCGGCCTCGAGGCCGCGGCGGCCGCCCTGGAGCGTTCGAGAGATGCGGCCGGGAGCACCCTGCTGATCGTCAGCGTCGCCGGGACCACCGTGGAAGAGTTCGTGCGGTGCCACCGGCGGCTGGAGCCGCTGGCCGACGCGATCGAGCTGAACATCAGCTCGCCCAATACGAGCGGGCTGAAGATGTTCCAGGAGCCCGAGGCGCTTGGCCGTCTCATAGGCGAGATAAACGACGGACGGCAGAAGCCGCTGCTGGTGAAGCTCCCCTGGTGCGGCGTGTCCGGGGACGACGGCAGCGTGCCGGGCGAGGAACGAGAGCGACTCGCGGCGCTGGCCCGCGTATCCGTCGACGGCGGCGTCGACGCGCTGACGGTCGCCAACACCCGGCCCACGGCGGACGACAGACTGTCGACCGGCGCCGGCGGCCTCAGCGGGCGCGGGGTGTTCGAGAACATGCTCGCGATGGTCGCGGACGTTCGAAGCGAGGCGGGGAACGGCGTGGCGATCAACGCGTGCGGCGGCATCTTCTCCGGGGAGGACGCGTGGCGCGCACTCAAGGCCGGGGCGACGACGGTGCAGCTCTTCACCGGAATGGTCTACAGGGGGCCCGGCATCGCCAGGATGATCAGCCAGGAGCTGTTGAAGATCATGGACCGGGAGGGCGTCGACGCGTTCATGTACGCCATCGAGCCTGGGACACCCGGCCTGCGCGCGTGAGGAAGGTTGCTACTGGGCGGCTTTGACGTCCTCGACCCGCTGCTCCATGTCCTCGCGGTCGGCGCCGAGCTCGACGGCGCGGTCCAAGGCCTGCGCCGCCTCGTCGTCGCGCCCCATTCTCGTCAGCAGGAGCGCCCGGTTGCCGTGGGCGGCGGCGTCCTCGGGGTCGAGCTCGATTGCGGTGGCGAAGTTCTCGAGGGCGCGGTCGAACTGGCTCAGGCCGCCGAACAGCACGCCGCGGTTGACGTAGGCGGCCGCGTACTCCTTGTCCAGTCTGATGGCCTCGTCGAAGTCGTCCAGGGCGCGCAGATGCCGGCCGAGAGAGACGAGAGCCACGCCCCGGTTGTACCGGGTCGCGGCGACTTTCGGGTCTATCCTGATGGCCTTGTCGAAGTCGGCCACGGCCTCCTCGTAGCGGCCGAGGTTGGCGTAGGCGGTTCCGCGGCCGTTGAGCGCGTCGAAGCTCTCCGGGTCCCGTTCGATGGCGGCGCCGAAGTCCCGTAGGGCCGCCGGGATGTCGCCGTTGACGATGTGTATCTGGCCCCGTCCGACGTAGGCGCGGGCCAGATCGGGGTCGAGACGCAGGGCCTCCTCGTAGCCGATGAGCGCGTTGTCCAACTCGCCGACACTCCTGATGACGGTGGCCCTGTTGTGGTACGCGACCGCCAGCTCCGGGTCTATCCGGATCGCCGCATCGTAGTGCTGAAGCGCTCCCGCGGAGTTGCCCATCTGCCAGTACGCCTCGCCGCGGGCGTTGAAGGCGAGGGCGTTGGTCGGGTCGAGGTTCATCGCGTTGCCGAACTCCGAGGCGGCCTCGACGTAGCGGCCGGCCTCCATGTGCTCGACGCCGATCCGATAGCGCTCCTCGGCCTCGGTCTCCCCGCCGCACGCGGAGAGGCCGCAGGCGAGCAGCGCCAGCAGACCGGCGGCGATCAGCCTCCCGGCCAGCGGGGGCCGCCCGAATCGGCTACGCCCCGGCATGGGCCAGAGAGGCTTTGAGCTGGCTCACGGTGATGTTGCCGCCGCTCATCACGAGCACGACGTTCTTGCCGGCCAGCGAGTCCCTGATCTTGAGCGCGGCGGCGAGCGGAGACGCGCCCGCGTGCTCGGGAAGGCTGTGGGTGTGCTCGACGTGCAGGCGAATCGCGTCGTCGATCTCGCGCTCCTCGACCAGTACGAAGTCGTCGAGCATCTCGCGCATGATCCGTTGAGTCAGCTCGTAGCCGGCTCTGGTCGCCAGGCCCTCGGCCTCGGTCTCGACTTTCGCCTCAACGATGCGGCCTTCCTTCCAGGAGAGGTACGCCCCCGGCGCGGCCGCTGCCTGCACTCCGACGACGCGCACGCCGGGCCGCACGGCTTTGGCCACGATGCAGGCCCCGCACACCCCGCTGCCGCCCCCGACCGGGACTATGATCACGTCCGTCTCGGGCAGGTCCTCCATGATCTCGAGCGAATAGGTGGCCGCGCCGGGGACCAGGCCCCATTCGTTGGCCGAGTGGATGAACCGGAGCCCCTCCTCCCTGGAGAGCCGCTCGGCGTGCGCCAGCGAGTCGTCGAACTTCGCCCCGTGGAAGATCAGATTCGCGCCGAGCTGACGCATCGACCTGACCTTGTTGGGGTTGGCGTCCACGGGCACGACGACGTTGGCCTGCACCCCGTAGGTCCGCGCGGCGTGGGCCACACCCTGTCCGAAGTTTCCGGTAGAGGCCACTACGACGCCGGCCTGCTTCTCTTCGGGGCTGAGCATCGAGAAGACGTTGAGCGCCCCCCGCATCTTGAACGCGCCGAGCGCCTGGTGGTTCTCGTGTTTGACGTAGACCCTGGCGCCCACGAGCTCGTCGAGGGCCGGGTAGTGGTGCAGCGGAGTGCGTACGATGTGGGGTTCTATGCGCCGGCGCGCGTCCAGCACGTCGCCCAGGGTAGGCCGTTCCGTCAATTCGTCCTCCTGGATCCGCGGATCGAGCGCTCCCCGACCGTGCCTCCGAGCCGTCCCGTGCCCGTCGAAAACCGGGCCGTGGCCCGCCATTAGCGCAACTGCTACCATAGCATACGGATGCCCGCCGCCTCACGAGCGTGTCCTCCCCCAATGCCCGTACACCGCCAACGGTAGCGACCTCTCATGCCGATCCACGTGCTCCCGCCGGACGTCTCGTCCATGATCGCCGCCGGCGAGGTGACCGAGCGCCCCGCGTCCGTCGTCAAGGAGTTGATCGAGAACTCTTTGGACGCCGGCGCGACCGAGATATCGATCGAGCTCCGCGGGGGCGGCGTGGACCTGATCAGGGTTGTCGACAACGGCGTGGGCATTGCCCGCGACGAGGCCGAGCTGGCCTTCCAGCGTTTCGCGACGAGCAAGCTGGTGGACCCGTCCGATCTGGGATCGATAGCGACGCTCGGGTTCAGGGGCGAGGCGCTCCCAAGCATCGGCGCCGTCTCCCATGCGACGATGGTCACACGTCCGCCCGCCGAGACCTCAGGGACCCGGATCGAGGTGTCCGACGGGCGCGTCGTGGGCAATTCGCCTGAGGGCGCCGCGCCGGGGACGTCGGTCACCGTCAGGCAGCTATTCCGAAACGTGCCGGTCCGGCGCAAGTTCCTGCGCTCCGCGGCCGCCGAGGCCGGAAGGACACAGACGCTCGTGGCCCGGTACACGCTCGCGTACCCGACCGTCCGGTTCAGCATGCGGGTCGAGGCCTCCGAGGTGATCGTCAGCACCGGATCGGGCGACGCCCGGGAGGCGGTCGCGGCGGTCTACGGCGCGGCGGTAGCCGAGGCGATGCTGGAGCTCGCCTCGCCGGGGCCGCCGGACGGCGGACGCGCGCCGAGAGTGTCCGGGATGATCGCGCCGGGGTCGGTCTCACGGTCCAACCGCAACCAGGTCACGATCTTCGTCAACGGCCGTTGGGTCCAGAACCGGATGCTCAGCTACGCGCTGCAGGAGGCGTACCACGGGTTCCTTCCGGAGCGCCGGTACCCGGTCGCGGTCGTGGAGGTCGCCATGCCGTACGTCGACGTCGACGTCAACGTGCATCCGGGCAAGTCTGAGGTCCGTTTCAGGCACGAGGGCTCCGTGTTCGCCGCGCTGCAGCAGGCGGTCCGGCAGACGCTGACGGCCCACTCGCCGGTACCGGAGCTGGGAGCCGCCTCGGTCCCGCGCCCGAGCCCCGCGCAGCCGGCCGTGGAGCACTCGTTCTGGCCGGTAGGGCCTCCCGGCGCGTCGGTCGGCGGCGAGCCGGAGCCACAGGCGGCGGCCGGCCAGCCCGTACGGCATGAGGACCACGGTACCGGTCCCGTCCTGGCCGCGCCGTCGCTGGCGCCCTCGGCCGCGCTGCCTAGCCTGAGGGTGCTGGGCCAGGTGCAGTCGACGTACATCGCGGCGGAGGGCCCGGACGGCGTGTACCTGATCGACCAGCACGCCGCCCACGAGCGGGTGCTGTTCGAGAGAGTGAAGGCCGAGGCGCTCGCCGGCGCGCCGGAGGTCCAGGGGCTCATGGAGCCCGTCACGATCGCGCTCGACCACCGCCAGAGCGAGCTGCTGGAAGCGCACGGCGAGCTGGTCCGTCAAATGGGGTTCCAGGTGGAGCCGTTTGGAGGCAGCGCGTACATCCTCAGGGGCGTCTCGGTCCTGATCGGCCAGAGCGACCCGGCCCGGAGCTTCCTCGACGTTCTCGACCTCATGTCCGAGGGCGGCGGCTTCGAATCGTGGGAGGACCGCGCCGCCTACTCCATCGCCTGCCACGGCGCCATCAGGGCCGGAAAGACGCTCACTACCGAGGAGATGACGGAACTGGGCCGCCAGCTCGAGGGCTGCGAGCAGCCGCACACGTGCCCCCACGGTCGTCCGACGATGATCCACATGAGCTCGGCGCGCCTCGAGCGAGAGTTCGGCCGCCGCTAGAACGAGCGGCGCAACTCCCGTCCGACACGCGGGATACCGTCTCCGCCAGTCCCGCCGCTCGGAGAGCCGGATGGGGTCAGACGAACGGGAAGGTCTTGTTGGGTTCGTAGCCGGGTATGACGTGGTCGTGGGGCCTGCCGGCCACCAGCTTTCCGCCGTCGACGAATCCCTCGGGCCTGCCGTCGAGGACCGCCGCCATCCGCTCGCGCCACGGCCGCAGCCGCGCCTCGGCGGTCGAGTCCAGGGCCAGGTCGTGGAGCTCGCGGGGGTCTTCGTCCAGGTCAAAGAGCTGCTCGCGGCCGGTCTGAGTGAACCAGACGTACTTGTGGCGCCCGTCGGTCAGGTACTGGTGGGCGAGGTCGTTGTCGTAGTTGCCGGAGTGCTCGCCGTGGAGTACGTCGCGCACGCGGTCGACATCGCCGCGCGCCACCGGCATCAGGCTCCTGCCCGTGCACGACTCGGGTATCTCCAGCTCCAGCGCGTCCAGGATGGTCGGCATTATGTCCTGCAGGCCCACGGGCCCCTTCGGAGTCAGCCGCGCGGGAAGTCCCCAGCTCAGCGGCGGCCTGATGATGAAGGGCACCCTGGCCGACGGCTCGTACGGGAACGTCTTCTTCAGGCGCTGGTGGTCGCCCAGCATCTCGCCGTGGTCGGAGGTCATGACGATCAGCACGTCGTCCATCAGGTCCCGCACGAACTGGTTCAGCCTGCCGATCTGGTCGTCGACGAAGTTGACCATGCCGTAGTAGGCCGCCCGGGTCGTCCGCAGGTCGTGCTCCGGCAGGCTTACCTCCCAGTAGCCCGGGTGTGTGCCCCGCCGCGGCGAGTCGTACACCGCAGCCCAGTCGCCGACGAAGGGCTCTGGCAGCTCTCGGGACATGTAGCGGTCGTAGTAGAACTTCGGCGGCGCGAACGGCGGGTGCGGGTCGATGAAGGAGAGGGTGAGGAAGAACGGCGTCGACGGGTCGCGGCGCGTGAGGAAGTCCATGGCGCGGTCGACCACCCAGAACGAGTGCATCTGCTCCTCGGGCAGGATGCTGGGGCGGCCGCCCCAGCCGCCGGAGTCCATGCCCTGCGCCTTGCCTGCGTCCATCTCCATCCGGCCGTGCCTTGTGCGGAGCCACTCGACGTAGTCGTTGTCCGGCCCTGTGTTGCCGTCGGCGAGCTGGACGTGCTCGAAGCCGTACCGCTTGCGCTTCGGGGAGAAGTGCATCTTGCCGATCATCTCGGTCTGGTAGCCGGCCTTCGACAGCTCGCCTGCCAGCGTGTGCGGCGGGTCCCACTCCACGTCCTTGCCGCCCACGACGCCGTGGGCCGCGGGCGCCATCCCGCTCATGATGCTGCGGCGCGCAGGGATGCAGGACGGCGTCTCCGAGTACCCGCGCTGAAACAGAGCGCCGTGGCTGGCGTACCAGTCGAGGTTCTGGGTCTGCAGCGCGTCGGGCGACAGGGGGTCGAGCCCTATCGCGTCGTGGCGGTGCTGGTCGGTGATGATGAGCAGGACGTTGGGCCGCTCCACGGGACGGGCCTCGATGTCGGACTGCGTCAACGACGGTGCGGTCTTGCGGGCCATGTCTTTTCGCAGCTCCTCCGCCCGGTCGACGGTCGCGCCGCGGGAACGCGGACGGGACTCGCACGTCGGGCCGGACATAGCTTACCAGAGCGTCAGCGCGGCACGGAGGCGTGGTACTTGGCAGCTCTCACCGTATCGCGTGGGACTTGCGGAGCGCTCCACTAGGGATCGCTAAGTGCCAAGGGTCGCGCCGCAGTAGTAGGAGGTGGCGCAACGGTAGCCCTGCGATTCATGAGCGCTCGACTGTCTTGAGTGCCATGACCTCTGCTGGACTTTGTACATTCAGGCGGCATAGCACAACGATTCTATGAAGCGGTCAACCATAGGGCGAGGGAGTTTTCGGATGTTGGGTTGAGCAGGCGATATGCCGAAAACGTCTGAGTTGGACCACAGGTGATGGCGGACCAGAGCGATAGCATCGGAGAAGGTGGGCAGGGACTTGGGATACCAGGCTGCTGAGCGGACGGGTACGGCTTGGCCCCGGCCCAGTGCATGTGCTGCCAGTGTAACCCATGAGAATAACCCGAAGAGCGCCGGTGTGGTGCGGGCGATGGCCAGGTCAGACCATTGGCGTTGAGTTTCCACTCCCAGGTGAGTGCGGACTTCCTGGAAGGTGACCTCCAGCTGCCATCGCAACACGAACCATTCGATGATTCGGGTGGGTTCGAGTTGAGGTCGGTGCACAACAAAGCCTGTGGCCGGAACGCACCCATCGGGTCGCGTATCAAGACCCAACGGATAGGAACCGGAGCCTTGCCCTTGTGATACCAGACCGCCGTATGAGAGGCGATCTCCACTCTGCGCGGGGTACCGTCGTACCAGGGGACCATCGCGGCAGTCCACGCGGCTGCCGGTTGATCGAGGAGTTGTTTTAGTGTTGGCAATCGTTCGCCTTTGACGCGCGGACGACCAATCTGTCCGGGCAGTCGAGGTGGAGCGGGTTTGTAGAGCGCGGCGTCCAGACGCAACCGGGTGATGAAAGTGACCGGGTGAGTCATGGACTGACAGAAGTGCAGCAGGTCTAGGACAGCGTAGCTGCTGTCAGCTACGATGACTAGGGTGCGGTGAGGTAGCCAACGACGGAGTTGGACGATCATCTGTCGCGCCCAATCGGTGAGCTTTTTGTGAGTCCGACCCATTTCCTGGTAATATCGCTCCGAGGGTGCCAGGGCAGTCAGCACAGGCAATGCCCATGTCCGATGTGCCCAGGGTATGGGCGCCAGCCACATCAAGCTCACCCAACGCAGGCCGGATGCCTTGACGAAATGACTCCCGCTGGAGCGCACTGCGTCGCGATATATCCCCTTGGCCTTGATCTGCTTGCCACGTCGCCGCTCCAGGGTCTCGTCGATCCCAAACACCAGTGGCCCATCGCCCTGATCGAGGTGTTGTACCAAGAGCAACAGCAGGCAGTGTGCCAACCGGAGGGGTGACCACCCGGCACGGTTGAGAACGTGGTGGTAACGGGCAAAGCTCGTGTCGTCGCTGAGCCCCATGACGCGGAGCGCCGAGGTGACCGTCCGCTTGCGCGTCGCCAAGATTGCCCCAATTAGGAGCACCTGGGCCTTCGACCATGTCTTGGCCTGAAACATCACCTTGAATGGCTTGAGCAAGGGTATAATGGCATCGGGCAGGGTGAGCATAACGAGACCTTTCGTAGTGGGTTGGTCTTGTTAGCTTACCCTGTTCCCGTCACTTGTCTATACTTTGTACAAAGTCCAGCTCTGTACACGTGCCAATACCCCAGGTGAACTGACCTATGCCATGGGGCGATAGCTCCAACAATTCGGGCAGACGCAGGGTCGTTTTCCCGCGGAGAGTGAAGAATGCACTCTTCACGGTTCAGAAGGGCAGATGCTCATACTGCGGCCGTACCCATCGCATCCGCTACCTTGAGATAGACCACAAACACCCGTTTAGTCGAGGCGGCGGCGACGAGATCGATAACCTACAGCTTCTCTGCATCTCCTGCAACATGCGCAAGGGGATTCTGTCCGATGAGGAGTTTCGCCGCCGCTACCAGCGGCTCCTACCTGCCGACGGCAGCATCCCCCATCCCCCCATTCCTCAGGACGACTTTACTGATGAGACCCAGCGGACCAGGACGCCACAAGCGGTGCGCGCCATCTACCACGAGCGCTTCTCCGCGTACCGACAGAGCCAACGCGGCGGCTGCGGTCTTCTCGCGGCCGCAGTGGCACTCATCCCTCTTGCTCTGGCGCTGCTCGCCCTAATGTATTGACGCTCCCGACCGGCCGCGGATCCCAACCCGCTATGCTGCCGAAGGCGGGGCAGCCGAAGGCCTTTGGGCGATCGCGAGGATTTTGGGGAGACAGAGCCCTCCCACCCGCCGCCCGGAGGGGGTTCTCGGTCCGCCGCTCCGCAAGAGGTGCTTTGGGGTGCGCATCGCTTGGCTTTGGGGTCGGTGCGGCGATGGGTAGCGGGTGGTTGGGCCGGCGTCGGTGCGCTCCGCTGACTATGACGGTGCGCCCCGGCGCGTCACATACAGCCTACGACAGAACGAATGTGCGCGTCAATAGGTGCGAACATCCGTTTCCGGGCTTTTTTCGGCCGACGCGGGTCACGTTCCCCAATGTCTCGCATGCGATGAGAGCCGACACCCGATTGACTCGATGGCCCTCCGGAAAGTGTCGAAGACGAACGCTCCCGAGGGGTCGATCGTGCGGCGTCTCCTCAAGCGTGGGCGTTCGCGTGGGCCGGTGCTCCTTTACACTGAAGTCGGGCGCTGGATATAATCTCACAGTTGGGACGCGTGGCTCCGGGGTTTCTGACGATTGCCACGCTCTTCCAGAGGCGGGATGGCCGTTCTTCCCATAGTCGAGTTTCCCGATCCCCTGCTGCGGCGGCGAGCCAAGCCGGTGCGCGGCATCGACCGTAGGACGCGGCGGCTGATCGACGACATGGTTGATACGGTACGCGCGGCGGGCGGCGTGGGACTCGCCGCCAACCAGGTTGGAGTGCTTAGACGAGTCATCGTAATACAGATGCCGGACGAGACGGGGCCGAGGGCATACGTGAACCCTCGGATCGTCTACCGGCACGGCTACAGGGACGTCGTGGAGGGGTGTCTGAGCGTTCCCGGCTACTCGGCGGTCATCACCAGGTCGATCTGGGTCAGGGCCGCCGGTCTCGACGGGGAGCTCCGGGTCGTGCGGCTCCACGCGGACGACCTGCTCGCCCAGGCCCTGGAGCACGAAATCGATCATCTGAACGGTATTATGTACATGGACCATCTGAAGAGCCACCAGGAGCTCGTCGAGGACCGACAACAGGTCGAGCGGCTTCCTGTCGAAGCCGCGGTCGCTTGACGCTCCACGCACCTCCAATGACTTCTCCAGGCGATGTCGAACGCCCTCCGGAGCTGGCCCTCGGCCGCTCTCCCGGGATGCTGACGTCGCTGGCGGGCTTTCTCTCGGTACTCGGTATCGAGGCCTATCTCGTCGGCGGCGCCGTACGGGACATGCTGCTCGATCGGGAAGTACGTGACCTCGACATTGCGGTAAAGGCCGACGCCGCCGAAGTCGCCTCCGATCTGGCGTCCTTCCTCGACGGAGCCGCGTTCCCACTGGATGCCGAGCGCGCCATTCACAGGGTGGTGAGCGGCGGCGCCGCGGTCGACCTGGTGGGCATCGACGACATCCGGGAGGACCTGGCGCGCCGAGATTTCACGGTGGACGCCATGGCCGTCGCGGTCTCCGATCTGGCGGACGGCGCATCGCCCACGGTGATCGATCCCCACGGGGGCATGAGAGACCTGAGGGCCCGCGAGATCAAGATGGTGTCGCCGTCCGTGTTTGCCGACGACCCGGGCCGGCTGATGAGGGCCGCTCGGCTGGAAACCCAGCTCGGCTTCAGGTTGTCGCCCGATACGGAGGCGCTTGTCCGCGGGCAGGCCGACATGGTCGGCCTCGTGTCCGGAGAGCGCATTCGGGACGAGCTGCTCAGCATCCTGGCCGAGCCCGGCGCGACGACCTCGCTGCGAAGGCTCGACGACCTGGGGCTGCTGTCGGCGGCGCTCCCGGAGCAGGACGAGTCCAGGGGCGTCACCCAGCCGAAAGAGCACCACTGGGACGTGTTCCGCCATGCGGTGGAGACGCCGGGGCAGGTCGAGGCGCTGCTCGAGTCCGAGCCTCGGACAGACGGACTCGTCGCTGGCCGGACGCCCCGCTTCGAGGGCATGCACGAGTACTTCGAGGGGCATGCGGCGGACGGTCACACGCGGGCCACCATGCTGAAGCTCGCGGGACTGCTGCACGACATCGGCAAGCCGGCTATGAAGACCGTCGAGCCCTCGGGCCGGATCCGTTTCATCGGTCACCATACCGAGGGAGCCGAGATCGCCAGAGCGGCGCTCACGAGGCTGCGGCTCAGCCGCCGCGGCGTCGACATGGTGAGCGGGATGGTGCGGCACCATCTGAGGCCGGGCCAGATGGCACAGGGCGACGATCTGCCGTCGGCTAGGGCTGTCTACCGGTACTACCGGGACGTGGGCGACGTGGCTGTAGACACCGTGTACCTGAATCTCGCTGACTACGCAGCGGCGCGCGGGCCGATGCTCGGCGAAGAGGAGTGGGCCGTACGGTGCCGTACGGCGGCCCACATCCTGAAGGCCGCCGTCGCGCCGGAACGTCGGGCGCGGGCGCGGCCGCTGATCGACGGCCACGATATCATCGACGTGTTCTCGCTCGAGCCGGGGCCGGCGGTAGGCGCGATGCTCGAGACCGTCCGGGAGGCGCAGGCCGCGGGCGAGGTTGGATCGAAGGAGGAGGCGTTGGAGTTGGTCAGGGAAAAGCTGAAGGTGGGAGAAGCCGGTGCGTAGGTACGGCACCACTCTGATACTGGTCGCGCTCCTCGTGATCGCGGGCGTGCTGATTCTTGGCTTCAGGACGTTCAGCATCGCTGGGTTCGAACGGGGCGCCGAGAACTCCACGCTGGGGATCGAGCTGGGGCTCGACCTCCGCGGCGGCAGCGAGCTGCGCTATCAGGCCAACCTCACGGACCCGGATACTGGCGTGGTGATACAGCCTACGAGCGACCAGATGAAGGCGCTGAAACGGTCCATCGAGCGCCGCGTCAGCGCGTCCGGGTTCGGCGAGCCGACGATACAGATACTCGGGGACGACCGGCTGTTGGTCCAGCTTCCGGGCATCAAGGACTTGACCAGGGCGAAGGAGATCATCGGCGAGACGGCCCAGCTCGTCTACAAATACCGGACGTTCGACGTATCGCAGGCGATACCGGGCCTTTCCCAGGAAGATATCCTCGGGGCCTCGATCGTCAACATAGACGAAACCGGCAGTATCGTCGCGCCGACCTCGACTGCCACGACGACCCCTTCGGGCGAGGGCAGCCAGGACGCCGCTACGTCGACGGCCACCACGACCCCTTCGGGCGCGGCGTCTCAGGCCACGTCCACGCCGGACGACGCGGGCGCGGCGACGACTACCCCGGAGACTCTGGACGAGTCCGCCACCTCGACGCCGCTGTTCCCGGCGATCAAGATCGACCTCACGCCGGAGGGAGCGGAGGACTTCGAGAAGGTCGTCGGGCGGCTGTTGGAGAGCCTGGAGGAGGTTCCGGGCACGGAGCAGGCCGACGCGGACGGCAGACCGGTGCCGGGCACGGGCGACCGGTACCCGAACTTCCTCGCCATGACCTTCACCGCGGGCACGTCTACCGAGATCCGGATACCGCACTCGCCGCTGGTGACGATCGGTCCCGGCCAGGTCGTCGTCCTGTCCGACGTCCCGAGCGTGGTCAGAGTGGACGACACCGACAGCTTCACGGTAAGCCTGATAGGCAGGGTCGCCGACCGCGACGACGCGGTCGACGTATTCGGCGAGACGCCGAACATACGGCTCGCCGAGGTGCTGGGCAAGGTGGACGAGGACGTGGGCCTCACGGGCGACGACATGGCCCGCGCCTACGCAGGCCAACACCAAACATCGGGGCTGCCGATCGTCAACATAGAGTTCAACGCGGACGGCACCCGGAAGTTCGGAGAGCTGACCACCCGGGTTGCCGGCACGGGCAACCAGGTCGCCATATTCCTCGACGACGATGAGCTGTTCTCCTCGGGCGCGAGGCGTCCGATCACGGGCGGGGCGGCGTTTATCGAGAGCCGCCTCTTCACCTTCGAGCGGGTGACGGACCTGTCGCTGCTGCTCGAGTCGGGCCGCCTGCCCATCCCCATCGACCTGATCCAGGAGCGGACGGTAGGCGCGACGCTCGGAGACGAGTCGCTGGCGAAGAGCCTGGTAGCCGGCCTGGTGGGCCTGGGGCTGGTGTTCCTGTTCATGGTGCTGTACTACCGCATGGCGGGAGTCGTGGCGGCCGTCGCCCTTCTGAGCTACGCGGTGCTGTTCCTGGCGATCGTTAAGGTGCTCGCCATCTCGATGACGCTGTCGGGCGTGGCGGCGACGGTCCTCTCCATAGGCATGGCCGTCGACGCGAACATCCTGATTTTCGAGCGCATGAAGGAAGAGCTCAGGGCGGGTCGGACGCTGTTGTCGGCGGTCAACATCGGATTCAACCGCGCGTGGACGGCCATCCGCGACGGCAACGTGTCGACGCTGATCACCTGCGCCATCCTGTTCTGGTTCGCCGACACCCTCGGCGCCAGCATCGTGCAGGTGTTCGCCCTCACGCTGGCCGTCGGGGTAGGAGTCAGCATGTTCTCGGCCATCATTGTCAGCCGCACGCTGCTCAGGGTGATGACGGCGACGCGGCTGAATCGCAAGACATCGTGGTTCATCCCATCGGGCGGCTCCGAGCTGCCGCAGAGGCGGCCGGCCGATGCGAGCTAGGAAGGCGGGCAAGTGGACTTCGTAGGCAGGCGGTACTGGTTCTTCCTCATATCGGCCCTCGTGTTGGTGCCGGGCCTGATCTTCTTGGCTATCGCGCCCGGGCTGAAGCAGGGTATCGACTTTACCGGCGGGTCTTCGCTGGCCGTCAGGTTCGCGACCGTGGTGGACGAGTTTGACATCCGGACGGTCCTGAACGACAACGGACACCCGGACGCGAAGGTGCAGGGGGACCAGAACTCCGACACGACGTTCTTCGTCCAGACCAAGGAGCTTCAGGAAAAGCAGAAGAACGAGGTGGTCGACGCGCTGGCGCTACTGACGCCGGGCGCGGAGGTCGAGCTGCTGTCGTTCGATCTGGTGTCGGCGGCGTTCGCCAGGGAGATCCTGCTCAACGCGCTCTGGGCGGTGTTGGCGGCCGCCGTCGGGATATTCTTCTTCCTGTGGTGGGCCTTCCGCAGCGTGCCCAACCCCATGCGGTACGGGGCCGCCGCGCTCGTGGCGCTGCTGCACGATACCCTCATCGTGATCGGCATTTTCGCCATGCTCGGCGTGCTGTTCGACGTCGAAGTCAATACGATGTTCTTCATCGCCTTCCTGCTGGTCTACGGGTACAGCGTCAACGATACGATCGTCATCTTCGACAGGCTGCGTGAGAACGCCATCAACTACCCCACGCGGACCCTCAAGGCCAACGTAAACGTCAGCATCTCCGAGAGCATCGGGCGGTCGCTCAACACGAGCCTGACCCTGCTGTTCACCCTGCTGGCGCTGCTGCTGTTCGGCGGCCCCACGATCAGGGAGTTCCTGTGGGTGCTGCTCATCGGAGTTATCGTGGGGACGTACAGCTCCATAGGAATCGCCTCGTCCGTGCTGGTCGCCTGGGAGGCCGGCGACTTCGGCAGGCTGCTTGGCCGCGTCCGCCGCTCCGCGGACGCCTCCGAATCGGCCTGACGCCGAGGGGCCGATAGAAGCACGGCGCCCGACGTTCGGGCGGATGGTTAGCGCATAGCCTCCGAGCGGAGACAGTGCGGGCTATCAAGTACGGCTGGGTGATTGTCGCGACCGGGTTCGTGATCCACTTCTTCGGAGGCGGGTCCCGGTTCGCGTTCGGCCTGATGCTCAAGCCTATGGTCGACGACCTGGAGTGGAGCCGCACGACCGTTTCGCTTCTGGTCACCTGCTTCATGCTCGTCTCCGCGCTGGCGATGCCCGTCGCCGGGCGTCTCGTGGACCGGTACAGCCTGAGGGGCATACTGGCCGCGGGCGTGGCTGCCGGCGGCGTCGGTCTGAGCCTGATGAGGAACGTCGCCGCGCCCTGGCACGCCTTCGCGCTGTACGGGCTCGTCAACGGGCTGGGGAACGCCGGCGCCTCGAACCCCACCGTCGGCGTGATGGTCAGCCGCTGGTTCCGCGAGCGCACGGGCGCCGCGGTCGGCATCGCGACCTCGGGCAACGCGGTGGGCCAGCTCGTGATAATCGCGGCGCTGGCGTCGACGATAGAGTCTCTGGGGTGGCGCAACGCCTTCGGCGTGCTCGGCGCCGCGAACCTCGTCGTGGTGCTGCCGCTGGTACTGCTCGCGGTGCGCGCGCCGCCACCGGGCGCCGAGATGGGCGAGGGCGACGGGAACTCCCCGGCGCCGGGGCAGCCGCGGCGTCCGGACCTGCGCGCCGTGCTCGGATCGCGGGACCTGCTTCTGCTGGTCGGCGTCTACGGCGTCTGCGGCTTCCAGGACTTCTTCGTAGTCACGCACGTCGTCGCTTTCGCGGACGACGTCGGCGTCGGGGCGACGCTGAGCGGCAACATTCTGGCGCTGATGGGCGTCCTGGGACTGGCGGGCGTCATCGTTTCTGGCCTGATGTCGGACGCCTCCGGCCCCTCGCGGCCCACGGTGCTGTGCTTCGTCGTCAGGATCGCGGTCTTCGGTGCGGTGCTCTACTTTCAGCAGACGCCGGGCGTGCTGGTCTTCGCGCTGGCCTACGGATTCACGTTCATGATCACCGCGCCGCTCACTGTGGTGTTCGCCCGCAACACGTTCGGCGCGGAGCGTCTCGGCTTAACCAGCGGGCTGCTGTCTATGGTCCACCAGATCGCCGGCGGGCTGGGAGCCGTGTTCGGCGCCGTGGTCTTCGATCTGTGGGCCGGCTACGACCGGGCCTTCATGGTGATGGCGGTGCTGGCCGTGGTGGGAGTGGCCTGTACGCTGGCGGTCCGAGGGCGGCCGGTGCCCGCCGCGGCGGCGCGTCCCGGCTGATGGCGGGCCTCGCCCGCGGCAATATCTCCCCGGTCTATACAACGGGAGAGGGCTAGGGTGAGGGTGAGGCCACGAACATAGCTGCTAGTACGTCGCGCGGCCGCCGCTGATGTCGAAGACCGCGCCCGTGCTGAACGAACACTCCTCTGAGGCCAGCCAGGCGACCATCGCCGCGACCTCCCCTATCTCGCCCGGACGGCCCATAGGCACCCGCTCCACCATGTACTGCACCTGCACCTCGGTCACCGTCTCGAGCAGCGGGGTCATGACCACCGCCGGCGTGACGCAATTGACCCTGATCCCGGTTGTGGCCAGCTCCTTGCCCACCGACTTGGTCAGGCCGATGACGCCGGCCTTGGTGGCCGAGTACGGGACCATGCCCGGGTTCCCCTCTTTTCCCGCCACGGAGGCGATGTTGACGATGCGCCCGTAGTCGCGTTTGAGCATGTGCGGGATGACTTCGTGGCAGAAGACGAACACGCCGCGCAGGTTGGTGCGGTAGACCATGTCCATCTGCGCGACCGGCTGGTCCCAGATGTTGCCCGAGATTCCGGCGATGCCGGCGTTGTTCACGAGTATGTCTATCCTGCCCCATGCGGCGACCGCGTGCTCGGCGGCGCGCTCCGCGGTATCCGGCTCGGCGACGTCGCCGACCTCGAGTCGCGCCTCGATGCCCTTGGCCGCCAGTGCGGCGACCGCGTCCTCGCCGCGCCGCTCGCTGGCGTCGACCAGCAGGACCGCGGCGCCCTCCTCGCCCAGGCGCTCCGTGATGCCGAGACCGATGCCCCTGGCGGCGCCCGTGACTATCGCGGCCTGCCCGTCGAACCGGCCCATGGCGCGCTAGGCTCCGGCCAGCGCCCTGCTGGCGGCGGCGACGCCGGCGCCGCGGGGGACCTCGTAGCCGGCTCCGGGCAGTATCTCCTCCAGCGCGGCGAGGAGAGCGTAGATGTGCTCGGCCTTGCTCGACTCGCCCATGAGGCCTATGCGCCAGACCTTGCCCGCGAACTCGCCCAGGCCCCGGCCGATCTCGATGCCGTAGCGGCTGAGCAGCGCGGTGCGGACCGCTAGGTCGTCTACGCCGTCGGGAATCGCGACGACCGTGATCTGGGGCAGGCGGTAGCTCTCAGGCACGACCAGAGGGAGGCCCAGCGCCTCGAGTCCGGCCCCCAGCGCGGCCGCGTTCCGGGCGTGTCGATCGGCCCGCGCCTCGGAGCCCTCCTCGACGACGAGCCGCAGCGCCTCCCGGAGGCCGAGAAGCATGCTGACCGGCGCGGTGTGGTGGTACACGTGCTCCTCGCCCCAGTAGTTCCCGATCAGCCCGAGGTCGAGGTACCAGGACGACGGCGGGCGGACCCGGTCCGCGATCGCCTGCTGGGCGCGCGGGCTGATCGCCGCGGGCGCAAGTCCCGGAGGGCACGCCAGGCACTTCTGGGTGGCGGAGTAGCAGTAGTCGATCTCGTCGCGGTCCACGGCCACCTCGGTGCCTCCCAGGGAGGTGACCGCGTCGACCATGAACAGCGCGTCGTGCTCTTTCGCCAGGCGCGACAGGTCGCCCAGAGGCTGAAGAACGCCGGTGGAGGTCTCCGCCTGGACTACCGTGACCAGCTTGACGCCGGAGCGCCGTGCCAGCTCCGCCTCGAGCAACTCGGCCGGGAACGGCCGCCCCCAGTCGCTGTTCAGCACGACCACGTTGGCGCCGACGCGCTCGGCCATCTGCCGCATGCGGTCGCCGAAGAAGCCGCATATGCACATCACGACCGTGTCGTCCGGCTCCAGCAGGCTGGATATTCCGGCCTCCATCCCCGCGGAGCCCGTGCCGGACAGGGCCATCGTCAGGCTCTCCTCCGTCTGGAAGACCCGCCTGAGCAGCGCCGATATCTCGTCCAGGATGAGCATGAAGTCCGGGTCGAGGTAGCCGATAACCGGCGACATCATGGCCTGCAGCACGCGCGGGCTGGCGTTGCTGGGCCCCGGGCCGAGAAGGATGCGCGGGGGCACGAGCGGCACTGCGGAATCGGGTAGATCGGTCGGCATGGTCAACTCCTCCGTCGCGCCCGGGGGCCGATGCCGGGGCCCCGGAGAGCGAGGGCGGACGCCCGTCTGCCGAGGGCCCGCCAGATTGGCCACATTATAGGAAACGGCCGGTGCGGGTGTCCACGAGAGCGCCGGCGCCCTGTTCAGGCTTGAGAGCCCATGCGACCCGATTACCCTGAGTGGCGCGGGAGCTTCACAGGAGTATCGAAGAGCGGGCTCAACCCTCCCGACAATGCCGGTGTCGGCCCCGCCCAAAGACTGAGTCGTGTGGGCTCTTCGATACACCCCGACGAAGCGTCGGGGCACTCAGGGGGAACAGGTCGTGTGGGGACGGCCCCACCCCTACCAGATTTCGATAACAAGGTGTTGCACTTCGTTTGTGAACTTAGGTTATCCAGTCCTCACAGGGGCCGAACAGGTGGTCAAGCATGACGGCCCATTTGCACCGCCGAGTTGCGCCACGCCGACCAAGAAAGCAGAATGCTACGCTACCGGTCCGAATTAGCGTGGATTCGGGAAGTCGCTTGGGATGGGAGATGGGAGGTCGCGGTTGCGCCGTTCGCGGACGTGTGATAACTTCGCGATCCGCGAAACGACTCTCCGGGAGGGGTACGATGGACGACACGGTCCAGTTGATCACGGCGTTTTCCGGTTTCGCAGTCGCAATAGGCGCGCTGCTCGTCTCCGTCGGCGTCCTGGTTCTCGTCATGAAGGTTGGGAACGCCATCGAGTCCATGGGCAAGGGCGGCGACTAGCTCAGATATCCCACTGATTCGGATGAGCCGCGTGGCGGTTCGCTTCCCAGGCCGGAGTGGCGAAGCCTCGACGGTGGCATAGACTGCCCGTTGGGCACCCGTAAGGACTGGAGATTGTACGGGCGGCGAGGCGGGTAATCTGTCCCGTCACGGCACTTCGTGCCTCGCGGGGCTGGTTCGCCGTGCCCGCGGGACCGACGGAGGTGTTGGACTGGACAACGCACTCGACTCGACATCCGAAGCCGGCGGCGAGCCCAGGGCGTACAAGACCGTGGGCACGCGTCCCGTTCGGCACGACGGGGTCGAGAAGGTCACTGGACAGGCCCGGTACGGCGCCGACATCAGCCTGCCCGGCATGTTGTACGGGAAGGTCCTCAGAAGCCCACACGCCCACGCCCGCGTTCTTTCGATAGACACCAGCAGGGCCGAGGCCCACCCCGACGTCAAGTCAGTGGCCACGGCCGCCGATCTCGTCTCGATCGACGGGCTGTCCGCGGACTCCGCCGAAGCGCTCAGCCTGAAGCTTGTCAGGGACAACGTTCTTGCGAGCGACAAGGTCCTCTACGTCGGGCACGCGGTGGCCGCCGTCGCCGCGGCGAGTCCTCACGTTGCCGAGGAGGCGCTGTCGCTGATCGACGTCGACTACGAAGTCCTTCCGCACACGACGACCGTCGAAGCCGCGATGGCGCCCGACGCGCCCGCCCTGCACGATCACCTCGACCCCGCGGCTCACGGCGGGCCAAACGTCTCTGTCCACGAACAGCACAAGTGGGGCGACCTCGAGGCCGGCTTCGCCGAAGCAGACCGCGTCGTCGAGCGCGAGTTCAGGACCAAGACCGTCCACCAGGGCTACGTGGAGCCCCAGAACGGCACCGCGTCGTGGGCGCCGAACGGCCGGCTGACCATCTGGTGCAGCAGCCAGGGCCACTTCGGCATCCGCGACGGGGCGGCGAAGGTGCTCGGCCTTACCGTGTCCGAGATCAAGGTCGTGCCGATGGAGATCGGCGGCGGCTTCGGCGGCAAGCTGAAGGTGTACCTGGAGCCGCTGGCGGCGGTGCTGTCGCGAAAGAGCGGGCACCCGGTGCAGCTTACGATGAGCCGGTCCGACGTGCTCGAGGCCACGGGCCCGACCAGCGGCTCGTTGGTGCGGATCAGGATTGGGGCCACCAACGAGGGCCGGATAACCGCCGCGCAGTGCTACTTCGCCTTCGAGGCCGGCGCCTTCCCCGGAGCGGCGCCGATACAGGCCGCCGCGGCCGCCATTCTGGCGCCGTACGAGATCGACAACATCCTCGTCGACGCCTACGAGGTAGTCGACAACAAGCCGATGACCTCCGCATACCGGGCGCCGGGAGCGCCCATCGTCGTCTACGCGGCCGAGAGCGTGATCGACGAGATGGCCGAGGCGCTCGGAATCGATCCGATCGAGCTGCGGCTCCTGAACGTCGCGGAAGAGGGCTCGCGACGGGCCGACGGCGTGATGAACGGACGCATCGGGGCCCGCGAGACGATGGAGGCCGTGAGGTCGCATCCCCACTACTCGGCGCCGCTGAGCGGCGAATTCACGGGCCGCGGCGTCGGCATGGGCTTCTGCCGCAACAGCACGGGCCCGTCCACGGTCGTCGCCCACGTCCTCGACAACGGCACCGTGAGCCTGGTCGAGGGCTCCGTGGATATCGGCGGCTCCCGCACGGCCGTGGCCCAGCAGTTCGCGGAGGTCCTGGGCATACCGGTCTCCGACGTCATGCCCAGCATCGGCGACACCGACACGATCGGCTATACGTCCAACACGGGCGGCAGCGGCGTTGCCTTCAAGACCGGGTACGCCGCGTACGAGGCGGCGAACGACATCGCCCGACAGCTCGTCGAGCGCGCCGCGCTGGTCTGGGACGTGCCGGCGGACGAGATCGAGTACGCGGACGGCGCTCTACGGCACAAGTCCGATCCTGAGCTGCGGATGGAGTTCAAGGAGGCCGCGGGGATACTCGCCGAGACCGGCGGCCCGGTGACCGGCCGGGCCAACCTGCATCCTACGGGCTCGCTCGGCTCATACGCGGCGAACATCGTCGACGTAGAGGTTGACCCTGAGACGGGCAAGGTATCGATCCTGCGCCTCACCGCCTTCCAGGATGCCGGCACGGCCATCCATCCCAGCTACGTGGAGGGCCAGATGCAGGGCGGCAGCGCGCAGGGCCTCGGTTGGGCGCTCAGCGAGGAGTACTGCATGGGCGACGACGGACGGCTGCTGAACACCAGCCTCCTCGACTACCGGATGCCCACCAGCCTCGACCTGCCGATGATCGACCCGGTCATCGTCGAGGTCCCAAACCCCGGACACCCCTTCGGCGTAAAGGGGGTGGGCGAGGCCAACATCGTCTCGCCGTTGGCCGCGGTGGCGAACGCCATCTACGGTGCCATCGGGGTGAGGCTCAACGAGCTTCCGATGTCGCCCGCCACGATAGTCAAGGCCCTGAGCGAAGAGAGCGCGGGCGCGTCGTCGTCCTGACGGGCCCGCGGTCGGAACAAAAGAAATGGTGCGCCTCCCGAGCGGAGGCGCACCATCGGGTCACTTGCGGAGGCTGGATCGTATTACCGGGGGCGAACCGCGTGCGGCCCGCCCCCGGTCACGACCGTGACCGCGGCGGCAGAGAAACTAACGGGTGCTGGCCCAGCTGGAGCTCATCGCCGCGGCGCCGTTCGTGCGGTGTGTCGCGCCGTTGGTGGCGCCGTTGGTGGATTCCTTCATCGATAGCAGGGAGTTGACGCGGTCGAACATCGATGCGGCGCGCTCGACCGTCGCGTCGTCGATCTGCGAGCGGAGCTCCAGGTGGTGCTCCAGCAGGTAGGCCGCCGGGCGGTAGGGGTCGAAGTGCCCGTCGCACAGGTCCTCCCGCGCGAAGAACTTCTGGATGCGCTGTCCGATCCGCGGGTTCGAGTCGCTTATGGCCTTCATCGTCAGGTCGCGCGGCAGCTCGTGGCCGTAGGACCGGTTGACGAGCTGCAGGTAGAACTGCGGGTCGAACAGGTCCTCCAGGTCGGCGTCCCTGACACGGGTGACCTCGACCATCTTGATCGGGCTGTAGCGGTTGATCTTCCCGTTTTTCGCCTCGATGCGCGCCTTGCTCTTCGGTGTCACGTCCATCATGATCGCGACGTTGGCGTAGCTGTCCCCCAGGATCGAGAGATACGTCGTAAGGTTGTCCGAACCGCCCACCGGTATCGTGACCCAGCGCGGGTCGAGGGGGGAGCGGCCCTTCGCGGCCGCCATCTCGCCGAGCACCTGCAGGTATATCTGGTCCGACGGCGAGTTGACCAGCAGGCAGTACGGGGCCAGGAACAGCGACTGCGCCAGCCGGTAGCCCATAGCCACCTGCAGCGGGAACACCGTCTCGGCATCGTGGGCCATCAAGTCGTCGGTGACGACCGTGCCGCGGTCGTCCATGTCCTGAACGGTGCGGACGCTGCTGAGCCGGTTCAGGTCTACCATGAACGGCGAATGCGTGGTGTAGACGACCTGGTGCTTCGGAGCGAGGCGCTCGTCGATGAAGCGCAGGAAGTCCCTCTGGGCCCTCGCGTGCAGGTTCAGGCCGGGCTCGTCGAACAGCAGCAGCAGGCTGCGGTCCTCGTCTTCCAGCTCCAGGCCCGAGAAGTACGCCAAGAACGAGAAGAAGTACACGAACCCCTTGGAGCGCTCGTCGAACGGTACCGAGACGCGGTGCCGGTTGTTCCAGATCCGGATGTGAAGGATGGTGCCCTCGTTCAACGGTGGCGGGTCGTTCGGATTGGCGTTCGAGAGGTCGAACTCGACCCGGAGCTGCCGGTTCTGGTGCCAGTACTCGAACACGTCGTCGCTGATGCTGATCGAGGCCGACTCCAGCTCCGCCTTGAGATGCTCGTAGTTCATGTGGCTCTCGAGATCGTGGAGGTTGGCGCCCACCAGCGATATGAGCGACAGGAACGTGCGGTCAGCGTCGTCGAGCTGGTCCGGGTTCTCGCTGCGCCGGCAGATGTCCGGTATCGAAATGCGGCCCTTCATGGAGCTGTAGTCGTCGAAGTAGACGAACGCGGGCAGCCGCCGCTCGAGGTGCTTCTGGACGACCTGGTCCTTGAGACCCGTGTCGAACCGGTTGTCGAGGTCGACCAGGAGGTCGGCGACTACAGGCGGCTTGATGTCCAGCCGCTCTAGCATCGACCTCAGTTCTTCGACCGTGTCGATGCTCAGCGTGCGCTCTCTGATCTCTTCTGGTAGTCCGGCCTTGACGACCAGGTGCCGTACGAGCGAAGTCTCGTCGACTTCGAAGTCCCACATGCGCGTGTTGTTGTAGTCCTTGCTGACCGTCACGAGAGACGACGGCATCACGCCCGTCCCGTACTCCGCTTCGATCTCCCGGACCTCCTCGTCATCGAGCCGGAACTGGGCCCGCACCACGACGGCGGGGTCGGTCAAGTGCCGGCGCCGGTACTTGACGTACCCCTTGCGCGGGTAGTCCTTGAGGTCGAAGTTGCCGCTGGCCCCCTCGACTGGGTTCAGCTTTTTCAGGGCCGCCAGGAAGGCGGTCTTGCCGGACTCGTTCTTGCCCATCAGGCAGGTGACGTCGTCGATATCGACCCAGCCCGAGTCGTCGATGCTTCGATAGTCGGTTACTCTCGCACGCGTTAGCTTCAAGTCGAAACCCTCCTCGGCCGTAAGCGCCATTGCGGAACTGCTGCTAGCCAGACTAAAGGAACGGGAGAGCGGCGCGCAAGAACATTTTAGGTGATATCTAATACTTTTCTGAAATTCTGAACAGCGTTCTCGTCCGGCCACCGTCGTTCCCGTGGAGACGGGAACCCACCGCCGGCGCCCTGCCGTGGATTCCCGCCGTCGCGGGAATGACGAATGTGGGTGCGCGGCCGGTGGCGGCGCGGGGGCTGTGCTGCGCGTGGTTACGAGGGTCTGCGGGCGGGGGTGTCTCCCGCAGGCCTCGGCTCCTACAGGTCCTGCAGGAACGCGCGCTCGACTTCGTTCAGCGTGGCGAACCCTTCGAACCTGGCGGATATGTTGCCCTGCCGGTCGATCACGAAGGTCCACTCGATGCTCGGCAACCGCCACTCCTGCACCGCCGTCGAGATCACCGCGCGGCTGAGGTCTCCCTGGATCTCGTCCGGGTTCTCGTAGAAGTCGACGTGGACAAAGTTGGCCTGTCCCTTGTACTTGTCCTTTAGCTGCTGGAGCACCTCGACCTGGGGACCGCAGACCGCGTTGGTGCAGAAGGCCGGACTGGCGAATACGATGACCGTCGGCAGGCCGTTCTGTACGGAGTCCGCGATCGTCGCCTGGTACAGGTCGGCGTCCTGCAGCCCGCCCGTCGCCAGCTCCTTCAGCGACGCCACGTCGGCCTCCGTCTTGCTAACGCTCTTGGGCGCGGGCGCGCCAACGGGCGGCGCATCGGGCGTGTCGAGGACCTCGAAGAACAGCTTCGCGGTCTGGGCGCCTTGGGCCGGGTCTCCGACGGTGATGTCCAAGCCCCACTTACCCGCGGCGTCCAGGTCCAGGTCCACCGTGTACATGCCGCGATTGCCGTACGGCCACGGGTGGAACTCGGTCTTGACCGTCTCCTTGAGCTCGCCCTCGCCGCTCCCGTCCGCGAAGTATCGCGAGGCCACCGTTGCCACCGGCTCGTTCACGAACCCCTCCTCGGAGGTCATCACGAAGGCGACCCGGTTCCGTCCGACCCCGAGGTCGCCGGTGCCGAGGATGGCCTGCAGGCCGTCGGCCGAGATCGGGCCTTTGACCAGAGGACGCCGGTCCGGTCTGATTTGGGGCTCGGGAGCGGCGACGGCCTGTTCCGGCGCCGTCGCGGCCGCGGCCGCGGGTGTCTCGGGAGCCGATGTCTCGGGAGCAGGCTCGGGGTCTCCGCAGGCCGACGCTGCCAGGGCCAGTACGGACAGCGCCGCGATCAGGGCCATCGTCTTCATTTCATGCCACCTCGATTGCTTCTGCCTCGTGTGCTACTCGGTGAACGCGCCGAACGTGTAGGCGAACACCGCAAAGTCGACCGAGTTGGAGCTGAGCTTCAACCCGTGCCCGCCGTATTCGGGGATGTCGACGACCCGGTACATCCGGGACTCCGTCACCCTCAGGAAGCTGTTGCCCTGATCGTCGAACATGATGTCGGCGCCGGCCTCCGAAGCCTGCAGGGGACGGTCGTCGTAGGTGACGCGGACCTCGTACGGGTCGGCGTCCTCCAGGCTCAACACCACGTTGACGCTGGTGCCGTAGAAATTGATCGCGATGTAGTCATCGTAGTTCTCGGTCGTTCTGGCGTGGGTCAGGTTCTCGAGGCCGTTGTTCCACAGGCCCTGTAGGTATATGAACTGGTTGATGTGGTCGCCCGGGTCCTCGTAGGCGATGTCCCGGCTCGCTCCGCTGTAGTAGCTCTCGTGCGCGACGTAAGGCGGATCCTGTCGCTGAAGCGCCTTGGCGTAATTGCGCTCTACCCCGGCGTACAGCTCCCTGGTGATTCGCGTCGCGGCGTCGTTGGTGTAGGCGCGGAAGTCGATGCCCCTCTCGGGCTCCTCTCCGGCGTCTACGCTGGACACGCTGAATCCGGCCTCACTCAGCAGCTCCCGAATCTGCTCCTCCGTCTCGGCGTAGGCCCCCTCGCCGAAGTGCGAGTAACGGATGACCCCGTCCTTGTCTACCAGGTACTTGGCGGGCCAGAAGTTGTTGCCGTACGCTCGCCAGGTCATGAAGTCGTTGTCCTGGGCCACGGGCCATTCGATGCCCTCGATCACCGTGGCGTCCACGACGTTCTGCCTGACCTTCTCGAACTCGAACTCCGGCGCGTGCACGCCGATGATGACGAACCCGTTGTCGGAGTACTTGGCGTGCCACTCCTTGAGGAACGGCAGGGTGCGAAGGCAGTTGATGCAGGTGTAGGTCCAGAAGTCGATCAGCACGACCTTGCCGCGCAGCTCCTCGAGTGTGAGCGGCTCCGAGTTGATCCACGACTCGATCCCTACAATCTCGGGCGCGCGCTGGCTGTCGGCCGGCGCTGCGCTCGTGGCCGTGGCCGTGGGCGCGGGCTCCGTCGGCTGCGCGTCGGCCTGCGCCTGCGTCGGCTGCGCGGCCGGGGGCTGGTCCGCCGTGGCCGTCGGGGCGTCGCCCGATTCGTCGCCGCCGCAGGACGCGGCGATCAGCGCGGCGATCAGGAATGCGGTCAGGATTGTGAGAATAGGAAATATGCTCTTGCGCAAAATTGGGACCTCCCGGGGGAATGTGCGCCGGCCGGGCGCCATTAGGCGTCGGGCTCGGCAAGCAGCTGCTGGATCATTTCCTCAGTCTGCTCGTATGCGCCTTCGCCGATGTGCGTGTAGCGAATGACGCCGTTGCGGTCTATCAGGTACTTCGTCGGCCAGTACGCGTTGTTGAACGTGCGCCAGGTAACGAAGTCGTTGTCCTGGGCGATCGGGTACTCGAGGCCGAATCTCTCGGCGGCCTCGATCACGCCTTCGCGCTCCTTCTCGAAAGAGAAATCCGGCGAGTGTATGCCGATGACGACGAACCCTGGTCGGCGTACTTGTCGTGCCAGCTCTTGACGTAGGGCATCGTCCTGATGCAGTTGATGCAGCCATACGTCCAGAAGTCCACCAGCACCACCTTGCCCTTGAGTCCGTCGAGGGTGAGCGGCTCCGAGTTGATCCACGACGCGATGCCGTCGAACTCCACGTTCGACCCGGACTCTACCTTTTGTGCGAAGTCCGGGGTCGACTGTCCGGAGGACTCCGTCTCGTCCTGGCTCGGGGTTGTCTTAGCCTCCTCCGCGGCCGGTTCGGGCTTCGGCTGGCCGGTGTCCGCCTTCGCCTCCGCAGGCGTCGGGACTTCGTCGGCCGCGGTCTGGGCGGCGGGCGCCTGCGAGTCGCTGGGATTCGACTGCGTGGCCTGAGCCCCGTCGTCGTCCTGCGAGGAGCCGGCGCACGCGGCGAGCGTCAGCGCGGCCGCGACCGCCACCGCCAGCGACTTGAGGCCCGTGTGTCCGATGGTCATGCTGAATCCCCTCCTCGGCTGCAATACCTGCATTTTAGCACCGGCTTATCCATTAGACGCCGAACGCCGCCCGAACGATTCACGCAACGTCAGGGACGACATCGGCCGGCCGTGGCGCCCGTGGGCGGCGAGGGTTGGACCGGCTCGTGGAAGAGGGGCGCGAGGCCAACCTGGCCGTCGCTAGCTTGGGGTCTCGCGCGGCGTCGCCGAGTGGTTTAGCATAGGCGACAACCGAGGCTTGGGCAGTCCACAGGCAGGCGACGGAGATATTGGAAGATGCACGGCTCGCTGATCGCGTACATGGTCACCGTCGTGCTGGCGTTCGCGTGGGTGATCTTCCTGATCGTCGCCATACTCGCCGGCTCTCTGGTCAGAATCGGTATCGCCGTCGCCGTGGTCGCAGCAGCGTACGCCGTCCTGGTGTACAGGCGGAAGAAGCTGAAGGACGAGATGGACGGGCTGGAGCGCCGAAAGTAGCCTGCGCGGCCCTCAGATCGTCGGTCGCCAGTCGAGGCGGCCTCGAAGCCAGCCGCTTACCCCCGCGCTCATATGCGCGCGGGGAGCAGCCCTTACGGGTCCCGTTCCGCTCCGGCGCCCTCGCTCGGCGCGCCGGGCGCTGCCCCCTTGAGCCTGCGGATCGCCTCGGAGGCCAGCGGCACGCCGGCGGCGGCCATGATCAGCTTGATGGTGTCGCCGACTATGAAGTCGTCCAGGCCCCAGTCGATCACCACGGCCAATCGGGAACTGTCGACCATCGCCGACTCGGGGATGTAGAAGGCGAGCCAGGGCAGCCCGAACCCGTATATCGCCACCTCGCCCAGGAGCATCGCACCGGCGAGCTTCAGGGGATTCCTGCCCCAACCCTGTTCGACGAACCATCCGACGACGAACGCCGCCACCGGATATCCGATCAGGTACCCCACACTCGCGTGCGCGATCGCCCCGTCGGGAGCGAAGACGGGAACGCCCACTATTCCTGTGGCGAGGTACACGAGCATGCTCGCCCCGCCGCGCTTGCTCCCCAGGACTGCGCCCGTCATGAGCACCGCGAACGTCTGTCCGGTGATGGGCACCGCGGGGTTGAGGTATACGGCGACCTTGGCGGAGAGGCCGGTGAGCGCGGCGAACCCCACGATGAGCACGGTGTCGATCACCGCGTTCGTCAACGCGGCCGTCGAGCGGGGAATCAGCTGGTCGACGAGGGCGGCTCCGCCCTGCGGTTGTTGCATGTCTGCCTCTCCAGTCGCGTAGTCGGTTGGTCGTTCTTCGTGCCCGCCTGTCAGGCAGGAGCGGCCGACCTAAGTCCGTCGGGCGTCGTCGGCCGGGGTGAAGATGGAGCCCTCTGGGACCTGGAAGGACTGGCGTCCGCGAATGAAGCGGGAGGCCAAGGGCCTGCCCAGAGCGACCCCGAGCGCCACGCCGCCGACGATGGCTATCGGGACCTTCGTCAGGAGGTCGCGCCTCGAGAATCGCCGCGGCTCCGTGGACTCTTCGCTCATCTGCATACTCCTCCGCGTCGGGTAGCTCGCCCCGGACGACCGGTGCCGAGGCGCGCCCATAATAGCAATGTCTCCACCGGTCTACCAGTGCCGCGAGTCGGGGACTCTCCCCTCAAATTGCCCACCGAATTCGGGACGACAGTCGACCGTGCTCCAGAATCTGTTACACGCCCAGTACGTAGGACGTGGCCTAGATTCCCCACCTGATTGGGCCGGCCGGCGTGACGGACTGCTTCCGGCGTCATAGTGGCGCACCCTGTCGGGGATGGATTCCCGCGTTCGCGAGAATGACGGAGGTGGGGGATCTGGGGTGGTTCGGATGGTTGACTCATAGATTGCACGGTAATATTGTCCTATCTGATCGCGTCCAGAGCGAGCGAATGATTTGGAAGCCGAAGACCCGATGAGTGCCAACCAGGACACGACCGGAAGTCCAGCACACGAACACGGCGCTGAGCGATTCACTCCGGCGTCTGGTCAGGACATCCGCGCCTTGCGCCGCTGCCTTTCGCTGGACCTTGAAGTCGGCGTCCGGGATCGCCGCATCCGTGGTCTTGCCGGGGTACGCCCAGATACTGGTCAATGCCTCACCGTTCCCGCAGTGGGCCACGGCTTGGCTGCGGCATTGGCCAAACTGGACGACCTTGCCGACGGCGTGGACTACCTGCTGGGTCACAACCTGATAGCCTTCGATTTGTCCCATCTGCAAGCCGCGAATCCCGGTCTGAGGCTATTGCGGTTGCCAGCGGTCGACACACTCAGACTCAATCCTCTAGCTTACCCTCGCAACCCCTACCACCACCTGGTAAAGCATTACCAGGACGGACAGCTCAAACGTGGACGTATCAATGACCCTGAGCTGGATGCCAGGCTTACGCTCGAGGTCTTCTATAACCAGCAGAAGGCCTTTTCCGATGCACCTGCCGACCTGTTGACAGCCTGGCATTGGCTGACAACTGCGGACGGCGGCGCGGGATTCGATAGGGTATTCATGGCTCTGCGGCGGTCGCCGAGGCCGTCCGACGGTGAGGCATATGAAGCGATTCATGGACGTCTGGATGGCAACGCCTGTCAGACGCACACCCGCGACGTCATGGCGGATGCCGGCCGGCACGGTTGGGCGCTAGCCTACGCACTTGCATGGCTGTCGGTGTCTGGCGGCGACTCGGTCATGCCTCCCTGGGTGCGGCATCAATTTCCCGAAGCGGGACAGTTGGTGCGTAGGCTGCGCGACACCGCCTGTACCGATACCGCCTGTGAGTGGTGTAGGGAACGGCACGATGCCCGCAAGGAGCTTGCTCGTTGGTTCGGCTTTGACGGCTTCCGCTCGGACGAGGCCGGGCGACCCATGCAGCAGTCCATCGTCGAGGCGGCGATGGCGGGAGAGCACGTGCTGGCAATCCTGCCAACCGGTGCCGGCAAATCGCTTTGCTATCAGATCCCCGCCCTGTCCCGCTACGACAAGACCGGCGCGCTGACGGTGGTGATCTCGCCATTAGTCGCCCTCATGGCCGACCAAGTGGCGGGTCTCGAGGCGCGGGGTATCGATTCCTGCGTCACGATCAACGGGCTTCTGTCGATGCCCGAGCGAGCCTATGCCCTGGATCGCGTGCGGATGGGGGATGCCGGAATCCTCATCGTCTCACCGGAGCAGCTTCGCAACCTCTCGGTGCGCCGCGTCCTGAATCAACGGGAGATCGGCGCCTGGGTCCTGGACGAGGCCCACTGCCTCTCGAGATGGGGGCACGATTTTCGGCCCGATTACCGTTACGTGGGACGATTCATCCGCGAGCGGGCGGGCAACGACCCGGTGCCGCCGGTGCTCTGTCTGACCGCGACCGCCAAGCCCGACGTCATGGCGGAGGTCGTGGACTATTTCCAGGAGGAGCTCGGCATCAAGCTAGAGGTCTTCAACGGCGGCGCCCAGCGCACCAATCTGGAGTTCGTGGTGGTTCAGACGAGCAGCGAGGGAAAGTTCGCCCACATCCATCAGATCATAGAGACTGATCTGCCGGTGGATGATCCGGGCGGCGCCATCGTCTACTGCGCGACGCGACGACAGACCGAAGACGTCGCCGAGTTCTTGCAGGCAAAGGGAATGGCAGCGAGCCACTTCCATGCAGGATTGCCGCCGGAGACCAAGAAGAACGTTCAGCAGAGCTTCATCAGTGGCGAGTTGCGGGTGATCGTCGCCACCAACGCCTTCGGTATGGGTATAGACAAGCCGGACGTGCGGCTTGTGGTCCATGCCGACATCCCCGGTTCTCTGGAGAACTACCTGCAGGAGTCTGGCCGCGCCGGGCGGGATCAGCAGACAGCGCGCTGCGTACTTCTCTACACGATGGACGATGTAGAGCGGCAGTTCGGCATGTCCGCTCGTTCGCGGTTGACGCGACGGGAAATCCACGGAGTTCTGAGGGCGCTGCGGAACCTGGACCGAAAGAAGCGCTTGCAAGGTGAGGTGGTGGCTACTTCAGGTGAGATCCTCACCGAGGACGAAGACAATGCATTTGAGCGGGATTCCGCCACCGACGACACTCGGGTGCGGACCGCCGTGTCATGGCTGGAAGAGGCCGAGCTGCTGACCCGAGAGGAGAATCGGGTGCAAGTATTCCCGTCCTCCCTGCGGGTGAATTCGGTGAAGGACGCGCGTGCAAAGATCGAACAGAGGCCCATCACCGCTGCCTACCGGCGACAGTTGCTGACGATCTCGGAAGCCCTGATCGAAGCGGACGCGGACGATGGCATCTCCACCGATGAGCTGATGGCCGCTTCGGGCATGACCTCGGAGGGCGTCCGGAAGGCGCTCCACGACTTGGAGCAACTGGGCATCGCTAGCAACGACACTGCGTTGACCGCCTTCGTCCACATAGCAGTGGAGCGTTCCTCGCGGAAACGCTTCGAGGAGGCCTCGGCGCTGGAGCGCGCCCTGATCGACCTCCTGCGGGACACGGACCCGGACATGGGCAAGGGCGATACGTCCACGCTGCATCTGCGTATTGCCACCCAGCGGCTCAAAGACGAAGGTCACACGTACGCCCTGCCGGAGCTTCTGCGGCGCATCGTCCGCAGCATCGCCGCCGACGGGCGGGGCGAGGGTGGCGGCGGGGGAAGCCTCGGGGTGCGCGGGCGCGACGGGGAGACACTGCAGGTGACCTTGCAGCGAGAGTGGAAAGCGTTAGACAGACTTGCAGAGTTGCGCCGCGCAGCCGCCGAGCGGCTGCTGGACCATCTGCTTGCTGGCCTGCCTCCGGGAAGCCGCGGCACGGACTTGCTTGCCGAGACAACTCTCGGCAAGCTGCTGGCCGCGATGAGGTCCGAGATGATCCTGAGGAGCGCGGTCAAGGATGACGCCATGGCCAGGCTGATGGACCGCGCGCTGTTGTGGCTGCATGAGCAGGAGGTCATCAGGCTGAACAAGGGTCTGGCAGTCTTCCGCCCAGCCATGACCATCCGCCTGAAGCCGGATAGGCGCGGCTTCGCCCAGACCGACTTTGCATCCCTAAGGCTCCATTACGACGAACAGGTACGACAGATTCACGTGATGGCGGAATACGTGCAGCAGGGCCTTAGATCAATGGCTGACGCCCTCCGCCTGGCCTTGGACTACTTCACACTCCGCGAAGAGCACTTTCTGCGTCGCTGGCTGCCAGACAGCGACAGGGAAATCTCGCGGCAGACCACGCCGGAATCGTGGCGGGTCATCGTCGAGAGCCTCCGGAATCCTGTCCAGCGACGAATCGTGGCGGACGACCGGGAGCAGACGAACGTGCTAGTGCTCGCCGGCCCCGGCTCCGGCAAGACACGGGTGTTGGTTCACCGCATTGCCTATCTGATTCGCGCAAGACGCGAGAACCCGCGCGGCATCCTGGCTCTGGCCTATAACCGGCATGCCGCGGTGGAGATTCGCCGCCGCCTTGCGGAGCTCATCGGCGACGACGCCCGCGGGGTCGTTGTGCTCACCTGCCACGCGTTCGCCATGAGGCTAACCGGCGCCAGTTTCTCGGAGCGTGCGAATCGCCTGGACGACGCGGACTTCCAGGAAATACTCCGGCAGGCGGCGGCCCTACTGCGAGGCGAAGGGTTGCCGCCCGATGAAGCGGACGAGTATCGGACGCGGCTGCTGGCGGGCTTCCGTTGGATACTGGTGGACGAGTATCAGGACATCGGCCCCGCCGAGTACGGACTGATCTCCGCCCTGGCGGGCAGAACCCTTCCAGACGAAGACGACAAGCTCAGCCTATTCGCAGTAGGCGACGACGATCAGAACATCTACGCTTTCAATGGCTCGTCGGTGGAGTTCATCCGCCGTTTCGAATCGGACTACGGGGCAAAGCCTGTTTACCTGACCGGCAACTACCGCTCTACTGCTCATATCATCGCGGCCGCCAATGCGGTCATCGAGCCGGCCCGGCAGCGGATGAAGACCGGGCATCCAATTCATGTCGACCGGGCGCGTGAGAAGGGACCGCCAGGCGGTGTTTGGACAGACAAGGACCCGGTAGCCGGAGGTCGAGTCCAGACGCTGCCGGCTGGCGATACTCCTATCTCACAGGCGCAGGCGGTCGTCGCCGAGTTGAAGCGGCTGTCCTGTCTCACTCCAGACTGGACTTGGTCTGCCTGCGCGGTGGTGGCGCGCGAGTGGAGCTACCTGGATCCGGTGAGGAGTCTCTGCCAGCTCGAGGGTATTCCGGTGCAGATGGCGAACGAAGAGTTTTCTGGCGTCTGGCATCTGCGGGAGACCCGGGCGCTCGTGAACTGGGTACGCCGACGAGATTCCCACTTGGTCAAGAGTACGGATCTGAAAGCATGGGCAGCAGAGCAACCCGCAGGTACATGGACAGAATTGCTGCGGGAAGCCATACAGGAGTACGAGTTGGAGACCGGTGGCGCGGAAACATCGGTGGACCACTTCATCGAATGGCTGGCCGAATGGGGACGGGATGTGCGCCGCCGTCAGCGAGGGCTGCTGCTGCTGACCGCCCATCGCGCCAAGGGCCTGGAGTTCGACCATGTGGTCGTGCTGGACGGTAACTGGGACCGAGTTGGCCGGGACGAGGATGCGGACGCGCCACGTCGCCTCTACTACGTCGCCATGACCCGCGCACGGCAGACCCTCACCCTCGCGCGGCTTCCTGGACAGCACCGGCTGCAGGACGCTTTGCTGGGTAGTCCCTCGGTGTGCCACCAAGCGCCCGCCAAACTCCCGCCGGCAGCACCAGAGCTCGCCTACCGTTATCGACGGCTCAGCCTGCGCGATGTCTTTCTAAGCTTCGCGGGTTACAAGCGGCCTGACGATCCCGTGCATCGCGCCATTGGTGAACTCTCGGCCGGTGATCCGCTGCAGGTACGAGTAGGGCCGAATCGTTGGGAGCTGCTGAATCGCGACGGGACGGTTGTAGGGCGGCTTGCAGGTGGTTTCGAAGGCCCGGCCGGCATGCGCTGTATCTCGGCCGCGGTTCTGGCGATCGCCACATGGGACCGTGATAGTTCAGAGCCGGAGTACCGAGACCACCTTCTGTGTGACCGCTGGGAGGTTGTGGTTCCGGAACTGGTATTCGAGCCGAATTCCTGATCGTGCTGGCAAGGTAGCAAGCACACTACCGAACTACCTACCCGTCCCGCCGCCTACCAGTGGCGCGAGTCGGGGACGTCGAGCCAGCGTCCGCCCTGCGCGACCGACTGCTGGCTGACGAGCCCGGGCAGCGTCATGTCCATGGCCTCGTGTATGCCGATCACGGGCTCGCCGCCGCGCTCGATCGCGTCGACGAAGTCGAACAGCTCCAGCAGGTCGCCTCCGCCGTGCCCCGACCTTGCCGCAAGCCCTCCGTAGACCCTCCACGACTCGGGCAGGAACTCCTCCGCGAGCTCTTCGAGGTCTCTCCAATCGCGGTGCACCGCTTCGTATGGCCCGGCGCCCGCGTTCGCCGCATCCCGCGAGCGCAGCCAGACGCGGTCCCGCTCACCGGTCGCGCGGGCCGACTCGTAGCAGCCGTCCGTGCCCTGTAGCTGGTAGTTGGTCATGGCGTGGGGGCGGTCCGAGATCATGTCGAGGCGAATCTTGACGAGACCTCCCGACCTCATCTGGCACAGCATCACGGTCGACGCCTGGTTCTCGTACTCGTCGCCACGCGGGTCAACGTGATTGCGCCCGCTTCCGGCGGCGCAGACCCGCTCGACGCGGTCGCCGGGCATCCACTGCAGGATCGGTCCGAGGCTGTGGGTGCCGTACGTGACGCCGTCGATGCCGGTGTGCCAAGTACGGCGCCAGGTCGTGATCTCGTTCAACCCCTTCACCTCGTGCAGGTACTCGCCCTCGGCGTAGTAGGTCTTGCCGAACTCGCCGCGCCGGACCATCTCCTTGACTACTTGGTTGGACCGGCGGTACGTGTAGTTCTCCGCCATCATGTACGTGGCCGAGCTCTCAAGGCACGCGCGCACCAGCGCCTCGCACTCCTCCAGCGAGACGCCCGCGGTCACCTCGCTCAGCACGTGGACGCCTCGCTCCAGGGCGGCGACCGCCTGCGAGGCGTGGAACTGCATCGGCGTGCCGATGACGACCGCGTCGACGTCCGACCGGTCGAGCATCGCCTCGTAGTCCAGGTACTTCTCCGGCGCGCCGAGAAGGTCCGCGGCCGCGTCGAGTCCCTCGGGGTTCCGGTCGCACACGGCGTGTATTCGCAGGGCGTCGATGGCCTCTATGGCCGTCCTGAAGCTGCCGCCGCGTCCGGCCGCGCCGACGATGCCGACCTTCAACGGGTCCATCGCTTCTCCGTTCGCCCCGCCGGTCCGGGCAGGATCGGCGGGATTGTATGTCCGCCCAGGGTCGGCGTCAAAACGCGCGGCCGGCGGCATCGATGCTCTATAATTCGCCCGACCCCCAATCAGGAGACCGAGATGGACGACGCCGACCGCCTGCTGCCGACGACAGTCATAGGCAGCTACGCCACCCCGAGTTGGCTCTGGACCGCTCTCGGCGAGATAGACAAGGGCGAGTACGGCCAGACCGACATACGCGAGACCTTCGACGACGCCGTCAACATGGCGATACTGGACCAGGAGCGCGCCGGGGTCGACATCATCACGGACGGCGAGATGCGCCGCTGGTACTTCGTACAGAGCTTCTACAGGCGCATGTCCGGGATTGAACAGGAGCCAGCCCTGCGCAAGGTCGGCGTCTACGGCTACGACAGCCCTCCGCGCTACCGTACGTCCGGCAAGGTGACGGTGCCGGACGGGCTCGGCATCGTTAGCGAGTACGAGTACACGAAGGCGCACACGGACCGGCCGCTAAAGGTCACGTGCCCGGGGCCGCTGACCCTGACGATGCACATACGCCCGCGGGAGAGCTACGGCAGCCGGCTGGAGCTCGCCTGGGAGTTCGCGGCCCTCATCAACGCGGAGCTCAAGGCACTCGTCGAAGCGGGCGCCGACTACATCCAGCTCGACGAGCCCTCATTCGCCATCATCCCCGGCGAGCTGAATGAGTGGGTCTCGCTGTACAACGCCTCGGTCGAGGGAGTGGACGCCAAGCTGGCGCTGCACGTCTGCTTCGGCAATCTCGGCAGCCGGCCGCGCGGCAAGCGCAGCTACCGGTGGATGTTCCCGGCCCTTCTCGACGCCAACGCCGACCAGCTCGTGTTCGAGTACGCCAACCGCGAGATGACCGAGACCGGCCTGTGGAAGGAGTTCGGCGTCGACCGGGAGCTCGGAGCCGGGGTGATCGACATCAAGTCCTTCTACGTCGAGACGCCCGAGGACGTGGCCGAGCGCATCCGCGTCTTCCTGGACCAGGTCTCGCCGGACCGGCTCTACGTCAGCCCCGATTGCGGGTTCTTCCAGCTGCCCAGGTGGGTGTCGTACCTGAAGCTGGAGGCGATGGTTGCCGGCGCGCGAATCGTGCGCGGCGAGCTGACCGGGTAGCCGCCGGAGCGGGTGAGTCGTATGCTAGAGGTGACCGAGCGCGCGCGGGAAGAGTTGAAGCTCATCGTCGACATCCAGGACATGGAGGAGGGCCAGTTCCTGAGACTGGCCACGCCGCCGGTCTGGATCGGCGAGGGCGATTTCGGCGTCGTGATCGACAAGCCCGGCGACGACGATGTGGTCGTCGACTATTCGGGCGAGACGGTGCTGCTGGTGGATCCGGGCCTCGCCGAGCACCTGTCCAAGGCGGTCATGGACTTCAAAGACGCCCGATTCTCGTTGGACGTCTATTAGAGGGACGGCGCTCCCGGGGAGGAGACTTTTGCATAACCGTCATTCCCGCGAGGGGAGACCTCCGCACAACCGTCATTCCCGCGCAGGCGGACCCTTCCATAACCGTCGTTCCCGCGCAGGCGGGAATTCAGGGTTGGGGGGATGGGTTCCCATCTCCACGGGAACGACGTTTGGCGGCGCACCCCTACCGTCTGCCACATTTGTGTCCCACAAGAGGGGTTACCCAAACGTCTCGGGAGGCGAGAGACGATGACCACCTCGACGGCCGGACAGACGCTGAACGGCTTCATGGAGTCGGCCTGGGGCCGCGACGACCCGCTGGCCGGGCTCGACTCCGTCGTCGCCGCGATCGCCCAGGGCGCGCGGCAGGTGCACGAGCAGGTGCAGGCGGCGGCCATCGGCGGCGCGCTGGGGGCCACCGGCGAGACGAACGTCCACGGCGAGATGGTCCAGCACCTCGACAGCGCGGGGTCGGACATCTTCGTGGAAACCCTTCGGGACAGCGGCAGTGTCGCGGCCATCGGGAGCGAGGAGATCGAGGGCGTAGAGACGGTCGGCGACGGCGGCTCGCAGCTCTACGTCGTGCAGATGGACCCGGTGGACGGCTCGTCCAACATAGACGTCGCGGTGACGATTGGCTCGATATTCGGCATTTGGAGGCGCGGCCCGGCGGACGCTGTGACCGAGGCGCTGCTGCTGCGTCCGGGGCGCGAGCAGGTGGCGGCGGCCTACGTCGTGTACGGATCGAGCACGGTCATGGTCGTGGCGACGCCGGGGCAGGTCACCGGCTTCACGCTGGACGCCGCGTCGGGAGACTTCGTGCTGACGCACCCCGGCATCCGCGTCCCGGAGAAGTGCGAGTACTACAGCACGAACGAGGGCAACTTCGGGAAGCTCGACGAGCCGACCCAGCGGGCCGTGTCGCGGCTCCGCAGCGGCCACTCGCTCCGGTACGTCGGCTCCCTGGTGGCCGACTTCCACCGCAACCTGCTGAAGGGCGGAGTATTCCTGTACCCTGGCGACGTCAAGAGCCCGGAGGGGAAGCTGCGGCTGATGTACGAGGCCAACCCGCTGGGGTACGTGGTCGAGCAGGCGGGAGGGGCCGCCTACTCCGCCCGCGAGCGAATCCTGGACATCGAGCCGCAGGCCCGGCACCAGCGAACGCCGCTGATACTCGGCAACAGGCGCGAAGTGGAAGAGACGGTGTCGATCATTACGGGTGCCGAGTCCGGCTGACGGGCAGTCGTTCGGCACGCGGCCAAGGAGGACAGCGTGGACATCCAGAGGCTCAACGAGACGGCGCGGGCTATGGTCGCCCCCGGCAAGGGGATTCTGGCGGCGGACGAGAGCTCCAGTACGATCAAGAGGCGGTTCGACAGCATCGGCGTCGAGTCGACCGAGCGCAACCGGCGCGACTACCGGGAGCTGCTGTTCACGACGGCGGGCGCGGCCGAGTACATCAGCGGGATAATCCTGTACGACGAGACGCTGCGCCAGGATGGCGCCGACGGCACGCCCCTGGTCGAGGTCATACAGGAACAGGGGATGATCCCCGGCATCAAGGCCGACAAGAGCGGCCATCCGCTGGCCGGCGCTCCCGGCGAGCAGGTGACCGAGGGACTCGACGGCCTGCGCGAGCGCCTGGAGGAGTACGTCGATCTCGGCGCGCGTTTCACCAAGTGGCGCGGCATATACGCCATCGGCGACGGGATGCCAAGCCGCTACTGCTCCGAGGCGAACGCCCACGCGCTAGCCCGCTTCGCCGCGTTGAGCCAGGAGGCCGGCCTGGTGCCGATGGTCGAGCCCGAGGTGCTGATGGACGGCGACCACGATATCGACGCCTGCTTCGAGGCGACGGAGGCGGCGCTGCGCGAGATGTACTACCAGCTCGGCACCCACCGCGTCGTCCTCGAGGGGACGATACTCAAGACGAACATGGTGCTGTCCGGCAAGGACGCTGCCGACCGGGCGGACCCTCGCGAGGTCGCCGAGAAGACGCTGGCCTGCCTGAAGCGGTCGGTGCCGGCGGCCGTCCCCGGCATCGCGTTCCTGTCGGGCGGGCAGGGTGACGAGGAGGCGACCGTGAACCTCGACGCCATCAACCGGCTCGCCAACGAGGAGGGAGCCCCGTGGGAGCTGACCTTCTCGTACGGCCGCGGCCTCCAGGCCGCCCCGCTCAAGGCGTGGGGCGGCGACATGGCGAACAGGGAGGTCGTGCAGCAGGAGTACCTCCGCCGCGCCTCCATGACCGCATACGCCCGCCAGGGCGCCTACGACCCCGACTGAACGCCCGGCTCGTGACGTACGCGGCGCCCAGGTCGGCTCGCTGAACGCAACTCTATCTCAGAACGTATTCTGTCGACGATGAGGTCGATGCCGAGGGTCCCGTCGACAATGAGATCGGCCCCCGCTCGCATCCGCTCCTGGAGGTGCTCGTAGATGGGCCTGGCCCGAGCCTCATATCAGGATAGCTCGCCCTTCACGTGCTCGAGAGCTTCGTCGGCTGTAGATCGGGCCGCCGGCCCGATGCCTCGCAGGACCCGCCGCGCCATCGCAACGTCCAGGGGCGTGTCGATGAATACCATTAGGTCGATGAACTGTCTCGAGCCTGAGTGCGCCCTGCCCAGCGGAGCGTCAGCAATCACGTAGCCTGCCCAGCGGAGCGTCAGCAATCACGTAGGTTGATGGTCCGACAGTTCTGTCCTCGATCGAATAGCGGATACTCTTGCCAGCCTTAAGTTCCTGCAGGTGACGACTGAAGACAGGGGTCTGGTATGCATCGTAGTCCGCCCCTGTCTGCGAACCAACGTTGGAGGTCGCCAGGGTGCACGTTGGTGTCGTCGTAGTCGTCGAAGTGAAGCGCTACGGCGTCGCCAAGGACTTCCGCGAGGCGCCGGGTGATCTCAGTCTTCCCGCCCCCGCCAACGGCGCTGACGCCGATGACCGTAACCAAAGTTCATCTCATTCGCGTGGGTGGTGCTGTTCGCCTCGCTTCAGGGCCGCTTCGATGGCCCTGACCAGCTCCCGCGCAGACTCGGCTGAGAGCTCGACCGCGACCCTGGCGCCCGGGCCCTGGGCCTCGTTGACGAAGTCGATGTTGAGGGCGTGATCGTATGGCGCGTGCGTGGGATGGTCGAAGGCCACGTTCGCGCCGTCCAGCCTGAACCAGCCCCGGGCGCCCTTGCCGCTGCCGGCTATCTCCGCCTTCTCGACGATCATCGTGCACATGCCGAGTCTCCCCTGTCTCCCGCCAACGAACTCTATGCGCCGAGGTGCTTCTCGAAAAAATCGAAGACCTTCGCCCAGCCGTCGACGGCCTGCTCCTGGCGGTACATCGGCCGGTGGTAGTAGAAGAAGCCATGCCCGGCGCCCTCGTACATGTGGAAATCGAAGTCCTTGCCGTGGGCGCGCAGCTCCCGCTCGTGTGCCGCGACCTGATCGGGGGACGGGCTGTCGTCGTCCTCGCCGAAGAGTCCGAGCAGCGGGCACGACAGGTCCCTCGTGTAGTCGATCGGCGCGACCGGCTGCTTCTCGGTGAACTGTTCCGCGGACATGACGACGTTGCCGCCCCAGAGGTCGACCGCGGCGTCGAACCCGTCCAGCCGGCAGGCGGCCAGGAAGGCGTGCCTGCCCCCGGAGCAGCTTCCGATAACTCCGACCTTGCCGGTGCAGTAGACGGCGGAGCGCAGGAAGCCCATCGCCGCGGCCACGTCGCCGACGACCTGGTCGTCCGCCACGCCGCCGGCTGCGCGGACGCTCGCGCCGACGTCGTCCGGGTCGCCGTGGCCCTCCCGGTGGTAGAGGTTGGGACTGATCGCCGCGTAGCCGTGGTGGGCGAACCGCCGCGTCGCCTCGCGGTACCACTCGTCCCAGCCCGGCAGGTGGTGTATCAACACGACGCCGGGGAAGGGGCCGGCCCCGATCGGCCTCGCGAGGTAGGCGTAGACCGGGTCGCCGCCGTGGCCGTTCAGGGTGACCGTCTCCGCCACCATGCCCTCGTACATGTCGGTCGTATACATCGGTTCCTCCTTGGCCGCCGACGCCTTCCGGGGCTCGGCGGTCCGGATACTCCCGTCGCCCGACTGCAGGTCGGGTCTAGTGGAACTGGAAGGAGTAGAGCTTCGCGTTCTTCACGTAGAACCGTATCTTGACCGGCTGGCCCGCGAGTCGGCTGACGTCCGGGCTGCCGTTCCAGGTCACGACCTGGTCGAGCCCGGACTCCAAGATGGGGTCGGAGTCGTCGAAGGTGAACCCCTCGATCTTGTGGTGGTTGAACGTCAACAGCTCCACCTTGATCTCGCCGATGCCCGGGCCAGCGGCGATGGGCGCCCGCGTCGAGTTCAGGTGCAGCCGCGAGCCGCTGAAGGAGAAGGAGCGCGTGACGAGCTGGCCGAACGACTCCGGGCCCTTTGAGATGTCGACGAGGTGCTCCCGGTTGCGCATCTGGGAGAGCTGCTCGTCGGTCGCCGTGTGCGGCACCCAGCCCTTGCCCCCGTCCACGGACACGAAGCCGTCCAGCCGCGACACCGCTAGGCCGATGCCCTCGCCTCCCTCGTCGCCCAGGTCGCGCATCTGCTCCGGCGACCGACGGTTCGTGCCTATGTAGTAGAAGAAGACCTTGTCGCCGTGGACGATCGCGTCGTTGACGTAGACGCTGCCGAAGTCGAAGTCGACCCGCCTGCCGCCACGGAAGATGAAGGGCTCCCGGAAGTTGCGCTCGAAGTGGAACCCGTCCCGGCTGACGATGATCTCGGGGTGGTGCGTCAGGTTCGTCGTTCGGAAGATCCAGAGCAATCCCACGTAGAGGCCCTCGTACGGGACCACGACCAGCCGGTAGAACTCGGTGTCGGGGAAGTCGAGCTCGTCCGGGATCAGGATCGTCTCGGCCTCGGTCCAGTCGATCATGTTCGGGCTCTCGGCGCGGCCGATGATCCGCTTGCCGAACGGGGCGCGCATGTGGTGGCTGCACTCGACGTAGGCCGCGTAAGTCTCGCGGATCGGGTCCCAGCCCATGACGTGAGTCGGGCCCCACCTCCCGATGACCGGCGTCGTGTCCATCACCGGGTTGCCCGCATAGGGCGTCCACTCGAAGCCGTCGGGCGAGTAGTGCAGGAAGGCCCGCATCGGAGCCTTCGTGTCCTTGGTCCAGTCGAGGTGCTTGTACCGCTTCGCCGGGTCGGTCTCGACCGGGTCCTTGAACTGCGGCACCCGTTTCTCGTCGTCGGCGGGGAGGATGTTGTTGTGCTTCGAGCCCTGGAACTCCACCAAGCCGAGGTCCGGGCGCTCCCAGTTGATCCCGTCCTCCGAGGTGGCCAGGCACACCACTCCGGGGTCGTCCTCGCCCAGGATTACGATGCCCGTCTGTCCGCCGGGCGTCATGTTCGGGTCGATCTTCAGATTGCGGCTGGTGTACCACATCTTGAAGAGCCCCTCGTCCTCCTCGTAGATGACCCTCAGCGGCCGCGTGTTGTTGCCCTCCCAGGGCATCTCGGTGGTGAGGACGGGGTTGTTGTCGGCCTTCACGGCGGGGTTCAGCACCTGCCGCAGGTTGGTCATGCTCTCGATGAGATAGTCGTCAAGGAAGAGCTGCTTGGTGGATCCGATGTCGATCAGTGCCATGGGAAACTCCGCAGGCCGGATTTTGGACCGTCAGGGTACCACCGCCGCCCCGCCCGCGCCAGCCGAGACCTTTGCATAACTCCCCAAGCGCGGCAACGTCGCGGGGCCAGGCGGTGTCATCCAACCTGGACTCTCGATTTCTGGATTCCGGCTCAAGGCCGGAATGACGGTTGTGCAAAGGTCTCCGCCAGCAGGGAAGGGGCGGAATCGCGCCACGCCGCGGCTATCTGGATACGATACAATGGCCCCCACGCGGTCTAGGAGGGGTGAAACGATCATGAGCCGTGCAGCTCAAAGGCGCTTTCAGCTTGCGGATAGGCGACTACCGCGCGATATATGGCTGCGACCGAACGCGACGCAGGATCATCGTCCACATGGTGAGGCACCGCGGCGAGGTTTACCGTATCTCCTTGGCGTAAGCATCGTTTCGTCTTCCGGTGAACGGCTTTGCCACGTCTCATAGGCTCGTTCCGATTCGTTGAAGGCGGGCATACGCCTTCCCGCTTCACGAGCCGAGTGTGGCTCTGCCCTGCTCCGGCGGGCAACAGCAGTGACAGCCGGCTGCCCGGCTTCTCTCGCTCGGCTGAATCGTGGCGGGGCTTGCCCCGCCACGCCGCCGTCAGGTGGTGACTGCGCCCCGGGAGGCCGAGGAGACGAGGCGGGCGTACTTGGCCATCACGCCGTAGTCGTACCTGGGCGCCGGCTCGGTCCAGTCGGCGCGCCGCCGCCGCAGTTCCTCGTCGGAGACCTCGACGCTCAGCAGGCGGCCCTCGACGTCCATGGAGATGGTGTCGCCCTCGTGGACGAGCGCGATCGGGCCGCCCACGGCCGCTTCGGGGGCGACGTGGCCGATCATCGGGCCGCGGGTGGCGCCGGAGAAACGGCCGTCGGTCAGCAGCATGACGTCGTCGCCGAGACCCTGGCCCATGATGGCGCCGGTCACGGCGAGCATCTCCTGCATGCCGGGGCCGCCCTTGGGGCCCTCGTACCGCAGGACCAGGACGTCGCCGGCCTTAATGTCGCCTCGGGCGACGGCGTCGAACGCGGCGCGCTCCTCGTCGTACACCCGCGCGGGACCCGTGTGGGACAGGTGCTTGGTGCCCGACACCTTCATGACCGCGCCCTCCGGCGCGAGATTACCCTTCAGGATGACGAGGCCGCCGGTGGGGCTGCGCGGCGACGAGACCGGGTATATCACCTTGGAGTCCGGCTCCGTGTCGAACTCCTCGAGGTTCTCGGCCATCGTTCTGCCGGTCACCGTCATCACGTCGCCGTTCAGCAACCCGGCCTTGAGCAGCTCCTTCATCACGACGGGAACGCCCCCGGAGCGGTCGACGTCGGACATCACGTATCGCCCGCCGGGGCGCAGGTCGGTCAGGTAAGGCGTGCGGCGGCTGAGGCGGTCGAAGTCGTCGATGCTCAGCTCGACCTTGGCCTCGTGGGCCATGGCCACCAGGTGCAGCACGGCGTTGGTCGAGCCGCCCATGGCGAGCACGACGGTGATGGCGTTCTCGAAGGCCGCCCGCGTCATGATGTCCCGGGGCTTGATGTCGCGCTCCAGGAGGTTGTACAGCATGCGGCCCGCGGTGTGGGCGACGCCCTCGTCGCGCCGGTCGACGGCCGGGATCGAGGCCGCGCCGGGCAGCGACATGCCGATGGCCTCGATGGCCGATGCCATCGTATTGGCGGTGAACATGCCGGCGCAGGCGCCCTCGCCGGGGCAGGCGACGCGCTCCATTGAAAGCAGGTCGTCGAGGGACATCCGGCCCTGCGAGTAGGCGCCGACGGCCTCGTACATGTCCTGGATGTTGACGTCCTCGCCCTTGAAGTTGCCGGGCAGGATGGCGCCGCCGTAGACGAACAGCGACGGGACGTTGAGCCGCGCCATTGCCATGATCGAGCCGGGCATGTTCTTGTCGCAGGCGGCCACGACGATCAGCCCGTCCATGCTCTCGGCGAAGGTCACCGTCTCGATCGAGTCGGCTATCACCTCGCGGCTCACGAGCGAGGCCTTCATGCCCTCGGTGCCCATCGAGATGCCGTCGCTGACCGTGATGGTGCCGAACTGGAAGGGGACGGCGTTGGCGGCCCAGAGGCCCTCCTTGACCCTGGCGGCGAGCCGGTCGAGGTGGACGTTGCAGGGCGTGACGTCGCTGGCCAGATTGCCGACGGCGACGAACGGCTTGTCCATGTCCTCGTCGCGCAGCCCGACGGCGCGCAGCATTGAGCGGGCGGGGGCCCGACTCGGCCCTTCGCTGACGGCGCGGCTACGACGCTTCAGGTCCGGTCTGGCTTCGGTAGCCATTCTCTATCTCCAGCCACAATTGGACGTATCGGCGCGAACACGCGCGATTATAGCAACCGAAGGCGAGTCGGGAGGAGCCAGGTTTGACACCATGACGAACCTGAACCTACGATGAGGTAGCTTCAGAGTGGGGCTCGTGGGCCTTCTCCAAGGCCTGCTTCACAGTAACCCGCGATTACTTCCCGTCCGCGTTGGTCCGATTCGGCATGGTGAGGAGCGATGTACCTCGACTTCGACTTTCACTCGCCCAGTCGTCGTCTGGCGCTGGTTCGATTCGTCGACTCCGCATCGGAGATACTGCTGTTCGACGTGGAGTCGGGCGATAGTCTGGGCAGGATAGGGCCGGAGCTCTTCCCGTCCGACCCGCGATTCTCGCCCGACGGGAGTAAGCTGTCGTTCTTCGGCGACGGTCGGATATACGTCCACTCGTTGGAAAGCGGCGCCAGTGACGCCGTGGTCGATCTGCCTGGCGGGTCAGCTGCCCTGCCCTCGTGGTCGCCGGACGGGCGGTCGCTGGCCTTCTCGGCCCTCGCCGGTCCGGCCGGTTACCGTGAGTGGCCCAGGATATTCCGGCTCGATCTTGCCGAACGGCGCATGGTCCAGCTCACCGACGAGCCCGGGGTCGACCGGTTCCCCGACTGGAGCGCCGACGGTGGCGCGCTGGCGTTCCGCCGCACGCTGGTGGACTTTCCGAAGTACTGCCACACGATGATGATCACCGACCGCGACGGCGCCACAAGACAGGTGCCGGTGGCGGACGGGACGTCCCAGTTGACCAGCCGATACTGCTGGTCGCCGGACGGCGCGTTCCTGATCGTCTGGGAGGGCGACGTTTGGGAGGGAGGCAGAGGCGCCCGCCACCGCCTGCTGAGGGTGGTACGCGTGGACGATCTGAGCACCGAGTGGACACTCGAAGGAGACACGCTGCTGGGGGGCTGCTTCGATCCCATGGGACAGAGAATCCTCGCCGCGGCCGAGGACAGGCTGACCCTGTACGCCTTCCCGTCCGGCGAGCCGCTCCACGATCTGTCGTTGGCGGGCCTCGCGCCCCTGCGTCATATCTCCACGCGCGTGTCCGTGGCCTTCGACGCTGATAGCGACTCGGTCTACTTCCTCGGCACCAACGGAAAACTCTATCGCTGGCAGATAGGCGGGAGCTGCGAGGTGGAGTACGAGGACCGGCCGGAGGAGCTGACGATACAGCTACGCAGTGAGGAGTACAGCTTCACCTCTCGAAATGGACGGGAGGTCCCGGTCCGCCGGTATCTGCCCAGGGCGCCAAATGGCCACGCCGTGCTGGTCGAGGCCGGTCCCTGGTCCCGGCACGACCCCCACAACGCGGTCCTGCTGCGCATGCTGGAGGAAGGGTACGAGGTGATTCGGCCCGCGTACAGGGTGACCGGCCCGAGCCCCGGAGGGGGATGGCCGCTGGAGCCGGGCGTCTTCGGCCGCGACGACGTGCGGGACGTGGTCGACTGCGCGGTGGACTGGAAGCGGCGCTTCGGTTCCGAGCTCGGCTCGCTGGCCCTCGTGGGCGTCGGATTCCCCAGCGGGTACCTGGCCTTCCTGGCGCTGACCTACCCGGAGGCCCCGTGGTCGTGCGCCGTCACCGTGTCGGCGCCGACGATCATCGGTCGGCACATGGAGACCATGGCGTTGCCACAGGAACCCGCGGGACGCCAGGAGGAGCTGCGCCAACGCTCCCCGGTCGCGCAGGCCGGGAAGATACGGTTCCCTTTGCTGATGCTGCACGGCGGCCGCGACCTCGGCGCGCCTCTGGACGACGTCAAGGCGATCCAGACCAGCGTACGCCGCTCGGGCTTCAGGTGCGACCTGGTCGTCTTCGACAATGACCCTTACGGGCTGCCCCTGAGCAGGCCGCGGATGTTCGAGACCATGGTGGACTTCCTGCGCGAGCACTGTAGATAGCCGCGTCCGTGCGGGGCTCCGGAAGCGGCTTCCCGGGTGTCCGGTCGAGTCCGCGGCAGTCCTCGTCCGACTCGACGATGGCCGGGACGGCTAGTCGGGTCCGCCAACCAGCTCGAGGGGGTTGTGCTTTACGAGCGCCGCGACCTCTTCGGGCTTCATGCCGGCGTGGAGCAGCTCGGCGATGGCCATTCTCATACCCTCCGCGGGCGGCGGGTTCATCCACTGCCCGAAGTCGGTGGTGACCACGCAGCGGCTCACTCCCAGGTCGCGTACGGCCGCGGCGAGCTCGGCCGGCGCGGCGCGGCGCCGTGAGGGCGTGCAAGAGAGGAAGGGATACTCCGCGTACGCGCCCGTGTCGACAACGCGGCGCAGCAGACCGCGGTCGGCGTCCATGGGAGGGTGCGTGACGACCATGCGCCCGACCCCGGCCGCGACCGCCGCCCGAAACAGGGCAAGCGTCTGCTCCAGCGACGCGTGCCCGGAGGCCAGCAGCATGTCGTGACGCCCGACGACGTCGATGATATCGTGTACGGGCGGCAGCAGCCTGCCCTCGTCGTCCGTGAGGCTCAGGCCGGGACGCCCTCCGGACGGGGACGCGCTGATGGTCGGCATCCAGACGACGCGTGCGCCCATCGCGGCGGACGCCTCGACGGCGGCCGGGTTCAGCCCGCCGACCTCGTGGTTGAGGCAGAGCGCGCCCGCGACCCGCAGCCCCGGATAGATACGGCTGAGCGCCAGGGCCATGGGGGTCGTCGGGTAGTAGTGCGACTTGAGCACGAAGCCCGTCATACGGGCTTCCTGGGCGTGTCTGCCGGTGTCGAGCGCGTCCATTCGCAGCTCGCGCGTCAGGTCGGGTGCGGAGTGGACGTGAAGGTCGAAGGAGCCTTCCAGGAGCTCCTCGACGACGACGGTTCCGTGCGAGATGTTCTCCGGCATGACGACTGCGCGCTCTCGGGATGTTGGGGGCGGGGTTCGAGGTTAGCACAGGGGTATGGGGCGTTCAAACGCGGGCCTCAATCCCCGGGTCCGCAGCCGGACCGGGCAGCGCGGCTGTCGTTGTCCAGTGAAAATGTCAGGGTAATTGTTCAATGATTATGTCAGTAGGCGTTATCTCCAGGGGTGGTCGGGTGCCGGCCTGCTTGGGTGGCGTGGTTTGGTCTTGGGTGGGTTGCGGGGTGGGGTTTCCTGTAGGCTCCTCGCTCCGTTCCGTCGCTCATCGCCTACAGGGTGTATGAGAGCGCCGGTGGAGTCTGCCACTGGGGTCTCGGCAGGGAGATCGCCGTTGGAGCGTCTGGTGCTGCGAGCCCTGAGCGTCACAGGCTCTGGGGGTGCTGGCTTAGCTGCGAGTGTTCTGCCGTGGTAGGTCACCACGATGCTGCCGTCGAGCCGTTCCTGGACCTCCACTGTGGCGCGCGCGTAGCTGGCCCTGTGATCATCGGACAGTAGCTGGATGGCGGCGCTGTCGAACTGGACGGTGTTGTCGTTGGCGACAGTGCGCAGGTACTTGAAGCAGAGCGTCTCATCGAGGGAGACGCCAGCAGGGAGTGGGCGATAGGCTGAGCCCGGCTGGGCTGGGGCGACGCCGAATCGCTGGTTGTAGCGTGGGATGAAGTCCCAAAGCACCTTGTTGGCCTGCTCGATGGTAGTGACACCAGCGAGCCTGAGCTCAGAGACGAGGCGGTCCTGGAAGGTGCCCCAGGCGCGCTCTACGCGCCCCTTCGCCTGAGGTGTGTGTGCCATGATGAGGCGGATGTCCAACTCCTCCAGCGCCCTGCCGAACTGGGTGGGGTCGCGTCTACCCCGAAGCTGCTCGTCGAGGCTCTCGGGCTCTTTGGGGGAACGCTGAAAGATGCCATGCCTGTCGCTGTACAGGGCCAGGGGGACTCCTTCGCGCTCGATGATGTCCTTGAGCAGCAGCATGTAGCCGTGGGCATCCTCCTGCTGTCTGAACAGGGCGAAGGGGATTGTCCCGGTGGCATCGTCCACAGCGCCGACGAGGGTCAGGTAGGGTCCTCGGCCCTCCAGCCAGTCGTGCCGGCTCCCGTCGATCTGCAACAGCATCCCCTCCTGGGGATAGCGCTCCCGTCGAGAGTATCGCCTGGGGGCTTTGCGGCGACGGGGACTGGGCAGTCCGCCAGCCAGCAGGCCCCGCCTCACGGTAGAGCGAGACAGATGGATATCCTCTCGCTCCGCCAGCATCTCGGTCAGATGGGTGTGGTTGAATCCTGCGTAGGGGCCCTCAGCCAGCTCCCTCACCTTCTCTCGTGTCTGCGGGCACGTGGTGGTCGCGGGCTTCCTGCCCCTGTTCCCGTGAGCTACCGCAGCAGGTCCTTCCCCTCTGTATGCTGCCAGTAGTCGCCACGCATGGCGCTCGCTCACTCCCATCAGCCCAGACGCCTCCGCCACCGTCACCTTGCCCTCGATCACTCCGTTCAACACCTGGATCCTCGTCTGCTCTTTGGTCGTCAATGTCAATCCTCTCATGGACTGACATTTTCATTGAACAGTTACACCCTGACATAATCATTGAACATCTACATGAAGCCGGGGTGCACTTGACGCGGCTGGGGTGGGGGGACTAGTCTGGGCGTGAGCGGGAGTAGCTCAGTGGTAGAGCATCTGCTTCCCAAGCAGAGGGTCGCGGGTTCGATCCCCGTTTCCCGCTCCACGCGGCCCGCCGGCCAAGATGCTCCTCAGTTTCAGGCTGGCTCTATCGCCGTCAACCCGATTTGCGGTCGCAAGACCGTGGCCCCGCTGCCCGCCGACCCTACAGAGGGTGTTGTCAAAGGTCTCATGGCCCCTAGATTCCCCACCTGATTGGGCCGGCCCGCGTGACGGCCTGCTCCCGGTGGCATAGTGGCGGACCCTGTCGGGGATGGATTCCCGCGTTCGCGGGAATCACCATGGCCTTGCCAGGCCAGATAAGGGGATGAAAATGAGTCGGCGCCTCTAATCGTCACTCAGCCTGACGGCAGCGGCCGGGAATGGGTTCCCGCCTTCGCGGGAACGACGAGTGGGGGCGTGGCACGGCTATTTTCATGGTGATGACGGAGGTGGGGGATTTGGGAGCCTCCTCGCCCTTGACGGGAGAGGACTGAGGTGAGGGTGAGGATGAAGGTGTCGGCACGCCCCCCTCATCCTAACCTTCTCCCGCCAGGGGAGAAGGGACTTCACCAACGCACCCTCAGTCGGCGGCTATCGCCTCCAGCGCGCCCCTGATGGCCTGGTCCGTCCTGAGCTTGCTTGTTCCCAGGGTGCCCGGCTCGTAGTCGGTGAGGCGCGCGATGACGACGTCGCGGGACGGGATGACCAACGTCGTCTGGCCACCCGCGCCGGCGGCGTAGTAGGCGTCCGCGGGCGCGTCCCAGTTGCCGGTCGTGTTCAGCCACCACAGCCCGCCGTACCTCGACACGCTCTCGACACCCTCTTCGTTGGCCCAGGCCGGCGCCGGAGTGCGCACGAAGTCGACGAAGCCCTCGGGGAGTAGGCGCTTGCCCTGCCAGACGCCGTCCTGCAGGTAGAGCTGCCCCAGGCGGGCCCAGTCGCGCGCCGTTCCCAGCTCGTAGCCGGAGGAGACGAAGTTGCCGTACGGGTCGGTCTCCAGCACCAGCCTCCGTATGCCGATCTCGTCGAACAGCGCCCGCTGCGGGTACGTCAGGTACGCCTCGCCCCGCGCCTCGACGGTGCGCTTGACTATGTAGCCCAGCGTGAGAGGGTCGCAGTTGCGGTACCGGCCCACCGTGTTCGGCTCGTACTGGGGCGGTCGGCTCGTCACGTAACGGAAGACGTCCATCGCGCCCGAGTAGACGTAGTAGTGGTCCGGGTAGCAGTCGCGGACCACCTTGGTGCCGTCGGGGGTCTCGTCGAGCACCTCGTGCAGCGTGAACTGGAGCCCGCTCGACATGCGCAGCAGGTCGGAGATGCGGATATTGGCCCGCGGGTCGCCGTCCGTCTGCCACTCGGGCACGGGCGCGGGGTCGTCGAGGCCGAAGTGGCCGTCGTTCATCAGCCGCCCGACCAGTGTGGCCGTGAGGCTCTTGCCCATCGACCAGTTCTCCAGCAGCGTGTCCGCCGACGCCCACGGCGCGTACCTCTCGGCGACCAGTCTGCCCTTGTACAGGACGACGAACGCGGAGACCCGCGACGGCTCGACGAAGGCGAGCTCGACGGCGGCCCGGAGCTTCTCCGCGTCGACCTCCGGCGGCGGGGGATCGTCCGGCATCAGGTCGCCCATCGGCCACGGCACCGCGTCCTTGTCCGGGAGGCTCGCCTCGACCGGCGCGGGGTCGAAGAAGATGCCGTCGTGGTCGACGGGGTGGGCGATAGACCCCTGGTCTCCGTAGAACGCGGCCCTCCGGGTGAGATGCCCGCCGAGCGACGCCCGCACGGTCTTCGCGTCGTAGTCGATCTCGTCGGTCAGCCGGTCGAGGTCCCGCTCGGGGAGATGCATCAGGTCGCCCGCGACGCGGCGCGCGTGCGCCCGCGCGAACTCCTCCGGGTGGCCGGAGACGAAGACGGCGGAGCAGAGTATCTTGGCGTAGCCGGCGAGGCCGAGGTTGCTCGGGTCCTCGTCCTTGGCCTCTCGCATCGGCGGCGCGTCCAAATACGACGTGGATGTCATCGGTTTCCTCGCTTTCAAGAGCTGCTGCAACCTGTTCACCGCGAGTAGCGCCCTTCGATACACCCCGACCCGGAGCGTCGGGGCACTCAGGGCAAGCGGCCTCGTAGCCGCACTCCACACAACCCGTTCACCCCGAGTAGCGCCGCTGCTTCAGCGGCGCGTATCGAGGGGCGCGCGCAGGGTCTCGCTTGCACGGTGACGCCCGCTACCGTAGTTGACGGCGCCCGTGGCGGTCAACTACGGTTTGCGTGGCGGTCCGGGTCAGCGGGCCGCGGGAGGCTCCGCCGATGAAGATCAAAGAGATAGTCGCCTTTCCCGTCTCGTTCCCGCAGCAGGCGCCCGATCCGCGGGCCCGGCGGCCTTCGTGGTCCGAGAGCGCCGAGGTGGCGAACCCGATGTCCAGGTACCCGAGGTACAAGCGCATGCGCAGGCTCTGGACGCCGAGCTGGCCGCCGCTGGCATGCGTCGTCACCGCCGAGGACGGCACGTGGGGCCTCGGATTCACCACGCACAGCGGCCCGGTCGCGCCGGTCATCAACGACCACTTCGCGCGGCTGCTTGTCGACGAGGACTGCGTGGCGATCGAGAAGCTGTGGGACATGATGTACCGCATCGCGTCGCCGTACGGGTCGTCCGGCCTCGCGAGCTACGCCATCAGCGCGGTCGACCTCGCCCTGTGGGACCTGAAGGGCAAGCTGCTGGACCGCCCCGTCTACGAGCTCTTGGGCGGGCCGGCACGTGACAGCATCTTCTGCTACGCGACCGGCAACGACACCAACTGGTACATGGAGCTGGGCTTCGAGGCCACGAAGCTGGCCTGTCCCTACGGCCCCGCCGACGGACTCGACGGGCTGCTCGGGAACGAGGAGCTCGTCGCGAAGGCGAGGGAGACGATCGGGCCCGCCGTAGAGCTGATGCTGGACTGCTGGATGGCGCTCGACCTCGAGTACGGCGTGCGGATGGCGGAGAGGTTGCGCCAATACGACCTGAAGTGGATGGAGGACAGCCTGATACCGGACGACTTCCGGGGGTTCGAGGAGATGCGGCGTCGGCTGCCGTGGCAGACCCTCGCCACCGGCGAGCACTGGTACACGACGGTGCCGTTCATGGCGGCCGCGGCCCGTCATTCGGTGGACATCTTCCAGCCGGACATCCAGTGGGTGGGCGGCGCGACGGCCGTGGTGAAGATATGCCACATCGCCGAGGCCGCGGGGATATCGGTCATCCCCCACGGCGGCATGAACGACGCCTACGGGCAGCACGTCTGCTACGCGATGCCGGCCGTCCCGTGGGGCGAGCTGTCGGCGACGACGCCGCCGGGCGTGCCGCTGGATAGCGGCCACGGCTCGCGGCTCACCCCCGGCATGGCGTCCCCCAAGCAGGGCCGACTCGTCCCCAGCGACGCCCCCGGCTTCGGCATCGAGCTGACACTGGAGGAGCTGCACGCCGCCCGGGTGTAGGGGGGCGCTGGGCGGGAAAACCCTGCCATCACGGTGCCCCGGTGAGCCAGGCTGCCTGCTGTGGTATGCTAGTAGCGTGGCTGCGCTCCGCCTTGACAGGCTATGCTACGTCAGCTTAGAATCCGGCCCCGCTTCGGACAGGCCATGTAAGTAGGGGAGAACTCCATGACCTCTCGGACCCGCTTCTTCGTGCCGTTCGATTTCACTGACTACTTCTTCGACAAGTACCGCAAACGGCATTCGACTGCTGCCGAAGCCTTTCAAGCCGACCTGGATTCCATCCGTGGAGACTGGGGGCTGTTCGGAGAGAGCTTGCGGCAGGCCATGATCGCCTTTGAAGAAGAGCACGACTTGGAAATCCTAAGCGAGACAGAGTCGGATGGCAGAGATCGAGAACCGGTCCGAGGATAGCGACGAACGAGAGTTCGTACTTCCATCGTCTCTGCCAGCTGGAGCGCTCCTCTGCCACCTCCCGCCGCACTCGAGGCTTACGAGAAGACTCTTCCAGGTGCCGCCGATCGGATATTCAAGAATGTCTAAACGGAGTCCGAACACCGGCGTCATCTTGAAAGGGAAGCCTCAAGCCGACAACGGCTGAGCATGTTCATGGGATACGGCGTCGCACTGGCGATCGTCGTCGTTGCCGCCACTGCTGTCGTAAGTGGTCACGCTTGGACCGGCGGGGTGATTCTAGCGGGCGGTTTGATTGCGGCCGTTTCAGTGGTTGTCGCTGGCTCGAAGCTAGTCAACAGGTCGGGTTCATAGCCAAGCCTTCGGGTACCGACACACGGAGCAAGCCGGCGACGCCCCCTTCATGCCGTTGACTCTGCTGGGGTACAGTATGGGCATGGCAGGCACACGGGAGAGGCTGACGGGCAGGCCCGCGAGGCTGGAGACATTCCGACTGGCCCGCACACAGGACAAGTCGAGGCCCGGCTCGAAACGCCTCGCGCCTTCGCCAAGGAGGTCGGCGCGGGGCTGCGCGGATGTACCTTCTCACTGCGGGTATGGGACATCCCATGCCACGGACGGACCGTACCGACAGCCCCACGAGCTTGTCACGCACTGAACCGGAGGCCAACTCGACGATGCCATGCGCCTACCAGATCATACGGGCGGTCCCCGCGTCTCCGAAGCGCCTGTTCGAGGCCTGGCTCGACAGCCGGGAGCACAGCGCCATTACGGGACGGAAGGCCACCGTTGGGCCGTGCGTCGGCGACTCCGTCAGCCTGCTCGATGGACTGATCACCGGCGCGAACGAGCACGTCGAGCCAAACCGTCGCCTGGCGCAGCGATGGGTGATCGAGGAGCCTGGACTGGGCGTCACGGAGTCGCTGGTCGAGATGGAGCTGGTCGCCGGCTGGCGTTTCGGCGGGATGGGCAGCCCGTTCGAGGGTACGACGTTGGTCCTGCGCCACTCCGGCCTTCCGGCGGAACAGACGACGTTCGACGTCGACTGGTGGGAAGAGAGCTACTTCGCGCCCATGGACGCATACTTCGGGCAGGGCGACAACAGGTGGACCCGGCCGGTAAGTGTTCAGACTCGGTGATGGGGAATACCCCGCCCCTGGATACCCGCCTTCGCGGGTATGACGTAGACATGCGGCGAACTTTCGAGAGACCCCCTCAAGACTGAACAGTCACCCCGGCCGTCACCCTGACGGCTCTCACGGCGCCAGGGGGACGGGCTGACGAAGCGGCGCTGAGCGTCGCATCGGGTGATTCCCCCTTCATGCCGTCGCCTCTGCTGGGTTACAGTATGGGCATGGCAGGAACACGGGAGAAGCTGACCGACGCCGTCGAGAGCTACCTCGCCGACCTGCGCCGCGTCCGCGCATCCGGCGGCGCGACCGGCGAGCGCTCGTACTACCCTCCGCTGTCCAACCTTCTCGGCGCGGTCGGAGCGACCCTGAAGCCCCGGGTCCACTGCGTCAGCGAGCTTGCCGAGCAGGGCGCGGGCCATCCCGACTTCGGCCTCTACGCCGCCCGGCAGACGCAGCGGGGCCGGCTGCGCGAGGGGCAGGCCCCTGAGCGCGGCGTTGTGGAGGTCAAGCCGGCCGACGACGACGCGTGGCTGACCGCGTCCGGCGACCAGGTGAGCCGCTACTGGGGCCGGTACGGGCTCGTGCTGGTCACCAACACCCGCGACTTCGTGCTGCTCGGAGAGGACGCGGCGGGCAGGCCCGCGAGGCTGGAGACGTTCCGACTGGCTCGGACACAGCAGGATTTCGAGGCCCGGCTCGAAACGCCGCGCGCCTTCGCCAGGGAGGTCGGCGCCGGGCTGGGCGAGTACCTGTGCCGGGCGCTGTCGCACCGCGCGTCGCTCACCGAGCCGAGGGACCTGGCCTGGCTGCTGGCGTCCTACGCCCGCGACGGGCTTGCGCGGGTGGAGGCGGCCGGGGACGCGCCGTCCCTCGCCGCCGTGCGCTCCGCGCTGGAGGAGGCGCTCGGGGTCCGCTTCGAGGGAGAACGCGGCGCGGCCTTCTTCCGGTCGACTCTGGTGCAGACTCTCTTCTACGGCGTTTTCTCCGCGTGGGTGCTCTGGGCCCGGCAGACTCCGGCTCCCACCGGCCGGTTCAACTGGCACGAAGCCGTCTGGCACCTCCGCGCCCCCGTGCTGCGGGCGCTATTCCAGCAGCTGTCCGACCCCGGCCGGCTGCAGCCGCTGGGCCTGGTCGAGGTGCTGGACTGGACGTCGGCCGCGCTCGACCGCGTGGAGCGCGGGGCCTTCTTCGACCGCTTCAGCGAAGGCGAGGCTGTCCCGTACTTCTACGAGCCGTTCCTGGAGGCGTTCGACCCGGCCCTGCGCAAGCAGCTCGGCGTCTGGTACACGCCGGTCGAGGTGGTGCGCTACATGGTCGCCCGCGTCGACCGCGCGCTGAAGGACGACCTCGGCATCGCTGACGGGCTGGCCGCGGAGAACGTCTACGTGCTCGACCCGTGCTGCGGCACCGGCGCGTATCTGTCGGAGGTGCTGCGGCGCATCGCGGCCAACCTCGAGGGCCGCGGCCTGGGCGCGCTCACCGGGGCGCGGGTGAAGCAGGCGGCCACCGAGCGCGTCTTCGGCTTCGAGATCATGCCCGCGCCGTTCGTCGTCGCCCACCTGCAGGTCGGGCTGACGATGCAGGACCTCGACGCGCCGCTGTCCGAGGACGCGGACGAGCGCGCCGGCGTCTTCCTGACCAACGCCCTCACCGGCTGGGAGCCGACGGTGCAGAAGCCGCTCCCGTTCCCCGAGCTGGAGGAGGAGCGAGACCGCGCCGACAAGGTGAAGCAGGACGCGCCCATCCTGGTCATCCTGGGCAATCCGCCCTACAACGGATTCGCGGGGATGGCGGTGGACGAGGAGCGCGAGCTCTCCGCGGCCTACCGGACGACCAAGCGGGTGCGCCGTCCCGAGGGGCAGGGGCTGAACGACCTGTACGTGCGGTTCTTCCGCATGGCCGAGCGGCGCATCGTCGAGAAGACCGGCCGGGGCGTGGTCTGCTTCATCTCCAACTACTCCTGGCTGGACGGCCTCTCCTTCACCGGCATGAGGGAGCGATACATGGAGACCTTTGATGTTATCCGCATAGACAACTTGCATGGTGACCGTATCATTTCCGAATACGCGCCCAACGGACGAACCAGCGAAACGGTCTTTGCGCTTCAAGGCCAGTCGCCTGGCGTTAAGGTTGGCACAAGCATCGCGCTGTTATCGAAAACACTCACACCTTTATCGTCCGGCAAGCGTGTGCTGTACCGAGATTTTCATCAGGCTAGGGCGGGCGAAAGGCGTGAAGCGCTGCTAGACAGTCTCGAAGCTCCAACAATTGATTCGAACTACTCGACGTTAGCTCCCAATCTCCAGCTTGGGCTGCCATTAAAACCGGCGGAGGTAAGCGTTCGCTGGCACAGCTGGCCGTCACTGCCTGACCTGTTCCCAGTCTCGTTTCCGGGGGTCAAGACCAGCCGCGATTCGTTCTTGGTAGACGTTGATCTTGATCGCCTCAAGGCGCGAATTGCGGACTACTTCAGCACTAACCTGAGCCATGAGGAGGTGGCCCGCCGATATACAACCGTGATGAATGCGAAAGCAAGGTTCGACGCCCGCGGGGTTCGTGACGCACTGCTTAAGCGCGGAGGCCCGGTGGACGCTGGTTTCGTCCGTCACTGCTACCGGCCATTCGACAACCGCTGGCTCTACTGGGAAGCCGAGACGAAACTGCTTGACGAGAAGCGCGCCGAATACATGCCGCATGTGTTTGAGGGGAACCTTTGGCTTTCCGCTGTTCCCCGCCTACGGAGAGACGCAGCCGAGCCACAAGTCGTTGTCACCTCCTATATGGCATCGCTCCACTTGAACGAGTGGGGTGCCAGTATGTTCCCCGCCTGGCTCCGCGACGATGGCCTGGGGATATACGGCGGCCAAGACGGCCGCCGTCCTAATCTGTCGGTCGCGGCCCAGCGCTATCTCGACAGTCTGGGCGCGGGTGTGGAGGACCTGTTCCACCACGTGCTGGCCGTGCTGCACGACCCCGCGTACCGCGAGGCGAACGCCGGGGCGCTGCGGATGGAGTGGCCGCGCATCCCGCTGCCGGGCTGGCCGGACGGCGACGAGGACGGGGCGGCGGACGCCTTCGCCTCGTCCGCCGCGCGGGGCCGGGAGCTGGCCGCGCTGCTCGACTCGGACACGCCGGTGGACGGCGTCACGACGGGCACGCTGCGCCCCGAGGCCGCCGAGGTCGCGGTGCCGTCGACCACGGACGGCGGCAACATGGCGGGCGGCGACTTCGCGCTGACGGCGGGCTGGGGCCACTTCGGGCAGGGCGAGGCCGTCATGCCGGGGCAGGGCCGGGTCGTCGAGCGCCCATACACCGCCGACGAACGCGCCGCGCTGGGCGAAGCCGCCCGCACCCTCGGCGACACGACGTTCGACGTCCACCTCAACGGCCGCGCCTACTGGCGCAACGTCCCCGCCGCCGTCTGGGGCTACAAGCTCGGCGGCTACCAGGTCCTGAAGAAGTGGCTGTCCTACCGCGAGCAGAACGTCCTGGGAAGGCCGCTGAAGCCGGAGGAAGTCCAGCACTTCACGGACACCGCCCGGCGCATCGGGGCGATATTGGGAGTGGTGGGTTGAGAATGAGCGGGGTCAGTAGGAAACGGTTTCCTGTGGTAGGATCATCGCAGGAGTAACGAGCTATGTCAGAAGAACATGTAAGCGAAGACGAGTTGCGGTCCGCCCGGCCCAGGGCTACTGCCGAACCCCTCGAGGGCAAGAGGGAGCCGGCAGACAGGCTCAACGGAGAGCCGGAGCTCGTTGACTCTGACGAGTACGAAGCGCTGGCGGAAGACGTGGCCCTGGCCCAACAAGCCGTAGAAGAGTACGAGACCAAGGGCATAGAGGGCACAATCCACTACAGTCAGTACCGGTCAAAGCGGCTTGGGCCGGAGTCCTGAGTACGAGATCAGGATAACCTCCCGCGCTTAGCGTGGCCTTCAGCGCGTGCCACCCGCTGACTATCTGCGAGTGGATGGGCGTATCCGGTCGTTTGCCCAAGAGCCACGGCCCTCAGGCGTCACGAAGCTCTGGGACAAAGCCCACCGCGTGCGAATCGGTCTTTGGAGGGTCATCTTCGTGATCGACGACGCCAGACGGATTGTGGTCGTCAGCAGAGTCCTCCGCCGGGAGAAGGACACCTACCGCTGATCCTAGCCGATTCCGTGCAGTTACCAGAGGCGGCGAACGCCGTACCGGTCGAAGTGTCTCTCCGTCGAGATGAGCACGAGGTTGCGGGCCAGCGTCTGTGCGATGAGTATCCGGTCGAATGGGTCACGAAGCGGGCCCGGCAGCGCGCCCGCGCGCGTCGCGTCCTCCACGGTTATGGGCAGTGGTTCGAAGCCCTGGTGGGCGATGGCGCCGGGAATGTCGAGCGCGAACGCGTCGGCTCCCGGAAGCTTGCCCAGCCGGTGCTTGGTTGCGATCTCCCAGGCGGACGCGGCGCTGACCAGCTTTTCGTTCGCCTCATCGGCAATCGCACGATACGCCGCCTCAGGCAGGCGCCTGCTGTCCGCAACCCACCAGAGAAGCGCATGGGTGTCCAGCAGGGTTCGCAACTCAGATTCCCCACGTAGTTGGGCCGGCCAGCGTGATGGACTGCTTCCGGTGCGATAGTAGTGCACCGTTTCGGGGATAGATTCCCGCGTTCGCGGGAATGACGGGGGTGGGGAACTGGGGCAACGCTATCCGCCCTCCCATGCCCTCAGCTCGTCCTCCGGCAGCGGGTCGAAGAAGCTGTCGTCGATGACGACCTTCCCCTTGAGAACGTCGGGTTGGGGCCTGTTCCTGGGCTTGCAGCTGATGAGCCGGGCGACGGGCTTGCCGTTGCGGGCGATCACCACGTCTTCTCCCGCCTCCACCTGCGCAAGCAGGCGCGACAGGTTGGTCTTGGCTTCGTGTACGTTCACCGTGACCATCGCTGATTCCTCGAGAATGATATTAGCTAATTATGTAGCTAATATCGGGGTTTGTCAAGCAAAGACTCCGCACCCGAATCCACCCCGGCATGCCTTCGTTAGCCTCGTCATTCCCGCGAAGGCGGGAAGGTGGATTCACATTTCAAGTGCAACACGCTTTCCAAGAATATTTCTGCCGGGGTCTTGTAGTTCAGGCACTTTCGCGGGGTATTGTTGTAGGCCTGAATCATCTGTGTAAACCGCTCGACCGGCAACGCCGCCAGGTCGGTCTTGCGGGGCAGAGTCCGCCGCAACCGGCCGATGGCGTTCTCCACCCCGCCCTTCTGCCAAGGGGAGTGGGTATCGCAGAAGAAGGTTTCGATACCCAGATCGTGGAGTCGGTAGTGTCGGGCGAACTCGGTCCCGTTGTCGAAGGTAACCGTCCGTCGCCATTGGGGCGGCAACTGACCGAGCACCTGCGACATGGCGCTGGCGATGGGGCTGGATGCCTTGCCAGGGGGTCTGACGGCAATGAGGATGCGGGAGTGGCGTTCGTGCATGGTCAGCACCGCATGTCCATATGTCCTGAACAGCATCAGGTCCGCCTCCCAGTGGCCGGGAGTGCGGCGGTCAGCGGCGCTCTGGGGGCGCTCGGCAATCGAGCGTCGCATAGCCATGAAGGAGGCAGGGCTGCCCCCTCTGCGGCCTCGCCAGCCACGCTTCGACTTGGCACGAGGAAGGTAGTGGCGCCACCCATAATCCTTCGTGCGCGCGAGTTGGCCGTAAATGAACCGGTAGATGCTCTCGTGGGAGATGACCCTCCTACCAGCCTCCAGCTCAAGCCGTCCGGCAACCTGCTCGGGCGACCAGCCCCGTTCGAGGCGTGAGAGCACCCGTGTACGGAGAGTATCGTCCCGCTCCATACGGGAGCCTCGCCATCTGCGGGCACGAGCCTGCCGGTCGGCATATATCGGCTTGTATTCACCGGTCTGTGACCCATTGCGCTTCAGCTCCCGAGCAACTGTAGATGGCGAGCGATCCAAATCTGCAGCGATCTGCCGGATCGAGCGTCCCTCGGCTTGTAGGCAGGCAATCTCACACCGCTCTTCAATGGTGACATGTCCATAACGTTTTCCCATGACAACACCTTAACCAGGTGTTGCACTTCGTTTGTGAGTTTAGGGAATCCACATCAGGATATCTCGTCATACAAGTCCAACCATCCCGGATTGCCCTTCTCGATCAACTTGACCTTCCACGCTCGGTTCCATTTCTTCAGCGCCTTCTCCCTTGTGATGGCGCCCTCCATCGACTCATGGACCTCATACGAGACCAGCGTGTGGATACGATAGCGTGTCGTGAAGCCCGGCACGAAGTCATTCTTGGTGCTCCCAGACCCGCTGGACGAAATTGGACGTCACTCCGATGTACAGGACGCCGTTGGGCCTGCCCGCCAAGATGTATACGCAGGGAACTCTCATGTGGCAGCCTCTGGATTCCCGCTTTCGCGGGAATGACGGGGTTGTCTATGCCCCGGTCGTCGCGTCAGGGCTGGGAGCGTTCGGAGAAGTGGCCGGTGGTGCGCAGCGCGTTGACTCCGGACGAAGTGAGAGAGACGGGGAAGCGCACGGGCGCGCAGCCTTCGAGCTGCGACTGGTAGATGCCCATCACGATTTCGAGCGACCGCCGGCCGACCTCGCCGTTGCTCCGGACGGTGTTCTTCCCGTCCAGGGCGCCGGCCAGCTCCTCGAGCGCCGCGACGTAGGTCGATCCCTCAGGCGGCAGGTCCATGTCCCGCGGCTGCAGCGTGCTCCACTGGAAGCCGCTGTCCGGCTCGTACACGTCCGGCTCGGACTGGAACAGCTCGAAGCCGTTCCTGCCGTAGCGAATGACGCCGGTGGAGCCCCTGAGCTCCATGCCGCTGTCGTCGTAGTCGCTGAGCTCCGCTCCCGAGACCAGCGCGGTGACCCCGTTCTTGAACTTGATGAACGCTGCGGTGAAGTCCTCCACGGCCCAGGGTCGGCTGCGCTGCTCGGCCATGCCGCACAGCCAGTCGACGTCGCCCACGTACATGTCCAGCAGGTCGAAGTAGTGGGTGAAGTCGTGCAGCAGCGGCCCCTCGTTCTCCGCCCGCCACCACGGGGCCGGCTTGCCGCCGTCCATGTAGCAGTAGATGTGGTTCAGCAACCCGATCGCGCCCGAGTCGACCAGCTCCTTGACCCTCAGCCAGTGGCCGTGCCAGCGGCGGTTGTGGTTGATCTGCAGCAGGACGCCGGCGCGCTTGCAGGCGTCGATCATCGCGTCGCACTCCTCGAGCGACAGCGCCATGGGCTTCTCGCAGATGATCGCCCGCGTCGTCGGCGCGGCCGCGCATCCCTCGACCATCTCCCGGTGCAGCTCCGGGTGCGTGGCGATGATGCAGACGTCCGGGCCGACCTCGTCCAGCATCTGGCGGTAGTCGTGGTAGAGGGCGTCGATCCCGTAGCGTCTGCCGAACAGGTCCAGCTTGGCGCGCCCGCGGTTGACGCCCGCGACCAGCGTGAACGAATCGTTCACGACGATGGCGTCGGCGTGGTTGTCGGGAAGCTTCGGAACGAAGTCGAACTGCGCTCCCACCCTGCCGGTTCCGATGATGGCGACCGTGTAGTTGGACATGTTGACCTCCAGTCGAGGCGCCTTGGCTGACGGCGCCGCCCGTAGCGCGTGGCATCTTAACACGCGCCCGCCCGCGGCCACGCCGCATTCGGTCTCGGGTCGCTGCGACGCCGCGTCCGGGCGCTCAGGACAGGGTCTCACCGCGGTTGCCGACCTGGCGTACGGGCGGATTTCAAACCCGCCCGTACCGGTGCAGCCTCATTTTCATGGTTGATGGTGTCCCGCGCCGTGTTCATTTCCTCGAGTCTGAACAGCTGCGGGCTTGACGCAATCGTTGACAAGGCCTATCGGCGATACTTACACTCAAAGGTCAAAGAGACATCTATGCATACTTGCAGACGGAGACACGACGAATGAGGACTTTTCTCCACCGTGCGCGGGCTCTGAAGTACTTAGCTCCAATGGTCATGGTCTGCGCGGCGCTGCTTGCGGCCTGCGGCGGCGGCACCTCCACCCCCGCGGGCACCACCACACCCGCTCCGCGGATCGCGGCAGGCCCGGGCACTCCCCAAACGACGGCGGGCGGCGGACAGGAGCGGCTGCAGCTCGTGACGCTGCTGATCACCACGAGCCCAGACTTCACGACCCTGGACCCGGCGCGGGTCCTGACCAACCCGGACGTCTACGTGGCGCAGGCGCTCTTCGAGAACCTCGTGGCCCGGGGCGCCGACGGCACGCTGGAGCCGCAGCTGGCCGAGTCGTGGCAGCCCAACGCCGACAGCACCCAGTGGACGTTTACGCTCCGGTCGGGCGTCAAGTTCCACAACGGGAAGGACTTCTCGTCCGAGGATGTCGTAGCCACGTTCAAGCGACTGCTGGACCCGGAGACGGAGTCTCCAGCGCTGCCGGTACTGGACATCATCTCGGACATCGTCGCGGTCGACCCGACCACGGTGCGGTTCGATCTCTCGGGGCCCAGCTCGCTTCTGCCTGAGCTGGTCGCGATACCGCACGCCAAGATCGTTGCGGCGGGCAAGGAGCCGGACGACAAGATCAGCTCCGCGGTCGGGACAGGCCCGTTCCAGATCGAGCACCACTCGGCCGGCTCCCGGACGGTACTGAAGAAGTTCGTGGGCTACTGGTCGGAGGGCCAGCCACGACTCAATCAGCTCACCTTCCTGGCGACGCCGGCGCTCAAGACCAGAGTCTCAGGGCTCTCGGCCGGGCAGGTGCACATCGTATTTCCGATAGAGGCGAGCGAGGCCAAGAAGCTAGAGGGCACGAACTCGGTGATCGTCACACAAATCCCGGCCTCGTCGTTCGTGAGCCTGTCGATGGACGTGACCTCGGCGCCCTTCGACAACAAGCAGGTGCGCCAGGCGTTCAGGGCGGCCATAGACCGGCAGGCCCTGGTCGACGAGGTGCTGGGCGGTGACGGCGTGGTCGCCAACGACCATCCGATAGCGCCCTCCGACCCCCTCTACTGGTCGGGACAGCAGGCGGCGGAGTTCGACGTGGAGGCCGCGAAGGCGCTGCTGGCGGAGGCGGGCTTCGGCGACGGGGTCGACGTCACGCTGCACACGAGCTCGGTGAGGCCCGGCATGGCGGCCATAGCCGCGGCCATCAAGGAGATGGTGGAGCCCGCCGGATTCAGGGTCGAGATAAAGGAGTCGGCGGAGCGGGGCTACGTCCCGGACGTTTGGCTCAAGGAGTCGTTCGCGACGATGACCTGGAACCAGGGACTGCCCGACGAGACGCTGGCCCTGATGTACCGGTCCGACTCGCTCCTGAATGCGTCCAACTACAGCAATCCGGAATTGGACGACCTGTTGAAGCTGGCGCGCACGCAGCTCGATGAAGCGGAGCGCCGGGCCACCTACGAGCAGATCCAGCAGATCCTGATCGACGACGTGCCCGCGATCATCCCGGTCTTCATGCCCGTCTTCGTGTCCCTGCTCGACTCCGTGGACGGCATAAAGTTCCATCCGTTCAACTGGCCCATAGTCAACGACGCCCACCTGCTGAGGTAGAGCCGGACGAAACGGGGAGCCGCATCACATGATCAGCGCGGAACAACAGTCCAAGCTCGCCGAGTTCCTGGCGCCTCCGAGGATCGCCGTCGTGGCGACGATCGGCCGCGACGGCACGCCGCAGCTTACGCCGAACTGGTACGTGTACTCGGACCGGCGACTGCTCGTCTCGACGACCAGACAGCGTGTCAAGTACCGCAATCTGGTGCGCGACGGCCGGATTGCGGTCTGCGTCTGCTCCGAGCCCCTGGCCGAAGAGTACGTGACGGTGCGGGGCCGCGCCGAGATCAGGGATGACGACTCGATCTGGGAAGACACCCGCGCCATCGTGGAGCGCTACGTTGAGCCGGACCGCGTCGAGGCCCGCATGGACGTGCTGCGTGGGGAAGACCGCGTCATCGTCAGCGTGGAGCCCGACGGGGTCGTCTTCAGGGCCTAGAACGCTTCCGGTAACGCCAGGAGGGCCGCAGTGACCGAGCTCCGCCGGACCATCGCCGCCGTCGAAGGCGTCGTCCCGCCCTCGGGCCTGTACTCGCACGCGGTCAGGGTGTCCGGGGCCGACCTGCTGTTCGTCTCGGGCCAGACCGCGGGCGACCGCGGCGGCAACCTGGTGGGGGAGGGGGACGCTGCGGCCCAGACGCGGCAGGTGTTCCACAACCTGGGCAAGGTGCTGGAGGGCGCCGGCGGCGGGTTCGAGGACGTCGTCGAGTTCACCATCTATCTCGTGGGCGTGGACTCGTTGGACCCCTTCCTCGAGACACGCGCCGAGATCTTTCGCGAGCTGTACCCCAACGGCGGATACCCGTGCTCGACCCTCGTGAACGTCGCGTCGCTGGGCGGCGGCAAGGCGCTGGTCGAGATATCGGCAACGGCGGCCGTCCAGCCGAGCGGTCGGGGATAGCGCCTGTTGCCGTTTGGTGAGGCCCCGCGTGCGCCCCTCGATACGCGCCGGTGAAGCATCGGCACTACTCATGGTGAGCGGGTTGGGTGGACAGATCAAGTCTGAACCGTAGCGTGCCCGGTTGCAGCCGATCGAGTCTGTCCCTCGGGACGCGGTTGGGTTACGCGGCCATCTCGAACGCGGCGGCGACGCCCTGCCCGCCTCCAACGCACATCGTCTCGAGGGCGATCTTCGCGTTCCGGCGTTTGGCCTCGTAGAGCATGGTCGTGAGGACGCGCGCGCCGGTCGCGGCGATCGGATGGCCGAGAGACACGCCGGAGCCGTTGACATTCAGGCCGTCGAGGCTCGGCAGGTCCCACTCGCGCAGGACGGCGAGCACCTGCGCCGCGAACGCCTCGTTCAGCTCGATCAGGTCGACGTCGTTCCAGGTGAGACCTGTCCTCTCGAACAGCTTCTCGACGGCCGGCACGGGGCCGATGCCCATGTAGGCCGGATGTACGCCGACCGCCGCCCAGCCGCGAAGATAGGCCATCGGCTCGAGCCCCAGCTCGTCCAGCTTGTCCGCCGCGGCGACCAGGCAGACCGCCGCGGCGTCGTTCTGGCTGCTGGCGTTGCCGGCGGTGACCGTGCCGTCTCTCATCACCGGCCTGAGACGAGCCAGCTTCTCCATCGAGGTGTCCCTGCGCGGGCCTTCGTCCGCGTCGAACATCACCGGGTCGCCCCTGCGCTGCGGTACCGGCACAGGCACGATCTCGTCGGCGAACTTGCCCTCGTCCTGCGCGGCCACGGCCTTCCGGTGGCTGGCAAGGGCGTACTCGTCCTGCTCCTCCCGGGAGATCTCGTACTTTGTGGCCAGGTTCTCCGCGGTCTCGAGCATCCCGGAGATTGGGCCGAAGCGCTCGTCGGGCGAGCTGCGTTCCCGCGCTCTCATCAACCTGTCGTGCAGCTCCATCGATCCGAACCGGCCGCCCCATCTCGCGGCGGTCGTATAGTACTCGACGCCGCTCATGCTCTCGACGCCTCCGGCGACCACCACATCTGCGTTGCCGGTCTGCACCAGCATCGCGGCGTTGAGGACGGCCTGCAGACCGGAGGCGCAGCGCCGGTCGAGCTGATAGCCCGGCACGTCGATGGGCAGGCCCGCCTTCAGGGAGCAGAGGCGGCCTATCGCGGGGTTCTCGCCGCTGGGGTAGCTCTGCCCCAATACGACGTCGTCCACGTGTTCGGGGTCCAAGCCGGTACGCGCCAGCAGCTCGCGAATGACCAGCGCCCCGAGCTGCTCGGCCGGGACGTCGCGCAGGCTGCCGCCGAAGCCGCCCACCGGAGTCCTCACCGGCGACACTATCGCCGCGTCACGCATATCGACCTCCCACAACGTCCGCCCGGCGGACTGCTTCGTAACCCTTCACGTCCGGTAGGACCCTGCCTGCGCCCCTCGATACGCACCGATGCCCGAGTGCCCTGAGTGCCCCGACGCCCCGACGGGGTGTATCGAAGGGCGCTACATGGGGTGAACGGTCTGCAGGGGTCTCAACACCAGTCCAGAGCCCCGACCGTTCGCGTTTTGCCGTTCCCACTGGCGACAAGGTCCGCGTTCGTCTGCTCGAGTCTGAACGTTCACCCGCGGGCGCCCGTACGGGCGGCGCAGGCTCCGCTGCCCGGCGGCTTCACGCCTCGTCGGATACGGCGGCGCCGGACGCGGGTTCCAGTTGGAGCACGATCTTCGGCGAGTGCTCGCCCCGCACCTTCGCCGCTTCGCTGCCCGTGTACACGGGACACGTGACGCACCCTACTCTCTTGTCCGGCTCTTCGCCGATCTTGAACAGCTGCCGGGCCGACGTGTAGCTCTCGCCGTTCCATATCGACATGAACGTCCGGTCGGTGACGTTGCCGAAGTCGTCCGCCGCGTTGACCAGGTAGCAGCACGGCGCGGTGCCGCCGTCCCAGTTGATGACGGTGGAGCGCCACAGCCGCCAACAGCGGCCGCCCTCTTCCTCTCGGAAGGGACGCTCGAAGGGATGCTCCCGCAGGTACTCCTCTATCCCGACCGGCATCCACTTCCGAGCGGTGTCGGTCTCCTCCTCGCCCAGGGGAAAGTCGACCTTCTTGAAGAGTATCCCGTCGACCCCCATCGCCTCCGCCATCGCCCTCGCCTCCGGGATCTCGTGCTGGTTCTGGCGCATGACGATGAACTGCCACTCGATGTACGGCGTGTCCGAGCCGAGCTCTCGTTTGGTGTCGACCAGGAGCTGCAGGTTGGCCAGGACCCTGTCGAGGCGGCCTCCCACCCTGTACTTTTCGTAGACCTCCTGGGTGATGCCGTCTATCGAGACGATCATCGTGTCCAGGCCCGACCGGATGATCCGCTCCGCCATCTCCTTCTTGAGCGGCTTGTTGAGGTTGGTGCTGATCGTCGTCGCGATCTTGGCCTCGTGGGCGTAGGCGATGAACTCGTCGATCCGCCTGTTCAGGAACGGCTCGCCCCAGCTATACAGAGTCAGCCAGACGCAGTAGTCCTTGATCTCATCGACCACCTTCTTGTAGGTGTCGAAGTGCATCACGCCCTTGTCTCGGTCTATCGTGCCCAGTCCTGTGTGGCACAACGGGCATTTGAGCTGGCAGATGTTGGTGGTGTCGATCTCCCACTCGTACGGGTACGCCGTGACGTCAAGCTTTCCCGTGCGTAGCTGCCACTCGACTCGCATGAGGTTGAGCAGCTTCTTCCACTTGAAGTAGCGGAAGGCTGCCTCTACCTGACGGTTCCGACGGTCGTCGTAGACCGCGGCGGTCGCGACCCGGTTGACCTGGAACTTCTCGGCCAGCCTCCCCGTGGCTATCGCGGTCCGGGTGAGGAGGGACACTGGCTACCCCCTGAGAATGTTACTAGCGGTGGCCGTCTCGCGCCTGCGTGCGCAATTCGAGACCGTGTGTGGCGGCATACGCTAACATATCCTGCCGTACTGCTTAAAGGACGCGGCGGGTCGGCGTGTCATCAGTGCGCGCTGATCCGGGCGGCGCGTCCGACGGTCGAGGAGGGCGAATCGTGCGGCCTATAGTCCGGACTCTTCTGGTATCCCTGCTCGGAATCCTGGTCGGGCTCGCGATCGCCGTCGGGCTCGCGGTGGTCGTGGGCTATTTCTGGGGCACGGGACGCGGGGTCATCACGTTCGTCGTGTCGGCGGCGCTGTTAGCAGGGTTGTTCGCAGCGAAGTCGAAGGGCGAGACCGGGCACTACTAGACACGGGGCCTAGGCGTGCAGCAGTCTCCGACGAGTCTCCGGCGTCTCATTGGCGAAGTGGACCGCACGGCGGCTAGCCGTGGACGAGCGGGAAGACCTCTTCGGCGAAGCTCTCCATCAGCTCCAGCCGCTCGGACACGGAGCTTCCGCCGCCGCTGAAGTTCTGGTGGGTGACGCCCAGCTTTTCGTAGCCGCGGATCGTCTCCGCGACCTGATCCTTCTTGCTGACGTCGCCGTCCCAGGATGCGCCGCCGAAGCGGATCACGAAGTCGTGCGGGTCGCGTTCCTCCGCTTCCAGGCGTCTCCTCAGATTCGACACGGCGTTCGTGAAGCGCTCGGTCGTGTCCAGTGGGTAGATCGGGTTGGAGTCTGACGGCAGCCAGCCGTCGCACAGGGTGGCCGCTCTGCGGATGGCCGCGGGGCTCTCCCCGCCGACCCAGAACGGCGGGCTGGGCTGCTGCACCGTCTTGGGCGCGAAGTCGACGTCCGCGAAGTCGAGGAACTCGCCGTGGAACTCCGGCTCCTCCTTGGACCACAGCTCCTTCCACGCCCTGATGTACTCGTTGCTCACCGCACCCCTCTTCTCGAACGGGGTCGGCACCATGAGCGCCTGCGCCTCTTCCACGTTCCAGCCGACGCCGCAGCCGACGACGAGGCGGCCCTGGGAGAGCTGGTCGATCGTGGCCAGAATCTTGGCGGCCAGCATCGGGTTCCTGTACGGCAGGACGATCACCGACGGCAGCAGCCGCGCCCTGGAGGTCTGACCGGCCACGAAGGCCATCACCGACAGCACCTCGAGCGTGTTCTGGAGCGTCCCGACGCCAGGGATATCGCCCTTGGGGCCGTAGGGGTACTTCGACTCGATGTGCCGCGGCATGATCAGGCGCTCACTGGCGTTGATTGCGTCGAAGCCAAGCTCGTCGGCCCGCCGCGCTATCGTGCCGATGTCCGCGGCGCTGTACGTGGGTCCGCCGATGGGTACGCCGACGATGAACTTCATGACGGTGACTCCTTGAGGTGGATCGGGCACCGAAGGGCGCCAGTCGAGACGGCAGCCAGTGTAGTAGCAGCCCAGTGCACTGTCAAACTTAGCGACTCCCGGACGGAGCCGGGTCTACGGTCCGCCTTCGAGCCCGTCTCGCGATTCCCCTCTCCCCGTCGCGGGAGAGGGCCAGGGTGAGGGGGACCGCATCACCCTCACCTCAATCCTCTCCCGTCGAGGGAGGGGAGGAAATCCGGCCTGGGCCGGGCTAGCGGACGCGCTCGGCGGCGCCGATGCCCGAGAACTCGTTGCCGCAGTAGTAGAGCAGACTGCGCCCCGGCAGCTCCAACTCCATCGCGTACTCAGTCATCTCGGAGTCCCAGCCCGACTCGGACGTGGGAACGACGACGCGGGGGTCGGACCGGAAGACGATGCCGTCCTCGCTCTCGGCGTAGCGGACGCGGTAAGTCGGGCCGGCGGAGCTGTACCACATGCGGAAGACGCCGTCCCGCAGCCGCACGGTAGGCTTCGACGTGACGTAGGTCTCGATGGAGTTGTCGGGATCGGGCGCGACGACCGCGACGGCCTCGTGGGGCGAGAAGGTGTGGCCGCCGTCGGTCGAGACGGCCAGCGCGATGGTGATGCGCAGCCCGCGCTCGTACTCCTCCCGGTCTGCAATGGCGGTGTAGTACATCCAGTACGCGTCACCCACCTTCAGCACCGCGCAGGAGCCGCTGGAGCCTTCGTGGGGACTGCCCGCGATTCCATGCTCGAAGATGGGGCCGTTTCCGCTGCGCCTCCAGGTGAGCCCGGCGTCGTCGCTCTCGGCCATCGCCGTGCGCCAGGTCTTCTCCGTCCCCTGTCTCCTGTACTCCCCGCCGAATCCCGCGTAGTACAGGTGCCAGTGAGTCTCGGTGATCGGGACGACCCACGGGTAGGACACCCACTCCGAGTCGAAGCCGCCGGGCTCGCTCACGTCGAAGACGGGGTTGCCCTCGTGCTTCGTCCACCTGAGCGGATCGTCGACCGACGCCTCCGCGAATCCGATCCTGACTTCGTTCGACACCGCTTTCGGTCGGCGCAGGCGGCCATCGTAGTACATCCTGAGCCGGTCGCCTATGCGCATGACGAACGGCGCCGTCGGCTTCTGGTCCCATGCCGGCTCGCTCTGATGAGGCAGGAGAGCCTCCGGAGCTATCTTGCGCCACTCGCCCGCGTCTACCATGCCCTGACCTCAATCTGTCCGCCACTTGGAATGCTACGGCCGATCGGAGATAATCGCACGGCCGGACAGCCGATCGCCCGGAGGGTGAGAATGATATACGAGATTCGCACTTACGACATCCGGTCGCGTAGAGTCCCGGAGTACCAGAGGCGGTTCGAGGCCAAGCTGGCCGGCCGCGAAAAATTCTCGAAGCTCTTCGGACACTGGTACACCGAGATCGGGCCGCTGAATCAGATTGTCGCGATCTGGCCCTACGAGTCTCTCGCGGGCCGCGCGGAGATCAGGGCCGCAGCCGAGGCGAGCGGCAAGTGGCCGCCCGACACGGCGGACCAGATCGTCGGCATGACGTCCCGGATCTTCGAGCCCGCGGCGTTCATGCCGCCGCTGGGCGAGCGCGACGTGGGCCCGATCTTCGAGATGAGGACATACACGTACCAGGCGGAGGCGGTCCCGACGGTGCTGAGCCAATGGGAGGCGGCCATCGAGAAGCGGACCCGGATGTCGCCGCTGGTGGGCTGCTGGTACTCGGACGGCGGGGGCGAGGGCAACTTCGTTCACATGTGGGCGTACCACAGCCTGGACGAGCGGATGCGGATTCGCGCCGAGGCGCGAGCCGCCGGCATATGGCCCGCCCCCGACTTCCTGCCACCGGACCGGCAGGAGAACAAGATACTGCTGCCGGCGTCGTTCTCCCCGATCCGGTAGATATTGGAGCGTCGCCGCTCGACTCGGCGCCTCAGGCCACCGGGGCTACCCGGAAGCCCAGGGGCTCCACGCGCCTGTGGACTTCGGCCATGACGTCGGGCGCGAGCGGGCCCTTCTCCAGCGTACGTGCGTTCTGCCGCACGTGCGCCGGATCGAGTGCGCCGACGATCACCGTGCTGATGTCGGGGTGGGCGAACGTGTAGCGGAGGTTGAAGACAGCGCGGCTTTCGCCCTCCTCTCGAAGCTCGTCGAGGTTGGCCTTCTCGAAGTTGGCCCACCGCTCCTCGTCCGTGGCGAACGTGATCCCGCGGGAGTGAGCCAGCGATCCCACGATGTCGGGCTCGCCTTTGGCCGCCCGGGTCCGGACTATCGTCCCGCGTCCGTCCTCGGTCAGCCTGGTGATCCAGCCCGCGTGCTCCGGCTGCAGGGTGGAGTAGCTGGTCTGGAAGACGTCGAAGGCGTCGACGGCCGCGTGGGACGGCAGGTACGGAAGGTTGGTCGAGATGCCGACCCACCGCGCCTTGCCCTGGCGCTGTATCTTCAGCAGTACGTCGAGAAGGCCGGTCGACTCGAGGTCGTCGGGCTTCGGGTTATGTAGCTGAAGCACGTCGACGTAGTCGGTCCTGAGGCGCGTCAGGCTCTCGTCGATGCTGCGCAGCGCGTGCTCCGCCGACCAGACGGCGCGGCCGTCCACCGTACCCGCGCGGGACGACTTGGTGGCGAGGACATACTCGGAGCGTCTGTGCGACAGGTACCTGCCGATGTACTCCTCGGAAGCGCCGTAGCGCCTGGCGGTATCGATGTAGTTGATGCCGCAGTCGAGCACCTCGTTCAGGACCGTATCGGCCTCCGCGTCGGTGACGCCGCGCTCAGCCACGCCCGCCTCGTCGGTCAGGCCGCGCAGCTCCAGCGCGCCGTAGCCGAGATGCGTCACCTTAAGACTGGTCCGACCCAGCGTCCGAACCGGCAGACCGTTCGACATTGGCTCTTCCTCCACGTTCAGGTTTGCGCCGATGGCGCGCCCTGCAGAATCGGCCCGCCCGCTATGGCGTCGCCGCAGTACAGGCATTCGACGTTGGCGCACCGGGTGATCTCGGGCCGCTCCCGGATCGCCGTGGACGCGCACTCCAGCACGTCGGCTATCGGGAAGATGCGCCACAGGCTGTCGCCGACGGTAGCCCGCCGCTCGATCGGCCTAAGTGCCGGGCCGATGCCGTTGAAGCCCCAGGAGCATCCGCCGTTCTCCGTCTCGACGACCCCGCCGCCGTGGTCGTTCGCCCACCGCCGGAAGAGCGTACGCCCCGCCATCTGTTCCGCCAGGTGCAGCGCGGTCATGGTCCGCAGATCGACGCCCATCATGACGACGTATCCGCCCAGGCGCGCCATCTCTCTGAAGGGCGCGAAGACGTCCAGCGGCGCCTGGCCTGCGATCAGATCTTCCGCTAACGGACCAACCGCGGCGAAGGAGTTCAAGGGGTGGTTGCCTCGCGACCTGCCTGTCGTTTCGACGACCGCGGCGGGGACCGTCCCCATAGAGTCGTCGACGTCGCAGCAGTCCAGTGTGTAGACCTTGGACGAGAACGGGCCTCGGTCGTCGCCGTAGTCGTATGCGTTCCGAGGCAGCCTCCGGTCCGGCGGCGGGAACGCGGCGAAGGTGTACGCGAACGCCGGCACCATGACGGTGCAGCCGGCGTCGAGCAGGCCGTCGAGCACGGCGCGTGCTCCACCGACGACGTGGCCGAAGGAGCTGAGCGACGAGTGGACGCACAGCGCGGCGCCGGACAGGCCGTTGGCCGCGGCCGCGTCTGCTATGTCCTGTCGGGTGACCTGCATGTCGACCTTTCCACTACGGGCCCAAGGACACCATCGACCTGATGGCGGCTAGAGTGCGAGGCACGACGGCAAGTGGCTTCAGTATAAGACCCTTATCGCCGACGAAGCGGCCCAGGCAGTTATAGTTCCCGACGAAAATCCTCTATCGGGATATCCAGACCGACAAGAATAGCGCGAAGCGTAATCCTGGGAATCTCTCTCTTGCCAAGAACAACTTGCGTAATCTTGCGGCCGCTCACCGTATGCCGCCCATAGGTGGCATGACTTCCCTTGGTCCTGATATGGAAGCTCCGAGGCGTTCTATGGCGTGTATGATTGTCCTACTGGAACAAAGTGGAAGATTGCTGAAGGCCATCAGGCGAGAGCTGGTACTTGGTGGCGACTCATTCTCGTGAACCTACTCGTGAGATGCGGCTCGTCCACGTCGACCACTTCGTAGGAAATCTCTATGCCCCGTTCCCGGAAGACACGTTCTCGGTCGCCAAGCTCTTCCAGGACATTGAGATGAAGCGCAATGGCTTCTCGAATGTTGGCGAAGGCTTCCTCAATTGAGTCGCCGCAACTTGCTATCCCCAGTTCAGGGCATTGGACTGCGAATTGATCGCCTTCTTGTTCAACTACATCAGTCAGGAGAATCGTTCCCACGATAGCCACAGTCAGTCCTCCTCTGTGCTCAGGAACATAGTGGGCTCCTTAATGCCATCCTATCCTCTTGCTGGTTGCCCGTCCAGAGGCGGGATCCTGAGCCAGACGGAGTACCTCAACCGTGCGCCGCGCCGCCGAGGCTAGCCCGGGATGCGGTCGCGGGATACGGTGGCGCCGTCGAACTGGAACCCCTGCTGCTGGCGCGGCAGCGGCAGCCTCACGGCGGCGCCCGACAGGCTGGACAGGTAGGCCGCCTGGACCATCTCTATCGCCGCGCGTCCGTCCGTCGCCTTGACCTCCGGCTCCCTGCCCTCCCGCAGCGCGGAGATGAAGTCCTGCGTCTGAAGGTAGAACGCCTCCAGACGGTTCGGGTCGTAGGGGTTGCCTTCGGGATCGATCTCCGGCATCTCCCAGACGTCCTCCCACTGGCACGAGTCGGCCACCCTCAGCATCCCAAAGCCGTCCGCCTCGATGATGCCCTTGTCGCCGTAGATTCGGGCGAGATATCTGGTGTTTGGGAAGCCGGGCTCCGGCAGCTCGTGGCTCGTCCACGACTGCGCGGCGGCCCCGCCGGCGAACTGTATCTGGATCATCGCGCTCATCGCCTTCCACGCCACGCCCTTGGTCGAGCCGACCCACGCGAAGACGGAAGACGGCTCGTCGTTCGTAAGCCAGCGGAGCATGTCGCAGACGTGGGCGCCGCGGTCGAGGAAGCTGCCGCCGGCCTCAGGCTCGTCGAGCCACAACTTCGTCTCGTGGTACCACGTCCACAACGAGGTGAGCTGCGACATGCGCACGGTGCCGATGCGGCCCTCGTCGATCAGCTTCTTGGCCCTGGGGAACACGCCGCGGTACCGAAGCGTCTGAATTACGCTCAGCGTCACACCCGCGTCGTCGCAGGCCGCGATCATCGCATCGCAGTCGGCCACGTTCGTGGCCATCGGCTTCTCCACCAGCACGTGCTTGCCCTGCTCCGCCGCCGCGATCACCTGGTCGGCGTGCGCCTGATGGGGCGACGCCACGATCACCGCGTCGACGTCCGACCTCGACAGAAGCGACTTGAGGGACGGCTCCACGTCCATCCCGTAGTCCTCCGCGAGGCCCGGCGCCCTGCTCCCGCCGTAGACGGCGACGAGCCGGCCGCCCTCGTTGTACTTCGAGATGCTCTCGGCGTAGGTCCGACCCATGTAGCCCGATCCGATCATCCCGATTCCTACCGTGTCCAATCCTGCCCTCCTGTCGTGCGAAGCCAGTCATGCGTCCCTCACAACGCGCCATGTCCGGCGCCGGTGAGAAGCTCCGGACCGCGTCGCCCAACAGGGAGTATAGGCCACCGGGCGCCCACTGGTAGCTCCGGACGGGCGTTGGGTGTACCCTAAGCTTCCAACCTCTCGGGTGGGTGGCAGATGGCATTTCCCGGCCGGATGACGTTCGGAATGCTTTTGGCGCCGTTCCACGAGCCGAACGAGAACCCGACCCTGGCCCTGGAGCGCGACCTCGAGCTGATCGGCTGGCTCGAATACCTGGGCTTCGACGAGGCGTGGGTGGGCGAGCACCACTCGGCCGGCTGGGAGCCGATATCGTCCCCCGAGGTGTTCATCGCCGTCGCAGCCGAGCGGACGAAGCACATCAAGCTCGGTACCGGCGTCGTCGGACTGCCCTACCACCATCCGCTCATCGTAGCCGACCGCATGGTGCTGCTGGACCACCTGACCCGCGGCCGCGTGATGCTGGGCGTAGGGCCTGGAGCGCTTCCCACCGACGGGCTGATGATGGGCATAGACCCGGCCGTGCAGCGCCGGCGCATGGCCGAGTCGATGGACGCGATCATGCGCCTTCTCGAGGGCACGGAGCCGGTCAGCTACGAGACCGACTGGTTCACGCTGAGGGAGGCGATTCTCCAGCTACGTCCCTACACCGAACCCCGCTTCCCCATCGCCGTGGCCGCGTCCAGGACGCCCGCGGGCATGGTGCTGGCAGGCAAGTACGGCCTCGGAGTTCTCTCACCGGGCGCGATCCCCGAGGGCGGCACGACCACGGGCATCAAGGACTTCTGGGCCATCGCCGAAGAGGCCGCGGCAGAGAACGGCAGGACGATGGACCGCGGCCAATGGAGGCTGGGCACGGTGGCGCACCTCGCCGACAGCAAGAAGGAGGCGATCGAGCAGGTGCGCGCCAAGGCCGGCCGGTTGACGCGCCTCTACCAGGAGATGACCATCGGCCGCGAGCCGCTCGATATCCCGCAGGACAAGATCATCGACCACTACGTCGACACCGGCGCCTGGTGCGTGGGCACGCCGGACGACATGATCGCGCTGATCGAGCGGCTCCTCGAGCTGAGCGGCGGCTTCGGCGGCTTCTACGTGCAGGACTGCGAGATGGCCAACCGCGAGCAGACGATGCACAGCTACGAGCTGATTGCAAGGTACGTCATGCCGCGATTCCAGGGATCGCTGGTCGGCCTGGAGGCGTCCCGCGAGTGGTCTGCAGGGAAGGTACCGGAGATCGCCGACGCCCGGCGGCGCGCCCTCAGCCGCGCGAACCGCGACTACATCGACCGCCGCTAGCGCCGGGACCAGCCTCTTCCCCGCTGACGGGGGAAGTTTGAGTTGGGGGTGAAGAGGGCGCTTCAGGTGGACGCCGAGGCAGGCACGACGATTCCCCCTCATCCCGGCCTTCTCCCGCCGGGGGAGAAGGGGCAAGACTATCTCAGCGCCCGGCGGGCGGCTTCGACGGTCGCCTCTATCTCCGCGTCGCCGTGGGCCGTCGACACGAACATCGCCTCGAAGCCGGACGGCGGCAGGTACACGCCCTCGTCGATCATCCTGTGGAAGAAGCGGCCGAACGCGTCCTTGTCTGACGTCGACACCGAGGCCCAGCCGCTCACCTCGTCGGCGCTGAAGAACAACGTCATCATCGACCCGACCCGGTTGATGGTCAGCGGGACCTCGGCGTCCGCGAAAGCGTCGCGCAGGCCGTCAGCCAGACGCGCGGCCGTCGTCCCCAGCCCGTCGTAGACTCCCGGCTCGCGCAGCAGCTCCAGGGTCCTGATGCCGGCGGCCATGGCGACGGGATTGCCGGACAGCGTGCCGGCCTGGTACATCGGCCCGATCGGCGAGACGGTGTCCATGATCTCCCGGGAGCCTCCGTATGCTCCGACGGGCATCCCGCCGCCGATGATCTTGCCCAGGATGGTGACGTCCGGCGTCACGCCGTACAGCCTCTGCGCGCCGCCGTAGCCGACGCGGTAGCCCGTCACGACCTCGTCGAAGATCAGCAGCGCGCCCTCGCGCGACGTGAGGTCCCGGAGTTTCTCCAGGAAGCCGGGCGCGGGCGGAACGACGCCCATGTTGGCGGCCACGGGCTCGACGATCACCGCCGCGATCTCGCCCGGTGCGGCCCTGAAGTGGGCACCGACGGACTCCGGATCGTTGTAGTCGGCGACCAGCGTGTCCCGTGCGAATGATGCGGTGACGCCGGCGCTGGTCGGGACGCCGTGAGCCGCCGCGCCCGATCCGGCGCTGACCAGGAGCGCGTCCGCGTGGCCGTGGTAGCCGCCCTCGAACTTCAAGATCTTGTCGCGGCCGGTGTACGCACGCGCCAGCCTGAGGGCGCTCATGCCCGCCTCGGTGCCGGAGCTTACGAACCGCACCCGCTCCATCGAGGGGATGCTCTCCGCGACCATCTCGGCGAGCGTGTTCTCCTGCTCCGTCGGCGCTCCGAAGCTCGTGCCGCGGGTGGCCGCCGCCGTCACGGCCTCGATCACCTCTGGATGGGCGTGGCCGAGCACGAGCGGGCCCCAGGAGCAGACGTAGTCGATGTACTCGTTGCCGTCGGCGTCCCAGACGCGCGCGCCCGCGCCCCGTCGGATGAAGAGCGGCTCGCCGCCGACCGCGGTCCAGGCACGGGCGGGGCTGTTGACGCCGCCGGGCATCAGGCCCAACGCGGCCGCATAGAGCTCTTTCGATTTGTCTCTTCGCATCGGCTGATCTCACTCCCAGGAAGTGGCCGGTATCATATCACCGTGTCGACTCTGTCCGGCCGCCGTCTAGTCTCAGCACGTCCCGCCGGTTGCGGGGCACAACCAGATTGGACAGAAACCGGGAATGAGGATGCTGAGGGCATGAGTGGAGGTTCACCGACGTCAGGTGCAGAAGAACAAAGGCGACCCGGAGCTTAGCTCAACTGGCCGCCCGGTAAAAAGTCGACTCGGGTCAGATCAAGCTTGGAAGAATGCGCTGACCGAGGGAACGCGCCGGCTCTGTGGGGCCCCCGGTATCCCAAAGGTTGTCGAACCTGGTGCCCTGGACGGCGCACTCGGCATCCGCGTGGAGACCGGGAATAATTCGATTGTGCGCATTCCCAATTTTCCAATCTATGCCATCTGTCCCAGATACTCTCTGACCCCTAGATATGGCTCAGCATTCACGTTGAGGTTTCTAACTGCGGCTAGGATGTAGTCACGTAGGTCGACTTCCTCAGACAAGATGGCACGTAGGTCATAGCCCTGCATAGGATTATCGCCTTTTTGGTGTTTTGTTTGAGCAACGAGGGGACATTTCCCGACCACCCATTGATGGAGAGAAAGAATCCCATAGTTTGTCTCACGGACCTTCAGATTTGCCCCGCCAAGCCGTCCACATCCCTTGTATCGCTGAGTTTCCGACGCCAGCGGCACTCCGTAAGGTAGTACCATCCATCGATCTGAAAAGCGCCATCAATCTGCTCAGCACCATCGTTGCGAGTAAAACTCCGATTCACGGGGATTTCAAACGTGTCAAAGAGCCTGTTTAGCAGGTCCTCTAGACCATAGCCCCTTTCCTGAGCCTTATCATCTTGGAGGGCCAACTCATCGAACATCGCTAGCAGAAGGCTTAGCTCCCGCTTCCTTGTCAAAGAATGTTCTCTGTCTTGTTCACGGCTAGCCGCCTCTTTACGAGCAGCTTCTTCGATAGCCCCCTATATGGGAGTGCACGCGTGCACTCCCATATAGGGGTGTTCCTGACATTGGCAGTACAGTAAACTTAGGCCGACCATGACCGCTGAAGGGATCTACTATAACGACGCGACGGCGCTGGCCGGGCTGGTCCGGGACGGCGAGGTGTCGCCGGTCGAGGTCGTCCGAGCGCACCTGCAGCGTATCGAGGACGTCAACGACCGGCTCAATGCGATCGTGACCCTCAACCATGGCGCCGAGGACCGCGCCCGCAAGGTCGGGGCGGCGGCCGCCACGGGAGAGCGGATGGGCCCGCTGCACGGCGTGCCGATCACCGTCAAGGACTGCGTCGACACCGCCGGACTGCGGACGACCAGGGGCTCGCGGCTCTTCTCCGACCATGTGCCGGCCGCCGACGCGTCGGTCGTCCAACGGCTGACCGACGCCGGGGCCATCGTCATCGGCAAGACGAACATGCCCGAGTTCGCCCTGTGGTGGGAGACGGACAACGTCGTGTTCGGGCGCACCGAGAACCCGTGGCTGGAGGGCCGCACTCCGGGCGGCTCCAGCGGCGGCGAGGCCGCGGCGATCGCGTCGGGCATGTCGCCGCTGGGAATCGGCAGCGACGTCGGCGGGTCGATCCGGGAGCCGGCCAACTACTGTGGCATCGTCGGCCTGAAGGCGACCCACGGCCTCGTACCGCTGACCGCCCACTGGCCCGACGTGCTGCTCAGGTTCATGCACGTCGGCCCGATGGCCCGCACCGTTCGGGACGCGGCGCTGGCGCTGAGCATCATCGCCGGACCCGACGGCATCGACACGTACGCCGTACCCATCCCCCCGCCGGACGCGGACGCCCTGGGCGGGCCGATGCAGGGCATGCGCGTCGGATGGTGCGTCGAGGGGCCGTTCTCGCCGTTGGCGGACGACGTCAGAGACGCCGTCGCGGACGCCGCGTCGGCTCTCTCGGATGCGGGTTGCCGCGTCGAGCAGGTCGCGCTGCGCGAGTGGGAGCGGTGGTCGGCGCTGGAGATCTCGAACAGGGTCTACGGCCCCGAGACGTTGCACTATCTGCGGCCGTTGGTGGACGGCCGCGAGGACGAATTGTCGCCGCCGATTCGTCGTCGGCTCGCCTGGCCGCAGCCCGGAATGAGCGAGTACCTGGCCGCCGGGCAGGAGCTCGACGGCTTCCGACAGGCGGTGGCGCGCTACTTCGCCGGGTACGACCTGCTGCTCTGCCCCGCGGGCCCGGTGACGGCCCACCCTCACGACTCCGCCGAGTTCGAGGTCGGCGGGGAGAGACTGCCTGGCCGCAACGCGCTGCGGTACACCATACCGTTCGACCTCACCGGCTCGCCCGCCGTCTCGGTGCCATTCCGATGGAGCGCGGAGGGGCTGCCGATCGGGGTGCAGCTAGCGGGGCGCCACTTCGACGAGGAGACGTTGCTCCGCGCGGCCGCCGTCCTGGAGTCGGCCCGCGAGGACCCCGACCGCCGACCGCTCCCGTAGGCCCGACCCGATGGCCGGCGGCAACAGAGTCGAAAGCGAGGTGCTGGAGAAGGCCTACGCCTTCGTTCGCGACGACGGCTCACCGCTCGCGCGAGCCTTGGCCGGCCACGCAGCGGGAGAGACCGCCGTCGACGACGTCCTTAGCGAGCTCGTCGTGCTCCAGAACCGCGACAGCGGGTGGCGCGGCCTGGACAGCGGCATGGAGGCTCCACTGTCCACGATTTCGCAGACATGGGTCGGCCTCAAGTGGCTGCACTGGCTGCGTCCGCCCGATACCGCGCCGGTCGAACGCACCGTGGAGTTCCTGCGGCTGCGCCAGCACTCGGATGGCTACTGGGACGAGCCGGACGAGATACTCGATCACGATCCGCCGCCGTGGATGGTGCCCGGAGACTTCGCGAACCAGGTGTGGCTCACGGCCGCCACCTGCTCCAGGCTCGTGCTGCCCTCGAGGCAGGCCGGCGTCCGCTTCGACGCGGCCCTCGACTTCCTGCGGGCCGCCTGGGACGGCGAGCGGTTCCCCAAGTACAACCATACTCACTGGGTGTCGCTCGTCGTGTTCGGCCTGATGAAGAACCCGGCGGCGGTCGACCGGGACATCTTCGAGGGCAGCGTGCGGTTTCTGGAAGACGCGTTGGCCGAGGACCGAGTCGACCCGCTGGACGTTATCGAGGTGGCCCGAGACGCCCTGTACGCGGGCAGGCCCGGAGCGCGTCTGTTCAGAGCCGCCCTGCCGAAGCTGCTGGCGGGGCAGTCTGACGACGGAGGCTGGACCACGGATACGGCGACCGGCACAGGCCTAAGGCGACCGTCGAGGCGGTCTATCTACTGAAGCTGGCCGCGGCGCGCGGACTCCTCGGCCCGTCATAAGCACAGCGATGGAGGCGAAACCGAGAAGATGCCGAAGCTGACGCTGGAACAGTTGAACGAGTTTCTGGCAACGCCGGTCGTGGCCCGGTTGGCGACCGTGAAGCCCGACGGCGGGCCGTACGTCGTCCCTGTGTGGCAACACTGGGACGGCGACGCGATGTACGTCATCCCACGGGGGCGCTCTCGGTTCGTCGAGCACCTCCGCGCCGAGCCCCGGGTCGCCGTGTCGTGCGCGGACGACGTCGGCGCACGACACAGGCGGGTACTGATCGAGGGCCGAGCGGAGATCGTAGAGGGCCCGGTGCTGATGGCTGGCCGGACGCTCGACATCGCGCGCGAGATGGCCGAGCGCTACGGCGGCGAGGCAGGCCTGCGATACCTGGACGGCACGATGGACAAGCCCCGCTATCTGCTCCGGATCGTTCCCGACACGTTGACTACCTGGGAGGGCGGCTGGCACCCGCGCTACGGCTAGACCGGCATTCCGTACAATGCTCGGATCGGTTCGTGTAATTGTTCAGTCTTGGTAGCGGAGCTACCTTGGGACGCTGGCGGCGCCCGCCTTCGGAAACCTGGCAGAACTCCAGACGTGGATTCCGGCTCGGCAGTAGCGGGCGCTATTGAGCTTGTCTTCCCCACCCCTGGATTCCGGCTCGGGGGCCGGAATGACGACTACTCTCCACTCCGGGACGCAGACACACCCTCCGTCATTCCCGCGAAGGGAGACCTCTGCACACCGTCATTCCCGCGCAAGGAGACCTTTGCGCACAGTCTTTCCCGCGCAGGCAGACCTTTGCACAACCGTCATTCCCGCGCAGGCGGGAATCCAGGTTTGGGGTTCCCCGCTAGGAATACTAGCCATCTCCGCCACGCTGCCTCCCACAGGGGGAGTTACGCAAAGGTCTCCGGAAGCGGGTATCCAGGAGTCGGGAGAAGCATTCGTCCCATCAACTCTGAACAGTTACCGGTTCGCGTTCGGACGGACAGGCGGAGCGACCGGGCCTATAATGTATTCACTTCAACCGGAGCAGCGGTATGAATTCGATTGACGCATCGAAGTTTCGGGAGCAGTGTCTGGCGCTGTTGGACGGACTCGACGATGACGGCCTGATCGTGACCAAGCGGGGCAAGCCGGTCGCTCGCGTCCTTCCCTACGAGCAGAGCGAAGCCGACCTGATCGGCAGCCTGCGGCACAAGGTCACGGTTCGGGGCGATATTTTCACCACCGGCATTCGTTAAGTCTTGAACCGGATGACGCACATATCCCGTCGGGTGACCGAGGCGCCGGCCTTCGAGGCCGCCATAATCGCGATCATCGTCATCAACGCCGTGCTGCTCGGGGTTGGGACCTCTCCGGCGTTGGATCGTCAGTTCGGGGAGCTGATGTCCATCGGGTATCGGGTGGCGCTGGCGGTGTTCGTCGTGGAGGCGCTCCTCAAGATGACGGCGTCGTCGCCGCGGGTGACAGGGTATTTCCGGGACGGCTGGAACGTGTTCGACTTCCTGGTGATTGTGTTCGCGCTGGTTCCGGCGACCGGGCAGTTCGCCATGATAGCCCGTCTCGCGCGGCTGCTGCGGGTGCTGCGGATCGTGTCGATCAACAAAGACCTGCGGCTCATAGTCACCGCCCTGGTGCGCTCCATCCCCAGCGTCGGACACGTCATCATGCTGATGGGCGTAATCGTGTACATCTACGCGATCATCGGCTATCACCTCTTCAGTGAGCACGACCCGGAGAACTGGCGCAACCTGGGCGTCGCCGTCCTGACGCTGTTCAACATCATCACCCTGGAAGGGTGGACCGTGGTCATGTTCACCGCGATGGAGCTCAACCCGCTGGCCTGGATATACTTCGTCAGCTTTGTCGTGCTGGGCACGTTCGTGGTAATCAATCTGTTCATCGCCATCATCATCAACAACCTGGACGACGCGAAGCTGGAGCGCCTGCGCGACCTCGAAGACCCTGTGTCGAAGGAAGAGCTGCTGCGCGAGATCCGCACCACGCGGGACGCGCTCCAACGGCTCGAACGGCGCATAGGAGACAGCGAGCGCGGCCCGAATTCTCATTGACGCTCACGGCCGCGTAGCGTATAACTTACGGACATTTGCGCGGACGGGGCAGCGTACTCCCCGTATCCTTACGCTGAACTCTCTGGTGACCAATGTGCGGCGTTAGCGGAATAATCTACAAGAACGCGCGCTCCAACGGGCCCGGGCCCGTCGGGGCGGACCTGGTCAAGATGCTCGACTCGCTCGCCCACCGCGGCCGGGACTCCACCGGCCTCACCATAGTCGGGGAAGACACGGACGCAGACCTGCTGGTGCGCGTCTGGACAGAGCACGAGTCCGAGGCGGAGACAGTGCTCGAGCGGGCTGCGGACGCGGTCTGCGCCTCGGGGGGCACGGTGCGGAAGCGCGACCGGGTGGGCGCCTTCATCCGGCTCGCCGTCGACTACGGGGGAGACGTGTCGGAGCTGGCGCAGGCCCTGCTCGACACGGAAGGCGTCGACCTGCACAGCATCGGCCGGGCCTCAGAGGTCATAAAGGACGTGGGCACGGCCACCGAGGTGGACGGCATACACGGCGTGGGACGCCTCCGCGGCACGCACGGCATCGGCCACGTCCGCATGGCCACCGAGAGCATCGTAGACATCAACCACGCGCACCCCTTCTGGGCGTACCCGTTCCCGGACGTCACGGTGGTCCACAACGGCCAGCTCACGAACTACCACAGCATGAAGCGCTCCTACGAGGATCGGGGGCACTGGTTCCAGACCGCCAACGACTCGGAGTTGATCGCCGTCTACCTGGCCGAGAAGCTGGCCGAGGGCGCCACGCTGGAGCAGGCCCTCCATGATTCGCTGGACGATCTCGACGGAACGTTCACCTATCTCGTCTCCACGCGCGACGGCGTCGGATGCGCCAAGGACCAGTGGTCGGCAAAGCCGCTGGTGACCATGGAGACCGCCGACGTGGTCGCCATCGCGTCCGAGGAGACCGCGCTCAGGAGCGTCTTCTCCGAGGAGATCGACCGGATCGAGCCTCAGCAGGGCGAGGTCATGACGTGGTCCGTCTAGACGCGGCCGAGCTCTCGGCCCGAGAGCTCAACAGGCGGCTGAAGGAGCTGGCGGCGGCCGGGGCCGACGTGACCGTGGTCAACCCGCAGGCGCGGCACAACATGGCCGTCGGCATCCTGCACCCGTTCGATCTGCGCATCGAGGGCAGCGTCGGATACTACTCGGCAAGCCTGCTCGACGGCCCGCGCGTGACGATAGCCGGCAACGCGGGCTGGGCGCTCGGCGAAAACCTGATGAGCGGCAGCGTCAAGATCTCCAAGGACGCTGCCGCGTCGGTCGCGGCCAGCATGCGCGGCGGCGAGGTCGTCGTGGGCGGCAACGCGGGCGCCCGGGCGGGAATCTCGATGAAGGGCGGCAGGCTCATCGTGGGCGGCGACGCAGGCTTCCTCACCGGGTTCATGATGCAGAAGGGGACGATCGTCGTCTGCGGAGACGTCGGCGACGCCGTCGGCGATTCTATGTACGAGGGCATCATCTACGTGGGCGGCAAGATCGGCTCGCTGGGCAACGACGCCAAGACCGAGGAGGTCGGCGAAGAGGAGCTGATCGGCATCTGGCACGCCCTGGAAGAGCAGGGCATCGACGACAAGCCTCACTTCACCAAGATCGTCTCGGCAAAGAAGCTTTACCATCTCGACTCGTTGGAACGCCTTGAGATGACGGCGGTCTGACGGACGACGGACCATGGTCTACGAGACGAGCCAGATATTTTCGCCGTCGGTCATCGACGACATCCACGCGAAGGCGCAACTGGGCCGGTACCGCATCCGCGGTTTCAGCACCTTCCAGAAGGTCACCCACTTCGACGACCTCACCTTCCTGTCCACGGGCCTGACCCGGTTCCCGCTGGAGGGGTACAAGGAGCGCTGTAACACGCGGACCGTGATCGGGGCCCGCTACGCGGAGAACCCGCTGGTGCTGGACACGCCCGTATACATCAGCGGCATGAGCTACGGCGCTCTTTCCGCCAACGCCAAGACCGCTCTGGGCAAGGCCGCCAGCATGGTCGGCACCGCGAGTTGCACCGGGGACGGCGGCATGCTGCAGGCGGAGCGGGACGCGTCGGACAAGCTGATCTACCAGGTGCTGCCGAGCCGCTACGGGTTCGACCCGAACCACCTCGTGCAGGCGCAGGCAATCGAAATAGTCGTCGGCCAGGGAGCCAAGCCCGGCACCGGCGGCATGTTGATGGGCGTCAAGGTGCTCGACGAGATCGCCGAGATGAGGGACCTGCCGCCCGGCATCGACCAACGGAGCCCGGCGCGGCACCCCGACTGGCTGGGCCCCGACGATCTGGCGATGAAGATCGAGCAGCTACGCGTGGCGACGGACTGGCGCGTGCCGGTACACATCAAGCTGGGAGCGTGCCGCGTGGGCGACGACGTCAAGCTGGCCGCCAAGGCCGGCGCCGACGCAATCGTCATAGACAGCATGGTCGCCGGTACAGGGGCGTCCGCGGAGGTGCTGCTCGACCACAGCGGCATCCCGACCGTTCCCGCGATCGTCATGGCCCGCGAGGCGCTGCGAGAGCTTGGGCTCTACGGAACCGTGAGCCTTATCGCGTCGGGAGGAATACGCAGCGGCGCCGACGCGGCGAAGGCGCTGGCCCTCGGCGCGGACGCCGTCGCGATCGGCATCGCGGCGCTGGTCTCCCTCAACTGCAACCGCGGCATACCCGAGGCCGACTTCGAGGCGGAGGTCGGCGTACCGGCGGGCAAGTGCCGCCATTGCCACACCGGGAAGTGCCCGGTGGGAATCGCGACCCAGGACCCGGATCTCGTCAAGCGGCTCGACCCCGACGAGGGCGCCGAGCGTGTTGCCAACTTCATCAACTCGATGACGATGGAGATGACGCTGTTGACCCGGTCCCTGGGCAAGAGCGATGTCCGCAGCCTGGAGCCCGAGGACCTTGCGGCGCTCACAATAGAGGCCTCCGCAATGGCCAGGATCCCGCTGGCGGGCACCGGCAAAGTCTTCGGCGAGTAAGTATTGCGGGCCGCGCCGAGCGGCCGATAGGGTGGCGAAAGCCGCGGCGGAGCGGGGCGATCAGCGAGGCCGCCGGTCCAAATCCAGCCGACGGGGGATGGTAACAATGCCCACACGAGAAGAAGTCCGCGAGCTCATGGACCGTGACGGCATCGAGTATCTGCTGGCGCAGTTCGTCGACATCAACGGCTCGCCCAAGGTGAAGATGGTCCCCGCGTCAAGCTTGGACGACGTGATAGACGACGGCGCCGGGTTCGCGGGAGCGGCCGTGCTCGGCCTGGGGCAGGGCCCCCACTCCCACGACATGATGGCGAGGATCGACCTGGACTCCTACAGCCCCACGCCGTGGGCCGAGGGCGTGGCCCGGTTCGCGGCCGACCTGTACGTCGACGACGAGCCGCACATGTACTGCGCCCGCCAGAACCTCAAGCGCGTGCTCAACAACGCGCTCGCCGACGGCTACACCTTCCACGTCGGAATCGAGCCCGAGCACTTCCTCGTGACGCGCAACGAAGACGGATCCATCGCCGTGTTCGACCTCAACAAGGTCGACTCGCTGGCCAAGCCCTGCTACGACTTCAAGGGCATCGCCAGCGTCACCGACTACCTGCGGGACCTGATGGACGCCATGGACAAGATGGGCTGGGACCCGTACCAGTCGGACCACGAAGACGCGAACGGGCAGTACGAGGTCAACTTCGTCTTTTCCGACGCGCTGACGACGGCGGACCGCTACACCTTCTTCAAGATGATGACCAGCCAGATCGCGCTGAAGTACGGCGCCATCGCCACGCACATGGCCAAGCCGTTCAGGGACCGCACCGGCAGCGGCGGCCACATCCACATCCACGTCGAGGACGCCGAGACCGAGGACAACCTCTTCCTCGACGAGGACGACCCACAGGGGCTGGGGCTATCGCAGTTCGCGTACAATTTCATCGGCGGCATCATCGCGCACGCGCCGGCGCTCTGCGCCGTCACATCGCCGACGGTGAACTGCTACAAGCGGCTGCGGATGGGCGAGGGGCTCTTCGGAGCCCGCTCCGGCTTCACCTGGACACCGGCCTTCATCTCCTACGGCGACAACAACCGGACGCAGATGATCCGCACGGCCGGCCCCGGACACCTCGAAGACCGCACCGTCTCGGCCGCGTGCAACCCGTATCTGGCCTTCGCCGCCTACCTGGCGGCCGGCCTCGACGGCGTGAACAGAGGCCTCGACCCCGGGAAGGCCAACCTGGGAAACCTGTACGACCTCGGCATGGAGGAGATCCGACGCAGGGGCATACGGACCCTGCCCCAGAGCCTGCCGGAGTCGCTCGACGCGCTGCGAAAGGACGAGGTCGTGCAGGAGGCCCTCGGCGTCATCTATGACGAGTTCATCAAGGTCAAGGAAGCCGAGTGGAACGAGTACCACGCCCAGGTCTCCCAGTGGGAGATCGACCGCTACCTGATGATGTTCTAGATGTCTGAACTGTGATTCGCGTGATTACTGGATTGAGGTGATTGGTCGTGCGGCCCCAGTCTGTGTACTCGAGGACGTGCAGGCGCCGCTTGCGACTCGGAAGAGCAGCTCCATGACGGACCTCGATCAGCTCCGGCGGCTGGCGTCGCTTCTCAAACAGCGGAACCTCTGGGATGCCGCCGAGGTCTACCCATCGCCCAGAAACCGTGCGCTTCAACTTACTCAGAACCAACGCACTATGTTGCGCAGTTCGGTGGTCCAGCAGTGCCAGCCAGGGCGCTCGGCAGCACGGTCGGGACACGATAGCGAGCGTAGATGATGTCATTCCTGTTGACATGTCCCAACTGCGGCGAACGAGGGGTGAACGAGTTCCGCTTCGGCGGCGAGGTCGTCTCCCGCCCGGCGCCGGACGCCCCGCGTGAGCAGTGGACGGCGTACACGTACCTGCGGCGCAACGCGGCGGGCGACCAGCGGGAGTGGTGGTACCACTCCTACGGCTGCCGGCGGTGGTTCATGGCGGTCCGGGACACCGTCTCCAACGACGTGCGCTCGACATTCTGGCCCGAACAGTCCGGCGTATAGCACTTCGGCCGACCAAACACAGACAGCGGGCTTGAAGTCCACGTCCTAACTCGAAAGCACCCGTATCAGTCTGCCTGCATACGGCGACGCGTTCGTGACCTTGGACGGGTCCAGTCTCCCAAGGATCTCGTAGCTGTGCCGCCCCTTGTGGTAGCGACCCTTCGTCGTTGCGCGAGTTGCAGCGTCGAGACGATTGAAGACATCCTGCTTGGAGACTTCCTCGGAATTCGGGTTCGCCGGAAGTGACTGCGGTCGGAAGCCTTGGCCGTAGAACGATTCGAGCGCGTCCGAGTCTGCAAGAAACCAGGACTCCATCACCTGCACCATGAGGTGGCATTGGTCGTCCGACGCGGCGTCAGGGCGATCCCACATGTCGCGAGCTTTCAGATGCTGCCACGGCCCCGATGCCGTTACCGGACCCTCGGCATCGACCACAAGCATGGCGACGCCGGCTTGGCTGGCATGCGCCGTCTCGAAGCTATCGTAGGCTTTTTGGCGGCTGCCGCAGGCCACGATTCCAGGCATGTTCCCGGCCAACCCAGCCCTCTCCAGAAACATTCGAAAGCCCTTGCGGCACTCCGTCTTCAGCACCTTGCTATCGCCCCCACCCTCTACGTAGAGCTTGGCGTTCACCGCCGGTTGCCACCGATCTCTCCTCGCGTCCAGAGTTCGCCAAGCCGGTACTGCTCAAGCCACGGCTTCAGCTCCTCCCCGCTCAGCCGGCGGAGTTGGGTCGCTCCGTCGACCTTCTCGCAAACGACCACGGCCTCCGGAACCTCCGTGAGCGCGTCGACGAGGATGTCCGAGTGCGTGGTCACAAAGATCTGGCTGCGCGACGACGCCTCGATCAGCAGCTTCGCCACTTCCGGGATCACGTCGGGGTGCAGGCCGATTTCAGGCTCCTCGATACAGACGACCGACGGCGGGTCGGGATGGCAGAGCACCGCGAGCAGGCAGAGATAGCGCAAGCTCCCGTCGGATAGCCGCGTGGCGGGCACGGCTTGGCGCAGGCCCTTTTCGTGGAAGAATATCTGCACCGTGCCGCCGCTCACGGTGGTGACGACATCCTCTACCAACGGGTAGAAGTCTCTCAACCGATCCAGTATACGGCGCTTCACGTCAGGCTGGTTCTGCATGTCGTTCAGCACCAGGCCCAGGTTAGAGGCGTCCTCCAGCAAGCGGTCCTGCCGGAGATCGGGCTTCTGGGGAATACGAGGTGGCGTGTAACGCCCAACGTGGAACTCGCGGTACAAGCTCATGTTCTCAAACAGGTTGGCCAAGTATGTCAATTCCGGGTAAGACTCTGGGTCGCGCCTTTGGGACAGAATCGACTGATCCGGCTTCACGTCTTCGCGCTTTAGGTTCCGCTCGAATCTATTCTGATCCATTGCGGTCAAGACATTGAGCACGGGACGGCCTTCCTGGTAGCGGTAGTAGAAGTACGGCCGCTCATCGTACGGGTTCGTTGGCTTTTCGTTCTCTACCGCCTCATCTCGGAGATCGAAACGCGTTCCCACTTCGGTGAACGACAGCCCGTACCGCAGTGCCGTCGGCCCCTCCGGAAATTCGACGGTAACGTCCACGGTTGCCGTGGCGATGTTGGAGCCTCCTTTCCAGGGCCAATCCCGAACACCTCCCCCCCCTATAATCGGCGCTTGCAGGTCCCTGGGGGCTGCCGCGAGAAGCGACAGCGCCTCAATCAGGTTCGACTTCCCGGAGGCGTTCGGGCCGATGAGGACGTTTAGGGGCTCCAGCGGGAACTCGGGAGTGCCGGGGCCATACGAGAGTATGCTGTCGAGGCGGATCGCTCGGATGAACCTCATTCCTTCCATGGACTACCCCCTAAAAGCACCGCCCGCCAAGTGGCACGGAGTTCAATGTATCCCTAGACCGCCATTGTACCCCGGCAAGCAAATCTACCGCGTGGCTTTTGGGATCAGGTGACCCCGTGCTGTATTATGCTTGTCGGCATGGAACCCGTCCTTACTGTTAGGCGCACAGTCTTGTAAATGGCAGCTACTCCTCCCGGCGGCAGGCTTGACCGCCGCCCTTCTCAGCTCATAGACCGGTCGTCGGTGCTGCACTTCACGTTCGGCGGGAGGCGGATCGCGGCCCATCCCGGCGACACGATAGCCTCGGCGCTGTATGCGTCCGGCGTGCGCGTCTACAGCCGCAGCTTCAAGTACCACCGCCCCCGCGGGCTGCTGTGCGTGGCCGGCCACTGCCCGAACTGCCTGATGACCGTCGACGGCGTGCCGAACGTTCGCGCCTGCACCGAGCCGGCGCGGGCGGGCGTGGACGTGCGCCACCAGAACGCGTGGCCGTCGCTGGACCGAGACGTCTTCTCCGTACTGGACAGGTTCGACCGTCTCATGCCGGTCGGCTTCTACTACAAGGCGCTGCACAAGCCCCGCTTCGCCTGGCGGCTCGCCGCGCCGATCATCAGCCGTATCGGCGGGCTGGGATCGGTCCGCGTGGACGGGGGGTCGGAGGCGAGCTACCACCACGAGAACCGCCACGCCGACGTCGCGGTCGTGGGCGGCGGCGCGGCGGGCATGGCCGCGGCGCTGGCCGCGGCATCCGCCGGCGTCGAAGTCGTCCTGATCGACGATCAGACGACGCTGGGCGGCCAGCTCCGCGGCGATCCGGACGACGGCCCGACGGTGGCCGCGCTGGCCGACGAGGTGCGCGCGAACAGCGGCATCGAAGTCATCGGCGACGCGACGGCCTTCGGCCTATACGAGGACAACCTGCTGGGCGTGCATCGGGGAGACACCGTGCTGAAGCTGCGCACCAGGCAGATCGTCGTGGCGACGGGCTCGTACGAGCTACCGATGACGTTCGACCGGAACGACCTGCCCGGCGTCATGTTGAGCACGGGCGCGCAACGGCTGACGCGCCTGTACGGCGTGAAGCCGGGCTCCCGCGCCGTGGTCGTAACGACCGGCGACAGAGGGTACCGCGACGCGGAGGAGCTGCTCGACGCCGGGGTCGCAGTGGCCGCCGTGGCCGACTCGCGCGGTCGAGGCCCGAACGCGCTCCCGGTCGTGGAGACGCTGCGGGCGCGTGGGGTCGAGCTGCTCACGGGCTTTGCCCCGGCCCAGGGTCATGGGAAGAAGCGTCTGGACGGGATCGTCGTCGCCAGGCTTGTCGACGGGCGGCCCGGCACCGAGGAACGCAGCTTCGACTGCGACCTCGTCGCCATGAGCGGCGGCTCCCAGCCCGCCGGCGCGCTGCTGTACCAGGCCGGCGCCGCTTCCCGGTATGACGAGTCGCTGCGCGCGATCGTGCCCGCCGACCTACCGGACGGTGTTTACGCGGCGGGCAGCGTCACCGGCGCGGGCGACCTGTCTGCGTCACTCGAGCAGGGACGAGCGGCGGGACTGAAGGCGGCATCTGCGTTCCTGGGAGGGGCCGGCGTCCCGCGGTGCGAGCCGGCCGCGCGGCGAAACGAGCCCTCTGCGGCCGAGGGGGCGGCGATTCTGTCCGCGGCCGGAATGCGGGCGAAGGAGTTCGTCTGCTTCTGTGAAGACGTCACGGCCAAGGACATCGCGCAGGCGGTCGACGAGGGCTTCGACGACATCCAGACTCTGAAACGCTACAGCACCGTGACGATGGGGCCGTGCCAGGGCAAGATGTGCCTGGCGGCCTTCGTCGCCCTGGCAGCCGCGCGAACGGGACGGGACCCCGGCGGGATGGGGCTCACGACGTCGAGGCCGCCCGTCAGGCCCGTGACGCTGGGGGCCCTCGCTGGCCCCGGCCACATGCCCGTCAAGCGTACGTCGATCCACCGGAAGCACGTGGAGCTGGGCGCGCGGATGGTCGACCTGGGACCATGGAGACGGGCCCACGGCTACGGCTCGCCGCAGGACGAGGCGCGAGCCGTGCGCGAACGGGTCGGCATCATCGACGTCAGCAGCCTCGGGAAGCTGGACGTCCGTGGCGCCGACGCGCCCGAGCTGCTGGACAAGGTCTACACCCACAGGTTTTCCGACCTGCGGGTCGGCCGGGTCCGCTACGGCGTCCTGTGCCGCGACGATGGCACGATCCTCGACGACGGCACCGTCACCAGACTGGCGGACGACCACTACTTCGTGACGACCACCACGGGCAACCTGGAGCTGATCGAGCAGTGGTTCCGGTGGTGGATGGCCGGCACGGGCGCGTGCGCGCACATCACAGACGTGACGACCGCCTACGCGTCCATCAACGTGGCCGGCCCATGGGCCCGTGAGACGCTGGCCAAGCTGACTGACGTCGACCTGTCATCGAGGAAGTTCCGCTACATGAGGTCGGCCCGAGGCGACGTTGCCGGGGTGCCGACCATCCTCCTGAGGATCGGCTTCGTGGGCGAGACCGGCTGGGAGCTGCACTTCCCGTCCGAATACGGCGAGCACATGTGGGACGCCCTCATGGACGCCGGCCGCGAGTTCGGCGTATCGCCGTTCGGAGTGGAGGCCCAACGCATACTGCGCCTCGAAAAGGGACACGTCATCGTCAACCAGGACACCGACGCGGTCTCCAACCCCCTCGAGAGCGGCCTGGACTGGGCGGTCCGGTTCGACAAGGACGACTTCATCGGGCGCGCCGGCCTCGTTGCCGCTCGCGATCGAGGGTTGAAGAACCGACTCGTCGGCTTCGTAATGGACGACGACGTGGTGCCGGGCGACGGCGTTCCCGTCATGCTGGACGGCGGGCCGGTCGGCCGCGTGACCAGCGCCCGGCTGAGCCCGACGCTCGGCAGGGGCTTCGGCCTCGCGTGGGTGCCCGTGGACCTGGCCGAGGACGGCTCGCCCATCGGCGTACGCGTAGACGGTCGGACGATCCGCGCGACTATCCGCACGGACCCGGTGTACGATCCGGAGGGCAGGAGGCTGAGGGAATGAGCCCTGCCGCGAGTCGTCCCGTCGCCCTCAGCCCACTGCACGACCGGCACGTCGAGCTCGGCGCCGAGATGGAGCTGGTCGACGGCTGGCGGTGCCCGGTTCGGTACGCGCCCACGGACGAAGAGCTCGCCGCCGTGCGGTCGGGCGTGGGCGTCTGCGACGTGAGTCCGATGGGCAAGCTGGCGCTGCTGGGGGACGGCCTGGACGAGCTGTTCAGCGCCGTGTTTCCCGATAGCCCCCCGCCGTCGGTAGGCCGGACTGTTCGAATCGACGACGGGACCACCGCGGCCCGCCTGGCCCGCGACGAGGCCTTGGTGACGACGGCCGGGGGCCGGTCGCTGCGCCTGACCGCCGGCGCCGCCGGCTGCGCGCACGTCGTCGACGTCACCTCTGCTTTGGCCGCTGTACGAATCGCGGGCCCCCGGGCGCCCGACCTGCTGGCCGCCTTGACGGAGATGAACGCGGCCCCGCACGCGTTCGGCGACGGAAGCTGCGCTCAGTCGCGGTTCGCCGAGATACACGGCACGCTGGCGCGACTCGACGCGGCGGGGCTGCCCGCCTACACGCTCTTCTTCGGCCGCGAGTACGGCGACTACATGTGGGAGTCGATCATGGAGGCCGGCGAGCGCTACGACCTGGTCCCCTTCGGAATCGAAGCCCTGGGCCGGCTGCGATAGATGAACCAGCTATTTCGTAAAGAGCGGATGTGGCAGCGGCGGCCGTTGAAGGACCGTTACGACATCGTCATCGTCGGCGCGGGCGTCCACGGCCTATCGACCGCGTACTACCTTGCCAAGCAGGGCGTGACGGACGTGGCTGTGCTGGACAAGGGCTACGTCGGCGGCGGCGCGAGCGCCCGGAGCACGGCCATCATCCGCGCCAACTATCTCACGCCCGAAGGCATCCCGTTCTTCCGGGAGAGCCTCAAGCTCTACGAAGACCTCTCGCAGAGCCTTGACTTCAACCTGCTGTTCAGCCAGAAAGGCCGGCTCGACCTCGGGCACACCGACTCGGCGGTCTACGGGCTGAGGATGCGCGCCGAGTTCAACCAGCTTTTCGGCGTCGACAGCAGACTCGTGGGCCCGGACGAGATCGCCAGGCTCGCCCCGGCGCTCGATCTCAGAGAGGGCAGGACCCTGCCCGTGATGGCCGCGCTCTACCATCCCCCCGGCGGCGTGCTCCGCCACGACGCGGTCGTGTGGGCGTACGGCAGGGGTGCGGACCGGCAGGGCGTCGAGATTCACCCCTTCACCGAGGTTACCGGGATCACGCGAGAGAACGGCAGGGTAACCGGCGTGGAGACGGCTGCGGGCCGCGTGGCGGCGGGTACCGTCGTGAGCGCCACCGCCGGCTGGAGCTCGACGATCGCGGCGATGGTCGACCTGCGTCTGCCAATCGTCACTCACCCGCTCCAGGCGTTCGTGACGGAGCCGCTGAAGCCGCTGATCGACACGACCATCTCCTCGGCGAACCTCCACGTCTACGCCTACCAGACGGAGCGCGGCGAGGTCGTCATCGGAGGCGCCGTGGACCCCTACCCCACCTACAGCCATCGGTCGACGCTGCACATGCTGGAGGAGCTCGCCGTACACGTACTCGGACTGTTGCCTTCCCTGCGCGACGCGAAGGTCATGCGGCAGTGGACCGGCATATGCGACATGACGCCGGACTACTCGCCGGTGATGGGGTTCGTCGATGGGCTCGACGGCTTCGTGCTCACCTGCGGCTGGGGCACGTGGGGCTTCAAGGCCGCCCCGATCGCGGGCAAGATGACGGCCGAGCTCATCGCCACCGGCAGGACGCCGGCCCTGATCGAACCGTTCGCGCTGTCGAGGTTCGCGGAGGGCAAGCTGGTCAACGAGCGCGCCGCAGCCCCCGCGGCCGCGCTGCAGTGACAAGGCATCCGCACCCGTCGCCTCAATCCCCCCGCGCAAGCGGTTAGCGCAAGCTCTACGGAGTAGGTCTCTGGGGCGTTCGACGGCCGTCCGTGGGCGCGTGACGGGCGTTCGGCGCCGGGCTCCGGAGAGGCATTTTTCTTGACAGTAGGTAGGGCCAATGCTAGAATTCTTGCGCTCTTCGCGGGCGTCCCGGTCCTTCGAACTGGGCATCGAACTGGGCATTTTCGAGTATGTTTTCCAGCGTGATTCTTCCCTATCGGAGCATCAGCCCGGCCGATACGCCGGCGGATCGGTACAGAGGGCTATAGATGGCCGAAAGAGAGAAGGTCGAGCTGAGGAAGGGGTTGAAGGACGTCTACTTCGACCGCACTACCGCCAGCTTGATCGTCGCCAAGCCTGGCAGGCTCTACTACCGCGGCTACAACATCGACGATCTGGCCCGCTACTCCACCTTCGAAGAGACCTGCTACCTGCTCATATACGGCGCCCTTCCGACGGCCTCCCAGCTGGAGGGGATTGACGCCGGGCTCAGGGCAAACCGCGAGCTACCCGAGGAGGTTGTCGACACCCTCAAGATATACCGGAACGCCCACCCGATGGACGCCCTTCGCGGAGCGGTCTCGGCGATGGCGCTGGCCGACCCGGCGCCCGACGACCTGTCCGATGAGGCCGTGCTGAAGAAGGCCCTCAAGATGACATCCGCCGTGGCGACCATGGTGGCGGCCCACCATCGCATTAGGAATGGCAACGAGCCGGTAGAGCCTAACCCGGACTTGGCCCACGCGGCCAACTTCCTCTACATGCTGCATGGGGAGCCGCCGAGCGACGAGGACGCCAGGCTCATCGACAAGGACCTGGTCCTGCACGCGGAGCACGGCAGCAACGCGTCTACCTTCGCGGCGCGCGTGGCCGCCTCGACCCGCGCCGACTTCTACTCCGCACTGACGGCTGCGGTGTCTGTGCTCAAGGGCCCCAAACACGGTGGCGCCGCGGAGGGCGCGATGCAGATGGCCCAGGAGGTCGGGAGCGTCGAGAATGCCGAGAGCTACGTCTCAGGGCTGCTGGCCGATGGCCAGCGGGTCATGGGGTTCGGCCACGCGGTATACAAGGACGTCGACCCCAGGTCGGTCCACCTCAAGGAGGACGCCAAGGCCCTCGGCGAAAGAAAGGGCGAGACGAAGTGGTACTGGATCATCGAGGCCATCGCCGGTACCAAGGAGATGAAACGTCGCGCCAGGCTCGGCACCAACCCCAACGTCGACCTGTGGTCCGGAGCCGTCTACTCGCTGCTCGGTATCCCGGACGACCTGTTCGTTCCCCTGTTTGCGGTCGGCCGAATGCCGGGATGGGCGTTGCACATAATCGAGCAGTACTCGAAGAAGGACATCCTCCGGCCGAGGCTGCACTACACCGGACCGGCTGACCTGGAGTACGTGCCCATTGAGCAACGGGGGCAGTAAGGACGTCGGGCCGCCGCCCACCATCCAGAAAGGGTCAACTTTGACCAACGAAGAGAATATCGTGTCCGAGTGCCAGCACACGTGGATCATCGATAGCCCCAACGGTCCCACGAGCCGGGGGGTCTGTAAGGAGTGCGGCGAGAAGGCGGAGTTTCGGAACTCGATACCGATCTCCGGCTGGGACCGAGAGAGCTCCCACAGGAGGCGCGCCCGGCAGGCCCGGAGATAGCGGGCCGCACTCGAACATCGCGGTAAGAGACCAGGGGCGCCATCGAGGCGCCCCCTTTTCGTCGGCAGGCCTTCGCACCCTCGACGCCAGGCCTATTCTTCGCAGCAACCCGACGGCCTACGTACGCGGCTGCCAACTCAACGCCCTCTGCAAATTGCCGAGGTACTCGGCGAAAGCGTGTCGTCCCGCCGGCGTCGCCCGGACCCACGTGCGTGGCTTGGAGCCCTGGAACTCCTTCTCGATGGCCAGGTAGTCGGCCTCTTCGAGCTTTCGCAGATGGGTGGTGAGGTTTCCGCCCGTCACCTCGAGCGTCTTCTGGATGAACCCGTAGGCGAGCCGGTCCGCCTGGGCCTGAGCGACCAGCATCGTCATTATCCTCAGCCGAGTCGACTGGTGGATGGTCTCGTCGAGGACGATGGCCTCGCCTGTCACAGCACGCCGCTCTGGCGTATCCAGGCCGCGCTCAGGGCGGCCACCACCAGGAATGCGATCGCCGTCACCATAGGCGCGGCATCGCCCGCAAGGTAGCTGGGGATGTAGAACGCCGCCGCGATCCCCACGCCCACCGCCGCTATCATCGGGCGGTGCATGATGCCGAACAGGATGTGTCCCAGCGCCACTATGCCGATGGTGACGCGGGGTATGCTATCCCCGGCCTCGGCGTTCCACATGCCAGCAGCCGCCGGGACGAAGAACGCCGCCGCTACCACCGCGAGCCAGAAGAAGAACATCCTGATGCCAGCGGTGCGAATCGCCTCGCCGGCCGCGTCTTTCCTGCCCGCGCGGTGTCCGATGATCGCGCTTCCCACCATTCCCAGCACCATCAGGACGCCCCACAGCGGCGCGATGGTCCACGGATTGCGCGACGTGAACTCGGCCGCGAACGTCTCTACCGCATACTGGGACATGATTCCCAGCGACGCTATCACGCCCCAGAGGACCAGTATCGTGCTCGTTCCGGCGACATACATCGAGCTCCGGGCCCTGTCCATCGTGGCGTGTATGGCGTTCCAACTCTCCTCGGGCGTCAATGCCCCCGCTTCGCCGCTCGACTCTCGCATCGCGCACCTCCCTGTGCTTGTCCGCCCGTCGTGGCCGTATAGTTTGTGATACAAACTAGTTTACGCTACCAAGCACGCTAATGGAAGCCCTGGCCGCGCGCACGCAGGGCTCGGAACCGAGGCGCTCTTGTTGACACTTGTCGAAGGGCGTAACTACAATCGCCGAGGCTGCGCGGTCTGGACCCCTAGGCCCCGGCAACCTCGCCGCCTGGAGCGTCGGTATTGGACGGACCGGACCTCAACGTACTCAATGTCGCACTCGCCGCCGCGCCGATACTCGTCCTCGTAGCATCCATCCTGGTCCTCAAGTGGAGCGCGCCGCGCGCGGGCGCCGTCGCCTGGCTCGTCGTCGCGGCGCTTGCGCTCCTTCACTTCGGCGCGGACGCCGAGTTCCTGGCAATCGCCACCTCCAAGGGCCTGAGCCTGAGCCTCTTCGTGCTGTCCATCATCTGGACCTCGGTGATGCTGTACAACGTCATCGACAAGATGGACGGCATACGCGTGATCGGCGCCACGATGACGCGTATGGTGCGGGACCCGCTGGCGCAGTCGCTGGTCGTCGGCTGGGCGTTCTCCGGCTTCATGCAGGGCGTAGCGGGGTTCGGCGTGCCGGTCGCCGTGGTGGCGCCGCTCATGGTGCTCATGGGGTTCCGACCCGCTCAGGCGGCCGCCATCGTGCTCGTGGGGCACGCGTGGGCCGTGACCTTCGGCTCGCTGGGCTCGTCCTACTACACCATTCAGCTCGTCAGTGGGATCGAAGGGGAAGTCATAGGGCCTCACATGGCGGCCATGTTCGCGCTGCCCATCGTCGCGACCGGATTCGCCGTCGCGCACCTGGAAGGCGGCATGAAGTCAGTCCGGCGCGGCGCGCCGACGATAGTCGTGATGGGCGCGGCCATGGCGGGCTCCGTCTGGGCCGTCGCCGCGATCGGCGCGCCTCAGATCACGTCCATTGCGTCGGGGCTGGTCGGCTGCGGCGTCGGGTGGGCCGTCGCCCGCACGTGGCTGATGCCCGGACGCGAGCCCGGCGCGACGCCCTCCGCGGACGGCGAGACCGCCGCCGCTCCGAAAGCCGGGTTGGGGTTCCACATGGCGTTCCTGCCCTACTATCTGCTGATTTCGCTGAGCATCATTTCGCAGGTGCCGGCCGTCAAGGAGCTCGGGGCGGCCTGGCACTGGGGCCTCGACTATCCGGCCGTCGCGACGGCTCTCGGCTTCGAGGTGGACGCCCAGAACGACTACGCCCGAATCAGGTTGCTGCGCCATCCGGCGCCGCTGATACTGGCCTCGCTGGCGCTGACCTACGCCGTGTACCGGTTCAGAGGCCATTGGCGCAAGGGCGCGGGCGGCGCGGCGGCGCGGAGCACGTACAACCAGTGTGTGGCCACCAGCGTAGGCGTCGCCTCCATGGTGATGATGGCGTTGGTCATGACCGACTCCGGTATGACCGTGCTGTTGGGCCGCACAATCGCTGATGGCACCGGGGTCGTCTTCCCGATCTTTTCGCCCTTCATCGGAGTCCTGGGCACGTTCATGACCGGCAGCAACACCAACTCCAACGTGATGTTCGGCGCGCTGCAGCTCGAGACCGCCAGGGCGCTGAATATACATGACGTGACCGTGGCGAGCACGCAGTCGATAGGCGGCTCTCTCGGCAGCTCGATCGCGCCCGCCAAGGTGCTCGTCGGCACGGCCATCGTGGGGCTCTCGGACCGCGTGAACGAGGTAATGCGGCGCACGATCGTATACTGCCTGGTGATCGTGCTCCTGGTCGGCATCCAGGCCTGGGTCCTTACGAAACTGTTCGACGCCGAGTGACGCAACGATGCGAGAAAAAGCGAAACAGATAGCGCTGGGCGTGATGGCTGCGGACTTCCCGCTGCTGTACGTCGGCGCGGTAACTCTGGAGGACGCTGTCGTGTCAGCCGCGGCGCTCGTGGTCATGGCGGCCGCGGCGGCCGTCGCCGCTCTCGTCTACTAGCAGCGTGAACCTGCTGGTCATGCAGTCGGGCGGCAGCACCCCGGTGCTGAACCGCAGCCTGCGAGGCATAGTCGCCGAAGCGGAGGAGAAGAGTGCCTTCGGGCGGATTCTCGGCGCCCGCCACGCCATGGACGGCGTAGTCGAGGGACGGCTGGTCGACCTCGGCCGGTACGGCAAGACGTGGTGGCGGCGGGTCGGCTCGACGCCGGGGGGAGTGCTCGGCTCTTCGCGGCGGGGAGTCAGAGAAGACGACGCGCCCGCGACCCTGACGACCATCCGGAACAACGACATCCGCTACCTGTTTACGATCGGCGGAAACGACTCCGCCGAGAACTCCCGGCGCGTGGCCGAACAGGCCCGCCTCGCCGGCATCGCGCTGACCGTCGTCAACGTGCCCAAGACCATAGACAACGACCTCGTACTGACGGACCACACTCCCGGCTACGGAAGCGCGGCCCGCTTCGTGGCACTGGCGGCCATGGGCGCCGGCAGAGACGCGGAGACGATGGGGCCGGCGGCGCCTATCACGATCATCGAAGTCATGGGCCGCGACGCCGGGTGGTTGGCCGCGTCGGCGGCCCTCGCTAAGCGGGAGGAGCGTGACGCTCCTCATCTGATCGCGGTCCCGGAGGTCGCGATCGACGTCGACCGCTTTCTCGGCGGCATCGAGGACGCCTGCCGGCGGTACGGCGTGGCGGTGGCCGTGGTGGCGGAGAACGCCCGCGGGCCCGACGGCCCCTTGGGCAGCCAGCCCGCGCCGTCCAGGGTCGACGACTTCGGACACACCTACTACGAAGGGCCGGCGCGGTACCTCGCTGCCCTGGCCGAGAAACGGCTCGGAGTGCGCGTCAGGGCTGAGAAGCCCGGGACCATCCAACGCTCGATGGCGTCCTGCCTATCGAGCACCGACGCCGCGGAGGCGGAGATGGCCGGCCGGGCCGCGGTGCGATACGCCCTCGAGGGCGCCACGGACCGGATGGTCACGCTGGTGCGGGGTGACGGCGACGCGTATTCCTGCACCACCGGCCTGGCGCCGCTGGCCGAGGTGGCCGGCAGGGTGCGCACGATGCCGCCATCCTACCTCGACCCCGGCAACCACGCGGTCACCGACGAATTCCTACGATACGCCCGTCCGTTGGTCGGCGCGCCCCTGCCCCGATTCGAGAGACTCTCCGTATACGACGCCGGGACGTAGTACACTGCTATAGTTGCTACAGTAGAGATACGCAGGTCGGGGAAGACTGGAAACGGAGAGGATAGTATAGCTGCACTTGGGAAGATGCCCGCGTGGGCGATTGCGGTAGCGGTCGTGGTCTTGATTGCGATTGGCGCGTTCGGATGGTGGCTGCTGTCGCCGCTGCTGCTCGACGAGACCGTCGAGGAAGAGCTTCCCTTGGCCGAGGCGGCGACGGTGCCGGACGGCATGACCCGCGCCGAGGTCGAGATGACCATGGCGACGATGGCCAAGATGGACTCGCCGGCAGAAGAGGCCATGCCGGACGAGATGGCGGAGTCCGCCGCCGTGAAGACCGACCGGTTCCACAAAGACAGCGGGACGGCCACCATCTACCGCCAGCCGGACGGCTCTCACGTGCTCAGGCTGGAGTCGTTGAACGTCACAAACGGCCCGGCCCTGGTCGTCATACTGAGTTCCCATCCCAACCCGAGCAGCAGTAGCGACGTCCACCAGACGGGCTACGTCGAGCTGGCGAAGCTCAAGGGCAACAAGGGGGACCAGAACTACACCCTGCCCGACGGCGTGGACCCGGCGTCGTTCGGCTCCGTTGTCATATATTGCAAGCCGTTCAAGGTCGTCTTCAGCGTCGCGTCGCTCGGCTGAGGAACTATAATCATCGATGTCCCGCCGCGTGGGACATCGCTATTGAACAAGGCCGCGCCGGTAGGGCGGGTTGAAACCCGCCCCTACGCCAGGTCGACGAGGGGGTCAGTCTCCAGAGGAATGACTGAGATCAGCCTGTTCGAGGCTATCCACACGCAGCGGGCCATACGGCGCTTCTCGTCGGAGCCGGTCGACAACGACCTGATCCGACGGATGATCGCCGCGGCGGTCCGCGCTCCCAGCGGCACGAACAGACAGCCGTGGGCGTTTGTCGTGGTCCGGGACCCGGAGAAGAAACGTCGGATCGCCGGCTACTACCACCGGGCCTGGGAGAAGGCTTTCGGCCATCGCAAGCCTGGCGACGGCGTATCGCCGCAGGTCTACCGGTCGGCCCGGCATCTCGCCGAGAACATGGCCGACGTCCCGGTGCTCATCATCGTCTGCATGGTCTACGGCGAAGGCGAGCGGCGGCGCGCTCCGTCGATTACCGACGGCAGCTCCATCTACCCCGCCGTTCAGAACCTGATGCTTGCGGCGCGCGCCCTGGGTCTGGGCACGGCGCTCACGTCGATGCATAGACGGTACGAGGCCGAGATCAAGTCGCTGCTGGGCATCCCCGATCACGTGGAAACGGCAGCCCTGATCCCGGTGGGCTATCCCGGCCACGGCGACCACTTCGGCGGAAGCGTCCGCAGGCCCGCCGAAGAGGTGACGTTCTACGAGAGCTGGGGCGCGGCGAGCCCGTAGCTCGCCCCGGACGAAGCGTAGCTGCGCGCGCGGGCGCTTCGCCGTTGACGCTAATCCTGGGGCCATAGTACGATTGTTGTCTGTACCAACGGGCGCCAAGGCGCTCCCGGAGCATACGAAAAGCGGCCCACGCCGGCCGCGGACAGCCTCGCCCGCAAGGGGGAGCTTCTCCCGAAAGGGCCCCGTGACCACGCCCGAGACCACCACCCTTAGACCCATCGCGTGGCGCGACGGCAAGGTCGCGCTTCTGGACCAGACCCGCCTGCCGCTGGAAGAGGTCTGGCTCGAGCTCGACGACTACCGCGACGTGATCGAAGCAATACGCAACATGCGTATCCGTGGAGCACCGGCCATCGGCGTGGCGGGGGCCTATGCGGTGGCCCTCGCAGCCTCCGAGTTGTGCGGCGCCGACGATGACGGCGAACGGCTTCGCGCGGCCGCCGCGGTGATCGCCGACGCGCGGCCGACGGGGGCCAACCTGGCGTGGGCCGTGCGACGCATGATGGCCGCGGCTGAGAGAGACCGGGGCCCGGAGGCGCTGAGCGCCGAAGCGGCGCGCATTCAGGACGAGGACGAGGCGGCCAATCTCTCCATCGGGCGATATGGCGCCGACCTGATGCCGAGCGGCGGCAACGTCATGACCCACTGCAACGCGGGCGCGCTCGCCACGGGCGGCTACGGCACCGCGCTCGGCGTCATCAAGACGGCGTGGGCCGACGGCAAGATCGGCCACGTTTTCGTGACCGAGACCCGGCCGCTTCTCCAAGGAGCGCGACTCACCGCCTGGGAGCTGAAGCGCGGCGAGATCGACTCGACGGTGCTGCCCGACTCGGCGGCGGGGCAGCTCATTCGCCGCGGACAGGTGCAGGCGATAGTCGTCGGCGCCGACAGGGTAGCCGCCAACGGCGACGTCGCCAACAAGATCGGGACCTACAGCCTGGCGGTGCTCGCACGGGAGAACGGCGTGCCGTTCTACGTCGCCGCGCCCACGAGCACAGTCGATCTCAGCCTGGCGTCCGGAGACTCGATTCCCATCGAGGAGCGGAGCGCCGACGAGGTCAGCCACTTCGGCGACCGGAGGGTCGTGCCGGAGGACATGAACGTCCTCAACGTCGCCTTCGACGTGACGCCCAACCGGTACGTCGCGGCCATCGTCACCGAGCGGGGCGCCATCCGCGCGCCGTTCCACGAGGGGCTGACGAAGGCCGTGGAGGCCGCCGGTGGCTGAGGCCCAGGTCGGCTTCATCGGAGGCTCCGGGCTGTACCAAATGGAGGGCCTGAGCGACGTCGAGGAGCGCACGGTCGAGACGCCCTTCGGCTCTCCCAGCGACGCGGTCGTGCTCGGCACGCTGGGCGGCCGTCGGGTCGCCTTCCTGCCCCGCCACGGTCGGGGACACCGCTACTCGCCGACGCGGATCCCCGTCCGCGCGAACATCTACGCGCTGAAGTCGCTGGGAGTGGAGCGAGTCGTCTCGGTCAGCGCCGTGGGCAGCCTCCAAGAGCACGTCCACCCGCTGGAGATCGTCATCCCGGACCAGATCATCGACAGGACGCGGCACCGCATCGACACCTTCTTCGACGAGGGCATCGTGGCCCACGTCGCATTTGCCGACCCGTTCTGCGGCGACCTGAGCGCCGCGCTCGCCTCGGCCGCCGAAGACAGCCCGGTCAACGTCCACGTCGGCGGCACATACGTCGCGATGGAGGGCCCGCAGTTCTCCACCCGCGCCGAGTCGGAGCTGTACCGCTCGTGGGGCGCCAGCGTCATCGGCATGACGGCGCTGCCGGAGGCCAAGCTGGCCCGCGAAGCGGAGCTGTGCTACGCCACCTTGGCGATGGTCACCGACTACGACTGCTGGCACGAGTCCGAGGAAGAGGTGTCGGTCGAGATGATTATCGCCAACCTCGGCAGGAACGCCGAGGTCTCCCAGAACGTCATGCGAGGCCTGGCGGGCGATCTCGAAGGCGAGCGCGGCTGCGGCTGCGGCTCCAGCCTGGAGACGGCCATCGTCACCGGGCGCGAGCACATAGGCGACGACACTAAGGCCCGTCTCTCCGCTATCATCGGCAAGTACGTCTAGCTGATCGAACAACATGGAGGTGAAGTAGGATGCCCAGGCAAGACCCCGGCGAACCGTATTACAGAGTATCGATAGACGAAGCCGCAGCGATGTACCGTGGAGACGACGCGGTGGTCGTCGACGTGCGCCGCCCCGACGAGTACACGGCCGGACACGTGAAGGACGCCATCTACATAACCGTGGACGATGTTCTCGGCCGGATCGACGAGCTCCCAGACGACAAGGACCTGCTGTTCATCTGTGCCCTGGGGGTCCGGAGCGGCCTCGCGTGCGAGATGGCCGCGGCCATGGGCGTCGACACGGAGCGGCTGTACAACATCGAAGAGGGCACCGACGCGTGGATCCAGAAGGGCAATCCCACCAGCTACGGCGCCGACAAGTGAACACGAAGGCTTGGGGTAGAAGGTCATTATGTCAGTCTTAGTCGTCGGATCGGTCGCGTACGACACCGTGGTCACGCCCACGGGCAGCCGCTCGGACGCCCTCGGCGGATCGGCGACGTACTTCTCGGTGGCATGCAGCTACTTCGCTCCGGTGAGCGTCGTGGCGGTGATCGGCGCCGACTTCCAGCCGGCCCACCGCGAGCTGCTGATGTCGCGCGGCGTCGACCTGTCGGGCCTCGAGACGGCCGAGGGCGAGACGTTCACGTGGTCCGGGGTCTACAGTGCGGAGGATGTCAGCGCGCGCAGCACCCTGGACACCCAGCTCAACGTCTTCGCCGACTTCGCGCCGTCACTGACGGAGGAACAGCGGCGGGCGCCCCACCTGTTCCTGGCGAACATCGATCCGAACCTGCAGCGCGACGTGCTCGACCAGATGCGGCCGCGCCCGAAGCTGGTCGGCCTGGACAGTATGAACTTCTGGATCGAGCGCAAGAACAGCAGCCTCCGGAGCGTGATATCCGGGGCCGACGTCCTGTTCATGGACGAGGGGGAAGCGCGGTCTATGACCAGCGAGGTCAACCTGGTCAAGTCCGCGCACAGGATGATGGACTTCGGCACGGCGGCCGTGGTGATCAAACGCGGCGGTCACGGCGTCATGATGCAGCACGGCGATACCCTGTTCGTGGCGCCGGCCATGCCGCTGGAGAACGTGGTCGACCCCACGGGCGCCGGGGACGCCTTCGCCGGCGGCTTCATGGGGTACCTGAGCACCACCGGGGACGTTGGCGCGGACGGCTTCCGCCGGGCGGCGGCGGTCGGCACGGTGATGGGCTCGTTCGCGGTGGAGAGCTTCAGTCTCGACCGCCTAGCCTCGCTCACCAGGGAAGACGTAGAGGGAAGGTTCCGGGAATTCACGGAGCTTCTGCGTTTCAAATCGATCGAAGACGGCGGCCCGCTGCCCTGGCGGTAGGCCGGAGGGCGTCGAGACGCCGACACACTCCAGGAGGGAGACTCTTTTGACAACGCAGATCAACAAGGCCGACGTCAAGGACCTTAGCCAGGCGCGCGAGGGCGTACGCCGGGTCGAGTGGGCCGCCCGAGACATGCCGGTCGTCAACCTGATCAGGCAGCGGTTCGCGAAAGAACGGCCGCTGGAAGGCCTGCGCGTGGCAGGATGCCTGCACGTCACGTCGGAGACCGCCAACCTGGCCCTGGCGCTCAGGGACGGCGGCGCCGAGGTCGCCCTATGCGCCAGCAACCCGCTGAGCACGCAGGACGAGGTCGCGGCGGCGCTGGTCGCGGAGTACGGCATCGCCACCTACGCGATCCGCGGCGTCGACACCGACGCCTACTACGACCACATAGGCGCCGCGCTGGACTTCAAGCCCAATATCACCATGGACGACGGCGCAGATCTGGTCGCGACCCTGCACACCAAGCGCACCGACCTCCTGGACGAGGTCATCGGCGGGACCGAGGAGACCACCACGGGGGTTATCAGGCTGACCAGCCTGGCCGAGGCCGGCAAGCTCAGATACCCGATCGTCGCCGTCAACGACGCAGACACGAAGCACTTCTTCGACAACCGGTACGGCACGGGCCAGAGCACCCTCGACGGCATCACGCGCTCCACCAACATCCTGTGGGCCGGCAAGACGGTCGTGATCTGCGGGTACGGCTGGTGCGGCCGCGGGGTCGCGCTGCGGGCACGTGGCATGGGCGCCCACACCATAGTCACGGAGGTCGACCCGATACGGGCCCTGGAGGCCGCCATGGACGGCCACTCGGTCATGGCAATGAAGGACGCCGCGCCGATCGCCGACGTCGTCATCACGTTGACGGGCGGAATGTCCGCCGTGGGGCGAGAACACATCGAGGCGCTCAAGGACGGCGCGATCCTCGCCAACAGCGGGCACTTCGATGTGGAGATCGACATTCAGGCGCTGGAGGAGATGTCCGAGCTCAAGCGGCAGGCGCGCCCAAACGTCGACGAGTACCTGATGAAGGACGGGCGGAAGTTATACCTGCTCGGCGAGGGCAGGCTGATCAACCTGGCCGCCGCGGAGGGCCACCCTTCGGCTGTGATGGACATGAGCTTCGCGAACCAGGCGCTCTCCGTCGAACACCTGGCGCTGCACGCGGCAGAGATGGCGCCTTCCGTCGTACCGGTGCCCAAGGACATCGACCAGATGGTCGGTAAACTCAAGCTCCAGGCCATGGGCATATCCATCGACTCGCTCACCGACGCCCAGCGCCGGTATCTCGAGAGCTGGGACATCGGCACGTAGAGCACGGCGGTCGATAGACTCGCCGGCTTCCCAACGCCTGAGCCACGATGCCTCTCGTCATACCCAAGCGGGACCCCTGCCTTTTCTGCGCAAACCTTAGCGGCACGGTCGCGACCGACAGCGACGATACCAAGAGGTGCGCGTTCATCGAGCGGCAGGACCTGGCGGCCGCGTTCGTTAACCCGTACCAGAGCAGGGAGGGAGCGACGCTCGTGGTGCCGACACGCCACGCGCCCAGCGTCCTCGATCTCACCGAGGTAGAGGCGGAAGCGCTGGCGCGGCTGGTGCGACGAGTAGCCCGGGGCATCCACGACGCGTTCGACGTGGTGGGCCTCAACATATTCCAGAACAACGGAATCGCGTCCGGGCAGACCATCCCGCACTATCACGTGCACGTGATGCCCAGGTATCCCGGGGAGCAGCTGGACGAGTTGTTCGGAAGACGCGCCGTTCTGGTACCATTCGCGGAGCGATATCGCCTCGCGGAAATGATCGCCAATAACATGGCGTGCGCCGGCTAGGGACGGCCCGCGGCGACGAGGAGAAGCCGAGAGTATGGCCTCCAGCTTCACGGATTCACCCAAGTACCTGTTCACGTCCGAGTCGGTGACCGAGGGCCACCCCGACAAGATCTGCGACCAGATCTCCGACGCAATCCTCGACGCGTTTCTTGCCCAGAACCCGGCCGCGCGGGTCGCCTGCGAGGTGTGCGCCACGACGGGGCTGGTCGTGATAATGGGCGAGATCAGCGCCGCCGGCGCCCACGTCGACATCCCCAAGCTGGTGCGGAGCACCATACGGGACGCCGGATACGTCGACCCGGCTCTGGGCTTCGACTACCAGTCGTGCGGCGTCAGCGTGTCGATCGACGAGCAGTCCCAGGACATCGCCCAGGGAGTCGACGTGTCGCTCGAAGTACGCCAGGACAACGACTCCTACGGCGAGGACCTGGAGTCGGTGGGCGCCGGCGACCAGGGAATGATGGTCGGCTTCGCCTGCAACGAGACCCCGGAGCTGATGCCGCTGCCCATCGCCCTGGCGCATAGGCTCACGCGGCGGATGGCGGAGGTCCGGAAGGAAGACGTCATCCCCTACCTGCGACCCGACGGGAAGGCGCAGGTTACGGTGGAGTACTCGTACGGGAGGCCGAAGCGCGTCCACACCATCATCATGAGCAGCCAGCACGAACCCGACGCCGACCAGGCGTCGATACGCCGAGACCTCATCGAACAGGTCGCCCACGCGATCATCCCGGAGGAGCTGAGAGACGGCGACACGATCTACCACGTCAACCCGACGGGCCGGTTCGTCACCGGCGGCCCGGTTGGCGATACCGGACTGACCGGGCGCAAGATCCTGGTCGACACGTACGGCGGAGTCGCGCGGCACGGCGGCGGCGCCTTCTCCGGGAAGGACCCGACGAAGGTCGACCGGTCTGCCGCGTACGCCGCGAGATGGGTTGCCAAGAACGCGGTCGCGGCCGGTTTCGCAGACCGGCTGGAGCTGCAGGTCTCCTACGCCATCGGGGTGGCGAAGCCGATCTCGATATCGGTCGAGACGTTCGGCACGAACAGGGTGCCCGACGACACGATAGTCGAGCTGATCGACCGGCACTTCGACCTCAGGCCGGGGATGATAATCCGCGACCTGGACCTGCGCAGGCCGATCTACAAGCAGACCGCCGCGTACGGCCACTTCGGTCGCGACGACCTGGACCTGCCGTGGGAGCGGACCGACAAGGCCGAGGACCTGAGGCGCGACGCCTCCGCCTAGGCCGCCGAAAGGGCCTGGCCCGGCTGGAACGCATGGCGATAAGGTTCGGTACAGACGGCTGGCGCGGCATAATCGCCGAAGACTTCACGTTCGAGAACGTGCGCCTGTGCGCGCAGGGCACGGTCGATCTGCTGAAGGCCCAGGGCCTCGCCGGCCGAGGGCTGGTCGTCGGATACGACACCCGGTTCGCCTCTGACCGGTTCGCGGCCACGGTTGCCGAGGTCGCCGCCGCCAGCGGCGTCGGCACGCTGCTATCCGACCGCCCGAGCCCCACGCCCGCGGTCAGCTTCGCCGTCGTCTCCCGGCGCGCGGGCGGCGGCGTGGCCATCACGGCGAGCCACAACTCCGCGGAGTGGAACGGCTTCAAGTTCAAGCCTGACTACGGCGGCAGCGCCTCCGCCGAGGTCGTATCCGATCTGGAGCGGCACATCGCGGCGGCCGCGGCATTGGGGCGCGCGGACCGAATGCCGCTGGCCGTCGCGGTCGAGAGCGGCGCCGTCGAGCTCTTCGACCCGGCACCCGACTACCTGGCGCGAGTCGCCGGGCTCGTCGACATCGAGGCGATCAGGGGGGCCGGGCTCAGAGTCGTGACCGACGCCATGTACGGTGCCGGCGCGGGCTATCTGCCGCGTCTGCTCGGAGGCGGCGCAACCGCCGCGACCGAGGTCCGCGGCGGGCGCAACCCCGCCTTCCCCGGGATGGCGCAGCCCGAGCCGATCGAGCACAATCTCGCGGCGCTCGTCTTCGCGGTGCGGGACACCGGGGCAGACGTTGGCCTTGCCACCGACGGAGACGGCGACCGCCTCGGCGTCGTCGACGAGCGGGGACGCTACGTGACGACGCTGCAGGCGTTCGCGCTCCTGTGCCTCCACCAGCTCGAGGTGCTTGGCAACCGCGGGCCGCTGGTGCGCTCCATCACGACGACCGGCATGGTGGACCGCCTCGGCGACATATACGGTGTTCCAGTGGTCGACACCCCGGTGGGATTCAAGCACCTCGGCCCGGTCATGATGCGTGAGAACGCCCTGATCGCGGGCGAGGAGAGCGGCGGCTTCGCGTTCAAGGGACATCTGCCGGAGCGCGACGGCATACTCAGCGGGCTGATGCTGCTGGAGATGATGGTCAAGACCGGCAAGTCGGTCTCGGAGCTACTGGACGACCTGTACGCCAGGGTCGGCCCACACCATTACGATCGCGTAGACCTGCCGTTCGACCCGGCAAACCGCGCAGACGTCGAACGGCGCATCGGAGCCGCTCCGCCCGCCGCCCTGGGTGGACGCAGAGTCGCGCAGGTCGACACGCGGGACGGCGTCCGCTTCGTGCTGGAGGGCGGCGGCTGGGCGCTGATACGCTTCTCGGGCACCGAGCCGCTGCTGCGCCTGTATGCCGAGGCGGAGTCTCCCGACGCGGTGCGGGCGCTCCTGTCGGCCGCCCGAGAGCTAGTGGGCGTATAGGCGTCTCACCCGAGGTCTATTCTGGTACCAACGGCGCGTTCCGTCTATTGACAGGCGACAGACGACACTCGTAGACTATTCATGTGATCCTATCCTTCAAACACCGGGGGCTCAGGTTACTTTACATCGGCCGGGGGCGCGACGAGTAGCCCCAGAGCATGCCCGGAAGTTGAGACGAATCCTTGCCGTGCTTGATCGAAGCAGTACTCCTCAGGACATGGACATCCCAGGATTCCGGCTGCATCCGCTATCAGGTGAACTGAAGGGGCACTATGCCGTTTCGGTGTCGGGAAACTGGCGGGTGACCTTCAGGTTTGAGGATGGGCATACTGTCGATGTGGATTACACAGACTACCACTGAGGAGATGAGATAATGTCTATGCATAACCCTCCCCATCCGGGCGAGATCGTGAGGCGGGAATGTCTTGAGCCGCTGGGTTTGACGGTAACGAGGGCTGCGGAAGGTCTGGGAGTAACCCGCCAGGCATTGTCGGATTTGGTGAACGAGAAGGCTGGCATATCGGTCGAGATGTCCCTTCGCCTGTCTCAGGCCTTCGGTTCTACGCCGGAAACCTGGCTCGGTATGCAGACGGCCTACGACCTTTGGCAGGCGCGGGCCCGCGTCAAGCAAATCAAGGTCGAGAGATTCGCGGTGACAAATTCAACGTAGTTGCTATGTCCGTGCAGGATGGTACAGCATACGGCTCAACCGCCATGCCTTTCTGTGAAGACGAGGCACCGTACGATATGGGCAGATCATCGCTGAATCAGGAACTTAGAATGAGGGCAAGCAGAGGTATTTCATCTGTGATGCAAGAGCCTCTTTGGGCTGGAGGTTGCCGCCACCAGTCAACCCATCGAGACCGCCATCGCCCTCCGGCACCTACGCTGCCCCTGATGGGACACACCCGAAATCGCCCATGGCCACGCTGCCGCTGATGGGACAGGAGCCTCTGCTCATTCTGATGGACGGTCACGCGATGGTGCATCGCGCGTGGCACGCCATTCGGTCGCCCCTGAACGTGAGCCGCACCGGCGAAGACGTCCACGGCGTGTACGGCTTCCTCAACACGTTCCTACGCGAGGTCGCCGACCGCAAGCCGACCCACTGCGCCATCGCCTTTGACATGTCGGGCCCCACCTTCCGCCACTTGGAGTACGACGAGTACAAGGCGCAGCGTCCACCGTCGCCGCCGGAGCTCAGGGCCCAGTTCCCGCACGTGCGCAGGATCATGGAAGCCTTCGGGGTCCCGATCTTCGAACGCCAGGGCTTCGAGGCGGACGACGTCATCGGGACGCTGTGCCGGCTCGCCGAGGAGAGCGGACTCGACACCGTCGTACTCACCGGCGACACGGACGAGCTGCAGCTGGTGTCACCGAACGTGCGCGTGCTTTTGAGCTACGGCGCCGGCGGCCGGACGCTGTACGACGTCGCCGCGGTACGCGAGCGATACGGAGGACTCGGACCGGAAGCGGTGGCCGACTTCAAGGCGCTCACGGGAGACACTTCCGACAACATCCCGGGCGTGCCCGGTGTGGGGAACAAGACGGCCATACGCCTCCTCACCGAGTACGCCTCGGTCGAGGGGCTCTACGATCACATCGACGAGATCGCCGCGAAGAGGACTCGCGAGAGCCTGCGCGAGAACAGGGAGCAGGCCCTCCGCGGTAAGTTCCTGACCACGATCGTGAAGGACGTCCCCATAGAGCTCGACCTCGACGCGGCGAAGTTCTGGGAGTACGACCGGGCCAAGGTCATCGAGGTGGTCTCCGAGCTCGAGTTCTTCTCCATCGTCGGCCGCGTGCCAGATCCGAGAACGCCGGCCGGCCCCGTTCAGGCGCAAATGTCCCTCGGCGGCGGCGAACGAGAGACCGCGTACAGGGTCGTCGACACGCGGGAGGGCCTGGACTCCCTCATAGCGGAGCTGGACTCCCCCTCGGGGTTCGGATTCGCCGCGGTTGCCGACGGCGACAACCCGACCACCGCGGAGCTCGTGGGCCTGTCGTTCTCCAACGCCCCGGACGCGGGCTGGTACGTGCCGCTCGGACATGAGGAGGGCAGGCAGCTAGCGCGGGAAGACGTGCTGTCGGCCCTGCGGCCCGTCCTGGAGAGCGAGGCCGTACCGAAAGCGGGCCACAACGCCAACTACTCTATGACGCTGCTGGCCCGCAACGGCGTCGAGGTTGCAGGGTTGGCTTTCGACGCTGCGCTGGCCGCCCACCTGGCGGGCCGGAAGGCCATCAACCTCAACGCCCTGGCGCTGGACTGCCTTCACGTCGAGCTGCAGCCGCTGTCCAACCTCCTCGGTACCGGCAGGAAGCGGAAGACCATCGCCCAGGCATCGCCCGCCGAAGCCGCAGACTACACCGCGGCGGACCCCGACGTTGCCAACCAGGTCCGGCCCATCCTCGAGGACGAGCTTCGGGAGAAGGACAGCGCGGCGGTCTTCCGGGACGTCGAGATGCCCCTGGCGTCCGTCCTCGTCCGCATGCAGCTCAGCGGCGTCGGCCTCGACGTCCCGATGCTCGGACGCATGTCGGCGGAGCTGGGCGAGCAGGTCTCGGCCATCGAGGCGGGGATGTTCGACGTCGTCGGCCACGAGTTCAACATCAACTCGTCCCAGCAGCTCGGCGACGTGCTCTTCAAGGAGCTTCGTCTTCCACCCACCAGGCGGACTCAGAAGGGATTCTCGACCGACGCGTCCTCTCTCGACGGCCTCAAGCACGTGCTCGACCAGGGGACGGTGGAGGACGTGGACCCGAAGGCTCGGGAGGTGCTCGACAGGGTCCTGGAGTACCGCCAGATCACGAAGATCAAGTCGACCTACGTGGACGCCCTGCCCCAGCTCGTCAACCCCGACACGGGCCGCATCCACACTACGTACAATCAGACCGGCTCGGCGACCGGCAGGGTGTCGAGCGACCACCCCAACGTGCAGAACATCCCCGTGCGCACGGAGCTCGGCCGGCGCGTGCGGCAGGCCTTCGTCGTCGGCGACCCCGCCGAGTGGACTCTGCTGGCCGTCGACTACTCACAGATCGAGCTTCGGATCCTCGCCCACCTGTCCAAGGACCCCGGCCTCCTGGAGGCGTTCCGCGCCCATGAGGACGTCCACTCGGCCACCGCCGCCTCGGTATACGACGTGCCGATAGACGCCGTGACCGACGGCATGCGCCGCATCGCCAAGATCATGAACTTCGGCGTCGTATACGGCCTCAGCCCCTTCGGCATAAACCAGCAGACGGGCCTGAGCGCCGACGAAGGCAGGGCGTTCATCGACGCCTACTTCGGCAAGTACCCCGGCATACAGGGCTACATCCACTCGACAAAGCAGAAGGTCATGGTGGAGGGTTATGTCCAGACCCTGCTGGGCCGGCGGAGGTATATCCCGGAGATCCAGTCGAGCAACTTCCGCGTCAGGTCGTCCGGCGAGCGAATGGCCATCAACATGCCCATTCAGGGCACGGCAGCCGACGCCATCAAGGTCGCCATGGTCCGGCTGCAGCGGCGCATCGAGGAGATGAATCTGCGTACAATGATGATCGTGCAGGTGCACGACGAGCTGATCTTCGAGGCGCCGAACGACGAGGTCAAGCAGGTCCGGGAGCTCGTGCTGGAGATCATGCCGAAGGTGCTAGACCTCGCCGTTCCGCTGGACGTCGAGATCAAGGCGGGCGCAAGCTGGGGCGACATGGAGTAGCGCGACCCGGAGCACCCGGGCGTATGAAGGCTGCTCGTGGAGTCGTCAGCACGTGACCTCGGCGACCCCTCGGCCGGGCTGGGCCTCATCATAGTAGACAGGACCGCCTGTAAGCGAGGGCCCAACTGCGATGACGCGGCAATCGCCTGGGTACGCTAACGAGCACATCTATGCCGCGTGGCACCGTCCGCTGCTCGAGAAGCTCTTCGGCCACGAGATGGAACTGCACTATGACCTCTACGAGCTCACCCATGGTCATCGCCTCGAGCACTCCGGCGGCAAGGACGATGGGCCGTGCATTGCATGGCCCATCCCGCCATACCGTGCCCCGATCTGGAGGATTGTCGCCAACGCTATCGGCGCGACAAGATTCCTGGAGATCGGCACCGGTCTCGGATACTGCACAGCCCTGATGGCGGACGCAGGCGGGCCGTATTGTCGGGTTGACACCATCGAGAACGACTCGTTGCACGCCACCATCGCCGAGGCTGAGCTCTCCAAGCGTGGGCTCGCCCGCAGAGTCCGCGTACTGCTGGGAGACGCGTCGGACGTCATGGCGCGCCTCTCCGGACCGTACGACGTCGTTTTGCCCGACGGTGATGTAGACGTCCTCGAACACGTCGACCGATTGCTGCGCCCCGGAGGGGCTCGACCTGAAATCAAAGGCTGCCTCCGGAAGCCTCTGATCCCAGTACTTCGTGAGCTGCGGGTGTCCCTCGACCGCGGCGAGCCGCAAGCCCCGGCACTCTCCCACGCACGGGAATCGTATCGCCACGCCGTGATCGCGGCGCTCGAAGACTCGTCCCGATCCTAGCGTCGCACATGGCGCAGGGTATGCGGCCGGACAGCGCCTCCCCGGACGCTCTCCTCAGAAGCCGGGCGCGTCAGTCTTGCCCGGACGCAATCGGCCTTTCGATCTCGTCGAGCAGGCGCTGGGCGACGTAGAGGTGGGCCACGTATCGTCTTGACGCGTTACGATACCGGCGTCGATCAATCGGTCGAGAACTCGCCGCGCGCCCGGGTCGGACATGTCAAGCAGCTCCGATGCTTGACGGGCGGCGGTCACCGGGTAGGCGAGCAGGTCTTCCAAGAGTCTAAGGGCACTAGCGGACGCTTTGCGGCTGTGCAGGAGCAATGGCCGCAAGAGTACAATTCTCGCCACACTTCCAAACTACAGTTAGGACTGTGGAGGACTTCTAAACTGGACGGGCCGAAAAGTACAACTCGCCCCGGGTTTCCAAACTCCCGGTTGAATTGCGACATGGCTGGCCCCGCTCTGCGTATGGGGCTGCGAGTACCCGGAACCACCACTGAGGGCGCGCTACGGCTCCATGGTGATCGGCTCTTCGTCCGGGTCGACCTCCATGAGCCTTAGGGAGGGGTAGGCCTCCTTCAGGTAGACCTGGACGCGAAATCTCTCGTTGTCCGTCACGAACAGGTGCCCGAGCGCGTCCATCGCGACCGCCATGGGCCGGTGAAAGTACTTCTCCGCGTAGCCGTCCTCGGAGAGGTATTTCATCTTGACTATCGTGTCTCCGGGGGGGCCGGCGCCGTCTTCCAGCGCCCACTTGGACAGCGTGGAATCGCCGTAGAAGACATCGACGAACCTGCCGTCCGCTGCCAGCACCTGCACCCTGTCGTTCAGCCAGTCCGCCACGTATATGTCGCCGTCCTTGTCCACCTCGACGTGGGTGGGACGGTTGAACTGCCCCAGGCCGACCCCGGACCCGCCGAAGGACGCCAGGAACCCGCCGTCGGCCGTGAACTTCTGGATGCGGTCGTTCCTCCAGTCGGCGACGTAGACGTTTCGGTCGTCGTCGATGGCGATGCCCCAGGGAAGGTTGAGCTCGCCCTCGCCCGAGCCTCGACCGCCCCACTTGAGCAGGAACCGGCCGTCCTTGGTGAACTTCTGGACCCTGTTGTTGCGGCTGTCCACGACGTACAGGTCGTCGGCCGGGTCGAACGCGATCGCACTGGGCCCGTTCAGTTCGCCATCCCCGTTTCCGGGAACACCCCAGTGGGAAACGTACTTGCCGGACTGTGGGATCACCTGCGACCGCCTCAGGATAGACGGAGGCCCGCCGTCGGCGTTCACCTCGTCCGGGTCCACCGTAAAGGCGGTAATCCTGTTCGTCTCCTCGTCGGCGACGTGGAGCAGGCCCTCGCTGTCGAACGTCACGCCGGTGGGCCGCGCCATCTCGCCGATCCCGGTGCCGAAAGCGCCGAACTCGCCCAGCTTCGGCTCGTCCTCGAAGGCGGTGAGCTGCACTCGGATCTGGTCGGGAATGGGGCGGCAGAGGACGGCAATCATTCCGTCGGAGCGCACCGCGATGTCCGTGGGCGAAGCGAAGCCGCCCTGGGTGGCGCCGCCGATCGTCTTCAGATAGCGCCACCCGGCGCGACGCAACACTTTCTGCTTGACCATACCGAGGCCTCCTCCCGAGGGTCCGGCGGGCGACGCCCGAAACCCCTAGACGAGCTGGTAGTCGGGCGTAGCGACGATCAGCCTGAGCATGCTTGCCACCGTGTCGGCGAAAGCCTCACGGCTTTCGGGCGTGTCGAGCCTGTCGCCGTCGATCTGCGACGCGTACTCTTCGAGGCTTTCGCGGGTGAGGTCCGAGACGATGTAGCAGCCGATCAACTCAAGGCAGCCGTCTACAAGCTCCCTCGGAGAGAGCTGTGTCCGGTCCGAGGCCAACCGTTCGGCGATGGACCTCACGCCAGGCTTTGAGCCGTCGCCGAGACGGGCGGCGGCGTAGTTCACACGCTCGACCAGGCTTCCGCTGTTGACCCACTCGTGGCCGGTGTGCCAGCCCTCGACGCTGGGCGGGTTCAGCGGCTGCTGGCCCATATTCTCCGAAGGGACGGCGGCGCCGTCCCGCAGGTCCATCGGCACCGCCTCGGACAGCAGTCGCCCGTCGGCCAACTCGAAGTCGCCGGCCAGGCGGCTGATGCCGACTATGGTCTCGACGGGGCTCTTGATCTTGGCGAACCGCGACTCCTTGAAGAAGTCGGACAGCAGCAGCGCCTGCATCACCGACTTGATGTCGTAGCCGGACTCGAAGTAGACCCGGCCCAACTCGGCTATGGCGTCCTCGTCGGGCTCGTCCGACACGAAGAAGTTATGCAGCTTCGCCACGATGAACCTGGCGGTCGCGGGCTGACGCACGACGATGTCGATGATATCCTCGCCGTTGAACGCCCCCTTCTCTCCGAGAAATTCCTTTTCGCCGTAGTCGTGGTCGGCGGGGTCGAACTGGAACGTCGGCTGAACGCCGCGGTAGGGGCCGCACGCGATGCGGCGGAAGGTCCAGCCCGTGAACGCCCGCGACGCGGCCATCACGTCGACCTCGGTGTAGTTGCCGACGCCCATGGCGAAGAGCTCCAGCAGCTCGCGGCCGTAATTCTCGTTGGGAGCGTCCCGGTGACTCTGGCAGTTGTCCAGCCAGAACGACATCGCCGGGTCCTTCGACAGCTCGACCAAGATGGTCCGGAAGTTCCCCAGGCCGTGCTTCCTGAAGGTCTCGATCTGCTGCGTCATGACCGGCGACCAGACGACCTTAACGCCCGCGGTGGCGAACAGGCCGTGCCAGAACAGGGCCATCTTCTCTTCCAGCGGCCGCCGCGTGCGTACCATGTTGAAGAAGAACTGCGGAATGCTCGATGTCCGGAAGTTGCCGTCCCACACCGTCTCGTAGCGCAGGTACAGGTCCTCGTCGGCGCGCTCCGAGCGCTCGGGGTGCAGCAGGTTCTCGACCGTCGCCTCGTAGCCCTGAGCGGCTCTGTCCTCCAACTCAGCGTATGTCGCCCCGAAGCCCGCACGGCGCATGAGGTGCGCTATCAGCGCGATGTCCTTGTCGCTCATGGCCTGTCTCCTGGACGAGACTCCCGAGACGTCGAGGTCCTAGTTCTTGAACATCGGGAACTGCTCGAACCGGCCGTTCACCACCGGCTCAGGATCGACTCCGAGCCACTGTTCCAGCACCGTCGAGTAGGTCGACCTGAAGTCGTTGGTGTACCGCAGGTCGCCGTCGAACAGGTCCTTCTCATCGCGCGACGGGTACTCGCCGTACACGCCTCCATCCACGGACCCGCCCATCACCCACGCGGTGCCGCCGGCCCCGTGGTCGGTGCCGAACGAGCCGTTGTCCCCTACACGGCGGCCGAACTCGCTGAACATGAGCACCATCACGTCGTCCTCGCGGCCGTGCTCCCGCATGTCGTCGAAGAAGTCGCCGACCGCGCCCGACACCTCCCCCCACAGCTTCGCGTGCGTCGGTCCCTGCTGCGAGTGCGTGTCGAAGCTGCCGTGCTGGCAGTAGAATATCTGGCTGCCCACGTCCGCCAGCAGCACCTGCGCGATGCCCTTCATGTCCTGGGCGATCGGGTTGGCCGCGTACTCGACGCTCGAGCTGTACTGCTCAGGCGTCGCACGCAGTATGTCGGCCCCCTTCAGCGCGTTCGTCCCGGTCTGGCCCAGATAGCCGAGGACCCCGCTGTCGACCATGTGTCGACCGTACATCTTCGCGAACGCGGCCAGGGCGTACTCCTTCAGACGCTCGTCCTTGAGGTCGGGGAACAGACCGTACGTCTCCAGGTTGCTGACCGACGCCACGGGTACGCCCACGCTCGACATCGCCCTGGGAAGGCCCTTGCCGAAGTTGACCCCGAGAATCACGTTCTCGCCCCTGGGGTCCATCTGTTTCATCGTTCGGCCAAGCCAGCCCTCGGTGCCTATCGCGTCGGGCTCGGCGGTGTGCCAGATGTCCATCGACCTGAAGTGCGAGCGCTCCGAGATGCCGTGGCCCAGACCGTGGACCATCGCCACCTTACCGGAGTCCCACAGCTCCTTGATCGCCCCCATGCTCGGATGGAAGCCGTATTGGTCGTCGATCGGCAGGACGTCCCCGGGCGCCACGTTCACCTTGCGCCGGTGGTCGTAGTAGTGGCCGTCTGTGTAGGGCACGATCGTGTTCAGGGGATCGTTTCCGCCCGAGAGCTGGAGCACCACCACCGACTTCTCGCGCCTGTTTTCCGTCATATCAGACCTCCATATCGTCGAAAACGACTCATTTCGTCAGCCTCGCCGCACGGGCTATCGAGCACCGCAATGATAAGATACCGCGGTCGGAGTCTCGCGTCAATCGATGCGTAGGGTAGGCCTCCGGCGAGTTATCCTGCGTTACCGGAGCACTTTTCCGGCGGCCCCCTTTCCGAACCGGACGTGCGGCTTTCACCGCATCCGGCTCTCCAGTGTCAGTGTCGTGGAGTAGTGGTCTAGTAAGGCGCGACGTCGATTGGCGCCGCGTAAGGTGCGCAGTGGCAAGGGGTAGAGCCAGCGTGCGTCAGGGTGATCCAGTTGGTATGGGCAGTACAGACACTCAAGGACATTCAAACGGGGTGAGGATGAGTTCCATCAGGGAACTGTCTTCCAGCACCGCGGCAAAACATCCTTGGCCCTCGTCGCTCCGGTAATCGGGGAGATGTCCTAACCGAACCGTCCCGGTTCAAGTACAGGTGGGACCCGGAACGCAGGTCGGTCAGAATGACAGAAGCTACAAAGGTGGCGGGAGGAACCGGCCGGCAATGAGGCGCGTGCCACACATGGATATCTCCATCGACGACTCGCGTATTGTAGCCGTAGTCCGTTGGGGTTTGGATTCTTCTCTCTTCCAGGGTAGGTGTCGGTCTCTTGGGTGCAAGGGTGGCCGTGGCGGTAGGCGGTGTGGAAGACGCCGGTGTCTCCGCACACGCGAGGACTGTCAACGGAGTGCCGGTCGGTGTAGAGGGCGATGGGTGGTGTCTCCGCACACGCGAGGACTGTCAACAGTGAACGGTTGACGGCCAGCCAGACTGCTATCCCAAAGTTCGTATGTGACGCCATGGCTTTCCTCCGACTATTCTGTTCGTCCGTGTCAAGGACGAACAGGGTCTTCGATTTGTTACAGTGGTGTGTAACGCCCTATCCTCATTTGCCCCCTCTCATATGGGCTACCCGCCGCTGATAAGCGGTATCGCACCATGTTTCGGGTCGTTTGACTGACCCAAGCTGTGACCACTACCTACTTTCTGCGTTGGCGGACTACTTCGCTGGGCGTGTATGTTCATGTGACACGTCCCCCAGACCACGAGAGGCTTGCGCCGCCGCGCCGCCAGGACTTGTACCCACTGGGGCTTTGCCCGCTGAGGCTGTCGGCCCACGAGGACGGCCCGCCGGTTCCGCTTCAGGTATATGCCACATCCCGCCAATTCCGCGCCGAGAGCCGGGCACCCAGGGCCCTCGGGACTAACCACAGGCTGAGGCCGCGTTGACACGGTAGTCAGCCGTTCTTTACTATGGGGCGAGGCGCACGCCGACAGGAGCATTAACTTGGCGGAACCCTCCCGGGCAGTAACTCTTCTAGACGCCGTCGGACTTTACGTCAGCAGCCTCAAGGCAAAGGCGGCCGGGTCTCCCTCCCGGCAGGAGCTCCTGCGCTTCGCACAGTGGTGCGGCTCCGACAGGATCATCGCCGACATCCAACCGTCCGTGGTCGAGGAGTACGGCACGCAGGCGGCCGGCTCGGCCACCCGAAGGGACGCTCCGGAGCGGCTGCGGGAGGTACGCCAGTTCCTCACGTTCGCCCACAAGAAGGGCTTGATCGATCAGAACCTCGCGAGGTTTCTGCGCATTCCCAAGGCCAAGGTCCGCGCCGGGGGGGCCCGATCCCGGAACGGGCCGGCGACGATCGAGATCACGGCCGAAGGGCAAGCGCAGATGGAGAGTGAGCTCGAAGGCCTGCTCTCGAAACGCGGCCCGATCGCCGCCGAGATCCGTCGCGCGGCGGCCGACAAGGACGTGCGCGAGAACGCCCCCCTCGAAGCCGCCAGGGAGCAGCTCGGACAGCTCGAATCCCGAATCACGGAGCTCCAGAAGGCGCTCGAGTCCGCCGTCACCGTCAATCGCTCCGGGCCCAGCAAGGCCGTCCTGCTGGGCTCCAAGGTGGTGCTGAAGGCAGTAGACACGGGCCGCGAGACCTCTTACATGATCGTCGGCGCCCTTGAGGCCGACCCGCTCGGGGGCAAGATCTCGGACGTATCGCCTGTCGGCAAAGCGCTCATGAACCAGGCGGTTGGCCGAGAGGTCAGCGTCACCACGCCCGGCGGCCCCGTCAAGTACCTGATCAAGCGCGTCGCCTCCTAGCCTACGGAGACGCCGCGACCCGCATAGCGCCGCTCGATACCGCCTCCACGAGGCCTGCCGTACCGTGCGCCACTCCCAACTACCGCGTTCGAGCCGCACAAACGCGGATACCATGGGGCCGGCGTTGCTTGAAACGCCCAATCGGCGCCACCTATACTTGACCGGCTTGGAGGTGCCCGATGGCCTACGTGTACGAGGTGAGCACGCCGATGCTCGGTCGGGCCGTGTTCGAGTTCGCCTTCGTCCGATATCTCGAAAGCATCGGCTACCATCACCTGAGAGCCGGGGACTGGGCCGGACGCCAGACTTCCCACGAGTTCCGGCGCGGCGACGACTTTGTCGCGCTCGCCATCGTGTCCGAGGGCCAGGCAGACTGCCATATCGTGGTCGAGTCGGATACCGTCCCGGTAGAGCCGCTCGTCATAGAGGTCCTGACGGAGGGGCTGGCCGACTCGCTGCAGGCGTTCGGCAACGCCCTGAACGTCGGGGACGAGAAGGAGAAGATGCTGTCGCTGGCCAGAGCCTTGCGGGACGCCTTCCCGGGGGACCCAGCCGCATAGAGGGAGCCGCTACCGGAGGGAAATGGAAGAAACCCACGCATTAACGCGGCTCGTCTTCCAGCTCGGCGCGATCCTGATCGCGGCCAAGCTGGGAGGCGAGATCTGCGAGCGGTACTTGAAGATGCCAGCCGTGCTCGGCGAGCTGGCGGCGGGAATACTGATCGGCCCTTTCGCCCTGGGCGGATGGGACATCCCCTGGATAGGCCCGGCTTTCGAACTCCCGCCTGAGGGCGCCTCGATACCGGTGTCCGAGGGCATGTGGTCCATCGCTCAGTTCGGGTCGATTGTCCTGCTCTTCGCGGCCGGCCTCGAGACCGACCTCCGGCAGTTCATGCGCTACGCCCGGCCCGCCTCGATCGTGGCCGTCGGCGGGGTTGTCGTCCCCTTCGTCCTGGGAGTCGTCCTGACCGTCGCGTTCGGATACGCCGACCACCTGACGGACGTCAGGGCGCTGTTCATCGGCGCCGTGCTCACCGCGACGTCCATCGGCATCTCGGTCCGGGTGCTCGGCGACCTCCACAGCCTGGCCACCCCCGAAGGGGTGACCATACTCGGCGCGGCGGTCCTCGACGACGTCCTCGGCATACTGGCGCTGACCATAGTCGTGGGCCTGCAAGAAACGGGGGACTTTTCCGCGTCGTCGATCGCTCTCGTCGGGCTCAAGACCCTGGGGTTCTGGTTAGCCCTGACGGGGATCGGGATACTGCTGGCCAAGCGCATTTCCGCTCTGTTCGGATGGTTCCGGGTGAGCGGCGCCGGCCTCGCGCTCGCGCTGGGCCTGGCGCTGTTGGCGGCGGGTCTCGCGGAGAGCTTCGGCCTGGCGATGATCATCGGCGCGTTTTCCATAGGACTGGCGCTGTCCGGCACCGATCTCGCGCACGCTCTGGAAGAGCCGCTGAGAGGCGTCTACGCGGCGGTCGTTCCGATCTTCTTTGTCGTCATGGGCATGCTTGTCGACGTCTCGTCCCTGGACAGCGGGATATGGGTCTTCGGCCTCGTCATCACGCTCGCGGCCGTCGTCGGGAAGGTGGCCGGATCGGGTGTCCCGGCCCTGTTCGCCGGCTTCAACAGCCGCGGAGCGGCGCGGGTCGGCGTGGGCATGCTGCCCCGAGGCGAGGTCGCGCTCATCATGGCCGGCGTCGGCATCAGCCATGCGATCATCGGACAGGACCTGTACGGGATCGCCATCATCATGACGATCATCACCACCGCCGCCGCGCCCCCGATACTCGCCCTGCTCTTCCGCAACAACGCTTCCGGGCTGCGACAAGCCGAGGACGCCGAATGACCGTCGGCGCGGCCGAGGCCGACACGCGGGATCTGGTCCAGGACCTGCGAAGCCGCGTCGCCGGCGAGGTGCGCTTCGACAAGATGACCCGCGTCCTCTACAGCACGGACGCGAGCATGTACCAGATCGAGCCCATAGGCGTCGTCCTGCCCCGGAGCGAAGAGGACGTCGTCGCCGTCGTCGAGACCGCGAACATGCACGGCGTGCCCGTGCTCCCGCGCGGCGGCGGCACCAGCCTTGCGGGCCAGGCCGTCGGCCGCGCGGTGGTCATCGACTTCTCCAAGTACATGCGGAACCTGCTCGAAGTCAATGCGGAGGAGGGCTGGGCCCGCACACAGCCGGGCATCGTGCTCGACGAGCTCAACCTGCTGCTCCGGCCGAAGGGCGTGCAGTTCGCGCCCGATCCGTCCACGAGCAACCGGGGGAACGTCGGCGGGGCCATCGGAAACAACTCCTGCGGAGCGCACTCGATCGTCTACGGCAAGACGGTGGACAACGTCCGCGAGTTCCGCGTCGTTCTCTCGAACGGCGACCTGGCGACGCTCGGCCCGGCGCACGGCGGGGCGCTGGAGGCCAAGGCGCGCGGCGACTCGCTGGAAGCGCAGGTATACCGAAGACTGGTCGAGATAGGCGACGCCTACCGCGACGAGGTTTCGGCCCGGTTCCCAAAGATCCAGCGGCGCGTGTCCGGCTACAACCTGGACGAGCTGGCCTCCCCTGACGCCATAGACACGGCGCGCTTCGTCGTCGGGTCCGAGGGCACGCTTCTGACCGTCACCGAGGCCAAGGTCAGGGTCGTCCCCATTCCGAAGGCAAAGGTCCTGGCCGTGCTCCACTTTCGGGAGCTGATCGAGTCGATGGAGGCCACCGTGCTGTCCCTGGAGCTCGGACCGGCGTCGGTGGAGCTGATCGACGACATGATAATCAGACAGGCGCGGGAGAACCTGGAGTACTCCCGCATGGCGGATTTCATCGACGGCGATCCGAAGGCCATCCTTCTGGTGGAGTTCGCGGGTGACTCCGCCTCCGAGCTGGAAGCCAGGCTCGACGATCTCGAGGAGCGCATGCAAAGGAGCGGCCTGTCGTACTCCAACCGCCGCTTCGTCGATGCCGCTGACCAGGCCCGGGTGTGGGCCGTTCGGAAGGCCGGCCTCGGCCTGATGATGAACGTCCGCGGGCCCGCCAAGCCGCTGCCCTTCGTGGAGGACACGGCAGTCCCGCCCGAGGCGCTGCCCGAGTACGTCAGACGCTTCGACGAGATAGTCCGGGAGCATGGCACCTCCGCCGGGTACTACGGACACGCCAGCGTCGGCTGCCTCCACATCCGGCCGCTGATAGACCTGACCGCCGCCGAGGACATCGAGCGGATGGTGTCCATAGCCGCGCACGTGAGCGACCTGGTGCTCGAATACGGCGGCGCGATGAGCGGCGAGCACGGCGACGGCCTTGCCCGCAGCGTCTGGAACGAGAAGATGTTCGGAAGCCGCATCTACGGCGCCTTCCGAGAAGTCAAGCGGGCGTTCGACCCCGAGGGGGTCATGAACCCCGGCAAGATAGTCGACGCGCAATCGATGACGGAGAACCTGAGGACCACGCCGTCGACGCCGCGCCTGGAGATCGAGACCGGGTTGGCCTTCGCCGAGCAGGGCGGACTGGGCGGCGCGGCCCAGATGTGCAACGGCCAGGCCGCCTGCCGCAAGCTCTCCGGCACCATGTGCCCGTCGTACATGGTCACCCGGGACGAAGAGCACTCGACTCGAGGCCGGGCCAACGCCTTGCGCGCCGCCATGACCGGCGCGCTGCCGGTGGACAGCCTGACCGGCGAGCGGATGTACCGCGTCATGGACCTGTGTCTCGGGTGCAAGGGTTGCAAGGCCGAGTGTCCGTCCAACGTCGACGTGGCCAAACTCAAGTACGAGTTCCTCGATCGCTACCACAGGGCCAACGGCTACCCGCTTCGCAATCGCATCTTCGCCAACATATCGACCCTGAGCAGACTGGGGTCGTTCTTCGCCCCGTTGTCCAACTGGAGCCTGGGCTCGCCCGCCTTCAAGGCGATGCTGGAGCAGGTCGCCGGCATCGACAGCAGGCGCGACCTGCCTCCCTTCGCGAGCCAGACCTTCACACAGTGGTTCCGAGCGCGACCGGCCGACGCGCCCGCCAACGCGCCCCGAGGGCCCGTCGTGCTGTTCGCCGACACCTTCACGGACTACAACCACCCGGAGCTGGGCCGCGCGGCGGTCGCCGTGCTGGAGCGCCTGGGCTACAGGGTCGTCATTCCGGCGTCGCGGTGCTGCGGCAGGCCCATGCTATCCAACGGAATGATCGGCAGGGCGCGCGACAACGCCCTGTTCAACGTCGAAGCCATCCACCCGCTGGTCGAGCGGGGAGCGAAGGTCGTGGGCTTGGAGCCGAGCTGTATCCTGAGCTTCCGCGACGACTACCTAGACCTTCTGCCCGGGGACCGCCGGGCGCGGGAGGTCGCCGCCAGTACGATGCTCGTCGAGGAGTTCGTGAAGTACGCCGTCGATCAGGGCGCGACGCTGGAGCCCGCCGGCGGGCCCGCGAAGCTGCTGTTCCACGGCCATTGCCACCAGAAGGCGCTCGTTGGCGCCGGGCCGGCGATGGACGTGCTGCGCTCCGTCTGGAGCGGCGAGGTCGAGGAGATACAGTCCGGCTGCTGCGGCATGGCCGGCTCGTTCGGCTTCGAGAAGGAGCACTACGAGACCTCGCTCAAGATCGGAGAGCAGGGCCTCTTCGAACAGATCAGATCCGCTGAGGGCGCCTTTCAGGTCGTAAGCGAGGGGGTCTCATGCCGCCAGCAAATCCGCGACGGCACGGGCGTCCGTGCCAGGCATCTGGTCGAGGTGCTGGCGGAGGCAATCGGCCCCGGAGCGTCGGGATGAGGGGAAGTTCGTCCGTGAGCGCCGAATCGTCGGGCGCCGCGAGTACCTTGGGCGGGCTCGCCGACGACTTCGGCTAGGGCACCAGCCGGTCGATACTGATCGCCCTGTTGCTCCGGGTGCTGCGGACCTTCAGCGCCTCGCCCTCGGTGAGCGTGTCGAAGGTGAACTGGTCAACCTCGACGATCTCCCGATTTACGAGGAGGAAGTGCCGGCCGAAGCGGTGCTCCTTGGCGTCGAGACGCCCCTCGATCCACTTGTAAGGTGGCAGAGGGTCGATGAACGCCGCGAACGCCTCAGACAATGCCCTTATCACCTGCGCCATGCCGGGCCAGAGGTCCATCTGTCGCCGCACGTACGGCCGCAAATCTTCGATGGCTGGCTGTCGTCTAATCATTCGTCACTATGCCGGGCCAGAGTTGTCAAGGCGCAATTAACCACGAAAGCCGCGACATGTCAACTGCCGGCCGCTTTCGGTAGCCGTTACATTCGGCGGACACCAATCTATTGTAGACTGTCGCAAGTTGTTGGGACGGTACCGGGGCGACGGAAATCGTGCGCCGTTCGGGCTCGCTGACGCGCGGGAAGTTCCCGACCGATGGAGGTCAACAATGGAAGTCGGCTTCTTCACCATGCCGCTGCACCCGCCGGGCGCCGACATCACTCAGGCCCTCGACGACGACCTGGAGCAGATCGTAACCCTGGACCGCCTCGGCTACAAGGAGGCGTGGATCGGCGAGCACTTCACGGCCGAGTGGGAGAACGTCCCCTGCCCCGATCTGTTCATCGCCAGGGCCCTGGGCGCCACGGAGAACATCGTCCTGGGCACCGGCGTCACCTGCATGCCGAACCACAACCCCTTCATGATCGCCCACCGAATCGCGCAGCTCGACCACCTGGCCCACGGCCGTTTCAACTGGGGCGTCGGCTCGGGCGGATTCCCAGGCGACTTCGAGGTCTTCGGCTTCGACACGGAGTCGGGCGAGCAGCGCCAGATGACCCGCGACGCCGTCGACCTCGTACTCCAGCTGTGGGACGACCCCAAGCCCGGCGTCTACGAGCACAAGTTCTGGCGCTTCACGGTGCCCGAGCCCAACCCCGACATCGGGCTCTCGTTCCACTACAAGCCCTACCAGAAGCCCCATCCGCCCATCGGCGTCGCCGGGGTATCGAAGCGGTCGGACACGCTCGTCCTTGCGGGCGAGCGCGGCTATATCCCGATGAGCATCAACCTCGTGCCCACCGCCACGCTCAAGACCCACTGGGACATGGTGGCCGAGGGCGCAGCCAGCGCCGGCCGCACCGCCGACCGCTCGCTCTGGCGAATAGCAAGGGACGTCTTCGTGGCCGAGACGACGGAAGAGGCGCGCCGGGAGGCGCGCGAGGGCGTCCTCGCCCGCGACTTTAACGGCTACTTCCTGAAGGTGCTGGCCACCATGAATATGATCGACCTGTTCAAGACCGATCCGGACATGCCGGACTCCGACGTGACCATCGACTACCTGTTGGACAACATCTGGATCGTCGGCAGCCCGGACGAGGTCGCCGACAAGCTGCGCGCGGTGCACGACGAGGTGGGCGGCTTCGGCGTGTTGCTGACCATGGGGCACGAGTGGCAGCCCAAGGACGCGTGGCTGCGCTCCATGACCCTGCTGGCCGACGAGGTCATCCCCAGCCTGTCCGACCTCGACTGACGAGAGCGGCGGAGGGCGCGAGACCGAAGGCGGGCCGTCTCTTCGGCGTTACGCGTTCTCCTCGTCAGAGGACATGTTCTCGCCCCGCAGCGACGCGGTGCGGATGTCGTAGCGCCCCTGGTACTTGACGGGAAGGTGTCCCGACTCGACCATCAGGTCGAGCGGGTTGACGCGGGTCTGCAGCGGCAGCGCCACGCGCTCGTGCAGCCTGGCCGACTCGTAGACGGCGTGGATCATCTCCAGTGCCTTGTAGCCGTGGCTCGCCTCGCCCCTGAAGCCGGCCGACTCGTCCTCAATCCAGTCGGCCAGATCGGCGGCCTGCGCGGCGCCGCCCTCGTCGCCCTCGAAGCCGATACCCTCGTCGTCGATCTTGAAGAAACGGCCGTCGGGCGCTCTGTGCTCCCAGCGCCCCCGGGTGTCGGCGTTGAAGAGCCTCAGATAGCTCGGCCGCAGCTCGATCATCCCCTCCGACCCGTATATCGTGCACCCCTGCTGGTAGGTCGACGTCAGGTCGCTGACGATCTGAGCGCGGGCGCCGCCTTCGAAGCCGAAGACGGCCTCGGCCCTGTCCTCTATCCGCGTGTTGCGCTCGTACCGGTCCGTGCCGCGCTCGACCTGGCCCATCACCCACTCGCAGTCGACGTCGCCGAGCACGTAGCGGTACATGTCCGTGTGGTGGGATGCGTCGTTGGGCAGGCCCGACCCGGAAACGCTCGTGATGAGCTCCACGTCGCCGATCGCGCCCGCCGCGACCAGATCGCGAGCTTCGGTATAGGACGGCAGGAAGCGGCGCTGGTGGGCGATGCCGAGCTTCACGCCGTTGCGTTCGCAGGCCACGAGCATCTCGGCCGCGCTGTTCAGGTCGACGGCCATCGGCTTTTCGCACAGGATGGCCCGCGGCTTGTGCGCGGCGGCGGCGATCGTCCACGTCGAGTGTCCCGCGTGCCACGTGGCAATCGAAACGACGTCAAGGCGCGCCTTGTGTAGCATCTTGCGGCCGTTGGCGTAGTGCTTCGGGTGGTAGTCGTCGTAGTCGCCGAAGACTTCGTCGTACTGGTCCATCGCCGACTTGCTCAGGTCGGAGATGGCGACGACCTCGTAGCGGCCGGACCGCAGATAGCCGTGGACGTGGTTCTGCCCTATGCCGCCGCAGCCTATGATGCCCGCTCTCAGTTTCGAGGCCATTGCGCCCTCCTGATGCCCGTACGCGCTGCCGACTAGGGAAAGTCCCGCGGAGTAGGAGCTACCCGCCGGGGATGTGTCCGGTGGCCCGCAGCAGCGTCTCCTGCACCAGCAGCTCGTGGTCGAGCGACCGGTCGGGCTCCTTCTCTCCCTGGATGTCCTGCACGAAGGCCTCCAGCGAGGCGACGTACCTGGGTCGGGCTTCGAGGTCGACGATAGATACGCCCGCTGGGTAGCCGCCGCGGGGCTCCTTCAGGGCGAGCCGAAGCGTGTCGGCAGGCTCCATTGGCTCCATGATGGCCGAGCCCATCGAGCCGTAGACCTCGAACCGCCGGGCGGTCGGCGCCGGCTCCATCGCCGCGATGTCTATGATCGCCATGGCGCCGTCGTACTCGAACACGCCTAGGGTGTTGTTGGCAAAGCCGCCGGTCTCGATCACGTCCTCGCGCAGGAATGCCGTCACCCTGGAGGGCCGGCCCAGTATCCAGACGATCTGGTCGAGTACGTGCGATGCCAGGTCGTAGAAGACGCCGCCGGCTGGCATCCGGCTCGGGTCCTGGCGCTCGGCCGGGATGTTCGTCGACATGTGCGCGCGGACCGCGAACACGTCGCCCAGGAAGCCCGACCTCGCCCAGTCCGCGATCCGGACGAACCCGTCGTGGTGACGGAACATGTAGCCGAGCTGGACCAGCAGGCCCTGCTCCCGGGCGCTGGCGACTATCGCCTCGAACCGCGGGTAGTCGTCGCCGGCCGGCTTGTCGTAGAAGACGTGCTTTCCGGCTGCGACGATCTCCTCGGTGTGGTCGAGGCTCTCCAGGTTGGAGCCCTCGGACGATATGGCGGCGATGGTGTCGTCCTCCAGCATCTCCGCCTTGTCGTCCAGCCAGCGCACCCGCGACCACGGGGCCTCGCCGGACGACTCGAGCTCGCGGCGCCTGCCGGCGTCGGGCTCGTAGAGGCCTACCACTTCCACGTCCGGGTTCGCCAGCATGACGCTCAGGACTCCGGCAGCGTGGCCGTGCCTAGTCCCGTACTGCGCCATGCGAATCTTATGTGAGGACACCATATTGATCACCTCGCAATTCTAGCACCGGACACTGGCACGTCAACCGGCGGGCCAGTCCATGACCGCTCACAGATGCCACTCCGTCTATTCTCGGAGGCCGGCCATGATGGCGGCCAGCAGCTCCATCGTCTTGACGGCCTCGTCGAGGTCGGCGGCCGGCGGGCCGATGGGCGTTCCGTCCCTGACGGCGTCGAAGAAGTAGCGGGCCTGCTCGACCGTGCCGTTCAAGCCTGTGTTCTCGATCTCGACGCGCCCGCCGTCCCGCATGACGTGTCCATGTCGTATCCCCTCCAGGTACGCGGAGACGTCTCGGCCGTGGATCTCGTACCTCTCCAGCCGGGCGTCCGTGGTGTAGCTGGCCGTGAGCTGGGCGACGCAGCCGTTCTCGAACTCGACGAGCGCGGCGTGAACGTCCTTGTATGTCGAGAATCTCCGTTGGACGACGCTGTGCACCTGGGTCACCTCGGACGCGGCGAGCGACCGCACGAGGTCGAAGGCGTGGATCGGCGTCTCGTAGAGCATGTTGTCCATGACTTCGGGCGTGTAGCGCTCCCACTCCGCGATGTGGGTGATCGACTTGTGGAACTCGCCGACGATCTGCGCGATGGGGCCTCTCGACTCCACCATCTCGCGGGCAGCGACGACCATCGGGTGGAAGCGGCGGTTCCAGGCGACCATCCCGAGCGCGCCGCTCGCGGCGGCGGCGTCCCTGAGCTCCTCAGTCTCGGCCGTGCTGAGTCCGGGCGGCTTCTCCAGCATCGTGCTGACTCCGCGCCGGAGGCACGGCAGCGCCGCTACGGCGTTCAGGTGCGGCGGCGTCGAGACCACCGCGGCGTCCAACTCCTCAGCGTCGAGCATCTCGTCGACGCTGGTGTACGCCGCCTCCGGGGCGTATTTGGCCGCGACCGCGTTTCTCGCCTCGTCGGACGGATCGCAGACCGCCGCCAGCGCCACGTCGTCGAAGCCGTCTATGGCGTCCAGGTGGTTCAGGCCCCTGGGACCGACACCGATGACCGCTACCCTCAGATTCGACATGTCTGACCTCCGGACCTGGAGCAAGATTCGAGTTGGTGAAGCCGGTCTGCGCCCCTCGATACGCGCCGATGAAGCATCGGCGCTACTCGGGGTGAATGGGCTGTCTGGAGCCTCAGCGTTCAACCGCTGCCGGCATCCACACCGAGATTGTCTTTCGGGCGTTCTGCGGGGTACAGTAGGCCAGAACGCGTTCCCGGTCAATATTCGACCCAACCCAGGAGAGTATCGACATGAAGATATTACGCTACGAGCTCGGCGGCCAGGCGGAGTTCGGCGTTCTGCACGAGGACGGCTCGATTCTGGAGCTGGCCGGCTCGCCGTTCGACGGCCCGCGAGCCGGAGGCCGCGTGGCCGGCATCGAGGACGTGCGCGTCCTCGCTCCGGTGGAGCCGTCTAAGATCATCTGTGTGGGCCTCAACTACGTCTCGCACATAGAGGAGTCGGGGGCCGCGACGCCGGAGTTCCCGATGCTGTTCATGAAGCCGCATACCGCCGTCATCGCCCAGGGCGAGCCCATCGTCTACCCGACCCACGGCAAGGTCGTCCACCACGAGGCCGAGCTGACCGCGGTGATCGGACGCCAGGCGCGGCGCGTGTCCGAGGAGGCCGCGCTCGACTACGTGCTCGGGTACACCTGCGGCAACGACGTGAGCGAGCGGGTGATCCAGGCCGCCGAGATGAAGATGGGCGCGATGCTGATCGGCAAGAGCATAGACACCTTCTGTCCGCTGGGCCCCGTCATCGCGACGGGCCTCGATCCCACAGACATCGAAGTCAAGGCCCGCGTGAACGGCGAGACGAAGCAGGACTCCAACACGTCGGACCTGCTCTTCTCCGTGGCGCACCTGGTCTCGTACATTAGCCAGTCGATCACGCTGCTTCCGGGAGACGTTATCCTGACGGGCACGCCGGAGGGCGTCGGCCCTATAGGCCCGGGCGACACCGTCGAAATCGAGCTGTCCGGCGTCGGGGTGCTCAGCAACCCGGTGGTGGCGGAGTGCTGAGACCCGGTCCCACGCCAAACGCGGACATACTGAGATAGAGAACGGCGCCCGGGAAGCCGGGCGCCGTCGTCGTGAGACTCTAATGCATGCCTGGAATCGCGGGTAGCAGGCTTCCAGGCTAGCCCTTGGCGAGCAGGATGCGCAGGGTGTCCGGCGCGGCCCGCACGGCGTAGTCGCGCAGCTCCTCGCCGGACAGGTGGGCCATGGGGTGCGGCAGGATCACGAACGGGTAGTCCGGGATGCCGCCCAGCTTGGACATCGCCTTGGCGCTTGAGATAAATGGCTCGGTGCAGATGGCCACTGCGGGAACGCCCCTCTTCTCCATCTCGATTGCGTCGTGCACACTGCACGACGAGCAGGACCCTCAGTCACCCGACGCGGTGATCACCGCGTCGCACCTCTCCGCGAGCTCGTCGAGCATCTCTTTCGGGGCCGGCCGCGAGGCGTTGCCCTTGTTCATGGCGACGACTCCGCCGAACTGGTAGCGGTCGGCCAGCACCTCCCCGACCATCTCCAGGAAGCCGGCCGCGTAGACCTTGCCGTTGGAGAGCAGCCCTATCGTGGCGCCCTCCAGCGTGGAGGGCCGGGCGGCGAGCACGGCGCTGGCCGGTATGTGGTCGGAAGTCGGGTCGAGGACTTCGATCCTGGTCGCTGTAGCCATAGTCTGCTCCTTCTCGTCAGCGGCTCGTGAGTTTGCTGGACCTACTCCTACGTCCGGCGACGCTTAGACCTCTCGCGTGGTCGACACGGAGTTGACCCCGGTGCCCCACAGCGGGATTATCGCACATGCGCCGCCCGCCGCGCCCCCCGCGACGATCACGGTGAGACCGTCGGGGCTGTTGAGGACGCCCGGCGCCCGTTCGTGCAGCCGCTCACGGAACTCCTGCTTGGACCAGCCCGCGTCCATAACGTGTCCCAGCGCCTCGGGCGAGACGACGATGACCAGCTCGTCCTGCCCGCTTCCCGACGCACGGAGCGCGCGCTCGAAGCCCCCGGCGATGTCGGACGCGTCGACGCCGGTCTGGATCGGCGAGATGCCGGCGAACACGGTGACGGTGCTCCGGTCGGGCGCGTAGCCCCGGTCGACGTGCAATGGGGCCCACGGGCTCGCGTCCTCCGCCTCTGCGATGCACCAGGAGTAGCGTCCGCCGTGCCCGAGCGTGCCCTTGTCCAGCACGCCCGTCACCGCGCCGGTCACGTTGGAGATGATCAGCCGGATCGCGCGCCCGATCGTGGCGTTGGCGCGGTTGCCAGGACCGAAGAGGCTGACGCCGGAGTTCATACCCAGCTCGCGGGTGATCGGGCCGTTCACGACGGTCAGGGTGGCCGCGCCCATGGTGCTGACCGAGATGGCGTGCAGGTTGTAGGCCGGCGCGCTGATGGCGTCCACCGCCGCGAGCACCACCGGGAAGTGCTCCGGCAGGCAGCCCGCCATGACGGCGTTGACGGCGGCCTTTTCCGCGGTGATCACACGGCCCTTGGTCGGCTCCTCCCCCGCGATGTCCGAGGGGGAGCGCCCGACATGGTCGAGGAACTGCCGGACCCGCTCCACGGTCGGCGGCACGACGGGCAGGCCGTCGGTCCATCCCTGGCTGAAGTAGTGCTCCATCGCCTCCACGGCGTCGTCGAACTCGAGACGGTTGGAGGTCAGCGGCTGTGTGCTCAACGGACACACCTCTTGCGGGCACCGAAGCTGGGGCCGATTATATGGGATTGGCCCCCACCCCGGTCAATCGAGACCGCCCGTGGCAACAGCATCCAAATCGAGTGACACGCGGCCACTTTGGCGCCGGCGTCTAACGGCTATCGACCCTGGTCACCTTGAAGGACTCATCGACGAACCACAGACCCCGGTACTTCTTCAGAACCTCCGAGGTCACATCTATGTAGTCGCCCCGGCTCATCGCGGGTGTGAGCCGTTCGTCGTCAATCTGAGCGACATAGGTTGCCGCATTCCAAGCTGCCAGCAACGTCGACGTGCTGATGTTGGTCTCCAGCTCAGAAGGGGGCAACCGCAATTCATAGCGGAACTGCGCCCGGGAATCCGGATAGCTCAGATACCGGAGTTCTGTATGGCTGTCCCCCAGCTGTGAGCTCAGCTCTCCAAGAAGTTCCTGACGAGGCGTGAGAAAGGGGTCCTCGCCAGGCCAGACTCCACGAATTATCTCCATCCCGGGGTCCTTGCCGGTGGACTGAATGACGACCATGCGACCCCCGGGGGCCAGGGAGCGCGCCAGGGGAGCAAGTACGTTCCTGACTTTGACCTTCGCTGTCAGCCTCGCTCTAAAGGGTTGGGCCGCGATTACAAGGTCGTATTCGTGGTGCGGGGACCCCTCCAGAGGTATGACCGGCGCCAGCGGCCATTCGTGGTCTTTGCGATATATCACCAGCACCGAGGGAGTCACGTAGACGGGATTTCCAGTGCGCTCACTCGGAGTTGTCTTCCAGCGGTCCTGAACATGTCGCTCCAGGTCTCTAATCTGTTCATCGAACTCGAAAGCCGTGCTGCCTTCGAGCGGCACCTCGAGCCAGTTAAGGCGTGCCTGCATCGCATTCGATCCGGGACGGAGCCAGGGGGCTTCGGAGTAGAGCATATTGGTCAGCACCAGGACGGTGAGCGGGTGTTCATAGAACCTGTCGGCCATCTTCTCCAAGCTGATGCGGATGTCCTCCTGGCTAATCTCCTTCCCAACGATGAGGAAGGGGACCGTGGGGTATTGGCGGTGGAGGTCTCTCATCAGACGTGTGAGCACGGTCGCATCGCCCATACCCGCGTCAAAGACGCGTAAAGCTGGCAGCATTGGACGGAGACCTCTGATGTCCATGGCGAGGCGCTCGGCGACTACCTGTTTCTCACTGCAAGTGCTCACAAAGAGAAGGTATTTCTCGCGGTTGTCGTAAAACCGGAAATGGCGTTCGTAGCTATCAGACATTCTGGTCCCTTCTATGCTGCAGTGTTCGCGAGTGGCTCTTCGCAAACTCGCGTTGATAGGATGCATCAATCGGCCAGTCCTTGTCGACATACCTGATGTCGAGACTGTGATGTCGCGACTGTCGGAGCTACGGACTGGTCGCTGGCAGGGGGCGTCATTGAGCTTGATCTCCCCCACCTCTGGATTCCGGCGAAGGGGCCGGAATGACGGTTGTGCAAAGGTCTCCGACGGAGGCAATCCACGGCACCACAATCGTCATTCCCGCGACGGCGGGAATCCACGGCGGGGAGCCGCGTTCCTCTCGGCGGCTTTGAACAGGTGCCGAGGCGGGAGGGGCCTCGCGCGGCGTCGAACGGGCGGATACAATGACGAGCGCCGGCATCGACGGCCGGTCGACGCGACGGCGGCCCGCGGCCCCGACGCTCGTTGGATCGATGCAGCCGGCGGCGCAACGGACGTGTCAGAGCGGAGGTAATGGATTGGGCATGAAGACACTGCGACTCTGGCTGCGATGGTCGTGGCGCGATCTGCGCGGCAGATGGGTCCAGGTGGCCGCCATCGCGCTCATCATCGCGCTCGGCACCGGGACGTACGCCGGGATGAGCAGCTCCGCCATCTGGAGGATGCGCTCTAACGACGCCAGCTACGAGCTGACCAACATGTACGATCTCCGCGTCAAGCTCGGCGCGGGGAGCTTTGCGCCGACGGGCAGCCTGGAAGCACGACTGGCCCGGATCGACGATCCCTCGCGGATCGACGCGGCCGAGGAGCGGCTGCAGCTCGCCACCCAGATAGAGGTCCCCCGCGACGACGGCATGGTCTTCGTTCCGGGGCGCATCGTCGGCGCCGGCTCCGTCGAACGGGCCCCGGCCGTGAACCGCGTACACGTCGAGCCCGGCCGCGGGCTCGACGAAGGCGACGCCGGACAGAACGTCGTGCTGGTGGAGCGCAACTTCGCGGACTACTACGAGCTTCCGCCGGAGGGCGAGGTGCGGGTCGCGGGCGGCACCCCCGCCCGCTACGTAGGCCACGGCCTGGCGCCGGAGTACTTCATGGTGGTCACCGACGAAGGGGACTTCCTCGCGCAGGCCAACTTCGGCGTCGTCTTCACGTCCATCGACACGGCGCAGCGGCTGGCCGGACGGGATGACGTCGTCAACGACCTCGTTCTCACGCTGGTCGACTCGGCCGACACGGACGTCATGGTAGATGAGCTGAAGGAGGCGTTCGACGACCTCGGCGTCACGGTCATGGTTCCCGAGGACGACCTTTCGTACCTGGCCGTCACGAGGGACCCGGAGGGCGACCGGCAGTTCTGGAACATCTTCGGCACCGCCCTGTTCCTGGGCGCCGCCTTTGCGGCGTTCAACCTGACCAGCCGCATGGTCGAGTCCCAGCGGCGGGAGATCGGCGTGGCGATGGCGCTGGGCGCGCCGGCCTCCAGGGTAGCGCTCCGGCCGCTGCTGGTCGGCGCGCAGATCGCACTCCTTGGGGTGGTGTTCGGGATCGGCGTGGGGCTGCTGATCGGCGAGTTGATGAGAGGAGTGATGGCCTCGTTTCTGCCGCTGCCCGTGTGGAAGACGCCGTTCCAGCTCGGGCTGTTCGCGGGCGTGGCCGCGGCCGGGTTCCTGTTGCCCTTCGCCGCGGTAGCGTACCCGGTATGGCGGGCGGTGCGCGTGGCCCCCGTGGACGCCATACGCACCGGGCATCTTGCCGCAAGAGGCGGAGGACTTGCGCCGCTACTGAAGCGCCTGCCTATGCCGGGGGGCAGCATCGTCCGGATGCCGTTCCGCAACCTGCTTCGCGCGCCGCGCCGCGGTCTGCTGACGCTGCTCGGAGTCGCCTCGATCATCACGGTGTTGGTTGGCGTCGTGGGAATGGTCGACTCGTTCATCGCGACGATAGACCGCGGCGAGCGGGAGGTATTGGGCGACAGCCCCGACCGGCTCAAGATAGACTTGGACGACATCTATCCGGTCGACTCGGAGCAGGTGGCGGCGGTGCTGGGCGCGACTACGCTGACAGACCAGGAGGCCGGGCTGCGCCTCGTAGGCACGCTGAGCAACGGCGACGAGGAGATAGACGCGTTCATACAGCTCGTCGACCTCGACTCCGCGCTGTGGCGCCCGACGGCGGTGCGCGGCTCTGTCGGCTCCGACGCGCCGGGCTTGGTGATAGCCAAGGAGGCGGCCAAGGACCTCGGCGTGGACGTGGGCGATACCGTTACGCTGCGGCATCCTTCGTCGAGAGGGAGCTTCGAGAGCACGGTGCTCCCCGTGATAGCGGTCCACCCGGATCCGCTGCGCGTCAACGTCTACATGGACGTCGACCACGCCGGGCTGATGGGGCTGGACGGGACGACGAACGTGATCCACGCGCGGCCGGCGTCGGAACAGTCGGTCGACGCCGTCAAGCGGGAGACGTTCGAGCTTCCGGGCGTGGCGTCGGTGCAGGGAGTCGCGGCCAACGCGGCGATAGTCCGCGAGCTGATGGAGCAGTGGGTCGTCATTTTGCGGGTCGCGGAGGTGGTGGTGCTGAGCCTGGCGCTGCTGATCGCCTTCAACACGGCCAGCATCAGCGCCGACGAGCGCGCGAGAGAGTACGCGACGATGTTCGCCTACGGCGTGCCTGTGCGCACGGTGATGCGCGTCGCGGTGATCGAGAGCGCGGTCGTCGGTGCGCTCGCCGCGGTCGTCGGGCTCGGCGGCGGCTATCTGATGCTCAGGTGGATCGTCGACATCGTGTGGCCGCGGGTGCAGCCGGACCTCGGCGTGCTCCTGGTGTTCGAGCCGGCGAACTTGGCTCTCGTTCTCGGGCTTGGCGTGCTCGCGGTGGCCGCGGCGCCGCTGCTGACCGTTCGCAGGCTGCTCAGGATGGACGTGCCGTCCACCCTTCGCGTAATGGAGTAGCTCAGCCGGCCGTCTGGGCCAGCGCGATGGCGCCGAGCACGCCCGACCGGGCGCCCAGCGCCGGCGTCACGATGTACTCGTCCATAGCGTGCGACACCTCGGGCGCGCGGACGTAGCCGCCGAGCAGCTCCCGGACCCCGGCTCGTATGCGATGCACCATCGTGGGCCGCTCCATGACTCCGCCGCCCATGACGACCCGCCGCGGCGACAGCGTGCATATCAGGTTCACCACGCCGGCCGCGAGATACCCCGCCTCGAGCTCCCACGCCGGATGGTCGTCCGGCAGCAACTCCGGCCGCCGACCCCACCGCCGCTCGATCGCCGGCCCGGACGCCAGCCCCTCGAGGCAGTCACCATGGTAGGGGCAGACGCCGTCGAAGTCGTCGGCGCCCCTGTCGTGCGGAACGCGCATGTGGCCCATCTCGGGATGGACGAGCCCGTGCACGAGCTTGCCTCCCGCCATCGCGCCGCCGCCGATGCCGGTGCCTACGGTGACGTAGACCACGTCGTCCACGCCCATCGCGGCGCCCCACAGGTGCTCGGCCAGGGCCGAGGCGTTGACGTCCGTGTCCAGCGCTACCGGCACGCCGAGCGCGTCCGCCACAGCGCCGACCAGGTCGACACCTTCCCAGGCCCGCTTGGGCGTCGACGTGACGCGTCCGTAGGTCGGTGAGTCCTTCCGAAGGTCGAGCGGGCCGAACGAGCCGATTCCCACGGCGGTCAGGCCGGCGCCGGCGTTCTCGCGCAGGAAGCCGACCGCGCGCGCCAGCGTCTCATCGGGCGTCGTGGTGGGAAAGCTCGTCTCGGCTTCCAGACGGTCGGGGCCGGAGCCCACCGCGCAGACGAAGTGGGTGCCGCCCGCCTCGATCCCGGCCCACGTTTCGGCCATCGTCAAGCACCTCGGACGGCGGGCATGGTATGGGCGTCCGGCAGACCCGTCAACGCCGCGTCCCCAAGCCAGGCCCACCGCTCCGCCATCCCCGCGAACGCAGACCCGTGCGCAGCTCCCTCTCCCTTGACGGAAGGATTGGGGTGAGGGTGAAGGCCGTCTCGGTCACACCGATCATCAAGATCAGGCGTTAGACTTTGCGCGAAGTCCGGGCGGAGGTGATAAACTCACCGCCTATCGACGTATCTGAAAGGAGCACGACATGAGGCTGATAACGATCGGCTGCGAGTACGTTGGGAAGACGACCCTCGCCGACGCCCTGCAGGCTTGGGGCGCCGAGAACGGACGCGAGTTCCACATGGACGACAGCGACTTCAGCATCCCCGACGACCGCCACTTCGAGGAGGACGAGCAGATGGCGCTCCTCCAGGCGCCGCCCGGTCTGAAGGAGCGGTTCCAGCGCATGCAGATTTACTACCACATCTTTGTGCAGAGCAACTGCGAGGACTGCATCTTCGGCGGCTACCACATCCAGGAGGCCATCTACGGGCCGCGCTACTACTACCCGGGCACCGAGGTCCACTATCTGAAGCAGGTCGAGGGCTTCCTGCAGCCGGATACGATCCTGGTGATGATGACGGCCGACCCGGATGAGATCAGGGCCAGGATGAAGGCGGCGCCGCACAAGTTCCCCATCGTACCCCCCGAGGACGTGGAGGAGATCCAGGCCGAGTTCGAGAGGGAGTTCACCGCGTCGACCATCAAGCGCAAGGTGCGCCTCGACACGACCGGCTTCCCGCCCGAGGAGATACTGGACCGGTTCCTGGCCGCAGTCAGGCCCGCCCTGAGCACGAGGGACCTGCTGCTCATGTCCTGAAGCGCCTGGTGTCCTGAATCTCAGACTCGCCGAATCAGGCCGAGCAGGGAGTCCCCTCTCCCTCGGCGGGAGAGGCTGGCGTAAGGGTCACGGCTAGGAACACGCCCACCTTCCCGATACGGCGAACTTCAGAGGCGGGACACCAGCAGCTCAGCCTCGGGTAGAACGAGCAGGGCGCGGCATCAGCTCGTCGGCATGCTCGTGCAAAGCTCCCACGAGAGGTCATGCCAAACGCGACTATAGAAGTACGCCGGCGGTATACCCGCGCGGAGGAGACCGGCATCATCGATGCCGTTCACGCCGCCATGATGGAAGGTCTCAAGATTCCGGAGGGGGACAAGACCGTTCGACTCGTCGTCCACGAGCCGCACCGCTTCCACACGAGAGCGAGCGATAGACCCTGGTCGACATCGACCTGTTCTTCGGCCGGCCGTTCGAGGCGAAGAAGGCCCTGTACCGTGCGATAGTCAGGAACCTCGAGCCGTTCGGAATTCCCGGCGATCAGATCAAGATTCTGCTGCGGGAGAGTCCGGCGGAGAACTGGGGCATCAGGGGCGGCGTGCCGGCCTCCGAAGTCGACTTGGGATTCGAGGTCAACGTGTAGGCCCGTAACCGCACCGACGGAAACACGTACACTGACCGAACAGGGAGACCAAGCGGAGCTTTCACGGTCGCAACCACCTCGGACCGCAGCAGTGTATTTGCGGCCGGGAGGCCCGTCAGTAACTGTTCAGACCTGGTAGCGGAGCTACCTTGGGACGCAGGTGGCGCCGGCCTTCGGAAACTTGGCAGAACTCCAGACGTGGATTCCCTCTGGGCAGTAGCGGGCGCTATTGAGCTGACTTCCCCACCCCTGGATTCCGGCTCGGGGGCCGGAATGACGACTACTCTCCACTCCGGGACGCCAACACACCCTACCGTCATGCCCGCGAAGGCATCCAGGAGTCTGGAGGGGCACTCGTCCCTCCAACTCTGAACAGTTACGCCCGTCATCGGCGCGTCGCGAAGCCGGGGCGGAGGTGATAACCTGCACGGCCTACCCGGATATCCGAAAGGAGCACGACATGAGGCTGATAACGATCGGCTGCGAGTACGTTGGAAAGACGACCCTCGCCGACGCCCTGTATGCGTGGGGCGCCGAGAACGGACGAAACTTCCACATGGACGACAGCGACTTCAGCATCCCGGACGACCGCCAATTGGAGGAAGACGAGCAGCGGGCGATGGTGGAGGCGCCGCCCGGACTGAAGGAGCGGTTCCAGCGCATGCAGATCTTCTACCACATCTTCGTACAGAGCGACTGCGAAGACTGCATCTTCGGCGGTTACCATATCCAGGAAGCCATCTACGGGCCGCGCTACTACTACCCGGGCACCGTGGTCAACTATCTGAAGATCGTGGAGGGCTTACTGCAGCCGGACACGATCCTGGCGCTGATGACGGCCGACCCGGACGAGATCAGGGCGAGGATGAAGGCGGCGCCGCACAAGTATCCCATCGTGCCTCCGGAGGACGTGGAGGAAGTGCAGGCCGAGTTCGAAAGGGAGTTCACCGCGTCGACCATCAAGCGCAAGGTGCGCTTCGATACGACCGGCTTCCCAGCGGAGGAGATACTGGACCGCTTCCTCGTCGCGGTCAGGCCCGCCCTGAGCACGAGGGACCTGCTGCTCCTGTCGTAGGCGGCGTGAGCCTGCCTGCAGACTCAGCATGCCGTGGCCCCGCCGCGTTGGTGGGGCCCGCCTCTACGAAGGCGGCGCGTAGGCGAAGATGCCGCCCGGAGGGCGGCATCTCGAACGGGGGCGACGTAGCCGAGACGAAGATCAGGCGCTCATCTCCGACGCAGCGGATTGAGTGCGGGGTATCCGACGGCACGAGAATAGCGGTGCCCGGTCCGACCTCCTGCGTCTCCTAGCCCACGGTCATGACGCCTCGCCCACCGACGATCACGTAGACTTGCTCGTTGGCCGGGTGAGAGTGGAGCGGCTGCTCACTTCCCGGCTTACCCGCCACCCAGGTAACGGCGAGATTCTCGGCGCCGAACTGCCCCGGCGCCAGCAGCAGGTGGGAGACCTGGCCGCCGCAGTGGTTCTGAGGGCTTTGCTCCAGGGTCTGCAGGTGCATGGCCGCGCTCCTCGTCAGTGGGGCAGCTCCAGCGGGCCGTTCAGGTAATGGCCGAGGCGCTCCTCGGTGTCGGCGGGGAAGAGATGCCCGATCTGGCCGTCGCCGGTGCGGCGCCCCTCCTCCTCCAGAATCTCGATGTACCGGTCGCGCACCGTCCTGCGCGAGGGGTCGTAGAACAGGTTCCTCAGCTCGTGCGGGTCCTCCTCGAGATCGTACAGCTCCGACAGGTCGGTCAGGTTCCACACCAACTTCCACCGGCCGTCGGTGACCATGCGCGACGAGTAGTGGCCGTACCAGTCGCCGTGGTACTCGCTGTAGTTGACCGACTTGTACCAGTCGGTCTCGCCCTGGGCCAGCGGCAGGAACGACCGGCCGTCCATCTCGCCCGACCCGATGTCGCGCACCTGCTCCCCGGCCATGAGGTGGACCATGGTCGCGGTGACGTCCATGAGGTTGACGGGCTGGGAGGCGCGGCCGACGGCGCCGCCGCCGGGCGGCTTGAACAGCATCGGGACGCGGTATATCTCGTCGTACATGTAGGCGCCCTTGTTCAGCAGACCGTGCGAGCCCGCCATGTCGCCGTGGTCGGCCGTCAGGAAAATCGCGGTGTCTTCGTAAAGGCCCAGCTCCCGAAGCGTGGCGACCACCTCGCCGAGCATCGCGTCGATCAGCTCAATGTAGGAGAAGCAGTACGCCAGCATCTCCTGGAGCACGGCGCCCCTGGCGACCTCCGTGCGGGCCCCGATCAGGCGCAGCTTCTTCTGGTTGATCGGCTTGCCGTCGAAGTCGTCGTACCTGTTCGGCCAGTCCGGGATCTGCCCGGGGTCGTACCGGAGGCCGAACTCCTCGGGGACCAGCCACTTGGGGTGCGGCCCCGGGAAGGCGCAGAACAGCGTGAAGGGCCTGCCCGCGCTGCGCTCCTTCAGGAAGCGCTGCGAGTACCGGGCGGCGACGACGTCCGGGAAGCCCTCCATCGGTACGTCCAGAGTGCCCGCCTCGCCTCCGCCCACGCTCTTGACCAGCGGCCCCAGCCTCGTACTCGGGTGCCAGTGGGAGCCGTCGAGGAATGGCGGGCCGCCCGGGTAATAGCGGTCCTGAGTGCGCTCGAACCGCGAGTCGTGCAGGTCGTCCGTCGGCCCGATGTGCCACTTGCCGAAGTAGGCCGACTCGTGGTGGGTGTTGTCGGCCATCCAGTCCTGCAGCATCGTCAGGTCCGGGCGTGCGTGCTGGTTGTAGGAGTACCGGGGCGTCGAGTTGTTGTACATGTGGTGCTTGTGGGCGTACAGGCCGGTCATCAGGCTGGTCCGCGCCGGCGTGCAGATCGCGCTCGGCGTGTAGCCGTTCTCGAACAGTGTCCCGTCCGCGGCGAGCGCGTCGATGTTGGGCGTGCGGACCATGCCGCCGTAGCAACCCAGCAGGTCGGGGCGCAGCTGGTCGCAGAAGAAGACGAGGATATTCGGCCTGTCGGGCTCGGTGCGCGACCGGTTCATGGGCGGGGGCTCCTTGGCACGCTCTCGGACTCGGATGGTCTCCGACGGATCGGCCCCAAGGGCGGCCGCCGAACTGTGACGCTCTGGTCGGGTCTCACCCGCACTCTCCTACAGCCCGATATGATCGTTGGCTGCCCTCTGGTAGTCGTTCAGTCGGTCTTCGACGATCTCGGCGAAGCTGACCGGCCGGCGGGCGAGGCCCGACTCCAGAATCGCGTAGACCAGTGCGACGGCGTCCAGGCCGGTCTGGCCGGTGACCTCCGGAGGCCGCCCGTCCAGTATCGAGCGGGCGAAGTCCTCCAGCTCGATGGCGATGTTCCTGGCGTCGGTCTGCCTGGAGTCCAGATCGTAAGACGCCAGCCGGCGCCGGCCGTCGAACAGCGGCGCAGTCTGGTCGTCGAGCCGGAAGTCGGGCACCATCTCCAGGGCCGCCTCGGGAGGCAGCGGCCCGTCTCCGTCAGCCCTCGTGACGATGACGGGCCGTCCGGAGCGGGCTCCGGGCAGCCTTATCGAGCCCTCCGCGCAGTAGAGCACGTCGGCCGCGGTGCCCTCGCCGGGCGCGGCGATCGTCTGGGTCATCTGCCCGATGGCCCCGGACTTGAAGCGCGTCACCACGACCGCCATGTCCTCCGAGTCCACCTCCACGGCGCCCGCGCGCTCGATATCCTCCTGCACACGGTGACGGTACATATCCGCGAGCGACCGCAACTCGGGCCCGTCGACCAGCCGCACCGTTTCCCACAGGGCGGTCTCGGCGTATACCGTCTCGATCTCGCCCATGAAGTACATGTGCAGGTCGGCGTTGTGGACGGCGTAGTCGAGCAGATAGCCTCCCCGGTGCTTCAGATGGCGCCACGCCGTCGTGTGGGGCATGCTTTTGGTGCCCCTGGTCGAGATGTCCAGCAGGAGTCGCGGCTTCCCCAGCGCGCCGGATTCCAGGATCGCCTTCACCAGCCTCATCATCGGATCGCGGCGGTAGTTCTCGTGCACGGAGAGCACGCGCCCGGACCGCTCGGCGGCGGCGATGATCTCGAGCCCGGCGCGGACCGTCAGCGCGATAGGCTTCTCGACCCCCACGTGCACGCCGGCCTCGAACGCCTGGACCGCCAGCGTGTGGTGGGTCCCCGCGTCGGTCACGATGTCGACCGCGTCGGGCCGCTCGCGGTCGAGCAGCTCGCCGAAGTCGGTGTAGACTGCGGGGCGGACGCCGAACGCCTTCTCTGCCTCGTCCGCAACGTGCTCGGCGGCGGCGCGGTTGGCGTCGCAGAGCGCGACGAGATCGAACGAGCCGAAGACGCGACTGTGCTCGACCTGACCGTACAGGTGACGCAGGCCCATGCCGCCGCAACCGACCTGCGCTATGCGAATACCGGCCATATGGCCCTCCTATCGTCTCTCCGCGTCGTGTCCGGGGCTGACCACGGCCCGCGGCACCGTAGATGCGCCGATCACGGCTCGATCCTCCGAAGTCCCGTGATCCGGTCTAAATCCCCATCGTAGCTTACGATCTCCGTCACGCCCCGATGCTCCATATGTGCCACGGCCAATACGTCTTCAAAGTCTAGAACAGGATACAAGGCGTAGAGGTCCAGGGCACGGAGGTAGACTTGCTTCTGTGGTAGCCTTAGGCCCCGCAGGGTCAGAATTGGCAAGAGCCGGGCCCTGATCTCCTCATGGCTCAACCGATAGGGGGCACGAGGTGAAGAGAGCACGTAGGCGACCTCTGTGACGATGGCCTCACAGGTGAAAAGCTCCTCCTCTCTTCGCTTTACCCGCTGGAAGAGTTGGTAGCAGGCCTCGGCCTTGGCTTGGTCGTCCCGGGTCAGGTACCGCAAGATGATGTTGGTATCCAAGAACCTCATGCCCCGCCCAACTCTCGCACGGTCTTCTCAGCCTTGGCTTCCCTGGCAGTCCGGGAGATTTCGTCGAAGTCCTCGGGTTTCCTGGAGGGCTTGACGGACCCATAGGCCGACTCCAGGCTGAAAGCGGCCGGCGCCAGGCGCACCTCGCCGTCCTCGATCGTGAAAGCCACCTTGTCCCTGTGCTTCACGCCCAGCACGCGCCGCACCTCGGCCGGAATGGTCACCTGGCCTCTCTGGGTGATGGTTGTGGTGAACTCTTTCATTGCGCCGTCCCCCAATGATATACGGCTTGTGCAATGTAAGAATAGCACATCATTGCTTCCCATCAGGGGGCGGTACGAACCGCGAAGGATGGCATCGGCGCATTTGCCCGCCCGAACCCTACACGAAACCGACCGAGCCGTCCGACCGCAGCGGGGTGTCCAGATCGCGCGGGACGTACGGGTACTTCGCGACGGCATCGTCGTCGAGCTCGATACCCAGGCCGGGAGCGTCGGGCACCGGGAGGTACCCATCCTTAGGGACGAACGCCGGCGACGCGATGTCGTACCGGTCGTCGATGCGGTACTCCAGGACGAGGAAGTTGGGTATCGCGGCGCAGAGCTGCACGTGCGCCGCCAGAAGGATGGGGCCGCGTGCGTTGTGCGGCGACACGGTGGCGTGGTACGCCTCCGCGATGCCTGCCGCCTTCTTGCACTGCGTGAAGCCACCGTGCAGGCCGACGTCCAGCTTGATGTCGCGGGCGGCCTGCAGCTCCAGCAGCTCGCGGAACTCGAACAGCGAGTTGAAGCGCTCGCCCGTCGCGATGGGGACCCGGACTCGCGACGCGACGTCGGCCATCGACCGTACGCTGTCGGGCTGGATGGGGTCTTCCAGGAACAGGATGTCGAAGGGCTCCAGCTTCTCCGCAAGCATCACGGCCTGAGCGGGGGACATGTTCCGGTGGATCTCCACGCCGATGTCGACGTCCGGCCCCACCGTGTCCCTGACGGCCGCCACCCTCGCCACCGACTCCCGAATCAGCCGCGCCTGGCTGAGCCTGGAGAAGTCCGGGGGCGTCGGGCTGATCTTCACGGCAGTGTGCCCCTCGGCGACGGCCGCGGCGGTCGACCGCGCGGCGTTCTCCACTGTGTCGGCCACACACAGGGCGCAGAGCCTGATCTTGTCGCGGTGTCGGCCGCCCAGCAGACCGTAGATTGGGGCGTCGTAGTGCTTTCCGGCGATATCCCAGAGGGCCGTGTCGACGGCGCTCAGCGCGGCCGAGATCGAGGCGCTCCGGAAGCTCGAGCTGCGGTACAGGTACTGCCAGTGGAGGTCGATCGTCAGCGGGTCCCGGCCGATCAGGTACGGCGCGAAGCTGTCGACGACGGCGGCGGTCGCGGCGGGTTGGGCCCAGAAGGTCCCCTCCCCGACCCCGCTCAGACCGGTGTCGGTGCGGACCCTGACCAGCGGCCAGTCGCCGACCAGCAGAGTCTCGATGGTCTCTATCTTCACGATGCCTCCTCGTTCGTCTCCACCGGCGGTTCTTCCGACTCGTCGGCGGACTCGTGGTCTTCGGCGCTGGTCGGGCCCTCCGGCTCGGGACGCTGGGCCCACTCGGCGTGGAAGTAGTTGAAGACGTCCCGACCCACCGCCGTAACCGGCACCGAGAGGAAGACTCCCCAAAGCCCGGCTGCCTCGCTGCCGATCATCAGCGCGACCATCACGATGGCCGGATGGACGCCGACCGCATGGCCCTGGATTCTCGGAACGAGTACGACGTTCTCCACGGCCTGGACTCCAGCGTATAGCAGGACCACCCACACCACCTTCTCGGGCGTCGTTGCCAGGGTCACGAAGACGCCGGGAATCGCGCCGAGAAGCGGGCCGATGATCGGGATCAGCTCCGTCACGCCCGCCACGATTCCGAGGAGCATGGAGAACTTGATGCCGAGCAGGAAGAGTCCCAGGGACACGACGAGGCCCACGATAACGCCCAGGGTCAGCTGCGCCCGGATGTACGCGCCGACAACTCTATTGACGATCTCCACTACGTTGACGGCGTGGCGTCGCGCCTCCGGCGGCATCAGAGAGTAGATGCCCGACACGGCGTTCTCCCGGTCCTTGAGCAGGTAGAAGAGCAAGAACGGGACGACCGCCACGCCGATCACCGTCGAGACGGCGTTGGTTATCGCGCCAAGCGTGCGCGCCGCCACGGTGCGGGCCGCCGAGATCAGGATCGAGCCGCTGCCCGCCGCGTACTCCTCGATCTGCATCCTGACGTCTTCGGGGACCCGTTCAATATACTCGGCGTTCCAGTCCTCGATCGCCGCGCGGGCGCGACCGTAGTAGTCGGGGACCTCGGCGACAAAGTCGGCGGCCTGGGACAGCGTAGGCGGAACGACCAGAGCCCCGATGCCCGCCAGGACTACCAGCACAGACACGAAGATCAGCCATATGGCCACTATCCGGCTGAGGTCGGGCCAGCGGCGCCGCCCGGGCATACGCGACTCGACCGCACTCACGATCGGGTAGAGGATGTAGGCGAGGATGCCGGTGAGGATGAACGGGAACAGCGCGGTCCTGGCAAGCAACAGAAGGGCGGCGACGATCCCGACGCCCACGGCGACCAGCAGGAGCCGATTGCGTCTGGCCTGTGTGCTCATGGTCATCGGTCGCGAGCCTCCAGAGGCGCGGTCTACGAAGGCAGTCTAAGCGTCCGGCGTGGCGGTCGCATTCTACCCTGTCCGTCCGTCGGACGGTAGCAGCGGAGCGGCTTGCCGATTGGGGGATATCGCCGCGTGTCGGAGCGGCTTCTCTCCGGCAGCGTCCCGGGAATCCCATGCCCCGGCTGTGATAAACTGTGCCGGGCTCTCGCCCCGCCCAGAGGGGCGGCCGAGAGGGCTCCGGGAGCGGAATAGTGGGCTGGCTCGATATCGTCCTGTTGGCCATAATCGTAGTGGCCGGTCTCGGCGGGATGCGCCTTGGCCTGATCAGGGCCGCATTCATCGTCGTCGGTCTCCTGATAGGCTGGCTCGTCGCCGGACAGCTTAGTGACGACATCGGCTCGGCGTTGGGCGGCTCGACGTCCAGCGATACCCTCGTCACCACGGTCAGCTATGCGGTCATCGTGGCGGCGTCGGCGCTCGCGGCCGCCTATGCGGTCAAGCTCGTCCGGCCGATGCTGGCGGTCCTGACCATGGGGCTCTCCGGCCTCGTGGACAGGCTCGGAGGGCTGGTCCTGGGGCTGCTGCTCGGGATAGCCGTTGCGGGCACGATAGTGATCGCCGGCGCTCGGCTTACGTACGATTTCGACTCCAGCACCCTGACGGACAGTGTCCCCGGCCAGGGCGCCGACCGGCTGCCCGAGGTCGATGGCGTCAGGGACAGTCTGGAAACGGCACTCGTCGCGTCCAATCTGGCTGGAATCATCGTCGACGTCGCCGACGCGCTGCCGGCCGGCGCTCTTGGACTGGCCCCGTCGGACTTCGAGGTGGCGCTCGATCTCCTCGGAGACGAGATCGAGTAGCGCGTGAGCCCAACGATGATCGATTCCCCGGTACTCGTCCTGAATCAGAACTATCAGCCGCTGAACGTCTGCAACGCGAGGCGCGCCCTGGCGCTGCTTGGCCTGGGCAAGGCCGAGCTGATGGCCAACGGCCGCGGCGAGATACACACCGTCTCGCGGTCCTTCCTGGTGCCGTCCGTCATCAGGCTCTTCCACATGGTGCGCCGCCCGCTGATGCAGCGCCGCCTGTCGCGCAGGTCGATCTTTCACCGCGACGGGTACAAGTGCCAGTACTGCGGCCTGGAGACGCGCACCCTGACGCTGGACCACATCATCCCGCGGTCCAAAGGCGGGGCCCACTCGTGGGAGAACGTGGTCAGCGCCTGCATTCCCTGCAACCACCGCAAGGCCGGCCTGCTGCCGTCAGATGCCAAGATGAAGCTCGCACGGCAGCCCGGGGTCCCGCGCCCCGACCCCTACGCACTCTTCCACCACAGGACGATCCTGGACGAGTGGCGTCAGTTCATACCCTGGGTAGGTTAGCCGGTCACCGGTCCGGCCGGTCGTCCACTACGACGAGCGGCTCGGGGGCTCCTCTGAGGTCCGAGTAGAGTACCTGGGACGGCGCGATCGCCACCTCCGCATCGTGCAGCCCCTCGGCCGTGTCTACGACGATCCGTTCTCCTACCGCCAGGTCGCGTTCACCGGCGTCGAAATACCGGATACGGCCCAGTGGAGCGAACCTGAGGCCGACCAAACGCGCGCTGCTATCTTGGTGGTCCATGGCGGTGATCTCGTCTACGTGCTGCGCGGCCGGTCAGCGGCGCGGCAGCGCCAGCATCATCGACTCCAGGGCGAGTCGGGCGTTCACGTTTCGCTCGATCAGGTCGGCGGTATCGCGTACGGCCCGGAGCGCCCGCGACAGGTCGACGGGGCTCATAGCTTCCGCGGCGCCTGCGGCCGTCTCCAGCCTGGATCGGTGTGTAGCGAACTGGGGTACGCCGTGCTTCACCAGAAACACGTCGCGCAGCCACGCCTGCCACGCGGCGAGCGCCCGGCGGCCGGACTCCCTGTCCCGGGTGAACGCGGCCGCCGTCTTCTGCGCGTACGCGAAACGTTCCTCCAGGCCGGAGTCCAAGACCGACTGAATCGTGTCCAACTCCTCCATGAGCTCCTCGACACTCTCCTGCCCGCCAGCCACCAGGAACGCCCAGCCTGGCCGGCCCTGGGACAGCCTCGCGACCTCGTCCGCCCGGTCGTCGTCGACGTGGAAACGGGACTTCAGCTCTCGCGCGATCAGCGCCGACGCCACGCGCCGGAGCTCCAGGCGCCGGCAGCGGGAGACCACGGTCGGCGGCAGCGCCTCCTCGTCGGACGCCAGCAGGACGATGACCACCTGGTCCGGCGGCTCCTCCAGCGTCTTGAGCAGGCTGTTGGCGCCCTCGGCGGTTACGTGCTCGGCGCCGTCGAAGATGAACACACGGTAGCGGCCCTCGTATGGCTTGAGGCTGGCGTCCCGCTGCACGTCGCGCACCTGGTCTATGCCGATCGCGGTGCGGCTGGCGCCGGTGCGGCTCGGCCCGGACCCCACGTCGACCACGCGAACGTCGGCATGGAGCCCCCTGGCTATTCGGCCGCACTGCGCGCAGTCGCAGCACGGCCGGTCGCCGCCCAGACAGTTGAGCGCGCGGGCGAGGTCCATGGCCAGCGACATCTTCCCGACCTGGGCCGGACCGGTGAACAGGTACGCGTGCGAGAGCCGCCCCTGCTCCAGGGATCGCGACAGGTGGTTGACGGCCTTCTCGTGGCCGACGGTGCGCCACATCGTACGGCTAGTCAGCCACGTCGCAGAGCATCATGTCCTGGTACGTCTCGCGGCGGCGGATCAGCCGAGCCTGGCCGTCGTTGACCATGACGATCGCGGGCCTCGGGTTCAGGTTGTAGTTGCTCGCCATTGACGGCGCGTAGGCGCCCGAGGCCGGAATCGCTATCAGGTCTCCGCGCTCCAGCACCGGCATCTCTATGTCGCGTATCAACACGTCGCCCGACTCGCAGAACTTGCCGGCCAGCGTCACCGTCTCCGCGGCCGGATCCGACATGCGATTGGCGACGACCGCCTCGTATGCCGCGTCGTAGAGCGCAGGGCGAATGTTGTCGCCCATGCCGCCGTCCACCGACACGTACTTGCGGACGCCCGGGATGTCCTTGACGCTTCCCACGGAGTAGAGCGCGACGCCGGCGCGCCCGACGATGGCGCGGCCCGGCTCGACCACGAGCTTGGGCGAGCCAAGGCCCAGATCGCCGCACCGACGCTCGACCGCCGAGACGATCACCTCGGCGTAGGCGCCGATCGGAGGAGGCGGGCTGTCCCGGAGATAGCCGACCGCGAAGCCGCCGCCAGGGCTGAACTCCCGCAGCGTGAAGCCGTCGAGGGCGAGAGAGGCGACGAACGTGAGCACCGCGTCGATCCCGATCGCGTAGGGCTCGAGCTCGAATATCGGAGAGCCCAGGTGCATGTGGACGCCGACCAGCTCCAGGCCGTCGGCCTTCAGGGCCAGGCGCATCGCCGCCTCGGCGTCCCCCGTCTCGATGGCGAAGCCGAACTTGCTGTCCAGGGTGCCGGTCGTCGTGTGGACGTGGGTGTGGGGGTCTACGCCAGGCGAGAGCCGCAGCATGACGTCCTGCACGACACCGCGGGACCGGGCCAGGCCGTCGAGCAGCTCCATCTCGCCGAAGTTGTCCACCACGATACGGCCGAGGCCGTAGTCCAGGGCCATCTCCAGCTCTTCCGGCCCCTTGTTATTGCCGTGGAAGTAGATGTCTTCCGGGGGTATTCCCGCCGCCTGGGCGACCGCCAGCTCGCCGCCCGACACCACGTCGAGCCCAAGCCCTTCCTCGCTCACCAGGCGGGCCAGCGCCGGGTTGATGAACGCCTTCGAGGCGTAGAGCACCTGGCTGTCCGCGTACCGGCTGCCGAACTCGCCGACGAACTCCCGGCAGACCTGCCGCAGGGTCGCCTCGTCGAACACGTAGAGAGGCGTCCCGAACTCGGCCGCGAGTTCGTCCGCGGCGCAGCCTCCCAGCGTCAGCCGGTCGTCGGAGACGCCGGTCGTAATCGGAAAGAGGGTGGAATTAGCGAATGGCATGAACAGCCCTCGACGTGCGACCGGACGCGCTTCCGTGGCGGGCCGCAGAACGGCCGACCACCGCCGTCTCCGGGCGAAGTCCGGGTATTCTAGCACGCGGCGCGAGCGCGGCCTTCACGCAACGTACGCCCACCCCCGATCCGCCTCGGGCTCGGAGTTTTACGGACGCGCACTCCCACTTACAGCTGCGGCAAACGCGTCGTAGCATGAGCCTCCGGATTGGGCATCCGCAGATGCCGTACGTTCGGTGTGAAAACGAAGCTGGATGGCCCTAAGAGTTGGATCCTTTCTCGCACGCCGAACGCGCTGGACCGACGAATATGCGAACAGCCCCGCTCCCAATGGGATTGCCACTGGAGCCGCCGAGGCTATCAAGGGACCCGCTCCCAGTGCCGCTGCTACCGTCACTCCGCCCGCCACAGCAACTCCTGTTGCGCCTGCCTTCCCGATATCCTTGGCCGTGTCCTTGGTTGCACCCCGTCTTGATTTCTTACCCTTGACCACGTGGATGGTGTTCACCGTCCCGCTCACCGGAGCTTCCAGCAGTGCTGCGAAGGCCGCGCCACGCGTCGCGTTCCAGGCCACGGCACGGCCGACGATACCTGCCGTGTGTATCCCATTCACTGCATTGGCGCGCAGGTGTTCCAAACGACTCATGCCGCGAGAACCGCGGCGGACATTGTTCTTCGCAGTCTCCCACAGCGCATTCCCGGGTACCCGGGCTTACCGGGGGCGTTGGCGACGGATTCTATGTGGCTGGCGTGTTTGCCCTTGAGGAAATCCCATACCGCGCCTTCGCCCAGATTGGGCACGTGGGATGGGATACTGGAAACATACAATTGCTCTGCTTCGCCATAGCTCCGAAAGCCGCGGTCGCCGCCCAGTCCGGCCCTCAGAAACTTGAGCCTTGCCGAAAAGCTCAAGTCTCCAAACAAGACGGACTCGCCGAACCGCGCATTCCCAAGTCCAGCAACGCCCTGACCAATCTTCCTCGTGTCGTCACCCTCTATTTCTCGATCCAGAACGAAGAAGGAGTCGACAAGGATTCGCTGTCCCCAGGTCAGCGAGCAACCGCAGAACGCGCAGTCGGCTCCTTTCTGAGCCACAACCGCGTTGCTGCTCAACGAAGCGTGGCGTTGGTAGCACGATTCTCCGGATACGCATTCCTCGCAGTTGACCTGGAAGTGGCGGAACACGCTGAGCCGAATACCCCTGAGCTCGTGTACCCGCTCCGGCATCTCCGAGATGCAAAGGCTGCCTTCTGCGATGGAGTGGCCACACCCGCTGCAGTCGACCTGACCCTTCGTCTCTAGCTGATACATCTTGCCCCCTTAGCGACTTACGCGTAACACGCAAGGCGTGGCGCATAGGTTACGCGTGCTCCTGCCATTCGTCAAGTCTACCTCGAGATCCCGAGAGGTCTCGTTTGACTGCCTGATTGGGTGGGGACTAGCACTCCCCTCGCTTTGACCAGGCCCTAGCACGCGCAGCGCGAGCGGCCTTCGCCGCCACGGAGCGGCCCGCTCTCCTTCCGCGGCTCGGATGGCAGGCGCGTCACCAGAGGCGGCGCACGCCGTATGGGTCGAAGAGAGATTCGTCGGATATGAGCACGAGGTTATGGGCGATGGCCTGCGCGAACAGCATTCGGTCGAAGGGGTCGCTGTGGGGACCAGACAGGGTGTCAGCTTGGACCGCGTCCTCCACGGTTATTGGCAGCCCCTCGAAGTCCTGGTCTGCGATGGCCCCGGCAACATCGAGCGCGAGCGCGACTGCGCTGGGAAGCCTTCCAAGTCGATGCTTTGTCGTGATCTCCCAGGCGGACGCCGCGCTGACCAGTATGTCGTTCGCTTCATCCTCAATGGCATGGCGGGCAGGTTGTGACAGTCGTTCGCTTCCAGCCGTCCACCAGATGAAGGCGTGGGTGTCGAGCAGAAGGCGCAAAGGCTACTTCCTTCCCTCCCACAGGGCCAACTCCTCCTCCGGTAGAGGGTCGAAGAAACTGTCGTCGAGTTCTATCCTTCCCTTCATGGAGCCGAATTGCCGCTTGCCCCGCTTTTGGAACTGCACTAGCCGCGCCACCGGCTTGCCGCTGCGGGCTATGACCACATCCTCGCCCGCCTCAACCTGCGCCAGCAGGCGCGACAGGTGCGTTTTCGCCTCATGCACGTTCACTGTTACCATCGCTCGCTCCCCAAGCGTAACTTTAGCTAATTTTAAGACTAACCAGCCGATTCGTCAAACGGAGTGGCCGTCCTAGATTCCCCACCTGATTGGGCCGGCCGGCGTGACGGACTGCTTCCGGTACCATAGTGGCGCACCCTGTCGGGATGGATTCCCGCGTTCGCGAGAATGACGGAGGTGGGGGATTTGGGCCGGCCCGCCGTTTGACGGCCCGGTGGGACGGGGACTAAACTCCCTTCGCTTTGACTTACGCCCTGCCGGCTTGGAGATTTAGCGGGATGCGACACGGAACGCCGGTTCGCGCACCGGCCGCCTACGGAGCCTCACGGCAGCTGTTCGCTCTGATCGGCGCGGCGCTGCTCGTTGCGGCAGCCGCTGCGGCGACCGGCTGCTCCGGGCCGCCGCCGACCAGCCTGCTGGCCGCCAGCCCGACCGCCACGGCCATCGCGGCCGCCGAGGCGACAGCCGAAACGCCCGTGCCGGAGACGACCGATCAGCCTATGCCAGCGCCTACGCCCGCCCCGACGGCGGTCCCGGTCGAGATCGGCTCCAAACGCCAGCTCTTCGTCGACGACTGGCTCGTGGACGTCGCAACCAGCACCACGCTGGTGCTGCACCGTCCACGAGAGGCCGAGATCGTCCTGCGGCTCGACGAACCCTGGGAAGGCACGACCGCCGCCTATTTCACCGTGTTCGAGGACGGCGACCTGTACCGAATGTACTACAGGTGCCACAACGACGCGAACGAGAAGACCTGCTACGCGGAGAGCACCGACGGCATACACTGGGAGAAGCCGTCGCTGGGCCTGTTCCCGTTCGAGGGGTCGACGGCGAACAACATCGTCTGGAGCGGCCCGGAGGCGCACAACTTCGCGCCGTTCGTCGACACCAACCCCGACCGTAGGCCCGGCGAGGAGTACAAGGCCCTCGGCGGCCAGCCGCCCATCGCCCTCGTGTCCCCCGACGGCATCAACTGGAAGGGGCTGCAGGAAGACCCGGTGCTCACCAGGGGCGCGTTCGACTCGCAGAACCTCGCCTTCTGGGACGAGGAGCGCGGCCACTACTCCGCCTACTTCCGCATATTCACGTCGGTACGCGCGATCGCGCGCAGCATCTCGCTCAACTTCACCGAGTGGTCCAACGGCATTCCGATCGACCTGGGCGACTCGCCGAGAGAGCACCTGTACACCAACGCCACGACGCCGTACTTCCGCGCACCCGACGTTCTGCTCGCCTTTCCGAGTCGATTCGCGCCCGACCGGCAACGGGTCGCCGAGTATTCGTTGCCCGGCGTATCCGACGCCGTGTTCATGTTTAGCCGCGACGGCGTGAATTTCGACCGGCGCTTCATGCAGGCCTTCATCGCTCCGGGGCGCGACCTACGGAACTGGACCGAGCGGAGCAACATGGTGGCATCGGGCGTCGTGCCGACCGGTGACGACGAGATATCGGTCTACTACACTCAGCACTACCGGCACCCGACGGCGCACCTGCGGAGAGGGGTGCTGCGCACTGACGGGTTCGTGTCGCTAAACGCGCCTCACTCCGGCGGGGAAGTGCTCACCCGTCCGATCGTGTTCGGCGGCAACACGCTGGAGATCAACTACCGGACATCGGCCGTCGGAAGCGTGCGCATCGAGCTGCTGGACGCAGCCGGCGCTCCTATCGAGGGATTCACCCTTGGGGACGCGGACGAGCTCTTCGGCGACGATATCGACCGCACGGTGACGTGGAACGGCGCGAGCGGCGTCGGCGCGCTGGCGGGGCGTCCGGTACGGCTCAGGCTCGTCCTGAAGGACGCCGAGGTTTACTCGCTCCGCTTCTTCTAGAGTCTCTGACGAGACGACGACTGGCGTTCGCGTCGGACGACCTGACGCGCTGTCGCCGCGGCGCACCCTTGCCTCAGCTTATCCGCACCTCGTGTTCCGCTATCTCACCCTTCTCGTCGATGCGGAACGCGCGGGTCTCCGGGGCGCGCTTGTTCTCCAGCGACACCAGCACGTAGTACACGTCGAGGTAGCCGCTCTGTAGCGCCATCCTGACGTCGGTCTGCGACGGGTAGGCCGGCGAGTGGGTATGGGAGTGGTAGAAGGCTATGAACTCGCACTCGTTCCATTCGCTGTCCAGATCGGCCTTGAGGAACTCCTGCGGGTCCATCAGGTAGCGGTATGGGCTCTTGGCCGCGTTCGTGATCCGGTAGATGCGCTGCACCGTCCCCGAGCTGCCGGACAGGATTCCGCAGCACTCGTCCGGGTCCTCCTCCAGCGAGTGCGCGACCATTTCATCAGCGAACTGCTTGCCGACAACTAACAACTGCATCCTCCATCTAGACGACCAGGTCATGGACCATCGACAGGTGCTTCAACGGCGCTGCGAGGCGCTCGTCAGCAAGCTGTCGCCCTCAGCATCGGGGCACAGTCGCTTCCCGCAGCAGCGTTGTTTCTCCTCCGGGCGGGTCATGTCCTTCGTATCCTGCCGGTACATAACCCCAGATGGCGATTTCGACTCCGTCTGAAGCCTCGAAGCGGGGGGGTATAGCCGAATCCAGCTCAAATTCCGGGTTGGCGGGTGCTGCTGTATGCGTCGTGGCGACTTGCTCGCCTTCGTAGAGCTCCGTGTAGTCGATTCCGGATTCGAGTGGCGAGAGAAATGCGATACGGTCGTTCCAATCGGTGTCGCCGAGCGAGAATGTGTACCAATTAGAGCTGGCAAAGGTGGCTCCGTTCTTTAGTTGCCCTGCCAGGGTAATGACGCCGTTGCAGATGGTTGGCGGCTTCGTGAACTCAGCCCAGTAAGTGCCCCTGGCGTCTACATACTCAACAGACGTGGCTACCCCCGTCGCCTCGGCTGCGAGATTCGCCTGAGCTGTTACCGTTGCCTCAACTTTGGCTGCTACGGTTGCCTGGATGTTGGGAGTCGACGGAGATGTGGCGTCGGCCATAGCCTGTTCGACGGCTGTCTGGATGAGCGCGTTTATGTCTGGCGTCGGTTCGGCGGCGGGATCGACCCGATCGCGTTGGCATGCGCCGGCAAGACCGAGGACGACCAAGACAGCAAGTGCGATTGCGGCGTAGTTGTATTGCTTCATCGTGGTCCTTTGCTGTTGTCCCGCACGGCTTCTAGCATAGCTTGGGCTTCATTTCAGATAGTACGCCAACTACCCTTGGAGAACGGTTCCCCCAGATCGTTAATACGACTCCTTTGGAGTCGAGTTGTCTTGGTAAGTCGCTCACTAACTCGAATGTGGGGTCGAGGGGGGTGACGTTCTAAGGCGCGTTGCAACCTGATCTGTTTCGTCCAACCCAAGTATAGCGTTCGCCGTACTCCAATGGTTCCAGAAAGCCGAGTACGGGCTTCTGCGTGACCGGATTAGCTTGGTAGCCGGAGCGATAATACCGTCGCGTAACCGAGCGCGGCTACGACGATGAGGGCGACAGACAGGTAAAAGCAACCGTACCGTTGCACGGTGGTTCCCAGTCGCTATCTCCCGCTTCCAGGATAGCTTGCCCCGATGTCCAGGTAGTAACCCCGATCGCTCTTTCCGTCAAGTATCCCCAGATGCCTCGCAGGCTAGGAGTCCCTGATCAGCAGCGTGCTCGTGCCACTGAGCTACTCGCTCCGGTGCAGCGATCCGTCGGCCAGCGCGTTGGCCGCGTCGACGACCATTCGCACGGCGTAGTCTACGCCTACGTCGCTCGTGTTCACGACGAGATGGTAGAGCTGCGGGTCGTCCGCGTCGTCGACTCCGAGGAACCGGGCATAGTACGCGGTCCGAGCCTGGTCCCTGTGCTCGATCGTCTGCTCCGCTTTGGCATGGTCTACCCGCTCCTGCTCCATGATCCTGGCGACGCGGTCCTCCCAGGTCGACGCGACGCCCACCCGCAGCACGTCCGGGTTGTCCGCCAGTATGAATGGAGAGCCTCGGCCGACGATGACGACGTTGCCCTGAGAGGCGAGGTCTTCGATCACGTGCCGCATGGCCGCAGCGTACGCTTCCTCCTCGACCTCGTGGCCTCTGGTGATGGTCCGCTGTGGCAGGTCTTCGAACTGCTCGGTCAGGAGCGCGATCGCTCCCGTGCCGAAGAACGGGTCGGCGCCGCCGCCCGTGACGGCAGAGCGCTCCAGGATACGCTCGACGAGCCCGGTAAAGCGCTCGGAGCGAGTCAGCGGGCGCCGCTCGCGCTCGGACAAGGCCTCGACCGTAGCACCGACGTGACGCGCCGCGTTAATCAGAATGAGTCGATCGACGTAGTCGGAGTCGAGCTGTTCGGCGACCAGCGGACCGAGCACACGGGCGCCCCCTCCCGTGAGCCCGCTCATCGCAACGACGCTCATCTCCCGCGCTCCTGGTACGTAATCAGCGACAGGACGTCGCCGCCCTCGAGGGCCTTCCTGCCGCCGAGGTCGGCCAGCTCGATCAGCACTACCGCTCCCGCCACGACGCCGCCCGCGGTCGCGATCAGCTTCGCCGCCGCCGCCAGCGTCCCGCCGGTGGCCAGCACGTCGTCCACGATCAGCACCCGCTGTCCGTGCTGCACGGCGTCGGCGTGCATCTCGACGGCAGCCTCGCCGTATTCCAGCGAGTAGGCGACGCTGACGGTCCGGGAGGGCAGCTTGCCCGCCTTCCGCACGGGGACCAGGGGCTTGCCCAGCCTCAGCGCGAGCGGCGCCGCGAACAGGAACCCGCGGGCCTCTATGCCGCACACCGCGTCGATCGGCCGGCCGGAGCATACGTCCGCGAAACGGTCTATGGCGTGGTCGAACGCCTCCGGGCTCTTCAGCAGCGGCGTGATGTCGCGGAACAGGATGCCCGGACTCGGGAAGTCAGGAACGTCGCGAATGTACTCCCTGAGGTCCATACGCTCCTATTTTCTGCCGTTGAAGTACCTTGCCACCTTGCAGATGGCCGTCCCGATGTCGCGGGCGTCTTCCTCGGTGTCTGTGCTCCTGGCCCCGATCCCGCCGGTGGTGCTGATGAGCCGCTCGATGACGGGCAGGTGCATCGACGCGTAGTCGATCCGCCGGTTGCCCTGCTCGTCGACGAACGGGTACTGGGACTGGCCGTAGGTCCGGCCCTGGGCAAAGATGGGGTACCGGTAGAGCGGGATGCCGCCGAGTATGGGCCCGCCACCGCCGGGGACGCCTTCCGCCGCAAGCGCCTGCGAGAACTCGGTGTACGACGCCCCCATCTCCTCTTCGACGACGCGGTAGCCGTAGACGTAGTAGGAGGTCTTGTCGCCCGGGCTGAGCTTCGGCCTTATGTAGCCGGGAATGTCGGCCGTCATCTCGTCGACGATCTCCCAGGTGCGGCCGCGGGCGTGCATCGTCTTTTCGATCCTGCCGAGCTGGGCCAGGCCCACCGCCGCCATCACCGGGCTCATCCGGTGGAAGTCGCCCAGGAAGGAGTATCCGCTCTTGGAGCCCTGGAAGTCCGACGTGGGGCGCAGCGAGTTGCGCAGCCCCTCGTCGTACTCGGACCCCTTGCGTGCGAACCCGATGGCTCGCCGGGTCAGCTCCTCGTTGTTCGAGATGAACATGCCGCCGCCGCCCGCGGTGATCAGCTTGCCGCCCATGGAGTAGCAGCCCATGTCGCCGATAGTTCCGACGAGCCGGCCCTTGTACTCGGCGAGGTGCGCGTGGGAGCAGTCCTCGATGACCGGGATGTTGTGGCGCCGTCCGACGTCCATCATGGCGTCCATGTCGCAGGGGTTCCCGAAGAGGTGGACGGCGATGATGGCGCGCGTGCGGTCGGTGATCCGGCGTTCGACGTCCGCCGGGTCGGTGTTGATCCTGTCCGGGTCCCAGTCCGCGAAGACCGGAATCGCGTTCTGGAGTATTATGCCGAGCACGGTGCCGATGTCGGTGACCGGCGTCGTGATGATCTCGTCGCCGGGCTCCGGGTTGACGGCGCCGACGGCGGCGTGGATGGCCCCTGTGCCGGAGTCGGTCGTGAAGGCGTACTTGACGCCGTGGATGCGGGCGAAGGCGTCTTCGAACTCCTCGACCTTGTTGGCCGCCCCCCAGCCGCCGTCGATGGCCTTGTCGATGACCTCGATCACCTGACGCCGGTCCTCGTCGTCGAAGAACCACCGCGCGCCGAACGGCTTCGTCCTCACGGGCGCGCCGCCGTGTATCGCCAGCTTCTCCGCCACTTTGCCAGTTGCCATTTTTCCTCTCCCTTTCCTGAGGTCCGCGGCCTGTGGGCCCTGCCCGCGCCCCTCGATACGCGCCGACGGGGCGTCGGCGCTACTCGGGGTGAACGGGTCGTAGTATCGCCGCCGAACGGACGTGGGACCTGTCCCCTGCTCCGATGTTACTTCCGGCCTGCGTAGTGGAGGGCCACCTTGCGGATGGCGTTGCCGATGTCCACGGCGTACTCGTCGGTGTGCCTGCTGTTCGAGATGAATGAGACGATCTTCGGGAGCTCGCCCTCGGCTACGGGCAGCGTCAGGTCCTTGTAGTCGACCCTGCGCCGGCCGCTCTCGTCGACGAAGGGGTAGTGGGACTCGCCGTAGGTGCGCTCCTCCGCGAAGACCGGGAACTTGTACAGCGGCTGCCCCGCGAGCGCCCCCTGGCTGGCGTCGACCCCCTCGGCAGTGAGCGCCTCGCAGAACCGGGCGGGCGAGACGCCGAGCACGTCCTCCTCCACCTTGAAGACGTAGGAGTATTGCGAGACCCGGTCGCCCTCACGGACCCTGGGCCGCGTTATCCCGGGCAGCTCGTGGATCATGTCGTCGACGATCTCGGCGACGCGCCCTCGCCGCTGCATCGTCTCGTCGAGCCGGCCGAGCTGCGCCAGCCCGACGGCGGCCTGCAGCGGGCTCATGCGGTGAAAGTCGCCCAGGAAGGCGAATCCCCGGGGCGACCCGGTCCGCGCCGAGGTCGGCCTCAGGGAGTTTCGCAGGCCGGCGTCGTATTCTGACCCCTTGTTGGCGAAGCCCGTGGCGATGCGCGCGTACTTCTCGTTGTCGGAGATGAACATGCCGCCGCCCGCGGCGGTGATCAGCTTGCCGCCCAGCGAGTAGCAGCCCATGTCGCCTATGGTGCCGACGAGCCTGCCCTTGTACTCGGCGAAGTGGGCCTGGGCGCAGTCTTCGATCACGACCAGGTCGTGCCTGCGCGCGATGTCCATGATCGCGTCCATGTCGCACGGGTTGCCGGCCCAGTGGACCGCGATGATCGCCCGCGTCCGGTCCGTGATGCGGTGCTCGACGTCGCCCGGATCCATGTTGAAGGTGTCCGAGTCCCAGTCGCAGAACACGGGGACGCCGTTCTGCAGCATGATCCCCTGCACGGTGCCGATGTCCGTGATCGCCGTCGTGATCACCTCGTCGCCCGGCTCCAGCCGGACGGCCGCGACCGCGGCGTGGAGCGCGCCCGAGCCTGAGTCGGTGGAGCAGGCGTACTTGACGCCGTGCATCCGGGCGAACTCGTCCTCGAACGCATCGACCATCCCGGCCGAGTGCCAGTTGCCCGTGGCGCATTTTTCCAGCACCTCGCGCAGGTTCCCCCGCTCCTCTTCGCCGAAGAGCCAGCGGGCGCCGAACGTCTTCGTGGTGACCGGCTCCCCGCCGTCTATCGCCAGCCTGTCCTCGACCTGACTCGTTACCATGCTTCTGCTACCTCTTGGCTATGTTCCTGTCGTCCCGTCCTGCCGGGGCCCGTTCGCCCCAATCACCGCTTGCTCGAGTAGTGCAGCGCGACCTTCCTGATCGCGCCGGCGATGTCCCGGGCCTCGTCCTCCGTGTAACCCCTGAAGATGATGCCGTTCGTCTTCGGCAGCTCACGCTCCACCACGGGCAGACTCAGCGCGTTGTAGTCGATCCTGCGGTTGCCCTCTTCGTCGACGAAAGGGTAGCGCGAGTTGCCGTAGGTCCTCTCCTCGGCGAATACCGGGTAACGGTAGAGCGGCATACCCCGGATGTACGGCCCGATGACGTCGGGGACGCCCTCCGCCCGCACCGCCTCGGCGAACCGCTCCGCCGACACGCCCAGCACCTCCTCGTCCACCTTGTAGCCGTAGACGTAGTAGGTGTGGACGTCCCCGTCGCGCACCTTCTGCAGCATAATGCCCGGGAGCTCCCAGAGCATGTCGTCCAGGATCTTGGCGGCGGCCCTGCGCCGCTCCGTGTAGCCGTCCAGGCGCTCTAGCTGCGCCCTTCCGATGGCGGCCATCAAGGGGCTCATGCGATGGTAGTCGCCCAGGAATGAGTACCCGGTCGAGGAGCCGCGGTCGTCCGAAGTGGGGCGGAGCGAGTTGCGCAGCCCCTCGTCGAACTCTGAGCCCTTGTAGACGAAGCCTAGGGCCCGGCGCGCGATCTCCTCGTCGTCCGTGATGATCATCCCGCCGCCGCCCGCCGTCAGCGTCTTGCCGCCGATCGACAGGCATCCGATGTCGCCGATCGTGCCCACCATCCGGCCCTGGTACTCGGCGAGGTGCGCCTGCGACAGGTCCTCGATGACGACCAGGTCGTGCCTAAGGGCTATGTCCATGATCGCGTCCATGTCGCACGGATTGCCGAACAGGTGGACCACGATGATGGCGCGGGTGCTATCGGTGATGCGCCGCTCCAGGTCGACCGGGTCGGTGTTGAAGGTGTCCGGGTCCCAGTCGGCGAACACCGGGACCGCGTTCTGGAGCATGATCCCCAGGACCGTTCCGATGTCAGACGTCGGCGTCGTGATGATCTCGTCGCCGGGCTCCGGGTTGACGGCGCCGACCGCCGCGTGGATGGCCCCGGTACCGGAGTCGGTGGCGATCGCGTACTTGACACCGTGGCGCTTGGCGAACGCGTCCTCGAACTCCCTGACCTGGTTGGTGGTACCCCAGCTGCCGCCCGGTTCGCTCGCCCTGTCGATCGTCTCGCGAAGGTTGCGCTTCTCCGGCTCGCCCAAGTCCCACCGGGGTGCAAAGGGCTCTCGCCGCAGCGGCTCCCCGCCGTCTATCGCCAGTTTTTCGTTAGCCACCAACGCCTCCTGATCAACGGGCCGCCGGCCCGTTGCGGTCGCCCTCCTACCGGCGCGACGAGTAGTGCATCGCCACCTTGCGGATCGCCGTGGCGATGTCTCGGCCGTCCTCCTCCGTGTAGGAGCTGTTGCCGCCCACGGTCAGCGTCTTGGGCAGCTCCTCTTCCAGCACCGACAGGTGCAACGCGTTGTAGTCGACGCGGCGGTTGCCCTGCTCGTCGACGAACGGGTACCCGGACTGGCCGTAGGTGCGCTCCTCGGCGAAGATCGGGTACCTGTACAGTCCCATGCCGCGGATATAGGGCCCGCCTACGGGCACGCCCTCGGCCTGGCAGGCTGCCGTGAACTGCTCGAGCGAGACGCCGGCCTCCTCTTCGTCGTACAGGAAGCCGTGCACGTAGAACCCGCTCCGGTCGTCCGGGCTGGCGGGCTGCTGCGGCGTGATGCCGGGCACCTCCCAGAGCATGTCCTCCATGATGGCGCCGGCCGCCCTGCGCCGGGCGACATAGCCGTCGATGCGGCCGAGCTGCGCCAGGCCGACCGCGGCCATCAGGTTGCTCATCGGGTGGTAGTCGCCCAGGAAAGAGTACCCGGTCGACGAGCCGGCGTTGTCCGACGTCGGCCTGAGCGAGTTTCGCAGCCCCTCGTCGAACTCGGAACCCTTGTACGCGAAGCCCTTTGCCCTACGGGCGAACTCCTCGTTGTTGGTGATCAGGATGCCGCCGCCCGCCGCCGTCAGGGGCTTGCCGCCGAGAGAGAAGCAGCCCATGTCGCCCATCGTGCCGACGAGCCTGCCCTTGTACTCCGCCAGGTGCGCCTGCGAGCAGTCCTCGATGACGGGCAGGTTGTGCCGGCGCGCCACGTCCAGGACGGCGTCCATGTCCACCGGGTAGCCGAACAGGTGGATCACCATGATCGCCCGAGTGCGCTCGGTGATCCGGCTCTCGATGTCCGCCGCGTCCTGGTTGAGGTAGGCGCCGGACCGCCAGTCCGAGAAGACGGGGATGGCGTTCTGCAGCACGATGCCGAGCACCGAGCCGATGTCCGTCGCCGCGGCCGTGATGATCTCGTCTCCGGGCTCCGGGTTCACCGCCGCGACGGCGGCGTGCAGGGCCCCGGTACCCGAATCGGTCGCGACCGCGTAGCCGATGTCGTGCCGCCGGGCGAAGCCGTCCTCGAACTCCTGGGTCTTGTACCTGGACGTCCACATCGTGTGGGCGTTGTCCATCACCTCCATCAGCTGCTCCTTCTCCGGGTCGCCGAAGGAGTGCCTGGAGCCGAAGGGCTTGGTGCGGACCGGTGTGCCGCCATGGATTGCCAGCTTCTCTGTGGTCATGTCGTCTCCTAGATCGTTCGCTGGAGCCTCTGAAATTTTGGGGCCACAATACCCGCGTGGACTACAAAACGCAATAGCCGCCGGCCTGACTGTTCACGCCCGGCAGCAGATAGAGCATGTAAGGCCTTCGCCCCTGTTCGGCCTCCGGTGCGCCTAGGTGCTATCACTACCAAATCTGCCCCCGGGGCCATATGCATGGAGAGGGCCGAGAAGAAACACCACTGCAATTGGGGAAATCACAGCGATTGAGCGACCGTGTTATCTTGACTCGGTGCTGGGCCGTCGGTAAACTAGGAGCATGCTTGAGCGCTCAGGGAAGAGGCGTCCACCAGACTTGAACGAACTCGCAGACGTGATCGAGTCCGTGTCTAACGATAATACCCCCAAAGCGGACGCGCCGGTCAAGAATCCAGCCGCCGTCGCCCTCGGTCGGCTTGGAGGCAAGAAGGGCGGTAGGGCGCGCGCAGCAAAGCTGAGCGCAGAGCGACGGACTGAGATCGCGCGCAAGGCTGCCCAAGCCAGGTGGCGCAACCGTGGTTAGCTCGTCCGGCGCCAACGATTTCATCGAGAGACAGCTTGACGAGCGCATTCGAGTGTTGGAGGAGACGCTCGGCGCTGATACGGTTGCCTACAGCGGGGCGTTGGTCGACGGCGTTGACGACATCGTCAGGAACGTCATCGAATCAAAACCAGATGGTGGCGCTCAGCGAGACAAACTTGCAGTCCTGTTGACCACGAGTGGCGGGTACGTCGAAACGGTAGCGCGTATCGTGGAAACGCTGAGGCACCACTATGACTACGTCGAGTTCGTGATCCCGGATCACGCGTTCTCCGCAGGCACGCTGCTGGCCCTGTCTGGAAACGCGATCAGCATGGACTACTATTCTCGTCTCGGTCCGATCGATCCGCAGGTTCAATCCGCTACAGGCGAACAGGTGCCGGCGCTCGGGTATCTGGCTCGGTACGAAGCCCTGATAGACAGAGCCAACCGTGGACAGATATCAGACGCCGAGATGGCGATCCTCCTGGACTTCGACCAAGCGGAGTTGTATAAGTTCGACCAAGCACGCGAGCTGTCCATTACGTTGCTCAAAGAATGGCTGGTCAGCTACAAATTCAGGGATTGGACGAAGACAGAGACTCGCGGCAAGCCAGTCGCGAAACGGATGTTGACTACCCGGGCCGCCAATATCGCCAAGAAGTTAAACGATACCGACCGGTGGCACAGTCACGGCTACGGGATATCCATGGAAGTGTTGCGACGCGACTTGGACCTCAGGATTGATGATTTCGGAGCCAATCTTGAACTGAGCAAGGCGGTCCGCGGCTACCACGTCCTGTTCATGGACTATTTGTCCAAGCTCGGCAGCCACATGGCAATACACGTTGACGGAAACTTCATTCCGGTGCTTCATTAGGAGTCTTCAGATAACATCGCAGAGAGCAAGCACACACGTCTTTGTGTCCAGCTCTAGCAGGGGTGCATGATGGATAAGCTCAATATCGAAGAGATCGTGCGCAAGAACCCCCAGTTGGATCTTGAGGCGCTGAACGCCTTGAGAGAATCGCTGCATCGGATCAGGCGCCGCCCCAAACCGCGCTACAGGTTGGCACCCATGGGCACCCACCGGGTGAGAATTGGCGTCCCCAATCCGGCCCCCAGCACGACTCGGCAAGTCAAGAGCTATCCGGGATTCTGAGGACCCCTCGTATCTCGGTGTCTACGCGCCCCGCGTCCACTCCCGCGAGACCGGGGTGATATAATCCCGGCGGTCGTCCCCCGAGGCCCGGTTGGCGCGCATTCGTGCACCGCATCCGCCGGGCGGGACGCATAGATTCTCCCCGAGACTGGAGCTATGGCCGTGAATGACGTGAAACCGGGACTGGCGGCCGAGCTCGACGTCGAGATCACCGCCGCTATGACGATCAACCGCACCGGACGCGAGGGCGCCGACGTCCTGTCGACGCCCTCGCTGCTCGGCCTGATGGAGCGGTGCTCCATCGAGGCGGCCGACCCCCATCTGGGGGACGACAGCGTGACGGTCGGCTACGCGGTCGACGGGCTGCGCCACCTGGCACCCACGGCGCTCGGCTCACGGGTGCAGGTGAGGTCGGAGCTGGTCGAGGTGGACGGCAACCGGCTCACCTTCACGATCGAGGCCCACGAGGGCGACAAGAAGATCGGCGTCGCCAGCCACAAGCGCGCGATAATCCCGCGCGGCTAGACGCACCGCACGGGCGTCCGGCCGCCGGCGCGCCATAGCATCCGACATGGACCAGGCAGTACAGCGTCCCACAGACCGCGCCGTGGGAGAGGTCGTGGAGGCGTCGACGGTCGAGTTTCACGCCCAGTGCCACCGGCTGTATGAGGCGCCGCCCCTGGGCGCGCTGGTCAAGAGCGAGGGCGACGCGCCCGTCTACGGCGTCGTGGCCGAGGTGACGACCCGGAGCATCGACCCCGGCCGCCGCAGCATGGCGATGGGCGAGGACGATCCCTCGGGAGACGCCGTCTACGAGCGCAACCCGCAGCTTGCCAGGCTGCTGGCCACCGAGTTCCGGGCCACCGTGGTTGGTCACCGAGACGCCGGCCGCGTTCGCAGGTACCTCGCTCCCCTGCCGCCGCGCATCCACGACTTCGTCTTCCACTGCGCCGACGACGAGACAGCCGCCTTCAGCGAGGCGCTGGACTTTCTGCCGCTGCTCCTGGACGCCCCCGTGGGTTCGCCTGACGAGGTCGTCGCGGCATTCCTCAGGCGGGCCAGCCTGGCCCACACGGACCCCGAGGCGTTTCTCCTCCGGGCGGGCAAGGAGCTCGCGCCCGCGCTCGGCGGCCAGTTCCAGCGGCTCAGCGCGATACTGAAAGGGCTGACGCCGTGAACGACGCGCCCGACATCGCCGGCGACCGCGAAGCGCGCCTGGGCGTAGTCGTCGGCGGCTCGCTGACCGAGGGCGTCGACGTGCGCCTCGACGGCGACCGCTCCACCGAGGACGTGAAGGTGGGCACGTTCGTGAGCATACAGGGCGACCGCTCGCGCTTCCTCGGCGTCGTCACCGACGTCTCCCTCGAGACGACCGACTCCGCCCTCCGGGCCAGCCCGCCGAACGTGTCCGACCCGTTCGTCGCCGAGGTCGTCTCCGGCACGTCGGCGTACGGGATGATCAGGGTGGAGCCGATGCTGGTCATCGACGTCGAGGGTCCCAAGCCAGCCAAGACCGTTCCGTCCCACTTCGCCGCCGCGTCTACCGCGTCACAGGAAGACATCGAGATCGTCTTCGGCGCCGAGGACGAGCGCCACTTCTGGATCGGCAGCCCGTTGGACATGGAGACCCGTCTCTGCCTCGACATGCGGGAGTTGGTCAAGCGCAGCAACGGCGTCTTTGGCAAGAGCGGGACAGGGAAGACCTTCCTGACGCGGCTGCTGCTGGCCGGGATACTCCAGAGCGGCGAGGCCACCAATCTCGTATTCGACATGGAGAGCGAGTACGGCTGGCGCGGCTACAGCGAGGCGAACCTGGAGGTGAAGGGACTCAAGCAGCTCTTCCCGTCGAAGGTCGCGGTGTTCTCGCTCGACGAGGAGAGCTCGCGGCGGCGGGGTCTGACGCCGGACTACGTGGTCCGGATCGGCTACGAGGAGGTCGAACCGGATGACATAGTGCTGTTGCGGCAGACGCTTGACCTGTCCGAAGTAGCGGCGGATGCTGCTCACTCGCTGCGCGGGTACTACGGCAAGAGCTGGCTATCGGAGTTCCTTGGGGTGTCCGGGCGAGAGAGCATCTCAAGCCTGGCCGACGCAACCGGGGTGAACGCCAACGCCCTGTGGAGCCTGAAGAACAGGATGCACAGACTCGAGCGGCTGGGTTTCATGGAGGCGAAGGGACAGGGGGCCGTCGAGCACATCCTGGGGTACCTGGACCGTGGGATGCACGTTGTGCTGGAGTTTGGGAGGTTCGGGCGGAACCTGGCAGCGTACATACTCGTGGCGAACCTGCTGACCAGGCGCATCTACGAGAGGTACGCGGAGCGGAAGGAACGGGCGTCTGACGACAGGAGCAAGGAGCCACGGCCCCTGGTGATCACGATCGAGGAGGCGCACAAATTCCTGACTTCGGGCGTGGCGTCGCAGACCATATTCGGGACCATCGCCCGCGAGATGCGCAAGTACAACGTGACTCTGTTGGTGGTGGACCAGCGGCCCGGTGAGATCGACGACGAGGTGATGAGTCAGCTGGGCACGAAGATCACTTGCCTGCTGGACAGCGAGCGTGACATCGACTCGGTCCTGACGGGGGCGTCCGGGAGCCGCAAACTGCGGGCTGTCCTGGCGCGGCTGGAGTCGACGCAGCAGGCGCTGGTGTTCGGACACGCCGTGCCAATGCCCGTGGTGATAAAGACGCGCGAGTACGGCTCTGAGGAGTCCTACAAGTCGCTGGGATGGCGGGACGCGGCGGAGATGAAGGCCCAGGTGGAGCGCGACGTGGACGACCTGTTCGGCCCGCCGGACGGTTAGCGAAGCCCGCAGGCGCAAGGCCGGGCCCGGCGCTACACTCCCAGGTCGTGCAGCGTATCGTCGTCGATGCCGAAGTGGTGGGCGACCTCGTGGACGACGGTCTGCCTCACTTCCTCGATCACCTCGTAGTCGTTGGAGCAGATCTCCTCGATCGGTCCCTGGAAGAGGGTGATCTTGTCGGGCAGCACCATGCCGTAGTCCTCTCTTTCGGTGAGAGGTATGCCCTCGTACAGCCCCAGCAGGTGGTCGTCCTCTTCGACCGTGTGGCCGCCCAGCTGCGCAGGCGACGGCTGTTGCTCCACGACGATGTCGACATTGTCCAGGTAGACGAGGAACTCGTCCGGAATCCCGTCTATCGCCTGCCTGACCAGCCTTTCGAAACTGCGGCGCTCCATGCGCGAAAGTCTAGCAGATTGCGAGTGCGCTACCCGAGGCGGTGGCTGCGGTCGCCCAGCGGCAGGTCCAGACGGATGCCGCCTAGGCGGTGGGACTCCCGCATGGCGATGCCGATCTCCAGCGCTTCGCGCCCGAACTCGCCGGGGCAGATCTCCTCGACGCCGGTCTCGATGGACCGTGCGACGCCCTCTATGGCGTCGACCATGGAGCTGCGCGGCCGCCACGGGAACGGGAACTGGCGCTGAAAGGCGCCGTCCTCATCGTCCTCCTGGCCCCACAGCTCGAACCAGGCGTGGGCGTTCCGGGAGATGATCCGGCCGCGCTCGCAGTTGAACTCGAGCGTCCAGGTCCGCCGCGGCGCGCGGGAGTTGATGAACGCCATGACGCCGTTCTCGTAGCCCACCATGCCCGACCCGCCCAGGTCCTCGTCGCCCGCGGCGGCCTCCTCGTCGTCCATCTGCCCGAAAACCCACTTCGCCGGCGCGCCGGCGAACATCCGGAAGAGGCACAGCGTGTGGCTATGCATGTTCGTGAGCGAGAAAGGGCTGAGGCACACCATCGAACGCAGTCGGCCGATCTCGCCGCTGTCGATGAGCGCCTTCGCGTTCGTGTACGGAGCGTACCAGTTCAGATGGGCCGCGATGGCGAGGATGGTGCCCGTGCGCCGGCAGGCCTCGATCATCGCGTCGGCCTCCTCCAGCGTCCGTGATATCGGCTTCGTGGCGTAGATCGCGCTGACGCCGGCCTCCGCCAGCGCGGCGACGGCCTCGGCCCGCTCCGCCGACCTGGTAGTGACGCAGACGATGTCGGGGCGCTCCCTGGCGACCATCTCGCGCAGGTCGGTGTAGAGCGCGTCCACGCCCCAGCGCCTGCCGAAGTTCGCCAGGCGCCCGGGGTCGACGTCCACGCCGGCCACGAGCTCGACGTTGCGCGCGTCGATGACCGCGGGAGCATGGGCCCACGGCCACGGGTAGTTGGGTTTGCCGACGTGCTCGTCGTCGATCGTGCTGCCCATGCGGCCGCAGCCCACCACGGCGGCGCGGTAGCTGTCCCTGGGCGCGGTCGCCTCCACCACATCTGGGGCGCGGGGCCCGGCCCATCCTTCGTCGCTGGAGCGTATCCTCATGTTGCTGCTCCTCCGGTTCTGGTGTGGCCACCGGGACAGCCGCTCGCACCTCGCAGACTATGATCGCCTTGTCGAAGCGGATACGGCCGCAGAGGCTTCAGGATACTCCACGGCACCCCTATCCTCCACCACCAGGTAACGCCCAACGGCTTCGAGGGCCTTTTCGACTGACGTAATGTGGGATCGATGCCCAGGGTCGAGGAGCCGACGGACCGCGTTTTCTTGCAGACCCAGCCGGACGGCAAGGGCAACGTTGGTAACGCCCTGTTCCCGCATCGCCGCATAGAGGGCTAGCTTCGCGGCGACGATGGGGGCCACGGAGATAAGCACCTGGCCCTCCACGAGAGGACTGGGAGAGGGTATGTCTTCACGGGCTTTGACGTACATGCCCAAGGCAACTCCCAGACAGTCCTTGGCCATTTCCAGGGCCTCCTCCCAGGACCATCCACCTGTGTTGGCCCCGTATACGTCGGGGAAGGTCACAGTGTAGGCTTCTCTTCCGGTCGCTTGTTCCTCCTCCTCGTCGCGGACGATACTGCAAGGATAGGCGTAGCGCATGACCTATAGCTCCCTTCTGTCGATGTGCAAGTCCTTCAACATCGAGGCCAGAGTGGCCGTAGGAATCTCGCCATGAGGGACGGTAGTCCTGTAGGGTCCAAGTGGGACTTCTCCGTGACTGCCCTTCCCGCGGCTGGGTACGAAATCGAAATCCAGCCTGTGCCCCCGGGCATATCGCCGGGATCGCCTTCGAAACTCTCTGTCGTTCACCTGTCCATTTCAGCACATATTTGTGCGCTCATCAAGGTCCGGCCAGCCGCCAGGACAGGCGCGACGCCTACAGTTGGTTCCGCCGCCGCGCGTCAGGGCGTCGTGGCGGTCAGTATGCGGGCGTTGCGTTCGGAGTCCTTGGCTTCGTAGAACATGCGCGATCGTCCGTCGGGTAGCTCGATCACGCACGGCTCCGACATCATTCCCTCGTCCATCGGCGTGTCCAGGTCGAGCAGCGACTCCGGCGACTTCGTCCATTCGAGCCCATCGTCCGAGACCGCCGTGAAGATGCCGCCGTCGATCCCCTCCGACCAGGCGGCGTAGTACATCCGGAAGGTGCCGTCGCCGAGCCGGATGACCTCGGGCGCCGAGCACGCCATCGACTCCCGCGGGGTCTCCTGCGGTATGCGCGCGCCGGCCTCGAGCTCGAAGCGCAGCCCGTCGGAAGAGACGGCGCTGCCGATGATCGTCCGCCGGTACGGCTCCGGGCTCAGCGGGTAGGGGTACCGGTGGAAGTAGAGGCGGTAGAGAAGCCCTTGCTCCGTCGGGAAGTAGACACAGTGCGGGGTGCCATACGTCCATTCGGGGCCGGACAGTCGTACGCCCTCTTCCGGCGTCCACTCCAGACCGTCCGGCGAGGTCGCGCTGAGTATCGCGGTGCGGAAGTCGTGCTCGCCGATTCTGGCGGCCGGGACGCGGGCCTCGAAGTACATGCGGTAGCCGCCCTCGGGCATCGGCACGACGTCCGGGCACAGCGTGCGATGCGTCGCGTGGGGCGGGTGGACTTCGACGCGTACACCGGAGGCGGCCGTCCAGACCTCCCCGTCGGTCGACGACGCGCTCACGATGTGTCCGGCGTGGTCGTCCCGAGTGACGCCAGGGGCGAATCCCAGGTAGTAGAGCCGGTAGCCGCCGACGGGCAGCCGAATCACGTTCGGGGTGAGCGCGCCTCCCGAGGGCGCGGCGGGATTGACGTCGATGGCGGGAGCGGCGTCTTTGACCCACACGACGCCGGGGTCGGTCCCCTGGTAGTGGACGGCGGTCAGCGGATCGAAGTCAGCCCCGGTACCCAAGCGCGTCATACCTCGTCAGTCTTGGGGATGCCGCTCCGAGTCCAGGTGGAGCGTAAGACTCACCTTAGCATACCGGAGAGGCTGATCGGGCGCTCTCGGGTTCTACGTGGTGTGGAACATGTTGTACCGCGTCGTGTCCAGCGCGAGAATTGCGTACGTTTCGAACATGGCCTGGACTATCGGGTCCTCAATCTCGACCACTCGAAACCGCATGTTCCGTACGCGCTCCCGTTGCGCGGCGTACTCGTCAGGGTATTTCTACTGAAGCTGCGGTCTGGTGTACTGGGAGGAGTGGCCCTCAGGTTCGCCCATTGCGCTCCGCAGGAGCTTCAGCGCGAAAGTGGCCGATTCACGCCGAGAACTCCTCGCGCCGTGCTCTCGAATGCGCTGACGCATCCTTCTGGATCTGCCGGTGTAGATCGGCGTGTCGCCCTCGTAGAACACATAGACACCCTGCTGAGGAACTCTCTTGAGGTCGTCCCAGGTCAGCAGGTCTGAGCATCGCAACTCTTCGAGCAGCGGCTTCATACGGTCGACGATTTTCTGAAATCTCGCATTCATCAGAGACACCAAAGCTCCCATTCCAAGGGATGACACCTACTCGAACGACGCAGAGCTTTGTCGGCAGCGCTAGCGCGACTGTGGCTGCGGGCCTTCCCAGTAGTTGCCGGGCCGCCACGCGTGCTCGCGGGCGACCTCCTCGTTGAGGATGGTCTCGAACTCCTCCAAGGCGGAGTCTAACTCATCCGCTTTATCCGCAGTCCAAGTCCCAATCAGATGGTCCAGTGAAGAGCCAATCGTGTCCGCTCTTTCCGCGTCGTCCTTGCAGCGTCACCCCTGTGAGTCACCACGGTCGACGGTATAGGGATGGCGAGCCCCCGCAGGCGGCCCTAACGCGACTGTGGCTGGGAGCCTTCCCAGTAGTTGCCGGGACGCCACGCGTGCTCGCGGGCGACCTCCTCGTTGAGGTCGGTGCCCCAGCCGGGGCCGGCGGGGGTCATGATATGGCCGTCGACGATCTCCGGCTGCACGGTCACGAGATCCCGCTTCCAGGGCACGTCGTCGACGTCTATCTCCATGATGCGTACATTGGGCAGCACGGCGCACAGGCTCGCGCTCATGAAGTCGGCCAGATGGCTGTAGTAGTTGTGGGGCGCGACGTTGAGCTGGTACACCTCGGCAAGGTCGCCTATCTTCTTCGACTGGCTGAAGCCGTTCCAGGGCACGTCAATCATGAACACGTCCGCCGCATGCCTCTGGAAGTAGGGGATGTACTCACGCATGTAGTAGAGGCTCTCGCCGGTGCAGATCTTCGTGTCGGTCGACTGCTTGATCTGCAGGATCGCGTCCGGGTCGTACATGTCGATCTCGAGCCACAGCAGGTCGAACTGCTCCAGCACCTTGGCGATCCGCATCGCGCTTTCGGGCTTGAAGTTGAAGTTCAGATCGAGGTTGATGTCGACGTCCGGGCCGACGGCGTCGCGGAACGTGCCGATCAGCGTCTCGATGTGGCGAAGCAGGGGCGGCGTCACGTACTGGTCGGTCGTGCCGACTCCGCCGCCGAAGCCGCCGAAGAAGACGTCCGCGGGCTCTCCGGGCTGCACGATGTTGGTCTTCAGGGCCGTGTATCCGCGGCTGACTACTTCGCGGCCCAGGTCGGCGACGTCCGCCATCGTCCGCAGGGGCGGTGTGCCGAGGAGATCGGGCCACAGCGCCCTCGTCGTGCCGCAGTGCGACCAGTAGAGCCGAGTCTTTTCTCGGGTCGGCCCGCCGAACAGCTCGACAACGGATATGCCGAGCGCCTTGGCCTTGACGTCGATGAGGGCGCACTCGATGCCCGCGATGGCCTTTGCGGCTATGCCCCCGGGAGACTGCCGTACGCGGCGGAGCATGTCCCAGAACCGCATCTCGAACGCTCGGGGGTCCTGCCCGACCAACACAGGCGCCAGGTCCTCTATGGTGCCCACGACGCCGGTGGGCGATCTGCCGTCGCTGCACTCGCCGTATCCGGTCACGCCCTCGTCGGTCTCGACCTTGACGAAGATCCAGGGCCGGAAGCCGGCGTCGACTATGAACGTCTCGACGTTGGTGATCTTCATGGCGTCTCCGAGGCCCCGCCTCGGCAGGGCCCGAATGATACCATAGCGCCCGTCCCCGGACGCCGGGGCCAATCGCGGGAGGGACCGCTACCTATGTGCGCACGGTACGACAAGGAATGGATCGCTTCGTTGCTCGACGCGGAGGACCGGATGGGCGACGTCACCCCTGAGCGGTGCCTGCGGGACGCGGGCGTCACGGCCGGCCAGACGGTGGTCGACTACGGCTGCGGACCCGGCCTGTTCACGTTTCCCGCTGCGGAGATCGTCGGCGCGGAGGGCAAGGTGTACGCCGTGGACATCGAGCCCAGGATGACGGCGCTCATCGCGAGCAGGGCGGCCGAGCTGGGCAGCCAGAACGTGACGGCGCTCCTCAACGAGGGCGTCGCTCCGCTGCCATCGGGGACCGCCGACTTCCTGATCCTGGCCCAGGTGCTGCACTACCCGGACGATACGGAGGACAGAGTGGCGATGGCCCGAGACGTGGCCCGTCTGCTCAAGACCGGCGGGCGCGCCCTGGTCGTAGAGTGGTCACCCGACGACGCGAGCAACCGCATTCCTCCGGAGGAGGTCGCGCGCATCTTCGAGGAGGCGGGGTTGAATGCGGGAGAGCCGCGCCCCCTCGGCCCAAGACAGTACGCGATGATCGCCGTGCATAGGTGACCCGGGGTTTGGGGTTGCCAAGCTGGACAAAATCGAGAACTTCATACACTGGCCCTGCAATTGGGCCCCGATCCTACCCGGCCAGGTGAACGTACGCCTGCTTCGATCCGGTAGGGTAGGCTTGGGATACGGCTGACCGCTCGGCGGAGGGAGGTGTTTGCGCAATGCCGATGTCAACTCCCGTACTTGAGGCAAATGGACTGACCCATAGCTTTGGCGAGCGTCGTGTCCTGAGTGGTGTCGATCTGGAGCTCAGCCACGGGGAGGTCCTTGCCGTGGTCGGCGTAAGCGGATCGGGGAAATCCACCCTGCTCTACGCCCTGGCCGGACTGCGGCAGCCGGACGAGGGTACCGTCGCGTGGAGTGACAATCCCGATATCTGGAGCCTGCGCGAGCCGCGTATTACGCTGGTCCGGCGAGCGACGTGCGGGTTCGTCTTCCAGTTCCCGGCGTTCCTGGACGACCTTACGCTTGCGGCGAACGTCGCCGTTCCCCTCGTCGTGTCGGGTACCAAGCACCGCGATGCCCGGAAGCGCGCGCGTGAGTTGCTCGAACGGTTCGGACTCGGCCCTCTGACCGAGGGTTATCCGTCGACGCTCTCGGGTGGGGAACTTCAGCGTGCGTCCATAGCGAGGGCCTTGGCGATGGAGCCCAGCATCGTCTTCTGCGACGAGCCCACCGGCGCGCTGGACGAGAGCAACTCGGAAATCGTGATAAGCGAGCTGCGGAGGACCGCCACAGAATTCGGCGTTGGCGTCCTGATCGTCACCCACGATCCCTCGGTGTGGGCAGCGTGCGATCGTGTACTCCGGCTGGATGGCGGAAGATTGATAGATGAGGGTACGCCGTCATGACCCTTTTCTTTCGATTCTTTCGGCCCAGGTCGTGGAGGTCGCTCTCTGTCTGGGTTCCACTGATAGCGGTCGGCATCATCTCATGCGTCGGCCTCTCGCTGGCGATGGGGTTCCGCTCCGGCGTGCTTGCCCAACACGATACAGCCACGCTGCGCGACGGAGGCAGCGACCCTGCTTCAAGGACCCGTACGGTCGGTGAGCCGCTGCGGTCGTCCTGGCCGGTTGCCACCGGATACGGGCCTCTGGTGGTTACGGTCTTCTGGGGAGAGGAGGGGCAGCGGCTCGGCCTTCCCGGCATCCCGGACGTCGAGGCGAGCGGGACAGTCATGGCCTCCCCAGCCGTGCTCGCCCGGCGCGAGGACGACTGGACGGGCGAGATACACGGCTGGCTGGGCGACCGGCCGGTGCGCGCTCTCCCGAGGGAGGCATTGGCGCATCCGCGCGAGCTGGTGATTGTAGAGTTCACCGACACGGTCTCGTCGGAGGTCGCGTCTAGGCCGCGCTTTCAGCCGATTCGCGACGTCCAAGGTTACGCCCCTGAGACCGGCTTCGTGATCGTGGGGCTGCTTGTCCTTGCACTCCCGTCGATAGCCCTTGCGAGAGCCGGCGCCGCCGTGCACCTCAACGCCAGGTCGCGGCGGTACGGTCTGTTGAGGGTCCTCGGCGCGCCCCCGCGTCAGTTGGCCGCGGTCATCGCGTCCGACATGGCCATTCCCATGCTGATGGGCGCGCTGGCCGGCTCGGTCGCCTACGCGGTCGTCATGTCGTCGCTGGAGTCGTTCACGCTTGTGGGGAACTCGTACTGGGCGAGCGATCTCGTCCTTCCGGTCACGCTGGCCCTTGCAATGCCCCTGGTCGTCGTCCTGGTGGGGCTGGCGAGCGTCGTCCGAATGATCCTTCGCTCCGGGCGGGATCCCGTCGGAACGCTGCGAAGGGAAAGCAAGCCGCCCTCGTACCTCACGTACCTCTCCGCGGCCGGCATCGTGGCCGGCCCGGCCGCCGTGTTCATGGCCCCTGGCGCCGACTTGACCACGCAGCCGTTGCTGCTCATCGCTGGGATGCTCTTGAGCGTCGTGGGCCTGGAGGGGCTGTCGCGGATCGCGGTCGCCGTGATGGGGAAGCTGCTCGTCGACCAAACACGGGCGCAGGTGGCGGGATCGAGGATGTCCCGGTCGGGAGCCGAAGCCCTTCTGGGCGTGTCCGCCACGTCGGTGGCGGTTCTCCTGATCATGTTCTCCGTATACGAGCCTGTCTCATAAATCACCATCCTTGATTTACGCCAAGACCGGTATGACGATTGCAGACGTTGATACGATGTATTGGTGCGTAATACGGCCTAAAGTCTCATCAGTCCCACGACAGCAGGAATCCCCAGAGGACGGTTTTGGGCGGCGATTGACTTCTGAGACGGCCTCTATACGCGAACATTTACAACCTTCCGCCCCCGACCGGGGACTTCGACGTACTCGCTGAACTTCCGAACCTCGAATCGTCTGGACCGATCGTCAGTGCGATGTCTGATATCGAGGGCGTCACTCGGGTCGTGGCGGCGGGACGGATCCTCGTCGAGTCGGACCAGGAAATTGGACAACTGCACACGATGACTTGCGACGACGCGCGTGGCTCGGTGAGACTCGACGCACCATGCACCGAAGGGAGCATCTACCTGGGGCAAGGGGTCCCCGACATGGACACAGTGACGTTGGCCGCTGCCAACTTATGGCCTGGAAGTAACTCTTTTCCCACAGACGAATCAATTCCAGGCACCTATCCGGTTGGGGGGCGGGTCGAGGCTTCATGGATCACCACCGGGAGAAGTGATGTTGTGCTAATGGTCGACCAGCCTCCCATACCGCACCACACGCTCCTGCTCGTCACGACCGACGGCTCCCCGGGGGCTCTGCGCCGGGTCATGGAGGGCCTTCGGAGCCGCCCGGAAGAGTCTTATCCTTTCACGCGTGCGGCCCTCGAAGCGGGGTTCCTCGTGCCGGGGGACACTAACAGCGCCGAGCTGGTCCTGTTCCCCTATCTGTTCGTGATGGCCACCGCTGCCGCCGCGCTGGCGGCGGTCGCGCTGCTCTACGCGGTGCTGCTGCTCTTCCGCCAGCGCCAGGCGGAGTTCAGGACGCTGCGCTCTCTGGGCGCGACCCGGATGCTGCTAGCGGTCGATCTTAGCGTGCTGTTCGCCGCTCCGCTGACGCTCGCCTTGGGGCTGGCCGTCGCCTCAGGCGCAGCCCTCGCCGCCTCTTACAACACGGCGTTCGGTGTCCCCGCGCCCCCGATCAACCCGCAAGCCGTCTCCGTGATAGCTATTGTGGCGGCCATCGGCCTGGTCGCGACAGTCCTGGTAGTGGTGAGAGCAACCCGGATTCCACCCTTGGTTGCGGACCCAGACGCTGCAACCGCCTGAGCCCCTCCATGCCCCGAGGCCAAACGCACCGGGCGCTCGGGCAAGCCTCTGTCATGGAAGCCGACAAGACCAATCAGGACCAGGTCTTATTGAGCCTCATCGCAGTGAGGCGATAGTCTGCGCCGCGTCCCGTTGTCCGGCTTTTCTTCACCGATCTGCCGCTTGAGCCATAGAACGGTCACTGTGGCAAATGACGAAATGACAACCGTGACATAAACTGTGAACATCCATCCGATCAGACGGACAGACTCATCAGCCGGTACCGACTTCCGGCTCGCTTTGCGTTACACGAGCCTTACGTGATGCTGGACTTCTACGCCGTAGGCGAGTTGCTGACTGCCGAGGAACGCCAGATACGGGCGGCGGTCCGGCGATTCCTAGAGGCCGAGGCGCTCCCAGACATAAGCCGGTGGTGGGAGGAGGGCTCGTTCCCGACTCACCTCGTGCCGCGGCTGGCCGAGATGGGCCTGTTCGGGTCGACGCTGCCCGGAGTTCACGACGGAGACCCGATAAGCAACGTCGCGTACGGGCTGGTCATGTACGAGCTGGAGCGGATCGACTCCGGGCTGCGCAGCTTCGTGAGCGTCCAGAGCTCCCTGGTGATGTACCCCATACACCGGTACGGCAGCGACGAGCAGCGGGCGCGGTACCTCCCCGGGCTCGCCAGCGGCGAGACGGTGGGATGCTTCGGCCTGACCGAGCCGGAGGGCGGCTCCGACGTCGCGGCCATGGCGACCCGCGCCCGCAGGGACGGAGATTCGTACGTCCTGAACGGGACGAAGATGTGGATCAGCAACGGCGGCATCGCCGACGTCGCGCTGGTCTGGGCGAAAGACGACGATGGCGACGTGCGGGGCTTCCTGGTGCCGACCGACGCGGCCGGCTTTACGGCGAACCCGGTCGAACGCAAGATGAGCTTGAGGGCGTCGGTGACCAGCGAGCTGGTCCTGGACGGCGTCCGCGTCTCGGCCAACCTGATGCTGCCGGGCGCGAGGGGTCTCGCGGCGCCGCTGTCGTGCCTGACGCAGGCACGGTACGGCATCGCCTGGGGCGCGCTGGGCGCCCTGGAGGCGGTCTACACGGAGGCGGTGGAATTCTCCCGGAGCCGCCGCACCTTCGGCAAGCCCATCGCCTCGCGCCAGCTCGTGCAGGCGAAGCTGGCGCGGATGCTGGCTGACCACACCAGCGGGCTGCTGCGCGCGTGGCGACTGGGCAAGCTGAAGGACGATGGCGCGGCCGACCACACGCAGGTCTCGCTGGCGAAGCGGGAGAACGTGCGGGCCGCGCTGGAGGGCGCCCGCGCCGCCAGGGACATACTGGGCGCCAGCGGCATCACGCTGGACCACCACACCATCCGTCACATGCTGAACCTGGAGACGGTCGACACCTACGAGGGCACCTACGACGTCCACACACTCGTGCTGGGCCGCCACATCACGGGCGAGAACGCCTTTCAGTAGGTATCGGATCGAGGCGGAATCGTAGGCCGGGGAGGGCGAATGGCAGCCAGGGTCAAGATCGGGGTCGCGGCCTGGGGCGATCTGAACGACTACTATCCGCGTGGGATGAAGCCGGCCGAGAGGCTGACCTTCTACTCGGCCGAGTTTCCGCTGGTGGAGGCCGACACGTCGTACTACGCGATTCCCGCGCCCCGCACGCCGGCCTCCTGGGTGAGCGCCACGCCGGACGGCTTCACCTTCAACGTCAAGGCGTTCAGGCTGTTCACGGCCCACCCGACGCCGCCCAGATTCCTGCCTCCGAACGTCAGAGGCGACCTGCCTCCCGAGCTCGCCTCGAAGCGCAGCCTGTACTACAAGGACGTCCCCGACCGGCTCAGGGACGAGCTATGGGCCATGTTCCGCGCCGTCGTGGACACCATTCGCGGTGCCGGCAGGCTCGGCGTCGTGCTCTTCCAGTTCCCGCCCTGGTTCATGCCGGGACGCGACAGCCACGCCCACGTCGACGAGTGCCGCGAGCGGATGGCCGGATATCCCGTCGCCGTTGAGCTACGCAACCGGTTCTGGCTGCTGGACGACGGGCTGGAGGAGACCCTCAGCTACCTCCGTCGGGCCGAAATCAGCTTCGTGTCGGTCGACGAGCCCCAGGGTTTCAACTCGTCCGTACCCCCGGTGGCCGACGTCACCGGGCAGTTCGGGATCGTCCGGTTCCACGGGCGCAATCGCGACACCTGGGAGAAGAAGGGGCTGAAGAAGTCGGCGGAGCGATTTGACTACTATTACACCGAGGCGGAGATGGAGGAATGGGCCCCGAGGATCGAGACGATGCGGTCGAATGCCGACGAGGTGCACGTGATCATGAACACCAACAACCGGGATCAGGCGATAGTCAACTCCAGGCTTGCGGCGAAGGTCTTTGACGAGAGTCTCGTCCGGAGTCCCAGATTGTTGTGACAGACTGCGCGCCGCACGGACCCAAAGGCACTTTGTAGAGAGGTGAGCGTCATGGCCGAAAAAGGGCGAATGAAGTTCGTTGTTCCGGGCGACGAGCCGATCCAGATACAGGACTCGCCTCACCTGGCCCGGCTGGAGCCGTTCGGGGACCTGGCGGTCTACAAGGACCGGCCGGCCTCGATGGAAGAGCAGCTTCGGCGCGTCGAGAACGCCGAGGTCATCATCAACACCAGGGGCGCGGTCAAGTGGTTCCGGCCCGCCCTGGAGTCGCTGCCCGATCTGCGGATGATCGCCACGTGCTCGATAGGCACGGACATGATCGACCTGGAGGCCGCGTCCGAGCTGGGGATCGTGGTGAGCAACCAGCCCGGGCGGATCGCGCCCATCGTCGGCGAGCACATAGTGGCGCTGATGTTCGCCGCCGCCAAGCGGATGGCGTTCCAGACGTCCGAGCTGAAGGCTGGACGATGGACGCGAATGGAGAACATCTTCCTGCAGGGCAAGACGCTGGGCCTGATCGGCGCCGGGAACGTCGGCCGAGAGGTCGCCCGGCTGGCGAACGCGCTCGGCATGGAGGTCATCGCATGGACCTTCAACCCGACGCCAGAGCGGGAGGAGGCCCTCGGCGTCCGCTTCGTAGAGCTGGACGACCTGCTCGCCTGCTCAGACGTCGTGAGCATCCAGGTCAGACTGAGCGACGACAGCCGAAGGATGGTCGGGCAACGGGAGTTCGAGCTGATGAAGCCGGGCGCGCTGTTCATCAACGGGGGCAGAGGAGAGCTGATCGACACGGCCGCCCTGATCCAGGCCCTGGACTCCGGCCACCTTGCGGGCGCTGGGCTCGACGTCTTCGACCAAGAGCCGCTGTCGCCGGACGACCCCGTGCTGGCCTGCGAGCAGATCGTCCTGACGCCGCACCTCGCCGACCAGACGCCCGAGGGCATGGAGCTGCTGAACGAGGGCGCGGTGTCGAACGTGATCGCCTTCCTCGAAGGCCGCCCGCAGAACGTGGCTAACGCCTAGGTGATCATGCTGATAGAGGCGCTTGCGATGCCGAGAAACAGCATGAACCCGAAGACATCCGTGACCGTGGTCACGACGACGGCCGACGCGACCGCGGGGTCCCAACCTATTCGGCGCAGGAAAAGAGGCACCGCCGCGCCCACGGAGCCGGCGATCAGCATGTTGCCGAGCATCGCGAGTCCCAGCACCAGCCCCAGACCGGCATTCTGCTTCCAGAGAATCGCGATGACCGCAACCAGGACTCCCAGCCAGACCCCATGAACGACGCCTAGAACGGCTTCGCGAACCAGGAGCCTGCGCGCGCTGATGCCGACGAGCTCGCCAAGCGCGATTGCCCGGACGATCAGTGTCAGGGTCTGCGTCCCGCCGATTCCGCCCTGCCCCGCGACCACCGGCAGGAACGCCGCAAGCACGACTACCTGAGTCAGCGTCGATTCGAAGAGGGCAATCGTGGCCGCGGCGAGGAAGGTCGTGCCTAGATTGACCGTGAGCCAGGGGAGCCTGGTCCGCACCGAGGAGGACAGTGGGCCGTCCACGGTCTCGCCAGCCACACTGGCGACCCGCTGCATCTGCCGGGTGTCCTGCTCGACCGCGGCGCTCAACAGCGATTCTGCCAGGATCATACCCACAAGTTGGCCGCCCTCGACCACGGGAAGCTGGGTGAGGTTGTAGTGGCGCTGAAGCCGCGCGCACTCCTCCGCGGGAGTATCGCCGACCACCGCCGCCACGACAGACGTGACGAGCGAGCGTAGGGGCGTGCCGTTCTCGGCCAACGCGAGATCGACCACGCTCACCTCGCCCAGGAGCTCGCCGTCTTCGTTGACCGCGAAGACGTGCGTGAACTTATGCCGGTCGTCTCCTTGCGCTCTGAGACTATCCCGGGCCGCCGCGACCAGGCCGTCGATATCGACGGTCGGGAACCGCGGAACCATGAGGGCCCCGGCAGTGTCGGGGGCATGGGCGAGCAGCCCGGCGTCTGCCAGGGGCTGCTCCATGGACTCTTGCACCTCCTGAGTCCGCAGGGCTGGAAGCCGTCGCAGCGTCGCCAGCGCCTGCTGCGGGTGAACTCCGCCGAACACAAACGAGAGCATTTTGGAGCCGAGTCGGGTGCCCACGCGGGCGGCCTCGACGGGATTCATCTGCCGCAGCATCCAGGCGACCGTGTCGGGGGACATGACCCGGACCATCGTGTCTCTACTCGTCCGAGGCAGCCCGGCCACGATGGCGCCGATGTCGGCCGGATGCAGGTGGCGGATCAGGTCCCAGGCGGAGTCCTCTTTGCCGGTGCTGATCAGATCGCGGACCTCGTCGGCGATTTCCCCTGCTTGGTCTAGCGAAATCGCCCGGCCCCGCTCGATCCCTGCATGCGGGCCCCGTGCGTTCTCAGGCCGGCTATCCGCGTCGTTCATCTTCCCCATCTCCTTGTCCCAAGTGGCGCCTCGCAAAATGGGCGCGTCGGACCGAACCAGGCTGGCATCCAGCGACGTGTCACGTGGCCGGCGAACCCAGCGCCGACGGCAACGCCGCTGCGGGACGTCGACCCTATTCCGGCGGCTCCAGGAACGGGTTACATATGGTCAGCCCGTGTATCTGCTGGCCGTGCCGCATGTCTTCAGTGTAGAGGCGGTCGCAACCCGCTTCGAGCGCGGCCGCGACGATCAGCGAATCATAGAAGCCGAGCTGATAGCGCGACCGTATGTCCAGGGCCGCGTGATAGAGTCCAATACTCGGCTGGACCCTGAGCAACGGCGCGAGGACTTGATCAAGATACCTTCGCATCTCGGTCTCCGACAGCGGCATCCGCGCCTTTCGGATCGCCGTATTGAGGCACTCCTGGACAACCTGAAGGCTGATGCATGCCGTGCCGCGCGCTATGCCCCGCCGGATCAACCGTTCAGCAATCTCGGCCTTCCGTGCGTCAACACCCTCGAGCTGGTAGACGAAGACGTTCGTGTCTATGAAGTGGTCAACGCTCATTCGTCTCTTCTCGCGTCAACTTGCGTCCGACACGCAGTTTGCCCTGAAGCTCACGCATGGCCGCCACGGCCTTGTCCGCCTGGCGCTCTCGTCCGACGTAGTCCTCGAGCCACAGCCGGAATTGGGCGTTGAGGGTCGTTTGCTCCGCAGCGGCGCGCTGGCGCGCCGCTTCAATCAGGTTCGCGTCGGCGCTCAGGGTTATGTTCTTCACATCACGGCCTCGTCCGCAGGCGACACGTCGGTGCAGTGTACACTATTATCGTGTACACGGGCCGGGCACTCGTCCGATCTGCGTATCGTCGTCAGCAATCAGCCGGGGCGAGTCGCTGACGGAGGGGTTGGACGTCCGAGACAGCTATGACGGAGGTGGGGTACTTGGGGGAAGCAGTCCGCTTTGCCGGGGCGCACGGCCCCGGAGATGCTAGAAACTTCAGCCGACTCCGTGGAAGCCGACGGAGACCTCGTCGCCCTGCACGGTCACCGGGGTGATGCGCTCGCCGCCGGTCAGCTCCTCCACCTTGGGCCACTGGTCGGGTTTGAGCGCGAGGTTGATCTCCTCGTAGACCGTGCCGGCCTCGCGGAGCTCGTCCTTCAGCGCCTCGGAGTACGTGCAATCGGGGTGGGTGTAGACGATCATCGACTCTGCCAAGTGCGCTACCTCGTCCGCGTGTGGTGCCGGTCCGGCCGTATGATCATTGTAGTCGAAACCGGGACCGCGGCAAAGGCGCGTCACGGGACGACGAGACGAATGCCCCTCAAGACCCCTGGATACCCGCCTTCGCGGGCATGACGGCGGGCTGTGACTGCCGGCCCAGAACAGAGTAATCGTCATTCCGGCCACCGAGCCGGAATCCAGAGGTGGGAGGTCAAGCTCAACGGGGCCCCGCCGCCGTCGAGACATATGCCACCCCGGGATTTCTGCCAAGGTCACCGACGGCGCACCTTGCGGCGCGTCATGGTAGCTCCCTTCACCAACTCTGAACGGCTACTGCGCGATGACGGGCAGGATGATCCTCGACGGCCTTGCCCGGTCGTGGAAGACGGTCTGGCTTGCCGCGGCCAAGTCGGCACTGGCGTAGTCGTCGCCGCCCGTGTTGTGGTTGCGGTCGAAGTTCGGGAAGTCGCTGCTGGAGACGTCGACCCGGATGCGGTGGCCCGGCTTGAACAGATTGCTCGTCGGGTTGAGCGTCACCGTGTACTCGTAGGGCCTGCCCGGCTCGATCGGCGACGGCGCCTTGAAGGAGTCCCTGTAGCGGGCGCGCACGATGCCGTAGCAGAGCTCCTGGGCGAACCCGTTGGGCCAGACGTCGATCAGCTTGGCCGTGAAATCGGTGTCCGGCGCCGAGCTGGCCGCCCAGAGCCGAAGCGAGACCGGCCCGGTCACCTCGATCTCCCTCTCCAACGGCGGCGTGGCGTAGACCAGCACGTCGTCGCGGCCGTCGAGTCGGCGCTGGTCCTGGGGCTCGTTCTGGCCAGGCGGCGTGTATAGCGTCATCACTGGATCGCGCGGATCGTAGACGTACCGGTCCGACGGCTCGTCCCCGGGCGCCTCACGGGAGAGCGCGCCGTTGCCGGCCGGGGTGTTGGCGGCGCCCTCGCCGCGCAGGTAGAAGCTCGTGTACCGGGCGCGGGCCAGGGGCCAGTCGTCCTCGGCCCTCCACCTGTTGGCGCCCATCACGAACAGCTCGACGCGGGGCCATCCCTCGAGGGCCGTCTCGTCGTCCTTGAGCCACGCGCGGAACCAGCGGTCGGCCACTTCGTAGTAGTCGCGCTCAGCGTCCGGGCCGAAGTCGATCTCGCCGACCTTGCGGTCCCACTGGTCGCCGGCGTGGGTCCACGGCCCGACGATCAGCCTGGTGTGCTCGCGGGCCGTCCGGGTCGCGGCGTTCTCGGCGAGGCCGGTGAAGTTCTTGATCGCGCCGATCTGCTGGTCGTACCAGCCGGTCGTGACGAGCGCGGGGACCTCGATCCGGGAGTGCTTCGCCTCGAAGCCGAAGTGGTCGGCCGCGTGGTCGCTCAGCCACTTCCTCCAATGGGGCCCGATGCCGAACATCGCGTCGTCCGGGATATCCATCAGCGGAAGCTGCCACAGCCACTTGGTCCGGTCACGCTCCGTCCAGAGCTTCTCGGCCCGGACGACGGTGCGCGGCCCCCAGCGGGCGTCCTTGCGCCGCCTCTGGTCGGGCGACAGTGTGACGACGCTCCACCAGAGCACCCTGCCGAGGCGCAGCACCGCGCTCATCTCGCGGTCGAGCAGGTTGGCCGCGATGGCCTGGGGCATCATCGCGTCCAGGTGCGGAGGTCGGGTGTGGGCCAGCTCCATCTGCGTCCAGCCGTCGTAGGAGCTCCCGACGGTCCCGACGCGGCCGTTCGACCACGGCAGCGCTGCGGCCCACTCGACCGTGTCGTAACCGTCCTCGGCGTCCACGTGGTCCGCGCTGTAAAAGCCGGGTTGGAACTCGCCGTCGGAGGCGTAACGGCCGCGCACGTCCTGTATGACGTAGACGTAGCCGCGCTCCGCCAGCTTCCGGCCTCGGTCGTCGAAGGCGGACTTGTCGTAGGGCGTGCGCTCCACGATGGTCGGGAACCGGCCGCGGGCGTCGGGCCGGTAGACGTCGGCCCGCAGGACGGTACCGTCGCGCACGAGCGCCTCGGCGCCTCGCTCTACGACCGCGGGGTGCGCGCGGTCGGGGCGGTGTTCGGAGGTCATCGGAGAATCTGTGCCATTCTGTGCCGTTTTGTGCCGTTCGTATCTGGCCGATGGGCCATTCGGCGGGGAAATGGCACACCCGGCGCGCCATTCACCCTATCTGAGCCGTCAGTCCTCGGCACCCAATGGCCAGCGCCTGAACGAACGTGGGGCGAACTTCGCGGTGGTCTTTGTCACGACGAGGAAGATAGCACATGCGTGCTGGCACGTCCAGCGATTGGAGTCCGATTGCAGCCGGGAGCCTCGGGAGATTCCCAGGCCGGGGGCATACAGGTTAGGTTGGCCGCGATGGCATGTGGGATCATCGCCTCCAAGTGTGTCGGGCGAGCGTGGGCCAGCTCCATCTGCGTCCAGCGCCGTAGGAGCTTTCGATGGTGCCAGCACGGCCGTTCGACCACGGCAGCGCGGCGGCCCACTCGACGGCGTCGTAGCCGTCCTCGGCGTCCACGTGGTCGGCGCTGTGGAAGCCCGGCTGGAACTCGCCGTCGGAGGCGGATTGGCCGCGCACGTCCTTCATGCCTCGGAAGTACGGCGATACCTTGTAACAGTGTAGTGTTTGCGGCTATTTCCCACCTGTCTGAAGCGCGCGCCTACGTTGATGCGCTGGCCCAGGATACTGTTGATCACTTCAGGGTTGTCCACCGCACTGTCTACCCGGCAAGAGATCACCTCTCCGGAGTCGTCCTCCACAAACTCTGCCCTACGACTTTGCGGCAAGAAGCCCTGAAAGTGACCGCGCAGCTCCGCTTCCCCTTCACGCAAGTTGTCCCGTCCGAGACTGACAACGCCACGCCGCACTTGGCCAACGTCACGAAAGCCAAAGGACGCATTCTTGAACGAAAGTGAGCAGATGGCCTCATTGTCGGCCATCACCTCCAAGAAATCTCGCAGGTCGTCTAGCGCCCGCCCGTCCGCGTCGGCGATGGCCTCGGCAAGCGCCTCCTCGCCGACAAGCAAGGACTCCAAGATGCCCTTGGCCTGCCCGATTGCCAGTTCGACTAACGATTCGTCCGCAAGATAGGTAGCTTGCGGATCAGAGGCCTCCTCAACCTCAAATCCGAAGGAACCATGGGACGTCCCTGTGACCAAGAGGCGGTATTGCTCACGATTGGGGATGACGCCGCGTTCACCCAGCGTGGTCTGCTGGCTGGCGGCCAAGGACGTAACAGCCTTTGCGAATGCATCGACAGCGGTACCAGCAAAATCAGCGTAAATCCCCGACCTATCTACCACGGGCTTGCCATTGAAGGCCAGATGGGCGGTCGCCGGCCACCGAGGCGGCGGCGGATTGGCCTCCAGTTCTTCCTCCACCTGCGCCTTGCGGTACTCCAGACTCATTCTGTCAATAGCAGCCGACTCAGGCGTCATTGCAAGAATGTCGTTCAGTTTCGCCAACTCGGCGCGGAGGTAATGGTACTGCCGTTCCTGGGAGCTCATGCTATCACCTCCCGGTTGGCCGCCTCAACTAAGGCCGCTCTGGCCGCTTCGTCCTCGTCATTCGACAGGTCTATCTCGACATATCCCTTCCATTGTTGGTTGCGGTCGTGGGACCAGAGTCCATTCCAGTATGTGGTCTCTCTCACCAGAGAGAGCAGATTTCCGGGGTCTAGGACGACAACATACGCGTCAACACTGTATTGGCGCTTGTTTGCTCTAGGGTCGAAGAGAGACGGATTGTCTTGCGTCCACCGGACTTGTGTGCGCTCATCCGGAAGCTGTAGAAAGGTCACCAGATCAATGTCTTTCGGTTCGCTCCCCGAGTGTCGTACCGTGTCCTCAACAAAGCTCCCGTTCACCCATTGCAAACCAACTCGTACACCCGCAGCATGCAGGGAGGCGCGGTAATCTAGCAGCCCGGTCAGGAGTTTGCGGCGGTCCTTGGTGTCGCTGAACCTCAGCACCAGATCGGTAAGCCCGACGAGATACGGGGATCGTCCTTGCCCCGATATCGGAGAGCCCAAGAACGGGGGAAGGACCCCGTGAGGGTCCCAGTCTGGTATTGGGCCAAGTCTACTAGTCATCGCTCCAGTGCCTTGACGATAGAACAATTATACGCCCTCCGGTACCCCGACAACTATCCCGCCACCGTTCACGTCTGGGTGGGCATTTGCGCTTTCGAACCGTTGGCGTGTCGGCCCCTCCCATACGGAACGCTCGACATAGCTGGAGGTATCGGCTCAAGTCTGATCCCTTGAAGAATCTCCCATGGGAACGCGCCGGTGACCACAGCGGTTCCGGCCCAAGGTTGACCGACTTGGCGCTTGCCGTATATCGTGGCTCGGCCGGCCGGAGCCGAGCCTATGTACCAGGAGAACCGTGTTGGACCCGAAGCGAGTTCTGATCACGGGCGGGGCGGGCACGATTGGTTCCGCGCTACGGGCGCATCTGGGCGACCGGTACCACTTCGAGAGCCTCGACCTCGTCGAGGCGGCCGGCATCCCCACTCACGTCGCCGACCTGGGCGATCTGGACGCGATCATGCCGGCCTTCGAGGGCCAGGACACGGTGGTGCATCTCGGCGGTGACCCGAGCGGCGGCGCGCCGTGGGAGTCGGTGCTGCCGAACAACATCGTCGGCACCTACAACGTGCTGGAGGCCTGCCGCCGCAGCGGCGTGGAGCGCTTCATCTTCGCCAGCTCCAACCACACGGTGGGCGTCAACTGGGAGATCGACCCCTACCGGTCTATCTACGCCGGTGAGCTGAAGAAGCTGCGGCGCCCGCTGCCGATGCTGTCCACCACGAACGTACGCCCATGCTGTCTATACGGCGTGGGCAAGGCGTTCGGCGAGAATCTGGCGAGCCTGTACCACGACCGCTACGGGCTGTCGTGCATCTGCATACGCATCGGCGGGGTGTCGGCGGACGACGACTGGCGCTCGCACGGGACGTCGGGCCTGCCGCTGTGGCTCAGCCATCGCGACGCCGCACAGCTCGTGCAAAAGTGCATAGACGCCCCGTCGTCCGTGGGGTACGCCGTGGTCTACGGCATCTCCAACAACACGCTGCGCTTCACCGAGATCGACAGCGCGCGGGATATTCTCGGCTACGAGCCCCAGGACGACGCCGGAGGCGAGGCCCCGCCAGGCTTCGTGCCCGACCGCTCCGGCGACGACCGCGCCCACTGACCCGTACGACCCCAGGCCACGCGGAGGGAAGACCGTGACCGAGCAAGCGCAGGATGGTTCGAGTCGGGAGCTGCCTCCGAAGCAGCTTCGCATGACCGCCGGCGCGGCCGTCCTCCGGAGGCTGCCCGACGTCCCGCTGCCGGAGGGTTTCGCGCAGAGAGCCTACCGGCCGGGCGACGAGGACGGCTGGGTCGAGCTCCTCGTGGAGGCGGGGTTCGAGGAGTGGGACCGCCCGCGCATCGACGAATACCTGGCCGACCCCGAGCGGAGGGAAGGGTCCAGCGTCGTCGTAGAGGGCGGCGTCGTGGTGGCCGCGACCTTCGCCTCTCGCCTTACCCGCGACGGCGTTGAGCTCGGGGTGCTCGACTACGTCGCCAGCAGCCCGGCCCGCCGGCGCCTGGGACTCGGCCGCGCGGTGTGCACGGCGGTGGCGCGGTTCCAGGTGGAGCGCGGCTATCCGGCCGTCACGCTGTTCACCGACGACTGGCGACTGGCCGCCATAGGGCTGTACCTGTCGCTCGGCTACGAGCCCGACATGCACCGGGAGGACATGCCCGGCAGATGGGACGCGATCAGGGCAAAGCTCGCGTCCGTCGGGCGCTAACAGGCTGCGAAAGCAATGTCGTACTGAGCAGCGCGAAGGACCTGGGACTGGGTCGCCTCAACGTCGACCGCAGTGTCCCCGCACCCAACCTACAGGCCGTACACCATCCGAGCGTTTTCGCCGCGGATCAGGGCGAGGTCGGCCTCCGTCATGTAGCCGCACCACTCGTTGAAGTAGTCGAACTGGTTAGCGGTACTGGGCGACGGTGGGCCGCTCTATGTGGGTGAACTCCGATCCCAACATCAGTTTCGTCGAACCAAAGGTGTCGTAGAAGGCCTCGATCACCTCGTCGTTCGGGCCGTACCGGTTGGGTTTGCCCCGCGGCCCGTCCAGGAGTTCAGGAGGTCCATGTAGACGTCGTGCTCGCTGATCAGCCTCACCGCGCTCTCGGGCAGAGAGACCGTACCGTCGTCCCCGAGACAACTGGGAGGGTCGATGCCGTGAATCAGCACGACGGTGAGGTCCGGAAATTTCTTGAAGACGTTCAGCAGCGCCGGACTGACCGTATCGAAGTTGTCCCGATGCGACATTCCGTACTTGAGGTTCTTGTCGTACTCGTCGACTACGTCCTGGACCTCGACCTGGCTGATGTGGCTGTGGTTATCAACAATCATAAGTGCTCTAGCGGCTTAATCGGGCCCTGGCGTTCGCCCACCAGCTCGCCGACCGCCACGACGTGGCCGTCGATGGCCTTCAGCAGGTCCGCCTTGGTCGTCGACGACGGCAGTTCGAGCATCGTGTCCAGGGCGTATATCTTGAAGTAGTACTTCTCGATCTCCCGCTTCTTCTGACCGCCGCCCTGGCCGCCGGACCCGGTGATGATGACCGGCGGGCAGGGGCCGAGATAGCCGATCTCGCCAGCGCCGTTCGTGCCCTGGACCGTGCCGTCCGCCAGCTCTTCGGAGTACTCGACGCTCTCTTCCAGTCCAGTGGAGGTCGGAGGCATGTTCCACATCACCCAGTGAACCCGCTCATGATCAGCGCCAGGCTGACCGTCCCGTCCGGTATGCCCTCCCAGTCCAGCGGCGGCGAGATGTTCGGCACGTTGGCCGAGATCTCCGTGCAGGTGTGCGTCTTGGGTATGCGCCTCTTTTCGTTGAAGACGGGGCTCGTGAAGACGATGCTCGCTTCGATCTGTTGCAGAGCCGCCTGGGCGGAGTCCGCGGCGGGCGTCGCTTCCCCTTCGCCCGCGGCCTGGTCCGAAGCGGCCGCGGGAGCCCCTGTGCCGGCATCGCCGTCGCCATCGCTCGAACAGCCAACGGCGAAGAGAGCCACGAGCAGGACAGTCCAAATCAGAGCCCCAAACAACCGCGTACCGCCCATAGTCAAAACTTCCCGTCGTCTCCGCGCGTCTAAGTCCCGTTCCGGCTTTGGTCGCTCGGCATCGACCCGTACGGCCGTGCGCCCCCTGGATTCTAGTGCTCGCGCAGGGAGACCGGGCCCTGGCGCTCGCCGACCAGATCGCCTACTGCCAGGACGTGGCCGTCGATTGCCGTCAGAAGGTCGGCCTTCGTGGTCGACGGCGGCAGGTCGAGCATCGCGTCCAGCGCGTAGAGCTTGAAGAAGTACCGCTCGATGCCCTTCTTCGCGCCGCCCTGCGTCTGGGTCTTCGACGGCGTCTCCCCGAACCCTGAGACTATCACCGGCGGGCAGGGGCCCAGATAGCCGACGTCGCCGCCGCCGTTGGTGCCCTGCGCCGTGCCGTCCGGCAGTTTTTCCGCGTGCTCGACGCCTTCCTCCAGTCCAGCGAGGGTTGGGGGCATGTTCCACACGACCCAGTGGACGCGCTCCGCTCCCTCGATTTCCAGGCTGTCCATGATCAGAGCCAGGCTGACCGCGCCGTCCGGCAGGCCCTCCCAGCCCAGGGGCGGCGAGATGTTCGGCACGTTGGCCGAGATTTGGGTGCAGGTGTGCTTCTTGGGTATGCGCCTCTTTTCGTGGAACACCGGACTGGTGAAGACGATGCTCGCTTCGACCTGTTGCAGAGCCGCCTGGGCGGAGTCCGCGGCCGCTGGCGTCGCGTCCCCTCCGCCCTCGGCCTGGTCCCAAGCGGCGGCGGGCGCCCCGGTGCCGGCATCGCCGTCGTCGTCGCTCGAACAGCCGGCGGCGAAAAGGGCCATAAGCAGGGCAGTCGAAATCAGCGCCAGGAACAACCGTGTGCCGCCCATCGTCAACCTCCCGTCGTCTCCAGCCTCCGTCATCCCGTCCCGGTTACCTCAGGATCGAGGTCCAATTGTCGCGTGACCTGACCGTACGACCGGGCGATCTAGTGCTCGCGCATCGACAACTGGCCCTGGCGTTCGCCGACCAGCTCGCCCCCCGCCAGGACGTGGCCGTCTATGGCCTTCAGCAGGTCCACCTTGGTCGTCGACGGCGGCAGATCGAGCATCGTGTCCAGCGCGTAGAGCTTGAAGTAGTATCGCTCGATGTCGCGCTTCTTTCCCTCGCCGACGCTGCCCTGCATGCCGAAGGTCGTGACGATCACCGGCGGGCAGGGGCCGAGATAGCCGACCTCTTCCGCCCCGTTGGTGCCCTGGGCCGTGCCGTCCGGCAGCTTATCCGAGTGCTCCACGCCCTCTGCCAGCCCGGTCAGGCTCGGCGGCATGTTCCACATCACCCAGTGGACACGCTCCTCTCCTTCGAGCTCCAGGCTGTCCATGATCAGAGCGAGGCTGACCGTGCCGTCCGGGAGGCCTTCCCAGGCCAGCGGCGGCGAGATATTCGGCACATTGGCCGAGATCTCCGTGCAGGTGCTCTTCTTGGGTATCCGCCGTTTCTCGTTGAACACTGGGCTGGTGAAGACAATGCTGGCCGCGAACTGCTGCTGGATCCCCGATCCGGAGTCCCCGGGATCGGACGTGGTCTCCGCCGTACCCGCGGCCGGGTCCGCGGCCGCTGCCGGCGCGGCCGAACCGGCGTCGCCAGTCCCTTCGTCAGTCGCACCGTCGCCGCTCGAACAGCCCGCGGCCAGCAGGGCCAACGTCAGAACTGCGCAGATCGTGATGATTTGGGACCGTAGGTTACCCATTCCGAACCTCCAATCGAATGCTTGGCCGATTGCCCGTGGGTGGGTGTCTATCCTCGTCTACCGCGGCGCCTCGGAGCGGCCTTCCACCACCGATGTCCCTCTCTGAACCTCTCCACATCTGGCCTCAGGGAAATCGCCTCGAGGTACGCCTGCTCTACGTCGGTCTCCGGTTCCCGAAGCCAGTTCAGGGTTCCGGCGAGATGGAACCAGGCCCAAGCCTTGCGAGTCGGGTCGTCCGTCAACTGTATCGCCCTGCGCAGCAACTCCGCAGCCTGACCGTTCAGGCGCTTTTTCGTAGCGAGTTCGCGATTGCGAGTGGCAAGGGCGATCTTCGTCTGTGCGAACTCGGCAATCACCTTCGCGTCATCTACAGCCTGAGAGTATATGCCGTCGAACATGCGATGCGCTTCACGGTAGTTGCCAGCCCGTTTGGTCAAGATCGCCGCGTCGACCCGGTCGGCATACACGCTCGTGTCCGGGATGAGGCTTAGCCACTGCCTGGCTTCATCGTTGCGACCCCTGTTCAGCATCGCCTCGGCGTAGCGGAGGAAAGGCTGGGACGGTTCCGTCTTGTCGTGCGCCTCAGCAAAACGATCGATGATGTTCCTCGCTAGATCGAGGTCATCCACCGCTGCAGCGTATTCGATTATCTGGCCGGCGACGGCCCCCGAGCCGGGTTGGTCTTCTGCGGTTCGCAGCAGACCGTCCATTGCCCTTCCCCGATCGCCGGTTGCCCACAGGAGCGCACTCTCCCGCAGCGCGTGAAGTATCCTGTATCGAGGGTGCGCGGGAAGTACGACGCGGAAGTACGTGCGACCCCGGTCAAAATCGAAACGCGGTTCCGGCGACCCACTCTCGCTCATGCGCCGGCGTATCTTGGGCAGACCGGTGCCTCTGGCCTCCGCCAATCGAAGCTCCTTCAGAAGTTCTCCGATTCTACGGTTCCTGGCCGGTACCGGAGGAACTGTGCTTCCCGGGGCGAGATGCTCGATCTCTATTCCCTGAACCGGACCGGGATAGCTGATGATCTCCATCCGGTCGGGGTACATGTAGACCTTGGTGGGCTCGCCGTTCTCGTACGACCTGTGATAGACGGCGTTGACGACGGCTTCTTCCATCGCCTCGTAGGGATAAGTGACCGTCTTGTCGACCTCGGCCCTGCCCGGTATCTTCTCAAAGAGGGTGCTGCCCAAGGAGTCCAAGTGGGTTAGAGCCCGCTTGATCTGGTGATTGAGCGGCCCGCGAATCGTCCGCTCCTCGATCAGGTCCCCGCTCTCACCATCCGCGAACTGCACGACCTCTATTCTGGCTCCCGGGAATATCTGGTCCGGGTCGTCTGTGAAGAACAACAGGGCAATGTTCCTGGGCGACTGGTGGGCATTCAGAGGCGACACAAGCCGCATGTTGGCGTACACGTTTTCGGCGTCGAAGTGAGTACCGCGCCCTATATCGCTTCCGATGTCGGCGAGCAACTCTCTGACGAGCCTCTCAGATATCCTGTCCGCGCCGACGTAGGCGCTACGCCGATCGTCGAACGGGACCTTGGCAGCCTGCTCGAAAAGCTGGGAGCGGAGCGCGCCCTTCGCTTCAACTGTCTCCGACCCGTGTCGAACGTAGTGTAGGCGGGTTTTCTCCGTATGCGACTTGGGCGCTTGATAGGGACGAGTGTCTCCGGCCGGTGCCCAGATGACCAGGATCAATCTATCGTCATACAGTTCAGGGAAGAGCAGCGGTTGATAGTCAGGATCGATCCTGTTGCACTGGCCGCGAACTTCTCGTTGGATGAGGTCGACATCGGCCTGGTCGAGTCCTCTCGGCGGAAGAACAGGACGGCCGTTTTTGTTCGTGTCGATGCCCAGAACTACGTACCCGCCATTCAGATTCAACAAGTCGTTGGCAAAGGCACAGACTGTTTTCACAACCGCCGCCCGGGTGAACTTGTCCCAAGTTCCCTTGAATTCGCGCCGGCTGTCTTCCACCGACCTGGCGTGGATCAGATCGCCAATGTCAATTGGTAGCCCGCCTCTTATCCCGGACAGGCCTATGCGTGATTTCGTTGGACGCTCTTGCATTGCCAATACGACCGCCTCTTGGAATCCGGTTACTCACCTAGATGCGCGTAGGCTCGGTGAGATTGTAGCGCATCCCTTCACTATTCGCGCCCGTCCAAGGCATCGTAGAGGTCGACGCCGATTGCGTACAATGCATACGAGCGTATCCCACAATTGCTCGAAACGCCGCTGTCCGCGATCGCGCGGCGACGAAGAGGAGATAGCACGTGCAAGCCAACGATATTCCGGACATAGGGTCACGCCGTGAGCTGTTCGTCGACAGGCTCCTTGTCGACCGCCTCGAAGGCGCCCGGCTCAAGCTGCAGGAGCCCAGATCGGGCGGCGTCGCGGTCCAGTACGACACCGCCGTCGAGGGCTACCCCGATCACCCCGGCTCGTTCTACACGACGGTCTTCGAGGACGACGGCGTCTACCGCATGTACTACAGGGGCGGCTCGGACGTGGAGCGGTCGCTGACCTGCTACGCGGAGAGCGCCGACGGGATCGTGTGGCGCAAGCCGGACCTCGGCATCTTCGAGGTCGACGGTTCGGCGAACCACAACGTGATCGGCTTCGTCCAGGCCCCGCAGTTCTGCGCTTTCAAGGATACGCGCCCCGGCGTGCCCGACTCGGAGCGCTACAAGGCCAACGCGCTTAGAACGACGAGGGCGGACAACGTCGGCCTGTTCGCGTACGTGTCGGCGGACGGCGTCCACTGGAGCAAGCTGCGCGAGGAGCTGATCGTCCCGAACGTGATGCGCAACCACTTCGACTCGCAGAACGTGATGTTCTGGTCCGAGGTCGAGCAGCAGTACGTCCTGTACGCCCGCCACATGGTCGGCGGCAAGCGGGCGACCGCGCGGGCGACTTCGGAAAACTTCCTGGACTGGAGCGAGCCGACGCTGATGACCTACAGCGACACCGGCTCGACGACGCCCTCGGAGCACCTGTACACCAACCAGACCAACCCCTACTTCCGGGCGCCCCACATCTACGTCGCGATGCCCGGGCGAATCCTCTTCGGCCGCCGCAGCCTGCCGCCCGAAGAGCGGCGGCGGAGCAAAGAGGCGGTCGACCCCGAGGCCGGCGTGCCCGAGGACTGCTCGGACGGCGTGCTGTTGACGACGCGGGCAGGCACCGCGACCTATGACTTCACCTTCAGGGAGAGCTTCGTCAGGCCGGGCATCGGGCCGAGCAACTGGACGACCCGCAACAACTATCCCGCCCTGGGCGTCGTTCAGACTGGGCCGGCCGAGATGTCCTTCTACGTCCAGCGCGACTACGCTCAGATCACCTCCCATCTAGAGCGGATGATGCTGCGGCTCGACGGCTTCGCCTCCCTCAACGCCCCCTACGACGGCGGCGAGATGACTACCAGGCCGTTCACCTTCAGGGGCGGCGAGCTTGAGATCAACTACTCGACCAGCGCGGCCGGCAGCCTGAAGGTGGAGCTGCAGGACGCGGACGGCCGGGCCGTCGCCGGACGCGGTCTGGGGGAATGTCGCGAGCTGATCGGCGACGAGATCGAGCGGGTCGTCTGGTGGGAAGACGGGAGCGACGTCGGCGCGCTCTCCGGCCGACCGGTCCGGCTCCGGTTCGCCATGCGGGACTCGGATGTTTTCTCGTTCCGGTTCAGGCCGCGTGCCGCCTGACTTGGGGACGCCCCCCGGTCGGGGCTCCCGGTAGTCGCACGGACGATGGCGCCGTAGACTACCTGCGGTAGGATCAGGCGTCCCGTCTCCGATGCGTAGTGTTCGCCTGCCCGCCGCGGCGCTGCTCACGCTCCTCGCCATCGAGTTCATCGACGAGCTGGTGGGCGGCGTGGGGAGCGCCGCATGGCCCACAGTGCGAAGCGACCCCGACCTCACGTACGTGCATATCGGGCTGCTGCTCAGCGTGCCCGGGAACGTGGCCAGCTTCGTGGAGCCGTTCATGTGCGTCCTGGGGGACGTAGGCTGTCGAAGGCTGCTGGTGCTCGGCGGCGGCCTGGCGTTCGGCAACGTCTTCGGACCTGCGGCCGGTCTGATTCCGCTGGGTCTGGGCGTGTTATCCGCCAAATGGGGACTCGACACGGCCATGTGGCTGCTGGTCGCCGGGCCGGTCCTGCTCCTCATCGGCATCGCACGCTCCGCGTCCGACCGCGCCGCGCGTGCCGCGTAGGAGCCCGATCCCACACCTTGTCCGAAGGAGCGTGGGGTGACCGCCTCGCCGTCTCGTGTGGTAGCCTGAATGGCCAGCCGGGGCCGCGCGTTTCGCCCTCAGGCAGCTGCGCAGGAGGACACAGATGGAAGCAGGGCTCATCAGGCAGTTCGAGGAGTACAGCGTCCGACGCAACATTCCGGAGGTGTGGCGCCTGCTGACCGACCCCGATCTGCCAGGTCTCACGCACCCGGACATCGAGGGCGGCGGCGCGGTCAAGATCGACGTTCTCGGAGACAGGGGCATCTTCGTCGTTCTGCAGCGGGTGACGACGATGGTCCCCGAAGACACCTTCTTCGAGGCGCACCGGGACCATCTCGACGTTCACGTGCCGCTGGAGGGGGCGGAGTCGATCGGCTACACGCCGCTGGACGAACGGCTCGTCCCCGGCGGACCGGTACCCGTCTTCCATGGCGACGACGTAACCTACGCGGCCTTCCCGTCCGACGACGACATGTCGGTGGTGCGGCTGGTCGAGGGGATGTACGCGCTGTTCGGCCCCGACGACGTCCACATGCCGAAGCTGCAGACCGACGGCCCGTCCCCGCTGCGCAAGGTCGTGGTCAAGGTCCCCGTCGCGCCGCTGTCCCCGCCCGACGACAGGGTGCTGGCCGCAGTCGCCCAGGAAGGCTCGGCGCTGAAGACGCTGCTCGGCCTGTCGTAGCGCCGGAAGTAAGCTCAACTCCCCGAGAAGCCGGCGCCAACTCCCTACTCGCCGACAGCTATTGGAGAAGCCACTCCGGTTCGACGAGCAACTCAGCTACCCGTATCCCCAGGGCCTTGGCGATCGCGTCAAGGGTCTTGAATCTGGGCGTCTGTTCGCCCTTTTCCAGCCGGACCAGTGTCACGCGCCCGATGTCCGCCGCGTGAGCGAGGCCTTTCTGCGTCAATCCGGCGGACTCCCTGAACTGCCTGATGCGCAATCCAACGGTCTGACTTCCCCGCATGGCTATCGCCTCGATGGTCGGTCGATATGACGCGTCACAGTAGTGGCGGGCAAAATCCCAGGGGATCTCGACCTTCTCGCCGTGGGCCGTCTCAACGACCATTTCGTACGGATTCGGCAACTCAAGGCCAGACACAGCCGCACGCTCTCTGATCTCAGGAACATCGGCATATGGTATGAGCCCCTTGGACCCGTCCGCGAAGCTCAGTTCGATGCCGTCTTCCAACAGGCTGGCCATCGTCATCATCCGATTGGCGTTCTTCACCAAGACGGCTTCCATCACCTACCCTCCATGAATGGCGTCCCATACTCTTCTGATGTCTTCAGCGTATCTTGTATAGGTCCTCATGATGTCCCTGAAAGTTCCGGGCGGAGGACCATCCACGAAGGTGCCTCCGTTCAGCTCTATGCGGCAGACATCTTCGCTACCGACCCAGACGTGTACGTGCGGAGGCTCGAAGCTGTTCTCCCTGGTATTGACAACGAATCGGAGCTGGCCCTCTACCGCGATGGTCGGCATCTGAAGTCCTCGGACAAATGACGCCTCCCATGATGCCTCTATGCGTGTACGCGTCAAGTGTATCACGCAACGACACATTGCGCGAAGTCCGGCAGTGGCGACGATGGTCCCCAAAGAGACCTTTTGTTCGAGGCGCACCGGGACAATCTCGACGTGCACGTGCCGCTGGAGGGGGCGGAGTCGATCGGGTACACGCCGCTGGACGAACGGCTCGTCCCCGGCGGACCGGTGCCCGTCTTCCATGGCGACGACGTAACCTATGCGGCCTTCCCGTCCGACGACGACATGTCGGTGTTGCGGCTGGTCGAGGGGATGTACGCGCTGTTCGGCCCCGACGACGTCCACATGCCGAAGCTCCAGACCGACGGCCCGTCCCCGCTGCGCAAGGTCGTGGTCAAGGTCCCCGTCGCGCCGCTGCCCTCGCCGGACGAGAGGGTGCTTGCCGCGGTAGCACAGGAAGGCTCGGTCCTAAAGACGCTGCTGGACCTGTAGCTGTTCGGCGTTTACGGCCACACGAACCGTTCGTCCCAGGAGCGTCACGCGCCTCGCACGGAGCCGCCCAGGTTGAAGTAGCTGCGCCCCGATGCGCGGGCTGCCGGTGAAGCTATACCTTGACGCTGACTCGATAGACGACTTCGGAGTCGCGAGGCGCGTCCTTGCCTTCGTCCTTGAGCGTTGTCAAATACAGCTTTACGGCTTCCCTCACGTTGCGGAGTGACTCTTTTACCGACTCGCCCTGTGAGTAGCACCCGGGCAAAGCGGGAACATCCACCCAGAATCCACCTTCTTCGGCATCATGTAGCGTCAGTGTGTACTGCACAACCTGACCTCACTCACAGGAGCTCCTCGAACTGCTCAACTTATATGCCCGCCTTGTCAATGGCGTCCAACAGGATACCCACCTTTACGGCTCCTCTGTGGAAGGGGATGACTATCATAACCTTGGTTGGATGCTTGAGGATATGATGACTCCCGTGGGTACGTCTAGTCTCATATCCGAGACGGTGGAATGCGCGGATGGCTCTTTGGGCTCTGACGTTCCGCAGCTTCTTTCCGCCGGAGTACATTCCGCCGCCTCGTATGGAACCAACCGAATCATCGCGACTCCGTCCTCGCTTGCCGGCCCAACAGCACACGATATCGCGATGTCACAAGTCTAGCAGGTCAGACAGGACATCCTGACATTGTTGGATGGAGGGCAACTTTCGGGACCAGTTCGCGATTGATGCGGTCATGCGCCGCGGAGCGAGCAACTTCTCCGTCAGTCCGGACGCCGGGAGCCGAGAGCCAACCGTAGGCGTAAGAAACGCCCCGACCTAGCGGTCGGGGCGTCAGTGTTTCGCGTGGGGCTGCCCGGTGCTGGGCAGGCTAGCGCTCTATGGGCGCTCCGACGATGCTGCCGTACTCGGTCCACGAGCCGTCGTAGTTGCGCACCTTGGGATAGCCCAGGATCTGCGTCAGGACGAACCAAGTGTGCGACGAGCGCTCGCCGATCCGGCAGTAGGTGATCACCTCGGTGTCGGGCGAAATGCCCTTGCCGCCGTAGATGGCGCGAAGCTCCTCGACCGACTTGAAGGTGCCGTCGCTCTCGTTGACCGCGGAGGCCCACGGGATGTTCGCCGCGCCCGGTACGTGCCCGCCGCGCTGCGAGCCCTCCTGCGGCAGGTTCGCCGGCGCCAGAAGCTCTCCGCTGTACTCGGCCGGGGCCCGCACGTCCACCAGCCCGACGTTGTTGCGCGTCGAGGCGACCTCGAGCACGTAGTCGCGCGAGGCGCGGATGCTGGGGTCCGGGTCGCCAGCGCGGTAGACGCGTTTCGTCGGCGAGGGCACGTCGGTCGTCGTGGCCCTGCCCTCGTCGATCCACTTCTGGCGTCCACCGTTCATCATCTTGACGCGCTTGTGCCCGACGCCCTTGAGCTGCCAGAACGCGTACGTCGCGAACCAGTTGTTGTTGTCGCCGTAGAGCACCACCGTCGTGCCGCGGGAGATGCCGGACTCTCCCAGCAGCGCGGCGAGATGCTCACGGCTGAGGATGTCCCGCGTCAGGGTGTCGTTGAGCTGCGTCGTCCAGTTCCAGCCCACGGCCCCCGGTATGTGGCCCTCGCCGTACGACGACGTATCGACGTCGACCTCGACTATCGCCACGGTTTCGTCGTCCAGGTTCTCCGCTACCCAGTCGGTCTCCGCTATGGACTCGGGATGAGCTATTCGTGCTGACATTTTGTCACTCTCCTTGAGCGAAATTGAAGCGAGTTGGCGTGTCGATGCCGGCGAACGGCTCGCGTCGAGCCGCCCGCCTACATACAGGACAGCAGATGAGAACGGTGGTGGTCGTTTCGTGCTTCGGGCATCGTGCGCCTAGGCCGGAACCGCCGGCGCGCCGCAGAAGAGCTCGTAGTCGATCAACTCGGTGACCGTCGGGTTGTCGCCGCAGAGCGGGCACTCCGGATTGCGCCGCAGCTTCACCGTGCGGAACTCCATCTCGAGCCCGTCGATGAGGAGCAGGCGGCCGCTGAGCGACTGGCCGATGCCCATGATCAGCTTGACCGTCTCGGTCGCCTGTATCGTGCCCACCAGGCCGGGTAGCATCCCGAGCACGCCCGCCTCGGCGCAACTCGGGACCTCGCCAGGCGGGGGCGGCTGCGGGAACAGGCAGCGGTAGCAGCCCTTGCCCGGCAGGTAGACCGACGCCATTCCGTCGAATATCAGGATGCTGCCGTCGACCAACGGCTTGCCGTTCAGGTATGCGGCGTCGTTCACGAGGTACCGGGCCGGGAAGTTGTCGGCCCCGTTCACTACAATATCGTAGTCCGCGATGATCTCCATCGCGTTCTCGGACATGAGCGGCTCCTCGTGGACGCCGACCTCGACGTCGGGGTTGTACGACTTCAGCGTCTCCTGGGCGGAGATCACCTTGCGGCGTCCGATGTCGTCGTTCTGGTGCAGGATCTGGCGCTGGAGGTTGGTCACGTCCACGGTATCGAAGTCGACGATGCCGATCTTGCCGACGCCCGCGAGCGTGAGATAGACCGCGACGGGAGAGCCCAGGCCCCCGGCGCCGACGACCAGTACTTTGGCATCCAACAGCTTCCGTTGGCCGGCGCTGCCCACCTGGGGCATGATGATGTGGCGGCTGTACCGCTGCACCTGGTACGGCGTCAACGGCTTACTGGCGACCGCTGCCATTCTCTCCTCCAGTTTCGGTGGTCCGCCGCATTCTCCCAGCGGATTCTCGAACGATTCTCGGACGCTCCCCAAACAAAACGCCCCACCGTCCACCGGCGGAGCAGAGGCCGTCCCCAACCGGGTCGGGCGCCGAACGAGTATAGCAGCCGGCCGCCAACCCAAACAACGCCGTGGCCGTTGTGTAACTGTTCATGTGAGACCACACGTCGCGCCGCTCGATACGCCCCGCTGAAGCGTCGGCGCTGCTCTGGCAGAGCGGATTGTGCGGACTACCATAGAGCCTGAGCAATAGAGCCTGAGCAGTTGGGTGGATCGAACGAGTTCAGACTCTTGGACACGAAGAGTGAGCTTGATACCAAAGGGGCCTGTGGGCAACCCATCGGTACGGCCGACTTCCCGATGTGGCTGTGGCGCAATCCGCAGACTATCTTGTGCTAGCCATCGAGAAGCGGAGAGCACTTCAATGACTACTGACGAGCACGTAGAGCAGGCGAGGCGGTTCCTGGCCCAGGCAGACAGCGAGTTCGAGGCGGGGGACATTCTGCAGGCCTCCGAGAAGCTGTGGGGTGCCGCCTCCCAGGCCGTGATGGCGGCTGCCCAGTCAAGGGGCATGTCATGCGGTAATCATCGGGCGCAGAGAGTGATGGTAGAGGAGCTTGCGGCTCGACACGACGATCGGCGTATCGCCGCCGAGTTCGCGGTGGCAGGTAAGTTCCATGCCAACTTCTACCACGAATTCATGGAGCCCGAAGACTGGCTGCATGAGAGCCCGCTCGTTCGAGACTTCACCGAGCGCATGCTCGCGCTTGTATCCCCAAACTAGAGCGGCGCGATAGCTGCCCGCGGGTAGCCTCGTACACCGTGCGGCTCGTCCGCATCGGCGGCGGTTTGACACGCGCGGGCCCTGAACTTATAGTGCGCTCAGGTTCCCCAAGGCCGCTTTCGGCACTATTTTCCCCAGGTGGCGCAATGACAGAAAAGAAGGTCCTGAAGGCCGTACAGATCGGCATGAGCACCGGGCACGCGGGCAGCCTCGACTCGTCCCGCCCCAGGCTCATCCGCACCTTCCAGCAGCTCGAGGGCGTCGAGGTCGTCGGCTACTGCGAGATCTACGACCAGTCCTACCTCGACGTGGCGAAGGCCTTCGACCCGAAGGCGGGCGTCTACTCCTCCGTCGACGAGCTGATCGAGAAGCAGGACTTCGACCTGGCCTGCGTCGTGCTGCTGCCCAGGGACGTCCCGGACGCGCTGCTCAAGCTGGCCAACGCCGGCAAGCACTTCCTGGTGGACAAGCAGTTCGCCCGCAAGTCCGAGGACCTGATCGACGTGGTCAAGAGCGTGCGCAACAACGGGGTAACGACCTTCATCGCCTACCCCTGGCGCTACCATCCGGCGGCGCAGGACCTGCGCGACATGGTGGACCGGGGCCTGATGGGCAGGCCGCTGTCCATCGAGGCCAACCAGATCTTCGACGTCGTGGACGCGACGAAGGCTCTCGGACCGGCGCATCGGGCCGACACCGAGTCCGGCGGCTCGCTGCACTACGTCGGCTGCCACATCATGGACACGATGCGGTTCCTGGTCGGCGGCGAGGTGAGGGCCGTGCAGGCCATCACGGGCCGCCCGAACGGCCACATCGAGCCCGGCATGGAAGAGGCCGCGATGCTGGCGCTGGAGTACGACAACGGCGCGCTCGGCACCCTGCACTGCGGCTACCTGGGGCACCTGGGGACGAACTACGCCTCAGTCAGCCTGCGAAGCGAGTTCGGAGAAGGGTACTTGGACGTCGGCAAGCCCCGCCTCGAGGTCCGCAGCAAGGCGCCATCGTGGCGCGGCGCGCCCAACCGCGTCATCGACTACGACGTGCCCACGTTCGAGGGCATCATGACCTCGGTCTGGTACCACAGCTGGATCGAGCGCTTCATCGACGACGTGCGCGCCGGACGGCCCGGCGTGCTCACGATGGACGACGCGTTGTACGTGCTGCAGAGCATCGACGCCGCCTACGAGTCGGCTCGCACGGGCCGCCGCGTCGAGGTGCAGTACGGCGTCTGAATCGGCGGCAGAACCCAGAGCCGCCGTTGCGAAAATCCCACACGAGGTGCGTAGATGGCATCCGACAGACCACTGAGAGCGGCGCACGTAGGCCTGAGCACAGGCCACGCGGGCAGCTTCGACGACTCCAAGCCCCGGCTGATCCACGACGTCCGACGCCTCGAAGGCGTGGAGGTCGTGACCTACTGTGAGACCTACGACAGCTCCTTCCTCGACGACGCGAAGAAGCACAACCCGGGCGCGGGCCTCTACTCCAGCCTCGACGACATGCTGGCGAAGGAGGAGTTCGACTTCGCCGCGGTCGTCCTGCACCCCGCCGATGTCGCGCCGGCGCTGCTCAAGCTGGCGGAGGCCGGCAAGCACTTCATGGTCGACAAGCAGTTCGCCAGGAAGTCGGAAGAGCTCATCCCCGTCACCAAGGCCGTCCTCCGAAACAACCTGACGACCTTCATGCTGTACCCGTGGCGCTATCACCCGGCGGCGCTGGACATCCGGCGGCTGATCGAGGAGGACGTCCTGGGCGAGCCGGTCGACATCGAGAGCCGCCAGTTCTGGGGACAGGTCGGAGGCCCGCTCGGCAAGGACATCAACGCGCCGGCCCACCGGCTGGACACCGAGGGCGGCGGCGTGCTGCACTACATCGGCTGCCACCATCTCGACCTTATGCGCGCCGTCATGGGCTGCGAGGTCAAGTCCGTCCAGGCGATGACCGGCCGCCCGTTCGGGCACATGGAAGAGCCGATGGAGGACATCGCCGTGCTCGGCCTCGAGTACGAGAACGGCGGGTTCGGCAGCCTGCACCACGGCTACACGAAGCCGATCACCGTGGGAGACCAGGCCTACGACAGCGCGTTCGTGCTGCGCGGCGTCAACGGCTGGGCGGAGTGGACGCCGGTGGGCGGCAACCAGCTCGAGGTGACCAGCGCGTCGCCGCAGTGGCGGGGCGCGCCGGAGAAGACGATCACGTACGACCTCGCGCCACTGCCCAGCATCGTCGGACACGTCTGGTACTACGTCTGGATCGAGCAGTTCGCCAACGACATCCGGGCCGGCCGGGCCGGCCGGCCGAACATGGTGGACGGTCTGCACGTGCTCCAGAGCATCGACGCGGCCTACGAGTCGGCCCGCACGGGCACGAGAGTCGACGTCCGGTACGGCGTAGACGTGTAGCGTCCGTCCGCGGGGCCGGCTCCCGGCGTCCGAGAAGAGGTTGACATGACCGACGACCGAATCGGTGTTGCCTTCGCCGGCTGCGGGTCCATCTCCCGCCTGTACACCGACATCTACGCCGGGCTGTCCGACGTCGCACGCGTCGTCGCCGTTGCCGACCCTCAGCCGGAGCGCGCGGAGCATCGCCGTGCTCGGCAGATCGAGGCGTACCACGCAGCGGCGCACACGGCGCGGCTGCGGGCCGGCGAGTCGCGCGACGACGAGACCCGCGCCCAGGAGCTGCGAAAGGCCGCACTGGCTGAGTCGGCGGCCATCGCGGGCATCCGCGTCTACCGCGACCACGAAGGCCTCCTCCGAGACGAGGAGGTCCAGGCGATGGTGCTGCTGACGACTCCGACGGTACGCTCCGAGCCGACCATCGCCGCGGCCGAGGCCGGCCGACACGTCTTCACCCAGGGCCCGATGGCCGCGAGCGTTGCCGACGCCGCGGCCATGGCGGACGCGGTCCGTCGCGCGGGCGTGAAGTTCCACTCCCAGTGCGGAGCGCGGTATCCGCGCGGGATCGCCCTCGCCCGCCGTGCCGTCGAGAAGAGCCTGCTGGGGCAGGTCGCGAGCGCCCGGGTCGATCTGAACTGGTTCCGTCCCCAGAGCTACTACCGGGGCTGGCACGGCACCTGGAGCGGAGAGGGAGGCGGCGCCGCGTTCCACCACGGCAGGTACATCATCGACCCGTTCCTGTGGGTGCTCGGCTCGCGCGTCGTCGAGCTGTTCGCGTACGCCGGCCCGGCGCTGCGGGAGATCGAGCACGAAAACCTGACCCACGCCGTGATGCGGTACTCCAACGGCGCCACCGGCACCATCCACGCCTCGCTGCTCAACCACAAGCAGCGGCTCACCCCGTCGGGCCGGTTCGAGATACTGGGCCGCGACGCTTCGATGCTGGTCGGCGAAGAGTACTTCAACCAGGGCGCTCCGGGAGCCAACTACTGGGAGGCCGACACTTCGTTCGGGTTCGGAGACGGGGCGGCGGTCGACGCGCTGGACGCACTCGCCGACGACGTGTCCGACGTGCCCGAGCGCGCCTCCGAGGAGTACCAGAGCCGGCTGTTCCTGGAGAGCATCGCCAACGACTCGGACCCGGTGGTGCCCATCGAGGTGCCGATGCACCACGTGGAGATCGTGCGGGCCCTGTACAAGTCGGCGCACGAGGGCGCTCCGGTGAGCCTGCCGCTCGACAAGGATGACCCCTTCTACACCTTCGAGGGGCGTATCGCCTAGCTGCGCCGCTTGACCATCGGCGCCGACCGGCGCCCCGAATCCGATCAGCTTGCGGCAAAAGGCCGAAGGAGACTGTTATGACAAAGTACCGGGCGGGAGCGATCGGCAGGACGGGCCGGGGCGACTGGGGCCACGGGCTCGACGTAGCCTTCGTGGGCCTGCCCAACGTCGATTTCGTCGCCGTCGCCGACGACGATCCCGAGGGGCTCAAGGCCGCCCGGGAGAGGACGGGGGCCGGCGCCGCGTATGCCGACTATCGAGAGATGCTCGATAAGGAGAATCTCGACCTAGTCGCCGTGTGCCCGCGATGGCTTGGGCCCCACCGAGACATGATCGTCGCGGCCGCCGAGGCGGGAATCCGCGGTGTGCTCTGCGAGAAGCCCTTCGCGCCGACGCTGGCAGACGCCGACGCCATGGTGGAGGCGTGCGAGCGGTCGGGGACCCGCGTCACCGTCGCCCACCGCAGGGCCAACCCCTACGAGCAGCACGCCAAGAAGCTGGTGGACGACGGCGCCATCGGCGACCTGCAGGTGCTCAAGGCCCACGGCAAGTGCGACCACCGGTCCGGCGCCCAGGACCTGATGGTGCTCGGCACGCACATGATGGACAGCATGCGCCACATCGCCGGCTCGGACGTGCTATGGGCCACCGGCCACGTCACCCAGGACGGCCGGGACGTGACGGTCGACGACGTAAGGGAGGGCGACGAGGAGATCGGCCTCATCGCCGGCAACGGCGTGTCCGCCTACTACGCCTTCGCCAACGGCACGGCGGCCCACTTCGAGTCCCTGCCGAGCGAGATGCCCGCCGACCGGACCGACAGCTGGTTCGGCTTCGAGGCGTACGGGACCCGCGGCATCATCTCCGTGCGGAACTCGCCCAAGGGCAACATGTTCGTCTACCCCTACGGCCAGTGGGTCCCCGGCAACGACGACGAGAAGTGGGAGCCCGTGGTGCTGGACGAGTGGGGGCTGCACGAAGATGTGCCCGTCAGGTCGTCGATGCACCTGAGCAACCGGATGATAGTCGCGGAGCTGATCCAGGCCGTCGAAGAGGGGCGAGACGTGGTGTCCAGCTCCAGCGACAAGGACGCCAGGGCCGCGCTGGAGATGATCATGGCGGTCCACGAGTCCCATCGCCTCGGGACGCGCGTCCCATTCCCACTGGCCAACCGCGAAAACCCCTACGAGGTCTGGCGCCGGGAGCTCTAGCCACAATGCTGGTGTCGGCCCCACCCGCAGACTGAGTTGTGCCGGCCCTTCGATACACCCCGACGAAGCGTCGGGGCACTCAGGCCGAACGGGTCGTGTGGCGACGGCCCCACCCCTACTCAGACTTCGAAGAGCGCAGAACCGTCACGCGAAAGGAGACCTTTGCGTAACTCCCCCTGTGGGAGACAGCGTGGCGGAGATGGCTGGTACTCCTAGCTCCTGCCCAGCCGCCTGTCCTCGGCCGCCAGCCAATCGTAGTAGTCCCGCGGCATCGGCGCGGGCTCGCCCAGGCCGTGCTCGCCGCGCCAGCGCAACAGCGGGTGGTCACGTCCGGCTTGGGGGAGATCGATGCGGCGGCGATAGGCCGCGGACTCGAAGATGCCCATCATGATTTCCAACACGTGGTGGGCCTCCGCCATGTTGCTCTCGTGCTCGCGGCCCTCGTCCAGGGCCTTCACGTACTCGTCGACGTAGCAGTACTCCTCCAGCTTGGCTATGCCGTCGGGGTCGAATCCGTCCGGGACCGATGTCTCGAGCGGCTCCCATCGGTCGTGCTCACCGTCGGGCCGGAAGTGAGGGCCGGGCAGAATCCAAATGCCCGAGTTGGACCAGTGCAGCCTCCCCTCCGTGCCGAAGATCTCCATGCCGGAGCCCGCGGTATCCACCTCGGGGAACCGGTGCTGCAGCAGGGAAGCGGTGACGTTGTCGTCGAACTCCAGCACCGCCGTTATGTTCTCGCCCGCGATGGTGCCCATGCCGCTCGGCGATGGGACGACATCCTCCGGCGTGATCGAGCGGCCGTTCGTCACGGCCGTCGCCGAGACGCTGCGGCACGGCCCGGCCAGCTTGGTAACGAAGTTCAGGGTGTGGACGGCGATGTTCATCACGCCGTAGCCCCCGTAGTAGCCCTTGCCGCTGGCGTAGATGTAGCGCAGCCGTCCGATCCTGCCCTCGTCAAGGGCGGCCTGCGCCGCCATGAGCGTGGGCGAGACGCGCTGCTGATGATGGACGGCGATCCGCGCGCCCGCCTCCGTCGCCCTCGCGGCCAGCGTGTCGGCCTGCTGCAGGTCGATCGTGACGGGCTTCTCCACGTCGATGTCGACGCCGTGCTCGAGGACCCGCATGCACAGCGGGAAGTGGAACTCGGTGCCCGTCGGGATCGCCACGATGTCGGGCTCGACCTCCTCGATCATCGCGTCCAGGTCGGTGTACCTGGCGTCGACGCCGAGCTCGTCCCCCAACCCGTTCAGGCGCTCCTCGACCAGGTCGCAAAGCCCGACGACCTCGGTTCGCGCGTGTGCGTGGTAGGCGCGGGCCGCGTGGCCGCCTCTATCGCGGCATCCAAGAATGGCGACTCGATACGTTTTCATGGTCTGATCACTCCAGTTTATGGCCGTAAGGCCGGCTCCTCCTGGCGAAAACGAACGCCCGAAGTATAAACGACCCGTCGAGCGCCTGTCCTATAATAGAGACATGGCAATCACGACACAGGAAAGCAGGGACGGTGTAATGACGGCGAAGTCCGAGCTCACGGCCTTTGATGAAGTCAACATATTCTTCGACCGGGCGGCAGACCGCGTCGGTGTCGACGACGGCATGCGCGAGGTGCTTCGTCGACCATCGCGCGAGCTAACGGTCTCCCTGCCCGTCAGGATGGACGACGGCCGCATCGAGGTATTCACCGGCTATCGGGTGCAGCACAACTCGATGCGCGGCCCTCACAAGGGCGGCACCCGGTTCCACCCCGAGGCAGACATCGAGGAGATCAGGGCGCTGGCGTCGCTCATGACCTGGAAGACCGCCGTCGTTCGCATACCGTTCGGCGGCGCCAAGGGCGGCGTGCAGTGCGACCCCAAGACGATGAGCGAGACCGAGCTCAACCGCCTGACGCGCAGCTACACCATGAACGTCGGGGACCTGCTGGGGCCCAATCGCGACATCCCCGCGCCCGACATGGGCACCAATTCGCAGACGATGGCGTGGATGATGGACGCCTACGGCCAGGTGCACGGCTACACCCCCGCGGTGGTGACCGGGAAGCCGGTGGAGCTCGGCGGGTCCGTGGGGCGCGACTCCGCGCCGGGCCGAGGCGCCGTCTACGTGATGGCCGAGGCGGCCTCGGACCTCGGCCTCACGGCGCACGGCGCGCGAGTGGCAGTGCAGGGATTCGGCCAGGTCGGCATGTGGGTCGCCCGACTCGCATACGAGATGGGTTGCAGCATCACCGCGGTGAGCGACGTAACGGGCGGCATCTACCGAGAGGCCGGCCTGGACATCCCGGGCCTCATCGCCCACCAACGCGAAGCGGGCACCGTCTCGGGCTTCCCCGGCAGCGACGCCATCGGCAACGACGACCTGCTGGAGCTCGAGTGCGAGTTCCTGGTGCCGGCCGCGATCGCGAGCGTGCTACACGCGGGCAACGCCCACCGGGTGAAGGCCAAGGTTGTAGTCGAAGCCGCAAACCACCCGGTCACGCCGGACGCGGACGCGGTGCTGATCGACCTCGGAGTGCAGGTGCTCCCTGACATCCTGGTCAACGCCGGGGGCGTGGTCGGTTCTTACTTCGAGTGGACCCAGAACCTCTACCAGCACCAGTGGGACGAGGCCCGGGTCAACGACGAGCTAGACAAGATCATGACCAAGGCTTACCGTGACGTCAGCGAGTTCGTGAAGCGTGACGGCATCACGTACAGGGATGCCGCCTTCGCCATAGCGGTCGAGAGGGTCTCCCACATCGCCGATCTCCGAGGGTTCATATAGACACCTTGAGGCCGGCGCCTGAATCGCCGGCGCACCCGGACGGCCATGCTCCTAGCCCTGGACATAGGCAACACCAACATCACTCTCGGTGTGTTCGAGGCAGGCCGGGAGCCGCCCGACCACCGGCCCGCAGCCACCTGGCGGATCGCGACGGACTCCAGCCGTATGCCCGATGAATACGGCGTTCTGCTTCACGACCTGCTGGCCCTCAAGGACATAGTGCCGGCGGACCTGACGGCCGCGGCAATGTGCAGCGTCGTACCGCCGCTGACCCCGGCGTTCACCGACCTGTGCCGCACCTACTTCGACGTCGAACCCCTGGTCGTGGGCGCCGGCGTGAGGACGGGCATCAAGGTCCTTTACGACAACCCACGCGACCTGGGCGCCGACCGCATAGCCGACGCCGTCGCCGCGCTGCGGCTCTACGGCGGGCCGCTGATCATTGTCGACTTCGGGACCGGCACCGTGTTCGACGCCGTGTCGGCCGACGCCGAGTACGTCGGCGGAGCCATCGCGCCTGGGATATCCCTTGCCGCGGACGCCCTCTTCCACAACACGTCGCAGCTCAGGCGCGTGGAGCTGGGACGTCCCGAAGCGGCCATCGGCAGGAACACGATCCACGCGCTTCAGTCGGGCCTCGTGCTCGGGTTCACCGATCTGGTCAAGGGTATGGTGGCCAGGTTCGACAGGGAGCTCGGCGGGGGCTGCAAGGTGATCGCGACCGGCGGCCTGGCCAGCCTGATCGAAGGCGAGGCCGCGATCTTCGACGCCATCAACCCCGACCTCACCCTCGTCGGACTCAGCATCATCCACGAAATGAACGCCTGAACGGCCGGCCGAGCCTCCGACGGCCGGCGCCGTCCGGAGAAGACCCCGGCTCCTATCTGGAGCGCGGGCCGGGTTCGATTCCACGTCTCGCCAGGACGTGAACCCTACGCTGCTTTATGGTCAACGAAACGATGTTGTAGAATGTTGCAGCCAGCCGACCGTCAGGCGGCGGCGCGTCAAGGGGAACGACCATTTGCCAGACTATAATCTCGTAGTTCTCGGAAGCGGCCCCGGCGGATACGTGGCCGCGATCCGGGCCGGACAGCTTGGCATGAAAACGGCGGTCGTCGAGCGTGACGAGCTCGGCGGCGTCTGCCTCAACTGGGGCTGCATCCCCAGCAAAGCGCTGCTCCGCAACGCCGAGATCGTCAACCTCGTCCGCGACGGGGAGAAGTTCGGCATCAGCGCGGAGAACGTCTCGTTCGACTTCGACAAGGCCGTCGACCGAAGCCGCAAGGTCGTCAAGAGGCTCACGACGGGGATCGGCTTCCTGCTGCAGAAGAACAACGTCGAGCACGTCCGAGGCACGGGCATGCTGGACGGCCCCGGCGCGGTGAGGGTCGACGACGGCCGCACTCTCACGTCGACCAACGTGATCGTCGCCACGGGAGCGCGGCCACGCTCACTCCCCACGGTCCCGGTCGACGGCGAGGTCGTGATCGGAAGCCGCGAAGCCGTGGAGCTGCGAGAGGTCCCGCCCCGGGCGGTGATCGTGGGCGGCGGCGCCATCGGCGTCGAGTTCGCCTACCTGTGGCGCTCGTACGGGGCCGAGGTCACGATCGTGGAGCTGATGCCTCGGCTGGTGCCCGTAGAGGACGAGGAGATCAGCCGTCAGCTCGAGCGCTCTTTCAAGAAGCAGGGCATCAAGTTCATGACCGGCTCGCAGGTGGACGGCGTGGAGGTCGACGGCTCCGGCGCCCGGGTGACCGTATCCAACGGACGCGGCGAGGTCGTCGTCGAGTGCGACAAGGTGCTCGTCGGCGTCGGCGCGCAGGGCAACGTCGACGGCATAGGCCTGGAGACGCTCGGAGTCGCCACCGAGCGCGGCTACATCCCGGTCGACGACAGTATGCAGACCAACGTCCCCGACGTATACGCCGTGGGCGACGTCACGGGCAAGCTGCCGCTGGCGCACGTGGCGTCGGCGCAGGGCGTCACCGCGGTCGAGTCGATCGCGGACCTCGACCCGCTCCCACTGGACTACGAATCGATGCCGAAGGCGACGTACTGCAAGCCGCAGATTGCCAGCTTCGGGCTGACCGAGGCGCAGGCGCGGGAGCGCGGCCTCAGCGTCAAGACGGGCAAGTTTCCCGCGATGGCCAGCGGCAAGGCGTTGGCCCTGGGCGAGACCGACGGGATGGTCAAGCTGGTCGTAGACTCCGAAGTCGGTGGCCTGATCGGCGCCCACATGATCGGCGCCGAGGTTACGGAGCTCCTCGGGGAGCTGTCGATGGCCAAGCTGCTCGAAAGCACGACCAAGGAGTTGGGCTGGCTGGTCCATCCGCATCCGACGGTCTCCGAGATGGTAAAGGAAGCGGCCCTGGCGGCGGACGGCGAAGCGATCCACATCTAGGTTACAAATGGCGCTTGCAGTCGACCTGGACAAGACCCTCGTTGCCGACCTGTACCGGCGGATGGTACTGATCCGCCTGTTTGAAGAGCAGAGCGGGCGGTCATACCAGGAAGGCAAGATCCGGGGATTCCTCCACCAGTACAACGGGGAGGAGGCGATAGCCGTCGGCGCCATTCCGGTCCTTCGGGACGACGACTACATCATCACCCACTACCGCGACCACGGCCACGCTCTGGCCAGGGGGCTCGACCCCACGGTCATCATGGCCGAGCTCATGGGGAAGGTCACCGGCACCAGCGGCGGCAAGGGTGGATCGATGCACCTGTTCGACGTCTCCAAGGGTTTCATGGGGGGCCACGCCATCGTCGGCGGGCACCTGCCCATGGCGGTCGGACTCGCGCTGGCCATCAAGTACAGACAGGAGCAGCGGGTCGTCGTATGCTTCTTCGGCGACGGCGCGGTCAACCAGGGCGAGTTTCACGAGTCCCTGAACCTTGCCGCGCTGTGGCGGCTGCCGGTCCTGTTCTTCCTGGAGAACAATCTCTACGGGATGGGCACCCATATCGAGCGCACCCACGCGGCGGGCAGGAACGTCTTCAACGCCGCGGACGCGTACGGCATCCCCGCCGCGCAGGTCGACGGGATGGACGTGCTGGCCGTGCGAGAGGCTGCGACCGAGGCCATCGATAGAGTCCGCTCCGGAGACGGTCCGGTATTTCTGGAAGCCATGACATACAGGTTCGTCGGACACTCCTTGGCGGACCCAACCACATACAGGAGCTCTTCCGAGGTCGACACGTGGCGGGAGCGTGACCCCATAGAGCTGTTCAAGCGGACCGTCCTGGAGAACGGCCTGTTCGATGAGCAGGCGCTCGACAAGATCGGCGCGGAGGCGGCGGCCTCGATCGCGGAGGCGGTCCGATTCGGGGAGGAGAGCGACGATCCGCCGCCCGAGGCGCTCTACGAGAACGTCTACGGCTGGCCGGCGCAGTGGCCGGAAGGCGGGCGCGGCGATGCCTGAGATCACGTTCAGACAGGCGGTCGCCAGGGGCCTGCGGGAGGCGCTGGACTCCGACGAGCGCGTCTTCCTGATGGGTGAGGACATCAACCACTACCAGGGGCCGTACGCCGTGACCCGGGGCATGGGACAGGAGTACGGCGAGGAGCGCGTCAAGGACACCCCGATATCGGAATCGGCTGTGGTCGGCGCAGGCGTCGGCGCAGCGATGGCCGGACTTCGGCCCATCGTCGAGGTGATGACCATAAACTTCATCCTGCTGGCCATGGACCAGGTCGTCAACAACGCGGCCAAGCTGCGGTACATGTCCAATGGACAGATCACCGTGCCGCTCGTCATCAGGACGGTGACCGGAGGCGGGGCGCAGCTCGCGGCGACCCACTCGCAGAGCCTCGAGGGCTGGTTCGCCTCGGTGCCCGGGTTGAAGGTCGCGGTGCCGTCGGACCCGTACGACGCGCTGGGGCTGCTCCGAACGTCCATCGCCGACGAGGACCCCGTCATATTTGCCGAACATGCCCTGCTGTACAATACGCGGGGCGAAGTCCCTGACGAGCAGTACGAAGTGCCGCTCGGAGAGGCTGCCGTCAAGCGCGAGGGCACCGACGTCACCCTGGTCGCCTACGGGCGGATGGTCCATGTCGCGCAGGACGCCGCCCGGACACTCGCAACGCGGAACGTCGAGGCGGAAGTCGTGGACCTGCGGACCCTGCGCCCGCTCGACGTCGACACGGTCGTCGAGTCGGTCAAGAAGACGAGCCGGGCCGTGGTGGTCGAGGAGACGTGGCGGACCGGCGGCTTCGCCGGCGAGCTCGTAAGCGCCATCCAGGAGCGGGCTTTCGACCACCTCGACGGTCCAGTCGGACGCGTAGGCGGCATCGACGTGCCGGCGCCGTACAACGGTAAACTCGAGCGGGCCGCATTTCCCGACCCGGAGCGGGTCGTGGCGGCGGTCGAAGGGCTCTACGGTATCTAGGTTGAGAATCGACGCTGCCGCAGCGGTCCCGAGGCACCGGCCTACGGTCCGGGAACCCGGCATCGTCCGCGGCTAAACCCTGTCTCAAGGAGGTGCGACTTGGCCACGCCACTTAACATGCCACAGATGGGTTACGACATGCACGAGGGTACCCTTGTGCGATGGCTCAAGTCGGAAGATGACGAGGTGTCTCTCGGCGAGCCGATCGCCGAGATTGAGACGGATAAGGCCGTCGTGGAGGTCGAGGCGACCGCCGCGGGGCTGTTGAGGAAGATACTGGCCGCCGAGGGCACTACCGTGCCCGTCGGCCAGCCAATAGCGATCATCGGCGAGGCGGGAGAGGACATCGAAGGCCTGGTCGCCGACGATTCGTCCTCGGACGACTCCGAGGCCAGCGCCGAAGAGCCCACCGGCATTCCGCTGCCCCCGCCCATCGTCGAGCCTGAGCAGCTCGCAGCGGAGGCGCCGCCCGAGTCGGAGCACGAGATGCGGGCGTCGCCGGTCGCGCGGCGTCTCGCCGCGGAGCGCGGCATCGACCTGTCCCTCATAACCGGCACCGGGCCCGGCAATCGCATAACGCGTGACGACGTGCTCTGGTACAAGCCGCCAGAGCCCGATGACGAAGACGACGAGGAGGAGCCCGACGAGCCTGTTATGGAAGACGAGGCCGGCGACAAAGAGCCCGACGAGCCCGCCATGGAAGCCGAGGCCGGCGACGAAGAGCCGGCTGAGCCCGCCATGGAAGACGAGGCCGGCGACAAAGAGCCCGACGAGCCCGCCATGGAAGCCGAGGCCGGCGACGAAGAGCCGGCTGAGCCCGCCATGGAAGACGAGGCCCGCGACGAAGAGCCGGCTGAGCCCGCCATGGAAGTCGAGGCCGACGACGAAGAGCCGGCTGAGCCCGCCATGGAAGCCGAGGCCGACGAGGAAGAGCCGGCTGAGCCCGCCATGGAAGCCGACGCCGCTGACGAAGAGCCGGCTGAGCCCGTCATGGAAGCCGAGGCCGGCGACGAAGAGCCCGACGAGCCTGTCATGGAGACCGAGGCCGACGACGAAGAGCCGGCTGAGCCTGTCATGGAGACCGAGGCCGGCGACGAAGAGCCGGCTGAGCCGGTTATGGAAGCCGACGCCGCTGACGAAGAGCCGGCTGAGCCCGTCATGGAAGCCGAGCCCGTCGACGCAGAGCCGGCCGAGCCTGAGATGGAGGCCGCCGAGGCCGAGGCCGCACCGGAGGAGGATGCCCCGAGCAACGTCATACCGCTATCGCGCACGCGGCGGCAGATCGCCCGGGTAACCACCCGCAGCAAGCAGGAGGTCCCGCACTTCTACGTCTCGGTCGAGATCGACATGTCGCAGGCGATGGAGATGCGGCGCCAGCTCAACACCCGCCTCGACGACGACTCCCGCGTCAGCGTCAACGACCTCGTGGTCAAGGCGAGCGTCGACGCGCTGCAACAGTACCCGAGCTTCAACGCGTCCTACTCGGACGACGGGATCGTAATGCACGACACCGTGAACGTCGGCCTCGCCATCGCGCAGGACGACGGGCTGCTCGTGCCGGCGCTGCTGGACTGCGCCGGCAAGTCGCTCGTGGAGCTGGCCACCGCCAGCAAGGACCTGGCCCGGCGGGCCGGCAGTGGCGCGCTGCACGCCCAGGAGTACGCCGGAGCGACGTTTGCCATCAGCAACATGGGGATGTTCGGGGTGTCGAGCTTCGTCGCCATCATCCAGCCGCCCCAGTCCGCGATTCTGGCCGTCGCCGCGGTCGCCAAGCAAGCCGTTGTCCGGGACGGCGGGGTGGTCGCAGCCGACATGATGACCGCGACCCTGTCCGCGGACCATCGCGTCGTCGACGGCGCCGACGGAGCGCGCTTCATCAGGGAGATCAAGCGCATCCTGGAGAACCCGTTCAGCCTGCTGCTGTAGCCGCTCGGACGACGACGGCGGGAGTCTCGCTCCGATGATCCGGGGCGGGCTCTCCGCGTCAGACGTAGAGCATGGCTGGCGGACCTGCCGTCAGGCGTCCTCGACCGCGCGCTTGAGGTTGCGCAGTTTGAGCTTGTCCTGCCGACGGAGCAGCCAGGTGATAATCGGCGCCAGGAGCGTCCGGGCGCCCGCGGCGCGAACGATACAGGACATCTCGACCCGCGTGCCGTCGCCGTCTGGCGTGAACATGTAGTTGAAGGTCACCTGGTAGCCGCCCTCGTCGAAGGCCGCAGAGTACCGGACCGGCGGGTCGAACGCGGTGACCTCCATATCGATGCGGGCCTCGCCCTTGCTCGTCCAACGCATCTCCCGGTATCGGGCGCCCACGCGTATGGGCCCGTCGGTCAGCATCTCGACACGGGTGATCTCCGGCACCCACTCGGAGGCGCGGTCGTAGTCGACAAAGAAGGCGAACACCTCCCCGGGCGGCCGGTCTATCCGCTCCGAGAACTTGAACCCTGGCATGTCGCTCTCCCCGTCTCCCTAACGAGAGTACCTGTCCAGAAACTCTAACATACGACGGAACATCTCAGGTCTGCTGAGCTTGAGCCCGTGCGTGTCCTCCTCGAAAACGACCAGCTCGCACGGGACCCCCGAATCCCACACGGACCTGTGGATCGACCGCACGTCGGTCGTCGTCGCGGTCGTGTCGCGGTCGCCGTGGAGGATGAGCAACGACGACCTGATCTCGCCCGCCCGCCGCACCGGCGAGCGCTCACGCAGCGCTTCTTCTCGCTCCCGGGGATCGGCCGGCAGCCCTCTGGCATGCCACGGGCGATCAGCTCCGTAGCGCCCCACAGCGTGACGCCGCAGCACCACCGGACCTCGGTGTGGGGCAGCGCCAGGAACGTCAGAAAGCCCCCATAGCTGAAGCCGGAAAGGGCCAGCGGGCGGTCCGCCGCGTCGAACCGCCGCCGCCAGTCCAGGCCGCAGTCGACCACGTCGAGGACGTCGGCGCGGCCGCACTCGCCGCGGTTCGCGAGCTCGTGCTCGACGCCGTAGCCGCTCTTGCCGCGGTACGCGGGCCGGACGACTTCGTAGCCCTCCTCCAGCAGCCGAAACACGACAGGGTCGTGTTCGCCGATCGGGCCGCTTGGCCCGCCGTCGACGTGGACTACCGCGCGGCCGTTGGGACTACGGGGGAGATAGCGTTGTACCGGTATCTCCAGCCCATCGCGCGCCGTGAACCGGTAGTCCTTCCGCTCGTGCGGCGGCGCGGCCTGTCGCGGCCGATCCCGCATGACCGGCTCGCAGCCGCCGGCGATCTCCCATCGGTAGAGCACACCGTCCTTGCCGAGGAAGTATATGTTGGCTCCATCTTGATCGAACCCCACCGCCGGCCCGGTGTTTATGACCAGCGGCCGCGATAGCGGCGACTCCAGGGAGAGACTGGCAACGGGCTCGATGGACGGCGGATCGAACAGCTTCAGGGCGTCCCCGTACACCCCGAGTACTCGCCCACGGGGATCGAAACACCCGTGAACCGGCCCGTCCGCGTCGACCGACCAGACCACGCTCAGGTCATCGACGTCGAAGATCTTCGGACTGGAGGCCTGGGCCGTCTCCGAGAGCAGCAGACTCCGGTCGTCGGGGGCCCAGCAGAAGCGGCTGGCGAGATGCGAGCCCCCTTCGGGAAGAGGCACCTGCCGCTCTGAGCGGAGCTCGCGGTCGGTGAGTACGGCAGCGCGATAGGGGTTGTCGATGTCGAAGAAGGTCCGGCGAAACAGGAGCTTCTCCCCGGATGGGCTCCACTGCGGGAAGCCGTCGGCGCCTCTGTCAGAACTAGAGTCGAGTCGAGCGAAAGCGCCATCGGCCAGGTCAATCCGGAATAGCCGCGGCGCTTTGGAGGGGTCCATGGGAAGGCGGGTAGGCGGAGTAGGCCAGGGATTGGCCGTCAGGCGACCACGATGCGAACGTGGCGTGATGGCCGGGCCGGTCCACGACGGCCTCCGTTTCTCCCGACTCGATGGAGTGAAACGTGTACCCTGCCGGTGCCAAACGTGCAGAGCCGCGCGCCGTCCGGGGAGAGGCGCGGCGTTTGGGGAATGAATTGCCGCGGCACCTTCGCGAGCCGTTCCCCGGAGGCGAGGTCCACCACGACGACGTCCGATAACCCCTCCCTCGCGGCGCAGCGCCAACCTGCCCGTGGGCGAGTGCAGGTCAAAGTCGACGAACAATCCTTTACCTCGCTGTGGTGTCCGGCGTGGCGATGCCGGAAACAAGGCTTGTCAGGCTGCGTCGGCGCGGCACGACGGCGGTGCCGCAGGGGACGAGTCTCTACGGGCGGGGTTGAGCCCCCAGACGGTTGGAAGGGGAGCCGGGCTAGCCGTAGACGATCACACCGCGGCCGTCTTCGCCTCGCTCCAGCGCCTCGAAGCCCTCGTTGATCTGCTCCAGCGGGTAGCGGCGCACTATCAGGCCGTCAATCTCTATGCGGCCCTTCAGGTACAGGTCGACCAGCGTTCCGAAGCTCTCGTGGGGGCTGATCGACCCGTAGTAGCTGCCCATGAGCGTCTTCTGGTAACGGATCATCTGGACGATTTCGACGGGCGCGGTCTCGCCATCGGGAGCCAGCCCAATTACCACGCCCGTGCCTGCCTTGCGGACGGACCTGAGCACGTCTGCCGTCGTCTGCGAGCTGCCGAAGGCGTCGAACGCCATGTCGACCCCGCCCCCGGTCAGCTCCATGATCGCCTCCACGGGGTCCGTCTCGCGCGCGTTGATAACGTCGGTGGCGCCGAACCTGTAGGTGAACTCCAGCTTGTGGTCGTAGATGTCGACCGCGATGATCCTGCTGGCGTTCAGCAGCCGCGCGCCCTGGATCACGTTGAGCCCGACGCCGCCGCACCCGAACACCGCGACCGTCATGCCGGTCTTCGCGGCCGGGTTGTTGATCACCGCGCCCACCCCGGTCGTGACCGAGCAGCCGATCAGCGCCGCCACCTCGGCGGGCACGCCGTCCGGAATCGGATAGCACGCCTGCTGCGGCGTGATCATCGACTCGCCGAACACGCCGAGCTTGGTCATCTGGTAGACGTCGTCGTCGCCGTCGTGCAACCTGACCGTGCCGTCGAACTGCCTCCAGCCCGTTGTCATGTTGGTGTCGCAGATGTTGGGATTCCCCGAGCGGCAGGGCCGGCAGTGCCCGCAGCTGGACACGAAGGACATGATGCACCGGTCGCCGGGCTTCACCGTCGTCACGCCCGGGCCGACCTCCACGACCGTGCCGGCCCCCTCGTGTCCCAGCACTGCCGGCAGCGCGGACGCCGAGGCCGTGCCGGCGATGACGTGGTGGTCGCTCGCGCATATCCCCGCGGCGCTCGTCTCGACTCGGACTTCGCCCGCCTTCGGCGGGTCCTGCGTCAGCTCTCTGATCTCCAGGTGCCGGTTGCCCTCGTACAGTACGGCTGCCTTCACGTGTAACTCCTTGCTACTGCGGTCGGTCGTTGCCGGACCGACCGGAGACGCGTCCCACGCGCATAACTATAGTTTACGTCCCTTGGAGGCCGTCACCACAACGCGCCAGGCCGCCACGCGACAGATCTTCGGCCCGACGGGCACCTACGTGTAGCTCGCCTCGGGTCCGCGGGCGGTTATCTTGCCCGATGCTACGAGCTCCACAACGTCCTCCAGGTCGCGCAGGTAGGCGTCGACGTACGGCTCGTGTCCCGGCGACTGCATGAAGTGGATCGCCTTGACGGGGACGTTGTCCTTGGAGACCATCCAGCCCCTGTCCTCCATGCCTGTGGCGATGGCGTAGATGTCCATCGTCGTGGACGTGTACGCGAAGAGGGACATGTCCGGCTTGCCGAGCACGGTGAGGCCCTCAATGGCGTTGATGCGGTCCTGGAAGCGCCTCATGTAGCGCATCGTCCCTTCGACCAGCCTGAGGTACCCTTCCTCGCCCAGATATCTGAGCACGGCCCACGCGGCGGCGATGGCCCCTCCGGGACGGCTGCCGGCGATGGTGGGCGTGACGTAGTAGCCCTGAGGCCGCTCCGGCGGTCCGAAGTCGAAGACCTGGTACTGGAAGATGTCGGGATCGCGGGACAGGATCGCCGAGGCGCCCTTGGCCGTATAGCCGAACTTGTGCAGGTCGGCCGAGATCGTAGTCACGCCGGGCACGCGGAAGTCCCAGGGTATGACCTCGTACCCCAGCTTCTCGGTGAACGGCAGGAAGTAGCCACCGACACAGGCGTCGACGTGGAAACTGATGTCGCGCTGCTCCGCCGGGGCCGCCATCTCGGGGATGGGGTCCACCATGCCGAGAACGGTGCTGGGGGCCGATCCGACCATCAGCACAGTGTTGTCGGTGACGGCGGCGTGGTAGGCCGGAACGTCGACAAGGCCGTTCGGGGTCAGCGGCGTCGATACGAGCTCGAGCCCGAAGTAGTCGGCCGCCTTCTGGAAGGACGGATGGGCGGACGCGGGTGCGACGATCTCGGGCGCGGTGACTTCGGGCCGGAGCGCCCTGGCGCGGTCGCGGGCCGACTTGACGCCGAGCAGGTTGCTCTCCGTGCCGCCGGACGAGATCGCGCCGACCGCGCTCTCCCCGTGCAGCAGGCCGGCTGTCATCTCGATCACCTCGCGCTCGAAGCGGCCCGTACTCGGGAAGATCGAAGGGTACAGAGCGTTGACCGAGAAGAAGTCAATGTACGCCTGCTGGGCGACCTCCAGGACGTCGTCGCCGGCCGGGTATGAGACTCCGGCGGCGAGGCGCTCCTTCCACTGCTTATCCTCGCTCGCCATCTGCCGCATGGCGTTGCGCAGCTCCTCCGCCGGGACGCCCTGTTCGTTCAGCTTCATCTCGCACACGCTCCTTGCTTTTCGCTACTCCGCGTTACGTCAGGTCGGCCCGCCGATGCGGGTCCGTGGGCGTAGGCTACAGCCTGTCTGCCGCAGTTCGGATCGCGGCTAGGCAACGCTCCCGGCCGAGTATCTCTAGGGTCTCGAACAGCGGCGGCGACACCCTCAGGCCAGTGGTGGCGACGCGGAGAGAGCCGAGCAGCTGGCCGACCTTGATGCCGAGCTCGGCGGCGAGCGCGCGCAGGACGGCCTCAATCGACTCGGCCTGGAACTGGTCGAGTCCCTGCAACGCCGCAAACGCCGCCTGCAGGGCGCCTTTCGTCGACTCGTCGTCCATCCCCTTCTGTACGAGCTCGCGGCTGTCGTACTCGACCTCGTTCGCGAAGAAGAAGGACACGAGCGGGGCCGCGTTGGCGAGAGTCTTCAGGCGCTCCCGGACCAGCGGCACGATCCGGAGCAGGTAGTGTCGCGCCGGCGGCTCCGCGATCCCCGCAGGCGGGTAGCGCTCCCAGTACTCCAGCAGCGCGTCGGCCAGCTCCTCGGGGCTGCTCTCGCGGATGTAGTGCCCGTTCAGCCACGCGAGCTTGTCGGCGCTGAACACGGCCCCGGACCTGGAGACCCGCTCCAGCGAGAAGTCTCGGAACAGCTCGTCCTTCGAGAAAATCTCGGTGCGGTCGTCCAGCGACCAGCCCATCAGCGTCAGGAAGTTGACCATCGCCTGGGGCACGTAGCCCATCTCCCTGTACTCCAGGGCCGATGTTGCGCCGTGGCGCTTGGACAGCTTCGAACGGTCCGGCGCCAGGATGATCGGCAGGTGCGCGAACTCGGGCAGATCGAACCCCAGGGCCCGGTACAGCAGAACGTGGCGGGGAGCGCTGGGCAGCCACTCCTCGGCCCGCAGCACGTGGCTGATCCTCATCGCGGTGTCGTCGACCACGCTGGCGAGGTGATAGGTGGGAAAGCCGTCCGACTTCAGGATGACGAAGTCGTCGATCAGGGCGTTCTCGAACGTCACGTCGCCGCGAATCAGGTCGCGTATCGAGGTGCTTCCCTCAGCGGGCATCACGAACCTGACGACGGGCGCCCCGCCCTCCTCCGCCGCCTTCTCCCGCGCCTCCGGGTCGCGACAGCGGCCGTCGTAGCCGACGCGCTCCTTGCGCTTGCCCTGGACGCGCCGCAGTTCGGCCAGCCGGTCAGGCCGGCAGTAGCAGTCGTAGGCGCGGCCGGCAGCCAGCAGATCGTCGGCCGCGCGGCGGTACAGGTCCAGGCGCTCAGACTGCACGTACGGGCCGTAGTCTCCGCCGACGTCGGGGCCTTCGTCCCAGTCGACGCCCAGCCACCGCAGCGTCTCCAGGATCGCCTCGATCGCGCCTTCCACCTTGCGCGACTGGTCCGTGTCTTCGATGCGAATGATGAACGAGCCGCCGGACCCGCGCGCGAACAGCCAGTTGAAGATCGCGGTGCGGATGTTGCCCACGTGGGGCTCGCCGGTGGGACTGGGGGGAAACCTAACGCGGACTGTATCTGGCATGGGAGGGAAGTAGCCTCGGGCGCCATTCTAGCACGCCGGGATTGGCCCACATACCGGCAGGCCGACGCGGCAGATATCCCACTGGTGAGTCGGCTCCGATGTTGTGCTAAACTCGAATCCATAGATCGGATCGTGAGGTATGCCGCCCACGGCCACGCCCGTAGTCTACCGGCGGGTTCGAGCGGGCCGATTGCGCACCATCTGGACGCATACGAGCCACCCGGCAACGATTCGGCCCCGGACCGACGCCTCCACCGCTGCCCGGTGGTGTAGTGGTAGCACGAAGGACTTTGGATCCTAAAACCCAGGTTCGAATCCTGGCCGGGCAGCCACCGCTCCCAGTATTGGGAACTCCGCCAGTGCCGGGCGGCACGTCTCAGGTTTGTTGGGCATGGTGTACTCGACACCCACCTCGTGCCCATCGAATTCAATTCTCCTGACGAACGAACCGGGGAATGCCTTCGACTCCATGAGCGACGCGCTCAATGGCGACGCAAATGTGCGGACGCGGCAGGATCAGGCGGAGATACGGGCCCCGGGTTAACGACAGTCAACTCACGCAGCAACGCGGAAGCCTCGTCCTGTTGAAGTAGCGATCGCGTCCACTGCCTTTATCGTTTTCGTGATGCCCCACAGCAAGGCAGCGGCTCCCAGGAGAGTCGTAGGCGGGCACGTGGTCGCGGTAATCGTCAGTACGGCGCTCTCATTCCTGCATTCCATACCGGTGTTCGGCGAGCAGGCTGCCGAGTCTCACGTCGCTGGCGATCTCCTGGCTGTTTTGTCGGTCGGCCTTAGCATCTTTCTCATGGTCTTGACACGAACCGAGCATCCGCCCGCCGCAGGCACGGCCCTTGGACTTGTTGTCGGAGGATGGGCCCTTTCGGCGGTCCTGTTCGTACTCTTCGGAGCGGTCACCCTCTCCATCGTGCATATGTTCACGCGCCGTAGGCTGACCAACTTGTTCTAATACCATTGCAGGCTAATGAGGCCGCATAGTGTGCTGGAAGACTTCGCGTTGAGTGTTTGATCCAGTTCCACGCTGTTAACGAGCGTACGCGACCAGGATCATACTCCAACTCACGCAGGTAGGAATCAACCGCCTCCATCTTCTCTTCCACACTCTCGTACACCCTCCCCTCCACCCAGCGACGGACCTCCTGGAACACACGCTCAGCAGGATTGAGCTCTGGACTGTAGGGCGGCTGGACTATCGTCGGCAGTCCTACGCCCTCGACCAGCCCGGCGCGGTGACCGCGAGCTCCATCCCACACCAGCGCTGCGATGTCCGAGTGATGCTTCAGGCCATTGACCGCTGCTGCTATCGACTCGGACTTCATTGAGTCGATCCAACTCCACTGTAGCCTGCCCCTCCGAACGTCCACTACCAGGAACAGGTACGTCCACCGGTACACCATCTGCACCCTCTGCACCACCTTCACTCCACGACGCCCCCATACTCTGCGAACCATCCCCCTCAGACCCACTCGCATCTCGTCGGCAAAGCCAAAGGCCGTCTCTGATGTCACCCCCACTCTGGTAAGGCTGTCTGCGAGGCCCCCTTTTTCCACGACTCCTGTGCTGCCAGATCCGCTTTCTCATGGCGGCCCCTCGGAACCTTCGGTGAACATCCCAACCGGGACAGCAGGCTGTAGACGCTGCCCGGTTTGTAACTCACACCGTACTCAGACTCTATCCAGTCCCTGATCTCTCCCGCCGTCCTGAAACGTCCGATCGACACCTCCTCGGTCAACTCCCGCTCTTGCTCCGCGCTCAGAAACCGGGGTTGACCTCTCCCCCCATCTTGTGGGCACTCACTTCCCCCATACCGCCCTCTCTATACCAGCCCACCCACTGCTGGACCGTGCGCTGATGAACCCCTACCGCCCTTGCCGCCTCACCGAGTTGCCACCCCGAACGCACCAGCCACAGTCCGTGTAGCCGAGTCCGCAGGGTGATATCCTGTTCCCCATGGTAGGCTGACTTCAGCGCCTCCGGACTATCCTCTGCCCGCCAATCTATTCGAAGCGGTCGTCCGATCATCTCATGCCCTCCACCTGTCTGGTAGACTCAGCATGGATGAACCAATTGGAACATCTCTAGCCGCTTTCCGGCCTAGTTACGCTCAATTGGTATTACACCGGCGGCCCTCTACGCCAGGGTCTCCAGCGAACGCCAGGACGTGGACCTGTCCGTGTCCGCCCAGTTGAGGGCGCTCAGGGACTACGCCGACAAGAACGGCTACGAGATCGTCCGGGAGTACGTGGACGAGGCAGAGAGCAGGCGCGTGATGAACCGCCCCGAGTTCCTCAGGATGATGGACGAGGCCAAGAAGACCAAGGCCCCTTTCGAGGAGATATTGGTCTGGAAGTTCAGCCGCTTCACCCGCAAGCGGGAGCACGCCGTCGTCCTGAAGTCCATGCTCAGGCGAAAGGGCCTCCGCGTCGTCTCCATAACCGAGCAGGCCGAGGACAACCCCACGGGCAGGCTCCTGGAGGGCATCATAGAGACCGTGGACGAGTTTTACAGTGACAATCTTGCCATGGAGGTCTTGCGCGGAATGCGCGAGGCCGCCTCCCGCGGCTTCTGGGTCGCTCCCATGGCCCCCTACGGCTACAGGAAGGTCAAGGTGCAGGACGGCCCCAAGGAGAGGCCCACCCTGGAACCGGACCCCGAAACGAACGGCATCGTCAAGCGCATCTTCGACCTGGCCGAGTCCCGAAAGGGGATGCTGAAGATCGTCCGCATCCTCAACGACGAGGGGATAGCCAGCCCCAGGGGTAAGCTCTGGAACAAGCCTTCCGTCCACAACATCCTCAGAAACGAGGCGTACTTGGGCACCCTCGTCTGGGGCAACAACGCCAAGGACGGGGTCGAGCCGGTGCGGGTGTAAAAGGCGTTCCCCGCCACCGTCACCAAGGCCCAGTTCGACCGGGTGAACAGGATAATGCGCTCAAGGGCGCCCAAGAACACCCACCCCCGCAGAGTCGGAAGCACCTTCCTTCTGAGCGGCCTCGTCAAGTGCTACAGCTGCAAGAGGGCCCTCTCGGGCCGGTACTCCAGCAGGGGCACGTTCCCCTACTACGTCTGCCACTCCTTCGTAAAGCGCGCGCCCGGGTCCTGCGACTCGCCCAGGGTCGACGCCCGGCAGTTCGAGGAGCTGGTCGTCGGGCTGATTCGCTCCAACATCCTGACCGAGGGCAACATTCGGAGCCTGGTCGTGGACGAGCAGATGGACGACGTGGCCGGCGAGGAGCGCAAGCGGCTGGAGACCATCGAGTCGGAGCCTGCCGACGTGAGGGGCAGGCTCGACCGGCTCTACGACCTCGTGGAGACGACGACTGAATTCAACATGGCCGACTTCGCCCACCGCATCCGAGATCACAAGGAGCGGCAGGAGCGCCTTGAGTCCGCCGCAGAGGGGGCGAGGGCAATCCTGGCCCAGCGCAGGGCGGTCCTCGATGACGTGAAGACCATCACGGCCTACGCCAAGGACATGAGCAGGTTCCTGCAAAAGAGCGAGCTGACGGAGCGGAGGGCCTTCATCGAGACCTTCATCAAGGAGATCGAGCTTCTACCCGACAACGCCGTCGTACGGTACACCGTCCCAATGCCCGACGACAGCTTGATTCCAGGAATAAAAGTCCAGGAGATACCGCTGAACGGCTCGGTGGTATCTTCCGTAAACGGTAGCCCACCATGACGTACCGATTTGCGAACTCCGCCATTGAGAGCGATCTCAGCGGAGTCCGCTCCCCCTAACGGGCTGTCATCAGGAGTAGGCATCGAGTAGATGATGGCGACTCTTCCAGGTTTGACCTGGACCTCCTTGACGAACGAGTGGACGAAGGCTTTGGTCTCAGTCAGTTCGCTGGTCGTGAGGAACTCGCTCATCTCCTCGGCGAAGGTGGCGATGGTGTCGGCGCTGTCCAGGTACTGCCGCCGCTCCGCCAGCACCGCCCTTGCCTCGTCTGCGGTGCTCTCCAGATTCTCCTTGCGCTCCCGCAGTTCCACGATGTGATCCGAGGCCGCGGCCACGTCGATGCTGTCGCTCTTGGATATGAAGTGCCAGACTCGGCCCAGTTGCTTCTTCACCTCCTCAAGCTCCGCCTCGATGCTCTCCAGCTTCTGACGGTGCTCCCGGGCCGCTCCGTCCATCTCCTCGTCCAAGTGCTTCACCAGGTCTCTGATGTTGGACTCGGTGAGGATGTTGGCGCGAAGCTCATCGACGATGGTGGTCTCGATTTTCTTGGCGTTGAGCCTGGGGGTCTTGCATGTGCCGCTGCCCCTCTTCATCAGGGACTGGCAGACGTAGTAGGTGTACTTGCCGCTCTTGGCCTCGGAGGCGGACATGGCCCTGCCACAGGTCTCGCACTTGAGGATGCCGCTGAGCAGGTAGGGGCTGGACGCCCGCCTGGGGTTCGCCTGCTTCGGGGCGCGGGAGCCGAGCAGCTTCTTCACCTTTCGGAACTCTCGCTTGGATATGATGGCGGGGTGCGCGTCCTCCACCCGCACGGGCGGCTGGCCGTCCTTTGCGGTGGTTCCCCAGACAACGGCTCCCGTGTAGGCTTCGTTGTTCAGCATGGTGTGGATGGTGGTCTTGAGCCACTTCTTGCCGTTGACCGTGGGGATGCCCTCGGCGTTGAGGGTCTTGGTGATGTCGAGGATGCTCCTGCCCTGTAGGGCCATGTCGAAGATGCGGCGGATCATTGCGTCGGCGGGCGGGTCAAGCTCCAGCCTGGGGCGCTTCTTCGGCCCGTCCTGAACGTGGACCCGCTTGTAGCCGTAGGGGGCGTAGGCCGACATCCAGTAGCCACGGGAAGCGGACTCCCGCATTCCCCTGGAGACCTCCTGGGCAAGATTTTCGCTGTAAAATTCGTCCACGCTCTCGATGATGGCCTCAAGGAGCCTGCCGGTGGCGGTGTCGTCGGCCTGCTCGGTGATGGAGACGACGCGGATTCCCCTGCGCCTCAGCATGGACTTGAAGGCGACGGCGTGCTCGCGCTTCCGGGTGAATCTGGAGAACTTCCAGACGAGGATTTCCTTGAAGGGAGCCTCTGGCTTGCCGGCCTCGTCCAGCATCCTCTGGAACTGGGGCCGGTCGGCGATGCGTCCGCTCTCCGCCTCGTCCACGTACTCGCGGGCGACGAGGTAGCCGTTCTTCTCGGCGTAGTCCCTGAGCGCCCGCAGCTGGGCGGCCACGGACAGATCCACGTCTTGGCGGTCGCTGGAGACTCTGGCGTAGAGGGCCGCCGGTATCATGTCGAGTTGGTCGTTCATCAGTCTCTCCTCCCTGTCTCTTCCTGCTCTGTAGTCGTGCGGGAGCGCAGCCGTTCCTGCCGCTCCCGTCTTCGCCACTCCCGCTCCTCCATGAACAGGCGAATCCCCTGCCGGAGCAGCTCGCTCACGGAGAGGTCGTCCTCCTTCATCACCTGCCGCACCTGCGCCTCCATCTCCGGGGGCAGGGAGAAGGTGATGGTCTTGGATCGCCTGGGAGTGGTCATGCTCTCTCTTTTGCCTCCTGATGTAGTGCTATGTCTTACTATACACAGTCACAGAACAGGACTCAATCGCTACCAGGGGCCAGCCGTCACCGGCCTGCGCCTGCGCCCAGGCATGTCCGAGGCGACCATCTGGGGACCGAGGACGGCGGAGTGTTCTTCGGGCACGGCGATTACCAACACCCTCGCCAGCTTGCCATTCCTGATGACGGGCCGGGCGAGAGCGGCGTAGCCGCCGCCCAAGGCGTATCGCGCCGTGCCATAGCGGGCGGCCTGCTCCGCCAGGGAGCCGGGAGGTACGGGCCTGCCCCAACGGGGGACGCCGCCCCGCTCTCCGCAGATGGGGAAGTCGGTCGGCGTCCCGAATCCCCGCGTCCGCCGGGCGACCTTTACCCGGAGGTCAGGCGAATCGGCCCGGTCTTTGGAGTCTCTCCCGTCTTCCCTCGCGTACATGACCACCATGAGGGGCGGGTCCCGCAGCACCTCGGCCATCCGGATGGACACGGCGGCGTAGGAGCAGCGGAAGGCTCGCTGCAACTTCAGGACGTCCAGCCCCCACTCCAGGGCCAGCGGCTTGAAGGCCCTCGGCTGCATCAGCACCGCTGCCGCGAATCGTTCGGCCTGCGTGCACACCTTTCGGTCGGGCGGAGAGCCGGACTCCATGTCGCAGAGGGTCTCGTAGGTCTCGTGGATCACCGAGTAGTCCTGCGTTCCCTCCCACAGGTCCTCCCGGTAGTGGATGTCGTAGCCGCCCCCCGGCGCGCTGTAGTGGATGCCCTTCGCGTCCATGTGCCTACTGCCCGATACTTCGCCGAACCCGGCCCGTTTCAGCAGGGCCTTGATCTGCTCCATCGTGGGACGGGCTGGCACGTCGAAGTAGCGCACGAAGCGGGCGGCGAGGGTCTCCGGGTCCAGGGCCTTTTGGGGGTGGTCGTCCAGCAGTATGCGGCAGAAGTCCTCTCTCGTCCTGTTCATGCTCACTCCAGCAGCCTCTTGTTGGCGAATCGCTCGTACATCTCGACGATGAACCGCTTGGTCTTCAGGGTGATGGGGCCGTCGGGCCGGGTGCCCACGCGGAACACGGGGTCGGCCAGGACGTACTGGTAGGCCCGCTCCACCTCCATCGCCTCGTCGCTGAAGGGGTCGATGTGGCTATCCCGCCCGGCCCGCCTCATCAGCTCCTCGGCGTCCACGTTGTAGAGATTGGCGAGCTTGCGGACCACGTTTGAGCCGGGCAATCGGTCGCCCCGCTCTATCTGGGAGAGGTAGGAGCTTGAGACGCCGATGCGACCGGTCACGTCCCGCAGGCTGAGGTCTCCCCGCAGCCGTCTGAGGAGAGGGCCTATCGCGTCGTCGCCCTCGATCTCCCGGCGATCGTCCAGGTCCCGGTCGACTTCAGGCTCGTCCATGTCGTCTCCCCCTTTGAGTCCGTAGCTGCGGACAGTTCCGCGCACGGTGTGTCTGCAACATCTCAGCTAAACGCCTGCTAAATAATTGTTACATCAGAGCGAGCAATTGTCAATGAGACCTTCTCACAAGCCCGAAAAGCGGCTTTCGGCCGTTGCCTCCGTCCATCCTGTATTGCTACACTTATGCGGACAGCACTAATCTTCTAATCTCTGACTGAGTATACATCACCGGCGCTCCCAAAGGCCACACCGTCGTGGCAGCGCCGGAAACCCGCGAGAGAGACGCAACGAGTGAATAGCAAGCGCAAGCGAAGGCTTACGGCCAAGCAGGAGCGGCAGCGCATCGAGGGCCTGCGGATACTGGCCCGCATCATCGCGCGCCACTACCTCGCCAACCCGCACCTGTATCGCAACGGCGCAACCCCCGCCGTCGGTCGGCTGACCGTCGGCGGGGAGGCCGTCCGGGAGGAGGGTGAGGCGTGAAGCGCAGGCAGCCCGCATCGCGGGTCAAGCTCGATCCCCACAAGGTGTGGGAGCTTCTGAACCGGCTCAACATGACTCAGAACGAGCTGGCTCGGCTGGTCGGCACCTCGTCCAGCTACCTCTCCCAGCTCATGTCGGGGACGCGCCGCCCCTCGGCGGCCTTCCGCAAGCGGCTCATGGACGCCCTGGGCGTCACGCGCTTCGATGACCTCTTCTACCTGGAGGACGTCGAGTGAGAATCGGCCTCCTCCCGTCCCACCTCATCGTCGACGACGGCCTCATAGGGCCGGATTTCGGCACGCGAATAGAAGCCTTCAAGGAGGCCACCGGCCTCTCCTGGGACATCCTTGCCGCATGCTTGGGCGTGGACCCTCGCCAGCTTCAGCGGTGGCGGGAAGGCACCAAGCCCAGCGGGGACGGGGTGAACGCCCTGGTGAAGCTGGCGTCCCGCATCCCCGGAGGCATGTACATCCTCTTCGGGGTGCACGTCCTCCCGCCTGTGGGGGCCTACCAACCGCCCCTGGCCGTCGATTTCGCCCTGTCCGGGGACCACGGAGAGCAGTAAGGCATGGGAGTGCAGAAGCGGGTATACCGGCCCGTCGAGTACGACTTTCCCCCTGACTTCGCGGAGCGGCTTGAGCTGTTCAAGCAGAAGAGCGGGCTGAGCTGGAAGGAGATTGCCCGTCTGCTCGGCGTCAGCCTCCACCGGCTCAGGCAGTGGCGGAACAAGGGAGCGGCCCCCAGCCACGCCCATCTCTTCATGCTGCTGACCATCGCCGGAGCGATGGGACTGCGGGACGGGATTCTGATGCAGCGCGAACGTGACCTGCCCGAAGGGGTGGACCTGGAGGGTCCGCGGGCAATGAGACGGAACGTACGTAATGAGACGGAACGTACGTATAGGGGATCTTCAAGCAAAGGAGGAGGGACTATGACGTTCGAGGAACGGAAGCGGACGTTGAACAACCGGCCCCCACCCTTTCCCGAAGACTTCGGGGAGCGGCTGGAGGGCCTGAAGGAGCTGTCGGGGCTGTCGTGGGGCGAGTTCGCCGGGCGGCTCAGCGTGACGCAGCGCGGCCTGGCGAAGTGGCGCAGGGGAGGGCCGCCTTCCGGGGCCTACCTCTGGGCCATCATCGAGCTGGCCCGCGAGGTTCCGGGTGGCTACGACCTGATCATGTACGGCGACGACGAAGCGCCGGAATAGAGAAAGGAGGCAGGCGTATGGCTTGCGACGACCAGCGGTTTATCAGCAGGGGCTTTCCGGCCCCGCCCCTTCCCGAGGATTTTCCCGTGCGGCTGGGGCGGCTGGAGGACCGTTCCGGGCTTCCCCTGGAGGAGTTCGCCCGCCGGTGGCTGCTGCCCGAAGACCGGGCGACGGAGTGGCGATGTGGAGAGCCGCCCACCACCCACGAGCTGCGGGCCATGATGGAGTGGGCCTGTTCGGTGGACGGCGGGGTTGCGGTGATGCTCATGGACCACACCCAGCCCTGGCCCTACGGGGAGCCTGACCGACTCAACGGGCCGTTGACCTAAAGGGGGCCTGCGCCAGGGTTCCCTGCCAGCGAAAGCAAGGCCGGGCGGTTAGTTCCGCCCGGCCTTCTTCGTTGCTTCGAGCCTTCTCTCCGTGTTGGATGGGGAGGCGTCCGGTCGTGTATCGTTAGGTTTGGAGCGGTCGGCGGCAACGGCGAGGCAACGCATCAGACCGATTTGGCGCTGGGCAGCGAAACTCGCGCCGCTTTCCCAAGGTCCAATACGGCGATGGGTGGCGCTCGGCGCAGCGCGGAGGTGCAGGTTCGGGGACGCATCTGCAAAGCGGGTTTGCACGAGGAGGCTATCGGAATATATAGAACGAGGAGGTGGCGCAATGGCTGTCGAAGGACGTGAATTCAACATCGAGGAGTACGAACCACCGGGCTGGCCGGAGGACTTTCCGCAGCGGCTGGAACGCTTACTCGAGATGGCTGACCTGACGCGACGGGACCTGGCCCGGTTCCTGGGGGTAACGGAGCGCACCGTGCAGAAGTGGCTCACGGGAGGGGGGAAGCCCAAGGGGGGCAGCTACTATGCCATCATGCAGCTGTCCCGTGCTGTGCCCGGCGGCTTTGAGCTGATGCTCTACGGCAAAGCCGGTGCGGACGGTGAGGCGGAGGAGTAGGGGCCGCTGCCCCTCACCGCCTGACCACACCCTGGGGGTCACGCCGCGATGCCCTGCGGTTGAGGGCGCGGTCGAGGATCCCGAAGGACCGGTCGATGTCCAGGCGCTTCACCCTTGGCGACGGCTCCTCCTCCTGCTTGAGGAGGGCGTGGGCGATGACGTCGGCCATCTGTAGCATGTGGTCGGAGTGGGAGCTTCGGAAGGCGGGGCCGCCGATGACCCTCTCTATCGGGATGTCCTTGGTGCGCTCGCCGTCCTCCCACGCCTCGTACCTGCTGGGCACGGGGTTGCGGCTCCTGAGCCTGCGGTAGAGGCGGGCCACCATCTCCTCCCGTCCCTCGTCGAAGATGAGGAAGGCGTGGCGGTTGGCGGATGCGACGGAGGAGTTGATGCGGTTGAGCAGCCGGTCGAGGCTGGCTCGCTCGTAGCCCCTCACGTCGGGCTTGCGGAGGCAGACGTTGACGATCTCCACGCCGCCGATGGTGCGGGCGGCGTCCTCGATGACGCGCAGCCCTGCGGTGAAGATTTCGGCCCCGTGACTGGGGGAGAGCCTGCGGTCCGCGCCGTCGATGCGGGCCAGCTTCCCCCGTCCGGCCAGCAGAGCCTGCCCCGTACCCGATACGGGGTCGCAGGCGTGAAGCTCCCGGTCGGCTGGCACGGCGTAGCGGTCCCGCAGCTCGAGCCGCCAGTCGCGGACGCGGGCGTGCAGGTCATTCCATCGCTCGGCGTCCACGCCCAGGGCGGTTCGGACGTAGTAGCGGGGATCCTCGGACTCGTCGATGTAGTAGAGCCTCATGGCTTTTGTTCTCCGGTCTGGTTGTCGTTGAAGGGGCGCACCGGCTCAAAGCCTTCGCCCGGGGCGAGCCATGCCCGTCCCAGCGGCCCCTCACGCTCCAGCAGGCCCCGGTGGGAGACCAGCAGGGGAAGGGGAGTCCTCGTTCGCACCATCTCCTCCAGCGCCACACGGAGGAAGTGGGTGGCGGCCAGGTCTTGGTGGAAGACCACGAGGACGGCGGGCCGTGCGCCGTGGTCGTCGATGGGCCGGTGGGAGGAGTAGTAGCGCAGGTAGGGGGCCAGCCGCTCCGCCATAGTGACGGGTCGCACGGCGCGGCGCTCCCACTCCAGGAAGAAGGGCCAGGCGGCGTCGCCCTGCCGCAGGACGCCGAAGGCGTCGGGCTGCACCGAGCGCCTCCCGCCGAAGTGCCGGAAGTAGCGGGACGCCCTGATGGGCGGGTCGAGCTGGTCGATCTCCCAGTCCAGGTCGCGGGCCTGGGTCGCCAGGGCCGCAATGAAGTCGTGGACGGCGGCGGTGTGCTCGATGTCGCGGAGAAGCTGGCGGCTGCGCCTGCCGGAGACGTTGCGCCAGTCACCGGCGTCTGTGGGCGTGACGCTCCACCGCTTCCTTGCCCCGCCCACGGCCACGCGGTCCTTGCGGGCCAGCATCGCCAGCCCCAGGTCGGTGAGGGCCAGCCTGCGTCCCGAGACGGGGGCGCGGACGACCAGCCCGAAGCCCTCCAGGGCGGCGGTGAGCTGGGACACTCGCGGGCGGGAGACCCCCAACAGCCCGGCAAGGTCGGTGCGGGCGAGCCAGGGCCAGTCGTAAAGCAGGTCCAGGGCGCGCTTCTCGGCGGGCCTCAGCAGGGCGGGCAGCAGGTAGTTGGGGACATCCCCTCCCGGAGAGTGCTCGTCGATGTCGGGGGGAAGGGAGGCCCCGCGCGCCAGGGGCCGCTCGGTGGGCAGGGCGCCCCTGCGGTCCATGCGGTCGATGGCGGCCCGCAGGCTGACGGCGGCGCTGACGGAGCGCAGCCGCCACACGGGGTCGTCGGGGGACGCTGCGGCCGCCTCCCGCTCCAGGGCGAAGAGCGCCTCGGCGGGGGTTTGAGAGAGCCGCCTGCGGGAGTGGCGCAGCCTCACCTCGTCGGGCGTGAGCAACAGGATGCAGCCGGGCTGCGGCCCCTGGGTGAGCCGCCAGAGACGCTTGGAGAAGCCCGTCCTATCGGTGGTCGGCCCCTGCCGGACGATGGCTATGGTTCCCCCTCCGGGGAGGGTCACGGCGGCGTCCATCGGCATGGCTCGATACCACTGGAAGCGGACGGGATGGGCCGTGTTGGATATGGCGGCGGCGATGCGGTAGATGACGGCCACGGCGTCGAGTCGTTGCAGGAGGACGCGCCGCCAGCGGGCCGAGACGGGCAGGTCTCGCAGCAGGCCCTCCAGAGTTTGCCCCGCACCTGATTCGGGGGCCGCGTTCTCCGCGTGGGCCAGCCGGCGCAGCCCGGCGGCGGTGAGGTGGAACCTGCGGGTCGGGGGGATAAGCTCGGTGCCGTGGGGGACGGAGGCGATCAGCCCCGCGTCCTCCAGCCTGCCGACCGCCCGGTAGACGCCGCCCCCCGACCAGCCGGAGAGGGCGGCCATCTCCATCCGGTCGAGGAGGGGCATGTGGGAAAGGAGCCTGAGCAGGTCGCCGTCCAGGGGACTCATTCCTCACGCTCCTCGTCGGCGGCCCCGTCCGCAGTCTCCGGCTCGGCGGCCCCGGGGTTCTGGTCGCGCTTGGTGCGCTGCTTGCGCCGCGCCTGCTCCTGGGACTCGCCGCCCTCAGCCGCCTGGCGGTTCCTGAGTTTCTCGATCTCCTCGCGGTACTTGTTCACCAGGGCTTGCAGCCCCGCGTCCCTCTCGGCCATGTCCTTGGCCGCCGTGAGGTAGCTCTCGGCCTCGGCGACGATTCGGTCGGCGGTGTCCGCGTCTCCCTCCTCCGGCCTGGCGACCTTCATGGAGAAGGCGTCCATGCGCTCTGTTCCCACGGTGGCGCGAACGTAGCACTGGTGGACGGGCAGCGACGTGATGTCGTCCTCGCTCACCCGCTCCTTGCCCAGCTCCCAGACCAGGTGACGGGCGTCGGACCCGGACACCTGGAAGACGGCGAGGCATCCCACGTTGGCGAGCAGGGTGTCGCGCATGGTGCGGGAGAGGTCGTCCAGCTTGGCCAGGCTCTGGGTGGCCAGGACGAAGGACGCCCCGAACTTTCCAAGCTCGCTCAGCATGGACTCGTAGTCCACGCCGGGCATCGACTGCATCTCGTCCACCACGACCAGCGCGCCCCGCCTCTGCTCGAAGGGCAGGCTTCCCTGCTCCCGTATCACGGCGTCCACCAGGTTCAGGAGGGACGCGCCCACCAGGGCAGCCACGTCCTTGCCAGCCGTGCCCTGGGCGGTGGAGACCAGCAGGATGCCGCCGTCGTGGATGACACGCCGCATGTCGATGGTGGAGCGGGACTGTCCCAGGATGGCCCTCGCCCGCTTGGAGGATGCGTAGTAGGAGAGGCGGGTCTGGACCGGGGCCAGGGCGTCGGCGCGGGTCTCCCGCCGCCAGCCGAAGAAGTCCCTGCCCCACCACTCCACCAGGTAGGGGTCGTTGACCTGCGCCAGCACGTCGGCGCGGAAGTCGTCGTCGGCCAGGATGCGCAGCGCGTCGAGGATGGTGTACTGCTCCCCTGCGTCCCTGCTCTCGTTGGCCTCGTGGAGGGTCTTTACGGTCTGTTCGAGGATGGACTGCATCCTCGGCCCCCACTGGTCCCAGAGGCCCTTGGCGATGCGCACGACGGAATCAGCGGTGCGGTCGCGATCGGAGAAGATGCGGGTGTCCAGCAGGTTGACGCCGGGCGCTCCCCGCTCGTCGGCCAGGTCGATGAGGCGCACCTGGTCTATCAGGGACTCCGGCACGTGCTTCAGCAGGCCGCCCACGAGGTCGGCGTGGGGATCGACGACGACGATGGCGTCTCCGTCCCTGCCCGCCGCCTTCTCCCGCATCTTGTGAACGACGATGTGGTGCATGAGTGTGGACTTGCCCATGCGGGTGCGGGCGACGTAGAGGTGATGTCGTCTCAGCAGGTCGGCGGGGAAGTGAATCTTCCTGGGCGCTCCGGTGGTGGTGTCGCCGACGTGGGCGCCGCCGCTGACGCTGCGGGCGGTGGGCAGGAGCATCTTCGCCCCGGCGCGGGCCACCAGGGGCGTCTCGTCCCTGGCTCCGGGCGGGTGCCATAGGCAGGCCGCCTCGCGGACGCCCATGACGCTGCGCTTGCCGAAGAGTCCGGGGCCGGACGGGTGGAGCATCGAGGAGTCGGGCACGGCGGGCCGCACGCGGCTCGCCTTCAGGTGCGCCCCTGCGGGGTTGTCGTAGTGTCGGTAGGCCACCGCCACCGGCTCCAGCAGCTCCTTCGCCCGGTTGGGCCTGGTGTCCTGGGGCAGGATGGCCGTCACCTGAATCTCGGCGTCGAAGGCGATGCGGGAGACCTTCTCCTTGATGAGCAGGGGATCGAAGACGCGCTTTCCGGCCCTCTTGACGCGGTGCCAGAGCCAGCCGCCCGCGGCCAGGGCTGCGGCGACGCCGATGCCCATGACCACGGCCTTCCAGGTCTCTCCCGCCTGCACCCACAGGTAGCCCCGGAGGGCGGCCAGGGCCGCCACGCCCAGCACGGCCATCGTCACGCCGTCCGTCTGGAGGGGCCTGGTCTGGTAGGTGTAGGACGGGTCACGCCGGTCCTCCACGGGCCGCTTGTGGGCCTTTTCCAGGTGCGCCTGCGACCAGTCGGGTCCCAGGGAGCGCAGCATCAGCCGCGCCACGACGCGCTCCCCCTCGTTGAGGTTGGAGAGCGCGCCCATGAGGGCGATGAGGGGGTCTGAGCCGGGGTCGAGGAGGTCGTCGTCCCGGAACACCCGGAGCGGGACGTACTCGGGGCCGTCTGCCCTGAGCGTCATGCTCCACGCCTGCTCGCCCTCGTCCAGGCGCAGGGGGTCGTCCCCGGCGGGGATCTCCTGTATCTGCGCCTGGGGGTAGCGGGCGGCTATCTGGCCGCGCACCACCTGGTCTTGCAGGCAGCGGGCCAGCAGGGTCACGCCGTCCGCGTCCCCGGCCAGCTCCAGGGAGAAGGGTTCGGGGACGGCGATGGAGCCGAGCATGTTCTCGACTCCCAGGAGGGTGCGCTCCCCGGTCCTGGGGGGCGTCACCGCCAGCAGCACCGGGGGTTTTCTATCCCTGTCGTTCAGCAGCCACTTCACGGGGTTGAGTTTCACTTGGGTTGCTCCTTTCGCTACAGGTTCGGATAGCTGGGTGAGTGGGCCGGGCCTAGTGCCTGCCCGGTGTCCACTCGATTACTGCCGTCTCCTCCGGGGTGGCCTCGATGCGGACGGGGAAGCGGTACCCCTTCGACAGGAGCAGGCCGTCTCCCCTGGGGCAGGACAGCAGCCAGCGTTGAAGGTCTTCGGGCAGGTCGAAGGCGTCGCCCACGGTGCCGATGGCGGCGGCGTCCTGCTGCAAGAGCAGCTTGAAGGCGGCGTTCTGTAGAAGCGCCCGCCCTGAGTGGCCGGTGATGGCGCGGGAGGAGTCCTCGGACAGCAGGTCCTGGACGTCCTGGGTTATGAACTGGAGTCCCAGCCGGTGCTTGCGCGCCCGCTTCGCCATCGACACCATGAAGGCCGCGCCTTCGGGGTGCTGCATGATGCTCCACACCTCGTCCACCACCAGAAGGCGGGGCTTGGGGTCCTGGGCGGCGGCGGCCCACACCGTCTCGGTGCAGACCATCGCGGCGGCGGGGCGAAGCTCCGGCTCCAGGAGCCGCAGGTCGAAGACGGTGATCAGGGCCTCGTTGGAGAGCAGGTCGTCGCCCTCGTCGGAGAGCAGGTTGCGCAGGCTGCCGGTGGCGAAGGGCCGCAGCAGCCGTGAGAGGTCGTTCGCCTCCCCTTCGAGGTAGGCGTAGAAGTCCTTGAAGCCGGTGCGCTCCCTGGGCTGGGCGTAGTAGCCCGCCAGGGCGTGGTCCAGAGAGGCGCGGCGGTCGGCGGAGAGCCGCTCGCCCACCATCACCTCGATGAGCCGTCTCAGGCTGCCGATGCGCTGCAACAGCTCCTCGGAGTTCCCCCTGTCGATGACGAAGGGGTTCATGCCCTGTCCAGGCACGCCTGGCGAGAGGACGCGCCCTCCGGCTGCGCGGGCCATGTCCGCGTACTCGCCCTCCGGGTCGATGACGTAGGCGGTGATGCCCCTGGTAAGGCCCCGCAGGACTCCCAGCTTCGTGGCAAAGGACTTGCCGCTGCCCGACCTTGCGAGTACGGCGGTGTTGGCGTTCAGGTGCGTTCCGTCCCAGGGGTCGTAGACCACCGGCGAGCAGGCGCGCATGTCGATGCCGTAGAGGGTTCCCCGCCTCGTGTCCAGGTCGGGGGGCGAGAAGGGGAAGAGGCGGGCGAGGGACGACGTATCCAGCGTCTGCCATACCGCCACGGCGTTCAGGCCGAGGGGCAAGGTGGACAGGATGCCCTCGCGCTGGCGGAAGGCCAAGGGATCGAGCTTGCCCAGGGTGGCGGCGAAGTGTCCCCTGGCCCGCTGGGTCATCTCCTTCAGCGAGTTCTCGTCCCTCGCGTGGAGGGTGACGGACAGCGATGCGTGAAAGAGCCGCTCCCGTCCCCGCTGCACCTCGTCGCGCAGCCGGGTCACGTCCTCCAGGGCGATCTCCGCCTCCGGGGACATGGTGCGCCCCCGCTTGAAGGAGAGGGACTGGGCCGACTCGAAGCGCACCTTCTGCCACTCCAGCGTCCGGGCCGCCTGCTCGGCGGGTATCGGCCCCAGGTGGATGGACAGGTCCATCGGCGCTCCCGCCGCCATGAGGCTCTGAAGGAAGCCTGGGGCCAGGGAGCGGGGCCACTTGCCCAGGTGGAGGGAGCGGACCAGGCGGTCTCCGACGCGCACTTCGCGTCGGCCCATCTCCACCTCCACCGGCGTCTCCTCGTCCATCTCGGCGGGGGCGCCGCCCAGGGCCGAGGCCAGCATCAGCATCCGCAGACGCCTGCCACTCAGGGGGTGGACGGACAGCCCGGCCCGCGCCAGCAGGCCGCGCAGCTCGTCGAACCGGGCGAACTCGGTGACGGCGTAGAAGCGCCGGTCAAGAATGCCGTCGCGGGCCTCAAGCTCGGTGAGCAGCCTTCGGAGGGACTCCGACGCGGCCTCGGTCTGAGGGGGAAGGTTCTGCGGCTGGGCCTCCCCGAGCTTGTCCCGCAGCCCGCCAAGGCGCGGCGGGTGCTGGCGGATGAGGAGCTGCACGGGGAAGTCGCAGGCGTTGAGCGCCCCGGCGAAGGCCCCCAGCTTCGGCTCGTCCAGCTCAAGGCCCATCACCTCGCACACGCCGAGCTTCACCCCGTCCAGGCGGACGGGGCCGTCGTCGTCCAGGTGGGAGACCATGAAGAACAGGGGCAGCTCGGGGGGCGGCTTGGGGGCCGGAGTCGAGGGTTCCTCGATTTGCGGGTTGCTATCCTGCGGAGCGGCCGCGCCGTCCGGCGGCCCCTCCGCTTCATCTCTCTTGAATCGTTCAATCAGCTTCTTCAACTCGTTCTCTCCTTTGGGCTAGGGGGTCGGGAACGGGACGAGGCCGCTTCTGAGGAGGGCGGCGACCGCCTTGGCGAGAAGCACCAGCACCAGGCCGACGACGGCCATCACGACGGCGGCCTTGGCCCTGCCGCCGCCCCGCTCCTCGGCGCCCTCGGCCATCAGGACGAAGCCCGCCCAGACGATGGCGAAGACGGCGAGACCGGCGGCGGCGTAGGACATGGCGGTCAGCACCCGGTCGAAGGCGTCCAGCATGGCCTGCTCCTCCGGCGATGGGGCCGCGCCGGTGGTAGCCAGCGCAGCTCCGGTCAGAAGGGTTGCCGTCAACAGACGCCTCACCACAGCCTGCCCTCAGCTTGACTGGGGGGCCACTCCCATCCCAGCCGGTTGAACCAGTCGATCAGAGCCTGCCCCGCACTGGATGCGGGGTCGCCGTCTGCGGGCGTCTGCTCAACGGGTGGGTCAACCGGCTCCGGCTCCGGCAGCGTGAGCTTCTCAAAGGGGTCGTCGGCCCCGACGCCGGACGCCAGGCTCAGCGACTCCTCGCGAGTCCGGCTGATGGGCGACCGCTCCACCACCTCGGCCTTGACGTGCTCCGGATGGACGATGGTGAGCGTCACGTCCCGGTAGACCGTCTCGCCGGGTATGGACAGGGTTGCCGAGATGGTGTGCTCGGTCGTCGTGCCGTCGTCGTTCGTTACGGTGACCGTCTCGCTCACGGTCTGGCTCGTCCCTGGCCTCCACAGGCTCACCGTCTTCGTGCGGCGCTCCGTCCGCTCCGGGTGGTGGGTAAGCTGCGTCAGCGGGGGCATGGGGATGCTCAGGCTTGCCGCAAGGGTCACGTCCACGCTCACTGGATGGAAGGCCATACCCGCTCCGACGGGAAGCCGGAAGCGGGTATGGCCGCCGGGCACGAACGGGACGCTCGCATGGGACGAGCCGGTCGCTGCGGCCAGGGTTCCCGTGATGGCCGTCACCTGGGTCTCCATCGAGGCGGTCTCGGTGACGTTCTCGTGTCCGGCCACCGTCTGAAGTTCCACCGGCTCCTGGGTGAGGGTGACGCACTCGGAGACGATGGCTCCCTCGACGGCCCCCGGACTCCAACCGAGGGAGGTTACTCTCAGGTCGCAAAGCTCCCCCTCGACGGCGGGCAGCGGGTACGGTATCTGCTCACTCTCGACGGTGACGGCCCCGGCCTGACCCAGCGTGTCCTCCCACGAGACGGTGAAGGACGGCGCGGGACCGTGCAGGGGCAGCGAGTAGTCCACGCGCTCCCCCTCGGCCAGGGACGCCGATCCCCAGAAGCGCAGGGCCGTGCCCAGGCTTCCGCCGAAGGCCCGCACCCGGATGTCCAGGGCGGTGGCGGCCCGCAGGGTGACGGCGGCTCGGTCGCCGGAGACGCTCAGTCTCTCGACGAATATCCTCCGCCCCTCCACCGGCTCCGTCACCCCGAAGTCGATCTCGTCCCGCCAAGGCTCGTGGCCGTCGGCCAGGGCCGACTGGGGGACGGTGGCGACTGACGCCGCAAGAGCGACGGCCGCCACGACCGGGAGGAAGCTCTTGGGGAGCTTCCGGCGCTTGCCCTTGTCGTTTCCGTTGATGTTCTCCCTGTCGGCCTCCACCCGCCTGGGCTTCCGGAACCAGCGATGGGGACGGAAGGGCATCCGCCCGCCCGCCTTCTCCCGGCCCCTGCGCTTTCGGCTGAGGCGACGCAGGGTCTTCCCCGTCCGCTTCGCGATCAGGCGCAGGCGGCCGGGGCCGCTCTTCACCGGCTGGACCGGCGCGGGCGGCGCGGGGCGCACCAGCTCGGAGGGAGGCCCGGCGTAGAGCCTCGCCCCCAGCCGGTACTTCAACAGGTCGGCGGCCACCAGGGGCAGCCTACGACCTCCCACCTTCCCGACGACGGCGGCAAGCCCGGTCAGCCCGAACAGGACGGCAATCGCCATCCTCACCTCGGACGGGCCGAACGGGGCGTAGCGGTATGCGCCGTAGGACAGTGCGCACACTGCCGTCATCGCCACCATCTGCGGGAAGGTGAACCACAGCAGCACCCTGTCCTCGGCCTGCACGTGGGTAGGCACTTCGTGCTCTCTCATGTCCCACCTCCTACTTGATCTTCTTGGGGTCGGGCACGTTGGGGTCCACCGGGTTGCCCACCACGGCGTTCATCACCAGCTCCACGACGCCGTAGGCCACCATCGCCAGGACGATGCCCGCCAGGGCGGTCATCATGGCACTCTTGCCGCGCTCCATTTGGTGAGGCGCGCCGCTCGCTGTGAGGTACAGGTAGGCCCCGTAGATGAAGAAGCCAACGCCTATCACTCCCACCACGCCCAGCAGGATGCCCACCAGGTTGCTTATGGTCTGAGTCAGTTCAGCCATTCGTTACTCTCCTCTCCGGCTCCGCTTCGGAGCCGCTTGCTTGTCTCCATCGGTTCCGCTTGGTTTGCTCGCCTACTTGCACATCGCTCCCACCTCCCTCGCCTTTCTCGGTTGGGCCGGGCCGCGCCCGCGCCCGTGTGGTCGTCGTTGCCGTTACTCGTCGCTGCTGCGGGGCGTTCCTCCGCTCATACCTCCGCCGCCCGATGGGGTCGCCATCGAAGCCGCCGAGCTGAGGCCGCTGGAGGCCGCCGACAGGCCCGCGCTGGCCGCCATAGCTCCAACAGCCATGCCCCCCGGCCCTCCCGCCGCGCCGCCCGCGAGCAGCCCGATGGTCTTCGCGGAGCGCACCATCGAGGCGGGCAGGTTCATGCCGAAATAGAGCATCGACAGCCAGGAGTCGAAGGTCCCGCCGTTGCCAAGCATCGACGGCACCCGGGTCGCCATGTAGACGAAGGCCAGGGACATGAGCAGCTTCCAGATCAGGTCCTGCACCGGCTCGAAGGCGGCGATGGCGGCGAACTCCCGCAGGAACCCGAATCCCAGGGCCAGGGCGATGAGCTGGATGGCCTGCTGGAACACCGTCGTCATGAACAGGCGCAGCCACTGGCGTCCCCAGCCCGCCGTGTGGGGCAGAATCCACAGCCCCAGGGCGATGGGGGCCAGGGCCAGCAGGATGTCGATGAGGGCCAGTCGCAGGATCATCTGCACGATCACGTAGAGGACGAAGAAGCCGTAGACCAGATAGAGCAGGGCCAGGAGCTGAGCCATGCCCACGCTCCCGGCGTTGACGGCGGTGAGGAACGTTTCTAGGGGAGCCCTGAGCAGGTCTCCGGGGGTGACGTTCAGGGATACCGCTATGAAGCCGGACACGGCGTCGGCCACGTCCAGGACTAGGGCGCACCACCACAGGGACGAGGCGGCGGCGACGAGGCCGAGCACGAGCCGGGGGACCATCTCCCGCCATCCGGCCTGGGACCTGCCCAGGTGCTCGGAGATGATGAGGGTCAACCCCATCCAGCCGAGGATGACCACGAGGGCGGCGGACGTGACGGCCCAGACGACCATCCACGCCTGCTTGACCAGATCGTGGCCGTAGGTGAGGTGCTCAGGGGTTCCTGTGAGTATGTCCGCCATCAGCCGGATTGCCTCCGGCAGTTGTCGGCGTCCTCTCCGCTCGCCCTTTCAACGACGCCGCAGAGCGTTCCGTGGACTCCCTCGATCACCCAACCGGCGAAGGCCCTCGCCCATCTTGCGGGGTTGAAAGCGGACAGTATCTTGTCCCAGATGCGGCCCGGCTCATGGACGGGGACGACGGCGTAGAAGTCGCCCCTCCTGCCGTCCTCAGCTTCCGCCAGCATCACCAGCAAATAGGCCCGGTCGGGGTCGAGCTCGGGCTGCTCGTCGAGGGCCGGGTACTCGAAGGAATACTCCCAGCCGTCTGAGCGCTTCTTCTCCCCGCCCCTGACCCGGTACATGGCGCTTATCCAGTCGCCTGTGTCGGCGTCGCGGACGGCGTAGAAGAGGGACGCTATCTCACGGTCGAAGACGGGTCGGGCGACGAACTCGCCCTTCTTCTTGCGCTCCACGAAGTCCCGGTCCGCGTTGACCAGGACGATCTGGTCGGGTGGGGCCTGGGCCAGGGCGACGTTGCTTGCGGGGACCGCCACCAGCGCCGCCAGGAGCAGCGCGGCGGTCAGGGGAATCAGCCGTTTGGCTCTTCCAAGGGTCCGTCGGACGGTCGATTGCGCTCCCACGTCTTTGCCTCCTCGTCGATGGGTTCGTCTGTTCTCCCATCGAGTCTGAGGAGTCGGGGGGCGAAATATCATGGTGCGTGAGGGGGGCACGTCTGCGTGCCCCCCTCACGGGGCCTCCACTTTGAGAAGCCGGATGTGGTGTCATACCCGTGTACAAGGATTTGCTTCAGTTCCCGAAAGGGAAGTCGGGGGCGGTTTCCAACGTGAAACAGGCGGAAATCCGGGGTGGTGGAGCCGTTGTTGCGAGCACTTCGAGGTAAGGGTTGGTTCAACGTTTGGGGGCGTAAATGCCCAAAAGGGAAGTGCGGGAATCGGGGCGGGGGAGCGGAATCCTGCTAAATCGGAGCGAGCAATTGGGGGAGCGGGGCCTTATCGGGGGGCGGGATACCCCCTACAGGACTCCCCCTACAGGACATGAGAGCGAGGAGGTTCGACCATGAACGAGGCGCAGGTGAACGGGCCACAGGCGGACGAGACGTTGGCTGGCGGCCCGCTGGACGACGAGACGACGGCGGACGAGGTGCAGGACGACGGGAACGGGGCTGGTGGCCCGGACGTGGAGAAGCTGAGGAGAATCAGGCTGAGCGGGTTCCTGCGGGAGCTGGTGCGGGAGGAGGGGAAGATGGAGGCGGCCGAGCTGCTGGGGGTCAACTACAAGACCCTGGCGCGGGCCGAGGAGACGGGGAAGATCACCGGACGCATGGGCGATGCGCTGGAGCGGCTCCTGGGGACGGGCGACGACCCGGAAGTGACTCAGCTTCGGGAGCGTGTGGATGCGCTGGAGGGCGGCGTGGAGGCGTTGGCGAAGGAGCTGCGGGACGGCCTCGGCGAGATTCGGGCTGCGGTTGCTGGCAACGCCGGGTCTCAGGGACAGGACGGGGATCACGACGGGGGCCACGACGACGGGGCGGGCCGGTCGGAGACCAGGACCGCCCCTCCGGTGGTGGGGTTGCGTCCTCGCCAACCCTTCACCGAGCGGCGTATGGACCCGGAGATCGTGACCGAAGAACCCGCAGAGGATGACCAGGAGGTCTACGGCGATGCGTGGCCCCTGGTCGAGGAGTGGCGCAGGCTGCGGGCCGACCACCCCCATCGAGGGAAGAGCCTGTCGTGGCTCACGACGGAGGAGCGGCTGTTGGTGCTGGAGCTGGCGATGCTGGAGGAGCACGGGTTGACGCTGCCGCCTGAGAAGCAGCCGCTCAGGGGCTTCGGGCGCAAGGGCCAGACCACCCACCGTTGGAAGGCGCTGGCCGACACGCGGGTGGCGTTGCGGAAGCGAAAGCTGCTGCGCTGGGTGCGCAAGGTCCTCACCCTGTGGCTGTGGCGGAATTAGGCCCCGGAGACCGATCTCCGGGGCCGGTTTTCGGTGGGTGCTAAGTCCCAGCGAAAAGGGCGCTAAATCGGTGCGAGCAATCTACGTTGGGTTGGCCCGAAACCCCCTCCGAAGCCTTCCATTCGCTCGTTCGTTCGGGCGATAATTGACGCAGTTTCTGGCTTTTCCAGCGTTTCTTGCCTAGAAACCTGGAGGATTCCCGTCCCCCGAATCCGGGATAGGCTGCATAGGATCGAGCCTTGCTCTCCGAACAGCCGCCCAGGGGTCAGACCGGAAGGATTGAGCCTCGCTCTCCCGATGGTCGCCTCGGAGGACACATTCGCAGCGGTTGGAGCGTCTCTCGCTTCGGCCCCTCGGACACCCTGGTCGGAGTGCGCCCCGCACACCGGCCATTCCTCATGCCTGCGGCGCAATCGTCACGCGGTTGGGTCGCAGCTTTCACGCACGCTGGCCTGCGATGACGTCGTAGGGTCTGCGTCGCTTCCGCTTCTCGCAGCATCCCTGGACATTACCGACGTAGCTCCCGGGTCTCGCTGCGTCCTCACCGCGCCGTCCTGTGGTCGATCTGCAGGCCGGCCGCACACCCCATTTCACAGCAGCCCCCCTGAGTCCATTCGCCTGATGTGACCCTAGCAGCCCGTCCGAGGATTATCTAACGGTGCTTGCGGGTCAGCGACAATGGATCGCGACAACTAATTGTGCCGTTGCCCCGGCCGGCCGCCAGATAGCTTTGCGAATAGCGCCGTGCTCACTACCTCGGCAAAGTTCCTGATGCGTTGGGCTGGCCCATCGACCCGTGCTTTCCTGTGCAGATTGACCCCAAAGCGGAACAGTTTGAGCAGGTTGTGGCCGGTGCAGATCAGCGACCATTCGCCGTTCACCTTCTCCAGTCCCCGCAGCAGGAACTGCCGGAATCCACGGCCCTGCTTGATCTGGCCGAATACCGGCTCCACAGTTTGCATCCGCAAAGCGTAGCGCTGCCGACCCCGCTTGGTCTGTAACTTCCGTCGCATCCGGTCCTTGGGAGACAGATGGCTGGGTATGCGTCCTCGGGGCGCGGGTGGCACAACCCGGCCGTGGCGGGTCTGCTCCGGCGCGACGAACGGGTCCACGCCCAGAGCATAGAGCTCCTCGACTGCCTTTGCCGAGTAATAGCCAGCATCGGCGGATACTTCCCTGGGGACTGCACCGACGTTGTCGATGGTCTCCTCCATCATCACCGCAGCCTGTTGCTTATCCGAAGTCTGGTTGGTGGCCCGCGCCGCCACGATCACCTGGTGAGCGCTATCCACCACCGCCTGACAGTTGTACGCTTGCAGGAAGTCCTTTCCTCCAGGTGCGGGGATGATGCGCGACTCGGCATCGGTGAAGTTACGCTGGGCCTTGTCGTCGGGCACCCCCGGGTGCTTACGACCTTCGGCCTCGGCCCGTTCGCCAGCCGCCTGCGCCTCGGCTTCCAGCGCCGCCATGGCTTCCCGTATCTTCTCCAACCGACCCTCTCGAAAGGCCAACTCCTGCGGCAACTCATCTCCACGCTTGTCTTTGCCGTACCGCCGGTCTTCCTCATCATCCGCTGCCTGGGCCTGTCGCAACAACTCCGCTACCTCCGCCGACAACTGCGCTGCCTTCTCCTTCATCCGTTGGTAACTCATCGCCTTATGCTTCGATGCGTTGGCCTTGACCTTCGTGCCGTCCAGCGCCACGTGCCCCAGCTTCACCAGCCCCGCCTGCTGGCACAACGCCAGTACCTGTACGAACAGGCCCGACAGCGCATCCACATTATCCTTGCGAAAGTCGGAGATGGTCCGGAAGTCCGGTGTGTTGTTCGCCGCCAACACCCTGAAGGGGATGTCCTCGTGGAGACGCTGGGCGATGCGGCGTGAGGACGACACCCCCACGCAGTAACCGTAGAGCAACACCTTGACCATCATCCGTGGATGATACGGCGGTCCGCCTCGCCGTTCCCGCTCGTAGCGAGCGGTGACCTCCGACATGTCCAACTGGTCCACCACGTCGGATATGAAGTAGGCCAGATGGTCGTCAGGCAGCCACTCCTGCAACGCCGCTGGCAACAGCAACTGCTGGTCGGGTTCGTAGGGAAGGTAGGTTTTGCTCATCAACGACTCCCCGCTACTGGACTGTACCCATCATACCCCCAAACACTCGCCAACCGTGTTTCTCGGACGGGCTGCTAGGCCGAGCTGCGTCTTTCTCACCCCGGCGTCTCTCCCGTTCGACTCGTGGTCGGAATGCGGGCGTCGTCGGAACGGCAACACGGATTCACGGAGTCAACGGCAACACACTCAGTAAGGAGGTGACGACGCTATGGACGAATCACGGACACAGACAGGAGAAGGAGGACGGGACATGACGGAACGGTACACGGGACCCAGCGCGAGGCGGATCGCAGACCTGCTTCCGCACCGGGTGAGCTGCGACAAAGGCTGGTTCTGGACGACGACGGCCATCTGTCACGGCGGCAGATCGGACGGGCTGGCGTTTCGGCAGAGGCCGGACGGCGAGGGCATCGACGTGCGCTGCCACACAGGGGGCCGCTCCAAGGGCGTGGTGATAACAGAGCTTGAGGTTCTCATCGGGCTGCCCATCTGGACGGCCTACGAGCCGGTGAGCGACGCGGCGGTCAAGGCTTCAGAGAAGCGGCCCTGGTGGAAGCGCAAGCGGGTCGTCGTGACTGCGGTGGTCGCCCTGATCGTTGCGGCGCCGCTCATCACCGGCGACGGCGAGCTGGTCTTCCTGAACCTGGTCGGCCTGGGCATCGGCTGGCTGCTGCTCAGGCGGTTCATGCGGCGCACGGTGCGAAGGCCCAGACGCTGACGGCTTCGAGCCGCGCACAACCCATCCCAACACGCAAGGGTCGTCTCCATCCGGGGACGGCCCTTCTTCTTTGCCCGCAAGCGGGCGCAATCGACAAGGCAACACAACACAGAAGGAGGTCGTGATGACGACGGCAACATTGGCAGCAGGCAATCGGACGATGGACGCGGTGGACATGCCCCGGCGCAGCCTGGAGGAGCTGGTCGACCGGCTCATCGAGGCGATGTTCGGAGCGGAGACGGAGAGGGTGGAGCGGAGCGTGACGCAGACTATCCACGAGGCCCGGAGGCTCAGGCAGGCGGGAGACGTGGACGGCGGGCTGGCAGTCCTCGCCGGCATGGACATGGCGAGGGCGGAGACGCGGGAGGCTCGGTGGGCCTTCTCCGAGTGGAAGCAGATGGTCAGGCGGCGGTTCGGAGGTGGCGTCCTGGTCTACAGCCAGAGCCAAGGACGGGCCGCCGCCCTGGTGCCCCACGGCGACGGCGGGACTCTGGAGGTCGCTGCGGTCGTGGGAATGAGCTGGCGGCCCGGCAAGGTCGTTTCGGGGCGCAGCCTGCGGGGGCTTCGGCCCCTGAACGGGGGTGCGTGATGGTCACGGCCAACGTGGACATCCCCGCGCTGAAGGCGCGTCACCTCCTGGGTGACACGGTTGAGGCGTCGGGCGTGAGACTCAGGGGACGGGGCCGCGTCCGCCAGGGCGTCTGCCCCTTCCACGAAGAGGTGGAGGGCAGCTTCACGGTGTACGCCGACTCGGAACGATGGTACTGCTTCGGCTGCGGCCTGGGGGGAGACGTTCTGGACTTCATCCAGCGCACGGAGAACCTGAGCCTGCCCGAAGCGATTGCTCGACTTGACGGCAGCCCTGGGCTTGCTTCCTGGCTTGCCACTCGCCCTGTTCCCGCTCGGCGTTCCAGGGCGACTCTGCCGCCTCCCAGGGACCCGGCGCTCCTGACGGCTGCGGCACGGTTCTACGCCGGGCAGCTTCGCCGGCATTCGGCGGGGCTTGAGTACCTGACCTTGCGGGGCGTCGGCCCTGACGCTGCCATCCGGCTCGGCCTCGGCTTCGCTCCAGGCGACGGCCTGCGGCAGGCCCTTGGGTCGGTTGGCTTCACCGCCGACAGGCTCAGGGACTGCGGCCTGTTCACCGAGCGGGGTTCGGAGCGGTTCGCCGGGATGGTGGTCGCTCCCGACACCTTCGGCGGTCTTGTCCGCTGGCTCGTGGGCCGGGCCGTCGATCCCGACCGAACTCCCCGCTTCCAGGCTCTCCCCGGCCCCAAGCCGGTGCTTGGGCTTGGACGCCTCGGCCCCGCTCCGCCGTGGGTCGTGATGGCCGAGGGGGTCTTCGACTGGCTTGCCCTTGCCTCCTGGGGTGTTCCCGCCGTCGCTGCCCTGGGCACCCAGGGAGTCGAGCGGGTTGCCTCGGCCCTTCGGGGCTGCCCCAGGGTCTTCCTCGCATTCGACAACGACGAGGCGGGCCTTGAGGCCACCGAGCGGCTTGCGGGCTTGCTTGGTCCGAGGGCCGCCGCCGTCACCCTTCCCCAGGGCGTCGGCGACGTGGCCGAGCTTGCTTGCCTTCCCCAGGGCCGAGCGGCCTTTCTCCGGCTGCTCTCGCAGGCTGCCCGCTCCGCTCGCTAGCTCCCCGCTACCCCCTCACCTTCCCTATATCGGGCCTTCCCTGGCCCGATTCATCCCAATCCCCACTCTCACCACCCGGAGGACCTATGCCCAATTTGCGACGGGCCTCGCCCGCGCACGGATTCCCCTTGGGGAACCGCTTCGCTTCACTCGCTACAGGACACACAACACCACGCAAGGAGAACAGCAATGTCTAGCGGCAACAGCAACGGACACAACCGCAACGGCGTCCACCAGGACACCGCCATCGTCGTCAGGAACGGCAACGGGGCGCACAACGACCCCGCAATCATCGAGGGCAGCGAGCTGCTCTGGGACGGGCTGTCGCCCGCCGTCACCCAGGCCCTCTCCCAGCCCATCGACTCCGCGCTGGTCTCCCAGCGCAGGGGCCGGGCCGGGCGCACCTTCTCCTACATCGAGGGCCACACCGCCATCTCCGAGGCCAACAAGGTCTTCGGCTTCGGCGGCTGGGGTTTTGAGCTGGTCGAGAACGTCAGCCTGCGCCGCATCGAGACGGTGGACACGCAGACCGGCGAGGTCAAGGTGACGAACGCCTACACCGCCCCGGTGCGGGTCACCGTCCCCGGCGCTCCCCCGCGCACCGACATCGGTTTCCACGCCGTGACGGAGGAGACCGCCGACGGCCACGAGACCGCGATAAAGGGCGCGGTCACCGACGGCATGAAGCGGGCGCTCCGCAGCTTCGGGGACCGCTTCGGCAACGGCCTCTACGGAGACCAGCAGCCGGTCGTCAACCCGCCCAGGCCGGAGCGCGAACACGCCAGGGCGCAGCCCAGGGGCGGCGGCAACGGGTCCCAGGTGAAGACCCTGCGCAAGCGGCTCATGGAGCTGGCCGGGCAGCAGGGCTTCGACGAGGCGAAGGTGCGGGCCGCCGTCCAGCGGCAGACGGGCAAGGACCTGGACGACCTGACGGCGGACGAGCTCGGGCCGCTGGTCGAGGCCGCCGCCGACAAGCTCCGGGAGAAACAGCAGGCGCAGACCGCCTAGTCCCCCGGCAATCGACGCACGGAATAGAGCGGGGTTCGCCTCCTTCGGGGCGGCCCCGCTCACCATTTACAGGAAGGAGAAGACGAAATGGTGACGACGACCTTGACACACACGCCCTGGGGCTGGACGCACGACGTTGAGGAGCTGGCCGATGGAGTCCAGAGAGTCTCCACTCCCAGCCACGGCGGGCTGAAGCTCAGCCGGGAGCGGTGGAACGAGCTTCCGGCCGATGTGCGGGACGCCATGCACACACCCACCTTCGCAGAGAAAGACTGCGAGGAGGTCATCGTGCGGACGCTCCTGGGACTGGGAGGCGAACGTGAGAGGGAGCTTGCCTTCAAGGTGGCGGGCTACTTCGACCGCTACGCCCCTGCGCTGCCCCACCTGCGGACGGTCGCCCCCGGGCCGCATTTCCACGTCATCGCCTACTGGGGCGGTTACGGCACGGACCCCTTCGGGCGCTTCGACACCAGGGAGGAGGCGGAAGCCTTCGCCGATAACGGCGAGAAGGTGCGGGACTACGGGCGGATGGAGGCCGTCGAGTGCGAGAGGAACCACAACGGGAATGGGGGAAGGCCATGACAGCGACAACCACACGGGCCAGGCCCCGCAGCCTGCCCAGCACCACGACGAAGCTGCAAACCGAGTTCGGAAGCCTGTTCGTCACCGTCTCGGTGGACGAGGACGGCGAGCCCTTCGAGGTCTTTGGATTCCTCGGCAAAGGGGGGAGCTTCCAGCACGGGGTGACGGAGCTTGCCTGCCGCTTGATCTCCCTGCACCTGCGCAGGGGAACGCCGCTGGAAGAGGTGATTGAGCAAATGCAGGGAATCCAGGAGATGCAGCCCTTCTGGAACCAGCTCGACGACGGCAGGAGCGTGCCCGTCCACGGCCTCGGCGACGGCATCGCCCACATCCTCAAGGCCCATCTCCGGGCCAGGGAGGAGCGAGAGGCGGACGTGAAGGCGGCCGCATAAGCGGCCAGGACAATCGAGGGTTTGGAATCCAGCGGGGTCTCTCCTTCGGGGGCGGCCCTGCTTTCCATCTACAGGAAACAGGAGGAATCGACATGACGACAGACATCGACCGGGCGGAGGTCTTCTCCCGCCCCAACGCCCGCTTCGACGAGGACGGGCAGCTTGAGATACGGGCCTCGGCGGTGGGCAACTGCCGCCGCGCCCTCTGGTACTCGGCTACCGGATACCAGCTGATGAATCCCCCCAGCGAGGAGTCGCTGACGGCGATGGAGGCGGGCAACGCCCTCGAACCCGTCGTCCTGCGGGCGATGGAACGGGCGGGCTGGCAGGTGTCTCACGCCGACCCCCAGGACCCGGAGGCGGTGACGGTGCGCATCGGCCCCTCCCTGCTGGTGACGGGACACCCCGACGCCACCGGACGGATGCCCCCCGTATCGAGTACGGGGCAGGCTCTGGACGGGGACGAAGCGGACTCCGAAATCCAGATGTTCCTGTTCGGGGACGGGCCTCCGGCTCCCCGCCACGGCGACGAGATGGTCGTCGAGGTCAAGACGCGGGGGCCGGAGGCGTTCCGCCGCTGGCGGACGCTGGGGGCCGAGCGCAGCCACCCTCAGTCGGTGGCACAGGCCGCCTTCTACACCCTGGGAACCTTCGGCGACCTTCGGGACGCCGCCATCGCCACGATGGACACGGGGGCACGGACCTGGGACTACGAGGTCATCCCCGCCGAACGGCTGGAACGGGCCTTGCAGGACGCCTGCGAGTGGCTGGGTCAGCTCGGCGCTCACCACGCGCTCAACGGCCCTGACCCCGACGCGCTGCCCGACCGGGACTTTTCCGCAGATAGCTGGCAGTGCCGGTCATGCCCCTTCCTGGCGGTCTGCCTGCCGGGTAAGGCGGCAGAGGACGGGACGGACGAGGGGCCGGAGGTCGAGGAGGTGAGCGACCAGGAGGCGCGGGACGCGGTGGCGGCCTACGGCGAAGCCCAGGAAGCCATTCGCGAGCCAGAGAAGGCCAAACGCGGCGCGCGGGACACCCTGAAGGCGTGGATGCGCCGGAAGGGGGACGCGAAGGCGACCGTGGACGGAAGGACGGTCAGCCTCGTGCAGTCCACGAGGTACTCCGTCAACTACCGCAAGCTCAACGCCGTCCTCGACCCTGAGACCAGGGCCGGGATAGTCACCGAGAGCGAGTCGGAGTACGTGCGGGTTGCATAGCCGCTCCCAAGCCGGAGCGCACAAACGGGGCCTGCTTCCCTTCTACAGGGACGGCCCCGCCCAGTCCGAACACACCCCACATGAAAGGAGACACCATGCCTGATACAACTGGAACCACCACGACCCCGCATCAAGTGCGGGGCAGGCTCTGGCGGGACAAGCACAGCGGCCTCCGCAGGCACGAGCTGATGACGAAGGAGCTGGGAGACACCATCCCCACCCTATACGCCAACGAGAACGTCGAGGACTACGACGACGTGCTCGCCCCGGCCAAGCTGTTCTCCCCCTACGGCAACTGGACCTGGTACGTGACCGAGTGGGACGCCGAGACCGGCGAATGCTTCGGCCTCGTCCAGGGGTTCGAGACGGAGCTTGGCTACTTCTCGCTCGACGAGCTGGCGGAGGCGACGGTGTTAGGCGGCGTTCCCGCCGTCGAGCGCGACCTGTACTGGGAGCCGAAGATCCTCGGCGAGATAAGGAGGGGGGGATGAGCAGGTTCGCACCGAAGACCCTGCGGAGGATGCCTCCCACCACCCGCGAGATAGCACGGCTGGCCAACGAGCTGGCCTCGGTCCAGACGCGGCTCTCCAACCGCATCGACGGGCTGGTGAGCATGGAGATGATGGCGAACGCCTCTCAACGGGTCTTCTGCAACAACGCCGCCCACGCCGGACTGGTGGACGCCGCGCTGCGCTACCTGAAGGCGATTGACGACCTGGAGCTCGGCCCCGGCGCAAGGGCGGACGCGCTGATGGCGCTCCAGGCCGCGGTCGAACCCTTCGACCCCGACAAGCTCTTCGACGAGCCGGGACCTGGGCCGCAGCGCATCGAGTTCAGCTAGACGCTCCTTCTTCGGGAGCGCAGGACGGGGCCGCTTCCCTCTACAGGGTGGGGCCTCGCTCCCGTATCGGAGTACGGGACAAGCCTCATTCAAACGGGCGCGGCATGGCCGCGCCACACCAATTCAGGAGGAATCGAAATGGCACGCACAGTCAACAAGGTAGAGCTTTTGGGACGGGTGGGGACTGACCCCGAAATGCAGTACACGCCGAACGGCACCGCCGTCACCAAGCTGCGGCTGGCGACGGACCGCCGCAGCCAGGACGTTGAGACAACCGCCGACTGGCACAACGTCGTGGTCTGGGGCAAGAGCGGTGAGGCCGTGAACCAGTACGTCCAGAAGGGCCAGCGCATCTACGTCGCCGGACGCCTGGTGAACAACACCTGGGAGGGCGACGACGGCCAGCGGCGCTACCGCACCGAGATTCACACCCAGGAGGTCGTCTTCCTCGACTCCCGCAACGGCAACGGCGGCAACGGGGACGACAACGGGCAGGCGGCCGACGCCTCCCCATTCTAGCAGCAGCTTCACAACCGCATGGCGACGCCTCACCGAAGGCGCACCACGGGGCCGCTCCCAATCCACAGGGGGCGGCCTCGCTTTCGTTTCCAACCGACAACGAAGGAGGCCGACATGCCGAGGAAGAAACAGACCAAGCCAACCGAGACCGTCGCCGTCGTCAACCCGGAGGGGCAGGCGGTACTGGATGCCCTGCGCAGCAACCTGAGCCTGCTGGGAGAGCTGGCGGTGCGCTACGAGGTCTCCACCAGGCCGGAAGGCCCGGTGGACCCGCCCTCCATAGGCTCCCCCCGCGACGTTTACGACCTGCTGGGGCCGGAGATGTCCCAGCTTGCCCAGGAGCAGCTTCGGGTGCTGCTGCTGGACATTCGGAACAACGTGCTGGGCCAGCGCGTCGTCTACCAGGGCAACGTCTTTTCCTCGGTGGTGCGCCCCGCCGAGGTGTTCCGCCCCGCCGTGGTCGAGTCCCTGCCCGCCATCATCATCGCCCACAACCACCCCAGCGGAGACCCCGACCCCAGCCCCGACGACGTGATGATCACGCGCAAGCTGAAACAGGCGGCGGAACTGCTGGAGATCGAGCTTCTCGACCACATCGTCATCGGCGGGAAGCGCCACGTCAGCCTCAAGAACCGGGGCCTCATGTCCTGACGGCCCACGCCGTCCGGCTCTCACACGGGGGCGACCATCCCCCGCATCACCTCAGCACATCCACGGAAAGGAGACATGACATGCTCGCAACCCACACCATCGACCCCGAAGACCTCTACACCATCTCAGCCGGAGGCTTCTCGGCCACCGCCGACGCCTTCGCCCGCGACGACAAGAGCGACGGCCTCTGGTTCGTCTCGATGGTCGGCTCCCAGACGGCGCTCAAGGCGATCTGGGCCTCGCTGCTCAAGCAGCCGCCGGACGTCGCCCACATCATCCGGGGCGCGGACGGCATGGCGCTGTCGGGCGGCTACCAGCGTTGCCAGATTCCCTACGAGACGCTGGGGACGTGGACGGCCAAGATCGCCCGCCTGCCGGTGTCCGGAGGCTGGCACGCCCTCGTTTATACGAAGACCGCCGAGTTCGGCTTCGAGAAGAGCAGCTTCCTGCTGCTGGCGCAGTCTGAGGAGGAGGCCCCAGCGCTGCACCACCGCTTCCTCGACAAGCGCAGCCCCCTGCCCCTGCACGGCTCCTGGGCAGGCTGGCTCTGGGACCGGGGCATCGACAACGGGGAGATAGTCCCCCTCCAGTCCGTCGGCGTCTCCGCCTACAGGTGCTCCCCCAAGGCCGACAAGCTGAAGGAGGACCTCTCCGACGCGGTGGCCTCTGGCTGGCTCACCCTGCCGGTGGGGGTGTAGGACGATGGACAGGACACTGAAACGGGCCAAGCGCAACAACAAGCGGCGCGGCCAGCGCAACCACGGGGCCTGGCGGCGGTTCTCGCCGGACGGGACGACCTGCCGCTACTGCCCCCACGACGGCTCGAAGCACCTCTGCCGGTCGGGGCAACCCCACTTCTTCCGCCCCGCGACGGAAGCGGAGGAGCGGGACTCCTCGGTCATGCTCTACGGCCACACACCGCCTAAGGGCAGCTCGGTACTGGTGCGGCGCATCACCGTCGCCAACCGCGCCGAGCTGATAACCGCCTACTGTGTGCCGTGCGCCGAGAGCATCGGAACGGCCCAAGTGCTGTGCTACCAGCGCAACCTGGCAATCGGCGAGGTGGTCGGCATCGACACCCGCCACAAGGACATCGGAATCGCCGCCTGACGCGGCACAGGACACACAGGAAAGGAGAGGAGACCATGCCGACTGAACAGACGCTGTTCTTCGACTGCCCCCACTGCGACGAGCGGTTCGCGCAGGTGGAGGAGTTCGACAGGGACATCCACACAGGGGAGATCTACCACTGCGGCTCGTGCGGCATCCAGGTGATCTTCCAGGCGGTGACCGTCGAGGACTACGTGCCGCCCCCCAGGGCGAGAAGGGACTGCCGCTTCTGCAACCCCGAACCCTGCCGGTTCGGGCCGAATACGACGACCGATAGCCAAGAGAAAGGAGAGACGACATGAGACTCGCTGCACAGGCCAAGGGGGGCTTTTACCCCACTCCGGAGCGGGTGGTGGACCTTCTCGCGGAGCTGATTCACACCCCATCCGGCTACGGCAACCACTACGGAGGCCGTGAGACGCTGCGCATTCTCGACCCCTGCTGCGGGGCCGGGGAGGCGCTGGCGCAGCTGGCCGAGCACATGGACGCGCCCGACGCCATCCCCATCGAGACCTACGGCGTCGAGCTGCATAGGGACCGGGCGGAGGAGGCGGAGAAGCGGCTCGGGCGCGCCCTGGCCTCCGACCTGTTCGCCACCTCCATAGCGAACCGGGCCTTCGGGCTGCTCCTGCTCAATCCCCCATACGACCACGACTCGGAGGACAAGCGGACGGAGCACGCCTTCCTCACCCAGACGACGCGCTACCTGGCCGAGGGGGGCCTGCTGGTCTTCATCGTCCCCAGGCAGCGCCTCGCGGTCTCGGCCCGCTACGTGTCCACCCACTACGGGCGGATGCGCTGCTGGGCCTTCCCGCACCCGGAGCGGGAGGTCTTCGACCAGGTGGCGCTGATGGGCTACCGCAAGGCCGACCCCGTTCCCGACGCCCAGGACGAGCGGAAGGTGCTGGAATGGGCGGTGGGAGAGCCGGAGCCGATGCGCCCCGACCCCTACCCGCCGTTCACCCCCAAGACCACGCCCGCAGGGGACATCCTGTTCACCACCCGCACCGTCGATCCGGTGGCGGCCGCGGCGGAGGCCAGACGGTCGGGGCTGTGGACCAGCACGGAGATAACCGACACCCTCTGGCCCGCCAGGGACACCCGCACCCGCCCGCTGATGCCGCTGCGCAGGGGCCACATGGCGATGCTGGTGGCGGCGGGCTTCCTCGACAACCTGGTGCTCGAATCCGAGGGCAGGCGCATCCTGGTCAAGGGCCGCACCAGCAAGGAGATGGTCATGGTGGAGGACTCCCCCGAGAAGGAGGTGCACCGGGAGAAGCTGGTGACCACCGTGGTCGCCCTGGACCTGGACGGTGGGGAGATCACCGACATCGCAGCTTAGCTCGGACGGCTCATCCCGAGAGCCGCACAACGAGGCCCTGCTTCGTCCTGGGAAGGGACGGCGGGGCCTCGCATCGTCAGGACGCAACGACACTCTTATATAAGGAAAGAGAGGCAACAACATGCAGACGACCATGGTGCTCGAATCCTGCTGCCGGTGCGGGAAGCCCATCGCCCCCGGCGAACCGGCAATGCAGACCGCCTCGGTGGACATCATCGGCGGACGGGCGGTCTCCTCCCCGGTGAAGGCGTACCACCTGCGGGGAAGGTGCTACGACGAGTACAGGGCCGCCGAAGCCGCCCGCAGGGAGGCCCTCAAAGCCGCATAGACGGCTCGCACAGAGCCGCACGACGAGGCCGCATCCTGCGGGCCTCGCAGTTCAACAAACCGCCTGGGGGACGTTTCCAGGAACCCGCGACGCAGAAACGTCCCCCACCGGGGGCGTTGTGCGTCCCGGGTCCCGGCGTCCTCCTTCAGCAATAACAAAGAAGGAGACACGCGCAATGAACCTCGGAGAGTTCATCGACACCTACCGCGACGCCATCGCCCACAGGGTGGTGGAGTCCTACCCGCCCCTCTACCGCCCCTCGGAGAACGGCGGCACGCTGCCCCGCCTGCTCCGCACTCCCCTGGGGGCGCAGGCCGACGCCATCAGGGGCGCGGCCCTCTCCCTTGAAGCCCACCGGGGCACCACAGTCGTCGGCGAGATGGGCACCGGCAAGACCTTCATCGCCGCCGCCGCAGCGCACATGGCGGGCTTCAAGCGCATCCTGGTGCTGGGGCCGCCCCACCTGGTGCCCAAGTGGAAGCGGGAGGTGGAGGTCACGGTGCCCGGCGCTCGCGCCGTCATCGTCAAGTCCATCACCGACCTGGAGCGGCTGCGCTTCTCCATCGGCTCCGGCCCCCTGTTCGCGGTGATGAGCCGCGAGAAGGCGAAGCTGTCCTATCGCTGGAAGGCCGCCGTCATCGAGCGGTGGGCCGTCTCCAAGGGCAGGCTGGTGCGGGACGAGGAGACCGGCGAGCCGTTCAGGGTTCCCTGCTGCCCCGACTGCACGGCGCAGATAGTGGACAAGGACGGGGTGCCCCTGACCGACGCCGACCTGAACCGCCGCAAGCACACCTGCGCCGCCTGCGGCGCCCCCCTCTGGCAGGCCGACGGGTCCGGCCCGGCCCGCTACCCCCTTGCCGATTACGTGAAGCACAGGATGAAGGGCTTCTTCGACCTGCTCATCGGAGACGAGATTCACGAGTACAAGGGGCGCGGGTCGGCCCAGGGCATCGCCGCGGGGGTCCTCGCCGACGCCTGCGGCAAGTCCCTCTCCCTGAGCGGGACTTTGATGGGTGGATATGCCTCGACGCTCTTCCATCTGCTCTACAGGTTCTCGCCTGAGATAAGGACGGAGTTTGAGCGCTCCGACGAGCACCGCTGGATTCAGCGGTACGGCTTCGAGGAGCACTCCATCGGCAAGCCCGACAACGACTCGGTGGAGGACGGGCGCAACAGCAGGCGGCGCAAGTACCGCAAGACGGTGCGGGAGAGGCCGGGCCTCGTGCCCTCGGCCCTCTTCCACATCATCGCCAACACCGTCTTCCTCAGACTGACGGACGTGGCCTCGGGGCTGCCCGACTACGACGAGCAGATACTCCTGTCCAGCATGGACTCGGAGGAGGACGCGACGGGCTATTCCCAGCGCAGCGCCTACGACACCGTGTACGAGGAGCTGCGCAAGGAGCTGGCCGAGGCGCTCAAGGCCGGTTCCAAGCGGCTGCTGGCCACCTACCTGCAAACCCTCCTCGCCTACCCCGAAGGCTGCACCAAGGGGGAGACGGTCTTCGACCCCAGGAGCGGGGACATCATCGTGCAGGTGCCGCCCCTGTCCGAGGAGCGGCTCTACCCGAAGGAAAAGGCGTTGGTGGACCTGGTGGCAGCGGAGCGCATGGAGGGCCGCCGAGTGCTGGTATACGCGACGCACACCGGGACCAGGGACATCACCGAGCGGATGGACGAAATCCTGACCCGGCACGGCTTCCGGGTGGCGGTGATGAAGGCCGACGCGGTGGCCCCCGAACGGCGGGAGGCGTGGGTCGCCGATAAGGTCAAGCAGGGCATCGACGTGATGATCTGCCACCCCAGGCTGGTGCAGACCGGCCTCGACCTCATCGACTTCCCGACCTTGGTCTGGTTCGAGACAGATTACAGTGTGTACGTCTCCAGGCAGGCGTCCCGGCGCTCCTGGCGCATCGGGCAGACCCGCCCGGTGAAGGTGGTGTTCATGTCCTACAAGAACACCCTACAGGCCGACGCCCTCAAGCTGGTGGCGAAGAAGATGCAAAGCTCGCTGGCCGTCGAGGGAGAGCTGCCGGAGGACGGCCTGGCCGCCTACGGCGACGACGGGGACGACGGGGACGACCTGATGATGGCCCTGGCCCGCAAGCTTGTCCTCGACCACGATCGGGGAATCGTCAGCGGCGATGAGGAGGACGAGGCGGAGACGATTGAAGATGTCCTAGCCCAGGCCAGGAACGCTGAGGCCACCGCAGAGGAGCTGCTAGTGGACGATGGCTGGAAGCTGGTCGAAGTCGAGCCGGAGACCGTCGCGGTCAACGGCAACGGACACCACGGCAACGGCCACGGGTTCAACATCATCGGGCCGACGGTGGAGCTTGTCCCGGTGAACGGACACCATTCCAACGGCCACATGCCTGCCCCGGTCAACGGGAACGGTGGCCACGCTAACGGCAATGGCAACGGTCACCACGAGGAGGCCGACGAGCCGCAGCAGTCGCTCTTCTCCTGGGCCGAGTTCATGGCCGAGGAGCCGGCGAAGCCCAAGCGCAGTAGCCGGAAGCCCCAGCCCGCCACCCTCTCGATGTTCGAGTGGGCGATGAACCTTGAGCAGGAGAGAGAGCCGGTCGGCGCAGGACGCTAGACCGCAACACAACAGGGGGAGGACACCGAGAATCGGGTGTCCTCCCCCTGCCAGTCCATGTATGCAGCCTTTTTGCGTTTCCGGTGAGGCCGCTCCGTCACTGGACAATGTACTCGGCCTCTATCGGGTTTCAGCAGGTCTATACCCGTGTCCGACCGTGCTGGGGGGCTGACTGACGTGGGCGCACTACGACAGTTAGTCAATATCCGGGCTAGGTAAGCGTCTCCGTTTGACCGCCCATGTACGCCGCCTTTTTTTGTTGCCAGAAACCTACACCCCTGTCTCAGGGTTTCCGAATCGCTGTAGATTGACGGCAGGTACCCGCAAAACTATACTTTCATTGTAGGTTGTAGGCTTTCATTGTAAGGAGTTAGCAGGACATGGCGTCTGAAGAAGGTTGGGTCGGAATTGCAGACGTAGCTACCCACCTGAGCGTAGGGAAAGACTCCATATACCGTTGGGTTGACTCAAAAAACTTCCCAGCGCACAAAGTGGGGCGGCTCTTACGCTTTCGGCTTTCGGAGGTAGACGAGTGGGTGAGGGCTGGGGGTGGCAATAGGCAGAAGACTCATCAAGGTCGCAGGACGACACTAGCTCAAAGTCCGGATAACGGGTAAACGTTCATGCCGCGCATCTTTGACAACCTTGCGTCTGACACCAGTCTCCTGCCCGCGTTACGGGGGACCTTGGACCTGTCGTCACGGGCGGACTTCTGCGTCGGCTATTTCAACCTACGCGGTTGGGGCGGACTTGCGCCCTACGTGGACGACTGGAACAACGACGACGGCCCGTGCCGCGTCCTCATTGGGATGCAGCGTCTGCCGCACGAGGGTCTCCGGGATGCCCTGAGCCTGGTCGATAGGCCCTCCGGCATGGACAACCAGACGGCCCACCGTCTCCGAGTGCAGCTGGCCGAGCAGCTTCGCCAGCAACTCACCATAGGTGCGCCGACAAACGCTGACGAGCGAACCCTGCGGCAGCTAGCAGTCCAGCTTCGCACCAAGAAGGTCGTCGTCAAGCTCTTCCTACGTCACCCGCTGCACGCGAAGCTCTACCTGCTGTTTCGCAACGATCCCATCAACCCCATCGTCGGCTACCTAGGAAGCAGCAACCTGACCTTCGCGGGTCTCTCCAGCCAGGGCGAGTTGAACGTGGACGTGCTCGACCATGACGCCGCTCTCAAGCTCAAGGGGTGGTTTGAAGACAGGTGGAATGACCGCTTCTGCGTTGACATCACGGATGAACTGCTTCAGATCATCGAAGAAAGTTGGGCGCGGGACGCACTGATTCCGCCCTATCACGTCTACCTGAAGATGGCCTACCATCTCTCCCAAGAAGCCCGCGCCGGTCTCGCCGAGTTCAGGATTCCGAAGGTGTTCGGGGACCGCCTGTTCGATTTCCAGGCATCGGCGGTGAAGATAGCAGCCCATCACCTGAACAAGCGCAACGGCGTGCTCATCGGAGACGTGGTGGGTCTAGGCAAGACGCTCATGGCCACCGCCGTCGCCCGCATCTTTGAGGACGACTACGGGCTAGAGACGCTCATCATCTGCCCGAAGAACCTCGTCCCGATGTGGGAAGACTACGTTTACCAATACCAATTGCGTGCCAGGGTGCTGTCCCACAGCAGGGTTCTTGGCGAGCTTCCCCGCCTGCGGCGCTACCGGCTAGTGGTCATAGACGAGAGCCACAACCTCCGCAATCGGGAGGGCAGGCGCTACCGCGCCATACAGGAGTACGTCCGAGCCAACGAGAGCAAGTGCATCCTTCTATCGGCCACGCCCTACAACAAGACGTACTTGGACCTGTCCAGCCAACTCCGCATCTTCGTGGAGGAAGACCAGGACCTGGGCATCCGCCCTGAACGACTCCTGCGGGAGTTGGGCGAGATCGAGTTCAGCAGGCGTCACCAGGCCTCGCCGCGCACGCTGGCGGCCTTTGACTTCAGCGAGTATGCCGACGACTGGCGAGACCTGATGCGCCTCTACCTGGTGCGCCGCACCCGCAGCTTCATCCAGGACAACTACGCGGAGACGGACCAGGAGACTGGCCGGAAGTTCCTCACCTACGAGGATGGGACCCGCTCTTTCTTCCCGACACGCGTGCCAAAGACAGTCAAATTCGCCATCGACGACTCCAACCCCGACGACCAGTACGCCAAGTTGTACTCGCCGAAGGTGGTCGACATAGTGAAGGATCTCCACCTGCCCAGGTACGGCCTCGGCAACTACGTTCTGGATAACCCGGAGACGCCACCTAGCAAGGAAGAGGAGCGGCAGATAGACGACCTGTCCCGGGCTGGCAAGCGGCTCATCGGGTTCTGCCGCACCAACCTGTTCAAGCGCCTGGAGAGCAGCGGCGCGGCGTTCCTGCAATCTGTAGAGCGGCACGTGCTCCGCAACTACGTCTTCCTCCATGCCATCAGGAATGGCCTGCCTTTGCCCCTTGGCACGCAGGACGCCGAGATGCTGGACTCGCGATTCACCGACGAAGACGCGCACCAGGCGAGGGGCGCTCTCTTCGACCCTGACGACGATGACCAGGAGGAAGCGGTCGAGAAGACCGGTGGCGCTTGGACTGCCTCCGACTTCGAGGCGCGGGCAGCCCTGATATACACCGAGTACCAGGGCCGCTACAGTGGCCGCTTCAGATGGCTCCGCGCCGACCTATTCAAGAGTTCCCTTGAGAGCGAGCTTCAATCCGACTCCAACGCCCTCCTGGACATACTCCAGACCTACGGGGCTTGGGACCCTGCCAAGGACGCCAAGCTCGACGCGCTCAACTCACTGCTGACGGAGACCTTCCCAGACCAGAAGGTCCTGGTCTTCTCCCAGTTCGCAGATACGGTTCTCTACTTGGAAGCGCAGCTCAAGAGGAGAGGGGTGCAAGCTCTGGCAGGCGTCACTGGCAACTCCGCCGATCCCACTCAGCTTGCATGGCAATTCAGCCCACACAGCAATCAGAGACCGGGCCAGGGTCAACCGGAGCACGAATTTCGCATCCTCGTTGCCACCGACGTTCTGAGCGAGGGCCAGAACCTTCAGGACTGCCATGTTGTCGTGAACTACGACCTGCCTTGGGCCATCATCCGACTCATCCAGCGTGCGGGTCGCGTCGACCGCATCGGGCAGAAGGCGGCGGAGATTCTCTGTCACTCCTTTTTGCCGGCCGAGGGTGTTGAGCGCATCATCGACCTGCGCGGGCGTGTCCGGGAGCGGCTCAGGGAGAACGCTGAGGTGGTCGGTGCTGACGAGGCGTTCTTCGAGGACGAGGACGAAGACCACGATCAGGCTATCGTCAATCTGTACCACGAGCGAGCCGGCATCCTGGACGGCGACCCGGAGGGTGACGTAGACCTGGCGTCCCATGCCTACCAGATATGGAAGAACGCTACCGGCGCGGACTCGCGATTGGAGAAGGCCGTTGCCGACCTGCCCGACGTCGTGTTCTCGTCTCGCCAGCACACGCCCATTGCCCAGCGGCCCGAAGGCATCCTCGTCTTCATGCGCACGGCGGACTGGAACGACGCCCTAGCTTACGTCGACCGTGAAGGCCGCAGCATAACGGAGTCGCAACTCGAAATCCTCTCGGCCGCTGAGTGCAGGCCCGACACCCCAGCACAGCCTCACCACGAGAGCCACCACGAGCTTGTTACCGAGGGCGTCAGGCATGTCGTCAGAGAGGAGAAGCGAGTCGGCGGCCAGTTGGGACGGCCCTCCGGCGCCCGTTTCCGCACCTACACCCGTCTCAAGGCCTATGCCGACGCCATCAAGGGTCAGCTGTTCGACGTGGATGCTATCCACAAGGCCATAGACGACATATACCGCTACCCTCTGCGTCCGTCGGCAGTGGACACCCTGAACCGGCAGCTCCGCAGCGGCGTCTCGGACGACCAGTTGGCCGAAATCGTCATGTCGTTGCGTGAGGAGGACAGGCTCTGCCTGACGGGGGACGCCGCCGCCGAGGCCCAGGAACCGCAAATCATCTGCTCCCTGGGCTTGTTCGATACGGGGGATGACTCCTGATGCCAGTCTCCACTGGAGAACTACGGACCCACCTACAGGCTTTCGACTTCCCACGTCTCTTCATGGAGGGGCTGGGTTGGGACCACTACACGGCAGAGCCGTTCGTCGTCCGAGTCAACGAGCGGGACTATTCGCTCAATCCCATTGCGGAGAAGGCGGGCTTCGCCGTCTACGAGTGCGACTCCAGCGTCGACAACAACATCCCCCAGTACCCGGTCCGCCGCAAGATAGAGAGCGAGGTCGCCAAGCGCACCTTCGAGCACCTCATTATCTTTACCGACCCAGGCCGCAAGGCGCAGGTCTGGCAGTGGGTCAGACGGGAGAGCGGAAAGCCAGCCGCCTGCCGCGAGTACGCCTACACCACCGGCGGCAGTGGAGACCATCTGCTCCAGCGCATCCAGCCGCTATTCGTCTCCTTGGATGAAGAGCCATCGCTGAACATCGCCCTTGTCGCCTCACGGGTCCGCGCCGCCCTGGACGTAGAGAGGGTCACCAAGCGCTTCTACGAACGGTTCCAGAAAGAACTGGAGGACTTCGGGAAGTTCATAGAGGGTGTCACGGCCCAGGGCGACCGAGACTGGTACGCCTCCCTCATGCTCAACCGCATGATGTTCGTCTACTTCGTTCAGAAGCAGGGCTTCCTCGACGAGGATATCGACTACCTGCGCAACCGCCTGAAGATGGTGCAGGAACAGGGCGGCGGCGGGCGCTTCCAGCAGTTCTACCGCATCTTCCTCCTGCGACTGTTCCACGAGGGACTCGGACAGCCCGAAGCTCAGAGAGCACCCGACCTCGTTGCTCTTCTCGGCAAAGTCCCCTTCCTCAACGGTGGATTGTTCGACCCCCATGAGCTAGAGCGGGACAACCCGGACATCAGCATCCCTGACGAGGCCTTCGAGCGGGTGTTCAACTTCTTCGACGGCTACCGCTGGCACCTGGACGAGCGGCCCTACCGGGAGGATAACGAGATCAACCCCGACGTGCTCGGCTACATCTTCGAGAAGTACGTCAACCAGAAGCAGATGGGCGCCTACTACACCAAGGAGGACATCACCGGCTACATCTCCCGCAACACGGTTATACCCTTCCTGTTCGACGCAGCGAAAAAGGAATGTCCGGTGGCCTTCGGGACGGACGGCGGCGTGTGGAGGCTGCTGCGGGACGACCCCGACCGTTATATCTATCCCGCCGTGGGGCACGGCATAACCTGCAACGCACGGCAGCCCGAAGACCCGAAACTCCTGGAAACACCCTTTGATCTGCCGGAGGAGGTCGCCGCGGGCATCGGCGACGTGTCCCAGCGCGGCGGTTGGAACCGGCCCGCGCCCGACGACTACGCTCTGCCCACTGAGACCTGGCGCGAGGTGGTGGCCCGCCGCCAGCGACACGCCGATGTCCGCGCCAAGCTCGCGGCGGGCGAGGTTCAAGAGGTCAACGACCTCATCACCCTGAACCTGGACATCGAGCAGTTCGCCAAGGACGTCATCGTCCACAGCGAGGGGCCGGAGCTCCTGCGCGCCTTCTGGCACGCCATGCGCGACATGTCGGTGCTGGACCCGACGTGCGGCTCCGGCGCCTTTCTCTTCGCCGCCCTGAACATCCTGGAACCCCTCTACACGGCCTGCCTGGAGGGGATGCGCGGCTTCTTGGACGATTTGGAGCGCTCCGAACGACCTCACAGTCCCAACGCCCTCAGCGACTTCAAGGACGTATTGGGTCAAGTCGAAAAGCACCCAAGCGAGCGCTACTTCATCCTCAAGTCCATCGTCCTCAACAACCTCTACGGCGTGGACATCATGGAAGAGGCAGTAGAGATATGCAAGCTGCGGCTCTTCCTCAAGTTGGTCGCCCAGTTGGAGAGCTACGACCAGATAGAGCCGTTGCCGGACATAGACTTCAACGTCCGCGCTGGCAACACCCTGGTCGGCTTCACCTCCCTTGACGCGCTACGCCAGACCATGACCATCACACCCGACGGGCAGCACCGGCAGGTTTTTCCTGAGGAACAAGCAGTCCTCAACCGCATCGAGGAGGAGGCCGAGATCGCCAGCGCGGCCTTCGACAGGTTCAGGGAGCAGCAGACGGTGCTGGGTGGAGAGGTGACTACCGCCGACAAGGCAGAGTTGCACCGACGGCTAGACGCCTTGCGCAACCAACTTGACCGCTACTTGGCGACTGAGTACGGCGTCGACCTTAAGGAGGCCGCCTCCTACGACTCTTGGCGCTCCAGCCACCGGCCTTTCCACTGGTTCGTCGAGTTCTACGGCACCATGAGCAAGGGCGGCTTTGACGTGGTGATCGGGAACCCACCGTACGTATCTAGGCGAAAGGTAGCCGAGTCGTATACTCCGAAGGGGTTTCAGACCGCGGGGTGTCCAGACATCTACGCCACAGTCGTAGAGCGAAGTGTCAACGCCTGCCGAACCGACGGGCGGACAAGCATGATTGTACCGCTAAGTCTTACATTCAGTTCGGGATTTTCCAGCCTGCGCACCCACCTGTATCAAGAATGCAATTCGATTTGGTTCTCGTCGTTCGGACGCATCCCATCCGCCCTCTTCAGTTTCGATACGAGGGTGCGTAACACCATCTATCTGGCACGTAAGGGGTCAAGTTCGCCGAAGTGCAGCTTCACGACGCGGCTTCACAGGTGGTTCGATTCCCAGCGTCCGGGTCTGTTTGACGGTTTATCGTATTCACCGTTCTCTCCGCCAGCGTTCGGCGGGTTGATTCCCAAGCTGGGCAGTCCCCGTCTTCTAAACGGATTCCAGTCACTACTGGAGGGTAGCGGCTACCGACTCCAGAACGAGCTCACCCCGGCGCGCCAAGGGCATCAGCTGCAACACAAGCAGACCGCCTACAACTGGTTGACGTTCTGCGTAGACCAGCCGCCAGTGTATGGTTCAGACAATGGTCTCCTTCCTCAAACCCAATACGGAAATGCCCGCTTCCAGGATGTTGCCGACCGGGATTTGTCTATTCTCTTGACCAACGGCAAGCTGCTCTTTATCTGGTGGGCTGCGATTGGTGACGACTTTCATGTTACACAGAGCAACTTTGCCAGTGCCCCATTCGGACCGGAGCAGCTAACTAAACAGCAACGGAAGCATCTCTTAGCCTTGCTACCAGAACTGGAGAGTGCGATGAGTGAGAACCTGGTATTCAAGTTGAATGCCGGCAAGAACATCGGGAACTACAATCTGGCAAAGTGCCGCCACGTAACGGACAAGGTAGACAAGATATGGTTGGAAGCCCTGGGCCTGAGCGACCTGTGGGAAGAGGTTGAGTTGGAGCACGCATTGGTGGTGAGGACTTCCTTCGAGGACGAGGAGGAAGAGTAGAGTGGGCAGCTACTACATCAAGTATCGCATGGGCAGGGAGGGGTGACTAGGGATGTATGAATACAGCAATCACGCCAATGGCTTACGGCCTGAGATCCATCAGATATTTCGGACGGTTGACCTCGCATCCCATTGCCCCGAGATACTTCGGATTGGCAACGCTGCTGTAAGTGATGGAGAATCCGCGCTCAGGGATTTGATGCTTATTGATGAGACGATACCGGGTTTGGGACAGCACAACATCAACGAGATAACGGAAGGAGGAAGCGTTACCGCCGTGGCCAGAATTGAAGACAGAGCTATCTTCAGACCTATTCAGTACGTGGGTAGCTACCTTGAGCATAGTCCTCTCGAATGGCTTACTCGAAGCATCGTGACTATGTCCTGTCTCCACGTGGAGAACAGCCTTAAGCGCCGACTCAAGATTGACGGTCCTCTCTCCCTCGGCATGATACTGAAACTTGGTAAGGCCAGATCTCTTGACACTGACTTGGTAGAAGCTCTAAGGGAGCTAAACCAAGCAGTGTACAACAAGTCAAAGCACTCTATCGAACGTACCTCCGCCGACGGTCATATTGTTTTCGATAGCGGACTCTATTGCCGTCTATCTGATATGTCGAACTCTTGGATCTCGTATATTGAAGAACTCCGGAATCACTACTAAGTATGACGAGCTTGTGTTTGGCAAGGAGATGCGGGCGGCGTCAAAGCAATACACTACATGAAGGAGTCACGAATCATGCAGAAGGCTCTACACATCAGGACGACCGTACTGCCGGGAGGCAAGATAGAGATAGTGGACCGGGAGCTCCCTGTGGGGGAGTCCGTTGACGTGGTCGTCAGCCAGTCGCTGGCGTCAGAACGACGGTCCGCGGTTGACATTCTGGCCGAAGCGCCGGGTGGCCTGGTTTTCAAGACGGGGGCGGACGTAGCGGCCTACTTGAAAGAAGAGAAGGAATCATGGGGCCGTTGATACTGCCCACCGGCGGCCCGGTCTATGTCGACGCCAATGCGATCATCTACAGCGTAGAACGCGTTGAGCCGTATCACGGTCTGTTGGCCCCGATGTGGGAAGATGCCAGGGCTGGCCGGTTCACTTTAGCAAGTAGCGAGCTGGTTGCATTGGAAACCCTAATCAGACCCTTGCGAGACGGCAACGCCCGCCTTGAGATGCTTTTTCGGTCCATCCTTGCCGCTGCGGAGATGGATCTCATCCCCGCAACCCTGGCAACTTGGGAAGACGCCGCCCGTATCCGCGCCGAGACGGGCTTGGCGACACCCGACGCCCTCCACGCCGCGACCGCTCTGCGCGCTGGCTGCGCTGCATTCATCACCAACGACACCGACTTTCGCCGTGTCGACGACTTGCCCGTCGTCGTCTTGGACGATCTGGTCGAGGCGGAAACGGAGGCTTGAGTCTGCGACCGGATAAGCGGGGCGGAGTGACACCGGGGAGAGTTGCGGCCCACGTAAGTGAGAGCGTCGGTGCGAACGGTTGGACTGCGCTACCGCTACCGCCGGAAACTGCACACTGGGGCAATCTCAGGCTGCTCGACGAGCCGCTAACGGCCCTGTTCTGTTCCAATAGCTGCCCCGGCGACCTCATCCTGAAGACCTATGATCTTGCCAGGGCCATGCGCGACGTCGGCGTCCCTGTCATTGGCGGCTTCCAAACTCCGATGGAACGGGAGTGCCTGCGCCTGCTGCTGCGGGGCGACCAACCCGTGGTCGTCTGCCCCGCTCGCGGCATCGAGAACATGCGCATCTCCCGCGACTGGCGCCCCGCCTTAGGCGACGGCCGCCTGCTGGTCCTCTCGCCCTTCCCAGCAACGGCCCGACGCCCTACGGCGGAACTCGCGGCCCAGCGGAACGACCAGGTGGCGGACCTCGCCCAGCGCGTTTTCATTGCCCACGCCGCCCTTGGCAGCAAGACTGAGGCGTTTGCCCGCAGTCTCTCTGCTTGTGGCAAGCCTCTGCTGACGCTGGACAGCCCGGCTAATACAAACCTTGTGGTGATGGGGGCGGAGGTCGTAGGGACGAAGACGATATTCTGCTAAGGACCAGCGTGCAGCTAGGCAGACACAGACAACGACAGGATGAACCACATCTCTGAGGTATATGCAGATGAGTACAGACATCGAGTCGCTGCTTGAGCGCCCAGAGGGCGAAACAATCGACTTCAAGGCGAGCAGCTACGACCTGTCAGACAAACGCAACAAGCGGGACTTCGCCAAGGATCTCGCTAGTCTGGCAAACACTCCTCGTGAAGGCGATGCCCACATAGTCCTTGGTGTGAAGAAGAGACAAGACGGCAGCTTCGAAATCTTCGGGATTGAGAAGGAGCTTGACGATGCCGATCTGCAGGGGGTCGCTTCGAGCCTCCTGGAACCCACTCCGCGCTTCTTGTACGAGGCCATACCGCATCCTGACGTGATTCTTGGACTGATTACGATCCCGGTGGGTCAGCAGTCTCCAGTCGCACCCAAAAGCACGGAGGATCCCGGCTTTGTCAAAGGAAGCATTTACTTCAGGCGTGGTTCTCAGAATGATGCAGCGTCGCTACAGGAGCAGGGTCGAATCTGGGAGTGGTTCCATGATGGGACCGTCTCAGAGGTCTCTCCGAACCCGTACGCCCTTGAGCCAGCTTGGAACCGTTACATGGCGGAGGTCGCAGAACTCCGATCTACCGCTAGGCATATCCTCATCGTCGATGATCGTTGTCGAGAGGATGCTGACGAACTGTCTGAGATCGGAGCCGGACCGTGGTCTTTCGTCTTCGATTTCGACACACAGAGCGACGAGAATGGCCTCCTAGCCTCAATGCGCGATCCGGTCGAGCGCCACCGCGCCCTCCATATCCGCGTGAAGGACGACCCGCATACAAGTCGATCGCCTGATTTCACGACGACCTGGTTCTTCGTACGCGGTCTTGAAGGTCGGGTAGATTCATTGCCCGCTGGCGGAATTCGTGACTGGAGGCGAGCTTATCGTCAGGCCCTTAGCAGTGAGTGCGACCGCCTAGCAGCGGAACTTGCGCCCGCAACCGTGCATGTGACAATCATTTGGCGGGATGGTGAGTTTAACGAGCACTTGGCCGAAGTGCTTCGAAGCTTAGATGGTTCCTTCCACGACTTGCTGCAACCAGTCTTCGTGACGGATGCTCCAGCAGTATGTGAGTCCCTCGCTGAGGAGTTCGACGCACCAGTTGTCCAGATGCCTCTTCACCAATTTGCGCGTGGGATTCATCATGTCTTCGGGAAAGAACAACTAGGCACCCACGGCACCATCACTCTTCCTTCCGCTTCCGGCGTACCTATCTCATTGGAGTCCCAAGTAGCCAATTGGATCGCTGAGGAAATCGAATTGGTAGAGCTCGGATTGCCGAAGACCGAGGGTATCGGTGATTTTCTCCGCGGCGGTACTGTCACCTGGGCAGACCTCGACCGGAACGTCGACTCTCGTCGAGATGTCCAGACTCGGCTCACTGAGGCCGTTCGAAGGGACCTGGATGCCGGCCGCATCACCCGATTCAACCTGTTCCATCGCGCCGGTGCGGGCGGGACAACGGTTGGGAGACGAGTTACATGGGAACTCCATGAGGATTTCCCATGTGGACTGCTCCGACGAACGACTCCGATGGAAACGGCTGACAGAGTTGCTCGCATATATGAACTGACGGAGCGCTCAGTGCTGCTGATTGCCGATGGCCCGGACATTGCCGAACGGGAACTCGACGAGCTTGCCGAGTATCTGGGTGCGCGACGGACACCCGTGGTGCTCCTACATGTTAGACGGCGGCAGGTGGCGGCCCAACAACTAGGAGAGCGTAGCTTTGACCTCGACTCGAAGTTGAGCACGCGGGAGGTCGGACGTTTCGTGAGTACGCTTTCCCAAGATGCCCCTGATCGCGCCGCCGCAATTGAACGTCTTGGGAAATCCGATAGTCAGGCCCTCCACCGACCCGTTTACTTCGCTCTCACAGCATACGAGCGTGATTTCCGAGGCCTCCCAGACTTCGTTTCTCCACGTATCGCGGGACTTGGAGATGACCAAAAGAGAGTAGTCGTATATGCCGCCATCGCTCTACGGTACGGTCACCATGCGTTGCCGGCGAACGCGCTGAGAGCCATCTTTGGGCTGTCCCCCCGCGACCAGATTGACCTGCCATCCTTGTTCCCACTGACCGTCAACGAATTGTTCGTCGAGACGGCACCGGGTGAGTGGCGCATTGGTCACTCGCTGGTAGCCGAAGAACTGCTGAAGCAGTTGCTCGCTACGGGAGGAGACATCCGAACATGGCTCAACCGCCTAGCAGATTGGGGCATCAGCTTCGTCGAGTTTTGCCGAGGAGGCCTGCCCGTTCCCAGCGATGAAATGCTGGACATCGTACGGCGCGTATTTGTATATCGGGACACCCTCGATGTCTTGGGACGGGAGCAGTCAGGTCAGCGACAGTTCTCCCATTTCATTGAGGACATTCGGGTCAGCGAAGGCAGGCTTCGGGTCCTTAATGCACTCGTTGACTCGTACCCCGACGAGCACCACTTCTGGGCACACGTCGCAAGATTCCATGCGATGGATCGTAAGGATTTTAGTCAAGCACTCGAAGCTGCCGACCATGCTGTTCGACTCGCCGATCACGACTCGGTTGTTTATCACGTGCGAGGTATGGTCCGCAGGTACCAACTGAGAGAACTTCGGCAGAGCGATGTAGCGCTTGGAGATTTGGTGGAAGTTGCCGAAAATGCGACTTCCGACTTCGAGCGTTCGCGAGCTCTGAGTCCTGAGAACGAGCACGGCTACATTGCAGAAGCGCAGATGCTCATCGAACTCCTCGAACATGTCGCACGGTCGTCCGACGACCTCTTCCAATTCCTCTCTCGCCGCGATGTCCCACCCTACCTGCGCGAAGCCCTTGATCGTGTTGAGGGGCTCCTAGCCCATGTCAGGCGAGATCGGGAGGGCGTCGGTGCAAGTCAGTACGAGATGCGAGCGTCGGCAAGGGCTCACTCTCTATATGGCGACTACGCAGGCGCAGTCCAGAGACTGGATTCATTGCTTACACGAACTGATGTGTACCAACCGCCGGTCCGACGCCAGTTGGCGTGGGCGTATCTCGCCCGGGCCGAGGGGGACTGGTCGCGAGTTCCGAAACGGAAGCTTGACCGGATTGTGGAGTTGCTAGCGAAAAACCTCGAGGAGGAACCTCTACCGGACCAGAGCGTCAGACTGTGGATGCAGGCTTCGCGATTTCAAGAAAAGCCGCCGTCCGTCGAGTCCATCTTCGAGCAGGTACAGTATTGGCGAGCAGAGCCCGGGTCAGTCGATGCTGCATACTATGCGTATGTTCTGAACGCGCTGATGACGATGGACGGTTCACACCTCGCTCTCCAACGATACGAACAGTACTTGGAAGAGTGTAGGGAACTGACGCGGTTCCGCCGAAATCGTGACCGCAGCTATGAATGGCTTGGCGACGGTCCAGGAATTGCCCGGCTCGTGCATCAGTCTCGACTCGGCGACTGGGATCGTGGTCTGGATTTTTGGAAGAACACGGAGTCTCTCACTCGTGTCCACGGCCGCGTCGCACGAATCAACGGCCCGCAAGCCGGTCTCATCGAGTTGGCCGGAGGTTTGAAGGCCTTCTTTGTCCCAGCCAAATCCGGCCTTTCGAGAGGTAGTGAAAACACGCCCGTACTGGCGTTCTTGGGTTTCAGCTATGATGGGCTCCGCGCCTGGGAGGTCTCGCGCGATGTGGGCTGATAGATTTCGAAACGAATCAGCTCGGTGCCAGCTAAGCCTGACAGATCGGAAGCGCGTTTAGGTCCTAACCGGCGTCTGATGACCTGTTCCTCATATGGAGACCTCCCAGCGAAAAGTTCGCAAATCGGTACGCCTTGGCCCACCATTTTTGACGGTAGACAGAACCGAGCCGTTCAGGGCCATCTCCTCGGCGTCCTTCCCTCCTACCGGGCCCTCCTGAGGCATGGGGATGGTGTACCTCAGGAGGGCGTTGTCGGGCATCACGACGATCTCCTTGACGAAGGACTCGATGAAGGCCCTGCGCTCGGTCAACTCGCTCTCGTTCAGGAACTCGCTCATGTCCTGGGCGTAGGCCGCGATGGTCTCCACGTCGTCCAGGACCTCCCTGCGCTGTGAGAGGATGGCCCTGGCCTCCGCCGCCGAGTCCTCAAGGCGCTGCTGCCGCTCCCGGTGCTCCCTGATGCGGTCCGAGGCGTCGGCCATGTCGAGGTCGGTGTTCTCCACCAGGCGCCAGACGCGGCCCAGCTTGCGCTTGACCTCCTCAAGCTCGGCCTCGATGGTCTCCAGCTTCTGGCGCTGCTCACTCGCCACGCCGTCCATCTCCTCGTCCACGATCTTGACCAGTTCGGTGATGTTGGACTCGGTGAGCACGTTCTCCCGGATCTTCCCCACCACCATCTCCTCGAAGCGCCGGGCGTTGAGTCTGGGGGTATCGCAGGCGTCCTTGCCCCGCTTCATGATTGACTGGCAGACGTAGTAGGCGAACTGGCCGCTCTTGGCGTCCTGGCCGGAGAGCGCCCTGTTGCAGGTCTTGCAGCGGACCAGGCCACTGAGGAGGTAGGTGCTTCCCACTCTGCGGGGGTGCGTCCTCTTAGGAGCGCGGGAGCGCATCAGCCTGTTGACTCTCTTGAACTGTGCCTTTGAGACGACGGCGGGGAAAGCCTTCTCGATCCGCACAGGGTCGGCCTTGCCCTTGCCGGTAGCGCCCCAGAGAAGAGTCCCCGTGTACACCTCATTCTTGAGGATGAAGTGGACGCCGTTCTTGGACCAGAGCTTGCCGGTGGCGCTTGCGATGCCCTCTGAGTTGAGGGTGCGAGTGATCTCGGTCATACCCGTGGCGGACTCAGCCATGTCGAAGATGCGCTTTACGACGGGGGAGGTGTCGGGATTCAGTTCCAGAGTGGGCCTCTTCTTGGCCCCGTCCTGCACCATGACGCGGTTGTAGCCGTAGGGCGTCCTGCTGGCGACCCAGAAGCCGCGAGAGGCCGCCTCCCGCATCCCTCGCCGAACCTCCTCGGCAAGATTTTCCGAGTAGAATTCATCGACGGACTCGATGATTCCCTCAAGGAGCCTGCCGGTGGCGGTGTCCTCGGCCTGTTCGGTGATGGAGACGACGCGGACTCCCTTGCGCCGGAGCATGGACTTGAAGGCGACGGCGTGCTCGCGCTTTCGGGTGAAGCGACTAAATTTCCAAACGAGAATCTCCCTGAAGGGAGCCTCGGGCTTGGCGGCCTCGTCGATCATCTTGCGGAACTCCGGGCGGTCGGCGACGAGGCCGCTCTCGGCCTCGTCCACGTACTCGCGGGCGACGGCGTAGCCGTTCTTGTCTGCGTAGTCCCTGAGCGCCCGAAGCTGTGCGGCCACGGACAGGTCCACGTCCTGGCGGTCGCTGGAGACCCTGGCGTAGAGGGCTACGGGGGTGTAGTCGTGTCGTTCATTCATCGGTGCGTCCTCCTCCTGTTCAATCTCGTTCAGCTTGACTCGAAAGCCGTCGCTGCATCCTTTCTTGAATGCGCCACTCGCGCTCTTCCATGTAGAGGCGTATGGCCTCGCGGAGCAGTTCGCTCACGGTGCGTTGCTCCTCCCTGACCACCTCCCGCACGCGCTGGGCTGTCTCTGGAGGCAGTGAGAAGGTTATGGTGTCGGTGGCTCTGGGCATGGCCTCTCCCTTTTTTGCCTGTTGGGGTAGTTCTCAGTCTTACTCGTATCATGAACGAATTGGGCTGTCTTCGTCAAGGCGAGCGACTCGGACTCTGTAAGAGGCAGTCTAAATCGGGTAAAATGTGGTTGAAGACATTGCAATGTAGAGGCTTTGGCATGGGGACGTTCAAGTGGTCGCTGCGCATCTCCAGCATGGACGGCCAGCAGGCCCGGGACATAGAGGCCACGGTGGACACGGGCGCATCGTTTACCACGCTGCCCTCCAACCTACTGCGTGAGTTGGGCATCGAGCCGACGGGCAAGCGCGGATTCCTGGTGGCGGATGGGCGGCGCGTCGAGATGGAGTACGGACAGGCGTGGGCTACGATAGACGGCGATAGCGTAGTTACCATCGTGGTCTTCGGAGATAACCAGGCTCCTCCGCTGCTGGGGGCCTACACCCTTGAGGGTTTGGCCCTGGCGGTGGACCCGGAGGCTCAACGGCTGGTTCCCACCCACATGATCCTCTACTAGCGGCCTGCATCGCTCGCCTTCCTCGCGCCAAAGGGAGAGTACATCAGCCCTCCACATCCGCGTCATCCTTGGAGAGGGCCGCGTTTCTTCGCAGGTGTGCTCGGATCGCGACCTTAGCCATGATGCGCAGCCCCTTGCGGATCATCCTGCGCTGCTGAGGGGTGTACGACTCCATCGGCTTGTCGGCGGAAGCTTCCAGGGAGTCCCGTACGCGCCTTTTCTTTTGCCTGTTCCGCTTATTCTGTCTATTGATGTCTTTCATGTTGCACAGTCGCAGCGGCGGTTCGGGTGGCGCCGCTGGCCTCTCGTTACAGGTCTGATTGGGTGGGCCGCCGGGCACGGACGGATCGGTGCGAGCGCCCGACGGCGTTGTCTTGTCCTACCCCGCTGTGCCGCCGATGCGCCGGTTACGACGCCGGCGGGGCGTGTCCGCTAGTTCCTGAAGAAGGTCATCTGGAACCCCTATCCCAGGAGTATCTGAAGACCTCCGTGGACCCGGCTGGCGAACAGGAACAGGGAGTACATGGAGCCTCCGCTCGGCACGGCTCCCTTGCGCCACCTGAGCAGCAGCTTGTGGTCGATGCCGATGGCCCTAGCCATACCGCGCCAACTGAGGCTGCTGGCCTCCTTGAGGCGCTCCAGTCTCTGGGGGAAGTCACTTGGCAGGACGCTGCCCAGAAGGGGCTGCATCCCGCAAACTCCGTCGATGTGATGCGTGTGCCCGTCGAAACGGGACTGCGTGTTACGGTTCATTGCTATCCTCCGTGTTGCAAAGCTCTGGGTTGTTGTTCCCAAGGCCTTTTGCATCCGGCGGCGGATGCGACCGGAGGGCGACCGCTCCCCGCTGGCCGACCTCGACACGTAACCGGGTCTGTTGCAGACCTCTCCGGCGGGCCGGTTCCGGGAGGGGCTCGGCAGAGCGAGCCGTCTCCCCAGGGCCGCCGCGTCGAGCCGGACGACGGTCCGTCCCCCGCTCCTCCGGGGGCCTCTCCATATATCGTTATCCCGTGAACACATTGACTTTCCATCCTCCATCGGGGCTTAGCGGGAGTCTTTCGCGCCGATCATTCCTTCTCCTGTCGGCAGGGCTTGGGGCGGCTCCCAGGCGGTGGCCGGGGTGCGCCAGGCGCGTCCCAGCGGCCCCAGGGCGTCGATTGCGTCCCTGTGGGAGATCCACAGGGGGACAGTGACCCTGTCGGCCTGCATCCGCTCCCGCGCCACGCGCAGGAAGTGGGTGGCTGCGATGTCGTCTTCGAAGACGATGAGGACGGCTGGCCTTGCGCCGTGATCGTCGATGGGCCTGTGAGATGAGTAGTAGCGCAGATATGGGGCGAGACGTGTGGCCATGGTGGAGGGCCGCACGGCCCGTCGCTCCCACTCTAGGAAGAAGGACCAGGTGGCCTCTCCCCTTCGCAGGCCGCCGAAGGCGTCTGGGTTGACGGCTCGCATCCGGTCGTCGTGGCGGAAATGGCGGGATGCTCTCCTGGGCGGATCGAGATGCACGACCTCCCAGCCCAGGTGCCGGGCCTGGCCCGTGAGCGCGGCGAGGAATGCGTGGACGGCGGCGGTGTGCTCGATGTTTCTGAGAAGCTGGCGGCTCCTGCCGCCGGTGAGGTTGCGCCAGTCGTAGGGGACGGTGGCGTCCTCGGCAGCGACGCTCCACCGCCTCCGGGCGACGGTGACGGAGGTCCTGTCCCTGCGGGCGAGGAGGGCCAGGCCCCGGTCGGTGAGGGCCAGCCGTCCACCCGCGTCCCGCGGCCTGACGACGAGGCGGAAGCCTTCCAGGGGATTGACCAACTGGGATGCCCTCTGGGGCGAGACGTCCATGAGTCCGGCCAGTTCCGAGAGAGCGATCCAGGGCCAGTCGAATGTCAGGTCGAGGACGCGCTTCTCGGCGGGCTTTAGCATCACGGGCAGCATGTGGTCGGACATGTCCGCCGCCCCGCCCATGACGGGCAGGTCGGTGGGGACGGACGCCAGGGCGGGCTGCGGCTCCTGTGGCAACGCGCCGCCAGGCTCCATCCTGTCGAGCGCATAGCGCAGGCTCACGGCGGCGCTGACCTGGGCCGGAGTCCATATCGGATCGTCGGCTTCGGCCACGACCGTATCTCGCTCCAGGGCCAGCAGGGCCGGAACGTCGGTGGTCGAGAGCATCCTGCGAGCGTGCCTGAGCCGCACTCCGTCCGGCGTGAGGATGAGGACGACTGCCGGCATGGGCTCGTCTTTCAGCCGCCAGAGCCGCTGGGCGAAGACCGAGCGGTCGGCGGTTAGTCCCTGCCTCACGATGCCGACGGTCCTGCCGTCGGGAAGGGTCGCGGCGGCGTCCAGCTTCGAGGAGCGGTACCAGCGGAAGCGGATGGGGTAGGCGCAGTTGGAGAGGTGGGAGGCCAGGCGGTAGATGACAGCCAAGGCGTCCATGCGCTCCATCAGGCTGCGCCGCCACTGGCCCGACAGGGGATGCGTGCGTACCAGTTCGTCGGGAGATTTTTTCTCCTCCTGCGCAAGCCGCCTCAGTCCTGCCCAGGTCAGGTGGAACCTTCGGGCCGGTTGAAAGGGGTCCACGGCGTGGAGCACGGAGGCGCAGAGGCCGTCTTCCTGAAGTCTCTCGACTGCCTCGTGGACCGCGCCCTTCGACCGGCCGGTGACTGCGACCATCTCCGGGCGGTTGAGGAAGGGCATGTCGGTCAGGGCGCGGAGCAGCTGGTCATCAAGTCCTTCGGGCTTCATTCTTCGACCTCCTCTTGCGCTTCCTGTTTCGCCTCTTGCTGCCCCTCCTGCTCGGCAATCTCCAGCTCCTCGACGCCCTTGTGGTAGTCGTCCACCTTCCTGTTGCCCTCGGCGTCGGCGTAGTCGGCCTGGCGAGACGACACGGTGTAGGCGGACGCCGCTTCGCGTATGCGGGAGGCGACGGAGGGGTCTCCCTCCTCCGGCTTGCGCACCATCATTGAGAAGGCGTCCATCCGCTCCGTTCCCACTGTGGCGCGGACGTAGCAGTGGTGCACGGGCAGCGACACGATGTCGTCCTCGGTCACCCGGTCCTTGCCCAACTCCCAGACCAGCGTCCTTGCGTCGTTCCCGGCGACTTGGAAGACGGCCAGGCAGCCCACGTTGGCGAGGATGGTGTCCCGCATGGTGCGGGAGAGGTCGTCCAGCTTGGCCAGGCTCTGGGTCGCGAGGATGAAGGACGCCCCGAACTTGCCAAGCTCTGAGAGCATCGACTCGTAGTCCACGCCCGGCATCGACTGCATCTCGTCCACCACCACCAGCGCGCCCCTGCGCCTGCTGAGCGGCAGGCTTGCCTGCTCCCGTATCACGGCGTCCACCAGGTTGAGGAGGGACGCGCCCACCAGGGCGGCCACGTCCCTGCCCACCGTTCCCTGGGAGGTGGAGACCAGCAGGATGCCGCCGTCGTGTATCGTCCGTCTCAGGTCGATGGTGGAGCGGCGCTGGCCCAGGATGGCCCTTGCTCGCTTGGAGGATGCGTAGTAGGAGAGGCGGGTCTGCACCGGGGCAAGGGCCTCCGCCTTGTACTGATGACCCCACTTGCCGAAGTCCCTGGCCCACCACTCCAGCAGGTAGGGGTCCGAGACCCTCTTGCGCACCTCCTTGCGGAAGGGTTCGTTGGACAGAAGCTTCAACCCGTCGAGGATGGTGTACTGCTGGTCGGCCTCCATCTGCTCGTTGGCTTCGTGGAGCGTCTTGACGGTCTGCTCTAGGATGGACTGCATCCTCGGCCCCCACTGCTCCCACAGCCCCTTCGCCACGCGCACCACAGAGTCGGCGGTGCGGTCCCGGTCCGCGAAGATGCGGGTGTCCAGCAGGTTGACGCCGGGAGAGCGGGTCTCGTCCGACAGGTCGATGAGCTTCACCCTGTCGGCGAGGGACTCGGGGACGTGTTCGAGGATGCCGGCGACCAGGTCGGTGTGGGGGTCTATGACCACGATGGCGTCGCCGTCCCTGCCCGCCGCCTTCTCCCTCATCTTGTGAGTGACGACGTGGTGCATCAGGGTTGACTTACCCATGCGGGTGCGGGCCACGTAGAGGTGGTGACGCCGGAGCAGGTCGTCGGGGAATCTGATCTCCCTCTTCGTCCCTGCCGTGGTGTCGCCCACGAGAGCGCCGCCCCTGGTTCCCCTGGCCGACGGGCTGAGCGCCCGTGCGCCCGACCGCTCCACGAGGGGGGTCTCGTCGCCCGCTCCCGGCGGGTGCCACAGGCAGGCGGTCTCCCGGACCCCCAGGACGCTGCGCCTGCCGAACAGGCCGGGGCCTGACGGGTGAAGCAGTGAGGGTTCTGGGACTGCGGGCTGGACCTTGCCCACCTTGAACCTGGCTCCGGCGGGGTTGTCGAAGTGGCGGTAGGCGGCCGCCACCCTCCCCAGGAGTTCCTCCGCCCGCTCGCGCCCCGTGCCGGCGGGCAGGATTGCCATGACCTGTATCTCGGCGTCGAAGGCTATGCGCGAGACCTTCTCCTTGATGAGCAGTGGGTCTTCGACCCGGTTCCTGGCCCTCTTCCAGCGCCACCAGGCCCAGCCGCCCGTGGTAAGCCCCAGGGCCGTGCCCATCCCCAGGAGGACGGCCTTCCATGCGTCGCCGTCCTGCACCCACAGGTAGCCCTGGAGGGCGGCCAGAGCGCCGATGCCGAGGACGGCCATAGTCACGCCGTCCATCTGGAGGGGCTTCGTCTGGAAGGTGTAGGATGGCTCCCTCGCCTCCATGCCGGGTCTCCTGTGGGCCTTTTCGAGATGGGCTTGCGACCAGTCGGGGCCAAGAGAGCGCAGCAACAGCCGCGCCACCACCCGCTCGCCCTCGTAGAGGGACGACAGCGCACCCATGATGGCGATGAGGGGATCGGAACCGGGGTCGAGGAGATCGTCGTCGCGGAATGTGCGCAGGGGAACGTACTCGGGGCCGTTGGCCCGTAGGGTCATCGACCACGCCTGCTCCTTCTCTGACAGGCGAAGGGGGTCGTTCTCCGGTTCCAGCTTGCGGATGCGGGCCTGGGGGTAGTGGGCCGATAGCTGGCCCCGCACCACCCGGTCGTCGATGCAGCGGGCCAGCAACGTTACGCCGTCCATGTCCCCGGCAAGCTCCAGGGAGAAGGGCTCCGGGACGGCGATGGACTGAAGCAGGTTCTCCACGCCCAACAACGTGCGCTCCCCCGTGCGGGGCGGAGTCACCGCCAGCAGCACGGGTTCTTTCTTCCCTTCGTCGTCGCCAAACAGGATGTCTTTCGGGTTCAGCTTCATTCTTATTGCTCCTTCCTATATCCGGGTCTCTTTTTCGTTGTAGCCGTTCTATCGGTGTCCGCCCGGTCTCCACTCGATGACTTCCGTCTCCTCCGGGGTGGCCTCGATGCGCACGGGGAATCGCTGTCCCTTCGCCAACAACAGGCCGTCTCCACGCGGGCACGACAAGAGCCACCTTTGGAGGTCTTCCGGCAGGTCGAAGGCGTCGCCGACGGTTCCAATTGCCGCCGCGTCCTGCTGGAGCACCAGCTTGAAGGCCGCGTTCTGAAGCAGCGCCCTTCCCGAATGGCCGGTGATGGTTCTCGATGTGTCCTCGCTGAGTAGGTCCTGGACGTCCTGGGTGATGAACTGCAACCCCAGCCGGTGCTTCCTTGCTCGCTTCGCCATGCTGACCATGAAAGCCGCGCCCTCGGGGTGCTGCATGATCGACCACACCTCGTCCACCACCAGCAGGCGGGGCTTTGGGTTCTGGGCAGCAGCAGCCCACACCGTCTCGGTACAGACCATCGCGGCTGCGGGCCGAAGCTCCGGCTCCAGCAGCCGCAGGTCGAAGACCGTGACCAGGGCCTCGCTTCCCAGCAGGTCGTCGCCCTCATCGGAGAGCAGGTTGCGCAGGCTGCCGGTGGCGAAGGGTCGCAGCAGCCGGGAGAGGTCTTCGGCCTCTCCTTCGAGATACTTGTAGAAATCTCGGAAGCCGGTGCGCTCCCTGTGTTGGGCGTAGTAGCCAGCCAGGGCGTGGTCGAGGGATGCCCTGCGCTCGGCGCCGAGGCTCTCGCCCACCATCACCTCGATGAGCCTTCTTAGGCTGCCGATGCGCTGGAGCAGCTCCTCGTCGTCGCCACGGTCGATGACGAAGGGGTTCATCCCCTGGCCCGGCACGCCGGGGGACAGCACCCGTCCTCCGGCAGCCCTCGCCATGTCCGCGTACTCGCCCTCCGGGTCGATGACGTAGGCGGTCACGCCGCGAGTGATGCCTCTTAGCACGCCCAGCTTCGTGGCGAAGGACTTGCCAGAGCCGGAGCGGGCCAACACCGCCGTGTTCGCATTCAGGTGTGTGCCGTCCCAGGGGTCGTAGACCACCGGGGAGCAGGCCCGCATGTCGATGCCGTACAACGTGCCGCTCCGGGTGTCCAGGTCCGGCGGCGAGAAGGGGAACAGCCTCGCCAGCGACGACGTGTCCAGAGTCCGCCACTCGGCTACGGCGTTCAGGCCCAGGGGCAGGGTCGAAAGCAGTCCCTCCCTCTGCCTAAAGGCCAGGTTGTCCAGCTTGCCCAGGGTGGCGGCGAAGTGGGCCTTGGCCCGCTGGGTCATCTCCTTCAGGGACTTCTCGTCCTTCGCGTGAAGCGTGACCGATAGCGATGCGTGAAAGAGCCGCTCGCGTCCCCGCTGCACCTCGTCCCTGAGCCGGGTGATGTCTTCGAGGGCGATCTCCGCCTCCGGAGACATGGTGCGCCCCCGCTTGAAGGACAGGCTCTGGGCCGACTCGAAGCGCACCTTCTGCCACTCAAGCGTCCGCGCCGCCTGCTCCGCCGGTATCGGCCCGACGTGGACGGACAGGTCCATCGGAGCGCCCGCCGCCATGAGGCTTTGCAGGAAGCCGGGAGCCAGGGACCGGGGCCACTTGCCCAAGTGCAGCGAGCGGGTCAGATGCCCGCCGACGCGCAGTTCGCGGCGGCCCATCTCCACCTCCACCTGCGTCTCCTCGTCCATCTCGGCGGGGGAGCCTCCCAGGACTGCCGATACGAAGAACATCCGAAGCTGCCGGCCTCTCAGGGGGTGGACTGACAGCCCGGCCCTGGAAAGCAGGCCCCGCAGGTCGTCCGTGCGCGCCGCCTCGCACACGGCGTAGAAGCGCCGGTCGAGAATGCCGTCGCGGGTCTCAAGCTCGGTCAAAAGACGTTGCAGGGACTCCGAAGCGGCCTTTGTCTGTGGGGGAAGGTTGCTCGGCTGTGCCTCTTGCAGCTTCTCCCGCAGCACGCCAAGACGCGGCGGGTGTTGCCTGAAGAGAAGCTGCGCCGGGAAGTCGAGGGCGTTGAGCGCCCCCGCGAAGGCCCCCAGCTTCGGCTCGTCCAACTCCAGGCCCATCACCTCGCACACGCCCAGCTTCACCCCGTCCAGGCGAACCGGCCCGTCCTCCTCCAGGTGCGACAGCATGAAGAAGAGCGGAAGCTCCGGCAGGGGCTTGGGTGCGGGCTGTTCCGGCTGGGAAGTTGTCTCCTGCTCATTGCACGGTTTTCCCTGCCGGGCGTCATTCGCCAGCGAAGACCCCTGCTCCCTGCAACTTACCAGTCGTCCAATCAGTTCTTTCAATTCGTTTGCTTCCTTTTTGCTAGGGAACTGGGATGGGGATGACGCCGTGCTTCAGCAGGGCGGCGACGCCCTTGGCCGACAGCACCAGCACGAGACCGACGACGGCCATGACGACGGCGGTCTTTGCCCGTCCCCCGCCGCGCTCCTCGCCTCCCTCGGCCATCAGGACGAACCCCGCCCAAACGATGGCGAAGGCGCACAGCCCGGAGGCGGCGTAGGCCATCGCGGTCAAGACCGCATCGAAGGCTGCGAGCATCTCCTGCTCCTCCGCCGGGGCCGCGCCGGTGGTCGCCAGCGCAACCCCGGCCAAAAGGATTGCCGTCCATACGGGCCTCACCAGGGCCTGCCCTCAGCTTGACTGGGGGGCCACTCCCATCCCAGTCTGCGGAACCACTCGGTGAGGTCGCCGCCGGGTGTCTGCTCGGCGGGCGGATCGACCGGCTCAGGCTCCGGCAGCGTCAGGGCCTCCAATGGGTCATCGGAACCAACGGCGGACTCCAAGGACAGGGACTCTTCCGTTGTCCTGACGATGGGAGCTCGGTCCGCGACTTCGGCCTTCACGTGTTCGGGGTGGACGATGGTGAGCGTGACGTTCTTCTGTACCGTCTCGCCGGGTATCGACAGGGTGGCGGTGACGACGTGCTCCGTCGTCGTGCCGTCGTCGTTGGTCACGGTGACCGTCTCGCTGACGGTCTGGGTCGTGCCCGGCCTCCACAGGCTCACCGTCTCGGTACGCTTCTCGACCCGCTCCGGGTGGTGGGTGAGCGTCGTCAGTGGCGGAATCGGGATGCGGAGGTTTGCCTCAAGGCTCACGTCCACGCTCACGACGTGAATCGCCTCGCCTTCGGGCACACTGAGATGGAAACTCGTCTCGCCGTCGGGGATGAAGGCGACGCTGTCCTGGGACGCGCCGGTGTTGGCTACGAGGGTCCCGGTGATGGCCGTCACCTCGGCGTCCATGAGCGCCGTCTCGGTGACCTCGGTGTGCCCGGCCACCGCTTGAAGCTCCACCGGCTCCTTGATCGTGGCAACGCACACGGATTCGATGACGCCAGTGACTGCTCCCGGCGTCCAGCCCAAGGAGATCATGTTCAGGTTGCACAACTCGCCCTCGACTTCGGGGAGCGGGTACGGGATGCGGTCGTGTTCAACCGTCAGTGCTCCGGCCTGCCCCAGCGTGTCCTCCCAGGACACCGTGAAGGACGGCCTTGGGCCATGCAGGGGCAGCGAGTAGTCGATGGTCTCTCTCTCGGTGAGACTTGCCGATCCCCAGAAGCGGAGGGTGGTGCCCTGGCTACCGCCGAAGGCCCGCACCCGGATGTCCAGGTCGCTGGCGGCCCGCAACGTCACGGCGGCCCGGTCGCCGGATACGGTCAGGGACTCGACGAATATCCGACGCCCCTCCATCGGCTCGGCGACCTCAAAGTCGATCTCTTCGCGCCAGGGTTCGTGGCCGTCGGCAAGCACGGCCTGGGGGACATTCGCAGCCGCCGCCACTGCGACGACGCCCACGACTGCTATCCAGCTCTTGAGACTGTGACCCTGGCTGTCTCTCCCCGCTTTGCGGCGGCGCTTGCCGAACCAGCAGTGGGGACGGAATGGTCTTCTTTCCCCGTTGCGCCTCTGCTTCTTGCGGCGGCGCAGTCTCTTTAGGGTCTTTCCTGCCCTCCGAGCCATCAGCCGCACAGCACCGGGGCCGCTCTTCACCGGCTGAATCGGCGTTGGCGGTTCGGGCCGAACCAGCCCGGACACCGGACCGGCGTAGACCCTTGCCCCCAGCCGGTACTTCAACAGGTCGGCGGCCACCAACGGCAGCCGCCGACCGCCTATCTTCCCGACCACCATTGCAATACCCACCAGTCCGAAGAGGACTGCCAGGGCCATACGCATCTCGGACGGCCCCACCGGGGCGTAGCGGTACGCGCCGTAGGACAGGGCGCACACCGCCACGACCGCTACGATCTGCGGGAATGTGAACCCCAGCAGCACCCTGTCCTCGGCCTGCACGTGGGTAGGCACCTCGTGTTCTCTCATGGCTCGCTCCTTCCTTCTCACGTCCAGCTATCCGCCGTCGCCGTCAGGGGTGGGGGTGGTAGGCTTGGGCAGGGCGTCTTCTATGTCCACGACCGGGTCCACGACCGCGTTCATCACCAGCTCGACGACGCCGTAGGCCACCATCGCCAAGACGACGCCGGCCAGGGCGGTCATCATTGCGCTCTTGCCCCGCTCCATCTGGTGGGGCGCTCCCGACGCCGTCAGGTACAGGTAGGCCCCGTAGATGAAGAAGCCGACGCCCACCGCGCCCACGACGCCCAGCAGGATGCCCACCAGGTTCGATATGGTCTGTGTCAGTTCTGTCATAAGTTCCGTCTCCTCTCTGTCTTCAGAGTGTTCCGTTCGTCTTCTTCCGGTTCGGTTGCGTCCGCTCTCCTACAGGCACATCGCTCCGCCTCCTTCGTCTTGTCGATGGGTGCGAACGCCGTCCGCGCCCGCTGGGTCGTCGTTGTCGTTACTCGCCGCTGCTCCGGGGAGCGTCTCCGCTTCCGCCGTCTCCCCCACTGGAGGGGGTCGCCATGTCCGCCATGGAGCGCAGGCCGGAGGATGCCGCCGACAGGCCCGCCCCGGCTGCCATCGCGCCTACCGCCATGCCGCCCGGCCCTCCGGCGGCCCCGCCCGCTATCAGTCCGATGGAGCGCGCCGAGCGCACCATGGAGCCGGGCAGGTTCATGCCGAAGTAGAGGGTGCTCAGCCAGGCGTCGAAGGTCCCGGCGTTGCCCAACATGGCAGGAACCCGGGTCGCCATGTAGACGAAGGCCAGGGACATCAACAGCTTCCAGATCAGGTCCTGTACCGGCTCAAAGGCGGCGATGGCGGCGAACTCCTTCAGGAACCCGAAACCCAGGGCCAGGGTGATGAGCTGCACCGCCTGCTGAAACACCGTCGTCATGAAGATCCTGAGCCACTGGCGGCCCCAGCCCGCCGTGTGTGGCAGAATCCATAGCCCCAAAGCGATGGGGGCCAAGGCCAGCAGGACGTCGATCAACGCAAGGCGCAAGACCATCTGCACCACCACGTAGAGCACGAAGAAGCCGTAGACCAGGTAGAGCAGGGCCAGTAGCAGGGCCATGCCCACGCTCCCGGCCTGCACCGCCGTCAGCAGCGTGCTCAGGGTCGAGCGCAGCATGTCTCCGGGGGTGACGTTCAGGGAGACGGCGACGAAGCCGGACACGGCGTCGGACACGTCGATGACCAGGGCGCACCACCACAGGGACGAGGCGGCGGCCACCAGGCCCAACGCGAGCCGCGGGACCATCTCCCGCCATCCAGCCTGCTGGCGGCCCAGGTGCTCGGAGACGATGAGGCTCAGGCCCATCCAGCCGAGGATGACCACCAGCGCGCCCGACGTGATGGCCCAGACGACCAGCCACGCCTGGCGCACCAGGTCGTTGGCGTAGGTGAGGTCGGGAGGGGTGCCGGTGAGGATGTCACTCATCGATGGCTACCCTCCCCCGCAGTTGGCGGCGTCCTCGCCGGACGCCCGCTCGACAACTCCGCAGAGGGTTCCGTGGACTCCCTCGATGACCCAGCCGGCGAAGGCTTTGGCCCAGCGCGCCGGGCTGAGGGCGGACAGGATCTTGTCCCAGATGCGGCCCGGCTGGTGGATGGGGACCACCGCGTAGAAGTCGCCTCGCTCACCGCCCTCGGTGGCGGCCAGCATCACCAGCAGGTAGGCCCTGTCGGGGTCGAGGTCGGGCTGCTCGTCCAGGTCGGGATACTCCCAGGAGTACTCCCAGCCGTCGCTGCGCCTATTCTCACCACCCCTCACCCGGTACATGGCGGATATCCAGTCGCCGGTGTCGGCGTCCCGGACGGCGTAGAAGAGGTCCGCAAGCTCGCGGTCGAAGATGGGCCTTGCGACGAACTCGCCGCCTTTCTTGCGCTCGACGAACTCTCTGTCTGCGTTGACGAGAGTTACCTCGTCGCCGGGCGGTTCCTGGGCCAGGGCCAGGTTGCTGGTGGGGATGGCGGCCAGCGCCGCCAACAGCAGCGCGATTGCCAGCGGAATGAGCCGCCTAAATGACCGGAGTTTCGATTTCAGCGCCAACTCGTTCACCTCCCTGCGATTTGCTGCGGTTACCGGATCGCAGCGCTCGCAGAGGAGTGTGAACAACCGAAACGCCGAATAAGACCCCTCGCAGGGCGGCACCTTGCAGGCCCTCTTATCCGAGGCCCGTCTCGTGCAGTATTGGGGGTGTACAGGAAATGGAGTTTGGTGACGAAGTGACCGAAGTCGGGATTTCGTAGCTAAAACAGGGGTAAATCCTCCTCTACAGGACGTAATCGGTGAGCAGTTTGTTGAAAGTCCCCAGTTCGGTTGGCAATGACATAAAAGTGCTTGAGGCGGGGGTGTCTACACCGGGGAAAATCGACGACCCGATGACAAAAGCCGCCCGAAAAGTCGCTTGAGGCGGGGGTGCGTTACGCCCGGCAAGACTTCAGAGCAGACCGGATTCAAACGAGTCCAAAGCTGAATCGAGTTTCCGGAGAGGGAGGAAATTGCCATGAAGACGACTGAACACGGCATCGAGGACAGCAGGGACGTGGAGAACATGTACCACATGCGACTCATGACCCTGCTGCAAGAGCTGGTGCGAGAGCGGGGCCACAAGGGAGCGGCGCGGGTGCTGGAGGTCGACCAACGCACCGTGGCCGAGTGCGCGAAGACGGGAAGGCTGTCGCGGCGGGTGCGTGAGGCCCTGGAGCGGGCGTTGCAGGAGGGCGTCGGCTCGGCTGCCGCCCGTCAGCGGGAGCGCAACGACGCCCTGGAGGAGCGCATGGGGGAGTTGGAGAGCGAGGTGGAGTCGCTGGGCAAGGAGGTGCGCAGGCGTCTGTCCAAGGTCGAGGCCGAGGTCGGGGCGCTGAGTAGGGATCACGACGCGAATATGGAGACGACCGGGGCCGGTCACGCCGGCGCCGGTCCAACGCCGAGGGGTTCGGAGAGTTCGGAAGACGGAGTGTCGGGGCGGGAGGCAAGTCCTCCGCCGAGTGCCTCGATGCGGCGCGAGTACCCCGACCTGGTGACCCTTGAGCCCGCCGATGACGACGAGGAAGTCTTCGGCGACGCTTGGTCCCTGGTCGTCGAGTGGCGGGCATTGAAGGAATCTCATTCCAACGACGGAAAGGGCCTTGAGTGGCTCGTCCAGCGGGAACGTCTGCTGGAGATGGAGCTTGCATTGCTCGAAGAGCACGGGATGACACTACCGCCGGAGAAGCAGCCTCTGCACGGCCTCGACCGCAGCGGCCAGGTCAGCTGGCGCAGGACGGCGCTCTTCGACACACGGAGAGCGCGGGCCAGGAGCGAGTTACTCCATAAGGTGATGCGCATCCTCACCCTGGGGCGGTGGCCGTGATGGTCCCGGCAGTGGTGCATTTTCGTGCTCGCGAACACTCCCGAGCAATTTGTCGGGTGGTGGCACGCAGGGGGTCTTTTGCGCCTCGCTGATCGCCGATAATGACCTCACTGTTAGGCTTTTTCCAAGGTTTCCGACCATAGAAACCTGGGTGCGTGATCCCTGTTGCACGGGTCTGACCGAAGAGTCGCCCAAGAGGGAATGCTGGCAATGTGGAGTTTGACGTTGGTCCTTCGCAACCAGCGCGGGCCGAATCGACGAAGTTGACGCTGGTCCTTCGTCATCGGCTCAGTCCGGCGGTTGAAGTTTGACGCTGGTCCTTCACCCGCAGGACACCTGTCCGGCGCATCGGAGTTGATCGCTTCGGTCGCTAGACACCCGTCCGGTGGTTGGAGTTGATCGCTTCTCCCGCTGGACTCTGAGGATGGAGCGCCTTCTGCGCCTCGTCCTCACCCGGTCGGTCGGAGTGCGTCTTTCGCCCCGACCGATTCAACATGCCTGCGGCATGGCTGACACGCAGCCGGGCCGCAGCTTCGACACGCGCCGGTCTGTGACTGAATAAGCAGGCTGGCCGCTTCACGTCTCGCAGCTTTCCCCATGGAGGTTTTGCGCCCTGGGCGAGCTGCGTCTTCTTTCACTCCACTCCGTCTTCCGCGTTCGACATTCGACCGTGGGCGGAGCGCGTCTTCGGAACGGATTCACGGGTTCAACGGCATAGGCATACCAATCAGCAAGGAGGTACATGGGCATGGACGAATCGCGGACACAGGACAGGACGGAACAGTACGTGGGGCCGAGCGCAATGCGGATAACGAACCTGCTGGGGCGCCGGGTCAGCTTCGAGCGGGGCTGGTTCTGGACGACGACGGCCATCTGTCACGGCGGCAAGTCGGACGGGCTGGCGTTTCGGCAGCGGCCGGACGGCAACGGCCTCGAAACCCGCTGTCACACCGGGGGCTGCTCGGCCGGCGTGGTGATAACCGAGCTGGAAGCGCTCATTGGGCTGCCCATCTGGACGGCCTACGCACAGGTCAATGACACCGCGGTCAAGGCTCCTGAGAAGCAGCCGTGGTGGAAGCGGAAGAAGGTCGTGGTGGCCGGGGCGGTCGTCCTGGTCGTTGCGGCGCCGCTGCTGACCCTCGACGTGGAGCTCTTCTTCCTGAACCTCGTCGGGCTGGGCATTGGGGCGCTGCTGCTCCGGCGGTTCATGCCCCGGCGTCCGGTAGGGAGGGTCCGTCGCCGCTGACGACGGGGCCTCGGGCTCCCTCATACCCATCCCAACACGCAAGGGCCGTCTCCCACTGGGGGCGGCCCTTCTTCTTTGCCCGCAGGCGGGCGCAATCGGCAAGGCAACAAAGCACAGGCACTAAGGAGGTGCACGATGACGACGGCAACATTGGTGAACGGCACTCGGTCGATGGACGCGGTGGACAGGCCCCGGCGCAGTCTGGAGGAGCTGGTCGACCAGCTCATGGCGGCGATGGGGTTCAAGGAGAAGGGGCCGGAGACGGTGGAGCCGAGCGTGACGCGCTCCATCCACGAGGCCCGACGACTCAGGCAGGCGGGAGACGTGGACGACGGTCTGTCCATCCTCGCCGGCATGAACATGTCCAAGGCGGAGACGAGGGAGGCTCGCTGGGCCTTCTCCGAGTGGAAACAGCTGGTGAAGCGGCGGTTCGGTGACCGGGAGGCGATGCTCTACAGCCAAGGCGTCGGGAGGGCCTCTGCTCTCACTCCCCACGGCGCCGGGACGCTGGAGGTCGCGGCGGTCCTGGGGATGTGCTGGCGGCCCGGCAAGGTGGTCTCGCAGCTCAGCCTGCGGGGGGCTAGACCGCTCGTCGAGTCGTAGCGCACGCTCTCGGTGCAATCACCAACTGAAGCGTCCTTCCCTGGCCTTCGCTGCCCGCAGGGACCTGGGCTGCACCCGGTTGAACGGGGCGGCTCGCTCCGCACGGTAACAGTCTACACGAGGGTCTCCGACCCAGCCCTCTTCTCCCTAATCCCACAGCCATCGGACAGGTCCTCTCCCCGGCTCCCTTCATGGGGAAGACCTGTGCCCAATGCAAGACGGGCTTGCCTCTGACCTGACCCAGGAGGCTTGACCCGCACACGGCGTACCACACATGGGACGCCGCACCCGGCCGTTGGCCGCAACACAACCCACGGAGACAGTCCCGGCCGCCGGGACGCCAATTCAAGCGGGACTGTCTCCACACCGTGGGGGCGGTCTCGCTTTCTTCATCACAAGGAGGAAGCGACATGACGACGGCAACCACAACGACGACCAATCCGACGACGGAGACAAGTACGAACGGACTGGCCCCTGGAGAGCGCACAGTCAGCGCCGAAACCGAGCTCAGGGCGGCGGCGAGAAGGCGGGGCCTCACCATGAAGGAGCTCGCGAAGAAGATGGGCGTAGCCCCTGGCTACCTCTCCCAGGTCGGGACGGGCAAGAGGCCCTGGACTCCCAAGCTCCGGGAGAAGGCGATGGCCGTGCTGGGAGATGTCCCCGGACAGGGCATCGTCTACCGCCAGAGCGACGTGGTCGAAGAGGGGAGCACCTTCATCCGGGAGCGCGCCCGCTCCTACGGCATGAGCTTGGGGGAACTGGCCGACCGGGTGGGGATCTCCGCCAGCTACATGACGATGGTGGCTCGCGGCCACCGGAGCATGGGCGTGAAGCTCCAGGCCAGGGTGGAGTCGGCGCTTCAGGCCCCGGTCAAGGTTGAGTCCGCCCATTGTCCCGACATTGACCGGCGGGTGATCTGGGAGCAGATGGACGCGCTGGGGATCAGCCAGAACGAGGCGGCGCGTAGGGCCGGAATCAGCTCGGGTCACCTCTCCCAGATCATGAACGGCCAGCGCAGTCCGTCGGCGAGGGTGCTCAGGAGCCTGCACGGGGTATTGTTCCAGCGGACGGGTGCCGAGGAGCGGGTGATGCCCGCCGAGGTCAAGGTGCTGGGCTGGAAGAAGAAGGAGCGGAGCGGGATGGTGGTGCGGGGCGCTGGCCGTGGGACGGTCCGGAAAGGCGGCCATATGCCCTGGGGCGCGGAGGTGGAGTACGCGTTCCGGGCCGGGTACGACGGCAGGGGGAAGGTGTCGGTGACCCACGTGGTGACGCCGCCCATCTCCGCCATGCTGATGCAGCCGGCACTGGTAGCCGCGTAATGGAAGTCGGCTGACACTATAGCTGCGTCACAGGGGAGGTCGTCGCCCACGCGGCGGCCTTCCCCTGTGCATCGATGTATGAGTGCCTTTTTGCGTTTCAGGCATACGTTGGGAAACCCACTGTTGCCCGAGTCTTGTCAAATGCTCTCCTGCGGTTCTGAGACAGGCTGAACGGGACTCATAATCGGAGTCCCTCTTACTTGCCCGTGCAGCTATCACAAGGGTAGGGATTTCCCGATCTCACGAAGGCGTTGACGCCGCCGCTGGGAGTCCGGCATAACCGAAGCAATCAGCGCCCAGAACTCAGGCGAGTGGTTCCGGTGTGTCAGGTGCGCCAACTCGTGGACGACGACGTACTCGATAAGCATCGTGTTCACCATCATGGCGCGCCAGTTGAAGCGCAGCGTCCCGTCGGGCGCACAACTTCCCCAGCGTTGCCGCTGGTCACGTACCAACACACGGACATTCTTTCCATGTCCGAGCCGAGTCGCCCACCGATCGACAATCTCCCCCAGCTTCTCCTCAGCACGCGAGCGGTACCAGCTGACAATTGCCCGGCGGACCGACTCGAAGCGTTCATCGCCGCTGAGTCCTTTCGGGGTGATGACCCGAAGCCTCCAGTGATCGAACCGGACTTCCGCCGTGCGCACGTCTGCGTCCTCGACAACCATTCGGACGTTGCGGCCCAGGTATGGCAGCGTCTCGCCGCTCACGAAGCGCTTGGGGGCGGCCTCCAGCATCCGGTCGGACGCATGACTCAGTATCCAGCCAGCCCGCTTCCGCACGATGGCGCGCACCTCACTGACTGACGTAGCCGTCGGCGCGGCGATCTGCACCCCGCCGCCGTCCACCGTGATCTGGACGGTCTTTCTGCGGCGACTGCTGCGCCGCACCTCATAGTCGATGCTGGTATCCCCGAATCGAACTTGGCCCCGCTCGGTCACTGCCCGCTCCTGCGGCTGGCAAGCTCGACTATCCGGTTGGCCAACTCCTCCAGTTGCTCTTCTGTGTAGTCGCCCGTTGGTCTGAGTTCCCGCTTGATGTCCCGGCGCATCAGCCGCCTGATGTCCTCGTTCGACTGCCAGTCCACGACTCTGCTGCGCTGGGCGACTACCGACTCGATCCTCAGCGCAACGCTCCTGGCATCCCCGTCAATCTGAGTGCGGTAGACGCCCCGTTCCTCTGCGACTTGCACAGGTGGAACGTCCGCGTTCTCCGGGCCTCTTTCCAGCAGTGCGTAGATGGCGAATGAGGTAGGCGAGAGGCCGAACTCCGCCGCGATGTCGGCCTCGCTGCGCATCCGTCTCCGCACCTCTGCGTAGCGCCTGCACGCCTCGGCAGCGTCTATCACCCTGTTGCGCAGATCGTCGATGATGCGCGAGAGCTGCTCTGATAAGCTCTCGTAGAATGCGGGGTTGTCCCCCAGGCGCTCATGGATCTGGGAGCGGATGGCGTGTTCCATGATCGATGCGCGTGCCTCGTCGTGGGGAAGGGCTGCGATCTTTTGCTCGAAGTCCTGGTCGAGGATGGACACGGGGCGCATGAGCTCCCGCACCTGAGCCGAGATGCGCTCGTCCACCAGCTTCTTGACCTTCGCTCCTATCTCGGTCCAGTCCACGTCCGCATCCTCCCGGAGGAACTGGGCGCGCACGTAGGCCCTGATCTCGGTGAGCCGCGCAAGCCGCTCCGTGTAGTCCAGCGCCCTCGGGTCCGGCAAGAACCGGTCCATGAGACGTGAGAAGCCCCGGTAGTCGGCGTTGAACCGCTCGAAGACGTCAGCCTTGAAGTTGCCTTCGGTATTGGCGTCGGGCGCGAAGACCTCCACGCAGTCCCATACCCGGTTCAGGTCATGGCCCTTGAAGTGCGACTCGGCCTGGACGGTCGCAGCCTCGATGACCGGCCCCGGCTCTTCCTCCAGTTCCCTCATGCTGTCCTGGACGTCGGGCCAGTCGAACGTGGAGAGCGCATCTTCGAGGTCGCGGGACACGCCGTGGTAGTCCACCACGAGACCGTAGCTCTTTTCGGTCTCCACCCCGTCCTTCCTATGGGAGAACCTGCGGTTGACCCTGGCGATGGCCTGGAGCAGGCCGTGCTCCCGCAGCGACCGGTCCAGGTAGAGCGCCTGCTCCACCGGGGCGTCGAATCCGGTCAGGAGCATGTCCACCACGACCAGAATCTCCGGCTCGCCCTCCGGATCGACGAAAGAGTTCACTTTCTGCTCCTGCGGCAGTTCGCGAGCTACATCGAATTCGGGGCCGTCGTTGGGCGCGGTTGTGATGATGGGATAGGCGTTCAGGCCGAAATCGTTGAGATGGGCGGCGTAGCGCAGCGCGGCAGCCCGGCTGGGCGCCACCACCTGCGCCTTGAACCCGTTGGGGCGAATCTTCTCCCGGAAGTGCTCGGCAATGTCCAGGGCGATCATCTCGATGCGCCGCTCCGCTTCGGCGACCGTCTCCTTGTTGGCGTACCTGCGGCGGATGCGCTCCCGCACGGTCTCAGGCTGCTCCCCGAACATGGCGTCGAACAGTCTGTCCAGGGTCTCCGGCCCCTCGATGGCCAGCTCGGGCAGTCTTGCCTCGTATTGGATGGGCACCGTCGCGCCGTCGGCCACCGACTGCGGGATGGTGTAGGCGTCTACCAATGGCCCGAACCGGCGCATGGTGCTCCGCCTGAAGCCCTTATCTATCGGCGTTCCTGTGAATCCGATGAGCGCGGCGTTGGGGAGCGCCCTGGACATCAGCGCGCCCAACTCCCCGTATTGGGAACGGTGGGCTTCGTCCACCATGACAACGACGTTCTCGGAGGTGTTCAGCACGTCCATCCGTCCGTCAGGGGCGGCAAGCGCCTCCTCAAACTTCTGAATGGTGGTCATGACCGTGCGTCCGGCGCCCGTGGTCAGCAGTCGCCGCAGGTCACGGCTGGTGGCAGCCTGTTCGGGACCGGGAAAGCCGCAATGCTCAAAGGTGCTGGCGATCTGCCGGTCCAGCTGAATCCGGTCGGTGACCACCACGATGGTGGCGTTGGTCAGTATCGGCTCCCGTCTGATCTTCGTGGCCAGCCACAGCATCGTCAGCGACTTGCCCGAACCCTGGGTGTGCCAGACCACCCCACCCCGCTCCTCTGGCTTCCGGCCAGACAGCATCCGCTCCAGCGCCGCCCGCACCGCCCGGTACTGCTGGTACCGGGGCAGCTTCTTGACCAATCGCCCCTGTTCCGGCTCGTAGACCACGTAGTCGCGCAGGACGTCCAGCAGCGTCGCTGGCGTCAGCAGCCCGACGATGAGCTGCGCCTGGCCCAGGGGTTCGACCCCAAACTTCTGCCTCACGTCATCTTCGGAACAGCCCCCAAGCCACTTCCACTCGAAGTAGGCGTTTTCCGGTGCGCCGATGCCGGCGTAAACGGCACGTGCCCCGCAGTGGGCGACGCACAGCAGGTTGTAGTGGAACAACTCCGGCGCGCCCGCGCCGTGCCACTCCGGGCCGGCTTCCTGGTAGCGGCGCAGCTGGCGCACCGCCTGGGACTTCCACACCTCCAGCAACGACGGCGACTTGGCCTCCATCACCACCAGCGGGACACCGTTGACGAACAGAACGAGGTCGGGGATGACCATGCGCTCGTCGTCCTCGGCGCCGCCCCGCTCGTTTCCTCGGCGGACCCGGAACTGGGTCGTGACGACGAACTCGTTCAGGCCGCCCTCAGGGTGGTCGAAGTCGAAGAATCGAACGGTTCGCGAGTCTCTCCCGCGCGGTCCGTCCACAGTCAGGGATATGCCATAGGTCAAGTACTCGTGGACTCGCTGGTTGCGGGCCATTCCGGTGGCGTCGACATGCTCCAACTCGAAGATGGCGCGCTCCGCCTGCTCCTCGGTCATCCACTCATTTAGCCGCCGGAGCGCCGCCTTCAGCCGCCGCCTCAGCAGCACGTCCCGCTCGTCCCCGCGCTCCGCCGCCAGCGCCTCGCGGTGCACGAAGCTCCACCCCAGCCGCTCCAGTAGCACGCGCGCCGGCTCCTCGGCGTGGTTGAACTCGTTCAGCTTGGCGGGGGTTGTCATTCGAGCATCTTTTCAGATTCGGGCAATGGCCGAAAACTGTCCTTGGCAGACATGATGAATCTGTCAACTACCCGCCAAGCACGAAGCATGGCCTCAACTCTTTCATTGGCTGTCCTACCCATCAACCCACCATGTCGTTGTACCACGCTCGCATTCTCAAGAGTAGAAAACCAAGACCTGCAAATCCGCAGTTCTTTCCGCATTCGTTCCCAAGAACGCTTACGCTCAGAGTCGTTATCTTTTTCATTAGAGTCAAGGTAGCATTGCCTGATGCACTCAATTGCCCTGTAGCAGAATAGGTCAGTGTCAGCAGGTGAACGAATGGCTTCCCGTAGATCTGCTAACGCACGGCGAAGTTGGTTTAACTTAAAGGCCACTACATCGTCATCACGCTGACCAGAATGCCTGAGCAGCCTATAAAGGTCGGGGAATGTGACCGGACGGTCCGACTTCGACTCGTGACTCTGCCTTATCGCGATTGGGAATACCATCCAGTCCCCACCAACGGAATCAATGACCGACGCTATTTCTACGTCGTATCCTCGACCCTCAATGTACCCATAGGCGTCGACAATATTGCGCACAATAGCTTCTACACAATTACGTAGTGTCTCCAAATCGTTGATTGAGTTATCATTGTTTACTGTAATCAAAATTTGAGATGCACATATTGTAATGATGGCTTGAAACCTAAGGGGGATATCTGGAACCACAACCGTTACTGGTTCAATGGGTCCAATTGTTACAGATGCACGTTCTGGAAGCACCTTGCCGTTAAAGATATAAGTTGGCATGAGAAAGGTACTCCTCTATTCTATTGAATCCCATTCTGAACAGCTTCCCCCATCCGCCCCCGACCCGTCAGCAGCACCTCCCGCTCGTCGCCGCGCTCCTCCGCCAGCGGGTCGCGGTGCACGTAGCTCCATCCCAGCCGCTCCAGCAATCGGCGCGCCGGGTCCTCGGCGTGGTTGAACTCGTTCAGCTTGGCTGGGGGGTCATCGCAGATGCTCTCCGGACGACCCCAGCAAGCACCGCAGCTTTGGCAGCAGGTCCGGGATAGCAGTTTGAACGATGTCCCACACAACGTCGTCGTCTATGCCGAGGTAGGCGTGGGCAACGCGATTGCGCGCTCCGATGATGCTTCGCCACTCAATCTCTGGGTGCGACGCGCGTATGTCGTCGGGGACATGCGTCGCCGACTCGCCGATCAGTTCGATGTTCCGCAGAACGGCGTCGTAAGTCCGTCTGTCTGCGACGAATGCATCCTGGTCCAGTCCGGCCGCGTAGGACAGTATCCGTTCTCCGAACTCGATCATGTCCTCGACATACAGGTGCCAGTTCCGGGTTAGCTCGCGGGCGTCAGACATTCACGGCCTCCCGCTCCACGTAGGGACGAAACTTGGAACGCAGTGCCTTGTCGGTTACCAGGTCTACGTGCCGGCCCAGAAGGTCTTCGATGTAGAACTGCACGCCAAAATACGCCCTTGATGTCGCTGGCCCATCGAATCGGACTAGGATGTCAATGTCGCTCCCATCGGCGGCCTCGTCGCGGGCGAAGGAGCCGAACAGGGCGAACTCGGTTACGCCAAAGCGCCGGGCCAGCGTTGGCTTGTGCGTCCGCAGCAGTTCAAGGACTTCTTGTCTGGTCATTAGGCTCCTCGCGTGGTTGTGCTCGTTCAGCTTGGCGGGGTAGGAAGTCATGGGGATTCTGTTTCGACTCCCTTTTCGACTCCCTTCTGGTTCTCATTGAGGATGTCTGCCATCGCGAACCCAGCATGAGTGAGTTGAAACGCCTCCCTCTTGTAACTGAGTGCCTCGACAAGGCCATTTTGTTCAAGTTCTTCTAGGGCGCGCTTCCAGCGGGCCTCTGACCTTCGATCACCCGGTTCCACAAAGACCCTGTTTCTCGTCCGAATTCCCAGGCCGACCATCACTTTGTAGGCCATAATCGTGTCATCTTCGCTCCGTGCTGCATCCAGCAACAACTCCTTGGCGTCATGGGAAATCGGAGGGGTAGCCGGCAATTCGGGAGGCTGTTCAACCAGATGACCAAGATTGGTTCTCTCGTAAAAAGTCTGTGCAGGCCTAATTAGAACAACCGTACCCACGCCTGGGTACCATATACAGTCTCTGTTCTGTATACTAGCCCAACATACTGTAGCGCTCAAGTGTGCTAAATCGTTGGAACTTCCTCAAAACGGGTTTTTACGAGGGAATCAAGATTGTCGTTCTCTTCGGCAACTGCACCTTCAAAATCGCCCGCCGTGTGCCAATCCGTTCCTGTCAGTCTTACAGGGCAACCTGCTGTCTGTAAGCGTTGTGCCAACTCCTGACGCCTTTGAGAGGTGTTATCGAGTCTTATAACATGGATCCCTGCTACGTCGGTGAAGGGCCTCAAGGCGCCAAGCTCTACTAGGACAGTCCGTTTAGGGTTTCGCCCCATGGCCATGCCAGCCTCAAACAAAACGTTGGGCCTAGCCTGACCGGATAGTTTAGCCTCATAGGGAGGATCGTCCGGACGCTTCAATGACTCTTTGAGCCAAGCTTCATCGTCTGGTGTGAAGAGGACTACAATAGCATGAGCTCGCGAGAATGTAGCATCAAGGATTTCTCCGATATACGGTGATGCCTTGCCAGTGGAACTTACGGCTTCTGACCATTCCAGCGGATGGAGATCAATCGAGCGCAGAAACTCAAAAAGTGCATCACGTGCTACAAGATTCCGTCCGTGAACGACGAACACGGTTCGTGTATCCGCAAGGGGCCGCATTCCGTCTGTTGTCTGAGGTGTAAGTTCGGAATCAGGGGGTCCAGTGATGAAATCGTTTGTCACGTCCTTCCCGTGTCCCTTATGCACATAGCCTATAAGAGGGTCAAATTCATCGTATTTGTCCTCTTTTGCGAATATCTTGATTTTGCCGATGTCACGAGGTTGGATGCTTGTTCCATCCACCGTGATAACTCTTCCTTGCTTGTAGGGATCCACAACTTGATGCTCAAGGTCATCAAGTTCTAGGTTTACAGCCGTAGCCCCATAGCCTTTTCCCGATTTGGCGCTAATCTGAACGAGATAGTACACTTCAGTACACATTCCTCTCATTTACCCGCACCCGACCCGACAGCAACGCATCTGCCGCGGACGCTTTCAGCGATTGCAACCCGTCCCGCTCCTCGTGCCCCCGCTCGATGGCATCGCCTACTCCCTCCAGCACCGCGGCGATGGCCCGCTGTTCTGCAAGGAGTGGGAGAGGTACAGGTAGTTCACTGACATCCAGTTGGTTGATACTTGCCTGTTGGACTGCCTTTTTGGCTCTCGTCTTGAAATAGTGTCTTGTGTTACCTGATAACAGCACGTCTGCTCCAAACCTGGGATCTATTCCTCTGTCGAACCTGATTTTCATCATATTGGACTCGAACAGTGTAGGCTCATTGATCTCAGGAATCAGAACCGACTTCCCGATGTGGCTAAGGCTGTTGACCCTGTTAATGACTACGTCTCCTTGTTTGACCTCGTAGCGGTGTATTTCTTCCTCAGTGGCCCTTATGCGCTGGAAATCCCCGAACCTCACGAATTCACCGAAATCGAAGTTGTCAATTCGGATCAAACTGACGCCACTTCCATACTCTGAGTCTGGCTTATAAATGCCGTTCGTGGGTCCATCCTCAATCTTGTCCCCCAGCCGCACCACCTCCCAGTCTGCCGGGATGGTCCCCAAGCCCGGCGCGTCCTTCCACTCCGAATGCCAACCCGGCATCCCGCGAGTGAGCAGCTCGTGGAGCAGGGCGTCGCGCAGGCGCTCCGTGGCGGCGATGACCGCGTCGGCGCTGTCGATTGCCTCATCAATGGAATCCAGGACGGCGGCAATGGTCTTCTGCTCTGGTAGGGGTGGGAGGACCCTCTTGAGTGCGTATACGTCGGCGCGGTTTAGACCCGGTACGCCTGTCGCTCTGTTCAGTTTGGACAGGTCCTCGTGAGTTAACAGGTGGTAAAGCCAATGCAGGTCGGCTTGCCCATTAATGGCTCCGGCGAAGTATGTTGTGTCAATGGGCACAAAGTCGTCGGATACCCATGTAACCATGCCGATGCTTCCTTTGCGGCCAATTACGATTCCTGGGCCTTTGGTCGTGGCTTGGCTATGAAAGCCTACTAGACCAGCCGAGCCAAGGACTGGAACATGCCCATCTACCCGGTCGCGCTCCGGCAGAGAAATACCGTACTCAAGCTTCAGTACATCCCCCAGCCGCACCATGCGCCATCCTTCGGGGATACTTCCATTTTCATCTGAGCGTCTCATCAGTCGTATTCAGTCTCTTCGTTCGTGGCGGGGCGTATCTCATGGATGGTCACCGGAAGTCCTGCCCGCTTTGCTTCCAGCCAGCGTTTGAAAGAGTTCTGGCTTTCTCCCGAAGGCCAGCCGCCCAGCAGCATCTCCACGCTGATGTCTTCATCCAGGTCGGGCCAGTGGATACCCTCTCCAGCACCGATCAGCCGCCAGTTCTTGCGCTCCTCCGGGGTGGCGTGAATGAGCCTGGGATACCAGGACAGCGGCGCCGACACGGTCCGGCCGTCGGAAAGTTCGGCGGTCAAGGTATCGTCGGTCACCTCGATGGTCATGGCCTCCGGAACACTTACCTTAAGGGTTGAAACGTTCATTCCAAGCCTCCAAGAACGAAATCTGGTTCTCCTCAACTATTCTCTCGATCCAGCGTATCTCATGGCGCCTCAATCCACCTGCTTGTTGAAGCCTGACCGGCTCCAACCAAAACTTGGCGATGCGGTTATCACGTTCAACGTGAATGTGGGGAGGCTCTCCCCTGTCGCTCGCGTAGAAGAAGAAGCGGTATGGTCCCTCCCGCAGTATCACCGGCATCGTTCGACCGCCGTCCTACCGGGCATAGCCCATCTCCGCCAGCAGCTCGTCCATCCTGGCCACCGCCTCATCCCGTCGCCGCTCCGCCTCTCGCAGTTGCGCCAGCGCCTCCTCTACCGGCATCACCTCCACCGGCTCCGTGGTGTCCACGTAGCGGCTGATGTTCAGGTTGAAGTCGTTGCCTTGTATCTCCTCAAGGTCCGCGACATGGGCGAACCGCTCCACGTCCTCAAAGTCCTTGACCACCGAGACGATCTTGCCGATGTGCTCCGGGTCGATGTAGTTCTGGGCCTTCCCGGGACGGAAGTAGCCCTCCTGGGCCGCGTCCACAAACAGAACCTTCCCCCGCCTCTCTACTGGCTTGGCCTTGTTCAGCACGCAGATGGCGACGGGAATGCTGGCCCCGAAGAAGAGGTTGGGGGCCAGGCCAATGACCGCCTCAAAGAGGTCGGCCTCAACGATGCCACGGCGTATCTTCCCCTCGGCTCCGCCTCTGAACAGGATTCCGTGGGGCATCACCACGCCCACCATGCCCTGGGCGTTGGTCACTCCCAGCATGTGCAGCAGGAAGGCGAGGTCGCCCCTGGTTCTGGGCGGCGTTGCTCCGTAGCGGTCGAAGCGGTGATGCGGGTCGTTGGGTGCAAAGTCGTGCCCCCAGTTCTTCAGGCTGAAGGGCGGATTGGCTATGACCCGGTCGTAGGACAACAGCCGTCCCGACGAGTCCACGAGGCCCGGCTCGGCTATCACGTCCCCAGCCTCCAGTCGCCCGGCCCGCAGGCCGTGGAGGAGCAGGTTGAGCTTGCCGATGGCCAGCGTTCCCAGGTTCCGCTCCTGGCCGTGAAGCGCAAGATTGCGATAATCTCCACCCTGCTCGCGTACATACTGGGCTGCGTAAATGAGCATCCCGCCGGAACCGGCCGTCGGATCGCAGATGCGCATCCCCTCGCCGGGCTGAAGCAACTCGACGATGAGCCGCACCACCGAGCGGGGCGTGTAGAATTCCCCGCCCTTCTTGCCGGCGTCGTCGGCGAACCTGTTGATGAGGTACTCGTAGGCGTCGCCCAGCACGTCCCCGCCGCCAGCCGAGTCCCTGCGCAGGTTCTCGTCGCTCAGGTCAAGGTCTCCGAAGTGGTTCAACAGGCTGCGGATGATGCGCTCCCGGTTGGCTGGACTGCCCAGCTTCGACTCGTCGTTCCAGTTGTTGGGGGCCAGCACGCCGTCCAGCCTGGGGTTGGTCTCTTCAATTGCATGACTGGCCACATTCAGCGCCTCTCCCAAGCTCATAGTGGCTCCTGATAGGGAGGACCAGCGGGCGGACTCAGGGACGAAGAATTCGTGTTCGTCCTGGTCGGTGAGCACAACTTCGCGTGCAACGCCCGACTCCACCGCGTTCTCCACCTCCTCATCGAACCGGTCGGAGAGACGCTTCAGAAAGAGGATGGAGAAGATGTAGTTCTTGTAGTCAGCGGAGTCGATCTGCCCGCGCAGGATATCGGCGGCCTGCCACAGCTTGGACTCAAGCTCCTGTTTAGTGAGTGTCAAAACGGATTATCCTCTCTACAGGGTTATCGATTCAGCCCTACGTCCCACGTCCTGGATCACCGAATCCCGAAGAGTCTCGCGGCGCAGCCGGGCGGCCTCCAGCGTGGAGAAGTATGCTTCCTCGGACGCCTCAACAAGCCTGGTTATCCTGTCGAGTTCTCGACCGTGCGGCACTGGTACCTCAATCTCGCCAAGACTCCTTGCGGACAGGGTCGTTACCGTGGTGCTGACCGTCAACCGCCTGGCAAGTTGCGTTCGGCCATGGGAGGAAGTCAAGAGGTACCAGAGCCAGTGGCCCATGCCGGATTCAGCTTGTCTCGCACGTACCACCAGAATTGTGATGCCCGCCACCGTCCGCGACACGCCAGGAGGCACCAGAGCCGCCTGGACAGAACCGGCGCGAGCCGTCACCAGCACGTCGAAGGGCCGCAGCAGGTGCCGTTCGGTGCGTACACTGCGAATGACTCCCACCTCCCGGAAATCGTGTGAGTCCAACCATCCGTCCTCACGCAGGTCTCCGCTCTCGACGATGCGCAACTTCCAGTCTCCGCGTCGTGAACCGGCCCCGCGTCCGGCACGGCCGAGACCTTGGAATACGTCCGCGACATCGACGATGCGCTGCACCATAGCACCAGTTTACTAGTGTTTATCTAAAAAGTCGATACGTAACATTGTTAGAAGCGCAGCCTACAGCACCCCTGACTAGCGATCCGCTCAGGCTAACGTACCCTCCCACCTCGTCAACGCTGACCAATTGCATTGTGCGACGGCGTCATTCCGAGACAGATTCATAACGCGGCACCCTCCTCCGATGGGCTTCCTGTTGTCGGCTCTATTTGCGAACTTGATGCGTCTTGGAGCCGAGCTATGGTGCGCTGCCATACATTATTTCCCTCCACCACTCATAGAGCGGGTCACGTTCACCAGGCACGTAGCTCGCTCCGGAACGGATTGCCTCCATCGCATGTCGCAACTCAGAGTCGGCAATTGAACTGACTTCCCACCACGATTTCACCAATTCCAACGTTGAGACCAAACCCATCGCCTGACTACGTTCTGAAAGCACTCGGCGGGCCTTACGGTCGTCTGTGGCGACGAGGTACCCGCGGAGAAGCGCTAACGCTCCTGTCACCGCTTCGCCATCGTCAACAGAAGCAGCGAGGTCTACGAAGAGCGCCTCCTCCTCTGGACGTTCCAGGTGTACTACCGTCAGCAATCCTTCGTCAACCAGTGAGGAAACGTCGATAGGGATTCGGTGTTCTGAACCGCCGGTCGAATCGGGTAGCCAGACGTAGAGAGCTTCTCTTTCGAGGACATAGTCCGCAACCACAAGTCGATGAGGCAGCGCCACGGCAATCTCGCGCAGACGACTTGTTGCATAGAGATTGAGCAGGCAGCAGGCATCAAGGATGTAGGTCGGGGTGGGCTGAGTCACGGTGACTGTTTGGCTCAGAAGTCCTGTCCGCTGACACTGCTCGCCAGGTCAACGGAGAGAGGCGATACCTTACCTTCATCCAGGATGTGCAACGGATGCGTCAGTTCCTGAACGAGACGCCTCGCGGATACCCGATCGACCCGCAGGAGACGGGCCAACTCACCTTCAGTTAGATTCCCTTCCTCATAGGCCCTAACTGCTAGGAACTGGTAACGGAGGGGCAGGGATCTATCATCGCGGGGATTCGGCGGCAATCCCAACTGCTCCTGCGCCTCGCGGACCTTGAATCCCCTGCCTCGCAGACGTTCCCATGCCCCCCTAGGTAGAAGCCGCAGTTCCTCCAGTCGGAGCATCATTGCCTCTACGGATACGAAGTAGTAGTGAGCGATCCGGCAGACCTCTGCGGCTGTCACCCTGCCTTCAGACTCCTGGGCTATCTGATGGAACCTCCGCTGGAGTCCCGGTGCCGGCATGAGCATGGATCGTGCGAAGGCGTCAGCAAACCGCTCAGAGGCGGGGACTCTCTCGAATGCGCCCAGTATGGTCAGTTCCGAGCGAAAGCGGCTCGTCAGAAAGTGTCCGTACTCGTGGGCCATCGACCAGCGGCGGCGCTCTTCGGGATGTCGGGCGTTGACCAAGACGCAGCCGCCCAACTCTTCCGTGTAGGAAAATGCGCCTGCAACGCGCGAGGGAAGAATGGCGTAGAAGACGCGGACGCCGACATCGTTTTCGAGGATCTCCCGCAGCCTCAGGATCGGCCCGTCACCAAGGCCCAGACGGTTCCGCTCGGACGAGGCCACGTTTTCGGCCGCATCATCCGGAGGAATCCCACCTATGACGTACTGCGGTGGGTAGCTCCGCTGCATCCTCGTACCGTTCAGGGCCTCAAGATATAGATAATCCTCGCACAGGGTCTGGAATTCTTGGATTACTCGATCTTGCTCCTCCTCGACCTGGTGGGGCCTGTCGCTCCCCTGGGCGGTACGAAACTGAACGGCGAAGTCCGCCACGGGTTCCCTTGAGCCAACGAGGCTGCTCACCGGCCGGGCGTAGAGCCGCGCCAATTGGATGAGTTCTTCGGGTCGAACCCGGCGGACGCCCTTCTCCAGGGCCGTGACGGTCGTCCGCGCGACCGCCAGGCTGTCGGCAGCCTGCTGCTGAGTGAGGCCACGGGCCTTTCGGGCTTCTTGAAGGCGATGCCCAAGCACCCTGGGGTCGGTGGTTTCAAGCACGTGTTGTTGCATGGGAGCCTCCTAAGACGCGATTCTGGGGCATGTAGGGAAGGATTCCCATTCCCGCACATAGGCTTGATACAATCGGACGAAGCTGTCCTTAAGGTCGTCTCCGCTGCCCTTGTGGAATTTCAGCTCCGCGTACGTTCTCCCCAGTTCAGGGAATTCGGCAGCTAACGAACCCCACGGGTCCCCTGCGGCAAGGCATCGGGTGAGCATGTGGACTTGACCACGCATGGCATGGAGGCCGTACCCCTTGCCATCACTCCATGCCATGCGGTTCGCTGCCACGTCAATCCGGTACGCTCCAGCCGGGTCGTACTTCCTCAGTCCAATGGCCTGTAGAGCCTGTCTGCGAAGGATGCAGGAAGTGCAGTACCCACATTGGGACGGCTGGTTACGGATGCGCTGGGGGAAGCCGTCGCAGGAGACGGTATCCTGTATTGAATCCAAGAGTCCAGCGGGTTCCAGGGCCGCACACATCTCGGCTTTCGTTCGAAATAGGAACGGGTTCCTGATACGAATCGGCTGCTCCAACACGAGTGCGAAGAGCCCTTCGGCCATCATCAGGGAACGTGGATGGACGCCACGGTAGTTGTCGACACCCAGTTGCGTTTCATCGATGGGTAGGTTCAAAGCGCCGACGCCATTCTCGTAGACCCATACGGTGTCGGCATTGGCCTGTACCGCCGCCGATGCGCCTAGGGCGAGATACACCAAAGCGCGAGTACGCTGACTTGGCTCTTCCCGGTAGGACTTGACCTTGCGAACGCCGAATGGAACTGCCACATGGCGTATCTCCGGCTGCTTTCCATCTAACCTTTTGCTCCACACCGATTTGATATTCCCCACTTGCATCCTCTGTCGGTGTGCCAAGCGGTCGTGGGTGTACCCTGAGACGAGGACGCGTGACCCTATTGGCTCTCCTTGAGTCTGCGCCGCCAGTCCAGCTAGGGAATCGAGCCCGCCGCTGAACAGGGATACCATGGCGGGTTGCTTGGGTGGTAAATGGAAGAGGAACCGCTCTGATTCGGCAGGAATCGGCGCGGCCTCTCGCTTGGCAAAGTCGACAGACCAGGAATCGCCGCTTAGCCAGGAAAGCACCTCATGAAGGCTTAGTGCGATTTCGGGTCGGCTCCACAGGGCAATGTTCCTCACGCCCACGCGAAGATGGATGTGGCGCAGGCCCGTATGCGCCATCTTGTAATGCCGCTTTGATCTGCGGTCCGCAGCGTAGACGGCCATCGCAACGTCCAAGAGGTCGGCAACGTATGATGGGAGCGCATTGCAGAACGCGTGCGACATACGCTGTCCGTCCAGCCAGAAGCCGTCGTCCCGATCCGGAGACACCTGGGTCGCGAAGTCGTAGGTAAAGGACGAAGTGTTCATAGCAGCAATCCGACCGGTTCTTCCCGCACAGTGGAAAGCAGGTCCGCTTCAAGAAGGTTGCGGGTGGATTCTACGGGCAGGGTACGTTTGGGTGCCCGCAGACTTTCGGCGTCGGGTCTCTGGGTCAGTCTGTCCGCAAGCTTTGCGACGTTCGGGTGCATGACTTGCTCCACGCGACGTTGCCACTGCCTTGCATCCTCATGGTCAATGAAGCGGCCTTCGGCAATTAGCTGCGGATACGCCCTTGCAAAGAAGTAGTGATCCAGCAGTGCTGAGCAGGTGTCTCCTACAAAGCGGTCTACTAGGAACTCAGAGGCAGCCATACCGTTGGCGGTATCCTCTTGAACTAGGAGAGACTTAGCCACATCGGTCGCAACCATCGCATGACGATGTCCTTCGTACTCTCGGACGATGCCGTCCAGGGCATTGAAAGAATCCAAGAGAGAGTTGCTCTTCCCCTCTACGACGACTCGGGACATCTCTTCAAGACCGGGCACGCCCCTTTGGTCACGCAGGGTCTTGGCTAGGGACTTCAACAGCTTGTCGGCGACTTCCTCGTCGGTGCCGACGCCCTCTCTGACAAGCCGAAGGGCACCACGCCATCCGGCCCCGAAACTTCTTTCAAATCGGTCTCCTTCTGGCATTTCAACCTCCACGTGCACCATAACATGGCAGTATGACAATGTCAATTAGTTATGTGCTCGATAACTATATATGTCAGACCCTAATCATCCCCCAAAGGGTTAGTCTCTCGACGCCCCTGCCGCAATTGGGCATCCCGATGGACGTCGTTCGTGTGTTGACAATTCAACGAGGGGCCGACATTACTCTTCCAGCCCCAATGGGGCATCGAGCACGATGGGGCGGGGTAAAGTGCACGATCTCTGAAGAGGGACGCGGGTTATGGGTCGTGGTGGTAGCAGACGGGACGACGGGGGCTTGCGTTTCGGCCTGCCGTCGTTTCTCGTCCTGCGCCGGTCGGTTCTGAGGAATGGGGATGGTTGGAGCCGATATGCCCCTGCCGGCGCTCCAAAGGCTTGTCGTGTTAAGCTAGCAACGCCTACAGGCTGCCTAGCAGCCCGTCCGAGGATTATCTAACGGTGCTTGCGGGTCAGCGACAATGGATCGCGACAACTAATTGTGCCGTTGCCCCGGCCGGCCGCCAGATAGCTTTGCGAATAGCGCCGTGCTCACTACCTCGGCAGATCGAGCCTTCTATGATCTCGGACCACTCGTAATTCGGTCCTGATGCGTTGGGCTGGCCCATCGACCCGTGCTTTCCTGTGCAGATTGACCCCAAAGCGGAACAGTTTGAGCAGGTTGTGGCCGGTGCAGATCAGCGACCATTCGCCGTTCACCTTCTCCAGTCCCCGCAGCAGGAACTGCCGGAATCCACGGCCCTGCTTGATCTGGCCGAATACCGGCTCCACAGTTTGCATCCGCAAAGCGTAGCGCTGCCGACCCCGCTTGGTCTGTAACTTCCGTCGCATCCGGTCCTTGGGAGACAGATGGCTGGGTATGCGACCTCGGGGCGCGGGTGGCACAACCCGGCCGTGGCGGGTCTGCTCCGGCGCGACGAACGGGTCCACGCCCAGAGCATAGAGCTCCTCGACTGCCTTTGCCGAGTAATAGCCAGCATCGGCGGATACTTCCCTGGGGACTGCACCGACGTTGTCGATGGTCTCCTCCATCATCACCGCAGCCTGTTGCTTATCCGAAGTCTGGTTGGTGGCCCGCGCCGCCACGATCACCTGGTGAGCGCTGTCCACCACCGCCTGACAGTTGTACGCTTGCAGGAAGTCCTTTCCTCCAGGTGCGGGGATGATGCGCGACTCGGCATCGGTGAAGTTACGCTGGGCCTTGTCGTCGGGCACCCCCGGGTGCTTACCACCTTCGGCCTCGGCCCGTTCGCCAGCCGCCTGCGCCTCGGCTTCCAGCGCCGCCATGGCTTCCCGTATCTTCTCCAACCTACCCTCTCGGAAGGCCAACTCCTGCGGCAACTCATCTCCACGCTTGTCTTTGCCGTACCGCCGGTCTTCCTCATCATCCGCTGCCTGGGCCTGTCGCAACAACTCCGCTACCTCCGCCGACAACTGCGCTGCCTTCTCCTTCATCCGTTGGTAACTCATCGCCTTATGCTTCGATGCGTTGGCCTTGACCTTCGTGCCGTCCAGCGCCACGTGCCCCAGCTTCACCAGCCCCGCCTGCTGGCACAACGCCAGTACCTGTACGAACAGGCCCGACAGCGCATCCACATTATCCTTGCGAAAGTCGGAGATGGTCCGGAAGTCCGGTGTGTTGTTCGCCGCCAACACCCTGAAGGGGATGTCCTCGTGGAGACGCTGGGCGATGCGGCGTGAGGACGACACCCCCACGCAGTAACCGTAGAGCAACACCTTGACCATCATCCGTGGATGATACGGCGGTCCGCCTCGCCGTTCCCGCTCGTAGCGAGCGGTGACCTCCGACATGTCCAACTGGTCCACCACGTCGGATATGAAGTAGGCCAGATGGTCGTCAGGCAGCCACTCCTGCAACGCCGCTGGCAACAGCAACTGCTGGTCGGGTTCGTAGGGAAGGTAGGTTTTGCTCATCAACGACTCCCCGCTACTGGACTGGACCCATCATACCCCCAAACACTCGCCAACCGTGTTTCTCGGACAGGCTGCTAGCCACATCTTGAAGACGGTTCTGTCTACCGTCAAAATAGGCCCACCCAGCAGGACTCGAACTGGACGGGGTTCAACCTCGCGGAGACCCGACCTAAGGCGTCGTGAGACGTGATTGATACGTGATACCGTTGGGCAGCCTGAGCAGGCGGATGAGCCAAGCCTTCTTCGACCTATAATGATGAAGGCAAAGCCGCCGGCAATCAGGAGCAAGGAGCGAACTATGGCCGAGTACATACCGTCCCCATCAGATTGGGTGCGTGAGCAGGTTGAGCTTTACGAGAGCAGCGGGGGTACGGAGGGAACGACCCTGCGCGATTCCGGGCTGCCCGTCATCATCGTAACGAACCGGGGGAACCGGACGGGGGCAATACGCAAGACGCCGCTCATGCGGGTGAAGGACGGGAACAACTACGTGCTGGTAGGCTCGATGGGCGGCGCGCCGAAGAACCCGGTGTGGGTATACAACCTTCGAGCGAACGGCGACGCGGAGATTCGGGACAAGACTGCGGTATACGAGATGCGGGTCCGCGAGGTCGAGGATGCGGAGGAACGGGCGCGGTTGTGGGAGCTGGCGGTGGCGGCGTTCCCGCCCTACGAGGACTACCAGAATCGAACGTCACGTACGATCCCGGTGTTCGTCGCGGAGCCGGCGTAGGCGGGACATCTGCCGACCCCTAGATTCCCGCCTGCGCGGGAATGACGGGTGTGCAAAGGTCTTGTGTAGGCGGGAGCGCAGTCGAACATCAGCTACCCCCGCTGCCTTCAAGACGCAGCGGAGCCAGCCTGCCCGCAGCGGGGCCTTAGCCGCTGCTTGGCTCGCGGTGCACGGGACCTACGAAGACGTCCTCGGGCAGCAGGCTCTCCGTCGCGGTCGCGTGCGGATGGTCGAAGCCCTCGGTCGTAACCACGCCCATCGCGGTGAAGTGCTTCGACTCGCCGCTGGTCCCGGAAGCGTTGCCGCCGCTGTGGCTCCGCAGCCACGACGGGTCGATGATCTGCTCGCCCTTCCAGTTCCCCCGGGTCGCGTTGAGGTGGCCGAATCGGGCCAGGTCGGACGCGCTGACTACGACCCAACCCGGACCGCTCCGGACGGTATTGCCGCCTATCTCGTAGGGCGGGTCCAGGTAGGTATAGGAGTCCGGTATGTCGGGGTAGAAGTATTTCTGGTCCTTCACGTACCCGCCAGCCAGCCAGTCCCACCGGTCGGGGGGAATGCCGATCTTGCCGAAGAGCCTCTCGTCCAGGACATCCTTGAGGTCCCGGCCCCACACTGCCGTTAGCGCCTGGGATAGCCGCCAGAACCCGGCGCTGGAGTAGAGGCGAACGGTGCCGGGCTCGGCATGAGCGTAGAGATCGTAGAATGGGTCTCCGGTCCACTTGACCCAGTCGGGAACGCCCGGCGTGACCTCGCGCACGCCCGACTGTCGCTTCCGCCAGCGCAGGCCGAGCTCGATGGCGAAGCCTCCGAAGTGCTCGGACTTCTCCCTGGGCCCGATGAGGTGCCTCCAGGTCAGGTGCTGGTGGTGGCCCCTGTCCAGGTACTTGTGAGGGTGGGATAGCTGGCCCTCTCCCGTCCAGCTTCTGTTGATGGGCTCGTCCGGGTCCAGCAGGCCATCCTCGACGGCGAACCCGATCAGTGCCCACGAAAAGGCCTTGCCCACGGAAGCGGTCTGGAACCTGTATTCCCTGTCTCCCCACTCCCGCACCAGGTAGCCGCCACATGTCAGCACTGCGCCCCACCTGTTGCCGGAGTGGTCCTCGCCCCCGAAGTCGGTTCCCCGGATGTCCAGGCCGCCGATGAACGCATCGAACCTGTCGGGGTCGAGCCCCGCCTCGGCAGGCGTGATGCGGACCCAGTCGTCCCCCGGGAAGGTGACCCATTCGGGCAGGTCCAACGGCATGTTCGAGTCCTGGTCAGGCATGATGCGGTGTATCCTACTCCATCGCTGGCGCCGGATGACTGTCCCGAGCGCAGGCCCGGCTCGTCGACGCGCCTAGTCGAACACGAGCACGCTGCGGGCGACTTCGCCCTTGCCGAGGACCTCGAAGGCCGTGTTGACCTCGTCCACCGGGAACCGGCGGGAGACCAGCTCGTCGAGCTTGAGCTTGCCGGCCTGGTAGAGCGCCAGCAGCCTGGGGAAGTCGATCTGGGGCCGCGCGCTGCCGTACATGGACGCTATCACCGTCTTCTCCATGATCAGGTCCTGCGCGTCGATGGTGACCTTGGTGTTCACGGGCGCGTGGCCGACCCACACCGTGACGCCCCTTCTGCGGGTGCAAAGTATGCTCTGGACGAAGGGCGCCTCCACCAGTCCGATAGCCTCGAAGGCGTAGTGGGTCCCTTCTCCGCCGGTGAGCTCCTTGATGCGCGCCACCGGGTCTTCGCGCGAGGCGTTGACGGTGTGCGTGGCCCCGAACTCCCTGGCCATGTCGAGCTTGTTGTCCAGCAGGTCGACGGCGATGATCGTCGTCGCGCCCGCGATGTTCGATCCCTGGATGCAGTTCAGGCCGACGCCCCCGCAGCCGAAGACGGCGACCGTAGTGCCCGGCTGTACCCTGGCGGTGCTGATCGCCGCGCCGGTGCCCGTCATCACGCCGCAGCCGACCAGCGACGCCTGCTCCATCGGGACGTCCTTGTCGATGGGCACCACCGCCATATCCGGCACGACCTGGTAGGCGCCGAACGTCCCCAGGCCCGCCATCTGGGCGATCTCGGCGCCCGTCGCCCGTACGCGCAGCTTGGAGGAGATCGAGAACTCCTTCAGGCACAGGTTCGGCCAGCCCTTCTGGCACATCTCGCACACGCCGCAGCTAGGCTTCCACGACAGGATGGCGTGGTCGCCCGGCTTCACGTGCGTGACGTTGGGGCCGACGGCCTCGACGACGCCCGCGCCCTCGTGGCCCAGCACGGCCGGCAGCGGCACGTGAGTCCACTCGCCCTTCACGACGTGCCAGTCGGAGTGGCAGACGCCGCTGGCGGACATCTTCACCAGCACCTCGCCCGGCCCTGGCTCGTCGATATCGAGCTCCTCCACGACGAGCGGCGTCAGGGGTTCATACAGTACGGCGGCTTTCATGTCGGCCTCCTTGGGCTCAAGTACCCGGTGCTAGTCGGTGGCATTCGCCGGCCGATACCAAACAGAGGCTGGCAGCGTAACAGGAGGTGCGCCTACCTGTCTGATCAGGTATGGCCCACGGCCGAATCGGCGTACTGCGTCCACAGCGGCCTCTTCGGATGACTCGTACGTATCCACGAGCTCCCCACCGTAGAAGACGACCCACTTACCGAAGTGGTCGATCTCCAGGGCGTCGCGCATCTCTTCGTATGCGGCTATCTGGGTGCTGAGCGTGGTCATGGTTTCCTCCCCCATGTTCACGTCACACAACGGCAAGCCCCCGTCGATGGGAGGTCGAGTATACCAGCCGCCGAGTTGTCAAGCTTCTCATATCAGGGGGAGAAACGCTGCAGCACGGCTTCCACATGCGCCCGAATGTCAGGCGCGCCCGACTCCTTCCAGCTGTCTAGCAACTCACGATACGTACAGGCGACGAATCTCACCTCGTCTTCCGCGACTTCCTCCGCGAATGCCTCTACCTCTTCTCTATGGGTCGCTTTCGCATATTGGTCAATCGATTTGCCCGTATTGGGCAGGAAGTCCGGCTCTGCATACAGGTAGATGAGGATCGGCATCAGACCAGCATACTCCTTGCCCGGGCTCGATCGCGTGCGCAAGCCGAGGGCATGTTTGACAAGCTGATCCGCCTTGAGGCAAGTGTAGTGACTCTCATCTTCACGAAGTTTGTCCCTGACGCTCTGATAACCATTCATACGGTCGCCCCAGACCTCCCGCCAATACGTATCGGAAAAAGATGCTTTGGGCTTGTCTCGAAACGGCTCGAACCTCTTCGATTCGACCCCGATGAGCGCCGACGGCGTGGTTACGAGAACGTCCAGGACGGGATGACGTCCTGGACGCCACGGGAAGCGTACCGTCTGTTCCAGAGCCACGTCCGTCGCCGGCCACTCTTCGTGCTCGCAGTCCGGAAGCGGGGGCATGTCCTCGGGGCGATTGATGAAGAACCCAAAGGCGTTGGCGGCAAGGCGTGCGGACGACTCGGGGTTGTCGAACTTCCCCTTCTCGATCTCGTTGCCCGGAGCGTTATGGTACATCTCCTCGACCTGAGGGCCGGGAACGCCGGGTAGGAATCTGCCGGCCATCGGATCTCCTCGAGCGGGGAACTACCGCGGGTCCGGCGGGAGCGATACCAGCGCCGAGCCGCGGGTGGTCTTGTCGCCGGCTGCGTTCTCCGTCCAGATGTCGCACTCGACCAGGTGCTCTCCGCTCTCGACGCGCTTGGATGTCACGGTTCCCGCGCAGCGCATCGGCTGGCCGACCAGATCCATGCCGCGGTACTGCACGCTGAGGCGCTTCAGGACGCCGCGTTCACCCATCCAGTAGGTGACGAGCTGCGCGAGGAACGCGGACTTCAGAGCGCCGTGGACGATGACGTCCGGCAGGCCGAGCGACCGCGCGTAGTCCTGGTCGTAGTGGATCTCGTAGTAGTCGCCGGACGCGCCCGCGTACATAACGAGCTGCCGTGTCGTGGGCGTCTTCTCCAGCGCGGGGAGCGCGTCGCCCTCCGCCACGTCGTCGTAGTGAAGCTGATCGGTCATGGGCCGCGGAAAGCCGCCTTCCTCCTCCATCGACGTCATTTGCAGTCCCGCTCGGCGCGGTAGTAGACCAGCGTGTTGCGCTGGGTGGCGACGGTGGCGCCGCTGTCGTCGACGTACCGGGTCTGCCAGGTCGTCAGCAGCATCGGACCTAGCCGGCCCGACTTCTCGGCGACGTCGACGAGCGTGCACGTCACGGTGATCCTGTCGCCGGCGCGGACCCGCCGGACGTACTCCCACTCGCTGCCGCCGTCGAGCAGGTCAGGGTAGGGGCTCTCGAAGACTGCGGCGGCTGGGCCCGCGTCCAGCGACCTCAGGAAGGTTGGCGGGGCGGCGGCTGCGGCCGACGCATCGCCGCGGTACGCGGGACTCGGGTCGCCGATCGCGTCGGCGAACTTTCGTATCGCGCCCGCCTCGACCAGGTGCGTCTTCGGCTCGCTCTCCACGCCGACGGCCCGGCGCATCGCGTCTGTGACTGCGGACTGCTTGGTCATTGTCCCTGGACGTGCTCCCTATCCGGAAGTGCGGCCGGCGCTATCCGACCTTCTCCAGCGGGGCGATGCTGAGCAGCAGCCGTTTGATCCCGTTGTCGTTCGCGAACGCGACCGTCACCTCGACGTCGCCGTGCGTTGGCTTGGCCCCCGTGACGATGCCTTCGCCGAACTTCGCGTGCCTGACCTTGTCGCCCGTGCCCAGATGCGGCTTGGCGTCCGGCGTTCCCGACGCGGCCGTCTCCAGTGGCAACCGACCGACGCCCGCCGCGTGCGCCGCCTCCGGGCGCTTCCGGGAGCGGCCGGCCGCGGCAGCCGAGGTCGGAGCTCTCCGGGGCTCTTGCGCGACCAGCCGGCGCGGTATGTCGGCGAGGAACCGCGAGGGCAGGCTGGGCCCCGACATCCCCCGGAAGCCGCGCCTGAAGGCCCGCAGCAGGTACAGACGCTCCTTGGCCCTCGTGACGCCCACGTAGGCCAGCCGGCGCTCCTCCTCCATCTCGGCCTCGTCCTCCAGCGAGCGGATGTGCGGCAGCATGCCCTCCTCCATGCCGACTATGAACACGGCCCTGAACTCCAACCCCTTGGCCTGGTGAAGTGTGATCAAAGTCACCGCGTCGGCCGCGTCGTCCAGGTTGTCGGTGTCGCTCACCAGCGCGACGCTCTCCAGGAACGCCGACAGCGCGTCCCTGCCTCGCCCGAGAGTCAGGAAGTCCTTGGCGGAGCTTCTGAGCTCCATGATGTTCTCCCAGCGCTCCTCGGCTCTCTCGTCCTGCCCCTGCACGAACCTCTTGTAGCCGGTCCGCTCCAACACGTCGTCGACGATCTCGACGAGGTCGAGGTCCGCGCTGTCCGCGGAGAGCCCTTCGATCATCTCGCGGAACTTGGTCAGCGCCCCCGCCGACCTCGTCGCGAACGCAGCCGCGGCGTCGCCCCCGAGCGCGCCTACCGCGTCGAACAGGGAGGTGCCGGTGTCGCGGGCCAGCCTCGTCAGCTCGTCCTGGGTCCGCTGGCCGATGCCGCGGGCCGGGACGTTGACCACCCTGGCGAAGCCGGCGGCGTCGTGCGGGTTGGCGACCAGCCGCAGGTAGGCCGTGACGTCCTTGATCTCCTGGCGCTGGTAGAACCGCACGCTGCCCACGAGTTGGTACGGCACGCCGTGGCGCAGGCACGCCTCCTCAAAGGCCCTGGACTGGGCGTTCACGCGGTACATGATCGCCGCGTCGCCGAGGCGGTAGCCCTCGTCCTGGACCAGCCGGTCGAGCTCCCCGACGGCCATGCGGGCCTCCTCGGCCTCGTTGTAGCCCTCGCCGATCACGATGGCCGCTCCCCGGCCGTTGCTGGTCCACAGCTCCTTTTCCACGCGCTGCTCGTTGGACGAGATCAGCGCCTGGGCCGCGTCGAGGATCGTCTGGGTCGACCGGTAGTTCTCCTCCAGCGCGATCACCTTAGCCTCGGGATAGTCGTGCCTGAAGCTGAGGATGTTGCGGATGTCCGCGTTGCGCCAGGAGTAGATCGACTGGTCGGGGTCGCCGACCACGCACAGGTTCCTGTTCGCCTCCGATATCTTCTTGGCGATGGCGTACTGGACCACGTTGGTGTCCTGGAACTCGTCGACCATGAAGTGGACGTACCGGCGCTGGTACCGCTCCGCCACTTCCGGGACGTCGTGAAACAGCCGGTAGACCTTCAGCAGCAGGTCGTCGAAGTCGACGGCGGAGCTCTGTGCCAGCAACCGTTCGTAGGCGTCGTAGACGCGGTGGACGATCTCGTCGTAGGGGTTCTCCTGTGCCAGTCGGAAGGCCTCAACGTCGAGCAGCTTGCTCTTTGCGCCCGAGATGGCGGACAGGATCGCCCGGGGTGCGAACGTCTTGGGGTCCACGCCGGCGTCTTCCATAGCGCGCTTGACCATGGCGATCTGGTCCGTGTCGTCGTATATGACGAAGCCGCGGTCCAGCCCGATCCGATCGCCCGCGCTGCGCAGCACGGTGGCGCAGAAGGCGTGAAACGTGGCGACGGTGAGGCGCTCCGCGTCCTCGCCGAGCAGGAGCCGGAGGCGGTCGCGCATCTCGCGCGCCGCCTTATTGGTGAACGTCACGGCGGCGATCCGGTAGGGATAGACGCCGCAGTCGCGGACGAGGTATGCGACGCGGTGGGTGATGACTCGAGTCTTGCCGCTGCCTGGCCCCGCGTTGATCAGCAGCGGGCCGTCGATGGTCGTGACGGCCTCGCGCTGCATCGGGTTCAGGCCGTCGAGGATGTTTATCGCCATGCGTAACTCGAGCCGCTATCCAACGTGGGCGTGAACAGGCGCTGTCCGCTGCTCTGCCGCGGGGAGATGCGCGGGAGGCGTCCTCGCCATGCGGCGAAGCTGCTCCAGACCCTTTCTCGTATCGCTGGCGACCCTGGGCTTGTCCGAGACCCGCAGGCGCCGCTTGAACAGCCAATACGTGAACGCCTTGGACTCAGTCACCCCGATCGACCGGCGGTTGGCCGAGCCCTTCTCCCGCCGGAACTCCTTCAGCAGCTCGCTCCTGGGTGCCCTGTACAGCTTCCGAAACGCGTTCTCGGTGTAGTCGTCGCGGTCCGTGAGACCGTTCGCCACGTCGCGCTTCTGCAGCTCCAGCTCCGCGGTGAGCTGAAGGGCCTCCTCGACCGTGACGCCGTAGTGGTAGTTGAGATAGCCGCGGTACTTGTCGACGCCGAGCAGGCCGCCGAGCTGGGACGCGTCGAAGTTCGCCGGGAAGCGGCCGTGGAAGAGCAGGGCTTCTTTCTCCGACTCCGGGACGTGTTTCTTGGCGGCGTCGATAAGACGCTCGGCGAGCAGCAGCCAGTCGAACGCCTCACCCGCTATCAAGTATGTGTTGACCCGGCCGCGGTACGACTCCTCGGGGAGGGTCCAAATCGACATCGCTTGCAGCAGCGGCTCCGGCCAGTCGCGGCCTGCCTCCAACGCAGCGCGCAGGTGGTCTATGGCCGCCTGACTGGCGGTCGGGGCATCTGCACTGACGGTGGTCACTCTAACCGCGCTCCGCCATGAACCGGCTCCTCTTCGACTTCGGCAGGCCGAGAAAACTCACGAACTCGGCCACCGGCAGCGTGTTGACGACATGCCGCGCCTCGCACCGGGCGCGCCGGGCGACACCGATACCATACCGCTGGTTGGCCAGCGTATCAACCGTGTGGGCGTCGCTGGAGACGGCCAGGAACGCGCCGAGTTCCGCGCCGCGCCGCGCGTGCGTGTCTTTCAGGTCAAGCCGCTCCGGCGACGCGTTGACCTCCAGAACGGTGCCGGTCTCGGCGGCCGCGCGGAAGAGGGCCTCGTAGTCGGCGTCTATGGGGTCGCGCTGTCCGATCAGTCGAGTCGACAGGTGCCCGATGGCGGTCACGTGCGGATTGTGCATGGCCCGGATGATGCGGTCGGTCATGACCGCCGACGACTGGCCGCGTCCCGAGTGCACGGACGCCACTACCCAGTCGAGCTCGGCCAGGACGTCGTCCGCGTAGTCGACGGTCCCGTCGGCCCTGATGTCGACCTCAGTACCCTTCAGCACCCTGATGCCGCCCACGCTATCCTCGACGCGCCGCAGCTCTCTGGCCTGCGCGACGAGCCGCTCTTCGGTCAGCCCGTTGGCGATGCCGCGTCCCGACGAGTGGTCGGTGATCGCGAGGTACTCGTAGCCTCTATCCCTGGCCCCGACCACCATGAGCTCGATACCGTCCCGCCCGTCGCTCCAGTCGGTGTGCACGTGCAGGTCGCCGCGCAGGTCTCCGGCCTCCACGAGCCTGGGAAGCCCCATCGCGGCGGCCAGCTTGATCTCGTCCATCCCCTGCCGGAGCTCGGGGGCGACGTACTGGAGGCCGAGGCGTTCGTACAGCGTCTCCTCGTCGGCGAAGCGCTCCAGCTCGCCGCTCTCGACGTCGGTGAGCCCGTACTCGTTGAGCGACAGCCCCAGCCTCAGGGCGTGCTCGCGCAGCAGTATGTTGTGCTGCCGGTCGCCGGTGGAGTACGCGAGCAGGGCGCCGAAGCTGGCCGCGTCGACGACGCGCAGATCGACCTGAACCCCCTCGCTCAGCACGACGGCGGCCTTCGTGTCGCCATGCACCAGCACGGTCGCGACGTTCGGCTGCTCGACGAGCGTGTCGAGCACGTGCCGCGGGTCGCCGGCGGCGCACACGAGGTCGACGTCGCCGATCGTCTCCTCGAAGCGGCGTAGGCTGCCCGCCGCCCGCAGCGCTGTGATGCTCGGGCAGCGTTCAGTCAGCGCCGCTATCAGACGCTCGGCTGCCGGCATCGCACGGGCGATCGGGACGCGGTCGTCCTTGGTCCGCGCCGCGCGTATCTCCCGCAGGACGTTGTCGGCCTTCTTCCGGCCCATCCTGGGAAGCTCCGCGAGCTGGCCGGCCTGTATGGCGTTCTCCAGGTCGGCGACGGTCGAGACGCCCAGCTCGTCGCTGATCAGCTTGGCCGTCTTCGGCCCGATGCCCGGGACACGCATGACGTCCAGGATGCCGTCGGGAAACTCGGCCCGCAGCCGCTCGAAGTACGCCATGCGGCCGGTAGTCACGAGCTCGGTAGTCTTGGCGGCGATGGCCTTGCCCACGCCCGGTATCTCGGTCAGGTCGGCGCCTTCGCGGACAGCCTGCTCGATGTTGGCGGGATGGTGTCCGAGGGCGCGGGCTGCCCTCTGGTAGGCGACGACCGTGAAGCGCTTCTCGCCCTTCATCTCGAGCAGGCCCGCGATGTCCTGGAAGACCTCGGCTATCTCGGAGTTGTTCACGCTACGCCCCGTCTGGATTCGCCTCGTGGAGTCGCCGTCATGCCTCAGTGTACCCCGTTGGGTGCTGGCCGACGACGGCTGCGCGGCCCACGAGTGGGGCGGCGAGGCGGATCACGGCGAGGCCCCGAAATATCTGCGGGTAATGATCTCATTGGCAATAGCGCGGTGTTCGGGAGTCATGCCGGTCAAGAAAGCCTCCGTCAGATGGCACAACGCGGCATCTATGCCTCCGCACAGGCCGGGAAGATACCACGCCGTCACGTCCTCGGTGCTCATCAGGTGCAGGTTGCGCAGTCCCTGGCGGAAGGCTGCATCGCCCAGGCCATCGTAGAGCTCCAGGATCATTGCTCGCCCCAGGGTGTGGTTGCAGGCTGAACTGAAGATTACGTCGGGGTCCGCCTCTACCCTGACCAATTCGGCGATGTTGTTGGCCAGGCTGCATGAACCTACCGGTTCGGGGAGCGGCATGCCGGGGCGAGTTCTCTCCGAGATGGCGGCCAGAAATTCTGCAGCGCCTTCGAATGTCCAGGTGGTCGGCCGTGCCAGCCAGGTGGGCGTGACGTTCCATAGGTGCGCTGTTTCATGAGCGATAGCGTATGCGCTGCTCCTCCAGCGTGAGCGAATAGCGCCATGGCCGTATTCGCCGCCTCTGAAGCCCTCGAGATCGGCAACGAGCAAGACTACATCGCTCTTGGGGAACGCCACGCCCATGAACTCTTCATACGTGCGCACTGCGTGCTCCAGCAGGTCCATCGGTCCCAACAGCGCCTCCACGGACAGGGCAAAGTACTGCTCATCGCTGACGCTGGACTCGATGACGGACAATCCTACCCTGTCCGCGAGTGGGAGTTCGATTACCTCCTTGTCCACTGAAGTTCGCTCTGGGTCCAGCAGGACCTCCAGCAGCCCGTGGTACCGCGACGCAGGTGAAGTGACTGCAACGAGATTCGTCCAGTCGTCAGTGATGCCGCCGCGCAGTTCCGGATGGGAGAGCACTCGCTGCAGGGCGTCTTCCTCGTCCGAAAACATGACGGTGGGCAGAGCGCTCACAGCCGCGGCATCCAGCGACGTTATCTCCTGCGGAAACGGCATGTTGAGAATTCGCGGTGGCGTAGCTTCGTCCGTTCCACCTGTTTCGTCCACGGGCGTGCTTGCCATGGTTGAGAGACGATGGACCACATCCTCTTCATCTGGCGTGAGGCCGTCCTGTACCCAGGCCTTGGCCAGCAGAGCACGAAAGACCGAATCGGACTTAGCCGCAGCGTTCGCCAGGGAGAGAACGGCGTCCTGCTCGGCGGGGCCAATGCCATCCTGGAACCAGGCGAGGTCATTCAGCGCAGCGGCTGCATCCGCATTCTGCAACTCCAGGTCTACCAGCGCCACGGCGGCCAACTGGTCGTCTCTGATGCCACCGCCGAGCTTGGGGCTGGACAGGACGTGCTGGAGGGTACGTCGATAGGCAACCTCTAGCAGTAGCGACGTTATGCGCTCGTCACTGTAGCTGGGAGTTTCCAGGAACGGCATCCCCCAAGACGCGGGCCGTCGCTCCATCGTCCCATAGTGCCATCCCTTGGAGGTCGTTGATGATGGGCCATTCGATCCAGTCGTACCCGTCCCGTACCCACGGAAGGTCCAGGAACGGCCAGAACGATCTGTTGGCGCGCCGTGCCATATCTACCAACCCTATGACGTGCGCGGTCTCGTCTTCGACGATTCCTCCGGGCCAGACATCGCGGTCGATGTGGGTTATCCCGTCTTCTATCCACGGCGACGCCCGTATCGCCGCCGCCGCCGTCGCATCTTCCCGATCCAGGATTAGCAACAGGACGAGACCGGTTGACTCATCGGTGATCCCGCTTTGCAGCTCAGGATGAGAAAACACGCGATTCAGATCATCCAGGCTGGACAGCGCCAATCTGGATAATCCGTCGAGTATCAGACTGTCACCGGCCTCGCAGTAGGGTCCGACGCCGGCGTCGTCCAGGAAGGGCATCTGGAGGATGGCCAGAGCGACCGCTTCATCACAGAAGGCTATCGACGCGAAGGATTCGATCAACGATTCATCCGTTTCATCGTCTCCAAAGCGCTGCATCCAGGATTGGAACGCTACTGGTGAACCTATCGCGAGGCGTTGCAGTGCTCTGACGGACCAAGGGTTGTCTTCTGCCCAAGGCAAGTCCGCGATCAACTGCTCCTGCTCCGACGTGAGTTGCCCGGAGTTGGGCACGTACACGGGTTCGGGCGTGGGCGTAGGTGTCGCGGTGGGCGTTGCCGTAGGTATTGGTGTGGCGGTAGGACTGGGCGACGGGGACGGGGTGGGCGATGCCGTGGGCATTGGTGTGGCGGTAGGTCCGGGCGACGGCGATGCTGTGGGCGATGCCGCAGGCGTGGGTGTAGCAGTGGGAGCAGGCGACGGCGATGCTGTGGGCGTGGGTGTAGCGGTGGGAGTAGGCGACGGGGAAGAGGTGGGTGATGCCGCAGGCGTGGGAGTAGCTGTGTGAGCAGGCGACGGGGGCGCGATGGGTGTTGCCGCAAGGGTGGGAGTGGCAGCGAGAGTGAGTGACGGGGAGGTAATGGGCGTTGCGTTGGGTGTCGGTGTAGCGGTGAGAGTAGGAGTCGGCGGGGTCGTGGCGCCGCAGGCGGGCAGGAGGGCAGCCTGCAGGAAACCGGCCGGTCCAGCCCGGGCCGATGACAAGACCGACGTTCTGACGGCCGGGATCACGCGCCGTGGCAGCGCTTGTACTTCTTGCCGCTGCCGCAGAAGCAGGGCTGATTGCGCCCGATCTTGCGGGCTCCGGGAGCGTTGTTTCCCTTGGGCTGGGAGCGGTTGCCCATGACGCGGCCCATGATGCTCTTCTCGCCTCGGGCCTGCCGCCCCCTGGCGGCGCCCCCGCTCCCTGAGCTGCCGTTCGTCGTCTGGATACGGGCGCTCAGCAGCATGTGGAAGATGGCGTGGGCGATGTCGTGCTGGATGCGGGCGAGCAGGTTCTGGAACATCTCCCGACCCTCCCGCTTGTAGGCGACGAGGGGGTCGCGCTGTCCATACGCCTGGAGGCCGATGCCCTGTCTCAGGTTCTCCACGTTGGTGAGGTGCTGCACCCACAGGGAGTCGATTACCCTGAGCATCAACTCGCGCTCGATCGCTCTGACCAGCGGCTCGGTCAGCGCTTCCTCCCGCTGCCGGTAGACCTCCGCCGCGTACTCGATGAACCTGCCCTCGATCTCGTTCGGGTCGAACTGGGCGACGGCGTCCGGGTCTGCCAGCTCTCTGTCCAGCGGGAGTATCGCCTCCATCTCCCCGGTCAGGCCGGCGACGTCCCACGTCTCCGCGGGTAAGCCGGCGGTGAAGCGCTCCACGACCCCGGCGATCTCCTCTTCGATGATCGACCGGACGTTGCCCTGGAGATCGGCGCCGGTCAGCACCTTCTCCCGCTCGCCGTAGATGACGTCACGCTGGGTGTTGATGACGTCGTCGTAGTCGACGAGGTACTTGCGCGCGTCGAAGTGGTAGGCCTCGACCTTGACCTGGGAGCCCTCTAACGACCGGCTGATCATCTTGTTCTCGATGGCCTCGCCTTCGTCGAGTCCGGCCCAGCCCATGACCGCCTGGATCTTCTCGCCGCCGAAGCGCCTCATCAGGTCGTCGTCCAGCGCCATGTAGAACTGCGAGCTGCCGGGGTCGCCCTGGCGCCCGGCCCGGCCTCGGAGCTGGTTGTCGATCCGGCGGGCCTCGTGCCGCTCCGTGCCGATGATGTGCAGGCCGCCCAGCTCGATGACCTTGTTGTGGTCGGTCTCCCACTCCTCGGCGCCGATGTTCAGCGCCTCGGGATTGCCCCCGAGCACGATGTCCGTTCCGCGGCCGGCCATGTTCGTCGCCACGGTGACCGCGCCGGGACGCCCCGCCTCCGCGATTATCCCCGCCTCCCTCTCGTGCTGCTTGGCGTTCAGCACCTCGTGGGAAATGCCACTGCGCGCCAGCTTCTGCGCGAGCAGCTCCGACTTGGAGATGTCGGTCGTGCCCACGAGAACGGGCTGGCCGGCCGTGTGGCGCTCCTCTATCGCTCCGACCACCGCGTCCCACTTGGCGTTCTGGTCCCGGTAGACGAGGTCGTTCATGTCGTCCCGGGCCATCGGCACGTTGGTCGGAATATCGATCACGTCGAGCTTGTAGATCTTCCAGAACTCCTCGGCCTCGGTGGCCGCGGTACCGGTCATTCCGGCCAGCTTCGTGTACAGCCTGAAGTAGTTCTGCAGCGTGATCGTGGCGTAGGTGACGGTCTCCCGCTGGATGTTCAGGCCCTCCTTCGCCTCGATGGCCTGGTGCAGTCCGTCCGAGTACCGGCGCCCGGGCATGAGGCGGCCGGTGAACTCGTCGACGATCACGACCTCGCCGTCCTTCACCACGTACTCGCGGTCCTTCTCGAAGATGGCTTGGGCCTTCAGCGCGTTCTCGACGAAGTGGACCTGCTTGAAGTTCTCCGCGCCGTACAGATTGTCGACGTCCAGCATCTTCTCCAGCTTGGCCATTCCCTCGACGGTGAGGGACACGGAGCGGTGCTTCTCGTCGATGGTGAAGTCCTCGGTGATGCGCAGGCCCGGAACGAGCTTGGAGTAGCGGTAGTACTCCTTGCCCGACTCCTCGGCGGGGCCGCTGATGATCAACGGCGTGCGGGCCTCGTCGATCAGGATGTTGTCGACCTCGTCGACGATGGCGTAGACGCGCTCGCGCTGCACCCGCTGGCCGAGGGTGACGACCATGTTGTCGCGCAGGTAGTCGAAGCCGAACTCGTTGTTCGTGCCGTAGGTTATGTCGGCCCCGTAGGCCTCCTGCCGCGTGATGGCTCTGAGCTGCTCCATGCCCTTCTGGCCCTCGGCGTCGGGGTCGTACAGGTAGGCGGCCTGGTGCTGGAGCACGCCGACGGACAGACCGAGCTTGTGGTAGACGGCGCCCATCCACCGGGCGTCGCGTCTGGCCAGGTAGTCGTTTACGGTGACGACGTGGACGCCCTCGCCCGTCAGCGCGTTGAGGTACGCTGCCAATGTCGCGACGAGGGTCTTGCCCTCGCCGGTGCGCATCTCGGCGATCTTGCCCTGGTGCAGGACGATGCCGCCGATGAGCTGCACGTCGAAGTGCCGCTGCCCCAGAGTGCGCTTCGCGGACTCCCTGACCGCGGCGAACGCCTCCGGCAGAATGTCGTCGAGGCCTTCCCCAGACTCCAGGGCGGCCCTGAACTCGTCCGTCTTGGCCCGCAGACGGTCGTCGGAGAGCGCCTCGAACTCCGGCTCCAGGTCGTTTATCTCGTCTGCGACCGACCGGAGCTGCTTGACGGTCTTCTCCGTCGACCCGCCTATGAGCTTTGCAACGGTCTTCAGCATTCGCGCACTCGCTACGGCTGTTCGAACATGGCCCCGACGGAGAGGCCGCTGTGGATGCGGTGTATCGCCTCGCCGAGCATTCCCGCAACGGACACGATCTGCAGTCGGGAGAACCGTTTCTCCTCGGCCACGGGCAGCGTGTCGGTGACGAGGAGCTCCTTCAGGGAGCTGTTCGCAAGCCTCTCCGCGGCCGTCCCGGACAGGATCGGATGGACGGCGCAGCAGTAGACCTCGGTCGCGCCCTGCTCCTTCAGGAGCTCCACGGCGGATACCATAGTCCCGCCGGTGTTTATCTCGTCTTCGACGATCAGCGCCTTTCTGCCGTCTACGTTGCCGATTACGTTTACGGCGATGGCCTGGTCTCTGTTTCCCAGCCGCTCCTTCTCGATGATGGCTATGGGCGCGGCGAGCCGGTCGGCCATGTCGTGGGCCTTCTTGGCCCCTCCCACGTCCGCGGCCACGACCACCAGATCCTCGAAGTCACCGCTCAGATAACGCTTCGACAGCAACCCGACGGCCGTGAGCTCGTCCAGCGGGATGTTGAAGAACCCCTGGATCTGGCCCGCGTGGAGGTTCATCGTCAGCACGCGGTCCGCGCCCGCTACGGTGATGAAGTCGGCGACCAGGCGCGCCGTGATTGCGACGCGGGGCTGGTCCTTCTTGTCGGTCCTGCCGTAGGCGTAATAGGGGACCACGACGGTGATGCGGCCCGCCGAGGCGCGGCGGGCTGCGTCGATCATGATCCACAGCTCCATCAGGTGGTCGTTGACCGGCACCGAGATCGGCTGGACTAGGAAGACGTCCTTTTCGCGGACGTTCTCCAGGATCTTGACGAAGGTCTCGTCGTTGCTGAACTTGAAGACGTCGCAACTCCCGAGCGAGATGCCGAGGTAGGAGCAGATGTCTTGCGCGAGCTTGGGATGGGCGGTGCCCGAGAAAACTTTGAGGTCTTCGAAGAGGGGCATTGGCTCCGCTGTGCCTCCCGGCGTTACCGGGCACCCAGCCGAGGCCTCGCAAACGCTCCGGCCGCGATGGTGCCAGAACCGGAATTATAGCACAGGGCAGCGCACGGGCCGGGCGTATATAGTTCTCGAACGTCTTCAGAGTCGATGCGTTATGGGGTCGGCGTTGCGGGGCTCGGGAGGCCCGGCTGCCTGAGTGCCGCCCGGGCGTGGGGTGGTGTGATGTATCAAAGCGCCGGCTGAGCAGTGCGCCTCATCAAGTCTGACGAATTACATCGGCTCCCAGTGCTTGACGACTCGATCAATGCATGGTATGGTCATATTGCGGAGGAATCACCGTTCAGCCGCGCCGTAGGAAGAGGCCAGCAGGCGGCGTGGCTGTTGACATCTCACCCGGGACGCCCAGGCATGGTCGGCCATAACCTTGGGAGAGACGCTCGTGGACACACTGAAACGTATCTGGGCCTGCGGACACCGGGTGATCCAAGGTGGCAGACTGCGTGACGCAGGCCTGTCACGCCGTCGGTTCATGGCCGGTGGCGTCATCACAACAACCGGGCTCTTCATCTCCCAGTTTTTCCCACCTTGCAGCTATTACCCACACGCGTTGCAGAGGCGTACACTTGCGATTCGTGCACCTGCCCCATACGTATCAGGGTCACATGTACCAAAATCTGTAGCATGTATTGTTCAATTGATCAACAGATCAAGTGGCGGATGGAGTACGTAGACCCCCCGGTACTTAACTGTGAACCGTGTAGAGGGTTCTGTGGTTGGGCCTACACTTGGCGTTGCAACTATCGACACTGTCCTGACTGCGTTTGACGCCGTACAAATGAGGGTTTGGCGAACAACGGGCGGGCCTACCACTTCTGCGCTTGCCGTGTTCGCGGCTCTCGTCATCGGATGCACCAACGACGCAAATGGTGGACGAGCGCAGCCGGACGAGCTCACGCTCAGCTACCCGTCAATGTCGCTGTCAACGGGATCCGACCTTCGTACGGCCCATCAGCGTCCGGCTATCGACCAGCCAACTACGTCCACGCTCAGCGGAAAGGGAGAAACCGAGATGACTACTAACTCGCCACTGCAAATCGACGCCGTGAGAACCCCTTCGTTCGGCGGATCCATGCCACTGGATGGGGAGCCGGCACCAGATCTGGACGGACTTGCCGCAGCGAAGGAGATAAGGCCGAGCCTACTGGTACCTGGCTACCTTCCGGACGGCGTCGCCTTGTCATCAGTATCGTCGCAGGGCGGCAAAGTGTTCCTCAGCTATACGACAGAGGACGGCCAGCGCACGCTGTCGATCGATCAGGGTGGTACGATCAAACCAGGCGGCGTGGAGGTCAAGTCGGGCCAGTCTGAACGGATCGCGGTCGCTGGGGCGGATCGCGCCTACATTGTGCGGGGCGCCTGGGTTACGGGGTTCAACAGCAGTGGGGAGGTGATAAGGCCCACGCATTGGGACGTGGATATCGTCATCTATCTCTTGTTCATGGAACAAGGCGAGTTAATCATCATATCGGGCGAGCCCGGTTCGAGTTGGTCCGCGAGCGAGTTGGTGCGGATCGCCGAGTCGCTCAGACCGTATTAAAGCGGAGTACTTTCGGTGACCGGCTTCGTCCTCTTGATGCGCCTCGTGGTCGGCGCCGTATTCCTGATGAGGCTGTGACGAAGCTGTCGTCACCCGTACGCTTTGAGGGGAACCTGAGAGAGTATCGAATCCTGCCGGCAGCGATCACCCCCGCTGTTGCCCGACTCCTTCCTATCGTCGAGTTGCTCGCGGCTGGGCTGTTGCTGACAGGTGTTCTAGTGCCTTGGGCAGCGGTCGCAGTCGTGGTGATGCTGCTCAGCTTCATGGTTGTTGTGGGGATAGTGATGGCTCGCGGTGTGGACGTGAATTGCCAATGCTTCGGGCTGTTGTACCGAGAGCCGGTCGGTTGGTCGACACAGTTCCGCGATTTAGTTCTCATCTCAATGGCGCTCGTTGTGCTGTTCCTCCATGGTCGATCGGTCAGTGTCTTTGAAATGGCCAGTAGTGCGGGTGACCCAGGCAACTTGCTTAGCTTAGTGGCAACAGCAGGCGCGGTTGTGGTGAGCCTCTTGGCAGGCGTAGGTTCGGTGCGCCAGAATACACCGCATTCCCTACCCGATTCTTCCGGTGAGGTCGTTGACGTGGAGACGCTGTACTTTGACGACATCGGCAGCGAGGATGCCGGCGAGGGGCCACGCCACGCCGGCGCCAAGCGGTAGCAGCCCAATAGAGTCGAACGTCGGGGCTGTCTGCCGGCCACGGCACCGTTACGTCGCGCCGCCCGCTACGCCCCGTACTGCACGTCTACACGCTGGCCTGTGCGGGCCGACTCGTACACGGCGTCGATGACCTGCAGGACGTAGAGGCCCACGTCCGCGTTGACTTCCGGCTGGCGCCCCTCGCGGATGCACGCGCTGAAGTCCCGCAGGATGTCCAGCGACCACTCGGTGCTGCCGTACATGGGCACTCCCACGTCGGCGATCTCGTACTGGAACGTTTTCGAGGGGGCGCCGGCCCACTCCGGCACGCCGCTCTTGACCTTGAGATGCGGATCGCCGATCGGCGTCCAGTCGGCTTCGCCGTCCAGACCGCGGAAGACGAGCGACGTGTCGTACGCGGAGCGCACGCGCTGGAGGTAGCCGGCGTGGATACTGCCGTAGGCGCCGTTCTCGAACTCGAACGCGGCGACGGCGACGTCCTCCAGCGGCGGCTCGATGATGCCGACCGGCCGGCCGGTCATCGCCTGGACGGCCTTGACCTCGCAGCCCATCAGGAAGCGCATCACCTCCAGGTAGTGGCCGCCGAGCATATGAAGGATGCCGCCGCCCTCGGTCGCGTCCCTGTACATGAAGCCCGTCGGATCGCGGTTCTCGGGACGCACCTGGCCGGTGATCAGGCGGATCTCGATGTCCAGCGGCCTGCCCAGCACGCCCTCGTCGACGAGCCGCTTGATGTCCTGCGCCACGGGATGGTAGCGGTGCGGATATCCGACCAGCACCTTGACGTCGTTCTTGTGCACCGCGCGGACCATCTCGGCCAGGTCGGCGGACGTTCGGGCGAACTGTTTCTCCATGAAGAAGTGCTTGCCCGCCTCGGCCAGCTTGATGCCGGTCTGCGGGATCTCGTTGGCCGGCATCGCCACGCACGCCACATCGAAGTCCTCGTTGGCGATCATGTCGTCCAGGCTTGTGTAGACGCCCGCCCCCGGATCGTACTCCTTCGCCGGATCGAGCAAGCTCGTGTCGGTCTCCTCGCAGTAGGCGACGACCTCAAACTCGTCCAGGTACCGGTACATGTGGATGAGCCCCGGCTTGGCGGGGCCTATGGACCCCATGTGCCCGTGCCGAAGTCCCACGATCGCTACCTTGAGGGCGTCCTGGTTCGCCATGCCAAATCTCCTCGGAAGGCTGCTTGGACCAGCGTGCCTTCTCGACCGGTCGCACTATATGGAAGGGGTATCGCGGTGTCAAACGCCTGTGCACACACATGGCCGTTCAGAGTGGATGGGACGAGAGCCCACCCAGACCCCTGGATACCCGCGTTCGGAGACCTTTGCACAACCGTCATTCTCGCTGCACAACCGTCCTTCCCGCGCAGGCGGGAATCCAAGTTTGGGGGTTCCCCGCTAGAAATGCTAGCCATCTCCGCGACGCTGTCTCCCACAGGGGGAGTTACGCAAAGGTCTCCGTTCGCGGGCATGACGGAGCAGTGGTCATCGGGGTAGAGGTCGGGCCCCTCAAGTCTGAACAGTTGCGCGGTCTCGGCGCGGCTTGAAGAGGGAACGGCGCCGCTGCTATCATTCCATCCGCAGCCAATCCTGAGGGAACGGTGAGCATCCCAATGACCCAGCTTCGAAACGCCCCCGGCGCGAAGCCGAGGTTCGGCCTTTGCCGCGAGGCCGGAGAGCCCCCAGGCGTCTCCGGTCGGCCTGCCCCGGCGCACTGGTTCCTCTATGAGTGACCTCGGGATCGGTCATGTGCCGGGTATTCACGTGGGCCACTACACCGACCTCAGCGCGGCCACCGGCTGCACGGTCGTCCTGTGCGAGTCAGGCGCGATGGGCGGCGTGGATGTCCGGGGCTCGGCGCCGGGCACCCGCGAGACCGATCTGCTTCGTCCGGGCAGCCTTGTGTCGGAGATCCACGCCGTGCTGCTCACCGGCGGCAGCGCTTTCGGGCTGTCGGCCGCGTCGGGAGTGGTCAGCTACCTGGAGGAGCGCGGCCGCGGGTACCAGGCCGGCCCGGCTACGATGCCAATCGTGTCCGCGGCGGTGCTATTCGACCTGGGCGTCGGAGACGCCTCCGTTCGTCCTGGGCCGGAAGAGGGGTACCGTGCCTGTGAGGCCGCCGTGTCGGGCGACGTACCGCAGGGCTCCGTCGGTGCGGGGACTGGCGCCACCGTGGCCAAGGCGCTGGGTGTCGGCAGGGGAGTCAAGGGCGGCGTCGGCACCGCGGGAATCGACCTGGGCCGCGGCGTCCTGGTCGGCGCCATCGTCGCCGTCAACGCGGTCGGCGGCATCCACGACCCGGATACGGGAGAGCTCGTCGCAGGCGCCAGGTCCGACGACGACGGCGGGATGGTCGACGTGCTCGACGCCATGGTGACCTCGACCGGGGAGCCGCCTCCCCTGAAGTTCGCCGCCAACACGACCATCGGCGTCGTCGCCACGAATGCCCGCCTCGACCGCGAGCAGGCCGGCAAGCTGGCGACGGTGGCCCACGACGGCATGGCCCTGGCGGTCCGGCCAGCCCACACGACCCACGACGGCGACACGATGTTCGCGCTCGCCACCGGAACGTCGGACCGCGGCGTCGACGTGGACCGGCTGGGCGCCGCGGCCGTCGCCTGCGTCGCCCGGGCCATCGTCAACGGCGTCCGGAAGGCGACCGGCCTTGCCGGGGTGCCCACGGCGTCCGAGCTGAAGCGCGCAGCAGACTCGAGCACAACGGGAGCGGCGAGTGGCTAAATTCGACCGGGAGTCCAGCATAGGCTTCATCGGCGCGGGCACGGTGGCGAAGTCGTTCGCGATCGCGCTGACGCGTCGGGGGTATCGGGTGGTCGCCGCCGCCAGCCGCAGCTTCTCGTCGGCCGAGGACCTGGCCGGCCGCGTAGACGGCTGCGTCGCGTTCGAATCGCTCGACGATGCCGCGGCGGCCTGCGACGTCGTATTCGTGACGACGCCGGACGACTCGATACAGTCGACGGTGGAGTCGGTCTCGTGGCGGGCGGGCCAGGCGGTCGTCCACACCTCGGGCGTGCTGACGCTGGAGGCGTTGGACGCGGCGGCGAGGGCCGGCGCGTCGCCGGGCGCGTTTCACCCGATGCAGCTCTTCTCGTCGCCCGAGACGGGCGTCGAGGGCATCCCGGGCACGACCTTCGGAATCGCCGGGGACGCGGACATGGCGGCATACCTGGAAGAGATGGCGCTCGCCATCGGCGGCCGCCCCGTCTTCGTCCGGGCGGAAGACAAGCCGCTGTACCATCTGTCCGGCGTGATGATGGGAGGATTGCTGTCGTCGCTGGCGGCGACCGTGGCGCAGCTCTGGGAGAGCTTCGGCTTCGATCGCGCTGAAGGCGTCCGGGCGCTCACGCCCATGATGCGCGGCGTAGCCAACAACCTGGAGACGCTCGGCGTGCCGGGCGGCGTTGCCGGCCCCTACACGAGAGGGGACCTGGGCACCGTCCGCATGCACCTGGAGACACTCACGGCTCGGGCGCCTCACGTGCTCCCGGTCTACTGCGAGATGGCCATGGCGGCTATACCGCTCGCAATCGAGAAGGGCACTGTGACCGCTGAGCGCGCCGACGAGATGAGGAGATTGATCGAGCAGTACAGGGGACATGGGACCGTTTGAACCCACGGAGCGCGGGCCCTCACTCAGGGCGAGGAGGTACCATCGATGCGCGTGACCATTAGAGACATGCGACTCATGAAGCGTCGAGGCGAGCGCATCCCAATGCTGACCGCCTACGACTACACGTCCGCCCGGCTGGTGGAGGCCGCGGGCGTACCCGTCATCCTGGTCGGGGACAGCCTCGGACAGTGGCTCCTGGGATACGAGACGACGCTGCCCGTGACCATGGATGACATGGTCCACCATGTGAAGGCAGTCGTCCGCGCGACCAAGACGGCGCACGTGGTCGCCGACATGCCGTTCATGAGCTACCAGGCGGATGCCGGGGACGCGGTGCGCAACGCTGGCCGGATGCTTCAGGAGGGCGGCGCGCAGTCCGTGAAGCTCGAGGGCGGCGCGGCCGTCGCCCCGACCGTTCGCAATCTCGTCGCCGCGGGCATCCCGGTCATGGGGCACGTCGGCTTTACGCCGCAGTCCTATAACCAGCTCGGGGGCTACAGGGTGCAGGGCCGGTTCCCGAAGGCGGCCGCCGCGCTGATCGACGACACGGCAGCCCTGGAGTCCGCAGGATGCTACTCGGTCGTCCTGGAGATGGTCCCGGCGCAGCTGGCGGCGCTGATAACCGAGCGTCTGTCCATACCAACGATCGGCATCGCTTCGGGCGTGTACTGCGACGGCCAGGTGCAGGTGTTCCACGACATGCTCGGACTGATAGAGGACTTCGTGCCCAAGCACGCTCGGCGATACGCCGACCTCGGAGAGACCATCAGGAACGCCGTCTCCGCGTACGCGGCCGACGTCAGGTCGGCGAGCTATCCGGCCGACGAGGAGAGCCATCGTATGAAGCCGGAGGCGCTGGAGAAGCTCGAGACGGTTCTCGCGGAGGCCCCATCGCCGTGAGCTCAGGCTGGGTTCCGGAACGGTCGGTCCGCCGCGCCGATCGACAGGACGATCTATCCAGGCGCCCGTCGACCGGATGAAGACGATCGAGACCGTCGCCGAGCTTCGTGAAGAGCTCGCCCGGGCCGCCAGGCCGCTGGGGCTCGTGCCGACCATGGGCGCCCTACACGATGGCCACGTGGCGCTCGTAGACCGGGCCCGCCTCGACAACAGGACCGTCTGCGCGAGCATCTTCGTCAACCCCACCCAGTTTGGCCCGCGGGAGGACTTCTCGGACTATCCCCGGGACATGGAGGCCGACCTGAGTAAGCTGGATCGGGCCGGCACCGACGTCGTCTTCACGCCATCGTTTGACGAGGTGTACCCGGACGGCTTCGACACGTACGTCGACGTTGGCAGCGTCGCCGACCGGCGCGAGGGGGAGCACCGCCCCGGCCACTTCCGCGGCGTCGCCACCGTCGTCTGCAAGCTGCTCGCCGTCGTACGGCCCGACCGGGCCTACTTCGGACAGAAGGACGCCCAACAGTGCGTGGTGGTGAAACGCCTCAACGCCGACCTCGACCTCGGTGCCGAAATCGTCGTGGTGCCCACCGTCCGGGAGCCGGACGGACTTGCCCTGAGCAGCCGCAACGAGTACCTGTCTCCGTCGGAGCGCCGGGCGGCAACGGTCATCTACCGCGCCCTGGAGCTTGCCCGGTCGATGTACGGCGACGGCGTGGCCGACGCCGGCTCGATCAGACGCGAGGTCGGGTCGCTCATCGACGCCGAGCCGTTGGCGCGCGTCGACTACGTCAGCGTGGCGGACCCCGACACGCTCGAAGAGCTGGTGCGTGTAACGCCGGGCGCCCTCACGTCGCTGGCCGTCTATGTCGGCGAAACGCGCCTCATCGACAACATCACGCTCTAGCGCCCTTTCTCCTTTGGAATTGGCATCCAGTAGGCTACTGGGGTGTCGAACGGCTGAACAGGGCAGCATTCTCGGTCGTAGAGGTTTTCCCATCCGCGCAATTCCTTGTACATTGCCCATGCCGCAATCGCCGAGAGCGTGGCGTCCCGTTGATGTTCACGGTCCTCCAGTCCCTCGGTCAGGCGCGCTAATGTTGTCATTTCGGGTTGTCCCGAGTGAAGCAGCAAGTGCTGCAGCGCCTTAGGGTGAGCCTCGGTAAATGGAAGTTGCGGGTCCCATTCTCGGAGATACTTGGCCAACAGCACTCCCTGTACCAGGCACGCGCCTCGCAAGCTGTTGACTTGCTGAACCGTACCGCCCGGCGTTGGGAACTTGTTCTTCTTCAACGCCTGTCGCAGAACGTCGTCAACCCTTCTGTTTCTTCTCCTGCCCCAAAATAGTGGAGCATCGATTCCCGCGGCGAGGACCTGTGGATTCTCGGGGAGGTCGAAGTCCCTAAATGCCTTCTTTACCCGTATTAGTGCGTCCCAGGCATCATCTGCCAAACCCGTCTTGAGGGGCTGTTGCAGATGGTCGGCCCCGGCGCTGCATACGCTCCAGCCGAAGCGGTTGGCGCCGCCCGGATCGAATCCCAGTATGAGGCCAATGGATTCGGGCATGCTCTTCCTCTCCCTGCCATGGACGCGCTACCGTCGCCTGCGCGGCATGGGAATTCTCAGGCCGAGACGTTGTCCGCTACGGCGCGCACGAGGATACCATGCTACTCCGGCGGTGGCCGCTGTCCGTGGCGGTACCGGACTTGTGGTACTATCGCCGAAACCGTTCTCGGGCGCGTTCCGGCGCCGCGCAAGAGCCGATGCATCTCCGCACCTACACTTACGTCGCCGCAATAGCCGCACTGTTGCTGGCCTGTGCCGCCTGCACCGGCTCGGAGGTGCAGGCCGCCCCCACCCCCGTCCCAACGCCTACGCCCGTGATCGACGTTGCCGCGGTACTGGAGCAGACTAGCGCCGTCATGGGGAGGCTGAGCACGTTCCACTTCCGCCTGCGCCACGAAGTCGGCTCTCTGGAGATCGCGTCCGGTCTGGTGCTCGACAGGGTGGAGGGCACCGTCGTCCGGCCTGACCGGATATCGGTGACGTTCGTCGGCAACGTTGGCGGCTTCGCCTTGGACTCGAGCTTGATCTCGATCGGCGACGCCAGCTACATGACCAACCCGCTGACCGGGCAGTGGGAGGAGGGCCCAGTCAGTCTCACGCCGTTGGGGTTCTTCAGCCCGACTGAGGGCATCGCCGCCATGATTTCCCAGCTGCGCGACCCGGTCCTGACGGTCGAGGCCGCGCCTTCGACCTTGTACCGTATCAGCGGTACGCTCCCGGCTCCCGCCCTGTCTCCGCTGGTAGGATCGGCGATATTGCCCGACGCGGTCGTCGATCTCGTACTTACCGTCGAGCGGGACGGGAGCTACTTGACCGAGGCCAGGCTCATGGGCCGCATTCTGGAGAGCGACGTCGAGGGCGCCGTCCGGGTGATCGAGCTGTCGGCCTTTGACGAGCCGGCCTTCATAGAGCCGCCCCTCTAGCCGAGCGCTTGCCGGCGTTGCAGGTCTCGAAGCGCATCTCTCCATACGTCGCGCTGATCCCCGTATGCGCCGGGGTCTTCGTCGCCGCGGACGACCAGACCGTGGTGGTCACCGTGCTGCCGGAGATCATCCGGGAGATGGAGATACGCCCCAGTGAGCTGGACCGGGCGTCGTGGACGATCACCGGCTACCTGCTGGGCTACCTGGTCGCGATGCCGCTGATAGGCCGCCTGTCCGATGTTTGGGGCCATCGGCGACTGTTCACAATCTCGATGGCGCTGTTCATGCTGGGCTCGGTGGCTGTCGCCCTGACCCCCGACCTGGAAAGCCTCGTCGTGGCGCGCGTATTCCAGGCCGTGGGCGCGGGCGCCCTGCTGCCGATATCGATCGCCATCGCCGGCGACCTGTTCCCACCCGGCCGGCGGGGCCTCGCCCTGGGGCTGATAGGGGCCTCCGCCGAGGCGGGCGGCGTGATCGGGCCTCTGTGGGGCGGGATCATCCTGCAGCTCCTCGACTGGCGATGGGTGTTCTGGATCAACCTGCCTCTCGGCGTGGCTGTGCTCGCGGGCATCGCGCTGATGCTGGCGCCGAGCCCAAGGTTTCGTGCGGCCGTCGACTACGTCGGAGGCGGGTTGATCGCGGTCAGCCTCGCGGCGCTGACGATGGGGCTCTCCCGGATCGACTCCCGCGACGCGGCCATGTTCGTCTACTTTGCCGTGGCCGCGGCCGCGCTGGTCGTTCTCGTGCTGCGACAGCGCTCCATCGAGGACCCGCTGCTGCCCGGTTCGATGTTCAGGAGCGCCGCCTTCAGCGGCGCGAACGGCCTGCACGTCCTGGTCGGCGCGGCGCTGATCATCGGGATGGTGACCGTGCCGTTGATGGCCAACACCGTCATGGGCCTCAGCCCGCTGGAGGGCGGATTGTGGCTGATGCGGATGACGGCCGCGATCCCCGTCGGCGCCGTCGTCGGAGGTCTCGCGTGCCAGCGGGTCGACTATCGCGTTCCGGCCGTGCTGGGCCTGTGCCTGGCCGCCGTAGGGTTCTGGCTGATGTCCGGGTGGGACACGTCAATCAAAGACCCGGCGCTGACCATACACCTGGCGATCGCGGGCGCGGGCTTCGGGCTGCTGATCGCGCCGATCTCCCTTGCCGCGACCGACTCGGTGACCGAGGACCTCCGCGGCGTCGCCGCCGGCGCCGTATCGGCCTCGCGCATCATCGGAATGACGTTCGGGCTTGCCGCCGTGACAGCCTGGGGGTCGGCCAGATTCGACGTGCTGGCCCCGCGGTCGGAGTGGCCCTTTCAGCTCGGTGGGGAGACGGTGGCGGAGTTCGAAGCGCGGCTCGACGGGTACGGCGTCGCCCTGATCGACGCCGGCACGACGCTGTTCAACGAGTTCTTCCTGATCGCGGCGGGCCTGTCCCTGCTCGCGCTGCTCCCGGCCGCCGTCATGGCCTGGCGACGCAGATAGCCCGACGCGCAGTCGGGTAGGCGAGGGGACCTGGACGCGGCGGCGTCTATTCGGAGACGTCTACGAGCGCGCCGCCGGCCTGCTGCGACTTCAGGAAGCCGGTCAATATCTGCACCGTCTTACGCGCGTCCCTGCCGGTCGAAACGCCTTCACCGCCGTTCTCTATGAGGCCGATCAGCTCCTCGTAGGCGGCCATGTAGCTGACCGTCTCGAACTCCGGCATATGCAGCCGGTGGCGCTTGAATCCCCCGGCGTCGTCGGGCCGCAGAAGGTCGGCGAGCCCGGCGCCGATGTCGTACAGGATCTTCCCCTTGGGGCCGGCCAGCTCGTGTGTCGAGTGCGTTATGGTGTTCTTGTTCGCGGAGAAGTAGGCCCGGACGCCGTTCCGGAACATGATGAAGCCGCTGGCTCCCGGGTCGTTTCGTGGGAGCTTCCCGCCGTCGCCCTTGTACTCGTCCCAGTCCTCGAACCCCTCCTCGAGCCGCGCGAACACCTGTACCGGGTCGGACTCGGCGAAGAAGCATATCCCGTCGATCGAGTGCGTGCCGTTGCGGAAGAGCATGGCGCGCGCGCCGCCGAGCACGGTGATGATGTTGTGCAGTGGGCCTATGGCGCCTGATCGTACTGTCCGACGGATGGCGTGGTACGTCGTCATCCAACGCCGCGTGTGGCCGACCGATATCGGGACGCCGCGGCGCTCGCACGCGTCGAGGATGCGGTCCGCGTCCTCCAGGGTCGTGGCGAGCGGCTTCTCCACGAACAGCCCCTCGATCCCGGCGTCTACGCCGTCTACCGCGATGTCGGCGTGCTTGTTGTCACCCGTCGCCACCGTGAGGATGTCCACGCCCTCCTTTTCGAGCATCTCGCGATGGCTCGTATAGGGCGTGGCGTTCGGCCAGCGCTCGCCCCACGTGTCCTCGAACCCGTCCAGGAGCTCGGGCACGATGTCGCAGACGCCGACGATCTCCACGTTCTTCGTCAGCGACAGGCAGTACACGTGGCTGTTGGTGATCTCGTTCCGCAGGGGGCGGGGAGCCTTTCCGGGCGTTCCGGTGGTTATCCCGGACAGCCCCACTATGCCTACCCTGTAAGTCTTGTCCGCCATCGAGCGCTCCTTGGCCTCTACGCGGGCACGTCGATCAGCCGCGATCCCTGCTGGTGCGACTGTAGAAAGCCCGTCATGATCTGGACCGTCTTGCGGGCCTCGCGCGCCGGGGAGATGCTGGTCCCGCCGTTCTCTATCATGTCGATCAGCTCCAGGTACCCGGCCGGGATGCCGATGGTCTGGTAGCTCTTGGGAACCACGGTCTTGACGCCGGAACCGAACTCTGAGCCGAGGCCGTCGGAGGTCACCTCGAACGAATCGCCGTTCAGGTCGAACTCGAGGTAGCCTTCGCTGCCGGTCACCAGCATCTTGACCATTTGGAACGAGCGGTGCACCGTGCTCGCGTACGACGCCCTGAGCCCGCTGCTGAATATGATGGTTGCCATCGCGCCCGGCTCGTTGCCCCGGGTGCGTCCGCCGTCGCCCCGGTAGACGTCCCAGCGGTCGAACCCTTCGTCGAGGATGGCGGACACCTTGACGGGGTCGGAGTCGACGACGAAGCACAGCACGTCGATGAAGTGGGTGCCGTTGCGGAACAGCGTCGCCGAATGCCCGAAGTTGTTCAGCACGGCCGCGCCTGGCTCGCCGATGGCGCCGTCGCGGATCGTCTGCCGCACGGCGTGGGCGAGCGGCCTGAACCGCCTGGTGTGTTCGACGTTGAGAATGACGCCGTTGGCCTCGCACGCCTCGATCATCGCGTCAGCGTCCTCCAGGCTGGTGGCCAGCGGCTTCTCGACGAGTATGCCCTTCACCTTGGCCTGTGCTGCCTCCACGGTCGCGGCCGCGTGGGTGTGGTCGCCGGTGGTGACGCCGACGATGTCCAGGTCCTCTTTCGCCAGCATCTCACCGAGATCGGTGTAGGTCCTCACGTCCGGGAGGTCATCGCCCCACAGTCCCTTGTAGCGCTCGAGGGCCTGTGGCATTATGTCGCAGACGGCGACAAGGTCGACATTGGGCAGTCGGCTGAGGGTGTGGACGTGGCGGTTCATGATCTCCCGGCCGAACGGCGGCGGGGGCTTGCCCATGTGGCTCCTGCCTACGGCGACGATCCCCAGCCCGACGATACCGGCACGATAGGTCCGTTCGCTCATCTCGGCTCCTCTGCGGTCGCTGCGAATGGGGCTACTCGCCGCGGGGCCCGCCCGGCCTCATCTGCCAGCCGCTGGGGTTGACGTCCAACGCCAAGCCTTCCGGGCTCATGAACTTCTTCTCGCCGACCCAGTTGTCGGGCGTGCCCTCCTGGTTGCCGTAGGTCTCGTTCCAGAAGGTCAGCTCCGCGCCGCCAAGCTCCACGATCTTCTCCTCCGACTGGTCGAGGTCCTCGACCTCGACGCCGAAGTGGTGCAGCCCAGGGGAGCCGCCGCCGTAGCGGTCGTACTGGAACCCCAGCAGCGTCACGTTGATGTAGCCGTCGCTGAGCACCATAGACTCGTTGTTCGGATCGCCGGAGACCTCGACCAGGCCGAAGGCTTCCTTGAGGAAAGCCCCGGTCGCGGCCGGGTCTTTGGTCGTAATCCCTATGTGCTTTATCTTTGGCATGTGTCACCTCTCAAGGTAATGCGTCCGGTCCTGGAGAGCCAAGCGACGTGGGCGGAGAATGCCCCTCTCTTCGCTCGGCGCCGGCGCCGGTCTTGGGCCGGGCACGATGGTACTTGCGGGATATATCGTTGTCAACAAAAACTGCGGGCGCGGTGGCTGCCTGCGCGGGCTCCCCGGAGCGGCCCTGAGAGCGCGCCTCCAGGCGCGTTGAACTCGTCCCAGGGTATGTCCAAGTCGCGGACGATTGTCCTGATCGTGCCGATCCTGAGGTCGCGGCCTCGCCAGTCAGGTATCGTCGTTCTTGAACGACTGGAGGTGTTATCCAGATTTCGTGGTCGCCTCTGCCTTGCCGATCAAAAGTACATCCGAGCCTACGCAATTTGCGCGTGAGCTCGCGATAGTTCACGCTACTACCAGCACTTCGGCGGGCAACTCATCCCCCCCTCCCGGTACGACTCCACCATGGCCGCTGCGACGCCCTGTAGGTTCTCCAGAGCGTCGTCGTAGGTGTCGCCCCAAGCCCGGCAGCCGGGCAGGATGGGTATTTCAGCCATGAACTTGTCCTCGGTGTCATAGCCGGGTTCGTGCATGACGAAAGGGAGTTTGTAGAGCTTCAACTCGGAGCCTCCTGCGGACTCAGAGGTTTCTCGGGCGGCTCGACGGTTGGGCGGAGGTCATCCGGCCGTCTGCCGGTCCCACAGTTACTATACCAGCATGGAAGGCTGATGTTGCCGCGGTGCCACCCGCGCATGGCGGACGTGGCGGACTTGGGTTAGGATCGACCATATTCACGCGGCCGGCGGTTGCGCCGGGAAAGGCGGATGGCGATGGCGAAGATGTACAGACTGGTCAAGCTAGAGGGGTTCGGCAACGTTCGTATGGTCGAGGACGACGTTCCCGCGCCGTCCCCGGAGGAAGTTCTCGTGCGCCTGAGCCGCAGCCTGATCAGCAGGGGCTCGGAGCTGTTCCGGCGATACGTGCTGGAGCAGGCGGTCCCGCCATCGATGATGGGGTACTCGGCTGCCGGCGAGGTGGTAGAGGTCGGCGCGGCTGTCCCGGGCGTCCAGCCGGGGGACCGGGCGATGGTCGGATCGCCGCACGCGCAGTACGGTACCGGCTCGCCCTTGGGCGTCGCGCCCTCCGCCTTCGTGCTTCCTCCCGCGCTGGACGATGAGACGGCGACGTTTCTGCCGCTGTCGATCAGCGCCGTGCAGTGGATGCGCCACACTCCGATGGAGGAGGGCGACACGGTCGTCGTCACGGGGCAGGGGCTGGTCGGTCTGCTGTGCGCGCAGGCCGTGCGCGAGCGGAAGCCCGCGCGCGTCATCGCGGTCGACGCGCAGGAGATGAGGTGCCGCGTCGCCGCGGAGTGCGGGGCCGACGAGGTGATCGACGTGTCGAAGGCGGACCCGGTCGAGGCGGTCATGGACCTGACGGGCGGCGTCGGCGCGGACGTGGTGGTCGAGTGCGTCGGCGGCACCGCGGGCGTGGAGTCGTTCCGGCAGGCCCAGCGAATGACCCGGCCCGGAGGAGTGATTCACCTGATCGCCAAGTACCAGGCCGGAGACGGGGTCGCGGGCTCCGGGGTGCTGCCGCTCGACTCGGACGACATGATGAACAAGAGGCTCGTCGCCGGCGTGCCTGCGCACGAGCCTCCACCGCGGCCCGTCGAGGACGCCGCGGCCATGCTCGCGGACGGGCGCATACGCGTCGGCCCGATGGTCACCCACCGCCTGCCGTGGCAGCAGACCGCGGAGGCGTACCACATGCTCTACCGCGAGCCCGACAAGGCGCTCGGGGTAGTCCTGGAGTGGGACGCGTAGGTCTCGGTTCTCCCTCCACTCGCGGGAGGAGTAGTCCTTGTCCTCCAACTGCTGAGGCAATCCGGGGGCGTGACAGCACAGGCGGTTGTGCTACTTTTGTCGGCGACGGGATAAGCGGCGCTCCGAGAACGAAGCCACTCCAGGGAGGCCGTATGCGCCGTCCTTGCGGCTGCATCGGAGTGTCGGATGGGTCCCGCAGAGGCTGTAGGAGGCCCGGATGAAGCTGTGGGTGGGGTTGATGATCGGCGTGCTCGTTGTCGGCGCGTTTATGGCGATGGAGAGGGGCCGCATCGTCGATCCGCGGCTGTGCAAAGAGTGCGATCCACCTTCCTTTAGCAGAGTGTCGCCGGCGCCAGACGTAAGCTGGACTGACACTGGGAGGATACGGTGCCGGGGTCAATCCATTCAGAGGGAGGAGGGCCGAGGTAGCGTATGGGGAACGACGCGCCATCGGTGGAGGGGTGCGTCGGCCCACGGGATCATCAGCCAAGACTTTATAGGGTATGACGCGCCCGGGGGATACAGCGTCCCGGAGTCGTGCACGCCGATATTCTCCGAAGCGGCACGGCACATGATGATGCAGATGAATTGAATGGGAGAAGGCACACCTTCAGGGAGGCAAGAAAACATGGGCTAGGTGACCGCAAGGCACCGGCCGCTCATGGGCGGCATCGAGTTCAGCGCCGGAAAACTGAAGAGCGACGGCACCATCCAGGACGACACTGGTGGTGGGACGCTGACAGGAGCGGCCCGATACCGTCAGACCAACCAAAGAGTGCTGGTGGGCAATCTGCATGGCTTCGTGAAGGGAACGTCCACTGACGACTACGCCGGCTCTCCCAGCGGCGTCAAGATGTACCAACCCTCGCTCACGGGTGATGACGAGGTAGGCACGGTACTCTCTTGGGTCCCGGTCAACCGCAGTGGACGAAACGACGTCGACATAGCCATCTCAAGCAGGGCGAGACAGCCGACTACTGATACAAGGACACCAACGCCGACTCTAGAACCGTCGCCCCCGTATCTGTGGAGAATCATGCAGTGGGGCAGTTGCGACCCGATCCAGGACAGCAGGATCGTGCTCTACGCCATTGGCGAGACCCCACCCAAGCCAGTCGCAACCGAGCCGGTCACGCGCGATCGTGCGTGGGCCGTGATGGAGAAACACGAACACATATTCGATGATTACCCTTATCAGTGGCAGTTCAGAATCCGAGTCCTAGGTTACCCGTGGGACAACAGGATCCGCTACAACACCGGCATCGTCCTGACCATTGCGAGACTGACCAACAACAAAACGATTCCCATCCCGGTACCGAGATGTCTCGACGGTGTCCCGCTACAACTCGAGTTGGACGAACATTATGCAGAATTCGTTGCAGAAGTCGTTGATTGATACGTTCTTGCCAATACACCAGGAGGTAGTCGCAAATGCCGAATCCAAGCAACGCAACCGGCCAGTCGTGGGCGGGATAAAGATCACGGGCGTCGTACCGCCCTCCGGTTCCATCCCGGACGGGACGCTGACCGGTCTGGCGACCAATAGCAACGGCCAGAAGGTCCTCGTGACCTGTCTGCACGTCATGGCGCGGGACGTGACGAACCCCGATCTGCGTGCGGAGATGCACCAGCCCATCCTCGCCGAGACGTCGCCGCCCGACACCATTCTGGAGACCACCAACCTGATCGGAGTCAACATGACCCCTGGACCCGCGTTGAGCGACGCCGACACCGCCTACAGCGCTGACGTGGCGATGTGCGACCTCGCCACTGATGCCCAGGGCGATCCGGTGCAGGCCGAGTTTCTGGCGCATGGCTCACCTCCGAAGAAGATCGTGTCTGGCACGGTCGAGGCCGAGAAGGGCGATACGCTGTCGTTCCACAGCCAAAATGGCGACCGTGCGGTCACGGTGGAGGATATACTCTCGCACGTCACCATCCCTTACGTCACCCCCGGCGGCGGCGTGAAAACCCGGCGCCGTATCGCCAATATCCTGGAGCTGGGCATGGGTGGATACGGGCCCCAAGGGGGCGATTCAGGTGCGCCGCTGTTGAAACGGGTGGGTGACGTGTACAAGATGGCCGCTATCTTCGTCGGTCACAACCCTGGCAGGAGAAATGCAGAGGAACGGCCGGTTGCAAGTATCGGCTTGGCGTTCCCTGCATCCGCGGCGGAGAGTGCGCTTGGCATCACGTTCGGCAAGCGCCCGCCCGTCGCCTTCGCGTCCGCTTCACCATCGCCTGCGGCCTCCGGCAGCACGGTCACCTTGGATGGCTCGGCGAGCAGCGACCCAGAGGGCGACGCACTGACGTACCAGTGGGATCAGGTACTCGATGCCGACGAGAGTCCCGCAGATATTACGCTCGAGGGCGACACGAAGCGCCCTACGTTCGACGCTCCGTCGGTCACCACCGACACGGAGCTGAAGTTCCGCCTGACGGTGACGGACACCTTCGGCCAGACCGACACCGACACCGTGACGATCACAGTCAGGGCGAGTGCGCCAACACCGGCGCCTACCCAAGCGCCGACCCAGCGTCCCACGCAGCGACCTACGCAGCGACCTACCCAGAGGCCGACCGAGGCGCCAACCCAGCGTCCCACGCAGCGACCTACCCAGAGGCCGATCGAGGCGCCAACCCAGCGACCCACGCAGCGACCTACGCAACGGCCGACCCAGAGGCCGACCCAGGCGCCAACCCAGGGTCCCACGCAGCGACCTACGCAACGGCCGACCCAGAGGCCGACCGAGGCGCCAACTCAGGCACCCACGCCGGCGCCTACGCCGCCGCCCGCACTGAGGCCCGAGCCGACGCCGGCTCCCACACCTGCACCGACACCCGCCCCGCCGCCGCCGCCCGCACTGAGGCCCGAGCCGACGCCGGCTCCCACACCTGCACCCACGCCGGCGCCTACGCCGCCGCCCGCACTGAGGCCCGAGCCGACGCCGGCTCCCACACCTGCACCGACACCCGCCCCGCCGCCGCCCGCACTGAGGCCCGAGCCGACGCCGGCTCCCACACCTGCACCGAGGCCCGCGCCGACACCGGCGCCGGAGACGTGGGGTCCCTGGTCGAATACGGGGCGGCAGCGGTGGAACGGCGTAGAGACGGAGTACGAGCAGCGGCGCGCGAGCAACCGTGGGAGGACGCAGACGCGGTGGGTCCCGGCGTAGGAGCGGCATATGGCCGGCTTCTCCGTCATCATTCCCGCGTATAACGAGGGCGAGCAGCTCCCGCGCACGATGCGGGCCGTGGGGCAGTCCCTCGAAGGCTGGTACACGCCCGAGGTCCTGGTGGTCGACGACCACTCGGCGGACGAGACGCTGGACGTCGCGACCGAGGGCGCGCGACAGCTTCGGGAAGAGGGCCTTTCCGTCGAGGTGGTCCCGGCGGGTAAGCGGTGCGGCGTCGCCGGCGCCAAGAACATCGGGCAGGCCCACGCCACGACGCCGGTGTCGGTCTTCCTCGACGCGCACTCCGTTCCGGGTCGCGGGGCCTTGGAGCGAGTCGCCGCACCCCTGTTGGAGGGGTCGGCTGCCGTTGTCGGTCCGACGTTCGTGGCGCTCCCGGAGACGACCTCGGAGGAGAAACTGACCGGTGAGCTCGAGGAGATTTCCCCGGACGCCTTCGACCTGCCGGCGGTCGTGAAGACAGTCGAGGACACGAATGCTGGCTACGGCCGCGGGATGCGGGTCGAGAACTACGCGATGCACCTGGAGTGGATGGCCTATCGCGTGGCCCGGCAGGACCTCGTAAGAGTCATGATCGTGCCCGGCGGCTGTGCAGGCGTTCGGACGGACCACCTCGGCCCCAATGTGTTCGACGGCCTGTTCGACACGGGGTTCTCGTTCCCATGGGGCGCCGAAGACGTCGAGCTGAGCCTGCGGGCCTGGCGGCTGGGCTACGTGGTCGCATCCGTTCCCGGGGCATTCGTCGCCACGGAGTTCCGGCAGTCGTTCCAGTTCGGTGTGGCAGCGGCCAGCCGCATGTTCAACGCGCTGCGGCTGGCCGCCATATACTTCTCGCCCGACGTGTTCGAGCAGGTCGTCCGTCACTACGTCGCGGACGAGGAGCTCGGCTGGGCGCTGGGGCAGATGCTGTATCACTCGGACACTCTCGACCGGCGGCGCAATCTCGAGGACCTCGGGCCGCCGGCGCTCCGCAACCTGCTGCCGGTCGTCGAGGAGTTCGGGGGACTGAACGTGGTGACGGGGCGTGATCGACGACTTATCGAGGAAGAGGGGATTCTCTGCTCGGCGGCCCGACCCTAGCGGTCGAGCAGGTAATTGACGAGCGCCCAGCGCTCGGCGTCGGTGAGCAGCAGCCTGAACTGCGGCATCGGCGACGTTGACTGTCGGCCGCGGAAGTTGGCCGCCGAGCCCTGCCTGCCACCCCACGAGATGAAGGCGAACAGGTCGCCGGGAGGCGAGGCCTGGGTCAGCTCCAGGGTCAGGTCGGCGGGCACGGGAGAGAGGCCCTTCTCCTGCATCATCGTTCCGAGCGGGCCGTCGCCGGCCATCGCGTCGCCGTGACACACGACGCAGTTGATGCGGAATAGCTCCGCGGTCTTTTCCGCGTCGTAGCTGTCCAACGCGCTCTGGGGTATCTGCAGGCCTTCGTGCGCCGCGAGCGAGGTGTACTGGACGTCCCTGCCGGCGATCGAAACCGAGTTTGGGGGAGGCAGGATTCGAGGACCCTCCTGCGACTTGTAGGAGGGCTGGTAGTGCATCTCGTTGAACACCTCGATGAAGGGGCCGGCCTCGGGGAACGCGGGCAGCCTGAACTCCGCGATGCCGTGGATCTTGACGTCGCCGCTGCGTATGTTGCCGCTGCAGCCCGCGGCCGCGACGAGCAGGACTAGCGCGAAGACGATTCCCAACAGGCGTCCGCTCATCGGTCTTCTATGTTCCCGGTCGTCGTTCATATCGTCTTCGTTCCGAGTCAGCTCCGTTCGCGGAGAGGCTCGGGGCCTTGTCATTCGTCTTTCCAGCCTCGTTTGACGTCGTGGGCGCCGGCTTCCTTCAACACGTCTTCGGCGTTGGAGACCTTGTCCTTCTGCGTCGTAACCACGATGCCGATGTAGCCCTCGGTGATCCGGTCGTCGTAGGCGCCCATGAACAGCCGCGGCAGCCGCGACTCGAAGATGACGCCGAACACGGTCATGATGATGGCGCCGAGCATCGTGCCCTCGTACATCACGATGGCCATCGGCGGTATCGACAGGATGGGCTTTCCGCCCGTCACCACCGGGTAGGAGATCTGCGTGCCGACCGTGAGCAGCAGGCCTATCACGAAGCCGCACGCGGCGCCGAGCAGCGGGAACCGGTACAGCTTGTGCACCGGCTCGGCCTCGCCGAAGGTGCCCTCCGGGTACGGCGTACCCGTCAGCACCTCGTATTCGGCCTGCGTGAAGCCCGCCTCTTTCAGCGCGTCCATCGCGTCGGCCGCGGGGTCGGGCTCCGCAAAGAGCCCCACCACGCTCCTGGTCTCCGCCGCTGCGCTCATAGAAAGTGCCATTTCAGCACCTCACTCTCGAATGGAGGCGGGTACGGTCCGCCTGCCTACTTTGATCTCGTCTCGTCCCGTCATCGCCTCTTTGACGTCGAACAGCGGCACCAGCGGGAAGACCTTCGAGAAGATCAGCATGCCGATGCCGACCCAGGCGAATACCGCCGCGACCATCAGTATCTCGATGATGCTGGGCCTGTAGGTGCCCCACTCGAAGATCATCGGCGACTTCCGCATCAGGCCGGGTATGACTATCAGGAAGCGCTCGAGCCACATGCCGATGTTGACCGAGATGGTCGTAATGAACATCAGCAACAGGTTGCGCCTCACCCGCTTGAACAGCCACAGGGGTACCGGGATGAGGAAGGCGGTTATGATGAACAGCGTGAACAGGCCGCTTATGGGCCAGTCGAATACCTGCAGCTCTCTCATCGCGAGCTCCGGAAGCTCCAGCGTGTAGAGCGCGAACACCCACTCCAGGAAGAAGAAGAAGAACCAGGTCGTCCCCACCACGATCAGGAGCCTTCCGATCGCGTCGAAGTGGTCCGGCGTCAGGTACCTATCCCACTTCCACAGCCACACCATGACGACCATCACGGTGACAACGGCCGCGACGCCGGAGTGGATCGCGCCGATGATGAAGTAGGGCGCGAAGATCGTGGAGTGCCAGCCCTCGGTCCCGATCTGCACGGCGAAGTCCCATGAGACGATGCTGTGCACGGACACGAACACCGGCAGCACGAGCGCCGACAGCAGGATGCCCGCCACGGCCTGCAGCTTCCATTGCCGCGGGGTGCCCCGCCAGCCCAGGCTCAGAACGGAGTAGAAGGCGCGAACGGGGCCGTGCGTCCTGTCGCGGATGATGGCCAAGTCGGGCAGCAGCGCCACGAATACGAACAGCGAGCTGGCGATCAGATACGTGTTGACCGCGCTCGGGTCCCAGATCAGCGGCGACCGGACGTTGATCCAAATGCCGCGGGAGAAGTCGTACGGGAATACCCAGTACGACCGCCACGGGCGGCCGGTGTGGACAAGCGCCGCGGCCATCGTCGCGCCCATGAGCGAGAAGACGGTCAGCACCTCGGCGGCGCGGGTCACCGGGCGCCGCCACTCCGCCTGAGTCAGCCGGAGGATCGCCGAGATCATGATCCCCGCGTGGCTGATCCCAATCCAGAAGACGAAGTTGACCATGTACACGCCCCAGAACACGGGGCGGTTGAGACCGGTCACGCCCACGCCCTGGTTGATCATGTACCCGAAGGCGCCGACGCCCGTGATGTACACGAGTACCAGGAAGGAGAGCGACCCGAACCACCATCGTGGCCAGGTCAAGACTCCCCTGAGCAGGTCTCGGTTGATCTGTTTCTGTGTGAGCTGTACGTGTTCTTGCATTTGCGCTAGCTTCTGCTAAGTGTCGTCTTTCGCCGTTAGTCCGGCTTGCCGAGAACCAGGACCTCCGTCCTGTGGAACTTCCGGTGGACCTTGTACAGGAGCAGCTCGACCTGCTCCCACATGCTGACGACAGGCACCAGCCGGGACACGATCAGCAGCACCAGTACGGCGCCGCCGAGGCCGCCCGCCCAGACCAGGATGTCCGCCACCTGCGGCGTGACGGCGTCCGGGACGTGCCCCAGCACGTGGTGCGCGGCCTCTTCGTCCGGGACCGAGTAGGCCGCCACGTAGATGCGGACCCTGTCCAGCAGCGTGCCGACCAGCACGCCGGCCGCGACCAACGTCGGGCCCCAGATGCTCTTGCGTATCGGGTTCCAGATCATCAGGAAGAACGGGGCCAGGAAGTTGAGGACAAAGGTCGAGACGAACATCCACAGGTAGGGCCCTGTCATGAGCAGGTCCAGGACCGCCTGCTCGTTGGGCTTCCTACCGTACCAGAGGATGTTGAAGCTGGAGAACCAGAACCAGAACCAGAGCAGGGACAGGGCCATGAGCAGCTTGCCCAGGCCCCAGAACTGGTCGAGCTCTATGTAGTCGCCGTAGCCGCTCTTGCGCAGCACGAACATCGTCAGAAGCACCGTCGCGACCCCGCCCTGCAGGGAGGTGAAGGCGTGCGTCGCCGGGAACAGCGCGTCGATCCAGCCGGGTATCAGCGTCAGGGCGAAGTCGACGCCGATCAGGAAGTGGACGAAGATGAGCATCATGAAGTAGTAGGCGCCCAGGATGCCGACACGCTTGTCGAGCACCTCCCACTGCCGCGTCGTGCCGTGCCATCCCCGCGCCATACGCGCGGCGATCCTCTGCCGGCGGCCGGTCGACCTGTCGCGTATCGCCGCCAGGTCCGGCAGGCACGACACCCATAGCATCACGACACCGCAGACGACCAGGGACAGCAGCGCCAGGGCCGTCCAGAAATGCGGGACGTACCCGTAGCCGGGGATGTCCGCGTTGCCGAAGAACCACAGGGTCCGGCGCCCGTCTTCGAGGCTAGGCAGCACCCACAGCATCGGTATGAACAGCAGCAGGTTGAGCAGCCCGACGGCGGTGTACATCTCCGAGATGCGCGATATCGGCCTGCGCCAGTGGCCCTTGGCGATCCTGGTAGCGATGGAGACCATCGGCGCCGCCTGGGCCGTCGACAGGATGAACGCGAACAGGGCGGCGTAGTAGCCCCACACAGTCTTGTCGCTGACGCCCCCGGACAGCCGGAGCACCACGCCGACGACGCCCAGAGCGAGCAGCGCGGCGCACACCACGGCGACCCACCGGAAGGTCGGGCCCGAGGCGGCGTGCTTCGCCAGCAGGTCGTTCGTGATGCCTGCGGGCGTCGCCAAGCCGTGCTCTATGTGCGCGGCGTCGTTACGCATGACCGGCGGACCCATTGGCCTCCTTGTCGACCTTCTTCAGATAGACCACGTTGGGCCGGGTGCCCAGGTCCTCGAACAGGCTGTACCCCCGGCCGTTCTCCTGCATCTCTTTGGCGATGGCCTGGCCCGCCCGGCTCTTTGGCTCCGCCGGCATGGGCGTGCCCTCGTGGGCCGCCTCCATCACGTCCGATATGTCGCCGAAGGTGAGCGTGTTGGTCGGACAGGCGTTGACGCAGGCCGGATTGAGACCCCGGTCGCCGTCCTCGAGCGTCTCGCCGCGCCTCTCTTCCTGCTTCGAACGCCGGATGCGCTGCACGCAGAAGGTGCACTTCTCCATGATGCCCCGGCTCCGAACGGTGACGTCCGGGTTGAGCTGGTTCTTCAGGCTCTCCGGCCACGCCGGCTCCCAGAAGTTGAAGAAGCGCGCGTGGTACGGGCAGTTGTTGGCGCAGAACCGGGTGCCGATGCAGCGGTTGTAGACCTGGACGTTCAGGCCCTCCGCGTTGTGGTAGGTCGCGAAGACGGGGCAGACCGGCTCGCACGGCGCGTTGTCGCAGTGCTGGCACATGACCGGGATGAACCGCGCCTTGATGTTCGGGAACTCCCCCTCCCAGTAGCGCTCTATCCTCATCCACTGGATCGGACGACGCTGCTTGAAGTGGGCCTCTTCGTTGATGGGTATGTTGTTCTCGGACTGGCACGCGACGACGCACGCCTGGCAGCCGGTACACCGGTCAATGTCGACCACCATTCCCCACTTCTCGTCTGCCATCAATCAGCCTCCGGGCCCAAGACCCTTATCTGTCGTGCCGGCGGGCCTGCAGCGGCCCGCCCTCTCGCTATCTTCTATGCCTCTTCCGAAGTACCGCTCGGAATGACGGTCGGTTTTCGGTGCCGTCTCCTACGTGTCGGTCGGAGTTATGCCGATAATCCGGTTGTCCTCGTCCACCGCCAGGTCAGGGGCGGTGTTCTCGAACTTCGGAATGCTCTCGTTGCCGCCCAGCTTCTCGATTTTGACCCTGGTCCCGGCCCACGCGAGTCCGTCGGACCCGCCGACCGCGAGCGAAGACACGATCGAGAGCACATTGGAGCCACGTCCCTCGGCATAGCGTCCCCCGGACCTGTGCCCCTGACCTACCGGCACGGAGACGATGTCTTTTCCGGACGCGGGCGTCGGGTACGCCAGCGCCTCGATGGACCCCTTCTCGGAGACCACTCGGACGCGGTCTCCCTCTCTGATGCCAAGCTCTTCGGCCGCCTCGAAGCTCATCTCGACCCACGTCTGCCACGTGGCCGTCGTGATGGGATCGGGCGTCGCCTGCAGCCACGGAAGGTGGGACAGGCTGCCGTCCAGGAGCGAAGCCGAGGCGAAGGGCACCAGACGGAAGGCGTAGGACGACGCGTTCCCGGCCTGACTCGCGCCGCCGACGGCCGCGAGCGCGGGAGGCGTGGGCGGCGTGCCCGAGTACGTGGCCGACTCGTCCTCCCACAGGCCGTGCTGGAGCGCCGCGTTCCAGAACGCCTCAAAGCTGGGATAGTCGCCCACGGAACGCTTGCCGACGGTGCCCCTGCGATTGTCGTACAGCTCGCGGGCGCCGGCCTGGAGCACCGCGAGGAAGCTTTCGCCCGGCAGACCCAGGTCCAGCTCCAGCGACTCGGCGACTGCCATGAGCACGTCCGGGAAGTTCTTCGTCCCGAGGAACTCGCCCCGCGACTCGAAGAACGGCCTGACCACCGGCTGCTGGAAGCCCAGCACCTGGTGCCCGGGTCCGGGGTCCGGAATGTCGCTGCCCCAGTCTTCCAGGTAGTTGTGGATCGGCAGCACGAGGTCCGCCATCGCGGTCGTGTCGTCCATACGTCCGGAGAAGCTGAAGATGAACGGCACATCGTAGCTGGCGTCCCTGAATCCCAGGTCGGTCGGGAGCCCGTACATCGGGTTCGCGCCGGCGACCATCATCACCTTGACGCGTCCGCCCCTCATGTCGGAGGTCAGCCCCCGCCAGGCTTCGAAGGAAGACCCGGCGCCGGCGGTGGACAGCCCCAGAGGCGGGTCGGGATTCAACACGACGCCGCCGGGCTGGCCGACGCTGCCGACAAGGTGGTTGAGAGCGTAGACCGCGTTGAGGCTATCGAGCCCGTTGGTCTGCGCCGCGGCGGAGCCGCCGCCGATGGCGAGGCTCTTGGAGCCGTGGCTGGCGAACGCCTCCGCTACGTGGCGGATGTCTTCGGCCTTCAGCCCGGTCTGGCGGGCGACCTCTTCGGGCGTGTACGCGCTCAGGTCCAGACGGCCTGCGGTGATCCGGGCTACGGCGTCGGGGTCGGCCTTGCCCTCGTCGATGATCACCTTGGCGATGGCCAGGGCCAGTGCGCCCTCGGTACCGGGCGGCGCGTACAGCCACTGGTCCGCGTTTGCGGCGGTCATCGAGAACCGAGAGTCCACGTGCACCATGGTGCCGCGGACGCGGTCGCCCTGGCGGAACTCTCCGTAGCCCCGACTGTAGCGCACCGGGGAGACCCACGTGTTCAGGAAGTCGGCCCCGAACGACAGCAGGTACTCGGTGCGCTCGAGATCGAAGTCGGGCATCACGTCCTGCTGGAAGACGTTCTTGATGGCGGAACGGAGAGTCAGCGTCTCCAGCGGCTCGTACGACAGGTGGCGGGCTCCGGCGGCCCCGACGAACCTGTCGACGACCATGCCGAGGTGCGCCCCAACCAAGTTGGTGACCATGACGGCCTGCGACCTGTCCGCGAGCTGCTCGATCTGCAGGGCGACGCGCGATATGGCGTCGGGCCAGCTTATCTCCTCCCACAGGCCGGCGCCGCGCTCTCCGATGCGGAGCAGCGGCGCGCTGATGCGGTCCGGATCGTACAGCGCCTGGAGGCCTGCCTCGCACCGCGCGCTGTGCTTTCCGCGGTTGATCGGATGGTCGACGTTACCCTCGACCTTCTTGGCCCTGCCCTCCATCACGCGGACGACGATGCCCTCGCTCGTCGGGCACTGCCGGCACAGCGTCGCGTACCAGTTGTCTAGCCCGGTGACCATGTCCTCGGGCATCTCCAGAGGCGCCTGGACGAGCATCTCGCTGGGAGGCACGCCGCAGGCCTGGAACACGACCGCCGAAGCGGCCGAGCCGCCCAGCAGGGCCAGGAACCTTCTTCTTGTCAGATCTACTGGCATGTCTACTCTAGTAGTGGCACGTCGTGCAGTCGGCGGGGGCGCTGTTCTTCCGGTGACAGTCGACGCAGTCGCCCATCTTCAGCGACCGCACCTGCTTGACCTTGGTCATGCCGCCGACGTCGCCGTGGCAGATGGAACAGGTCTGCGAAGGCAGAACCTCCATCGTGTCGCCGGCCCTGGCGCCGGGACTGATCTTCTCGGCTTCCACCCGCCGGATCTCCGTTTCGATGTCGAGCACCTGCTCGACGACCGTCTTGATGCCGGAGAACCGTCTCACGTGGGCCTCGTGGACGAACTGGACGTGGTCCGGGAGCCTGTGCACGCGCACCCAGTCGATGGGCTCGCCGCGTTCTTGGAAGTCCCGCAGCTTCTCCACTTCTTCCTTGCCGTCTCCCACCGCGACGTGACAGCTCATGCACAGCCCGACGGCGGGTATCGTCGCGGCCTCGCCCTTGGTCACGTTCCTGTGGCAGAAGGTGCAGTCCAGGCCCATGTCCTTGACGTGGACTGTGTGGGGGAAGGCGATGGGCTGGTCCGGCCCCTCGTCGAATCCGAAGACCGGCAGCGGCCTGTCGAGCCACGTGGCCGTGAAGAACACCAGCACGGCCGCCGCCACCGCGAAGGCGCCAAGACCGAAGACGCCGAGTACGCCCAGTCCGACCATCCGCCCCCTGGACGGCTTGGGTAATCTGAAGTCTCCTGGGATCAACTCAGCTCAGTCCTAGATCCAGTAGGTCGGGTAGACGTGTTCGAGCAGGCCAGCCAGGTCGAACACCCGGACGAAGAGGGCGACCGCGCCGGCGAACGACGTAAGCGCGAGCGCGTAGAAGACGGGGCGCACCTTATGGGCTTTTGGGGGGATGTGGTAGGACGCGACAAGGGTCGGTACGAAGACCAAGCCGACGACCAGGTTGGTAACGAAGAAGAGGACCAGCCCCACCATGAGCCATAGGCTGCTGACCAGGTTGTTTATCTCGATCCACTCGCCACCGGACACGGCCGACGGGTCCATTTACAACCCTTCTAGAGGAGCTTGCCGACGGCCTCAAAAACGCCGGGCCGCTGGCTTCGTGAAAGCTATCACTTTCGCGTCTGCAGTGTCAAGGAACACGAACGGCTGAGGTCTCAGGATTGTGGCATCGCCGCACGCTCGGATCGGACCCCAGCGGCGCCGCCCACATTGATAGCGCCGCCCTGACCGCATCCCCCTACTGCCGGCAGCGTCGTCGCGTTGCCCCTGTCCTGGATGGCTTCCCCGACTGCGCTGAACACGTCTCCATCGCTGTTACAGGTTAGAATAACGACGAGGAGGCTGGCGCCATGAGGCTGCTGGTGCTGTTGGCTGCGGTGACTCTGGCGTCGTGGGGCTGCGATGCCGGCAGCGGATCCACGCCGACGCCTTACCCGACGCAGACGCCTTACCCGACGCTAACGCCTTACCCGACGCTAACGCCTTACCCGACGCAGACGCCTTACCCGACGCTAACGCCTTACCCGACGCTAACGCCTTACCCGACGGCAACGCCTTACCCGACGCTAACGCCTTACCCGACGCTAACGCCTTACCCGACGCTAACGCCTTACCCGACGCAGACGCCTTACCCGACGCTAACGCCTTACCCGACGGCAACGCCTTACCCGACGGCAACCCCAACTCCAACGCCGTACCCTACGGCGACTCCGACTCCAACGCGGACGCCGCGTCCGATGTGGTGGACCAAGACGCCACCCGAGCCGATCACCGCCCTGACGAAAGACGATTGGGTCAACCGGTCTGTCATGGCGCAGTACGACGGCAAGGTGGCGTCCATCCGTAATCTGTGGCTGACAGACTTCGACGATACCAGCGCACATCATCATTGGGGCGGACTGGAGGATTTCCGCTACATGGGATGCATATTCCCATATTCATGGAACGACGAGATAAGAGACTCCAAGAGGGCCATGGTCGACGCCTTGAGGTGGGGGGACAACGTGACATTCACAGGGCGGGTGGCATTCTACCCTGGCGACCACTACCAGCTAAGCGACTGCTGGGTTACGCCATCCGCGGTCACCAGCCTGACGAAAGACGATTGGCTCGACCCGTCCATCATGAAACAGTATGAGGGCCAGGTGGTCTCCATCCGCGACCTGCAGCTTACTGAGGTCAACAATAACGGAGCGCATTATCGTTATCCTGAGGGGAGTGCCTCTATCTACTGCAGGTTCCCCTACCCCCTGAACGGGTTCCCCTTCCCGAACGGCACGGAAGCATCCAGGTACTTGTCGCAGGCCACCTTGAGGCCGGGGGAAATCGTGACGTTTACAGGAACGTCGCACTACGGCAGCGACTACCGGCTTTCGGACTGCATGGCTACGCGTCTACCGCCGGCACACGCATCCACGTCAAACCCGTAACCGAACACGCCCCCGCGCTCGGCGGGCACCGGAGGAGCGGGCTAGGGGACGACCAGCGGGTTGGCACGGGTGATGATCCGGTCTTCGGTGGACTGCGCTTCGCGGAGGTACCTGGGCACCGAGAACATGCCCCTGTGCGTTATCCCGTCGTAGTAGCGCGGGACGCGTCCGACTCTGGCGGCCAGCCGTGCGTCGACGTCCGCCACGGACAGGGAGGTCGGGTCGGCGCCCAGGGAGCCGACAACGAATCCCCACGTCGCCCCGAACGACGGCACGAACGCCTCGGACAGGAACGACCGCGGGAAGACCGATCTTATTGTGTTGGCCACGGCCGCGAAGCACTGCCGGTAGAAGGCTGGCCCCGTTGGGCCCGACTGCGCGACCATCGCCCCTCCGGGGTTGAGGCGGCTGCGCAGCAGCCCGTAGAACTCTCGCGTGTAGAGCAGATAGGCGGGACCGCCCTCCAGCGGGTCCGGCACGTCTATCACGGCAACGTCGAAGGTCTCGGTCGACTCCTCCAGGAAGGCGAAGGCGTCGGCGTGGTGGAGAGACAATCGCGGGTCGTCGAAGGCGCCCTGATGGTGGTTGGGCAGAAGCCGCCGGCACAGCTCGACGACCTCCGAGTCGATGTCGACCATGACCACCCGGCGCACCGAGCCGTGGGCCAGTACCTCTCGGGCCGTCGCGCCCTCGCCGCCGCCCGCGATGAACACGCTCCTGGGCTCCGGATGCGATATCAGCGCGGGATGTACGAGCGCCTCGTGGTAGATGAACTCGTCGAGCTCGGTAGACTGCGTCTTGCCGTCCAGCACGAGAGAGCGCCCGAAGCAGGCCGTGTCCTGGACCGTCACTTCCTGGTACTCGGTCCGGCCGGCGAAGTGGACGCGCTCCACCCGCTCGGCCTGCAGCAGATCGGGAGTGATGTACTCGTAGTGCCAGTCGCCCGGCGGACGTCCGTCAGCGGCCATCAGACTGGGGTCGTCGCGGCCTCCGAAAGGGGGCCTCGCTTGATTTCGGTGATCGACGGCCGACGGCACCCGAGGCGCTCGACCAGGAACCTCGCGGCCTCATGCGGTCGGAAGGCCGCGCCGCAGGTGAACACGTCGGCGGCCGCATAACTGTGCTCGGGCCAGGTGTGGATGCTCAGGTGCGATTCCGCTATCGCGACGATGCCGGTGACGCCCCTGGGTTCGAACTTGTGGAACGACCGCGCCAGCACCGTCCCGCCCGCCTCGCGGGCGGCGCCCACCATCGCGTCCTCGATGTGGCAAACGTCGTCGAGGAGCGCTTCGTCGCAGTCCCTCAGCTCCAGAAACAGATGAGTACCGACGGCGTTCAACTATGACTACCCCAGAGAGAGCGAATCGGGATGGCAGGCAAGGGGCGCCATTATACCAGCCTATGGAGGACGACCCTCCGCTGGAGCGTCAGGCGGCTACGCAGAGGGCGCCGTAGAGCGCGTCGACGTCCACGTGCCCGCCCACCAGCTCCGATAGCCGCTCCAGCTTCGCCGGGTGGTCGAACCGCGCGCGGGCTGACAGGCCGTCGAGCGCGGCCATCGCGTCCAGCGTCTCCGCCGGTACGACCGCGACCGGCACCTCTTCCAACTCCGCCTCGTACAGGACGTACTCTATGGGCTCGATGCCGCCCGTGAGGACCAGGCACTGGGTCGGCGTCGTGAGCGCGGACATCTGCACGTCGGGCCGGTCGCCTCTGACGATGACGGCCTTGCTGTCGCGAGTGCCGAAGTAGACTTCGCCCGAGTCGAGGCCCATCCCGCCGACGAGCAGGTACTCGACCAGCGCGTCCTTCTTCTCCTCGCCGACGACATACCGCCCGTCGAGGTGCTCTACGAGCCGCTCGACCGATACGCCGAGCAGCCGCCGGTCTTCGGGAACGATCCCGAGCAGCGCCGGAGACCCGGAGCCCCCGGCCAGTGCGGCGTTGGCGCGGGTCGTCTGGTACCGGGTCAACCCGTTGATCACGACGCCCGCGAGGCGGCCGCCGTACCGGCGCCGCAGATTGTCGAGGTCGGTCCCGCTCAGACCTGGGCCGTAGCGTTCGACGGCGAGCACCCGGGCGTCGAACGACTCGATCAGCCGTTCGGCTCCGCTCGCGGAAAGCTCGGCAGTGCCCTCGACGAGCAGCAGGTCCTGGCCCTCGGCGGCCTTCCGGCAGACTTCTGCCGCCCGCTCCAGCGTGTCCGCCTCGGGCTCGCCGCTCGGCAGCGCGAAGGAGCTCGTCGGGGCCGACTGCGACAGCAGCGCCGCGTAGTCGGTGTTGTCGGCCGTGGCCGCGGAATCGCTCGCTCCGGAGAGCGGCTTGATCGCGGCCGCTCGCCCGCCGCGCCGGGACAACTCGTGCGCCAGGACGGCGCACATCGCAGTCTTGCCCGACCCGGCCTGCCGCGATGTGACGTAGAGAATGGTCATTGCTACGAGACGGCCCGGATTATAGCAGAGCGGGCGGACGGTCGCGGCCCGCCGCGGCGACGGAAGCCGAGTACCCTGCGGTTGCGTGAGCGGGACGGCAGCCGGTAGAGTATATCGTGCATAGCAGGGCTGTGCGGACGTGGAGACACCGGCGGCTCGACGAGCCGCGGACATGGGGGCGACTGAATGATCGTGTACTGGCGAGAGGTCCGGCGAGGTCAGCGGCTGGTTCTTGTCGAGGAGGACGGCGGCGAGGAGGAGGAGGTCGGCGGCGTCCGCGAGACGAAGCGCGGCTTCGACGCTTTCGCCAAGACCTTCGGCTACGAACCCGGCAGAGCGCAGAAGGGCATCGCGACGCTGGAAGAGGCGAAGGAGTTCGTCGAGGCGTTCCGGCCGTGGGAGCTGTACGACGGCGCCCAGGGCCTCTTGGTCGACCCCGTGGTGCGGCCCCCGGCGCAGTAGGACTCGGTGCAGCGTCGACGAACGGCTGCCCGCCGGGTCGGTCGGGCCGCGCGTCTCCGCAGTCACGTGTCGCTCTTGAGGGCTGATTTGCCATGGTGATCGGATTCATCGGCGGAACCGGGCCCGAGGGCAGGGGACTGGCCCTGCGCTTCGCGTTGGCCGGAGAGGACGTGCTGATCGGCTCCCGGGACGAGGCGCGGGCCGCCGAGGCGGCGGCGGAGCTGTCCGCGCTGGTGCCCGAGGGGTCCATCGGCGGCGGCCTCAACGAAGAAGTCGCCTCGCGGTCCGACATAGTCTTCGTGGTGGTGCCGTACTCGGGCCATCGGCCGACCTTGGAGGCGCTGCGAGAGCATCTGAAGGGCAAGATCGTGGTGGATGTCGTGGCGCCGATGGAGTTCAGCAAGGGCGTGGCCCGGGCCGCGCCTGTACCGGAGGGCTCGGCGGCGCTGCAGGCGAAGGCGTTGTTGCCGGACTCGACCATCGCGGCGGCGTTCCAGACGATCAGCGCCCGCGATCTGATGAACACGGACCATCCGGTAGGCTCGGACGTCGTGGTGTGCGGGCAGAGCCGCGAGGCGCGGGAGACGGTGATGGCGCTGGCCGAGAAGGTCTCGGGCGTCCGCGCGGTGGACGGCGGAGGTCTGAGCAACGCCGGCTACGTGGAGAACCTCACGCCGCTCCTGGTGAACATCAACCGGCGCTACAAGGCCCACTCGGCGATCAAGATCGTCGGGATCTGAGGGCGCCGCCGCGATGGTGCCGGGAGGGGTGCGGCGCGAGGGCTGCCGATGCGCGTCTGGGCGGCGAACGTGATCTGCGCAAAGGACCGTGGTCCACGTCGCTGGGCGCGTCGAACCGGCGCGTCGATTCTCATTCTGGCGTTGGCCGCCGCGGCCGGGACAGGCTGCTCCGCGCCGTCCTCCGGTCCGCCGCAGGCGGAGTCGCCGGTCCGCGTCGACTCCGACCGTGCGGAGACGGATCCGCCGCAGGCGGAGCCGTCGGTCCTCGTAGACCCCGACCGTGCGGAGACGGATCCCCCGCGGGCGGAGCCGTCGGTCCCCGTAGACCCCGATCGGGACGGGGTACACCGGCCACGGGCGGAGTCGTCGGTCCGCGTCATCGCCGACCGTCACGAGATCGACTACCCGCGGGCGATCGTGCTGAGGCTCGAGATCGAGGCCGACGAGGAGATCGCCGAGGTCACGCTGTTCTACCATCTGGCCGGCAAGCCCGCCCGCGTCTATGGGTACCCGCAGGTCACGGTGGGCCGGCGCGTGTCTACGGAGTTCAGCATAAAAACCGGCGGCGCGAACTACCTGCCGTCCGGCGTGGAAATCGAGCACTACTACCGGATCCGGGACTCCCGGGGCGGCGTGCTGGAGACGCCGCACGTCAAGGTGACCTACCTCGACCCGGCCTACCGTTGGCGCGAGCTGCGGCAAGGGGACCTGGTCGTGACGTGGCACGACCTCTCCGAGGAGCGGGTGCGGAAAGTCGTCACCGACGCCGAGGCCCGCCTACGGGTGGCGAAGGAGATGTTCGGGTTGGACGACGTGCGGCCCGTCAAGGCGGTGATCTTCAACAGCCGCAGGGAGTCGGAGCGCGGCCTGCCGTTCGTGAGCGAGGCGGCGAGCCAGCGTCATCTCTACGGGGGGTTCGCCTTCCAGGAATACGACCAGTTCGTGCTTTCGGGCCTGTCGGAGTATGGGATCACCCACGAGGCGACGCATCTGTTGCTAAGCCAGGCCGTGTCGTCGCCGCTGGCGAAGATCCCGGCGTGGTTGAACGAGGGTCTGGCCACCTACTTCGAGGCGAGCGACTCCGGACGCGCCCGCACCGTGGACGGGGCCGCACGAAGCCGCAGGCTGTTGCGGCTGCGGTCGATGGGAGCAGTGCCCGGACGGCCCGAAGACGTTGTGGTGTTCTACGCGCAGGCCTGGAGCGTCGTGACGCACATGATCGAGACTCACGGCGCCGAGCGGATGGGCGCCCTGCTCGACGCGCTGGACTCCGGCCTGGAGATCGACGAGGCGCTGCGGAGCGTCTACGGGATGGGCGTCGATGGGCTGGAGGCGGAGTGGCGGGCGCTGCTCGAGGGCTCGATCAGCCCTTGGCCCCGGCCCGATCCCGGTACCGTCGGAACGTCCGCGTTGATCACGGGCGCGGCCGCCGTCGCCGCGGTCGTCTCCGCCTACCGCTGGCTCGTCCGCGGGCCTGCGGAGCCTGAGGAGCCTGATGAGTCGGGGGGCTCCGACTTCGGCTAGGCGCCCTCGAGGCCGAGTAGTCGGGCCGCGTTGCCGCCGGATACCGCCGCGCGTTCGTCTGGGGATAGGGCGGAGCGGGCCAGCTCTCCCAGCACCCGCCTCGGCCGAATCAGCGGGTGGTCGCTGGCCATCAGTATCTTGTCCGGGCCCACCAGGCGAGCCGCCGCGTCGAAGATGCGCTCTTCGTACAGGAAGGGCGACGCGGCCGTGTCGAAGTAGACGTTTCCGAGCGCCGCCGCGACCTCGGGCATCAGGGCGTAGAAGGGCAGGCCGCCGCCCCAGTGGGCGCATACGAGGACGACGTCCGGGTGGGCCTGTATGAACCGCCACAGCGCCTCGGGCCGCGTGCGTCCCTTGCCGGGATAGGAGTGCCCCACCGGCTCGGATGAATGGGTGGTCAGGACCAGGCCGTGTGCGCGGGCGGCCTCGACTAGCGGCGCCATGGTCAACGGGTCGCCGATGTCGAAGCCCTGGGTGTCCGGGTGGAGCTCGCCGACTCCCCTCAGGCCGGCGGCGGCGCAGCGCTCGGCCTCGTCCGCGCCCCCGTCGGGCCAGGCCGGGTTGACGCCCGCGAATCCGACGAGGCGGCCGGGATGGCGGGCCACCGAGTCGACGATGTAGTCGTTGGCCTCGCGTGCTACGCTGGGATCGGTCCAGCCTATCCCCATCACGACGGAGACGTCGACGCCGTCCTCGTCCATGGCGGCTATGAGCTCGTCCGCGGTGGCCATCCTGGCCTTGGGGTTGGCGAACAGATCGCCGAAGGTGGTGTCGCGTGCGGCGAGCTCCGCCCGCCGGGCGCGGAAGCCGGGAGGGAAGACGTGCGTGTGGAAGTCGACTATCATGTCAGGCCGCCGCTACGGGAACAGGGCGGCGACGTTCGCGCCGCAGATCTTGGCCATCTCGGCGGCCGGTATGAAGTCGCAGTGGACCCTCAGGTAGTCGAGTGACTGCTTGTAGGTGCAGTTGCGCTCCACGTTGGGCATGTCGGAGCCCCATGCGAGCCTGTCCGGGCCCAGCCGCTCGTAGTACTCGCGCACGATGGGCCGGGCCTCGACGTAGGGGTACTCCCACACCGCCCCCTGGAATATGGGGAGCAGTATCTCGACCAGGGCCCCGGACTCCTCGTACACTCTCCAAACCTCACGGGGGATACGCACCCGGCCGTCGTCCATGAACCTGAACAGGGATATGCCGTGCGGCAGCACCAACGGTATCCGGGGATAGCGCTCCCGCCATCTCGCGAACGCGGCCAGCTCGGAGAGGTACGCCTCCTGCCCCGGAGGCGCGCCGGCGAGGTTGAGGTACACCGGAATGCACATGTCGGCGACGTGGCCCCAGAAGGCGCCGAAGACCGGGTCGTCGAAGCTCTCCCCACGGCCGTGCAGGTGGAGGTTGCCGGTTTGGAACCAGAGGCCGTGGAGTCCGAGCCCGCCGACGGCGCGATCGAGGGCGGCTCGCTGACCGGGGGAGTCGACGAGCCACTCGTCGACCATCGCGAGCCCCCACAGGCGGTCCGGGAACCGCCGAATGGCCTGCGATAGATAACCGTTGAGCCTGCCGTAGACGTGTCCGGTCTGCAGCACAGCCCTGTCGACGCCGACGAAGTCCATCTGCGCGACCATAAGATCCGGCGGCGCGGAGAGCCGGGTCAGCGTCGGCGGCAGGTACTGCAGGCTGTGGTCGACGCCGTCGACGGTCCAGGCGAATCTGCCGTAGGCGTCCCCGCGGAAGTCGACCTCCGTCAGGTCGTCCAGAGTCGGGTTGTCGACGTGCGCCAGCGTCCGGCCGCGCACGATCGAGCCGTCGTCGGCCCGGCGCACCGGCTGATGGTGCGACGCCAGCATCTGCTGGAGATAGCGCGCGTGGCCGCGGGCCGAGCGGTGTCCGGCCGGGCCGCCCATCGGCGGGAACGCGTGCGCATGCGAGTCTACGATCATAAGGACAGGGTACCGCGTGAGGCGGCAAGAGTGAATAGCGGCGCGCACAGGGGTTATACTTGGATGATTGAGGCTGAACGGCTCGCACGATGACGATGCAACAGGCTGTGAGCTGGGAGACCAAGAGTGATCGGCATCGAGCTTATACGCAGCGACCCTGAACGGGTGCGCCGCGCCATCGAGGCGCGGGGAGACTCGGCGCCGATCGACCGCGTGCTGGAGCTCGACGAGCAGCGCCGCCGGACTGTCTCCGAGGCCGACGACCTGAGAGCGGCCCGCAACCAGGGCAGCGAGCGGCTGTCGAAGATGAACGAGCGGCCGCCGGAACTGATCGAAGAGATGCGCGCATTGGGCTCCAGGATCAAGACGCTCGAGGCGAAAGTCAGGAGCACGGACGAGGAGCTCCGCGAGCTGCTCCTGAACCTCCCGAACATCCCGGAGGACGGCGTGCCCGTCGGCCGCGACGAGTCGGAGAACGTCTTGGTGCGCGGCGGCGGGGAAGAGCCGGATTTCGACTTCGAGCCGCTCCCGCACTGGGAGCTGGGAGAGCGTCTCGACATCATAGACTTCAGGCGCGGCGCCAAGGTGTCCGGGTCGAGGTTCTACGTGCTCAAGGGCAAGGGCGCTCGCCTCCAGAGGGCGCTGATCGCGTGGATGCTGGACCTGCACGCGGCGGACCACGGCTACGAGGAGCTGTACCTGCCCAACATCGTCACCCAAGAGACGGTCGTGGGGAGCGGCCAGCTCCCGAAGTTTCGGGACAACATGTACCACGACGACGAGGACGACCTGTGGCTGATCCCCACGGCCGAGGTGCCGATCACAAATCTCTACGGCGGGGAGATACTGTCGGCGGACGACCTGCCGAAGAGGTACGTGGCCCACACCCCGTGCTTCCGGCGCGAGAAGGCGGCGGCCGGCAGGGACACGCGCGGGATCAAGCGGGGGCACCAGTTCGAGAAGGTGGAGATGTACAAGATCGTGGAGCCGGAGCGCTCTCCCGAAGAGCTGGAGAGCCTCGTGGCCGACGCCGAGGACGTCTGCAGGCGCTTGGGCATCGCGCACCGGGTGACGCTGCTGTGCACGGGGGACCTGGGGTTCGCGGCGGTCCGGACCTACGACATCGAGGTGTGGGCGCCGGGGTCGGGCGAATGGCTCGAGGTGAGCTCCTGCTCGGACTGCGGGGACTTCCAGGCGAGGAGGGCGAACGTCCGATACCGGCCGCAGGCGGGCGCCCGGCCGCGGTTCGCGCACACGCTGAACGGCTCGGGACTCGGGGTGCCGCGGACGCTGATAGCGATCCTGGAGAACTACCAGCAGGCCGACGGCTCCGTGGTGGTGCCCGAGGTTCTGAGGCCGTACACGGGTTTCGACCGGATCGGGTAGGACGCGACGCGGGATGCCCTATAGGCTCTCGCCGGGCGGACATGGGCGTCCAGGAGTCTTCGACGAGAGGAGAGAGCGATGGTCGTAAAACGCAATTGGCGGGACGCGGCGCCTCGGGTCGGTCACGAGAGCGCGGTCATCTGGACGCTGCTGGCCAGAGAGGGCGACCCGAACGTTCCACCGGAAGTCGCGCCGATGATGGGCCAGGGCACGATCACGCTGCACGCGATGCAGGGCCGGCGGAGCGGCGACTACCACCTGCACGAGGACCGCGAGCAGGTCTACTACTTCACCAGCGGCCGCGCGAAGATGCGGATCGACGACCGCATGTACGACGTGTCCGAGGGCGACATCGTCTACGTTCCCGTTGGCGCCCGGCACCAGCTAGTCAACGACAGCGAGGACTGGGTCTACCACCTCATCATCAACGCGCTGCCTACCGGGGGATAGTGAGACTTAGGCGTCTCCCCCTCCCTCTAACTCCCTCCCGCAAGGGGAGGGAGAACAGGAATAACTAACTCCCTCCCGCGAGGGGAGGGGACAAGAAAAAACTCCCTCTCCCTCGGACGGGAGAGGGCTGGGGTGAGGGTGACGGCGGCCTAGTCGCTCTCGGCGAGCACCTGCTGCAGGGCGTCGACGAGGCCGTCGACGTGCTCATCTCGCATCGGCGCCGATATGGTAAATCCGATGCCGCCGCGCAGCGAGAAGCCCTTCAGGAACAGCCCCAGCGCGATCCGCTCGTACATCTCCCCATCGTGGTGCGCGGCCATGGCCCGGTAGTTCGTGATCGGCCTGTCGGTGATGAAGAAGTTGGCGGCGGCGCCCTCGCTCAGGACCTGGTGCGGCATCCCGGCGTTCGTGAACGCGCGCTCGAGTCCGGCGTGCAGCCGGGCGCTCAGCGCCCCGAGGTGCTCGTAGACCTCCGGCGTCAGCGCGCGCAGCGTCGCCAGCCCCGCGGCCAGCGTGAAGTTGTTGCCCGAGAACGAGCCGCTCTGGAGGACGTGGCCGGCCCCCTGCGTGTGGTCGAGCAGGTCCATGACCTCCGTGCGTCCGCCGATCACGCCGACCGGCAGCCCGCCGCCCATCGCCTTGCCGAATATCGTGAGGTCGGGCTCCACTCCGGCCGCCGTCTGCGCCCCGCCGTAAGCGGAGCGAAGGCTCACGACCTCGTCCATCACCATCATGATCCCCAGCTCCCGGGTGATGTCGCGCACGAAGCGGGTGAAGTCCTTGGAGATGTCCCACATGCCGGGCTTGGCGTCGTAGAAGACCGCGGACACCTCGTCCTTGTGCTCCCTGAGAATGAGCTCGACCGACTCCCGGTCGCTGTACGGCATGATCACGACGTCGTCAGCCGCGCTGTCGGACTGGCCGTCCTGCGACGTGACCGGCGTCGGCGAGTCGGACGGCCCCGAGGCGTCTACGGGCGCGTTGACGCTGACCTCCAGGCCGTCGTGGCTGCCGTGGTAGGCGCCCTCGAACTTGGCCACCTTGGGCTTGCCGCTGATCGCCCGCACCATCCTGGTCGCGTGGAGGGACGCCTCGGTCCCGGAGTTGGCGAACCGGACCTGGTCTATGGACGCGAATCGGGCGGCGACCTCCTCTGCTATCTCGGCCTCCAGCGTCGTCGGCCCGCCGGGTCCGAAGCCGCGGTCCGCCTCGTCCTTGATCGCCTGCACGACGTCGGGGTTGCTGTGGCCGACGATCATCGTGGTGTGGTGGTTGCCGAAGTCGACGTACTTCCGGCCGTCCAGGTCCCAGACGTAGCAACTCTCGGCCTTGGCGACGTAGTGCGGGTACGGGTTGGCCGCGTACGCGCCCTTGATGATGCCGCCTGGCATCGACTTCTTCGCACGTTCCCACTGCGCCCGCGACTTGGGGGTGAGGCGCGTGTACTCTTTCGACAGCGACTCCATCGATCTGACCATCGTTGTTCTCCTCTCGTCGATCCCGGCGCGGCGGCGCGAAAGCGTCCAGTTCGGTGGGCGCCGAGTCTAGCAGCACCCTATCTGACCGTCAACGAGCTTCTATTCGGCACCCGCGGGGCCGTAGGCGGCGAGGGCCCGTTTGGCGCGCACAGCCGCGCGTAATCTCAGGAGGGCCGCCGGTGAGGTCAGGATGACGGCCTGCACTATGGTGAGGCCCGCGATCCACATGGTTGCGTCAAAGAAGAAGTCCTCGGGGAACATCGCGATCAGGTAGTCGCGGCTCGGGTCGAGCTGCCACAGGTCGTTGGCGAAGCTGATCACGTGGAACGCGTAGAAGACGTCCTCGAAGCCGGACAGCGACGCCACGCCCACGAGGGCCACCAGGCCCATCGTGAGGAAGCCGCCGTAATGCACGTATCGGGGGAGCCGGCCCGCAAAGGCGCGCCAGTCGAGCGCCAGCCCGCCGACGACGAAGGCGGCAATGTACAGCCCCGTGAATACCTGGACTGTGTAGACGCCCTGTACGAGCCCCTTCACGTCCTTCATGTGCAGTATTTCGCGGGTGTTGAACAGGCTCCGCAGAATCCCGCCCACGAACACTCGGATGTCGATCAGCTCGTCGTCGTTGTTGAAGTAGTCCCTGATCTGCTCGCCGGCGGAGATGAGCTCGGACCGCTCGATGCCGGTCCGCGACGGGATGTCGTATTTGTCGAAGCCGTTGCTGTACAGCGACGGCCAGTTGACTATCAGCCGCACGTTGGTCGAGACGAGGAAGAGCGGCAGCACTACGACGAACAGCCCGACGGCCGCGAGCCTCAGCGTCGTCTGGACTCGCGAAAGCGCGGATTCGGTCAGGAGCTCAGCCATGCGGGGAGTGTAGCAGACGCTCTATCGGGCCCCGTGCCGTCGTGGAGCAGGGGACTTCGCGCGGATGCCCAGCTATGGGAACTGTTCAGACTTGATGGCCCCACCCGTACCCAGATTTCCGCTGGAGATGACGCGTAGGCGGCCGCGGGCGTACAATCCCGCAGCAAACGAATTGGCCCGCGCCAAGGTGACACACATGGCGGACTCGACCTACCCCAGCAGCTTCGAAGGCCTCATGGCGCTGGTCGCCTATCTTCGCGGCCCGGACGGCTGCCCCTGGGACAGCGAGCAGACCCGCGCATCCATGCGGAACTACGTGCGGGAGGAGAGCCACGAGCTGCTGGACGCCATAGACGAAGACGACGCCGCCAAGGTAGCGGAGGAGCTCGGCGACGTGCTGTTCCACGCCGCGTTTCAGCTCAGACTGGGGACCGAGAGCGGCGAGTTTGGCGAAGAGGCCGTGTTCGGCGCCGTCATCGAGAAGCTGGTCCGACGCCACCCGCACGTCTTCGGGGACGTCGACTTGCGGGATTCGGGCGACGTGCTTCCCCAGTGGTACGACATCAAGCGGCAGGAGCGGTCGGACCGGGGCGGCTCAGTGCTCGACGGCGTGCCGAAGTCGCTGCCTGCCCTGGCTCACGCCCAGACGGTCCAGGACCGCGCCTCGCGTGTCGGGTTCGACTGGGACGACCTGGACGGCGTGCTGCGAAAGGTCAAGGAGGAGGTCGACGAGTTGCGTGAGGCCGACTCTCCCGCCCGCGTCGAGGCTGAGATCGGCGACCTGCTCTTCTCGCTGGTCAACGTCTGCCGCTGGCTGGAGACGGACGCCGAGTCCGCCCTCCGCGGATCGTCCGTCCGCTTCCAGCGCCGCTTCGAGTACATGGAGCGCGCGAGCGCCGAACGCGGCTTGGACTTCGAGGCTCTCACGCTCGACGAGAAAGAGGCGCTCTGGCAGGAGGCCAAGCGGTCGGCCGACGGAGACCGGGAGCAGCCCGGCCGGGGGTCTCCCTAGTCCGCCTCGCCGAGCTGCCACAGCCGGGCCAGATGCCGGCCCAGCGCGGCCAGGATGAGTAACATCGCGCCGGCGCCCAGCAGCGTGGCCGTCGGAGCGCCGAGCGCCTCGGCAAGGCCGCCCGCGATCAGCGCGCCAAAGGGGAACAGTCCGAGCACAATCATGCTCAGCGCCGAGACCCTGCCGCGCAGCGCCTGGGGCGTTCTGCCGAGGATGATCGCGCCCCCTATCGAGAATTGCGCGGCGGTCGAGCCGCCGACTAGCAGCATGGCGGCAACGGGATGGAGAACTCCGCCGCTCTGGGACAGGACCGCCATTGCGACCAGATTGATCGTGAGCGCGATTATCAGCAGCCGGCCCTTGTGGGCGACGTCGCCGACGGTGGCGAGGCCGATCGTGCCCACCGCGGCGCCCGCGCCGAGCGCCGACATGAGCATGCCCAATCCGGCGGGACCCATTTCGAACACGTCCGCCGCGTAGACGGGCAGCAGGCTGTGGACGAACGGCATGACGATGAACAGCTGCAGCGCCGAAAGTCCCATGATGAGGAGCAAGGGCGGCTCCGAAGCGGCGTAGCGGGCCGCCTCCACGATCCTCTGGAGCCCGTCCGTGGCTTTGGGCCTGTCGCTCTCCGTCCGCGGCAGCTGCAGCCTCATCGCGGTAACGGACGCGACCAGGTAGAGGGCGACCCCGTAGAGCATGGTGGGGCCCGGCCCGATCCAGACCATCAGCAGCCCGCCGATGGCCGGAATGACCAGACGCGTCGAGTTGAAGGCCAGCGCGTTCAACGCGAATGCGTTCATCAGTCCCCGCTTCGGCACCACGTCCGGTATGACGGCGGCGCGCGCCGGCTCGGATATCGCCCAAAACGCGCCGACGGTCAGGATGTAGGCGAATATCATCCAGGTCTGCAGCGCGTCGAAGATGAGCAGCGCCGCCAGCAGGCTCGCCGTTAACGCCTGGCAGAACCCGGCGGCCGCAATCATCTTCTTCCGGTCCCACAGGTCGGCTATGAGGCCGCCCAGCGGTGCGGCGAACAGGTAGGGGAGCGTGACCAGACCGACTGCCAGGGCCGTCAGAAACGGAGATCCGGTCTGATGGAACGTCAGCCATCCCAGCACCAGGTCTTGCAGCCAGGCCGCGCCGCTCAGGGACACGTTGGCGACCCACAACCGGCGGAAGTTGGGGTGACGCATCGCGTCCAGCGTGTGGACGCGGTCCAGCAGTCGTGGGCGGCGGGCCGCGGGATCGGTTGTGCCGAAAGCCGCCTCCGGCACAGCCGTGTCGAACGCGGGCAACTCGACCTCTGTCGCGTCCTGCAGGCCGAGCGCTTCGAACACTCCGGAGGGCGGCAGCGCGCCCGCGCCTTCGTCTACGGTGTCCGCGTGTCCTATCGACATCGGCGGCGGAGTCTCCTGTAACATGACACTGGGTGCACACAACGTCTCATCGGGCCGGCATTCTACTATCAACATGAGAGATATTTCATGATATTTCGGGCCATTTATCCGCGGATTTTCTGCCGCAGGGCGGCGCAGGCTTGACGGCCGAAACGCCGGACGACCGGCTGCTCTCAGAGGTCGAGGATGTCGCTGTCAAAGCCGCGTCGGGCGCCGGAGAGATACTGACGCGGTACTTCGGCCGCCTGACGGCGGTCGACTACAAGGACGAACGAAAAACCGACCCCGTGACGCGGGCCGACACCGAGACAGAGGAGTACGTAGCCGGCATCGTCCGCGAGCGCTTCCCGGAGCACGGCCTGATCGGGGAGGAGGGAGCGGGTGAGGCCGACTCGTCGGCGCCCGACTTCGTCTGGGCCATCGACCCCCTGGACGGCACCAACGACTTCGTTGGCGGCCTACCGATATTCGCCTCGTCCATCGGCGTCCTCCACCGCGGCGTGCCCGTGGCCGGCGCGGTCTACGTGCCGTGGCCGGGCGAAGCCGCCGGCAGAGTCTTCCACGCGCGGCGGGGAGGCGGCGCCTTCGTGGACGACGAGAGATTGACGCCGCTGAACGGCGAGGCGGGCGCCGGCCGGCTCGCGGCGCTTCCGGGCTCGTTCCGGGGCGGCTTCAGGGTGCGTAAGGGAATGAGGGCGGAGATCGGAGAAGTGCGGGTGCTCGGGAGCATCGCTTACGAGCTCGCGATGGTCGCCGCCGGCGTGCTGCGGTACACTTTCATCGGACGGACATCGCTGTGGGACTGTGCGGCCGGGGCGGCGATAGTGGCGGAAGCGGGCGGCGACGTGCGCGTTGGGCGGTCGGTCCCGCGGATGTGGCCGAGCCCGCCCGAGCTGAGGCTGGAACGGGACGCGGCGCTCGTAGACTGGAACGGCGAGAAGACGCTCGCGGGCCTCCGCAAGTGGTCGGCGTCGATGATCGCGGGCCGGCCGGATGTCGTCCCGGGCCTGGCCGCCGCGATCACGCCGCGCCGCAGGCTGCGCCGCTTCCGAAGGCGGTAGCGCGCGTCCCTCTCACGTCAGTGGCTCACGTCAGTGGCCATGGCACATTCCACCGCGGGTCGAGCTGTGGGACCACAGTGGTCTCCCTGAGATACTCGACGCGCTCGAGCAGCGCTGCCCTCTCCTGCTCGGTCAGCATCTCCCACAGTGTCGCCGCCTCGCCGTCGGGCGACTCGAGCCGCTCCGCCAGCGACTCCAGGTCGTCCACGAGCGCGCGGGGCACCGGCTTGCCCCAGAACTCCAGCATCACGGTCCGTACCTTGAATGCCGGGTGAAAGGTGAGGCCGTGGTCGATGCTCCAGACCGTGCCGTCCGGTCCCAGAAGACAGTGGGCCGCCTTCCTGTCGGCGTTGTTCGCGACGATGTCGAAGACGGCGAACGGCATCAGCGAGTCGGCCCGGTCGCCGATCAGATCGAAGTAGGTGACGTTGGGGTCGGAGTCGACGTAGAGCTGTACCGCTCCGGCGCCGTAAGGGCCGTCCCTGACCAGGGTGAGCGGTATGGCCGGCCATCCCAGCAGGCGCGACAGGATGTACGCGCCGTATTCGCGCAGATAGAGCGATCCGTGGGGGAAGTCGGAAAGCGGCCGCTCGCCGCGGCGCGGCTTGTATATTGCGCGCAGGTAGCGTCCCGGGCCGGCGTCTATGTGAACGAGGAACGTGTAGTTGGAGCCCCAGGGGATGCGCTGCCCCCCGATGATCTCGCCGCTCTCCAGGACCGGCCGAGCCTCATCCTCTGGCAGGGTGACGGCCACCCGGCCGTTCTGTTCTGACTGTGCGGACAACGACAGCCCCCGGTGGCGGAGTACGGCGGGGTTCTCATCCGGTGTCCTAAGTCGGGTCGCCGATCTCTTCGAACACGTGCCCGTTGGCGCGGGGGCACCTGTGGCCGTCCCGGTCGATCGGCGCGTTGCACAGGGGGCAGAGGGGCCTGCCCGCCGCACACACCCGGAGCGCCTCCTGGGCGAAGGCGGCTATCTGTTGGCTGCCGCTCCAGACCCGCACCTCCGGACGGTCATCCTCTTCGCCCTCTACGTCGTGGGCGTCGATGATGAACATGCCGATGCGTCCGTCGTGTCCCAGAGCCAACTTGCCCAGCTTGAACTCCAGGAACGTAGCCGATGCGACCTCCCGGTCGTCCATCTCGCGGCTTCGGACGGGCTCCTTGTCGGGAACGATCGCCGATAGCTGCGTGATCGCGACGGCCAGCTGGAACAGCTGTTCCTTCTCCAGCCACAGCACCGCGGAGCTGCTCTCGCTGTCGACCAGTATCCGGAAGGTCCGCTGACCCGGCTCACCCAGTGCCTCGGCCTTGAGGCTGCTGACGTTGGTGAACTCCGCTTTGGCGTCTGACATACCTGTTGGATCAATGTTAGCATGGAGCCGCGATGAGCGCCCCGACCATATTGGTCTGTATCGACGGGTTCGATCCCGAGTACCTTGAGGTGTGCGAGATGCCCGTATTCGCCCGTCTCGCCGCCGCCGGGCGGTTGACGATCGGGCGCTCGATGATGCCGTCGGTTACCAACGTCAACAACGTGTCCCTCGTGACCGGCGCGTACCCGGAGCGCCACGGCATCTGCTCCAACTTCTGGCTGCAGGACGGCTTGGGCGAAGGAGTGTACACCGAGTCGAACGAGTACATCCTGGCGGAGACGATGTTCCAGAGGGCTCGGTCGCTGGGCAAGAGCTCGGTGCTAGCGACGAGCAAGGACAAGCTTAGGACCCTGCTCGGCGACGGGGCCACCGTAGCGGTCTCGTCCGAGGCGCCTCCGGAATGGCTGATTCGGGAGCTGGGACCGCCTCCCGGGATCTACTCGCTGGAGGTCAACGGCTGGACGGTGCGCGCCGCCGGCTTCCTGCTGGAGCGCCATCCGGCGGACTTCGCGTATATAACGACGACCGACTACGCCATGCACACCTACTCGCCGGAGGAGCCGGAGTCGGCGCGGCACATGGCCCTGCTCGACGCGGCCATGGGCGCGCTGATCGACGCTCATCCAGACTCCACCCTGTTGGTGACGGCGGACCACGGCATGTCCTCGAAGACGCGGATGGTGGACGCGGCCGGGGCGCTGCGGTCCCACGGGATACGGAGTACGGTCGTGCCCATAATCAAGGACCTCCACGTCGTGCACCACGCCAACCTGGGCGGCTGCGCCTACGTCTACGTCGACGATGCCGACGTGCCCGCGGCCCTCGACATACTCCGTGGCACAGCCGGGATCGACGCCGCCCTGCCGCGCGAGCAGGCCGCGTCCGAGATGCGGCTGCTGCCTGACCGCATCGGTGACATCGTGGTGACCGGCGCGCGGGACGCGGTGTTCGGCGACCCCGAAGAGGTGGAGCTGCCGCCGCGGCTGCGCTCTCACGGCTCGCCACACGAGTGCCGCGTGCCCATCCTGGCATACGGGGACGACTGCCGGGACTTCAGCTTCGCCGAGAACCGCGACCTGGGCCGGTACGTCTTCGAACGCGTGCTGTCGTGACTTGCGGGCGGGCCGCCCTATGCCGGCGGCTTGGCTAGCTCTCGGCCGCCTGCAGGCATATCTGCGCCGCCAGGTAGCCGGCGCCGAAGCCGTTGTCGATGTTGACGACGGCAACGCCGGGGGCGCAGCTATTGAGCATCGCCAGCAGGGCGGCTAGCCCGTCGTAGCTGGCTCCGTACCCGACACTGGTCGGTACCGCGATCACAGGTGCGGCGACGAGGCCACCCACAACCGACGGCAGCGCGCCCTCCATCCCGGCCACCGCGACGACGACCCTGGCCCGGCGCAGCGCGGGCAGATGGTCCAGCAGGCGGTGGATGCCCGCGACCCCGACGTCCGAGATGCGCTCCACCTGGCAGCCCATGATCTCCGCGGTGACCGCGGCCTCCGCGACGACCGGCAGGTCCGACGTGCCGCCGCTGGCCACGACGACGCCCGGCACCGGCTCGGCGTCCACTCGTCGGTCCACCGTGATCGTCCGCGCCGTCGTATCGTACACGGCGTCGGCAACCCGCTCGCGGACCGCCGCGTGTGCCTCGGGGCCGGTCTTCGTCACGAGCAGCCGGTCCGAACGCTGAAGGATCGAATGGGCGATCGTCGCCACCTGCTCCGGGGTCTTGCCCAGGCCGTAGACGACCTCCGGGAAGCCCTTGCGCAGCTCCCGGTGATGGTCGAGCCTGGCGAAATCAAGGTCCTCGTACGGCAGCTCGGCCAGCCGGGACATAGCTTCGTCCTGGCTCACCCGCCCGTCCTTGACGTCGTTCAGGAGCTGTCGCAGCCGCCTCTCGTCGATGACGCACCTGCCCTAGTGGGCCCGCGGGGATACGGAGCGTGCCGCCGTTCCGCACTCGCTCGTTGGGGTCTCCGCTATCATATCCTTCGTGGTATTATTCACAGACTACGTCCTGTCACTGTGTCGAGGCCGGTCCGCACGGCAACTCCGATCCGTTCGTTGAGGGCCGGGACGCGCAGGACAATCGCATTCTAACCTTAACGGACTCTTGGCAGGGGATGTGGGCCGAGCTCCGTTGAATTGTGGGAAAGAGCATGCCCGATGATCCTGCCGCTGTTCGGTTGGGGTGGGGACCATAGCTGGAAGGTGATCTTGGTCGTCGTTCTCAGCTTGAGCATTCTCAGCGCCGTCTACGTCAAGCAGGGCCGTTCGCCCCTGGCATCGCTCGGCTGCGCCATTGACGACAGATTGGGCTTCGAGAGGAATGACTGCCAATAGCGTGCGCCGCCGCGTGAGCCAGCCGATCATGTCGATTTACGATAAGTCGATCTACGATAAGAGGAACGCGCTGGAGGCCTGCCTCCTGGAGATGGGTTCGGTCGTCGTCGCCTTCTCCGGCGGCGTCGACAGTTCCCTCGTCGCCGCGACCGCGCACCGGGTGCTTGGCCGGCGGGCGCTGGCCGTGACCGCCCGCTCTCCCAGCCTGGCCCCGTCCGAGCTCGACGGCGCGGTGGAGCTCGCGCGCGACCTCGGTCTGAACCACCGCGTAATCGAGACGGCGGAGGTCGAACGCGCCGATTACCGGGCGAACGATCCGAACCGCTGCTTCTTCTGCAAGGAGGAGTTGTACACCCGGCTGTCCAGCCTTGCGGAAGCCGAGGGGTACGCCGAGATCGTCAACGGCCACAATGTCGACGACGGCGGCGACTTTCGCCCCGGCATGAACTCCGCCCGAAAGCGGGGAGTCCGGAGCCCGCTGATCGAGGCAGGACTTTCCAAAGACGAGGTCCGAGCTCTATCGAAGGAGATGGGACTGCCGACGTGGGACAAGGCGGCCCAGGCCTGCCTTTCGTCCAGAGTCCCATATGGGACGCCCATATCGGTCGAGATTCTCACCCGCATTGCGAGCGCGGAGGCGTTCCTGCACGGGCTCGGAATCGAGCAGGTGCGCGTCCGCCACCATGACGAGGTCGCGCGGATTGAGGTCGACCCCACAGCGTTCTCGGCGCTGGTTGACGACGAGACCCGGCGCAAGGTCGCGGCCCACTTCAGGTCTATCGGCTACTCCTACGTGACGCTGGACCTGGAGGGCTTCCGGACGGGGAGCCTGAACGAGGGTCTGGCCGGCTTTCGCAGGAAGCGTGCCGCTGCCTCCGGGAGCCGCCTGTGAATTTGCCAGTGGACGTAGGCGGAATCTGGAACCTGATCATCGTCGAGCCGATGATCAACAGCCTGGTGCTGTTGTACGTCATCTGCCTCGGCAACTTCGGACTCGCCATCATCGCGTTCACCATTCTGGTGCGCGCGGCGATGATCCCGCTGACGCTGAAGCAGAGCAAGCAGATGCGGGCGATGTCGGCGCTCATGCCCAAGATGCGGGAGATCCAGGAGCGCCACGCCGGCGACAGGTCCAGGACGTCCCAGGAGACGATGAAGCTCTACAAGGAGCAGGGCGTCAACCCCCTGGGGTGCCTGGGGCCGATGGTCCTGCAGATGCCCATTTTCTTCGGACTGTTCTGGGCGCTCAGGGGCACCCTGCCTTCGACCCCAGAAAGGCTTGCCGACCTGTCCGACAGGCTGTACCCGTGGCTCCCGTGGGTCCATCGCGCCGTTCCGCTGGACAGCGGCTTCATCACGATGGACCTGTCCCTATACGCCAGCGACAACCCAGTTCCGTTCAACATTCTGCTGCCCGTGCTGGTGGGCGGCTCGATGTGGGCGATGCAGAAGATGACCCCGACCGCCTCCACGAGCGCACAGCAGGAGCAGACCCAGCGGCTGCTGCTGTGGATGCTGCCGATCATGTTCGGCTTCCTGACGCTCAGCTTCGAGGCCGGGCTGGCCCTGTACTGGATAGTATCGAGCGTTGTGGGTATAGTGATCCAGGGGTTCGTCACCGGTTGGGGACCGCTCGCGAATCTGGTCCCGTTCGGACGTACGACGGACGCCGCGGCCGCGCCATCACCGGCGTCCACGGCGGAGGAGATTGGGCCTCATGAAGATGATCGAGATGACGGCGAAGACGGCGGACGAAGCAATCGAAATCGCACTCAAGGAGCTCGACGCCGAACGCGGAGACGTCGAAATAGACGTCGTTAGCAAGGGCAAGTCCGGGATCTTCGGCATGGGAGCCGAGCCCGCCAGGGTCCGCGTCACGGTAGTAGAGTCCCAGACCGACGTCGTGAAGGTGACTTCCGAGATCCTCGAGAACCTGCTGAGCAGGATGGGCGTCGACGCGGTCGTCAACCTCAAGAGCGCTCACCAGGAGGACGTCGGCGGCCCGGTGTACGACATCGACGGCGACGACTCGGGTCTGCTCATAGGCAGGCGCGGCGAGACGCTCCGGTCGCTCCAGTTCCTCGTGGGCTTTCTGGCCAGCCGCCGGCTCGAAGACCGGGTCAACCTGTTCATCGACGTTGCGGGCTACCAGGACCGGCGTAACCGGTCGCTCACCAACCTGGCGCTGAGGATCGCCCAGCGCGTGGCTTCCTCGGGCCAGCCCATCACCCTGGAGCCGATGCCCCCGAACGAGAGGCGCGTGGTGCACATGGCGCTGGCCGACTTCGCGGGAGTCGACACCTTCAGTACCGGCGACGGCGACGGTCGTCAGATAGTCGTGGAGCCGGCCCCCTAGCGTCCGTACCTCCGTCATGGCCGCGCCCGACTTCCTGGCAATCGGACACGTATCCAGGGACGTCACGCCGGAGGGCCACACCCTGGGCGGCGCGGTCGTCTTCGGCGCCGTCACCGCCGCTCGGATGGGTCTGGGCCCCGCGATCGTTACCAGCGCCGGGCCCGACTTTGACCTCGGCGCCGCGCTCGCCGGAATCCCAGCTCACGTGGTCCCCGCCGAGGCGACCACCGCCTTCGAGAACATCGACGCGGACGGCGCCAGGACGCAGTACGTCCACGCCGTCGCCGGCCCCATAGGCCCCTCGGATATCCCAGCCGCCTGGACCGGTGCGCCGATGGTCTTCCTGGCGCCCCTGGCCCGAGAGCTGGGCGATGATGCCCATTGCTTTCCTGGCGCAACGGTCGTGGCGTCGCTTCAGGGCTGGCTCCGCCGGTGGGACGACTCGGGGCTCGTCACGCCGCGCCACTGGGACGGCGCGGAGCTTCTGCCTCACGTCGACGCGGCCGTCGTGTCCGAGCACGACTTCGGCAGCGCGGGAGCCGCGGCCCGTTGGGCCGCCCTGGCGCCAGCGCTCGTAGTGACACGCGGTAGGCGCGGCGCCACCCTGTATCGCCGCGACGCCGTGAGCGACATCCCGCCGTTCGCCGCGCGGGAGGTCGATCCCATAGGCGCGGGGGATGTATTCGCCGCGGCCTATCTGATCGCCTACCACAGGAGCCGCGATCCGGTCTACGCCGCAATGTACGCGAGCTGCGCCGCCAGCTTCGCCGTCGAGGCGCCCGGCATGGAGGGCATCCCGACCCGCGCCCAGGTCGCGTCGCGCCTCGCAGCGCGCTCCTGACCGCAGCCTGACGACGTTTGACGTTGGCTCGGGCCGCGCGTAGCATCTGCCGGACAGTTTCGGAAAGCTATGTGATCGACTCACGTCACATGGGCGGTCGGCGGTAGACTTTGGCGATCGAATACAGACTCGGCGTCGAACAGGACGACGTGCCCACCTACTACGTGTTCGCCGAGGCGAACCGGGAGCTCTCGAACCGACGCGGGCTGCCGGACGCCTTAGGGGACACCCCGCCCCCGCGGATGATGGCCTTCCGGGGCTATGCCCGCCGGTACCACGGCGACGGCTACTGGGTTGCGTACGACGGCGACCGCATGGTCGGCTTCGGGATCGGCGTCCGGCACCCCGGCGTCTGGTACCTGGCCGCGCTGCAGATACTTCCGGAGTACCAGGGCAGGGGAGTCGGTCGACGGCTGCTGGAGCTGACCCTCGGTACCGCCGAAGAGTCGGACACGGTCTGCGCGATCTCCGCCGGCATGCAGCCCGTCTCCAACGCGATCTACGTCCGATCCGGCATGTTGCCCTGGGTGCCGATCTTCGACTGGGAGACGGCCGAAGGGGCCGCCGTCCCGGCACTCGACGCGGACCCGTCGTTCGACTTCCGGCCAACGTGCGACGTGTCCGACATCGCCGGAATCGACCGCCGCGTGGTGGGTATCGACCGCGGGAGCCAGCTTGACTTCTGGCTGGAGCGGCCGGACCTGGAGTGCTTGGTGTTGTCGCGGGCGGGTGAGCCGGCAGGCTACGCCTTCGTGTCGAGCAGCGGCGCGATAGGCCCGGCCGCCGTGCTCGAACAGTCCGACGGCGGCGCGATGCTCACCGCCACGGTGGAGCGGTTGCGCGCCAGCGGTGTGGAGAGGGTCACGGTCGAGGTTGCCGGCCTCTGTCCCGAGGCCTACGACGTGATAACGCGTCTCGGCCTCAGGATCGCCGGGACCGCCCTCATCGTGGTCACGTCCCGCCCCCTTTGGACCCCGGGACACTACTTCCCGTCGCCCTCCGACGCGCTCTACTAGCTGAAGGCGGGTCACGGGCGTCCCGTGCTCGGACGGCGATTGACGGGCGCGGCACTCCGTAGTACGGTATCTGCATGGCGAATTCGACCGCGGTACGAGATCCCCTTCGCCTCCTGGTGCTCACGGAGGGTATTCCTCAGTAGATCCTGAGCAAGGTGGAGAACGCCCGCCGCAACGAGGTCATCAGCGACTCCTACCCCTATCCCACCAAGCTGTCGCGGCGCAAGTACGAGCGCCAGAAGGCCGAGTTGCAGGTCGAGCTGCTGAAGATGCAGAGGTGGGTACAGGAGACCGGGGAGCGTGTCGTCCTGCTGTTCGAGGGGCGGGACGCCGCCGGCAAGGGCGGCACGATAAAGCGCTTCATGGAGCACCTCAACCCGCGCGGCACGACGCTGGTCGCGCTGCCGGCCCCGTCCGAGAGGGAGCGCGGGCAGTGGTACTTCCAGCGCTACGTGCAGCACCTGCCGGCCATGGGGGAGATCGTCTTCTTCGACCGCTCCTGGTACAACAGGGCGGTGGTCGAGCCGGTGATGGGCTTCTGCACGCCGGCCGAGACGGTGCGCTTCCTTCGCGACACCGTCTTGTTCGAGGAGATGCTGATCAACGAAGGGGTGCGGCTGTTCAAGTTCTGGTTCTCGGTGAGCCGGGAGGAACAGCTCAGGCGGGTCATGTCCCGCGCACGCGACGGCCTCAAGCAGTGGAAAGTGAGTGGCGTCGACGTCCGGTCGCTGCCTCTGTGGGACGAGTTCACAGAGGCGAAGAAGGTGATGTTCGCGGCCACCGATACGAAGGCCTCGCCCTGGGTCGTCGTGAAGTCGGACGACAAGAGACGCGCCCGCATAAACTGCATGCGCTACGTGCTGCGCAGCCTGGAGTACGACCCCGCGGTCGCGGAGCGCGTTTCCAAGCCCAACGCTAAGCTGATCGGGCCCGCGAAGAGCGTATACGCCAAGGGCGAGGTCTGGTAGCACCCGCCCCGACGGCCGAACGTTCTGACTAGCGCCGGTAGTGGTCGGCCACCTTGCGTATGGCTTGGATGATGTCCCCGACGTCCTCCTCGGTGAAGGACGCCTTCATGGCGATGCCCACCCCGCGGCCCATCAGCTCCTCGCCGTAGGGGCACTCGACGAGCCGGTAGTCCACCGGTCTGTCGCGGCCGTAGTCGAGGGGGTACCGGCTTGCGCCGAACATCCGGGCCTCGGCGTACACGGGGTTGCGGTAGAGCGGGCCGTCCCGGCCGGTGCCCATGTACGGTCCGCTCATGGGCACGCCCTCGGCGCTGACCGCGGCGGAGAACTCGTAGGCGTCGCAGCCGAGCCGGTCGGTATCCAGGGTGAAGCCCAGCACCCAGTACGTGTGCCGGTCGCCGGGCCGCACGCGCTGTGGGGTGATCTCCTCAACGTCCGACAGGCCGGCGATGATGTTCCCGGCGTTGCGTATCTTGTTCTCCAGGTAGCCGTCGATCTTCCGAAGCTGGACGCGCATCACCGCGGCGGTCAGATCGTTCATCTTGAAGTTCTGGGCCAGGAACTGGTGCGCGTAGGGCCGCGCCTCGAAGGGTCCGGCAGGGCGGTTCAGGGCCTGATCGGCGAACGGATGAGCCCGGTCCCAGAGCGAGCGGTTGTTGGTCAGGACCGCGCCGCCCCCGCCGCCGGAGATGTGCTTGCCGCTGAAGCTGTAGCCGGCGATGTCTCCGATCGTCCCGACGATCCTGCCCTGGTACTCGGAGAAGTGGGCCTGGCTGCAGTCCTCGATCAGGTAGAGCCCGTGCCGCTTGCAGATGTCGACGTAGGCGTCCATGTCGCAGGGGTTGCCGAACATGTGCACGGCGACTATCGCCCGGGTGCGCGGCGTGATCTTGGCCTCGACGTCGACCGGGTCGATGTTGTAGCCGTCGTTAATGTCCGCGAACACGGGGACACAGCCCTGGAAGAGGGCGCCCGCGACGCTGCCGCCGGAGGTCCAGGGAGTGCAGATCACCTCGTCGCCGGGGTCCGGATTGATGGCGCCGAAGATCGTGTGGAAGGCCGAGGTGCCGGAGTTCACGAAGATGGCGAACCTGGAGTCGTGGCGGTCGGCGAACTCGCGCTCGAACATGGCCTGCTCGGGGCCTCGCGAGATGCTGCCCGTCTCGTTCCCCCTGCGCAACACCGCCGTAGTCGTAGGCTGCGGGAAACGGCCTCGTGCGGGTGGGCGTTCCGCCATGGATCGCCAATCGTTCGCTCATCGGGTAACTCTCCTGGACCGGGAAGCGGGCAGTCTAGGACACGGGCCACGGCGGTCCGCCGTGAGCTACGCCGACATGGAGCAGGAGCAGCCGCCGCCACCGCCGCCGCAGCAGCCACCGCCGCCGCCCGCGATGGCGCTCGTCTCCCCATTGGCGCTGGTCGAGAACGACGCGAACACGGAGAGCTTCCGCTGGGAGCTGCCGTTGCACTGCGTGCACAGCGCCTCGTCGTCCATCCGGCTGATGGGCCGCAGCAGGTCGAACGTGCGGCTGCACGTCTGGCAGTAGTACTCGTACAGTGGCATGGGGCAAATCTCCGTTCGCTGGCTGTCGTCGCGCTCAATTGTATTGGGCGCAGGTTGCACGGTCAAACAACGGAATGTCGGTTGGGCCAGTCGTTGCCGCACACTGCGCGGAGCAACCGGAATTAGCTGATCTCGCCGGGGAGGTCGGCGGTCTCCTTGGCGAGACGCGCTGCGAGCGGGGCGTTGTGCTCCGCCTCGAGCTCGGGGTCGGAGTCTAGTATTCTGACGGCCTCGGCTCGCGCGACGGCCAGGATGTCCTGGTCCGTTATGCGCGCCACCTTCAGGCTCGGAAGCCCGCTCTGCCGGGTGCCGAGGTAGTCGCCCGGCCCCCTGAGCCGCAGGTCCTCTTCAGCGAGCTCGAATCCGTCGCCGGAGCGCTCCACCAGCTTCAGACGCTCGCGCGCGTCCGGGCCGGGAGAGTCGGCCAGCAGTATGCAGTAGCTCTCGTGCATGCCGCGGCCGACCCGGCCGCGGAGCTGGTGTAGCTGGGCGAGGCCGAAGCGGTCGGCGCCGTCGATCAGCATGACGCTGGCGTTCGGGATGTCGATGCCGACCTCGATGACCGGCGTCGCGACCAGCACCTGCACCTCGCCCGCCTTGAACCGCGCCATCACCTCCTCCTTCTCGCGCAGCGCCATTCGTCCGTGCAGCAGCCCGAGGCGCAGTCCGGGGAATACGTCCGTGGACAATCGCTCGTACTCCTCGGTGGCGGCGCGGGCCTGCACGACCTCGGAGTCCTCGATCAGGGGACAGACGACAAAGGTCTGCCGGCCCTGCTCGACCTGCTTGTCGATGAACGCGTAGGCCGTCGGCCGGCTGTCGGGCTCCAGCCAACGGGTGCGAATCCTCCGTCGGCCCGCGGGCATCTCGTCGATTGTCGAGATGTCCAGCTCGCCGTACAGCGTCAGCGCCAGCGACCTGGGAATGGGCGTCGCCGACATCGCCAGCAGGTGTGGCCTGCCGCCCCTCTCGCGCACCGACGCGCGCTGCATCACGCCGAAGCGGTGCTGCTCGTCCACTACCGCGACGGCCAGCCGGGGGATGTCGACCGCTTCCTGGAGCAGCGCGTGGGTGCCCACCGCTATGTCCACGTCGCCGTCCCGGATCCTGGCGTGCATCTCGTTCTTGGCCTTCCTGGACATGCTGCCGACCAGCAGGCCAATGGTCACAGGCCTTCCCATGCCGTGGACCTCGAACGAGGCGGAGGTCGCGTGCTCGTCTCCGCCGGTTCCTCTGGATAGCAGATCGACCATCGTCAGGAAGTGCTGCTCGGCGAGAATCTCGGTGGGGGCGACGAGCGCTCCCTGCCGGCCGTTGACGACCGCGAGCAGCAGCGCCGCGGCCGCGACGACAGTCTTGCCGCTCCCGACGTCGCCCTGGAGCAGTCGGCTCATGGGCCGGCTCTGCGACAGGTCGGCCATGATCTCGTTCAGCACCCTCGATTGGGCGCCGGTCAGGTTGAACGGCAGCGCCTCGAGGAACCCGTCTACGGCCGACGCCCCGGCGTCCAGCGGGATGCCCTGGTCCTCCTGCTGCCACTCCTTCTTGCGCCGGACGACGGCGAGCTGCAGCAGGAACAGCTCGTCGAACGCCAGCCTGCGCCGCGCGCTCGCCCAGTCGGCCTCGCCGTCCGGGTAGTGCGCCTGCGCTATGGCGTTGGGGAGGCTCATCAACCCGGCCCGGTGCCTCGTGTCCTCCGGCAGAAAGTCGACGACCTGCGACAGGCTCGTGTCGAGCGCCCGCTTGACGAAGCGCCGGATCGTCCGCTGCGGCAGCCCGTCGACCGACGGATAGACGGGCACCAGCCGTCCGGTGTGGACCAGCTCCTCCTGGCCGCGCAGGATCTCGTACTCGGGCGATTGGAAGACCAGGCTGCCGCGAAAGACGTTCACCTTCCCGCTTATCACCAGGCTCGTGCCGGGCTTGAAGGTGGTCGCCAGGTAGGGCTGATTGAACCAGGTCGCGCGGACGTTCCCGGTCTCGTCGCCAAGCACGGCCTGGGTCGAGCGCCGTTTCTGCCCCTGTCGCGTCTCGGACGCCTCCCACACGGACACGATCACGGTCTGCTCCTCGCCGGGCTTCAGCTCGGAGACCTTGCTCATCTTGGCGAAGTCGTTGTGTCTGAGCGGGAAGTGGTAGACAAGGTCCTCGACCTTCTGAAGTCCGAGGCGCTTCAGCTTGGGCAGCGTCTGCTTCGCGACGCCCTTGAGGTCGGATACGGCTGTGTCGAGCGGGACCGGCGGGACGCGCCTCGGGGCTCTCGGGCGGGCGCGCCTGGACGGCATGGGCACGTCCTCGCCGTCCGCGCGCAGCCTGGGCCCCACGGTACCCGCCCATTCCTCCCTCTGGAGGGGCGTCAATATGAAGTAAGACCCGGCGCCGCGCAGCACGGGCTCGAGCTCCTCGGCCCAGTGCTGCAGGAATCGGTCGAGGCCGCCGATGACCGTCGAGTCCTGGTAGCCGGTGGCCCGTTCCTGGGCCAGGATCTTCCTGAGGGAGTCGAGTCTGGGGTTGGCGGCCATCACACGCTGGCTAGCGTCGGAGATTCGAGTCCTCCCCGGCGCCCCGGCTCTACTCCCCGGCTTCAAGCACGCTGACGCCGACAGCGCCCGGCCCGGCGTAGGTGCCTATGACCGGCCCGAAGCGCGCTATCAGCGGCTCAGTCCCCTCGGGGAGCATGTCGCTGAGGTCGTCGGCGACCTGCTTCGCCACGTCCGGCGTCGTGCTGTACATGACGCACACCGCCTCGGCCGGGCCGAAGCCGCGCGCGACCTGCTTCAGCCTGGCCACGGCCTTCGCGGTGGTGCGGGCCTTGGCCAGCTCGTGCACCTGGCCTTCGCGGATCACGATCATCGGCTTGATCTTGAGCATCGACCCCATCATGGCGCGGGCCTTCCCGATGCGGCCGCCCTTCTCGAGATACTCCAGCGTGTCGAACATCGCGATGCACCTGGCGCGCCCGATGGCGCCCATCGCGACCTCCTTGGCCTCCTCCAGCGTCGCCCCGTCCCTGGCCGCCCGCGCAGTCGTGACCGCCACGTTGCCGAGCGCCATAGAGAACTGGGTGCTGTCGACCACCTCTATCGGGCACGTCGCCGTGGTCTCGCCCGTCGCCTGCACAGCCGAGTTGTACGTGCCGCTCTCCCTTGCCGAGATGTGCACCGACAGGATGCCGTCGGCGTCCTTGCCCACCTCGTCGTACACCTGCGCGAAGTCGCCCGGCGACGGCTGCGAGGTCTTCGGAAGTACGTCCCCGGTCTGGAGCCGTTCGTAGAACTCGTCGGCCGTCATGTCGACGTTATCCTTGTACGCCTCAGTGCCGAACATCACGTTCAGCGGCACGATCGCGATGTCGAACTCCTTCGCCAGCTCCGGCGGCAGGTCGGACGTGCTGTCTGTGACTACCTTGATTGCCATGTCGGACTCCCCCTGTTCCCGCGTTCGGTCGATTGTCGTTCCCATGATAGTGGACGGCCGGGGCTGCCGCGACTGCCTTCCCTCGTGCGTCCGGGCTGGACCGGAAAGCCCGAGGTGGCTACTCGATGGAGAGCAGGAAGTGGTAGTGCGGCTGTCCTCCGTCCACCAGCTCCAGCTCCACGCCGGGGAACGCCTCGGCGAGTAAGCCGACCACCGACGCGCCGTCGGCGTCGCTCACCGGCTCGCCGGCGTAGAGCGTGACCAGCTCGCCCTCGGAGACCTCTGCCTCGCGCAGTATCGCGGCCACCGCGTCCGCGAGCCCGCCGCCCGCGCTGACGACCCTGTGCTCCAGCAGACCCATGAGCTGCCCCGATTCGACGCTCACGCCGTCCACCGACGCCGAGCGCACCGCCGTGGTGACCTCGCCGGTCCGCACGTCCCCGGCCGCCTCCGTCATCTCCTCGACGTTCTCCTCCGCTCCCGATTCTCCGTTGAACGCCAGCGCCGCCGCGATGCCCTGCGGCATCGACTTGGTCGGCACCACGTACACCGGCTTGCCGGCGCTCTCGGCGGCCTGCTTCGCCGCGGGGATGATGTTGCGGTTGTTGGGCAGAAGGACGACGGCCTCCGCCCTGGCGCCCTCCGCGGCGTCCTTCAGCTCGCGGACGCTCGGGTTCATCGTGTCGCCGCCGGAGACGATGCCGATCACGCCTAGGTCTCGAAAGACCGCCTCCATCCCGTCGCCGAGCGCCACGGCGACCATCGCGACCTGGGCGACATCCTGCCGCTCGCGGGAGAACTCGGCGTGCTGCTCGTCCATGTTGGTGATGCTGACGTCGCTGAGCACGCCCTTGGACACCGCAAGGCTGATCACCGGCCCCGGGTCCTCTGCGTGCACGTGGATCTTGACGATGGTGTCGTCGCCGACCACGACCGGAGAGCCCGCCATCGCTGCCATCAGGCCGCGTATCTCGTCGACGTCCAGCCCCTCGCCCTCGACGAGGAGCTGCGTGCAGTAGCCGTAGCCGAGCTCCTCCGCCGACTCGAAAAAGCTCGTAGACACCGCGCCGGTCGCCCCCTCGATCCCGACGGGCTCGGGCGGCGCTATCTCGGCAGCCTCCGCGGCGTCGCCGGACACGAAGCCGCGCACAGCCGCCAGTATGATGGCGAGCCCCTGGCCGCCCGCGTCCACGACGCCGGCGTCCCGCAGCACCCGCAGCATCGTCGGCGTTCTCGCCACCGCGTCGACCGCGTCGTCGTGGGTTGCGCTGCCCAGCTCCTGGACGCCGCCCCCGGAGTCGACGACACTCTGTGCGGCGTCCGCGACGCTGGACATGACGGTCAGCATCGTGCCCTCCACCGGCTCGGCGACCGACCTGTAGGCGAGGTCGCGAGCGCTGGCGTAGGCCGCGGCCAGCTCCTCCGGGCCGCAGTCGACGGCGCCGTCGAGGCCCGTCTCGATGCCCTTGAAGAGCTGCGAGAGGATGACGCCGCTGTTGCCCCTGGCGCCCATCAGCGCGGCGCGGGCCATTGAGGACGCGACATCGGAGGCGGGCGCGCCGTCCGGCGGCCCCGCCCCCTCGACGACGGCCTGGAGAGTCAGGAACATGTTTGTCCCGGTGTCGCCGTCGGGAACGGGGAACACGTTCAGTGCGTTCACGCTCTCCATGTTGCGCTCGAGAAGGGCGGCGGCTGAGGCGAACATGGCGCGGAGGTCGTCGCCGCTCAGGCGGCTGTCACGGTCGCCGGTCATCGGCCGGTATCCTGCGGCGCGGGCCGTGTCCCGACACGGGCGCCGCGAGCCGCGAGCGGCAAAGAATCCGCCACCTTCGTCATTCCCGCTCCCCCACCTTCGTCGTTCCCGCGAACGCGGGAATCCATCCCCGGCATAGTGCGCCATCACGACCCCTGAGGTAGTCCGTCACGCCGACCATTCCAATCAGGAGGCGGCTCTGGAGCGGCCCCGCCGCTTTGCCGAACGCGCCGCCGTGTGGTATATTCAGCGGGCTGTCCACGATCCTCGGAGCGCCAACGCTTTGCGGTCGATTGCCCGTCCCGCCAGACACGCCCGCGGAGCTTCCCTATTTTACTCAAAGGTCTAACCCCAGTCAAAGGTCAGCCATGGCAAGATGCGAGATATGCTTGAAGTCCGCGCAGGCGGGCAACAGCGTTAGCTTTTCGAACCGCCACGTGAAGCGCCGCTGGGCCCCCAACGTCCAGCGCGCCACGATACTGGTCGACGGTGATCCGAAACGCGTGAAGATCTGTACCCGGTGTCTCAGGAGCCGGTACAAGACGGCGGCCCGGGCCTAGCCCTCCCCCCGTTTCGGGCGGTCCCTCGTACTCTCCGCCGGGCACGTCGCCAGACGGCCCGGCCTTGATGCTTTGCCGTGCCTCGACGGCTGCCGCTCGCATGAGGCCCGCACATGCACATTCTGCTGACAGGGCTGGACCACAAGACCGCGTCGCTGGAGCTGCGTGAGCGGGTCGCCTTCACCGCATACCAGCTCTCGGACGCACTGCCGCGCCTGGGCGGTATTGTCGGCGAAGCGGTCGTCGTCTCGACCTGCAACCGTACCGAGGTCTACACGACCGCGGACGAGCCGGACGCGGCAGCGTCCCTGGTTCGGAGGTTCGTCGCCGACTACCACAGCCTCGACGGCGCCGCGCCGGCCGAAGGCTTTCGCGATCTGGTGGACGCCGACGCCGTGCGCCACCTGTTCCGGGTCGCAGCCGGGCTCGACTCGATGATCGTAGGCGAGTCGCAGATACTTGGCCAGGTGCGGGCGGCCCTCGCCGCCGCGTCGGCCGCCGGGACCCTGTCGGCGCCTCTGTCCCGCCTATTCCACAGGGCGATCAGGGCCGGCCGCCGCGTACGAGAGGAGACCGGCGTCGGCCGCAACGCGCTCTCCGTGAGCTTCGCCGCGGTCCGGCTCGCGCAGACGGTGCTCGGCGACCTGTCCGGCTCCCGCGTGCTGCTGATCGGCGCCGGCGAGGCGGGCAAACTGGTCGCCGAGGCGCTGCGGAAGACCGGCGTGGGCGAGCTAACGGTCACCAACCGCACGGCGCGCCGCGCCTCGGCGCTGGCCGACGAGCTCGGCGGCCGGGCTGTCCCGTTCGACCGGCTGGACGCGGCGGTGGCGGACGCCGACATCGTGGTTGCGGCCACCGAGGCGCCGGGCCACCTCCTGTCAGCGGAGACGGTGCGCGCGGCCAACCGGGACCGAGACCGCGGGACATTCATGTTCGACCTTGCGGTCCCGAGGAACATCGATCCGCAGGCTGCGTCCATAGACGGCGTGAGTCTCTACAACATCGACGACCTGGCTGCCGTCGCCGAGGACAATCTCCGGGAGCGGCGGAAGGCCGCGGCCGCGGCCGAAGCGGTGGTCGAGGACGAGGTCGCCCAGTTCGTCCAATGGTGGAGCACGCTCGACGCTCTGCCGCTCGTCATGGAGCTGCGGGAACGGGCCGAGGAGATGCGCCGCCGTGAGATGGGCCGCGCACTGGAGCGGCTGGACGGCGTCTCCGAAGCGGACGCCTCGGTGATCGACGACCTGACCCGGGCCATCGTCAACAAGCTGCTGCACTCCCCAACGGTGTCCCTGAAGCAGCACGCCGACGAAGAGACGCTAAGAGCCGCCCGCGAGCTGTTTGGCCTCCGAGGCGACGGTGAGTGACCGCGTCAGGCGTCCCGCCGAGGGGCCGTCTATCAGAAGCGCGTTGAGGAGGCGTCAGTCATGAATCTCAAGGTAGTTTGTTCACACAAGCGGGGGGAAGGGCATATCACGTTGCGCCGTGTATCCAAATTGGAAAATGGGAAGGTAACTGTTCAGTCTTGGTGAGAGGGGCTACCCTGGCACACCGGCAGCCCCCCGGCCTTGGGAGACCTTGGCAGAGCTCCAGACGTGGACTGGTTCTCGGCATCAGCGGGCGCTGTTGAGCTCGACCTCGCCACCCCTGGATTCCGGTCCGGGGGCCGGAATGACGACTACACTCTACTCCGGGACGCTGACACACCCTACCGTCATGCCCGCGAAGAGCCTGTCCTCGCGGAGGCGGGGGCGGGCATCCAGGGGTCTGGAGGGCACTCGTCCCTCCAACTCTGAACAGTTGCATGGGAAGGCGGTTGCTCTTCATCTAAATGGTGTGGTGATTGAAGTCTCAGGCGACTCTCCCGGGGAGCACGTGTTTCCGTCCGCTGAAGCGGCAAAACAGCTCCTGCGATCAGACAGTTTTCCGCACGCTTAAGCCCCTTCTTCATAAAACAGGTAGAGCCGTGAGCTAAGTGAACTTGGAGGTACGAGATATGAAAAGGATCATCGGAGGCAAGCGGTACGACACTGATCGCAGCGAGAAGATCGCCGAGGCCCAGAGCAAGGAGGCGAAGGGCGATCCTAGATGGTGGGAAGAAGCCTTGTACAGATCACCCGGGGGACAGTTGTTTTTGTAGGTACGGGAGGAAAGGACTCTCATTACAAGGAAAGGGTGGCCTCAAATGAGGAAAGTGCGACAGGGTTGTGGCTCACCGACACTGAAGATGCGCAGCAGTGGCTGGAGCGCATCTGGATTGCCGACGAGGCGACCTACGCCGCCATCGGCGTAGAGATTGAAGACGGATGATGGGCATCGGAAAGGCGTGTTCGCGATAGGCCAGCACCGCTGTACTGTCTTACCGCAGTCCGGGCCGCGCGGCGCGGTTTGACCATCCCAGGGGTCGGGCCTATAATCGGGCCATCGTCGAGGCAGGGCGTCGCCGGAACCGGATTGAGGAGGTGAGGGTGCGATGAGAACAGCGATCGTATTCGTGGCCGTCGCCGCGTCGGTCCTCGCGGCCTGCTCGTCTTCCACCGAGGAGGCTCCCAAGACCGACGCGGCCGCGCCTTCGGGCGGCTCCGGCGCGGCGGACACGTCTCCGACGCAGGCGCCGGAGGCGGCGCCGACGCGATCGCAGAGGACAGACGTCGCGGTCGCGAACCAGCAGAGCAGGGTCACCTGCGAATGGTTCACCGAGCTGATCAACGACGTCAACGCCGGGCTGATAAGCGGGGTGCAGGGGGACGTGGTCTCGGTCGGCGAGACTCGGTACAGGATCAAGAACATGTACGGGCTGTCGATCGGCTCGGACGAGCCCATACATCCCACGGTCAAGGCGCTCATGGGGGCGACGCAGCTCGAGTTCAATTTCGAGGACGTCAGGCCCGAGGTCGACGCCCTGCGCGAGGCCTGCGAGCAGAACGGCTACCCTATCCCGGAGTTGACCGCCTCAGAGCAGTAACGCAGAGGCCGGCACCGGGTAGGACAGCCGGCCGTACTTCGCGAGGCCGCTCCTTGGAGACGGCGCAGCCGGCCGGGCAGTCGGCCTCGAACAGGAGCAGATCGTTGCACTTAGCGGGCATGCGCCTCGTCAGGCGTGAGCGGCTGCGGGTGACTGCCGCGCCCTCGCTGCTGGTGAAGGTGCTGGCGGCGCTGGTCATGGGCGCGCTCGCCGTGCCGACGGTCGCGATCGTGATCGCGCTTCTGCCGCTGTTCATCGTCGGCGCGATAGTCGCCGGGTTCCTGGGAGCGTTGGTTGGTATCTTCCTGCGCACGGCCCGGTCGTTCTGACGCGGTACCGGCCGGCGCGCGCACAGGTGTGAGGTGTAATCAGCCGCAATGAGCCCATCGACCGCTGACCTGACCGGCAAGGTGCTCACGGTGCGGGGTCCCGTCTCGCCCGACAGCCTCGGCCAGACCCTGATGCACGAGCACCTGTTCGTCGATCTGCGCAAGGCGCACTGGCCTCACGTGAAGCTCGTCGAGATCGAGGGCCGCTCCGAACCCATCTATACGACCGAGGACTTCCCGGCGACCGAGATCCCGGTGTGGGAGGCCAAGGTGGACCTGGGCAACCTGCACCGGGCCATCGAGCTGGAGCCGATTCTCGACAACTACGTGCTGGCCGATGAGGCGTTGGCGGTCGAGGAGGTCATGGAATTCAAGAGCCGCGGCGGCGGCACCGTCGTCGAGGTGACCAGCATCGGCCTGAAGCGGGACCCGCTGGCCATGCGTAGGGTCTCCGCGGCCACGGGGTTGCACGTCGTCATGGGCACCGGCTTCTACCAGAAGGTGTTCCACCCGGAGGACATGGACTACCGCACGGTCGAGGAGCTGACGGCCGAGATCGTCCGGGACGTGACGGAGGGCGTCGGTGGCACGGGCGTCAGGGCCGGGGTCATCGGGGAGATCGGCGTCAACGGCGATCCGATCACGGTGAACGAGACCAGGAGCATCAGGGCGGCGGCGCGGGCGTCCGTCGCGACCGGCGGGCCCATCTCGTTCCACCGCGGCGGCAGGCTGGGGGAGCGCCACCAGTCGTTGGACATCGTGGCCGAGGAGGGCGGCGACCTGGACCGGGTGATCCTGGGTCACGCCGACGAGATGGCGTACGAGATTCCGCTGATGCTGGAGCTGCTGGAGCGAGGCGTCTACATCCAGTTCGACCTGATCGGCCGCACCGAGCCCCTGACGCCGGCGGTGCTGAAGGGCCAGTACCGCAACGAGCCCGGCGTCAGCATCACGATAGCGGTCGCGCGGGCCATCCTCGAGCTGATCGCGCACGGCTACGAGGACCGGCTGCTGCTCTCCCACGACGTGTGCTGGAAGATCCACCTGAAGCGCTTCGGCGGCTTTGGGTACTCCTACATCCTGGAGAAGTTCCTCCCGTACCTTCGCGATCTGGGCGTCACGGAGCCTCAGATCGACAAGATGATGGTGCGGAACCCGGCGACGGTGCTGCCTTTCGCGGCCCCCAACGGCTAACGCGCCCGCTGTCCCGGAGCCGTCGTCGCGTACGCATCCCGCTGAGGAGGGGTCATGACATACACGATCGCGGCGCACTGCCCGCGCACCGGACAGCTCGGAATAGGCATCGCCACCTTCTCGCTGGCCGTCGGCGGGTACTGCCCGCTGGTCAAGTCCCACGTCGGGGTCGTGTCGTCCCAGGCCTACGCCGACCCGCGGCTCCGCCGCACCGCGGTCCGGCTCCTCGAGCTCGGGTACTCCCCAAGCGGGATACTCGCCGAGCTGTGCGCCAACGACCCCTACTTCGAGTACCGCCAGATCGGGATCGTCGACAAGGACGGCCGCGTCGCGGCCCACACCGGGGCGCACACGAGGCCGTGGACCGGGCACGCGGTGGGGGAGGGCTACGCGGTATTCGGCAACCACCTGGACGGCGAGCACGTGCTGGGGGCGATGTCTGAGGCGTTCGAGCGCACCGACGGCGGAGACCTCGACGACAGGCTGCTGACGTCGTTGGAGGCGGGCCGCGACGTCGGGGGCCAGCTCGCGGCGTTTCCCGACTGGCCCAACCAGGACCGGTCGGCGGCCCTGATCGTCTACGAGGACGAGGACTACGCCGTCATGGACCTGCGGGTGGACTCGCACGAGACCGGGATAGCGGAGCTGAGGCGTCTGTGGGCGGAGTACAGGCCGTACATCCCGTGGTACTACCAGGTCCGAGTCAAGGACCCGGAGAACGCGCCGTCCCACCAGGAGTTCTTCGAGCAGCAGCGAGCGCTATCGTCCGAGTAGGGCCGCCGGAGGCTTCGGCTGAAGCCTGAAGGGGAGACGGTCTCATAGGTCCCCGCTCCCCTTCGCGGGAGAGGGCCAGGGTGAGGGGGACGGCGTGCGTGGCAAGACGAATGCATCACCCTCACCTCGATCCTCTCCCGTCGAGGGAGAGGAGGGAAGGCGGGATCGGAAACGTGGCCTGCGCCCCTCGATACGCGCCGGTGAAGCACCGGCGCTACTAGGGGTGAACGGGTTGTGTGGGCCCCTTGAGTCTGAACAGCTACACCCTGACACAATCATTGAACATCTACAGTGCGAGTGTACGAGCGCGTGAGGCTGGAATGACCCGGCCAACTAGTCTATAGTAGACCACTACAGCTCACCAGGTGGAGGCGCACTGTGCATAAGACCGATCCCGTCCGCGTGTGGACCGTCTCCGAGGCGAAGGCTCGGCTGTCCGAAGTCCTGCGCCTTGCCGAGGAGGAGGGGCCTCAGCGCATCGGGACCCGTCGGACCTTCGTCGTAGTGCCCGCGGCAGCGTGGGAGGAGAGGGCGCCTCCGCGCAAGCCCCTGGGCCAATGGCTTATAGAGAACATGCCGCAGGGTGTCGAGATCGAGCTCCCCGACCGTAGTTCGAACCGTCCTATACCCTTCGTTGACGAAGAAGATGGCGAATGATCGGCTACCTCCTGGACACAAACGTGATCTCGGAGATGGTACGCAGCGTTCCACACACGCGGGTCGCCAGATTCTTCATAGAGCACGACGACTTATGGTTGTCGTCGATGGTGGTCCACGAGCTCGAGTACGGCGTACGGCGTATGCCACAGGGCCGGCGGCGCAGCCGGCTGCGAGGAAATCTGTCCCGTCTGATTCGGGAATACGAGGACCGCGTTTTGCCTCTGGACAGGATGGGTGCGGAGTGGGCAGCCCAATTTCGTGCGCAAGCCCAGCTTTCAGGACTTACGCTGGAGCTCGGAGATGCGCTTATTGCCGGTACCGCGAGAGCCCACGACCTGGCCATAGTCACGCGTAACGTCGCCGACTTCGAGGGCCTTGACGTCGATATCGTCAACCCCTGGGAGACCCCGTGAAGTCTCTCACGGAGGGGGACGGTGTGCGTGGCAAGACGAATGCATCACCCTCACCTCAATCCCCTCCCGTCAAGGGAGAGGAGGGAATGCCGGAGCGACCGCTCAGCCTGGGCCTTTGACGGCCGCGGCGAACGCCCTGATCCTGGCGGGGTCCTTGACGCCGCCGGTCTCGACGCCGCTGGAGACGTCTACGCCCCAGGGCGAGACGACGTCGATGGCCCGCCGCACGTTCTCGGGGTCCAGGCCCCCGGCCAGCAGGATGTCGTGCCGCTCCGCGACCCTGGCCGCCACGCGCCAGTCGAAGGTGCGGCCTGTGCCGCCCTTCGCGCCGGCCTCGTACTTGTCGAGCAGCACCCTGCGGCCGTCGGCGGCGAGCTCGTCCGCGTCCCGAACCGTTCGGGCGGCGGCCTCCTCCAGTCCGTCTTCGTCGCGCACCTTGACCATCTTGACCACCGGTGCCCGGATGAGGCGCATGTAGTCCCTCGACTCCCGCCCGCAGAGCTGGACCAGGTCGAGGCCGCAGGCGGCGACGGTGCGGTTCACCTCGTCCGCCGGTTGGTCCGCGAACAGGCCAACGAGGCGGGGGGGAGTCCCGTCGCAGCGGCCGCGGAACTCGTCGATCACCGCGCGGGCGTCGTCCAGAAGAAGATGCCTGCGCACGCCCGGAACGAAGCCGAAGCCGAGAAAGTCCGCCCCCGAGACCGCGGCGACCAGCGCGTTGTCCGCGTCGCGGAGGCCGCAGATCTTGAATTTGGTCACGCCAGTTCCCTCATCTTGGCGCCCGGATCGGCCGAGGAGACCAGCGCCTCGCCGACGAGTATCGCGTGGGCGCCGGCGCGGGCCGCGCGGTCGACGTCGGCCCGCGTCGAGATGCCGCTCTCGCTCACGACGACGTGGCCGTACGGCACCAGCGGAGCCATGCGCTCGGTCACCTCGAGGCTGGTCTGGAACGTGCGGAGGTTGCGGTTGTTGATGCCGACGATCTCCGCCCCGGCGCTCACGGCCGTCTCGATCTCCGCCTCGTCGTGCACCTCGACCAGGCACTGCATCCACAGCGTCCGGGACAGGGCGATCAGATCCGCCAGCAGCGCGGGCGAGAGGATGGACACGATCAGCAGCATGGCGTCGGCGCCGTGGGCGCGCGACTCGTACACTTGGTACGGGTCGAAGACGAAGTCCTTGCGCAGCACGGGGACGCCCCGGCCGTACATCCGCTCTCGGACCGCGACCATGTCGTCGATGCTGCCGCCGAAGTGCTCGACGTTGGTGAGCACCGAAATGGCGGCGGCGCCGTTGTCCGCGTAGGCCGTCGCGAGCGAGACGGGGTCGAAGTCTTCTCTCAGCACGCCCTTGATCGGCGACGACCGCTTCGCCTCGCCGATCACGCGGACGCGGTCGCCCATCAGGGCGCCGGCCAGGTTGAGCGCGGGCGTCTGCGTCTCGATGCGCCGCTCGAGCTCGGCCCGCGGTGTCTCGACCTTCAGCCGCTCCACCTCGCGGCGCTTGACGTCGACGATCTGATCGAGTATTCCGGGCATCGGCGGTCCTACTCCGGGCCGCGGCTCAGGTCGACGAAGGCGTCGAGCTTGGCCCTGGCGGCCCCGCTGTCGATCGCATCCGCCGCGAGCGCCGCGCCGTCCCTCAGTGTGTCGGCCCTGTCTGCCGCAACGAGCGCTCCGGCGGCGTTGGCGAGCACGACATCGCGCGCCGGCCCCGGAGCGCCGTCCAGCACCGAGAGCAGCTTCGCGGCGCTTGCCGCGGCGTCGGCGACCCTCAGCGCCTCGTTGTCGACGCCGCCGAGCCCGAAGTCGTCCGCGGTGACGGTGTAGGTGGAGACGCTGCCGTCCTTCAGCTCCCACACGTCGGTCGGCGCGGCGAGGCTGATTTCGTCGAGGCCGTCCCGGCCGTGGACGATCAGCGCGTGCCCCGCGCCCTGCATCGCGAGGAACTGCGCGACGACGGGCGCGAGTCCCGGGTCGGCCATGCCGAAGACCTTGGCGGTCGTTCCCGCCGGATTCATGAGCGGTCCGAGGGTGTTGAAAATCGTCCTGATCCCGATCTCGCGCCGCGGCGCCGCCGCGAACCTCATTGCCGGGTGGAAGGTCTGGGCGAACATGAAGCCGAACCCGACCTCCTCGATGCAGCGCTTCACCCCGTCCGGGCCCAGGCCGATGTTCGCGCCGAGCTCCTCGAGCACGTCGGCGCTGCCGGTCGCGCCCGACGCCGCTCGGTTGCCGTGCTTGGCGACCCGCGCGCCCGCGCCTGCGGCAACGAACCCCACGGTCGTCGAGATGTTGAACGTGCCGGACGAGTCGCCTCCGGTGCCACAGGTGTCGACCAGCGGGCCGTCGACCTCCACGCGGAGCGACTTCTCGCGCATCACGCGGGCCATCCCCACGATCTCGTCCAGCGTCTCGACCTTGACCCGGAGCGCCGTGACGAAGGCGCCGATCTGGGCGGGAGTCGCCTCACCGTCCATGATCTCGCTCATGGCCCCGCCCGCCTCGTCCGCGGTCAGGGACCGGCCCTCCACGAGCGCCCCTATAGCTTCCCGTATCATCGTCGCCTCCGTATTATACCAATTGAGCGTAACTAGGCCGGAAAGCGGCTAGAGATGTTCCAATTGGTTCATCCATGCTGAGTCTACCAGACAGGTGGAGGGCATGAGATGATCGGACGACCGCTTCGAATAGATTGGCGGGCAGAGGATAGTCCGGAGGCGCTGAAGTCAGCCTACCATGGGGAACAGGATATCACCCTGCGGACTCGGCTACACGGACTGTGGCTGGTGCGTTCGGGGTGGCAACTCGGTGAGGCGGCAAGGGCGGTAGGGGTTCATCAGCGCACGGTCCAGCAGTGGGTGGGCTGGTATAGAGAGGGCGGTATGGGGGAAGTGAGTGCCCACAAGATGGGGGGGAGAGGTCAACCCCGGTTTCTGAGCGCGGAGCAAGAGCGGGAGTTGACCGAGGAGGTGTCGACCGGACGTTTCAGGACGGCGGGAGAGATCAGGGACTGGATAGAGTCTGAGTACGGTGTGAGTTACAAACCGGGCAGCGTCTACAGCCTGCTGTCCCGGTTGGGATGTTCACCGAAGGTTCCGAGGGGCCGCCATGAGAAAGCGGATCTGGCAGCACAGGAGTCGTGGAAAAAGGGGGCCTCGCAGACAGCCTTACCAGAGTGGGGGTGACATCAGAGACGGCCTTTGGCTTTGCCGACGAGATGCGAGTGGGTCTGAGGGGGATGGTTCGCAGAGTATGGGGGCGTCGTGGAGTGAAGGTGGTGCAGAGGGTGCAGATGGTGTACCGGTGGACGTACCTGTTCCTGGTAGTGGACGTTCGGAGGGGCAGGCTACAGTGGAGTTGGATCGACTCAATGAAGTCCGAGTCGATAGCAGCAGCGGTCAATGGCCTGAAGCATCACTCGGACATCGCAGCGCTGGTGTGGGATGGAGCTCGCGGTCACCGCGCCGGGCTGGTCGAGGGCGTAGGACTGCCGACGATAGTCCAGCCGCCCTACAGTCCAGAGCTCAATCCTGCTGAGCGTGTGTTCCAGGAGGTCCGTCGCTGGGTGGAGGGGAGGGTGTACGAGAGTGTGGAAGAGAAGATGGAGGCGGTTGATTCCTACCTGCGTGAGTTGGAGTATGATCCTGGTCGCGTACGCTCGTTAACAGCGTGGAACTGGATCAAACACTCAACGCGAAGTCTTCCAGCACACTATGCGGCCTCATTAGCCTGAAATGGTATTAGTACGATAATAGACTGCAACGCCCCATTCCGTCTTTCCCGCGAACGGAGACCTTTGCGTAACTCCCCCTGTGGGAGACAGCGTGGCGGAGATGGCTAGCATTCCTAGCGGTAACCCCCAAACCTGGATTCCCGCCTGCGCGGGAATGACGGTTGTGCAAAGGTCTCCGAACGCGGGAATCCATGTCCCCGGCCCCTGGGTTCCGGCTCAAGGCCGGAATGACGAGGGGACGGGCCGTGGGCACTCTTATTCCCCTGATGTGCCGGTGGCAACCGGCATCCGTGACTAACCGCACAGTCCGCCGGTCAGTCGCCTATCCGGACCCGCAGCGGCGTGATCTCTACGATAACCCTGGGCTGCCCCAGGCTGCGCGCGATCTCGATGAGCCTCTGGGCCTCCCTGTCCCCGCGCTTCCTTCCCTCGTAGCGGCGCGCCATCGTGTACGTGAAGTCGTCTCCGCCTGCCTGGACCACCTCGGCCGTGCCGCTTACCGCCAGCGGGTCGCCGTTGGCCGCGGTGTCGATCACTACCAACGAGACCCTGGGGTCGCGGCGAATGTTGCGGACCTTCACCCGGTCGCCCCGGCTCGTGACCTTGAAGCGTCCCTGGTCGTACATATACCAGACCGGCGTCGACTGGGGCGAGCCGTCCCGGTTGACGGTCGACAGGATGGCCAGCAGCGGCTGCTCCGCGAACCGAGCTACTTCGAGAGGGTCCCAGTCGTTCATGGCTGCATCTCCAGGAAGTTGCGCAGGATGTCCTTGCCGACGCGGGTCATGATCGATTCGGGATGAAACTGGATCCCCTCGACCGGGTGGGTCCTGTGTTTCACGCCCATGACGATGCCGTTGTCGGTCCAGGCCGTCACCTCCAGCTCCTCAGGCAGGTCGTCGGGGCTGATGGCCAGCGAATGGTACCGGATGGCCTCGAACGGGCTGGGGATGCCTTTCAGCACGCCCTTGCCGTTGTGGTGGATGAGGGACATCTTGCCGTGCATGATCTCGCCCGCCGGGCCGACGGTGCCTCCGTAGCTGTAGCCGACGCACTGGTGGCCGAGACAGATGCCCAGCGTGGGCACGCGGCTGCCGAGCCGCTGGACGACCTCGTTGGAGACGCCCGCCTTCTCCGGCGTGCACGGGCCCGGGGACACGACGATCTTCTCGGGCGCCATGTCCGCGATCTCATCCACCGTCGCCTCGTCGTTGCGAACGACCCGGACGTCGGCGCCCAGCTCGCACAGGTACTGGTAGATGTTATATGTGAAGCTGTCGTAGTTGTCTATGAGCAGGATCATCCGTATTCTCCGTCGCCTCGCGCGCTACCGAATCTGCTCCGCGTTCTCGATGGCGCGCATCAGCGCCCTCGCCTTGTGGACCGTCTCCTGGTACTCGGGCTCGGCCTCGCTGTCGGCGACGATGCCGCCGCCCGCCTGCACGTGTGCGACGCCGTCCTTGACCGACATGGTCCGCAGCAGGATCGCGGTGTCTATGTTGCCCGAGAAGGTGAAGTAACCGGTCGCTCCCGCGTACGGGCCGCGCTTGTCCGGCTCCAGCTCGGCGATGATCTCCATCGCCCTTATCTTCGGCGCGCCGGACAGCGTGCCGGCCGGAAAGCAGGACCTCATGGCGTCGTAGGTGCTCATGTCCGGCCTCAGCCGCCCGGTCACGTGCGACACCAGGTGCATGACGTGTGAGTAGCGCTCGACCTGCATCAGCTCCGTGACCTCGACAGTGCCGGGCACGCTCACGCGGCCGACGTCGTTGCGTCCCAGGTCGACCAGCATGATGTGCTCGGCGCGCTCCTTCTCGCTGGTCGTCAGTTCCTCCTCCATCGCCTTGTCCTCCTCGTCGGTGGCGCCCCGGGGCCGGGTGCCTGCGATGGGGTGGTAGTCGAGATTGCCGTCGACGCAGCGGACGAGCATTTCGGGAGAGGCGCCCACAAGCTGGAACTCGTCCAGGTCGAGGTAGAACATGTACGGAGAGGGGTTGATGCCGCGGAGCGACCGGTACAGGTTGAAGGGATGCGCGTCCGTCTTGCGGCTGAACCGCTGCGAGTAGACGACCTGAATGCAGTCGCCCGCGTGTATGTAGTCGATGATTCGCCTTATGGCGTCGTCGTAGTGGGCCCGCGGGACGTTGGAGACGATCTCTTTGTCGTCGTCGTCGCTCGCCGGCGCCGCGGGGGGCGTCGGAACGACCGGCTGCGCCAGCCGTTCGGCGAGCTCGTCGATCTTCTCGACGGCTGCCGCGTACGCCGCCTCGACGTCGCCGTCCAGCTCCGCGTGGCTGACGATCCGGATCGTGTGGCTCACGTGGTCGAAGATGAGGAACGTCTTGGTGAGCATGAAGACCGATTCGGGCAGCCCGAGCGAGTCCTTCTCCGGCGACGGCAGTCTCTCGAAGTAGTTGACCGCTTCGTAGGCGAGGAAGCCGACCGCGCCGCCGTTGAAGCGGCCCACCTCCGGCACGTCGACGACCTGGTAGCGGGCCAGCGCCTCCTCGACCGGCTTCAGCGGGTCGACCGCGCCATAGGGACGTCCCGGCCCGGTGGTGATGACGTCGCAGGGTTCGGTGCCGATGAAGCTGTAACGCGCGAGCCGCTCTCCGCCCTCCACGCTCTCGAGCAGGAACGAGTACGGGCGCCGCGCCACCTTGAGGTAGGCCGACACCGGCGTGTCGAGGTCGGTGCTGATCTCGCGGTAGATGGGCAGCAGGTTGCCCTTGCCGGCCAGCTTCTTGGCTTCTTCCAGCGTTGGCCTATACATTTGGCATTCCCGACGCCGTCCGTCTATTCGAACGGGTTCCTGAACCGGCTCCCGGCAGCAGCAGGCCCATGCGCCGCTTCACCTCTTCGAGCTTCGGGCCGCTGACGGCGTGCGCCTGGTCGGCGCCGCGCGCGAGCAGCCTGTCGAGCTCGGCTACGTCGTCCATCAACCCGTAGTAGCGCTCGCGTATGGGCCTCAGCTCCTCGATGACCACCTCGGCCACCCGCGACTTCAGGTCGCCGTAGCCGCGGGCGTCCGTGAAGTCGGCCTCGACCTCGCCGACCGACTTGCCGGTGACCACCTTGTAGATGCCAAGCAGGTTGTTCACCCCGGCCTTCCCGGGATCATCCGAGAAGCGTATCTCGTTGCCGGAGTCGGTGACGGCGCGCCTGAACGCGCGCTCGATCTCGGCCGGCTCGTCGAGCATGCGCACGAGGTGCCCGCGTACGTGCGAGTAGGTCTTGGCCATCTTGATCGCCGGGTTGTCCAGCCCCATCAGCCTGGCCCCGACCTGCGGGATCATGGCCTCGGGCACGACGAACGTGTCGCCGTACAGGTGGTTGAACCGCTGGGCTATGTCCCGCGCCAGCTCGACGTGCTGCCTCTGGTCGTCGCCGACCGGCACCTCGTGGGCGTCGTACAGGATGATGTCCGCGGCCATCAGCACCGGGTAGTCGAGCAGACCCGTCACCACGACCTGGCTCTGGGACGTCTTGTCCTTGTACTGCGTCATGCGCTCCAGCCAGCCGACCGGGGTGACGCAGTTCAGTATCCAGCAGCCCTCGGCGTGCTCGGTGACGTGGCTCTGGACGAAGACGGTGCACTGGTCCGGGTCCAGGCCGGAAGCGAGGTAGAGCGCGGCGACCTCTCGCGTCCTGTGGGTGAGCTGCTCCGGGTCCTGGGGCACGGTGATGGCGTGCAGGTCGACGATGCAGAAGAAGTTCACCTTCTCCGCCTGCCGCTCGACCCATCCCTTGATGGCGCCGAGGTAGTTGCCCAGGTGCAGGTCGCCGGACGGCTGAATGCCGCTGAATACCCGGCGCCGCGTCGGGACGTCGGCCGACTCCACCCGCGGGGCCTGCTGCGTCGTCGTGCTCATCGCTTCACTCTCCTCGCTTACTGTCGTATGTCTCGTCGCGGCCCTTTCGTCCGCGGAGTTGTCGGACAAAAAAAGACCCGTCCTCAAAGGGACGGGTCTTTCCGTGGTGCCACCCTGGTTTGCCGGCAACCTCCCGTGTGGGAAGCCGCTGCGGCGTCTCTTGTGGGGCGCGGAGGACGGGTTGACATCCTCAATGCCCTGAGCTCTGCTAACGGGGCCCTCTCCGGTCGAGCCTACGGCCGCGTTCGCGGCGGTAGGTCGACGGCTCCCAGGTCCATTCGGTCTCCGCGCTGACGCCGGTTCTCAGCTAACCCGGCTCTCTGAGTCCCGCTAGGAGGCCTACTAGTCCTGTTCGTAGCCTTTTCGTATTTTCCGTCTCAGGGAGTATAGGGTTTCGTCGCCCAGGCTGTCAAACTGAGCCCGCCCTGCAACTGTTCAGACTCGATGAGGGTCAACGGCTACAAGAGTGCGTCGAGGCCGCCGGTTGTCTCATTCGCTCGCAACTGTCTCATCTTGTCTCATTCTGTCTCATCTGTATCTGGCCGGTGAGACGGTTGACCGGGAAATGAGACACCCGGGTGACCGCTCGCCCTATCCGAATCGGACGATGGCGGCGGAGAATCGGACGCCACGATCCGAGGCGTGTGTTCTGAGAGGGGATAGGTGATGAGCAGGGAGTCTGTTGCACGCGGGCAGAATAGCACAGGTGTGCTGTGATGGCAACGCGGCCTGCCGGCCGTATCTATCCATAACGGTTGCCGGGCTGCGGGTCGCCGCGGCCTCAGAAGCCTGATGCGCGCTGCTACGGTGCTGTCGCCTGTAGCTGCTAGTTGAACCGGACGGCCCACAGCCCGCGATAGACGCCGCTAGAGCGAGCGTAGATCTCGGGAATCATGTCGTTGGCCTCCATCTGCTTCGAGTACTCTCCCGTCCTGGCATGCTCCAGCTCCAAGGACAGCCAGTCCACGATCCGGACCAGGTATGCAAGTGCGTCGTCGTGGAGCATGTGCGCGGCGTGCGGAGGATCGGTCCCCTTGAGCTGTTCCAGCAGCGCCCGAGCTTCCGAGACCAGGCTTTCATACGTAGGCTGCCTCTGGGCGACCGGCAAGTTCAGAACTTGGCTACGCCGATCGGAGATATCGTCCTTCTTTTCCAGGATGCTGGTTAGCGCGGCCGCGTACTGCCTAACGGCCTCTCTGTCGGGGTCTTGCCACGTTCTGAGGTACTCGACGATGCGTTGTTCGAGCACCGCGTACGAGATGCCGGTCGCCTGCTGGATGGCACGCTCCAGGTTCGTCACCTGGGACAGTCTGCCTATCACGTCGGTTACCTTGCGCACGCCGTAGGTCTCGACCATGTACCTGACCGCCATATGGGCCTGGGCATACTGAAGTTGCACCTCGTCACCACTTCTGGCGTTCCAGAGGCGCCGGCTTTCCAGGGACTCTAGCGGGAACAGCGTTCCTGCCTGAGCATTCGCGATGGCCAGGTCTGCGGAGTAGTACATCGACGTCCTGGAACTGTCCGAACGAGGATCGTCCAGGGCGAGCTCGTACTCCAGGTACTCCGCCATTCCCTCGTTGAGCCACGCCGGTATGTCCCTGTCTCCATATTCCTCGTCGAGCAGCAGGTGAACGTACTCGTGAGTTATTAGCTTCAGGACGTAGCTGCGGAAGAAGTCCACCCGCCCGTATATTCCAGGGTGCAGTGACCCACTCCAAAAGAAACCGGTCTCGAAGCCGAGCTCCAGCCCCAACGCGGCCTTGGCCTTCCCAAGATTGTCTCTGCCCCAGACAAGGTAGAGGTCCGGAATCTGCCCGGTGCTCAGTCCGAGCCGCTCCCTGATCGCGTCGATCGCATAGGAGAGGTGGGCCTGCAGATCGACGGCGAGCACGGCCGGCACGCGGGAGGAGTAGTACGTGTCGGACGCCTGTCCCCGATGCCTGCGGAACTCGACGCCCAGCGTCTTCGTTCCCTGGTCGGCCACCGGGAGCTGTGATACGACGTACGTCTCGGTTATGGGCTGCTGCAGGCCAGTGATTCTTACGGTCCAGACGCCCTCCGTGTCGAGCGCGCCGATGCGCACGAACCGGAGCGTGCCCGACCCATCTGCGAAGAGACGCTCTTCGGTTGATTGACTGCCACCCGTTTGTGAGAAGTGGGCCTCGCTGATGTCTACCCATGGCGCGGGTCGGCCGAGAGGGTCTACGAACTCCACGGTGACGTCCTGCCATGGACTCAGTCCCCTGACGGTGAAGGTGACGTTCCTGCCGGCGATAGGCCGGCTTGGCTCGTAGGTTATCGCCGGCGCCGCGCCCGGAACGGACGCGGCTGGCGTGTTGGTCGGCGTCGGCGTAGCAGTCGACACGGTCACGGAGGTGGTCCCTGGTGTCGGCGTCGGTGTCGGCGTCGCCGTTGGTGTGGGGGTCGGGGTGCTCGCAGCGGTGGAGGCTGCCGTCGCTCCCACCGACCGGACCGTGAGGCCCTCGAACCTGGTCGACCTGCCCGGTATTCCGTGTCCCGCGAAGTATGAGCCGACAGCGGACACGGCTCCCGCCTCGAGCAGACGGGCCAGCTCCAGCTTGGCCACGAGCGCGCCGTTTACGAACAGCCATCCCTCCCTTCCGAAGGCGATGATCCTGATGTGGTTACTCCCGGAAGGACTCGTGTCTATGTGACTGGACCTGTCCTCCGCCACGGCTTGCGCGGAATCCAGGTCGCCCGTCCGCGAACGCTGGTACCAGTAGCCGGAGTCGTCGATCAGGACGGCGTGAAACTCCTCGCTCACGCCCTGCCGGAACATGAAGCCGCTGGTCCAGGAACCCTCCTGGGCCGAGTATGGATTGTAGAACCGGGCCTCGATGATGCCGTCGGCCAGCGACGTGAAGACGCGGTGCACGTCTATGAAATTGTCGTCGGCGTGCTCGATCGAGCCGTCTGTGGGGCCGTATACCCTGCCAAGCGGCTGGACTGAGAAGCTCTGGTAGGGCGTCACGCCGCCCGCCGTCTCATCCTCTTTGAACAATCCGCCGAGCAGCTTCAACGATCCAGATGCCGTCTGCCCGCTCAGGTCCAACTCCGCTACGTGGCTGCCGTTGACGAACAGCCATCCGGCGCCGCCGGCGGCTACGACACGGACGTGGTTCGTGGCTGTGCCGCGCGTGTTGATGGCGGAGGAGGAGTCCCTTCGGACCGCCTCGTCGTCACCGGAAGAGCCGGTCCGCAGATAGTGGCTCCAGCCGCCGGAGCTGTGGATGACGACGATGTGCGACCGGTTGCCCTTCTGGCGAAACAGGAAACCGCTGCTCCACGGGGCCTCGGACGACCTGTGCGGCGCGGTGAACGTGACTTCGGCCACGAAGTCGGCCAGGTAGACGCCGCTGTCGAAGGTAGGAATAGACCCGTCGGTCGGATTGTGCGGCATGTGGCCGCTCTGCGGGCCGAAGCTGACCAGCGGAGTAGGCGTGGGTGTAGCGGTCTGCGTCGGCGTTAGCGTAGGGGTGAGCGTCTTGGTCGGCGTCTTGGTCGGGGTGGGTGGGGGAGTGTCGGTGGGCGTCGGCGTGGGCGTCGCCGTGGACGTCGGCGTAGGCGTAGGAGTCTTCGTCGGCGTCGGTGTAGAAGTGTTGGTGGGCGTACGCGTCGGGACCTTCGTGGGTGTGCGCGTCGGGGTCTTCGTGGGCGTGTTGGTGGGCGTAGGTGTGGGCGTAGGCGTGAGCGTCGCTGTCGGCGTGGGAGTAGGAGTAGGGGTGGGAAGCGCCTCCATCGTCGCCCGTACCCCGGCCTGTACGGTCGCGTCGACGTCCGGAGTCGGGGACGGCGGCTCCGTGGGCATTGCCCTGGCGATGGCCGCCTGCACCGTTGCGTCTATGTCCGGCGTCGGCGCCGGCGGTGGCGGCTCCGAGCAGGCCGCGGCCCAGAGGAGCGCCACGCCGAGGAGGGCCAGGAGTCCGAATCCACCGTCCGACCGACGCAGGCGGCGTGGTGGACCGCTTTCCGTAATCACGATATCGCGCCCCGGCGGCGGACCTCTGGTAGCCCGATTGTCAACGTCGTCTCCCGCGCCCCCGCTCCGGGTCGTACCCTTCGCACACTGGCCCGCGCCCGACCCATGCCGCGCGCACAGGATAGTCTCAGGCGTAGTCGACCGTCCAGCCTGTTATTTGCAGGGGGCGAGCTCTCGACGTCGGTCTACAGGCCTACGCAGCTATTGCCGCGTTGTTCAGTCGAAAAATCTTCTCCAGGCCATCGGTGTCAGACGCAGTATGGCCTCGACCACGATGCCCAACGACATCTTGGAGCGTCCCCGGAGCCGAGTCCGGAATCGTATAGGGTGCTCGACCACCCGCAGGCCCAGGCGTTGGCAGGCGGCGGCCATCTCGACCTGGAACCCGAAGCCCGCGCAGCGAAAGTCGTCGAAGTCGACCGCGGCCAGCGCCGAGGCGCGAAAGGCCTTGTAGCCGGAGGTCGCGTCCCTCACGTCGAGGCCGGCGAGCAGTCCGATCCCCCGGTTTCCGGCGACGCTGAGCAGCCGCCTGACCGGGCCCCACCGCGGGTCGACGCTCGCGCCCGCCACGTACCGCGACCCCACTACGACGTCCGCGCGGCCAAGCGCCGCCAACATCGCGGAGAGGCTGTCGGGGTCGTGCGAAAGGTCGGCGTCCATCTGCACCACGTAGTCGGCGCCGCTGGCGAGCGCGTGCTCGAACCCGACGCGGTACGCGGTGCCCAGGCCCAGCTTCTCGTCGCGTTGGACAAGCTCGATCGCGCCGGGCGACCGCTCCGCGAGCCGGGCGGCGAGGGCGCCCGTGCCGTCGGGCGAGCCGTCGTCGACGAGGATCAGCCTCGAGTCGTTCGGCAGGCCAGAGAAGACGCGGTCGACGAGCCGGGGCAGGTTGTCGGCCTCGTTGTAGGTCGGGACGACGACGACCACGCCGCGCTTCGCCGGCGCTTCGGCGAACCGGCGGCCGGGCCGGTTGGCCGCGGGCGCGAGCAGGTCAGCGGCGGAGCTACGGGACGCCATCGTCACCCGGCTTCGCCCCTGAGCCGTACAGGCCTCGAGCCGCCCGAATCCTCACCGCCAGTGCGTCCCTCAGCATAGAAAACGGCTCCACGACCGAGCCTACTCTGCTCATCTGCTGATGGTGCCAGTCTATCGGCATTTCGAGTACGCGCAGCCGGCGGCGAGTCGCCAGATAGAGGATCTCGACGTCGAATCCCAGGCCCCTGGTCATCTGGCGGCTGAAGAGCTCTTCGGCGACCTCTCCCCGGAAGCACTTGAAGCCGCACTGGGTGTCCTGGAACCCCCCGACGGCCACGAGTCGGACGACCCAGTTGAAGACACGCCCCCTGAAGTGGCGCGCGATGCCCTCCCCGAAGCGCCGCGCGCCCTCTATCTGGCGGGACCCGATGACGACGTCGTACCCCTCGTCCATGCGGCTCAGGAAGTCGTCCAGGTGGCGGACCGGCATCGCGAGGTCGGCGTCGCACATGAACCGGTATCGGCCACTGGAAGAGAGCATCCCGCGGCGCACCGCCCAGCCCTTGCCCGCGTGCGGTATCGACTCGACGCGGACCGGCGTCTCGGGCCGCGCCGCGCGTCTCTCGACGACTCCCACCGTGTCGTCGGTACTGCCGTCGTCGACGACCACGACCTCCCGCGAATATGTCTGGGCTTCCAGATAGCCGACGAGGGCGTCGAGGGTCGGGCCGATGCGCGCCTCCTCGTTGAAGGCAGGTATGACGACCGAGAGGTGGGGGGTCGTCTTCTCCCGGGGCGCCGACGTCATCGCAGCGTCCTCCTCGGAGCGGCGGTCACGACGGGTCCGGACGGTCGAGCTCGAAGGCCGCGTGCAGGGCCCGGGCCGCGCTGCCCAGACTCGACTCGTCGACGATGCAGGTAATGCGTATCTCAGAGGTCGTGATCATGCCGATGTGGATGCCGGCGTCGGCGAGGGCGCGGAACATCCGACTGGCGTACCCGGGTGCGTCCTGCATCCCCGTACCGACGATGCTGACCTTGCCCAGACCGGACGAGCTGGCGACCTCGCGGATGCCGAGCTCGGAGGAGAGCGCCTCGACCACGTCCAGGGCCTTTTGCAGGTCGGTGCGATTGACGGTAAACGTCAGGTCGGTCGCGCCGTCGACGCTCACGTTCTGCACGATGACGTCGATGCTGATGTCGGCCTCGGCGAGCGGCTCGAAGAGCCGCGCCTGGGCGCCCGGCAGGTCCGACAGCCCGAGCACGCTGATCTTGGCGACGTTCCCATCGGTCGCGATCCCCCGCACCCTGTTCCGGATCTCTCCGACTCCGCTGTTCATGTCGACTCCTCGGTGTATCAGGGTTCCCGGCGTCCGCTCGAAGCTCGACGCGACCACTATGGGCACCTCGTAGACCATGCCTAACTCGATGGAACGGGGGTTCATCTTGGCTCCGTAGCTGGCGAGCTCCAGCATCTCCTCATAGCCGATCTCGACCATGCGGCGGGCGTCGGGCACCAGCCTGGGGTCCGCGGTGTAGATGCCGGCGACGTCGGTGTATATCTCGCACCGGTCGGCCGAAAGGCTGGCGGCGAGCGCCACGGCGGAGAGGTCGGAGGCACCTCTGCCCAGGGTGGTCACGTCCATGCCGTCGGTCGCGCCCTGAAAGCCCGCCACGACGACGATTCTGCCCTCGTCGAGCTCGCGCATGATTCGGTCCGCGTCCACGGCCGCGATTCTCGCCCTGCCGTAGGTCGTGTCCGTCCTGATGCCGGCCTGTGCGCCGCTGAGGCTGACGGCGTCGCGTCCCTGCGCCTCCAACGCCATCGCGGTCAGCGTGCAGCTCACCAGCTCGCCGGTCGAGAGCAGCATGTCGAGCTCGCGCGCGTCGGGGCGTTTCGAGACCTGGTGCGCAAGCCGGATCAGGTCGTCGGTGGTGTCGCCCATGGCGGATACGACCGCGACGACGCGGTGGCCGGCGTCGTGGGTCTCGCCGATGCGCCGGGCGACGCTCACGATCGCTTCCGAGTCGGCCAGCGAGCTACCGCCGTACTTCTGTACGATCAGCGCCAAGAACGGCCTCCGGTACGTCGTCCGGTCATTCCGTCGGCTGCCGATCCGGGACCACGTGAGCGCCGGCCGTGGTCGGCTCCGTGACGACGAACGAGCCGTGTACGCCGGACTTGGACGCCGCCTCGGCCATCTCGTAGCCGATGGTGGTCTCCCTGCCCCGCGCCAGCGCCAGCACGGACGAGCCGGCGCCGGAAAGGAATACGCCGAGCGCCCCCGCGTCGAGCGCGGCCCTGAAGATGTTCTTCATCGCCGGGTACATCGCCTGGCGGGCCGGCTGGTGCAGCCTGTCCTGGGTCGCGGTCGCGAGATGCGTGGCGTCGCCTGTCGCCAGCGCGGCGACGAGCAGGGCGATGCGGCCCATGTTGTACACGGCGTCCCGCCGGTCCACGCGGCTGTCCAGAACGGCCCGCGCCTCGTCCGTCGGCATCCGGTCGTCCGGTATGAACACGACCGCCCGCAGACTCCGACCTACGGGGACCCCCGACGTCGTGAGCCTCCCATCGTCCTGGACGACGATCTGGCATCCGCCGAAGACGGCGGCCGACACGTTGTCTGGATGGCCCTCGAGCGCCGCCGCCAGGTCCAGGATCTGGGCGCTGTCGAGGGGCCGTCCGGATAGCTCGTTGCCCGCCACCAGCCCCGCGACGGCCGCGGCGGCGCTGCTGCCGAGCCCCCTTGCGAGAGGTATGCGGTTGTCGCAGACGATGCGGGCCCGCGGCACCGGACGGCCCGCCTTCTCGAACGGTATGGCGAAGCTCCGGTGGACCAGGTTGGCCTCGTCCGTCGGCAACTCCTCCTTGCCCTCGCCGTTGACCACTACGCCGTCGGCGTTCAGATCGACCTTCACGGTGTTCCAGATGTCGAGCGCCATGGCCAGGCAGTCGAATCCGGGACCCATGTTGGCGGTAGTCGCGGGCGCTCTGACGGTGACGGTAGGGGGCATCGTGGTGGAAGGGGAGTCCAGGTTGCCGCGTGTTCGGTCGTATAATAGCACGGCGCCCGAGCGGCCCCTACGCCGGAACACCGTCGTCACTGTTCAGACTTGAGGTGCGGACACAACCCGGTCACCCTGGGTAGCACCGGTGCTTCACCGGCGCGTATTGCGCGTATTGAAGGGCGCACGCAACCTTGCCGCCAATGCTGGTGTCGGCCCCACCCAAAGACTGAGCTGTGCGGGCCCTTCGATACACCCGGACGAAGCGTCGGGGTACTCAGGGCGAACGGGTCGTGTGACGACGGCCCCACCCCTACCAGGACTTCGATGATCGCAGCAGGGTCGTGCCGACGAAAGAGGGAATCCACAGGAGTGAGCCGTGTTCCTCTCAGCAACTCTGAACGGTCACGAGTGTCAGAGTGGCCTGCTGGTAGAATCTAACGGTGGGCAGCACTACGCCATGACAGCGGTTCAGCAATACGGCGACCGGCCTTCGGGCTCCGGCGGTCACGAGAGGCTGCGGGCTCAGGCCATGGAGGCGCTCGACTTCGGTACCGTGCGTCAGCGCGTCGCCGGGTACGCGCGGTTCCACCTCGCGCGCCGCCGGGCCCTAGATCTGAGCCCGGCTTACACGTCGGAGGAGGTCAACGCCCTTCAGGCCGAGACGAGCGAGGGGCTCGCGTTTCTGGCTCACGGGGCCGATGTCAGCCTGCACGCCGAGGATGACCCGACGCCTCTGGTCGAACGCGCGGCGCTCGAGGGCGTCCTTCCGGGGACGGACATCCTCACCGTCGCCGAGTCGGTGGAGGTGCTGGAGCGCGCGCGTTCGGCCTTCCGCGCAACGGAGGAGTCGACGCCGGGGCTGTCGCGAATGGCGAAAGACGTGCCGGACTTGAGCGTGATATGCCGCAGGGTCGAGGCCTGCATCGGGCCGAGAGGCGAGGTGCTCGACAAGGCGACCCCCTCGCTGGGACAGATTCGGCGGCAGATTCGCGACGCCTACGGGCGGGTGGCCGGCGCCCTGGAGCGGTTCATAGGCTCGCCGGTCGGCCAGGAGGCCCTGCAGGACAACGTCGTGTCGATGCGCGGCGACCGGCTGGTGCTGCAGGTGAAGAGAGGCCTGCGGCACCGCGTGCCCGGAATCGTGCACGACGCGTCGAACACCGGCGCGACGCTGTACGTCGAGCCGCTGGAGACGGTCGAGCTCGGCAACCAATGGCGCGAGCTGTCGCTGGAGGAGGAACGGGAGGTCGCTCGGGTGCTCCGGGAGCTGTCCGCGCTGATAGGCGCCGCCCGGGACGACATCATGCTAGGCATGGAGCTCACGGCCCGGCTCGACCTGGTGCTCGCACGGGCGCGGTTCAGCGCGTCACTCGGCGAGACCGCCGACCTCGCCTTCGATACGCCCGCGCCGATAGTAAACCTCGTCGCCGCCCGACACCCGATGCTGGGCCGCGACGCCGTGCCCGTCAGCGTGCGGATCGAGGCGGACACGTCCGTGCTGGTGATCACGGGCCCCAACACCGGCGGCAAGACGGTCGCCATGAAGACCGTCGGACTGCTGGCGCTCATGCGCCAGTCCGGGCTGCGCGCGCCTGCCGCGCCCGGAAGTTCGCTGCCCCTGTTCAACGCCGTGTACGCCGACGTGGGCGATCACCAGAGCATCCACCAGTCGGTCTCGACCTTCGGGTCCCACATGCGCAGCGTGGTCGACATCCTGCACCACGCGGACTCCGGGTCGCTCGTGCTGCTGGACGAGCTCGGCACGAGCACCGATCCGGAGGAGGGCTCGGCGCTGGCCAAGGCGATACTCAACCGGCTGGCGGCTATGGGCGTGACGTCCGTGGTCACGACTCACCACCGCTCCATAGCCGCCCACGCCCAGGCGTCGCCCTCGATGGCTAACGCCAGCGTCGACCTGGACCCGTGCAGTCTGCTGCCCACCTACCACCTGACCCTCGGCGCCCCGGGCAGGAGCTACGCGATGTCTGTCGCGACGCATCTCGGCCTGCCGGACGACATCATGGAGGAGGCGCGCTCCCTCTTGGAGCCCCGCCACATGCTGTTCGAGGACTGGATGAAGGAGCTGCAGGCCGAGCGTGAGGAGCTGAAGGTGCGGCTGGAAGAGGCCGACCGGGCCCGCGCTCAGGCCGAAACCGCCCGCATGCAGGTCGAGGCTGTCCGGTCCGAGGTAGAGGCGAGACTGGCCGAGCTGGACCTCAGGCGGGAGGAAGCGCTTCGGGAGATAGACCGCGAGCTGAGCCAGGAGTTCGACAGCGTCAGGAAGCAGATCCGCCGGGCCGAGGCGTCGCTCTCCTGGCAGGTCTCCGACGAGACGGTCAGGCGGGCCGCCTCGGAGGTCGCCGAGGCCAGGAAGGCAGTCCGGGAGTCGCTCCCGGACCTCCAGCGCCGGCAGCCCGCGCCCGCGCCAAGCCGGATTCGGGCCGGAGACGTGGTGGAGGTCAAGGGGCTGAACGTACGGGGCAGGGTAGTCGCGGCGCCGGAAGACGACGAGGAGGCCGAGGTAGCGATCGGCGGCGTCCGGTTCAAGCTCGATCCTCAGCGCCTCACCCCGGTTGCCGCGGAAGAGGAAGAGCCGGCGCCGGCGCCGGGAGTCGCCTACGCGCTCGGCCCAATGCTGACGACGGCGGAGCTGCACGTGCGCGGCATGAGGGTCGAGGAGGCGCTCTTTCGGGTAGAGGAGTTTCTCGACAAGGCCGTGCGCGACGGCATGAGCTCGGTGCGCATCGTCCATGGCAAGGGCACCGGAGTGCTCAGACAGGCCGTCCGCGAGCTGCTGTCGGGCCACCCTCTGGCGAGATCGCACGCGCCGGAGGCGCCCGAGCGCGGCGGAGACGGCGCCACGACCGTAAGTTTGCTGTGAGGACCCTCAAATCCCCGACCTCCGTCATTCCCGCGAACGGAGACCTTTTCGTAACTCCCTCTGCCTTGACGGTAGAGGGTTGGTGTGACGGTGAAGCGTCTTTCCGTCGTTCCCGTGACGACGGGAACCCATCCCGCTCCCCGCCGCCCTGGATTCCCGACTGCGCGGGAACGACGGTTATGCAAAGGTCTCCGAACGCGGGAATCCTCTCCCGATAAGGTGTGCCACTATGACACCGGAAGCAGTCCGCCACCCCGGCCGGCCCAATCAGGTGGGGAATCTGAGGACCCTGGTCGCGTTCGCCGTGGCTGCGCTGTTGGCCGTCGGGGCCTGCTCGGACGGCGACGGCCCCGGCCCGGACACGGCTCGCCCGGCGCCGACACTTCCGGCAACCGCCGCCCCCGAGCCGCAGTCCACCGCCACTGCGACCATGCCGCCGGAAACGCCGACCGCCGTGCTCGTGGCGGCCGCTCCGACGCCGACGAGCACGGCTACGCCTCAGCCCACGCCGACACCCACCCCGGTCATCCCGCCGGACGCGCCAGCCGTGTTCTTCAGCGAGGCCGCATTATCGGTCGAGCTCGCGGTGACGCCCGATGAGAGGGCGCGTGGGCTCTCCGAACGGGACTCCCTTGCCCCCGGCACCGGAATGCTGTTCGTATTCGCGCCGAGGCGCGCCGCGTCGTTCTGGATGTTCCGGATGCGGTTCGCCATCGACATAGTGTGGATATCGGCAAACTGCGCCGTCGTCGACATAACCGTCGAAGCGCCCGCGCCGGACCCGGACACCTCGACCTCCGATCTACCCACCTACTCGTCGTCTTCGGACGCCGGCTACGTGCTGGAGATCAACGCAGGCAAGGCGGCCGAGCAGGGCATCGAGATAGGAGACGCCGTGCGCTTTGCCAACGTGTCTAACCCCGACGGCCAAGCGTGCCCGTAGCGGCCGCTCACTAACGCGCCCGATCCGGCGGCCGGCCGTCGATTCAGGGGATAACCTTGTACTCTACCTCGGCCACTTTGCGCTGACCTTCGTAGACATATACGAAGTAGCGCCCCGGTGCCCACTTGCTCGAAGGCGAGGGGCCGACCGAGAACCGAAGTGTCTGACCGATGTACTGGGGCTGCGCGGTCAGGTTGCTGGACCGCCGGCGGAATGCAAACCCGTCCTCGAAATACTCCACGATCTCGAGGGTCACCTCACGCGGCCCTCCCGACACGTTGTAGGAGTACTTTAGCGTGAGAACAACCCAGTCGTTGACGTCCCGCGCGGAAAAGACGGCTACCGCCGGCCCGTCTGTCCTGGTAGCGATGTACGCCTCGTCGATGCGTCCATTGATGCCGGGCAAGCTTGGGTCGACCGAGCTGTCATCGAGCTGGGAGAGGTCTTAGGGAACGGTCCCGTCGTACCAACGGGCGATGACGGCTCTCTCGGCCCCGTCGTCGGATCGGAACGCTTGCCTGACGTGATCGATGCCTACGGACGTGCCCGGATCGTCGTCATCGTCCTCCATCGCTGAAGCCAGATAGAGCGCGTGGAAACTCTGCAGGAATCTCTCCTCGCCCAGCGTGCGGTACAGATCGACGAAGAGCCGCTCCCCCAGAGAATAGTTGCACCGGAACTCGAGATCGCCTTTGGAAATGCCGAGACCCTCCAACTCCGCGATGGTGGCCGCGTAGGCACAGGGGCGGTTGGTAACCTCCACCGGCCTGCCGGTCCGCATGCCTTCGACGATCAAGGCCATCAGGTCTGCCGCGCCTTCGTCCACCCAGTCCGCGTTGCCGCGCCAGTAGTAGTGCGCCACCTCATGAGCGATATGAGAGCCGGCAAACTCAGCTTCACGACTCCCATCGTCGACATCGTATTCTGGGAGAATCGCGACGTGAGTGCCAAAGTTTGTGCCCGCGCTGGAGCCGGAGACGGCGTTCTCGTAAAGCAGGCCGACGTAGCTGGTCGGCAGCGGCAATCCCATTGACCGTTCGACTTCGCGCACGGCGTGCTCCAACAGATCCATCGATCTCGCCGCCCCGGCAGCGGTGCGGATGATCGCAAGGACGACGTCGCCCGCCAGCGGCAACGTGACGGTGCGCCGTTCCACGGTGACCTTAGCTGGATGGAGAAGGACGTCGATGAGACGCGGATTCGTTTTTGCCACACCCCTCAGAGTGGCTACTATCGGTGCAAGGTCGTCCGATATGCCATCTCGCAGCGTGGCGTGGGACATCACGGCCTTGAAGATCTTCGGCTCGAAGGCCGCGAGCCTACTCAGTGAATCCATGGCGGATACGTCGGGCGGCTCGATGGTCTCGACGAACGGCATGGTCACAATCCGCGATGCCGCCTCCGCGTCCTCATGTGCGATGTGTGACAGCTCTTCAATCGCCTTCGCTTCCAATTCCTCAATGCCGTCCCGCACCCAGTCCAGTGAGACGACCGACAAACCGAGTCCGGTATCGTCATTGGCGATGTACGACAACTCTTCGATCGTCCCCACTTCCAGACCATCGTCGATTCCGTCCCGTACCCAGCCCAGAGCGACGACGGCCGATGCGACCTCAACACCCCTTATGTTGTTGATCCAGTCGATTGCTCTTGCCTCGATGTCGTCAATGCCGTCCTGTACCCATCCCAAGGAGACGACGGACAAACCGAGTCCGGTATCGTCATTGGCGATGTACGACAACTCTTCGATCGTCCCCACTTCCAGACCATCGTCGATTCCGTCCCGTACCCAGCCCAGAGCGACGACGGCCGATGCGACCTCAACACCCCTTATGTTGTTGATCCAGTCGATTGCTCTTGCCTCGATGTCGTCAATGCCGTCCTGTACCCATCCCAAGGAGACGACGGACAAATCGAGTCCGGTATCGTCATTGGCGATGTACGACAACTCTTCGATCGTCCCCACTTCCAGACCATCGTCGATTCCGTCCCGTACCCAGCCCAGAGCGACGACGGCCGATGCGACCTCAACACCCCTTATGTTGTTGATCCAGTCGATTGCTCTTGCCTCGATGTCGTCAATGCCGTCCTGTACCCATCCCAAGGAGACGACGGACAAACCGAGTCCGGTATCGTCATTGGCGATGTACGACAACTCTTCGATCGTCCCCACTTCCAGACCATCGTCGATTCCGTCCCGTACCCAGCCCAGAGCGACGACGGACGACATAACCTCAGCACCTGACATGTTGTTGATCCAGTCAATCGCCTCTGCCTCGTCGGCGCTGATGCCGTCCCGTACCCAGCCCAGCGAGATCAGGGACGAAAGGACAGAGCGACTGGTGACCGCGATGTAGAGCATGCTCTGAATCGCCTCGGACTCCGTGCCGTCGATGCCGTCTTGCATCCAGCCCAGTTCCTTGATTGAGGAAGCCAGCCGCGGGTCTTCTTGCTCCAGCCAGCGGCCGTTCCTGAAATCGCGGAGAGATACCGGAAGGGTTGGAGTGGGAAAGGATGTCGCAGTTGGCGCGGGAGACGGGACACCCGCCGGGGCCTTGGTAGGAGCGGGCGTCGGTATCGTAGGGCGGGTCGCGGGAACCCTGGTCGGGGTCGCGGCCAGGGCCAGCGGCACTGTCCCGGTAGTGGACGTTGCAAGCAGGATCTCCACCGTAGCGGCGGTTGCCGCCTCAGTCGTAGCCCGAACGTCCGGCGCGGGGCTGGGCGCTGTTCGTATGGGCGGGGTAGCTTCAGATGCGGTGGTGCCGGCTGGGACTACGTTCGCAGGCGTCGGCGGACCGTTTTCAGGCCAGCTCCCGGCTTGGTAGATGACGGCGATCAGAATCACCCCGACCACGACGGCGGCCAGCCACTTCCAAGCTTTTCCTCCGCCGGCGCCCCCGCCACGCCCATAGCCTCCTCCGCTGCCCAAGGATGTACCGACTCTGGTAGGAGGCTGTCCTCCCCGACGCCTTTCGGCCGTCCTGGTGCGGACGTCGCCTCTCTTGCTACAGCCGACGCAGGTGCACACCGGAGGGTGATCGCTATACCATCCTGGTCTGGCCATTCGTTTCGCTCAGGTGAAAAGGCAGCCATCGTACTCTAAACGAAAGTTCGACGGCGATGCCGCTCTGTACAGTTGCCGCGACTTCGGCGTCGGCCCGCTCGTTGACACTCTTTGGGGCCTGTGCTACGGTGGCCGAGTCGTTAACAGAGAGAGAAAAGCCGCACGTAGGAGGTGCTCGAATGGCGATGGAAGGCAAGCTGAACGTAGATATAGCCTATTGCGTTCCCTGAGGGTATCACGCTGAGGCGGCCTGGATGGCCACCGAGTTCTTCGCAACGGGCGGTACGGACGTAGCGATCTCGCTGACGCCCGGCGACAATGGCGTGCTGACGGTCCACGTCGACGGCGACAAGATCTTCGACAAGACGGAAGAGGGCAGTCACCCGAACCTCGACCGGGTGAAGGAGCTCAAGGCGATAGTGAAGGAGAGGCTGGCCTTGGCGGTCGCCGCGGACTGACGCCGCAACACCCGCCGACGGAATAGACGAAGAGCGTAACAAGAGCGCCCCGGTAGATTCGAACCGGGGCGCTCTCTTTTGTCCGCCGCGCCTGTGCGGGCGCAGCCACCACGACGCAACGAGCCGAGCGGAAGTATCCTATCGTTCGAAATGGGTTCCCCCGTCCGCGACGCCGGAGGCGCATCCGGGGTCCGTCGACGAATCCTTCGAGGAGGCCATCCGGCCGCCACTCGGTCGGCAACTTCGGGATCAATGTAATGGACCCAACCGGCGAGATGTACCTGATAGCGGACGAGCTGCGCAGCATCGCGGACCTGGGGTTGCACTATGCCGAGAACGACTACGACCGCGAACGGTACCATCGCGCCCTGTCGCTGAGCGCCCGCCTGGTCGCCGCGATAGAGAAGAGGCCGGCGGACGACGTGATGGAGGATTACGAGGGGAGCCTCGCCCATGCCACGCCGTACGTCTGCGCCGACGCCGCCGTATTCCGGGACGGCCGCATCCTCCTGATCAGGCGCGAGGACAACGGTCTCTGGGCAATGCCCGGCGGAGTGACCGAGGTCGGCGAGACGTGGGCGCAATCGGTGGAACGAGAGCTTCGCGAAGAGACAGGCGTCGAGGGGACTGCCAGGAGCCTGCTCGGCGTCTTCGACGCCAGCCTATGGGGCAGCCGCTTCAAGTTTCAGCTGTATGTCAGCGTGTGGCTCGTCGACGTTGGCGACGATCAGACGCCGATCGCGGGCCCGGAGACGACCGGGGTAGGCTTCTTCGCCGAGGACGACCTGCCCGAGCTGTCGCCGGGACACCTGCTCCGGATCCCCGTGGTGTTCGAGCTCGCGCGCGGCGACAGGCCGATACCCTACTTCGACCCGACGACGTGACGATTCGACCGCAAGCCGTGCCCGCGGCCGGCCGCAACTGTTCAGGGGTGAGAGTTCTGCAGCCCGTTCACCCCGAGTAGCGCCCTTCGATACACCGCGACGGGGCGTCGGGGCACTCAGGGCAGTCGGTGAGCGGTGCGTATCGAGGGGGCCCACGCAGGGTCTTGCCCAAACGTGGACGGTTACAGCCCGTGCGCTATCCCGTCGGTTGGGCCGGCGGCGTCCCCTCCAGGTACGTGGTGCCGTCGAACGGCGCCGGCACCGGGAAGAAGGTCAGCAACCGGGCCGGCCCGTCGCCCACGACGGTGAATCCGTGGGGGACGTCGGGAGGGATGACCAGCGTGTGGTCCGGGCCGACGTTGTGCACCTCCTCACCGAGCCTGACCTCCAGCCGCCCCTCGAGGATGACTATCAACTCGTCGTCGGCGTGGTAGTGGAGAGGCGCGCCCGTGCCGACGGCCGCCTCGGAGTAGGACAGGTTGCTCGTGACGCCCTGCTCAGGGCCGGCGATGTCCCACTTGCGGTAGTTGGGCCGCCAGGGTACCTCCGGTACGCTGTGGTGGTCGACTACAGGCATCTCGCGGCCTCCATCCGAAGACGTGCGCGGCGTGACCCGTTCCGTCGGCGGGAGACGGTGGGCGGAAGCGGGCCGCAGCCCCGGCAGGATACCACAGGCCCTGTGCTACTATCTGAGCCCGGCGTTGCGGCTCACTCCCTGTGGGCGGCGATCCGGACTCCAGGATTGTCGAGCGACGCGGCATGAGAATCGTGTTCATGGGCACGCCCGCCTTCGCCGTACCGGTGCTTGCGGCGCTGGTCGACGCCGGGCACGATCCAGTCGCCGTCTACTCACAGCCAGACAGGCCGCTCGGCCGGGGCCGGCGTACCGCGCCGACGCCGGTGAAGGCCTACGCGCTCGAACGGGGACTGGACGTCTTGCAGCCGGAGTCGCTCCGCAGGGACGTTGACGCGCGGCGCCGCCTGTCCGATCTCGCGGCGGACGTCATAGTCGTAGCCGCGTACGGGCTGTATCTTCCCGACGACGTGTTGAAGGCGCCGCGCCTGGGATGCCTGAACGTCCACCCGTCGCTTCTGCCCAAGTACCGCGGCCCGTCTCCCGTGGCCGCGGCGATACTCGCCGGCGACGAGGTGACCGGGGTGACGGTGATGGAGGTCACCGAGCGCGTCGACTCCGGCCCGGTCGTGGCCCGGCGGCGGCTGTGCATAGGGGCCGACGAGACGGCCGGGGACCTCACCGGCCGCCTCTTCCGGCTGGGCGCCTGCCTGATGGTCGCGGTGCTACCGCAGTGGGCGTCCGGTGAGATCGAGGCGTCGCCCCAGGACGACTCGCAGGCCACGATGACCCGGCTGCTGACGCGCGACGACGGGGCGATATGCTGGGCGTCGCCGGCGGAGCTTATCGCACGGCAGGTGCGCGCCTACGACCCCTGGCCGGGCTCGTTCACCCGCTGGGCCGGCCGGCGGCTCAAGGTACTGGAGGCGTCGGCGGCGCGGGCCGGAGGAGGGGGCGGACCGCCGGGCACGGTGGTGTCGGGCCCCGACGGCGGCCTGGGCGTCGTGACAGGCGATGGCGTGCTCCGCCTTGGCAAGCTGCAGATGGAAGGCCGCCGCGCCGTCGACGCCCTCGCGTTCGCGCGGGGCCATCCCGGCTTCGCGGGATCCCGGCTCGACTGACCGGAGGCTACTCGAAGCCGGCCAGGCGCGGCTGACGGGGCTCGTTCTCGTCCGACTGAAAGCCCGCCACGCCGACGCCGACCAGGCGAAAGAGGCGGCCTGGCCGCATCTCCCGCCGCACGAGCTCCCGGGCGGCCACGGCGACCGCATCCGTCGAGGCTACGAGCCGGGGCGGCGTGGTCTGGCGGGTGTACGTCGTGAAGTCGGCCAGCCGGATCTTCACCCTCACTGTCCTGCCGCCGACCTCGCCGCGCTCCAGGTAGCCGCCCACGCGCTCGCTGAGCCGGTCGACGAGAGACAGCAGGAAGTCCGGGTCGTCCGTGTCGCGGGCGAGCGTCGTCTCGGCGCTGACCGACTTGCGCTCGCGCCGCGGCCGTACGGGCTCGGCGTCCCGGCCGGTCGCCAGCCGGCGCATTCCCGGTCCGCTCCTGCCGAAGCGGCGTATGAGCCAGTCGTCGGTCTTCGACGCCAGGTCGCCTATGGTGCGGATGCCCTCGCTGGCCAGGCGGGCGGCGGTCTTGGGCCCAATGCCGGACAGCCTGTCGACGGACAGCGGTGCGAGGAAGGCCTGTTCGCCTCCGGGCGGGACCACCGTCAGGCCGTCCGGCTTGTCCAGGTCCGACGCGATCTTCGCGACCGACTTGCTCGTGGCGGCCCCCACCGAGATCGTCAGCGACAGCTCCGAGCGGACCCGCGCCCGTAGCTCCGCGGCGATGACGGCGGGCAGGCGCCCATCTGACACCGAATCGGTGACGTCCAGGTACGCCTCGTCGAGCGACAGCGGCTCCACGAGATCGGTCACGCCGCGGAAGATGTCCATGACGCGCCGCGAGACCTCGCGATAGCGGTCGAATCGCGGCGGTACGCGGACCAGGCGCGGGCAGCGCTGTAACGCGGTGCGCATGGGCATCGCGGACCGCACGCCGAATCTACGGGCTTCGTAGGACGCCGAGGCGACGACGCCGCGGCCTTCCGGAGCGCCGCCCACGACGATCGGCCTGCCGCGCAGCGCGGGGTTGTCGAGCTGCTCGACCGAGGTGTAGAAGGCGTCGAAGTCGGCGTGGAGTATGTGGCGCATCTACACCGAGCCGTCTATGACGACGTCCAGCACCGCCGGCCGCCCCGACTCCAGCGCTGCGCGCGTGGCCGCCGCAACCTCGGACGGGTCCTCGATGGTCCTGGCGTCGACGCCCATTGACCTAGCCATTCCCGCGATATCCAGCGCGATCGGGAAGTCCATTCCGAGATACCGGCTCTCTCCCTCGGCGTCGAGCACCGAGGAGCGGTACTTGTCCAGATTGAGCTTCAGGATGCGGTAGGACTGGTTGTTGCAGACGACGTACACGACGGGGATGCCCTCGTTGGCCGCCGTCCAGAACCCCTGGACGGTCATCATCGCGCTCCCGTCGCCGACCACCGCCACGACGGGGCGGTCCGGGTTGGCCAGCTTGACGCCCATCGCGGCGCCGACTCCCCAGCCCAGGGCGCCGCCGCGGCCCCCGTATACGCTGCCCGGCGTGTCGAAGTCCATGGAGTCGAAGAGGGCGTCGCGCGTCGTGACCGCGTCGTCGATGACGATCGTCTCGGGCGGCAGGGCGGAAGCGACCTCGGCCATCATGCGAGACGGCGGCATGGGAGAGCCGTCCCAGCCGTGCCTAACGCGGCGGTCTCGCTCCGCGTCCATCTTGAGCCTAGCCTCCGCCAGACGGGCCGACCGGCCCTTGGCGGCCTCCTTCGCCGAGCCCGACATCGCCGCGTCGAGCGCCTCGGCGAGGCGGTCCAACGTCACCGCGGGGTCGGCCGCGACGCCCACGTCGGTCGGCTGGGTGGCGCCGACCTCCGCGGGGTCCGAATCGACATGGACCAGCTTCGTGCCAGGGCCGATGAACCGGAGCACGGGCTCCGAGAACATGTAGGAGCCGCTCGCCAGCCTGCCCACGACCAGCGCCGCGTCGGCGGAGGAGAGCATCTCCGTAGTCTCGGAAAAGCCGAGCCTGATCGAGCCTCCGAAGTGAGGGTGGCCGGTCGGGAAGTTCATGGCCGAGAAGCTCGAGGCGTAGACCGGCGCGCCGAGCATCTCCGCGACGCGCACCGCGGCCTCGGCGCCGCCGCCGGACTCGCCGACCCGATCGCCCACGATCATGACGGGACTTGACGCGGCGCCCAGGAGCTCCGCCGCCCTCTCGACGCCCTCAAGCTCAGGGGCGGAGCGGACGTATCCGGCGGGCGACGGGGCGATCTCTACGTCCCCCTCGTCGTCCAGCGCGTTGGCGGAGAACGCGACGAAGGTCGGCCCGGTCGGCGGAGTCTTCGCCTCGTTGAAGGCCCGCCGCATCACGAACGGCACCTGGTCGGGATGGGTGACCTCGGCCGTCCACTTGGTGAACGGGCGCACCATCTCGGCCAGATCGGTCCGGCCGTGGGCCAACTCGCGTATGTCCTTGTTGCCCGCGCTGAGTACCAGCGGCGTGCCCCCGGCGTACGCGTTGTGCAACAGGCTGATGCCGTTGGCCAGCCCGGTCTCGATGTGGAGATTCACGAACGCCGGTCGGCCGGTCGCTCGGGCGTAGGCGTCCGCCATGCCCACCGCGACCCCCTCCTGCAGGACCAGCACGTACTTGAGCTCGGGGAACGACTCGAGCTCGTGCATGATGGGGCTCTCGCTGGTGCCCGGGTTGCCGAAAATGTACTCGACGCCCTCGGCGCGCAGCATTTCCAGCATGGCGCGGCGTCCGGGCATCCTGGTCATCGTTCGTGCTCCTTCCCTTGACGACATGGGCCGGTCGACCTGCGGCGGATCGGAATGCGCTGTACGCTAACCATCGACCAGTTCTATGCGGTCACCGTAACGGCGAAAGTCAGACGTGTTGAACGTCAGCAGTCTGCGTTCCCCATAGGCAAGCATTGTGGCGACGATATTGGCGTCGTGAATCTGCGCTCCCCCTATAGGGACATCACGACACAGAGCGATCAGTGATTCGGTCACGACGGCGCCGTCCTCAAGTATCTCGAAGCTGCCGCTCAGCCTGTTCGCGTCATCAAGCGCGTCGTCACGTGTGATGGAGACCGGCCAGGTCTGGGGTCGTGTCACAACAGCCAAATACTCGCGTATTACCTGTCGGCTGATCCTCAGCGGTTCGTGCCCTCGAAATGCGCGTTCCAACCTTGCCCTGGCGACATCGTGATCAGGGGCATGAGGGATACGGGAGTTTACGAAGACGTCGGTGTCTATGAACATCGGGAGCTAACCCCTGTGTGCGTAGATGTCCTCTCGTCTGAGGCTCAGGTCGCCTTCCGGCCAAACTGCTGTGGGGTGGACGGGCCACACCTCGTCGAGAGTGAGCCTACGAACGGCCTGTGGGCGCTCCTTCCGTCTAAGTAGCAGCGTCTCGGAGTCCATATCCACCTCGGCCGTCTCCCATCCGGCGACACCCCAGGCAAGAGCTTGGCTATGACCGTTGCCGCCGCTCTGATTCGCCCACCAGGGCCGGTGAAGACGCGCGGACGCGGGCAACTCGAAGCCTACTATCGACTCGATCTCCGTGAAGGTCGTTCTCCACTCCGAGGCCGGAAGGCCGCACAGATGAGAGTACAGGCTATGATATTTGCCGCGGACCGCCATCTCCCGGTACCGTCGGTCTCGATCGATAGCCATCAGGTACTACCTCGTCGCGAGGGATTGAAGAGTGTGACAGGGCCACATTATAGTTAGTTAGTGCGCAGACGGCAAGCGCTCCGCGGCGGCGGCCGCTCGGCTCATGGCCCTTTACCCGAGGCTGCGATTCCCATTACCCTTCGCCTGCCATGGTACCTCCGGACACCATCTTCGGCGTCCCCGCGTGGATCGCGGTATACGGCCTCTCTTTCGCCGGCTTTGCGGTCGCGGCGTGGGCTGCGTACCGCCGCGTCTTCCGCCTCGTGCTCATCGGCAGGCCGTCCGGCCGTTTCGACCGGCCCGTGCGCAGGCTTCTCGGGGCCGTCCCGCTCGTCTTAGGGCAGCGCAAGGTGCTGCAGAGCGTCTCGCTACGCCGGGACCGCGCCGGGATAGCCCACGCCGTCATCTTCTGGGGCTTCCTGTCCTTCGTAGCCAGCTACCTGGTGTTTATATACGGCGACTCGGCTGCCGAAGGCTTCTCGTCGACGTTGCTCACCGAGGGCGGCGCGCGCGCCTTCTCCGTCTACATGGACCTGCTGGCCGGTCTGTTCCTCGTCGTGCTCGCGTGGGCGCTGCTGCGCCGGTGGGGCGCTAGGCCGCGCCGTCTCTCCTTCGACCTGACCCAGAGCCTCGACTCGGTCGTGGTCGTCGGCCTGACCGGGCTGCTCATGACGCTGACCCTGGCAACCGAGGCGTTCTACGTAGCGTCCGGTGGCGCGGGGCCGGAAGCGGCGGCGCCCATCGGCTCTGCGATAGGGGGCGTCCTGAAGGACCGGCTCGGTCTGAGCGCGGGCGTCGCAGCCGACCTCCAGGCCGTCGCCTGGTGGGCGCATCTGGGCGCAATCCTGGGCTTCGGAATATACGTCCCGTTCTCCAAGCACACGCATCTGATCGCCGCGCCGTTTGCCTTCTTCATGCGCCGGCTGGAGCCGATGGGCACGCTGTCGACTCCAAAGTACCTGGAGCCCGCGGGGAGCTTCGGCGCCTCGCAGGCGCGGGAGCTCACCTCCCGGCAGCTCCTCGACGGCTTCGCGTGCGCGGTGTGCGGCCGGTGCACCGATAGCTGCCCGGCCAATCTGACCGGCAAGACGCTGTCGCCCATGCACGTCGTCGCGGGGCTGAAGGACCACGTCGCCGAGGTCGGAACGGACGCCGCCGGGGCGAACGGCGGCAGGGAGCTGGTCGGCGGGATCGTTGGCGAGGAGGCGTTGTGGGACTGCGTCACGTGCGGCGCATGCGAGCAAGAGTGCCCGGTGGGCGTCGAGCACCTGGACACGATCGTCGACATGCGTCGCCATCTGGTAATGGAGCGCGCCAGCATGCCCGACACGGCGATGAACGCGCTCGTGAACATGGAGCAGCGCGGCCACCCGTGGCGTGGGACGGCCTACGGGCGCACCGACTGGGCCGACGGCCTCGACGTGCCCACGCTGGCCGAGCATCCAACCGCCGAGATACTGCTCTGGGTCGGTTGCACCGCCGCCCTGGAGCAGCGCAGCCAGAGGATCGCGCGGGCCATGGCGTCCGTGCTCAAGCGCGCCGGAGTCGACTTCGCCATCCTGGGCGACGAGGAGTCCTGCACGGGCGACCCGGCCCGGCGAATGGGCAACGAGTACCTCTACCAGACGATGGCGCAGCGCAACGTAGAGCTGCTGAACGGCTACGACGTCAAGCGGGTCGTCACGCTGTGTCCACACTGTTTCAACGCGATCAAGAACGAGTACCCTCACCTGGGCGGGGACTACCGCGTGCAGCACTACAGCGAGCTGGTGTCGGAGCTGATCGCGGAGGGGCGGATCAGGCCGGCGGCGACCATCGAGGCGGTCGTGGCCTACCACGACTCGTGCTACCTGGGGCGCCACAACGGCGTGTACGATCCCCCGCGGAGGATCGCGGAGGCGATCCCCGGGGTGCGGCTCGTGGAGGCGGAGCGCTGCCGCGAGCGCGGCTTCTGCTGCGGGGCCGGCGGCGGCCACATGTGGATGGAGGAGAGCAGGGGAGACCGCATCAATCACGCGCGGGCCGAGCAGCTTCTAGAAACCGGCGCCGACACTGTCGCCGTCTCATGCCCGTTCTGCCTGCAGATGCTCGACGAGGGTGTCACTGCCAAGGCCCCGGAGGGCGGCGGCACGCGGGTCCGCGACCTGCTGGAGATCCTGGACGAGAGCCTGGGCTAGACCGGCAGGCGGTCTCTACCGTCGGTGCGGCAGGACGACCAGCGACTCGTCGATGTCGTCGACCGACAGGCAGCCGCAGATCGCCATCGCGCGCAGGAACTCGTCCCTGAGCATCTCGAACATGGTGCGCACGCCGGCTTCTCCGTCGACCGCCAAGCCCCAGAACAGGGGCCGCCCGACGCCGACGGCCCTCGCGCCCAGGGCGAGCGCCTTGAGCACGTCCGCGCCGCACCGAACCCCCGAGTCGAGGTATATCTCCACCTCGCCGCCGACCTCGTCCACGATGGCGGGCAGCGCCTCGATGGAAGCCTGCTCCGTGTCGAACGACCGGCCGCCGTGATTGGAGACGATGATGGCCGACGCGCCGTGGTCGACGCAGCGCCGCGCGTCTTCGGCAGTCAGAATCTCCTTGATCACGAGAGGCAGATTCGTGCGGTCTCGCAGCCACTCGATGCGCTTCCACGTGAGTCCCCGGTAGGCGAAACGGTCGTATGCCAGAATCTTTTCCCGCAGGTGCGGTACCGGGTCCAGATCGCCCCAACCCAGGGAGGGCTCGTACTGATTGCGCACGTCCCTGTCTTTGCCCCTGCCTCCCGTCGTGCCGACGGTGAGGCAGACCGCCGCGTACCCGGCCGCCTCGACGCGCGGCAGGATGTACTCGGTGACCTCGTCGAGGATGTGGTAGAGCTGGAACCAGATGGGCCCGGACGCCGCGGCCGCGACCTCCTCCACCGTGTAGCGGGACCCGGTCGCGAGCGCCATCAGCGTGCCCACGGAGCCGGCCGCGCGGGCGACCGCGAGCGCTCCGTCGGGATGGGCCACCCACTGAGTGCCCGCCGGCGACGAGAAGACCGGGAAGTCGATCTTTCGGCCGAGCATGGTCGTGGACGGGTCGCGGCCGGTCGTGTCCACCAGCACCCTGGGGCGGACGCTGATCTCGTCGAACGCCTCGCGGTTGCGCCGTATCGTGATCTCGTCGCCTGCGCCTCCCGCTACCCAGTCCCAGTAGTCGTGGGACAGGCGCAGCTTGGCCATCGCTTCCAGGTCGTACAGGCCAACCGGGTTCATTTCGCGTTCCAGTCGGGGAGTGGCGTATCGTTCATCGGGGGTTCGTCAGAGCGCGCAGGGAATGACGTAAACGGCGTTCCGCGGACGCTCGCCCTCATCCGCCCAGCGCCCTGTGCGCCAGGATGCGCGATCGGTCCGCGTCGGTCAGATAGGGCCTGATCTTCTCGGTGAACTCGGCAAGCGTGTCCGCGGGCGTGCTCGACGTCGTATCGAGCGTCAGCTTGCCCGGCACCAGGGAGTACTTGAACCCCTGGTCGAACCGCTCGACCGCGTACTCTATGTCGTCCTCTCTGAGCACGCTGTTGTCGTGCGGGTCGGCCTTCATACGCTTGCGGATGATGTCTGGGTCTGCGCGAAGCAGCACCATCACCGTGTCCGGGTCGTGCATCAGCATCGTCTTCTCGACCTGCGGCGCGACCACCCGGCGGTCCTGCGGGTCGGTCGGCCGGCCGTACTCGAAATACATCTGCCCGTAGACGGCATCATCCACCGTGTAGCCTATGAGCAGCTTGTTGTTGTCGGACGGGTAGTTGGGCGTGTGGTAGTAGAGACTGTGCCGCTGGTGCATCTCCTTCAGCTTGGGGCTCAGCCCGAGCACCTGCGTCTGCTCCTCGGGCGTCAGGAAGTTGGCCGTGTCCTCCGGCAGGTGCCCCGAGGTGTGCGGTATCTTCCAGTGGTCGTGAATCAGGCGGAACCCGTCGCCGGTCAGGTCCTTCAGCCAGCGGTCTATCCTGAGCGCCAGGGTCGTCGTGCCCGAGTACTCACATCCGACAAGTATCAGCTTCATGTCGCTCCCTCTATGCTCGTTGACTTTCGGACGGCCGCTCGGTCACCGCAGGGCGTACACCGTGCCGTCGGCGCCGGTGACGAACATCGCGTCCTCGGTGATTGTCAACGTCGAGTCGAACCCGCTGCCGGCCAGCCTCGTCTGCCAGACCTCCTGGCCCGAATCGAGATCGACGGCCAGTACCTGGCCTCCGCCGCTGCTGCCCGACCAGTAGTTGACCCCGACGTACGCGAGGTTCTTGCTGCGGACGATAATCGGAGACGACGTCCATATCGTCGCCCAGTCGAAGTCCGGTCTGTACCTCCAGCGCTCCTCACCTCTCTCCGCGTCCACGGCGAAGAGATTCCCGTCCTTGCTGCCGAACACGACGACGCGCCCGATCACCGCAGGCGACGAGCGTATGCGGTATGCGGTCTTGTATCGCCACCTTTCGGCGCCGGTGGCGGCGTCGACGGCGTAGAGGTGGGTGTCGTAGCTGCCGAAGTAGACCGTGCCGTCGGCCACCGCGAGCGCGGTCCAGACGTCTCCACGGGTCTTGATCTTCCACCTCTCCTGGCCGGTGGCGGCATCGACGGCGTAGACGTGGCCGTCGCTGCTGCCCGTGTACACCGTACCGTCGACGACCGTGGGAGACGACCACGTCCCGGCGTCCCACGAGTCCCAACCCTCGTCCGTAAAGGCGCGCTCCGAGACCCGAAACCGCCAGAGCTCCTGTCCGGTCGCCGTGTTCAATGCGTACAGGTAGCCGTCTCTATCCGTGAAGTAGACCGCGTCGTCTACTACGACAGGCGACGAGGCGATCGACCCCTCGGCTTCGAAGCGCCATGTCTCCGATCCAGACACGGCGTCTACCGCGTAGAAGCCGTGGTCGGCGCTCCCGAAGTAGACGACGTCGTCCACCACGGCTGGCGAGGAGAATATGGAGCCGCCGGTCGCGAACCGCCACTTCTCTTGCCCGGTCTGCGTGTCGACCGCGTAGAGGTGTACGTCTTTGACTCCAACCTTGCCGTGTGCGCCGGTCCCGAAGTCCTCGTCTATGCCGCCAAAGTAGACGACGCCCTTGGCGACGGCTGGCGACGAATAGGCGTCGCCCACCGCACCGAATGTCCAAGCCTGAGTCGCAGTCTTGGGCGGGCCGTCGACGTGATACACGCCGTCGCGTGAAGGGCCCCCGCGGAACATGGACGCGCCCTCGATCGATGGCGTCGGGCCGCCGCCCAGGGCGGCGATCGCCGTGGCCTCGTCGTCGGACGGCTGGCTGCCGCAGGCCACGAGGATCGCAGCCGCGGAAACCGCAACGATGCCGGCGAGCCGACTTCCGGCGTCAGTCCCGACAGGTCTGAGCCTCATGGGCGTCAGTCCGTCATCCGCTGAGGGCCCGCTTCGTCACTATCCGCAGACGGTCGGAGTCGGTCAGATGCTCCTGGATCCGGGCTTCGAACTCGGCCAGCGTCTCCTGAACGGTCGCGGAGCTGGTGTCCAGCGTGAACTTCCTGCGGACAGCCGAGGCGTCGAAACGCTCCTCGAAGCGTTCCAGCACCGTCTCCACGTCGCCGTCCTTTACGATCTGGTACTCGTGCGGGTCGTCGTTCATGCGCTGCCTGATGACCTCGGGCGACGCCTTGAGCAGGAGCAGCACCGATTGAGGCGCCTCCCTCATCAGCTCGCGCTCCTCGTGGGCGAACACCCGGTCCTGGTACGCCGGGTCGAACCCATAGTACATCTCGCCGTAGATGTAGTTCTCGACGTGGAATCCCACGAGGTTGTGGTCGGGGTCGGAGTAGAAGGAGTGGTTCATGTGGTACTGGATCATGTACCGCTGGAACATCTCCTTGATCTCCACCGATGCCGCGAGCATCTGCTCTTGCCCTTCGGGCGTCAGCTCGTGCGACGGTATGGAGAAGTGGTCGTGGAAGGTGCGCCCCCCACCCATGGTGCGGTTCGTCCACTCGACGATCTCGTTGGCGAGCGTCGTCTTGCCCGCGTACTCGCATCCTACGATTATCAGGTTCATGCAGCTCCTCCTATGTGTCGGTGCCGTGCAATGTCGGCGGTCACGAACAGCTTCTCAGCTCCTCCTCGAGCCATCGCCTCAGGTCGTCGGCCATGTTGGGGCGGCGCAGCGCCGCGTACACCGACGCCTTCAACATGCCGGCCGGCGTCCCGGTGTCGAAGTGTACTCCTGGAAACCGGTAGGCGTATACGCCCTGGCTCGACAGCAGTCCGGCGATGGCGTCGGTGATCTCGATCTCGCCCCTGCCGCTCGGCGGCTGGACGGCGAGGACGTCGAAGATGTCCGGCGTCAGGACGTAGCGGCCGACGATCGCCAGGTTCGAAGGCGCGTCGGCCACGGCAGGCTTCTCGACAAGCCCCCGGACGGTGAGCGCGTCGTCGTCGGAGGCTCCCGGGGCGATGACTCCCAGGTTGGGCAGCATCTCGTCCGGCGCCTCCCGCACCGCCAGAACGGAGCCGCCGGTCCGGTCGTGCAGCTCGGCCATCGCGCCTATCGTCGGCATGTCGGCCCAGATGACGTCGTCCGGCAGCAGCGCGGCGAACGGCTCGTTCCCCACGAGGTCCCGCGCCATGAGTATCGCGTGGCCGGTCCCCATCTGCCTGTCCTGGGGGACGGCGTGCACCTTCACCATGTCGGCCGTCTCGAGCACGCGGCGGAGCAGCTCCTCGTCGCCGCGTTCTTCCAGAGCCGCTTCCAGGCGCGGCAGGCCCTCAAAGTACGCCACCGCGGACTCCTGGCCCGCGGACGTTACCAGCACGACCTCCTCCACTCCCGAGTCGGCCGCCTCCCTCACGGCAAGGTCGAGAGAGGGCGTCTCGATGACCGGCAGCAGGGACTTCGGCACGGTACGCGTCGCGGGCAGGAATCTCGTGCCGAATCCGGCGATCGGTATGACGGCTTTCCGGACGGTCACGACGCCCCTTCATCAAAGCCGAATCTATTCGATCGAGACAATTCCCGCATACCTCGGCGGTTGGTCAAAGCGGAAGACGGTGGCATAATATCCCTGTCGAGACGAATAATCCATCATGTCAGGAGGAGCACCGTGACGCTGGCCAGGGAAAAGTGCGTGGCCTGCCGCAGGGACTCGCCGAGGGTGACCGATGAGGAGATCGCTGAACTGCACCCCATAGTGCCGGAGTGGCGGCTGACTGAGGACGACGGGATCAAGCGGCTGGACCGCACGTTCAAGGTCGACAACTTCGCGTCGGCCATCGCTTTCGCGGACGACGTGGCCGAGGCCGCCGAGGGGGAGGGGCATCATCCGCGGCTGACCGTCGAGTGGGGCAGGGTGAACGTCGCGTGGTGGACCCACAAGATCAGGGGTCTCCACCGCAACGACTTCATCATGGCGGCCCAGACCGACGGGCTATTCGCCGGACGCGCATAGGCCCAACTGCCCACGGTTGGCCGTCCGGGCGTCTGGCCCTGAGCCTCAGGACAGCAGCTCGCGCAGCCGGTCGGCTATGGGCCCCTCCTCGCCGTCGTTCAGCGTGTGCGCGTTGATCAGCAGCGTGTCGTCGTCCTGTGGGGCCGTCAGCCGGATGCGCGGGTTGCCTTCCAGCAGCTCCGCGGTGACCTGCTCGGCGTTCTTGCCGAGCTTCGCCATGTCGAGCACGACGCCCAGCATCAGGGCGTGGAAGTTGCTGGTCGGGATGACCTTAGTCTCTTTCACCCCGGACGCGTTCTTCAGCGCGTCTTCGATGACCGAGAACTTGGCGCCGTAGTCGACCAGTCGCTGCTCGTGGTCGGCGTTGACCCAAGCCTCGACGGCGACGGCCAGTCCGACGATCTCCTGCCTGTCCATCTTCATGCCTCGTCCGAGTGGGCGCGGGCCGATGAACCCGTGCGCAGTGACCGCATCGATCAGGTCCTTCCTGCCGCAGGCGAACCCGGTGGATTGGGGCGCGCCCATGTACTTCCCGCCGAAACAGACCAGGTCGCCCGACTGCGCGTTGCGGCGCAGGTAGTCGATGGGGTATATCTGCGCTGCCGCGTCGACGATGGAGAGCACGCCACGGGAGCGGGCCAGGTCGACCGCGTCCTCCAGGGATACCGCTGACCCTTTCGGGTCGGACTGGACCAGGTAGGCGATTGCGGCGGTGTTGGGCCCGATCGCCGCGTCGAGCTCGTCCAGGGTGCATCCGTCGTCATCGCCGGCGAGAACCAGCTTGCTGCCGGGCACCGTGTAGGCGCGGTCGTAGCCGTAGCGCTGGCACTGCTGCAGCACGATCTCGTCCTTCATGCCGGTCGTGTCGGGCAGTTGGTCCATCTTGTCCGGGTCGTTGCCGGTCAGGCACGCCGCCGTGCTGAGCACCAGCGCCGCGTAGCATCCGGCGGTCGGGTAAGCGGCCTCGACCCCGAGCAGACCGGCAAGGTGGTCCCCGGAAGCGGCGAGCAGCTCCTCCATCTCGACGAAGCGCTCGCCCGCCTCGTCCATGGCCCGCCTCACCTCCGCGGACGGCGTGGAGCCGCCCCAGACCGTGGTGTTGCCGCCGGCGTTTATCACCGGACGGGCGCCGATTCTCTCGTACACGTTTTCGCTCATGTCTGCCTCCATTGCGTCTAGAGCATTAGATCGCCGCCGTTGATGTCGAGCGACGCCCCCGTCATGTATGCCGCCCTGTCCGAGGCCAGGAAGGCGACCAACTCGGCCACCTCCTGCGGCTCGGCCAGTCGTTTGATCGGGAAGCTGTCCGCGTAGTCCTGGGCCTGCGCCCCGGTGATCACCTCGCTGACCATCTCGGTGTTCACGAGACCGGGGCAGACCGCGTTGAGGGTGATGCCGAAGGGCGCCATCTCCCTGGCGACCGCGCGCGTGAAGCCCAGCACCGCGGCCTTGGCCGTCGTGTAGTGCGGGCCGCCCAGGGTGCTCACGCTCCGGCCGGCGCTGGACGAGATGTTCACGACGCGGCCCCAGCCCGCGGCCTTCATCGCGGGCAGCACGGCCCGCGTGCACAGGTAGGTGCCCTTGAGGTTGACGTCGAGGACCAGGTCCCACTCGTCCTCGTCGAGGTCGAGTATCCCGGTGCGGCGCAGGACGCCGGCGTTGTTCACCAGGATGTCGACGTCGCCGAACGCTTCCCTTGTCGCGTCGACTAGCCGGCTCACATCCGCGGCCTCACTGACGTCGGCCGCGACGCCGATAGCCTCGGCGCCCTCCGAGACGAGCCGGTCGGCGACCTCCGCCGCCCGCGTCTCGTCCAGGTCGTTGACGACCACCCGAGCGCCGTCGGCGGCGATCCGCTCGGCGCTGGCCCGGCCCATGCCGCGTCCCGCCCCCGTGACCAGGGCCACTCTGCCGGTCAGATCGGCCATCGGTAGGTACGCGGCGGTCGTCTCATCAGATCAGGCCGAGCTCCTTGCCGGCGTCCTCGAAGACGGAGAGCGCCGTGTCGAGCTGCTGCCGCGTGTGGGCCGCGGACAGCTGCACGCGGATCCGCGCCTGGCCTCTGGGCACCACAGGGAAGCTGAAGCCAACGACGTAGATGCCGCGCTCGTTGGCGGCCTTGGCCATCTCGACGGTCTTCAACTCGTCGCGGATCATGATGGGCACTATGGGATGGGTGCCCGGGATGATGTCGAAGCCTAGGGCCTCCATCGCCGACCTGAAGTATCGCGTGTTCTCGTGCAGCGTCTCGCGCAGGCCGGGATTCCCCTCGACCAGATCGAGCGCCTTGAGGGCGCCCATCACGATGGGAGGCGCCAGTGTGTTGGAGAACAGGTACGGCCTGGAGCGCTGCCGGAGAAACTCCACTATCTCCTTGCGTCCCGTGGTATAGCCCCCGGATGCGCCGCCGAGCGTCTTGCCCATCGTGCTCGTGACGATATCTACGCGGTCGACGACCCCCTGGTCCTCCGGCGTGCCGCGGCCGTTGGGGCCGATGAACCCGGTGGCGTGTGAGTCGTCCACCATAACCATCGCGTCGTAGCGGTCGGCGAGGTCGCAGATCTTGTCGAGCCTGGCGAAGTCTCCCTGCATGCTGAAGACGCCGTCGGTGGCGATCATCCGGAACCGGGCCGCCTCCGTCTCCTTCAGCTTGGCCTCGAGGTCGGCCATGTCGCTGTGCGGGTAGACCTTCCTCTGGGCGCGGCACAGCCTCACGCCGTCGATGATGCTGGCGTGGTTGAGCGCGTCGCTGATTATGGCGTCCTCGGCGCCGAGCAGGGTCTCGAACAGGCCCGTGTTCGCGTCGAAGCACGACGTGTAGAGGATCGTGTCCTCGGTACCCATGAACTCGGACAGACGCCGCTCCAGGTCCTTGTGGATCTGTTGAGTGCCGCATATGAACCGAACGGACGCCATGCCGAAGCCGTGGGCGCGCACGCCGTCCGACACGGCCTGAAGAATGTCGGGATGATCGGCGAGGCCCAGGTAGTTGTTGGCGCAGAAGTTGATCAGGTGTCCCTCGGACGTGTCGACCTCCGGCCCCTGAGCCGTCTCGATCAGCTTCTCGCCCTTGTAGAGTCCGCTCTCGCGGATGTCCCGCAACTCGTCCACGAGCCACGTCTTGACGTTGCCGTATGACACGTCGGTCTGACCTCCTGAAATTGCGGGTGAGTCGTTGCGGAACGGAGCGTATCCGCTGCCGGGGACGGTGTCAACGCCAGCGCGTAGCCCAGATCCACCGGCAGATTGATGTGTGCGGTTGTTGGTGGCACTTCGACGGATGTCGGGGCGGTTAGGGGACCGTCTGGGCGTTCGGAGATGCGTGTCGAGGTGGTCTGGGAAGGCCGTTTGGGGATGTTGAGGGCGTCTGCGGCCCTTGTGCGGTAGAAGGATGGCGAGGCGCATCCACCGGACGGGATCCGGCCGCTTCGGGTCGAGATGATTTGGTTGTGGGAAGGTCGAACTACGGTGGGGCTGGTAGTGCCAGCATCTTGGCGCGAGCTTTGAGTAGCAGGTTGTATGAAGGGTGTCCTCTGGGCAGGCGGATGAATCATCCTCCTGGCATGATGCACGACTCGTCCGGCAGGCCCGATCAGGCCGAATCGCACGGCCTTGAGCCGTCTGCTAAGCCACTCGGCGCCCAACGCCAAGCGCTTCAGCGCGCGAGTTGAGAGCCTGCCCCGTAGCCCCATACGGGGTTGAACGCCAGTACCGCTATCGCCCACCACGCGGCATTGGCCCCGAACAGACCCGACGGCAGCCGACCGCCAGCGAGGTCTTCCTTGAGCACCCCGTGCACCTCCTCACCCTTCCCACACCTCTGCCTGTACCACCCGATCAGCTTGTCCCCTGGGAGAGCACGGTTAGTCACCAATGCTGTGACCTTGTACCACCCTCGCCCCGACATCTCCATGACGGGGACCGACAACTGCAGGTGAGCCTCCATCCCTGGCATAGGCGGCTTGCGCAGCAACTTTCTGATCGCTATGAAACGGTACTCAGGACTACTCTTTTTGTGACCTATCCAGTTGGGTACGAAGTTCACCTCCGCCCACTGTTGTCCCGTTTCCAACTCATGGCCCACCACACTCTGTTTGAGCTCATGCCAATCGCCCTCCGGCACAGAGTCGATCGCCCGCTTCAACTCCGGCGTAACATCGGCGCCGACGGCGAACTCGATCACCCCGAAGCGTTCGTCCCTGCCCTCGGCGCAGTACCGCAGCAACTCCCGCTGGTAACCCGCCGTGTCCGACCTCAGCAGCACCTCTTCGACTCCTCTGGGCAGATACTCCAATGACTCCCGCAGCACCCGAAGCTGCTGGTGGCCCGCAGGTACGTTGCCGTCTCGAAACTCCGAGTGCACAATCTGGTCGGCTCGGCGCAGTACGTCGTCAGAGGCTGATACGCTCTGTACTTGTCGTAGCAATAGCTCGCCTGCCTCTTGTGGGTCTCGATCAGCGTCGCGTCCATATCCAACGTTGCTTGCTTATGCCCAGCATGGCTCTGAACGAAGCCTATCGTCTCCGCATTCACCCTCCTCAGACCAACCAGAGCATCGGTCGCAGCGGGTATGAACGCCTTGTGGGGCTCACGCTTGGCTTCCTCCTGTTCGTCATGGGAGCTAGACAGGTAGCGGAACACTGACGAAGGCGACGGGACATTCCGACGACGCTCGGTGCGCCACCTCCTCCGAAGCGCCCTTCGCTCTCCACCGGGCATCCCGTGACGCTCGGCCATACTCAACATCCTACACAACCCAGCATCCTTCTCCAGTATCCGAAGGTCGCCCACCGACTCCCCGCCCACCAGGTTCAGCACTATCAACGAGGTCACCACCTGGCTGTCCGTCCAGCCCTGCGCCTCACTCCTCACGCCCACGTGACGGTCCACCGACTCTCTCAGGCCAACTGCCTCGAACAGGTCCAGGTAGACTCCCAGACCCGCCATGGCCGTCATACCTGTCGAACTTCTCTCCTCGACGTACTGGAACGGCAGAACTCCTTGCCGCATAATGGGTGCACCTCGTTGATGATGGCTTTGTCCTTTCAACAACCATCTTAGCCCCCTTCGCGGCGGGCTCCAACGAGGTCTCCCACTCATTTAGCCGGTGGATTTGGGGCCTGCCTGAGAGCTTGAATTCTATTGGATGACTGATATACTCGCCCCCGAACTCTCTTGCCTGAGAAGCCTGATGATCTCGTTGCGCTGATCGGAACCGGCCGCACGACGCCACGGCCAGGTGCCGGAGATGACAAATGGGAGACGGCCTGTTGCGGTGCCCCAGTTGTGACTCACCAAACGACGAGACCAGCGCCTTTTGCGTCCACTGCGGCTCAGCCCTGAGGCCGGGAGATGTCGCCGAAGCACCCGATCGAGAGCTTTCGTTGGCTGAGCTGCAGGCTCTGGTGTACGAGCTGCGCTCAGAGGTCGGACGGATAAGCGAAACCCTTGCCTCCTACGAAGGGCGTCTCCAACCCAGCGGGCAAGTCGCCAGGCGCAGAGAGGCGCGGCGCCCCGTTGCTCCCGTCCTGTCACCGTCCGTGTCGACGGGCGAGGCTGCCGAGACCCCCGCTTCCGGTCCGAAGGACCCGTTCCGGGTCGACTGGGAGATCATCCTGGGAGGGAACTGGCTGGCCCGCATTGGGATACTGGCGGTCATCATCGGGGTCGGGTTCTTCCTGAAGCTGGCCTTCGACAACGACTGGATCGACGAGACGACACGCGTAGTCCTGGGAATCGTAGGCGGCCTCGGTCTTATCGGGGCCAGCGAGTACTATCTGAAGAAGTACCCCGTCTATGCCCAGACCCTGGCCGGCGGCGGCATCGCGATCCTCTACCTGGCGATATTCGCCGCCTTTGCCTTCTATGGCCTCATCGGCATATATCCGGCCGTCGGCCTCCTGTTCGTCATCAGCATGTCCGCGGCCGGTCTGGCGCTGCGGCACGACGCCGTGGCGCTGGCGTTGATTGGCATATTCGGCGCCTTCCTGGCCCCGTTCATCACCGGGGCGTTCGACGCGGACGCGCGTGAGACTTTCTCAGGGTCTGGGAGCGCCCAGGTCATGCTCTACGTGATCGTGGTCGACCTGGGCGTCGTGGCGCTGGCTACTGTCCGTAACTGGCGCTGGTTCACTCTCCTCGCGCTGGCCGGCTCGCTGCTGACCTTCGCGTGGTGGTACGAGGACTCCACGACCCTGGCCGTCGCACAGACCAGCCTGACGGCCATATTCCTGATCTTCGTCGGAGCCACGACGCTCTTCCACGTGATCTCGCGGCGTGTGCCGCAGGCGTTCGACTACGCCCTCATGATCCTCAACGCCTCCGCCTACCTCGGGCTGAGCTATGTCGTCATGTGGGACGAGCTGCGTGACTGGATGGGTGCGTTCACCCTTGGCCTTGCGCTGTTCTACGGGCTTCTCGCCTACCTGTTCATGTTGAGGGCGAAGGGTCATCCCTATCTGAGCCTCGTATCGCTGGGCATTGGCTTCGTGCTGCTGACGATCGCCGCGCCGGTGCAGTTGGGCGGCCCCTGGCTCAGCGTGGCCTGGGCCGCCGAGGGCGCGGTGTTTGTCTGGCTGTCCTTCGCGCTGAGAGCGTGGCAGCTGCGGCCGTCCGGCGCTGGTGTGTTCGCACTGTCGATCGTCTGGCTGTTGGCGAATGTGTCGGACACGCTGTCGCTCGACCTGAGGCCGCTGCTCAACGCGCACATGCTGTCGCACGCAATCGTCATCGGGGCTTTCTACGTCGCGGCCTACCTGGTTCACCGCAACAGGGACAGTCTGCAGAAGTGGGAAGTCGGGTTGTTCCCGGCGTTGCTTACGGCCGGCACCGTCGTCCTCACCGTGCAGGCGCCCGTCCAGTTGGAGGGCTCATGGGTTGCGGTAGCATGGTCCGTCGAGGCCCTCGCCCTGACGTGGCTATCCTTCCGGCTCAGGCTGTACGAGCTGACGCTGTTGAGTTCAGCCGTGTTCGCCGTCCTCGCGCTATGGCTCCTGGTCGTCGAAACGGGAGCCGATTTGGGCGACTACACGACGGTGCTCAACTACCGCATGCTGGCCTTCGCCTCAGGCATAGCCTCGCTCTACCTCGCGGCCCTGTTCGTGTGGAGAAGCAGGAGCGACGTCGACATAGTAGACGCGGCCCACGTCGTAGGCGGCCTCGTGTTGGCCGCCAACTTCCTGACGCTCTGGATCCTCAGCGCCGAGGTCATCGCGACGGTGGACGCCGTCATGGTGGACGCCGACGAGAATACGGTGTTCTATACGAAAAGCCTGGCCCTCAGCCTGGTATGGGCGCTGTACGCGAGCGTCGGGCTCGTGCTGGGCGTCGTCAAGCGGTGGAAGATACTGCGCCTGGCCAGCCTCGGACTGCTGGCGCTCCCCATCGTCAAGCTCTTCCTGGTCGACTCCTTCGCGCTCGACCAGGGATTCCGCGTCGCCGCTTTCCTGAGTCTGGGCGGGCTGCTGCTGGGCGGAGGCCTGCTCTACCAGCGCTACGGCGAGGCAATACGAGGGTTCCTCTTTGAGGAGCGCGCTGAAGAGCCTCCGCAGACGGCGCCTCCCGACGCCGTGGACGTGTAGACCGCCGCTCGTCGAACAGCGGTTGCCGGGGCTGAAGGCCACCTCGTCACTCTCGTTTTCTAAGACCTAACGCTTTTAGCAGGCGCGCGCTTTTCAGCGTCGCCTGGCTAACCTTGATTTCCTCGTAACAAGGGGCTTTCGGGTTGGTACTGGGGAGTGAGGACGGTTTAGGTGTGGAGGGGTTGGATGTTCCGGTTGGGGCTTGTGTAGTGGCCGATGAGGTCGTTGTGGTGCGACCAACGCCGTCCGGGAAGAGATTACCGGGTTGGCAGCGTCACCCGCAAGGTCATGCAGCGGCGGGGACAGTGGCCAGGGCAGCCGGCCGGGCCAACGTCTCGTCCATCTCGATCAGTCGTGCCCCGACCATCCGCTTGACGTTGCATGCCAGGGCCTTGAGGTAGACGGCGAGCCGGACCCTCTCGCCGCCACGTACCCGTAAGCGGCCAAGACCATGGCGCCGTTTCATCTCCGAGTTCGTCCCCTCTATCCCCGCACGCAGCCCGTACCGTTTGCGCCACTGTCCGTCTGACTCTGCCGCACGCCTCCGTGCGATGTTCATCCTCGCCAGGTCCGCACTCAGCACGTAGGCTCCACCCCGTGACCACTCTCCCCCAAGCTCAGGGCGACTGCGCCACCTCACAGGACACCGGGCACGCAGCGCGCAGGGCTCACACACCGCCCGGGCGAAGTGTATCTCCACCCGCTCAGGCGCATCCTCATCCTCGTACTCCGCCACCGCCCCATGTCCCGCGGGACACACCGCACTCCTCGTCGCCATAACGTCGATGTCAAAGTCAGCAGCAGTCAGTCTGACCGGCTCATCACCACCTCCGTCGGGTTCCTTGTGCGACCGGCCACCGACCGGGCTCACCAGCTCCGTACCCCTGCGCTCCGCCTCCCATCCGTTCCGGCCAGAACCATATGACGTGTCCGCCCACAGCTCCGAAGGACCTATCCCCCGTTCACTCAACTCGTCGATCACCCGCGTCGTCACCACAGAGTCGCTGCCGCTCGATGGCGTGACCTCCACATGCGTGATCATCTGAACGGCGTTGTCGCTCTCACACGTCTCGGCCACCTGCACCTCGTATCCCTTCCCCTTGTGTCCGCTGTAGGTCACCGCAGGGTCGTGCGGTGTCTGCAGCGAGTCCGACCGCACATCCCTCGGCTCCCTCAGCGCTATCGGCACCTTCCCCTCTGCCGCATCGTCGTCATCCGCTCCGGGACGACTGTCCCTGTGACCACCCACGTGGCACTGCTCGCGCAACAGCCGCTCCAACAGCCCGTACTCGTCCATCTGCGCCACCGCCGTCCCGCGGAACCGATCGACCAGCCGGTACACGTCGCGCGCGCACACCGACAGCCGGCGACGCCCCTCTTCCGAACGCGCGTCCTCGTATCGGGTTGCTTCTGCGGTCTCCTTCAGGTACCGCTGGGCCAGACTATCCCCAATCCCTTCTCCCAAGCCAGGGTGCTCACGGCTCACCGCCAGCAGAAACACCTGGATCGTCTCGCAGAACAGCCCCAACCGCGTCAACACCGCGATGTTGCTCATGATGTGCGTAGAGTCAACGCGCTGCTTGCCTGTACGAAGACCCAGAGCCTCGATCATCCGGTCCGTCGTCTCGCAGAACGCCAACCGCCCCCCGTCGTGCTCCATCAACCGCACGCGGAAGTTGTGCAGCGTCTTTTGCGCAAGGTGTGCCTCCTCCATCTCCAACCCCAGCGCGTGATGCCACAGCAGGTTGAACTCCAACTCCTCCAGGGCCTCGATGTCCGTCAGATCGAACATCTCCTTGAGCACCAGCACCCCGAGCACCGTCTGCACCGCGCGGTTGGGCCTGCCCATGTCCGCGCTGTACATCGCAGCGAACCGCTCCTCGTCTATCAGCGGCAGAGCCTCCTTCCGAAACACCTGCGCCCAACTCCTCCGCATCAGCCTTGCCTTCCTCGGCGTGATCAGAAACTCCGACTGCCATAAGCTCTCTTGAGGCTCTCTCGTTCGAAACATCGACTGCCTACTCCTGCTCCTGCTCCTGAGTCTTCTCTCCTCCACCTTCTCCAGGACCTATTATCTTCAATCCCACAACCCTCAACCACGACTTTTTACGACAGAATCAACCTTGTTAAGCCCTTTATAGTAGATAGCAATTCCCTAAACGTAGCGACCTTGGCAGTTGCTTTGGACAAATCGTGAGCTGCAGTGAACTCGTTTGCAACCACGATGCAGTCAATACCCGCCGCTATTGCCGACTTCAACCCTCTCGCCGAGTCTTCAATAACCACCGTTTCAGCGGCAGTAGCACCAAAGTGTTGGAGTCCTCTCAGATAGGGTTCGGGATGTGGTTTCGCTCGCTCGTAATCCTCCACAGTTAAATAGAATTCCATATAGTCTAGAATGAATCGCTTTTCGTGTATTAAGGCGAAGTCAGTTCGTTTGGATGTAGTAACTATACCCATCCTATACGTATCTGCGAGTTCGGCTAGTGTTTTCAGGACACCCTCGATCGCGATGTCTTCGGTCATCAGGTATTCCTGGTAGTATCGGTTTCTTAGTTCTCGGCCACGTTTAATTGCAGATTCGGATATTCCTGAAACTCGTGCCGCCTCCCACGCGGAAACGCCATTGGCCATATTCACCAAATATGCGTCTCGTGGGAGATCAATTCCGATAGATGCCAGCGCTCGTTTGTTTGCTAGGTAATACCAATGTTCTGTTTCGACTAAAACCCCATCATGGTCAAAGAGAATGTATTGTTTCACTTTTGTGCTCGATTCAATTTCGGCTTAACGATCAAGCTAACTTGACGAGCCCCGGCGACGAACCGTCGGAGAAGAGTTGACGGTGTTTGCGATGCGACGCGAAAACTTGAAAAAAACCTTCGCTGGCTCGGTCAAGTTGAGCGCCTGGTCAGCCTACACTTCATGTTTATTGGATAGGGCTTTCTGTCAATTGAAGTGGAAGCAGAATCACCTTGGCCCTATTGCCCTCCGTATAGCTTCAAGTGATTCCTTCAAGGTTGCTTTCCAAACGTGTCTCGATCGGTTGGTCCGCCTCTGGAAACTCGAAAGAGCGACCGGTGATCTTCTCGTAAAGGTAGATGTAGCGTCTTGAGAGCTCGATTACAAGGTCATACGGTGCTGGTGGTAGGACCTCATCCTCGTAGGGGTTGCAGTTCTCCCTGAACCAGAGCCGGAGGAATTCTTTGTCGACGTTGTCGGGTTCCTGTCCCTCCCGCATCCGCTGTTGATAAGAGTCGGCGATCCAGTAGCGACTAGAGTCAGGGGTGTGGATCTCGTCGATCAGAAGGATCTCACCGTTCTCGTCACGGCCCATCTCATATTTGGTATCGACGAGAACTAGGCCATGCTCGGCTGCCTTGGCTTGACCGAAAGCAAAAAGTTCCTGCGCGATGCGGCTACATTGTTCCCAATCATCGGCCGTCATCCAGTTCTCGGACACGATCTCGTCAGGGCTGATCGGACGGTCGTGATCCTCCTCCTTGGTGGTCGGTGTGAGGTAATTCGTCGGGAGCTTCTGGTTTTTCATTAGGCCGTCGGGCAAATCGTTGCCACAGTAGTGACGCCGACCACTCTGGTAGACTGTCCAGAGGGAGGTGCTCGTGGTTCCGGTGATGTATCCACGCACCACGAACTCAATCGGGAAGACGGTACATTGTTTGGCAATTGTGACGTTTGGATCGGGGATGGATAGAACCTGATTTGGCACAATATGGCGGGTCTGTTCAAACCACCATGCGCTCGTCATGTTGAGGACCTGCCCTTTGAAGGGGATAGCGGCCAGCACCCGGTCGAAGGCACTCTGTCGGTCGGTGGTGATGAGTACCATACGATCCCCAAGATCGTATCGATCCCGTACTTTGCCTATGAACTTCTCACCTTGAGAAATATTCGTCGCAATGAGGCAGTTTCCGAGCTTCTGTCGTATTCGATCCGTGTAGCCCTCTGGGGTGTAAATAGCGTTCTCCATTTATTATTGTCTCCGCAAGGTTAAAAGCCTATACGAGATGGCCCTATTGCACCAATAAATTACTGGCCTGACGGAAAGTTTGCTGTCCCGTATGAGGGCCTTGGAATTGGCCAAATGTTGTCTTCTTAAAATGGCTTCTTCAAGTCTTTTCTGGTTTCAATGGGTAGCCTAACTCATAGTAGACGCCCTAACGGGCGCGATACCCCGCACCATATCCGGTGTCTATCATGTCGCAGCGGTTTCTTCGACGACCTGCTACCAACAGCAGTTCCGGGATTAGATGCCAATGCTGGCGGCACGTTATGTTCCATCGTCCCTTTCGTCTCTGGTCATCCCCGGAGGAGAGGCGCAGCGTCGTCCACCTGGCGCGCGAACGGTGTCACAAGGCGGTGCTGAGTCTGATTCGTCGATGTTACTCACACATCCGTGCTCCGAACCGGCCGCACGGCCGGGGCGTTCTTCGTCGCCGATGCGCCCAGCCGTCTGCACCCGTCGAGAGGGACACTCCAGTACCGTTCCCGAGCCCTGCCCAAGCTCGAATCCACCGAAGGAGGGCGTCGGGTCAGTGTCCTGAAGCGGCAAGAGGGTGCTCCTGTGAATCTGGGATAATGGTTTTGAAACACGAAACCCACCCCCAGAAAAGGAGCACCCAATAGATGCTACCACGCCACCACCCCGACCGCATCCGTATCGCCTTCGACGATCACCGCCTGGTGGCCAATGCCGGGCTGATCCTTCCGGCCACCCTCGCCCTGCGCCTCGGCCTGCCCCAACTCGTTCAGCAGTGCCTCGACCTGGGCAATGCGCCGGGCCGGGCCAACACGGGCGACAAGATGATGACCCTGGTTGCGTCTGCGCTGGCTGGCGGCGACTGTATTGACGACGCCGATGTGTTGCGCACCGGGGGGACAGCCCGCACCCTGGGCGGCACGGTCAAGGCGCCCTCCACCCTGGGCACCTTCCTGCGCAGTTTCCGGTGGGGCCATGTCCGCCAACTGGACCGGGTGAGCCGGGAGCTGCTGGCCCAGGCCTGGGCGGCTGGGGCCGGACCCAGCGACGCACCGTTCACCATCGACCTTGATTCGACGATCTGCGAGACCTACGGACTGGCCAAGGAGGGCGCCCGCCACCACGGCTATACCGGCAAGCGGGGCTATCACCCGCTGCTGGCCATTGCCGCCGGAACCGGCGACGTGCTGATGGCCCGGCTGCGTGAGGGCCGCGCCAACACCGCCCGCGGCGCCGCCCACTTCCTGCGGGAAACGGTGGGGCGGGTGCGCTACGGCGGGGCCAGGGGACAACTCACGGTGCGGGCCGACAGCGGCTTCTACACCCACGCCCTGGTCGTCGTCTGCCGCAAGCTGGACGTGCGCTTCTCCATCACCATCCGCCAGCACAAAAGCCTGCACAATCTCATCGAGGCGATACCCGAAGATGCCTGGACGCCGGTTCCCTACTGGATGGACGGCGCCGCCGATGTGGCCGAGATCACCTACACCCCCTTCCAGAGTGAGCCCGACGCCGCGCCGGTACGGCTCATCGTGCGGCGGGTGAAGCCCACGCCCGGTTCCCAACTGGCCCTCTTCGCCACCTACAGCTATCACGGCTTCATCACCGACCGGGACGGGGAGACCCTGGAACTGGAGGCCGACCACCGCCGCCACGCCGAGATCGAGAATGCCATCCGAGACCTGAAGTACGGCGTCGGACTCAACCATCTCCCCTCGGGCCGCTTCGCCGCCAACGCCGCCTGGCTGGCGGTCCAGGTGATGGCCCACAACCTGGCCCGCTGGACAGCCCGCATCGGTCTGGGCGAGGGGGTGGTGACCACCAGGACCCTCCGGCGGCGCTTCTTCTCCCTGGCCGGACGGCTCACCCGCTCGGCCCGCCGCCTCACTTTGCATCTGCCACAGGGCTGGCCTTGGGAAACCCAGTTCACTCGCGCCCTGGCTCGATTGCGAGCCATTCCACTCCCGACCTGACGGCGCCCGTTTGCCACTGACCCGCCATCAGGCCAACTGAACGTCCCCGCCAACTCGCGCCACCCTGGTCCGCGAGCGCCTCTTGCCGCGTCCTCTGTCCTCATCTTGTCCCACAGCGCCCATCGCAGACCGCCATTGGCGCCCCCAAAAGCGCCTGCAGACCCCCCGCCAACCTCCCGTCTACCCGAATTCGAGCCCGGATCATCGCCCCTGTAACTCCCTCACTCCTCTTCCACTGTCCTCACGCCGTCCATCCATGTCCATCGGTGGATTCGGGCTTAGGCTCCTGAGGTGGAAGACTGCTACGGTCAGCGCAACCCGCCATCTCCACCAAGGAAAACCCATGCTCGACGTCGCCCGGTTCGAATGGCTCAGCTTCGACTGCTATGGAACCCTGTAGGCGAGCTCGCACGGCTCAACGGCGCGTAAATCGGCTACGCGCCGCGCTCGCCCCGTCGCTGGCAGACACTCACCGTGGTCGCAGAGCGGCCAGCACAGCGTCGGGGACGACAGGCGCCTTCGAGGCTAACCGTCCTCCGGGAGGAGCACCACCCGCACGTAGCGGTCTCCGGTGAAGTAGCGCCGGGCCGCGGCCGCGACTTGCTCCAGGGTCAACGCGTCCAACCATTCGTCGAAGCGGTTGATCTCCGTGAACGACTCGCCCCGCTGCGTCGCAGCCTGGATCTGATTGAGCCAGAACCCGTTGTCTCGAAGCTGCTCCTGACGGGGAGTACTCAGAAGCTCCTTGGCCGTGTCCAGGTACTCTGTTCACCCACGGCGCGCAGCCATTCCACTTCAGCCAGCACCTCCCCAAAGAGCTCTTCGACACGGGACGGGGCACTCCCGAAGAAGATATAAACCGCGTACTCGGGGTCGGGGAGAGACATGGAACGTGCGCTAACGCCGATGCTGTACGTGCCGCCCAGCTGCTCTCGTATTCGCTCGCGCAGACGGGTCTGGAGCATCTCCCGCCACGGTACGTGTCAGCGCTTCCTGGCGGCTCCACTCCATGTCCCCCGCGAACACCAACACCGTGGTACTGCGCGGTTCTATCCCGCTGCGGACCGCTCGGTCCACCAGCTCCATCGGTGGGTCGATCCCGACATCCCGCCACTGCTCGACGCGGCCAGTCGCCGGCAGGCTCGCCAGATACGTGGCGGCCAACGAGCGCAGGTTGTCCCAGTCGAAGGCGCCCACGAAGACGGAAGGTCGCGTCGCCCAAGTCCGCAAACCGGTCAGCGTACACCGCTTCGGCGCGCTCCAAGCTGAGTTCCTCCAGCAGCTCTAGGGTCCGGGGACGCCTGCGGAAGTGGGCCTGGCTCAGCACGGTGTTCACGGTGTCGGAAAAGAGGGCGTCAGGCTGAGCGCTGCTAGTCTCAGCTAGCAGCCCGTCCGAGAAACACGGTTGGCGAGTGTTTGGGGGTATGATGGGTACAGTCCAGTAGCGGGGAGTCGTTGATGAGCAAAACCTACCTTCCCTACGAACCCGACCAGCAGTTGCTGTTGCCAGCGGCGTTGCAGGAGTGGCTGCCTGACGACCATCTGGCCTACTTCATATCCGACGTGGTGGACCAGTTGGACATGTCGGAGGTCACCGCTCGCTACGAGCGGGAACGGCGAGGCGGACCGCCGTATCATCCACGGATGATGGTCAAGGTGTTGCTCTACGGTTACTGCGTGGGGGTGTCGTCCTCACGCCGCATCGCCCAGCGTCTCCACGAGGACATCCCCTTCAGGGTGTTGGCGGCGAACAACACACCGGACTTCCGGACCATCTCCGACTTTCGCAAGGATAATGTGGATGCGCTGTCGGGCCTGTTCGTACAGGTACTGGCGTTGTGCCAGCAGGCGGGGCTGGTGAAGCTGGGGCACGTGGCGCTGGACGGCACGAAGGTCAAGGCCAACGCATCGAAGCATAAGGCGATGAGTTACCAACGGATGAAGGAGAAGGCAGCGCAGTTGTCGGCGGAGGTAGCGGAGTTGTTGCGACAGGCCCAGGCAGCGGATGATGAGGAAGACCGGCGGTACGGCAAAGACAAGCGTGGAGATGAGTTGCCGCAGGAGTTGGCCTTTCGAGAGGGTCGGTTGGAGAAGATACGGGAAGCCATGGCGGCGCTGGAAGCCGAGGCGCAGGCGGCTGGCGAACGGGCCGAGGCCGAAGGTGGTAAGCACCCGGGGGTGCCCGACGACAAGGCCCAGCGTAACTTCACCGATGCCGAGTCGCGCATCATCCCCGCACCTGGAGGAAAGGACTTCCTGCAAGCGTACAACTGTCAGGCGGTGGTGGATAGCGCTCACCAGGTGATCGTGGCGGCGCGGGCCACCAACCAGACTTCGGATAAGCAACAGGCTGCGGTGATGATGGAGGAGACCATCGACAACGTCGGTGCAGTCCCCAGGGAAGTATCCGCCGATGCTGGCTATTACTCGGCAAAGGCAGTCGAGGAGCTCTATGCTCTGGGCGTGGACCCGTTCGTCGCGCCGGAGCAGACCCGCCACGGCCGGGTTGTGCCACCCGCGCCCCGAGGACGCATACCCAGCCATCTGTCTCCCAAGGACCGGATGCGACGGAAGTTACAGACCAAGCGGGGTCGGCAGCGCTACGCTTTGCGGATGCAAACTGTGGAGCCGGTATTCGGCCAGATCAAGCAGGGCCGTGGATTCCGGCAGTTCCTGCTGCGGGGACTGGAGAAGGTGAACGGCGAATGGTCGCTGATCTGCACCGGCCACAACCTGCTCAAACTGTTCCGCTTTGGGGTCAATCTGCACAGGAAAGCACGGGTCGATGGGCCAGCCCAACGCATCAGGAACTTTGCCGAGGTAGTGAGCACGGCGCTATTCGCAAAGCTATCTGGCGGCCGGCCGGGGCAACGGCACAATTAGTTGTCGCGATCCATTGTCGCTGACCCGCAAGCACCGTTAGATAATCCTCGGACGGGCTGCTAGGCTCCGCAGTGCCGACTGGTACCTTTCAAAGAAGACCGGGTCCAGCCGCGGCTCGGTAGCGTACAGCGTGATCAGCTGGAAGAGGGTCTCCATGTCCTCTGGAGACGCGCTGCCTCTGAAGCCTTCGAACAGCTCCTCGATATAGGGGGACACCGAAACCTGCTTGCCGGCCAGAAGCTTGTCCAGGGTAACGCTGTCGTGCAGACCGGCGCCACTGCCCTCTACCAGTTCAGCCGCGTACAGGGCGGACACATAGTCAATGTCGGCGACCAGCGAGTGCCCGCCCGGACTGTAGGCGCCGAACAGCGCTTCGTCATTGCGGAAGTCGGTCTGCTTGGCGATTACGGTAATGCCGTTGGACAGTGTCCACTTCATGGCATCGATAGACTCGATGCGCTCTTCCGCGGTGATGCTCCCCGGAGTCGGGATTGTAGCCAGCAGCGGGACGTCGTCAAAGGCGTCGACGTAGGGATCCACGTCCAGCGTGCCGGCCGATGCAAGCTGAGTCTGCACCATCGCGGCCAGCTCATCGTCCGAGCTGGCGCCAGCCACTTCGGGTCGCATGACCAGGAGCACCGTATTCTCCGATCTGGTCCAGGAAGAGACCACGTCGTCGACCTCCGCCAACGAGACCTGCGGCAGCAGCTCCTGGTACAGCTCCCACTCGGCCTCGACGCCGGGAGCCGGCGTCCCGCTCAGGAAGTGGTCCGCGTACTCCTGGCCAGATTGGCCGAGAATAGCTGGTCCCGTTCCTTGTATACGCTTTCGACCGCGCTCAACAGGTTGACCTTCGCCCGGGCCAACTCGGAGTCGGTAAAGCCATGCTGTCGAACGCGCTGAATATCCTCGAGCAACGCCGAAAACCCGCGCTCGACGCCGTCCTGTTCGACCCATGCCAGGAACGTCACGACGTCCAGCGGCTCAATTCATGACGAGCGGTCCGCCTGAGCCACGATAAAGGGGGGATCGGCTGCCTGGGCCCGCTCGGTCAAGCGGGCGTTGATCATCATGAAGGCGAGCCTTTGCGCCACCATGCGCCGGAACGCCGCCATGTCCTGGCCGGTGTCCGGATGGAGCTTCAGGTACAAGTTCAAATGAGTGCCGGGCGCCTCGGGGTCGGTGAACACGACGACGCGCGGCGCCTCGTGGTCGGGGATATCGAAGCGCGGCCGATCGGTGGCAGGCGCGACGGCGGCGCGGTCCTGTGAGGCTTCGCCCTCCGGAGGCGGCGCAAAGTGCTGTTTGACCTTGGACTCGATCAGATCGGTATCGAAGTCACCCACGACGATGACGGCCATCAGGTCGGGCCTGTACCAGCGTTCGTAGTAGTCCCGCAGACGCTCCACGGGGGCCGTTTCGATCACCTCGGTCAGGCCGATGGGGCCGCGGTCGGTGTAGCGCGAGGAGCCAAACAGCAGTGGGAGCAGGTCGTCCCAAAGACGCGAGCTGAACCCTTGGCCTAACCGCCACTCTTCCAGGACCACATCACGCTCCAGCTCCACCTCTTCAGGTGCGAAGCTCACTGCGTAGGCCCAGTCGCTGAGAATCTGAAACGCGGTCTTGAAAATCTCTGGATCGTCGGTCGGAATCTCGAGCCAGTACATCGTGTGATCGTAGCCAGTCTGGGCGTTCAGGTCGGCGCCAAGGTTGCTGCCGATCGACTCGAGATAGTCGATGATCTGCTGCTTTTCGAAGCGCTCGGTCCCGTTGAACGCCATGTGCTCTACGAAGTGTGCCAGCCCACGCTGGTCCTCTTCTTCAAGAACCGACCCAGCCCTCACCACCAGCGATAGCTGGGCCCGGTTACGCGGTTCCTGGTTGTGCTTGACGTAGTAGACCAGACCGTTGGCGAGGGTGCCGCGGACGACCGAGGGATCGAAGGCCAGGTCGGGGTCGGGCTGAGGTACCGGCGCGGCGGTGGCCGCAGGCTCCGGGGTCGGGGTGGGCGTGGCTGTTGCCGTCGCGGTGGCCGTGGGCATCGGTGTTGCGGTGGGCGTCGGAGTCGCGGTGGGCGCAGCTGTTGCCGTCGCGGTTGGCGTGGGCTCCGGACTTGCGGTGGCCGTAGGTGCCGGGGTCGCAGTGGGCGTGGCAACCACCGGCGGGGCGGTGGCCGTGGGCTCCGGTGTTTCGGTGGGAGCGAGTACTACCGGCGCGGCGGTGGCCGTGGGCTGCGGGCCTGGAGTGGGCGACGGCTCGGGACCACACACTACGAACGCCACCGACATCAGCGTGATGCAGATAACGGCTATCGCGAGCTTCAGATTTGCGTTCGTCTACCTCGTCCCTCGTTGTTCATCCTTGTGGCCCCTGATCTCTGTCGACGTTCGGGGGGAAATGTGCGCCGACGTTTGACACAATGTCAACTGTACAATCGTCGATAGTAGCAGATTGCCGAGCCCCCGAACCTTGTCCCGGCTGGCGCCGGACACTTCCCCGGGTCGCGCGTAGGTTCGAGCCAGCGATACATGTAGTCGATCGGATGAACCGCTAGATGGCGGATTCGCCACCCACATACACCAATTGCGGCGATTCCCGGGGTTGCGTATAGCGGCGGCTTTTCTTAGGCTGTCTTCCGCCTTAGAATTGGGGAGTACACAAGAAAGAGGTGCCACCGGAGGGCATAATGAACGAGGACACCAGGCTGATAGCCCATCTGATGCGCCGAGCAGGCTTCGGCGCGACCCGTGACGAGATCGAGGCATACGCCGCGAAGGGGTACGACGCGACTGTCGAGGAGCTTCTTGAACCGCCCGACGCGCGCTGGATGGGCGACTTCATGGCGAGGCGGTTCCACCACGAGCAGTCGGGCATGATGGGGCCATGGGGCAGCGGCGATAACTGGCTCTACAGGATGATCACGACAACCGCTCCCCTCGCCGAAAAGACGGCGCTATTCTGGCACGGCATCTTCGCCACCGGGTACCCGAAGGTGATTCACGGCAAGATGCTGTCGGACCAGATAAGGATGTTCCGCCGCCACGGTCTTGGCAGCTTCAGGACGCTCCTTGCCGAGCTGGCCAAGGACCCCGCGATGATCGTCTGGCTCGACAACTATGACAACCACGGAGACGCCATCAACGAGAACTTCGGCCGCGAGCTGCTGGAGCTCTTCTCAATGGGGGTCGGCAACTACTCGGAGCAGGACATCAAGGAATGCTCGCGCGCCTTCACCGGCTGGACCATCGGCAACACCGAGTACATGGTAATGCGCTCGGAGCGCGACTCCGACTGGCCCTACGGGCGGATATCGTGGCACTTCGAATACAACGAGAACGACCACGACGGGGGCGAAAAGGAGTTCCTGGGAAGGAAGGGCAACTTCAATGGCGCCGACATAGTCGACATCATCTGCGAGGAGGAGTCGACCGCACGGTTCATTTCGCGGCACATGTACCACTTCTTCGTCGCGGACGAGCCGCCCGTCCCCTCGTGGCCCTACACGCCTCCCCGGGACCCCGCGGCCGTCGATACGCTGGTGGAGGTCTATTTCGACAGCGGATACGACATCAAGTCGATGCTCCGGACGCTCTTCACGTCGGACTTCTTCAAGGCCGAGGACATCAGGTATGGGAAGGTCAAGAGTCCGGCGGAGTTCGTCGCCGGGGTCCTGCGGCTCACGGGCGAGTTCGACAGGCCCCGCCGGGAGATCATGGACCGGGCCAAGCAGATGGTCTACATGGGCCAGCATCTGAACAACCCGCCGAGCGTCGAAGGCTGGCACCAAGGTGTCGAGTGGCTCGACACCGGGACGCTGGTCGAGCGCATCAACTTCGCCTCCGAGCAATTCGGAGACCTGAACAAGCCGGGCGTCAAGGCCATGGTCGACAGCATCGCGTCCAACAACGGCAAGCTGCTCTCTTCCGAACGCCTCGTGGACCTTTGCCTGGAGCAGATGGGCGACGTCCAGGTCTCAGACGCGTCGCGGGGTATCCTGGTCGACTTTGCCGAGCAGTCGGACCGCTCTACCGAGGCAATCGCGGGCATTCTCAGGCTGTCGGCCTCGGCCGACAATTTCCAACGATCGTAGGCGGCCCCACGCCTCCGGAGCCGGCAGAGGTTGTAACCATGGTCCAGATCAAGAGTCCGAAAACAGGGATGATCGAATACGACCTTACGGTCGGACTATCGGCTATGGATGGGCGCGGATTCTACTACCCGAGCGACACGGCAATCGGCAGGAATGGTCGATTCTACGTGGTCAACCGCTCGCTGGAGAGTGTCAACCAAGGCGTCCGGGTCACCATGTGCGACATCGACAGCGAGTTCTACGGTATCTTTGGCGCCTTTGGTGAAGACGATGGGCAGTTCGTCTGGGCAAGCTGCGCCGCCATCGACAGCGAGGGCCGCATCTACATCACTGACGAGCACCTGGACCGCGTTTCGGTCTTCGACCCGGAAGGCAATTTCCTGCACAAGTGGGGCGAGAGAGGCGCGGGAGACGGAAAGCTGGATGGGGTGTCGGGCATAGCGATAGACCGCGAGGATTCCGTCTATGTCTCCGACACGCACAACGGACGCATACAGAAATTCACGACAGCCGGGCGCCACCTGCTCACATTCGGACGCGGAAAGCTCGATCTGCCATGGGGGCTGACCGCGGCGCCTTCGGGAGACGTATACGTGGCGGATTGGGGTAACGACCGCATCGCCCGCTTTGCGCCCTCAGGCGAGCTGGTCGGCTGGTACGGCAGCACCGGCCGAGGCGACGGAGAGCTGCTGAGGCCTGCGAGTGTGGCTGTAGACGACGACGGGTATATGTACGTCGCCGACTGGGGAAACGAGCGCGTACAGGTATTGAGTCCCGAAGGCGAGTTCGTCATGGACACTCGGGGCGAGGCGACGTTGTCGAAATGGGCCGAGAATTTCCTGAGGGTAAATTCGGAGGAGGCCGATGCCCGCTCCCGTGCGAACCTGGAGCCGGAGATCGACCTGTTCGACCCGGACGACCCGCATGAGGAGTCGTCTCAAGTAGAAAAGCTGTTCTGGTCCCCCATGTCGGTCAAGCTCCACTCGTCAGGCCGGCTGCTCGTTACGGAGAGCAACCGCCACAGGATTCAGATATTTCGAAAGGCCACCCACGAATAGCTGAGCCGGACAGTTGAGGCAACCCCTCCGTGAAAGGGCACCGCCGCCTCAACACCAGCCAGCCCGCCTGCCCGATCCGCCCCGCGACCCGGTGATGCACCGCACGATGCAGTCATCGGGAAGGAGGTAGTGTGGACGGGACATACCGAGTCAGCCCAAATCCCCCACCTGACATGGTTGGGAGCTGCTTGGTGTGCTTTCAGGGGGTGTCCGGGTGTCGACTTGGGGTGACGCATGACATGATCGGCATCGGACAGGGTCTAGGGTGCCGTCTTTGAGTGTATCGGCAGCGGTTCGCTGCCAATTGTGGCTGTTGTCAGGCCGAAGAAGGCATGGCCCGGCCTGGCAACTCGGCAGAGTCGCCTACAAACCGATGCTCCAGGCAGGGTCGCCTATGCCCGATACGGCTCGGCAGCCAGCGCCAATATCCTCTGCCGCGCCGTGAGCAGCAACTCGTATGAGGGATGGCCACGGGCAAGACGGATGATCAACCTCCTGGCGTGACGCACCACACGGCCCGGTAGGGCGATCAGGGCGAAGCGCACCGCCTTGAGACGCTTGCCCACCCACTGTCCGCCCAACACCAGCCGCTTCATGGCAGAGTTCAAGTTGAAGGCCAACACTGCTATCGCCCACCATGCTGCGTTGGCTCCGAACAGCCCCGACGGAAGCCTGCCCCCGGCAAGGTCACTCTTGAGGACGCCGTGGACCTCCTCGCCCTTGCCGCATCTCTGCCTCGACCACCAGATCAACTCATCTGCCGCAATGCTCCGGTTGGTCACCACTCCGAAGACCTTGTACCAGCCTCTGTTGGACAGCTCCATCGCGGGGAACGGAAGCTCCATCTGCCCCTCCATTCCCGGCAGAGGCTGTTCGACCAACCGCTCCCTGGTAGCTATGAACCGATACTCAGGGCTGTTCTTGGAGTGCCCTATCCAGTTGGGTACGAAGTTCACATCAGCCCACTGCTGACCCGTGTCCACACGATGCTCCCCAACCTTGCGGTACAGCGTCTGCCAGTCTTGCTCGGCGACCTCGGACACCGCACGGCGGAACTCCGTCGTCACGTCGACCCCAACCGCGAACTCGATCACCCCGAACCGCTCGTCTCTACCCTCCGCGCAGTACCGCAGCAACTCCCGCTGGTACCCCGCCGTATCCGACCTCAGCATCACCTTCTCCACCCCCGCAGGCAGACGGCCCAGCCCTTCAATCAACACTTGCAACTGCTGATGGCCCGCCGGTACATTGCCGTCCCGAAACTCCGAATGCACAATCTGGTCGGCCTCTGCCCAGTAGGTGGTCAGCGGCTGGTAGGCCCTGTACTTCTTGTAGCTGTGGAGCGCCTCCTGCTTGTGTGTCTCCACCAGACAGGCGTCCATGTCCAGTGTGGCCTCTCTCTGAGGCGAACGGCTCTGCACGAAGCCCACCAGGTCGGCGTTCACCTTCCCCAGACCCTCCATAGCTCCGTTGGGAGCAGGTATGAATGCTCTGTGAGCTTCCCGCATCGCCTCCTCGCCCGCGTCATGGAACCTCTCCAGATACCGGAACACCGCAGACTCCGACGGCACGCTCCGACGACGCTCGACTCGCCATCTCGCCTTCAGCGCCCTGCGCTCCCTACTACCCATCCCCCAGGTCTCGGCATGGCGAAGTACCCTGCACAAACCTGCGTCCTTCTCCAGAACCTCCAGGTCCATCACCGACTCACCGCCTGCCAAGTTCAGCAGTATCAGCGACGTGATTATCTGGCTGTCCGTCCAGCCCTGACCACACTCCCGCAGTCTCACGTGGCGTTCCACCGACGACCTCAAACCCGCTGCTTGCATCAACTCCAGGTACGTCATCAGCCCGGACAGTCCCGTCATACCTGTCGAGCCCTTCTCCTGCTCGTACTGGAATGCCAGTAAGCCTTGCTTCATAATAGATGCACCTCGTTGGTGATCGGTTCGTTTGCGCAACAACCATCTTAGCCCGCATCGCGTCGGGCTCCAACGAGGTCTTCCTCTTATCTAGGTGGGGAATCTGGGTCAGCACCTGCCCTTGAACCATTGGCCGACCACGGCTATACTCATCGTGTCTGGCAGTCACCCCTAGACTGCTTTCAGGCGCGAAGGGCCAGTAGCTCAGCCGGTTAGAGCGCAGTCCTGATAAGACTGAGGTCCCTGGTTCGAGTCCAGGCTGGCCCACCAGAATGTACCGAACTGCGAACTCGCCCGTTCAGGGCGATCTCTGCGGCGTCCGCTCCCCCTATGGGAGAGTCCTCCGGCGTGGGTATTGAGTAGACGATGGCGGCCCTGCCGGGCTTGACCTCGATCTCCTTGACGAAAGAGTGGACGAATGCCCTGGTCTCGGTAAGCTCGCTGGTCTTGAGGAACTCGCTCATCTCCTCGGCGAAGACGGCGATGGTGTCGGCGCTGTCGAGGAACTGCCGCCTCTCTTTTAGCAGCGCCCGCGCCTCCTCTGTGGCGATCTCCAGCTTCTCCTTGCGTTCCCGGAGTTCCACGATGAGGTCCGAAGCCTCGGCCACGTCTACGCTGTCGCTCCTCGCTATGAAGTGCCAGACGCGGCCCAGTTGGTTCTTCACCTCCTCAAGCTCCCCGTCGATACTCTCCAGCCGCTCACGCTGCTCGCGGGCCACTCCGTCCATCTCCTCGTCCAGCAGCTTCACCAGGTCTCGGATGTTGGACTCGGTGAGGATGTTGGCGCGAATCTCATCGACGATGATCTTCTCGAATTTCTTGGCATTGAGCCTGGGGGTCTCGCAGGTGCCCTTGCCGCGCTTGAGGAGGGAGTGGCAGATGTAGTAGGTGTACTTGCCGCTCTTGGCCTCGGCTGCGGTCATGGCCTTGCCGCAGGTCTCGCACTTGGCGATGCCGCTGAGCAGGTAGGGGCTGGAGGCGCGGCGGGGGTTCACCTTCTTGGGGGCGCGGGAGCCGAGCAACCTCCTGGCCTTCTGGAAGTCCCGCTTGGAGACGATGGCGGGGTGTGCGTCCTCGACGCGCACGGGCGGCGCGCCGTCCTTGGCTTTGGCTCCCCAGACCAGGGTGCCGGTGTAGGCTTCGTGGGAGAGCATGGTGTGGATGGTGGTCTTGAGCCACTTCTTGCCGTTGGTGGTTGGGATGCCCTCGGCGTTGAGAGTCTTGGTCACGTCGAGGATGCTCTTGCCCTGTAGCACCATGTCGAAGACCCGTCTGACCACGGCGTCGGCGGGCGGGTTCAGCTCAAGCTTGGGGCGCTTCGCGGCCCCATCCTGGACGTGGCCCGCTTGTAGCCGTAGGGGGCGTAGGTGGTCATCCAGAAGCCTCTCGACGCGGCCTCCCGCATCCCCCGGACAACCTCCTGGGCGAGATTTTCCGAGTAAAATTCGTCCACGCTCTCGATGATGGCCTCAAGGAGCTTGCCGGTGGGGGTGTCGTCGGCCTGCTCGGTGATGGAGACCACGCGGATGCCCCGCCTGCGCAGCATGGACTTGAAGGCGACGGCGTGCTCGCGCTTGCGGGTGAAACGGGAGAATTTCCAGACGAGAATCTCCTTGAAGGGAGCCTCGGGCTTGCTGGCCTCGTTCAGCATCTTCTGGAACTCGGGCCTGTCGGCGATGCGGCCGCTCTCGGCCTCGTCCACGTACTCGCGGGCGACCAGGTAGTCGTGCTTCTCGGCGTAGTCCCGGAGCGCCCTGAGCTGGGCGGCGATGGACAGGTCCACGTCCTGGCGGTCGCTGGACACTCTTGCGTAGAGGGCCACTGGCGTCAGATCGAGTCGGTCATTCATCAGTCTCTCCTCCTTGTGTTTCACTCTGTCCTGTCCGGCGGGAGCGCAGCCGTTCCAGCCGCTCCCGTCTGCGCCACTCCCGCTCCTCCATATAGAGGCGGATGGCCTCCCGGAGCAGTTCGCTCACGGTGCGGTCCTCCTCCTTCACCACCTGCCGGAGATGCTGCGCCATCTCCGGGGGTAGGGAGAAGGTGATAGTGTCAGTGTTCCTGGACTTGGCGGGCATCGTCTCTCTTTTTGATTGCGCTTATAGCACGCTGTCTTACTATATACTATCGGACCACCGACATCCATCCCCAAATCTAGAGCAGCTGGTGGGCATGGGGGATGCGCTCGAAGGGGGCGTGGCCCAGCTGCGGGGCCAGCACCGAGCGGTCCCGGTGGGGCACGGCGACGACGGCAATCTTGGCCAACCGGCCATGCCAGGTAACGGGCCTTGCCGCCACGGTCACGTCGTCGTTCTGCCACAGGTCGTAGCCGCTCACCCGCTCCACGTAGACGGGACCGCCGGTCCGTATCACCTGCTCCGCCACTGACCCCGGTGTAGGCGGAGCTCCCCTTCTGGGCAGCAGTCCCCGCAGGTAGGACAAGGGCCGCTTCTGCGTCCTCAGCCTGAACCCCGGAGTCCGAACCACCACCTTCGCGGTGAAGTCATCGGGCGTGGCTGCGGGGTTCCACCCGTGCGGCTCTCCTTTCTCGTTGCGCTCGTACAGGACAGCGAGGAGGGGCTGGTGGCGCATCACCTCGGCCAGCCTGATGGCGACGGACGAGTAGGCGCGCTGGTACATCCCCTGGAGCGCCACCACGTCGAGGCCCGACGCCTCGGCGAAGAGTGAGAACAAATCCGGAGGCATGAGGGCAGCGGCGGCGAAGCGGTCGGCCTGGCGGCACACTCTCCGCACCGGTTCGGCGTCGGCGCACAGGTCGTACATGGTCTCGTTGATGATCTCGTAGGTCTCGTGGAGCACCGTGTGCTCCTTGGATCCCTCCCACAGGTCCTCCCGGTAGTGGATGTCGTAGCCGCCTCCCGGCGCGCTGTAGTGGATGCCCTTCATGGTCTCCAGGCACCTGCCCGTCACCGTGCCGAATCCGGCCTCGCTGAGCAGGACGGTCAGCTCGGGCACGGTGAGACGGCCCGACACGTCGAAGTAGCGGACGAAGCGTGCGGCGACGCCCTCGGGGTCCAACCCCCGTTCCAGGGCATCGTCCAGGAGGTTGCGGCAGAAATCCTCCCTCGTTCCGTTCATTCCAGCAGCCTCTTTCCGGTGAAGCGCTCGTACATCTCGACGATGAACCGCTTGGCGTTGATGGAGAGGGGGCCGTCGGGCCGGGTGCCCACGCGGAACTGCGGGTCCGCCAGCACGTACCGGTAGGCCCGTTCCACCTCCAGCGGCTCGTCGTCCCTGGGGTCTCCGCTGCCCAGGCGGTTGGCCCGGTGGAGCAGTCCGGCGGGGTCCACCCCGTAGAGGATGGCCAGCTTGTTGAGGAGATTGACGCCGGGCCTGCGGTCGCCCCGCTCGACCAGGGAGAGGTAGGAGCTGGAGACGCCGGTGAGCCGCTGCACGTCGCGCAGGCTGTGGTCTCCCCGCAGCCGCTTGAGGAGCGGCCCGATCTCTTCATCGCCGTCTATCTCCTGTCGGCCTTCCATGTCCCGGTCGTCGTCAAGGTCGTCCATGAAGCCTTCCCCTCTGTGGCGTCGCTTCGTATCATTTTCTATGACGGGATAGCGATATGGCTATATTGTTACATCAGAGCAAGTGATTTGTCAAGACACAGGGCTTTAAGGCCATTTCGCTCTTGCCGGTGTGGACACTGTATTGATACACTAACACCGACTCGAACATTATTTCTGAATATAGCCTGAGTATACAACGCCGGCGCCCCTGACGGACACCCCGTGGGGCGCGCCGGGTTACGCGAGAGAGGGTTGCGAGAGACGAATCGTGAGTAGGAAGCGACGGCTCACCCCAGCACAGGAGCGGCGGCGCATCCAGGGCCTGCGGATGCTGGCCCGCATCATCGCCCGCCACTACCTGGAGAACCCCCACCTGTACCGCAACGGCTCCGCCCCGGCCAACGGTCAGCCGACCGATGGCGGGGAGGACGCCCGGAAGGAGGGCGCGGCGTGAAGCGCAGGCAACCGGCTTGCCGGGTGAAGCTCAACCCCCGCGCCGTGTGGGAGCATCTCAACCGGCTCAACCTGACGCAGAACCAGCTGGCGGCGGTGGTCGGCATCACCTCCGGCTACCTCTCCCAGCTCATGACCGGGACCCGCTCCCCCTCCGCCGAGGTGCGGAAGCGCCTTCAGGAGGCGCTGGAGGTCACCCGCTTCGACGACCTGTTCATCCTGGAGGTCGTGGAGTGAGGCCCGTCACCCTTCCGCCGCCCGACGTTCTCTTCGGCGTGACCTTCCTGCCGGAGGACTTCTGCGAACGCCTGGAGCATTTCAAGGAGGTCAGCGACCTCCCCTGGGACGCGATGGCGGCGTGCATGGGCGTGGACCCGCGCCAGCTTCGCCGCTGGCGGCAGGGCACCAGGCCCAGCGGGGACGGGCTGTTCGCCCTGCTCACGCTGGCGGCCCGTTACCCCGGCGGCGTCCACATGCTGCTGGGGGTGAACATCCTGCTGCCGGAGCCGGACGTGCTGGAGGCCCTGGCGGGGGGCGCAGGCTTCAGGGAGGCGTTCCTGCCCGGTGCGACGGCGCTCCCCAGCGAAGACGGGGAGGAGTAGAGACGTGGGAGTGCAGCAGCGGGTCTACCGGCCCGTCGATTTCGAGTTCCCCAGGGACTTTCCTGACCGGCTCAAGCTGTTCAAGGAAGCGTGCGGGCTGAGCTGGAAAGCGCTGGCCCGTCTCCTGGGCGTCCGGCCCTACCGGCTCTGGCAGTGGCGGGAGCGGGGCGTGTCCCCCGGCCCCGCCAACCTCTTCCTGCTGCTGACCATCGCCGAGGGCATGGGTCTCAGGGAAGGCGTTCTGATGTGCCCCGACAGGGACGTGCCCGCAGCCGTGGACCTGGAGGCCGTGCTGCATGGATGAGGGCGACCGTCGTCAGCCTCGACGGGGCGAACCTATGTGATCTTCAAAAAGGAGGAGGAAGGACTAATGACTATTGAGGAACGGAATCGGACCCTGGACTTCAGCCCGCCGCCCTGGCCGGAGGATTTTCCGCGGCGGCTGGAGCGATTGAAGGAGATGGCAGGCGTCTCCTGGAAGCGGATGGCTGAGCGCCTGGGAGTCACGGACCGGGGCGCGCTCAAGTGGCGCAGGGGAGGAAGGCCGTCGGCGGGCAACTTCCTGGCCATACTGGAACTGGCCCGCGAGGTTCCCGGCGGCTACGACCTGATGATGTACGGCGACGAGGGGACGGAATCGGCTGACGGCGAACGGTAGCAGCAGGAGTCCCCCTGAACACAGAGAGGGCCGGGTGGTATGAACCACCCGGCCCTCTTGTCGTTCCGCCCTTGCCGCCTCTTCTCTTACCGCCTGACGACGCCCTGGGGGTCTCGCCTCGAAGCTCTGCGGTTGAGGGCTTGGTCGAGGGTCCCGAAAGCCCGCCCGATGCCCAGGCGCTCCACCCTGGGCGACGGCTCCTCCTCCTGCTTGAGGAGGGCGTGGGCGATGAGGTCGGCCATCTGGAGCAGGCAGTCGGCGTGGGAGCTTCGGAATGCGGGGCCGCCGATGACCCGCTCGATGGGGATGTCTTTCGTGCGCTCCCCGTCCTCCCACGCCTCGTATTTGCTGGGCACGGGGTTGCGGCTCCTGAGCCTGCGGTAGAGGCGTGAGACCATCTCCTCCCGGCCCTCGTCGAAGATGAGGAAGGCGTGGCGGTTGGCGGATGCGACGGAAGAGTTGATGCGGTTGAGGAGCCGGTCCAGGCTGACCCGCTCGTAGCCCTTGAAGTCGGACTTGCGGAGGCAGACGTTGACGACCTCCACGCCGCCGATGCTCCTTGCGGCGTCCTCGACGACGCGCAGCCCGCCCAGGAAGACCTCGGCCCCGTGCTTCGGGGAGAGCCTGCGGCCGGCGTTGCCCTGGCGGGCCGGCTTGCCCCGTCCGGCCAGCAGAGCCTGCCCCGTACCCGATACGGGGTCGCAGGCGTGAAGCTCCCGGTCGGTCGGTATGCCGTAGCGGTCGCGCAGCTCGAGCCGCCAGTCGCGGACGCGGCCGAACAGGTCGTTCCACCGCTCGGCGTCCACGCCCAGGGCGGAGCGGACGTAGTAGCGGGGACCCTCGGACTCGTCGATGTAGTAGATTCTCATGGTTCCGGTTCTCCCGTCTCGGTTTGGATATTCACGCCGCCGGAAGCGGGCGGACCGGCTCGAAGCCGCCCGGGGCGAGCCAGGCCCGTCCCAGCGGCCCCCGCCGTTCCAGCAGGCCCCGGTGGGAGGCCAGCAGGGGAACGGCCGTCCTGAGACGGTTCATCTCCCGCTGCGCCACGCGCAGGAAGTGGGTCTGGGCGATGTCGTCGTCGAAGACGATCAGGACGGCGGGCGGCGCGCCGTGGTCGTCGATGGGCCGGCGAGAGGAGTAGTAGCGCAGGTAGGGGGCCAGCCGCGCCGCCATCGTGACCGGTCGCACCGCCCGCCGCTCCCACTCCAGGAAGAAGGGCCACACGGCGTCTCCCCGCCTAAGGATGCCGAAGGCGTCGGGGTGGACGGAGCGCATCCCGCCGAAGTAGCTGAAGTAGCGGGAGGCCCTGCGGGGCGGGTCGAGCTGGCCGGTCTCCCAGCCCAGGTCGCGGGCCTGGGTTGCCAGGGCCGCCATGAAGCCGTGGACGGCTGCGGTGTGCTCCATGTTGCGCAGGAGCTGGCGGCTGCGCCTGCCGGAGACGCTGCGCCAGTCGCCAGCGTCGGTGGGGGCGGCGCTCCACCGCTTCCTGGCCCCGCCCACGGCGGCGCGGTCCCTGCGGGCCAGCATCGCCAGCCCCTGGTCGGTGAGGGTAAGGCGTCGCCCCCCAGCGGGGACGCGGGTGACGAGGCCGAACCCTTGGAGGGCGGCGGCGATCTCGTAGGTGCGGGTGCGGACGAGGCCCAGCAGCCCGGCCAGGTCGCCCAGGGCGATCCAAGGCCAGTCCGAGAGGATGTCGAGGACGCGCTTCTCGGCGGGCTTCAGCAGGGCGGGCAGCATGTAGTCGGGGACGGGGCTGCCCGGAGCGTCCGGGGCCAGGTCTTCGGGAAGGGATACCCGCGCCAGGGGCCGCTCGTTGGGAAGCGCGCCCCTGGGGTCCATCCGGTCGATGGCGGCGCGCAGATCGACGGCCGCGTTGACCGAGGGCAGCCGCCACACCCGGTCGGCGGTGGCTCCCGCGGCCGCGTCGCGCTCCAGGGCGATGACCGCGGTGGCGGCGTACGCTCCGGTCAGCAGCCTGCGGGCGTAGCGCAGCCGGGTCTCGTCGGGGACGACCAGGAGGACGCCGCCAAAGCGCGGCCCCTCTCCCAGCCGCCAGAGCCGCTTGGCGAAGCCCGTGCGGTCGGTGGCGTGTCCCTGCCTGACGACGGCGACGGTCCTTCCGTCGGGAAGGGTGATGGCGGCGTCCATCGGCATGGCGCGGTACCAGCGGAAGCGGATGGGGTGGTGGATGTTGGCGAGGGCGGCGGCGATGCGGTAGACGACGGCCACGGCGTCGAGCCGCTCCAGGAGGAGGCGGCGCCACTGGGTCGAGACGGGGCGGGACCGGAGCAGGCCGTCCACGGAGACGCCCTCCTCCTGCGCCAGGCGGCGCAGCCCGGCGGCGGTGAGATGGAACCTGCGGGTGGGCGCGGTGAGGTCGGTGGCGTGGGGGACGGGGGCGGCCAGCCCCGCGTCCTCCAGCCTGCGAAATGCCTTGTAGACCCCGCCCGTCGACCAGCGGGAGACGGCGAACGCCTCCAGCCGGTCGAGGAAGGGCATGTCGGCCAGGAGCCGAAGCAGCTCGCCGTCCACGGGCCTCATTCCTCAGGCTCCTCGTCCGCCGTCTCAGGCGGGGGGTCTCCGGGGTCCCGGTCGCGCTTGGTGCGCGGCTTGCGCCGCCCCGGCTCCTGGGACTCTTCGCCGTCATCGGACGCCTGGGGGTCCTGGCCGTTCCTGAGCCTGTCAAGCTCCCTGCGGTACTTGTCCACCAGGTCTCGCAGGTCGGCGTCGCTCTCGTCGATGTCCCACGCCGTCGTGAGGTAGCTCTCGGCCAGGTCGCGGATGCGCTCGGCTATGCCGGCGTCTCCCGGCTCCGGCTTGGCGACCTTCATGGAGAAAGCGTCCATCCGCTCCGTTCCCACGGTGGCGCGGACGTAGCACTGGTGGACCGGCAGCGACGTGATGTCGTCCTCGGTCACCCGCTCCTTGCCCAGCTCCCACACGAGCTGGCGGGCGTCGTTGCCCGCCACCTGGAAGACGGCGAGGCAGCCCACGTTGGCGAGCAGGGTGTCGCGCATGGCGCCCGAGAGATCGTCCAGCTTGGCGAGGCTCTGGGTGGCCAGGATGAAGGAGGCGCCGAACTTGCCCAGTTCCGAGAGCATCGACTCGTAGTCCACGCCGGGCATCGACTGCATCTCGTCCACCACCACCAGTGCGCCCCGCCGCTGCTCGAAGGGCAGGCTTCCCTGCTCCCGTATCACGGCGTCCACCAGGTTGAGGAGGGACGCGCCCACCAGGGCGGCCACGTCCCTTCCCGCCGTGCCCTGGGCGGTGGACACCAGCAGGATGCCGCCCTCCCGGATGACCCGGCGCATGTCGATGGTGGAGCGGGGCTGACCGAGGATGGCCCTTGCCCGCTTGGAGGAGGCGTAGTAGGAGAGGCGGGTCTGGACCGGGGCCAGGGCGTCGGCGCGGGTCTCGCGCCGCCACTTCCCGAAGTCCCTGGCCCACCACTGGAGCAGGTAGGGGTCGTTGACCTTGGCCAGCACCTCGGCGCGGAATCCGTCGTCGGCCAGGATGCGCAGCCCGTCCAGGATGGTGTACTGCTCCCCGGCCTCCCTGCTCTCGTTGGCCTCGTGGAGGCTCTTGACGGTCTGCTCCAGGATGGACTGCATCCTCGGCCCCCACTGGTCCCAGAGGCCCTTGCACACGCGCACGACGGAATCGGCGGTGCGGTCGCGGTCGGTGAAGATGCGGGCGTCCAGCAGGTTGACGCCGGGCGCTCCCCGCTCGTCGGCCAGGTCGATGAGCCGCACCTGCTCGACGAGGGACTCCGGGACGTGCTCCAGCAGCCCGCCCACCAGGTCGGCGTGGGGGTCGACCACGACGATGGCGTCGCCGTCCCTGCCCTCGGCCTTCTCCCGCATCTTGTGAACGACGATGTGGTGCATCAGGGTGGACTTGCCCATGCGCGTGCGCGCCACGTAGAGGTGGTGCCGGCGCAGCAGGTCGGCGGGGAAGTGGATTTTCCTGGGCGTTCCCGTGGTGGTGTCGCCGACGTGGGCGCCGCCGCTGACGCTGCGGGCCGTGGGCAGCAGCACCTTGGCCCCGGCGCGGGCCACCAGGGGCGTCTCGTCCCGCGCTCCCGGCGGGTGCCACAGGCAGGCCGCCTCGCGGACGCCCAGGACGCTGCGCTTCCCGAACAGGCCGGGGCCTGACGGCTCCATGACGGCCGGGTTGGGGACGGCGGGCCGGACGCGGCTCGCCTTGAAGCGAGCCCCTGCGGGGTTGTCGTAGTCGCGGTAGGCGGCGGCCACCGTCCCGAGAAGCTCCCCGGCGCGCTGCTGTCCCGTGTCGGCGGGCAGGATCGCCGTCACCTGAACCTCGGCGTCGAAGGCGATGCGGGAGACCTTCTCCTTGATGAGAAGGGGGTCGTACACCCGCTTCCTGGCCCTCTTGATGCGGTGCCAGAGCCAGCCGCCTGCGGCCAGGGCTGCGGCGACGCCGATGCCCATGACCACGGCCTTCCAGGTCTCCCCCGCCTGCACCCACAGGTAGCCCCGCAGCGCGGCCAACGCCGCCACGCCCAGGACGGCCATCGTCACGCCGTCGGTCTGGAGGGGCCTGGTCTGATAGGTGTAGGCGGGGTCCCGCCGGTCCTCCACGGGCCGCTTGTGGGCCTTCTCCAGGTGCGCCTGCGACCAGTCGGGTCCCAGGGAGCGCAGCATCAGCCGCGCCACGACGCGCTCCCCCTCGTTGAGGTTGGACAGCGCCCCCATGATGGCGATGAGGGGGTCGGAGCCGGGGTCGAGCAGGTCGTCGTCTCGGAAGACGCGGAGCGGGACGTACTCGGGGCCGTCGGCCCGCAGCGTCACGCTCCACGCCTGTTCGCCTTCGTTCAACCGCAGGGGATCGTCCTCGTTTGACACCTCCTCTATCTGCGCCTGGGGGTAGCGGGCGGCGATCTGGCCGCGCACCACCTGGTCGTCCAGGCAGCGGGCCAAGAGCGTCACGCCGTCCATGTCTCCGGCCAACTCCAGGGAGAAGGGTTCGGGCACGGCGATGGAGCCGAGCATGTTCTCGACTCCGAGGAGTGTCCTCTCCCCTGTCCTGGGCGGCGTCACCGCCAGCAGCGCCGGGGTCTTCTCTTCGTCATTGCCGAAGAGCTTGCGTATCGGGTTCAGTTTCATGGTTCGCTTCCTTTCTCTATTGGGGTCGTTAGTCGGTTCGTAGTCGCGCCTTTGTCCGTAAACCATCCGTCCCGTCCTCTTTTCGCTTTGGCTAGCGCCTGCCCGGCCTCCACTCGATCACCGCCGTCTCCTCCGGCGTCGCCTCGATGCGGATGGGGAAGCGGTGTCCCTTCGCCAGCAGCAGGCCGTCTCCACGCGGGCAGGAGAGCAGCCAGCGTTGCAGGTCTTCGGGCAGATCGAAGGCGTCACCCACGGTGCCGATGGCGGCGGCGTCCTGCTGCAAGAGCAGCTTGAAGGCGGCGTTCTGAAGCAGGGCTCGTCCTGAGTGGCCGGTGATGGTGCGGGAGGAGTCCTCGGAGAGGAGGTCCTGGACGTCCTGGGTGATGAACTGCAACCCAAGCCGGTGCTTGCGGGCGCGCTTGGCCATCGACACCATGAAGGCCGCGCCCTCCGGGTGCTGCATGATCGACCACACCTCGTCCACCACCAGCAGGCGGGGCTTGGGGTCCTGGGCCGCCGCCGCCCACACCGTCTCGGTGCAGACCATCGCGGCGGCGGGGCGAAGCTCCGGCTCCAGGAGGTGCAGGTCAAAGACCGTGACCAGGGCCTCGTTGCCCAGAAGGTCGTCTCCCTCGTCGGAGAGGAGGTTGCGCAGGCTGCCGGTGGCGAAGGGGCGAAGGAGGTGGGCTATGTCCTCAGCTTCCCCTTCGAGGTAGGCGTAGAAGTCGCGGAAGCCGGTGCGCTCCCTGTGCTGGGCGTAGTAGCCCGCCAGGGCGTGGTCGAGGGAGGCTCTCCGCGCCGCGCCGAGGCTCTCTCCCACCATCACCTCGATGAGCCGCCTCAGGCTGCCGATGCGCTGGAGCAGCTCCTCGGAGTCGCCCCGCTCGATGACGAAGGGGTTCATGCCCTGGCCCGGCACTCCGGGGGAGAGGACGCGCCCGCCTGCGGCCCTCGCCATGTCCGCGTACTCGCCCTCCGGGTCGATGACGTAGGCCGTCACGCCGCGAGTGATGCCCCGCAGGACCCCCAGCTTCGTTGCGAAAGACTTGCCGCTTCCCGACCTTGCGAGGACGGCGGTGTTGGCGTTCAGGTGCGTGCCGTCCCAGGGGTCGTAGACCACCGGGGAGCAGGCCCGCATGTCGATGCCGTAGAGGGTTCCCCGCCTCGTGTCCAGGTCGGGCGGCGAGAAGGGGAAGAGTCGCGCCAGGGACGACGTGTCCAGCGTCCTCCACTCGGCGACGGCGTTGAGGGCCAGGGGCAGCGTGGAGAGGATGCCCTCGCGCTGGCGGAAGGGCAGGGGGTCGAGCTTGCCTAACGTGGCGGCGAAGTGTCCCCTGGCCCGCTGGGTCATATCCTTGAGGGATTTCTCGTCCTTCGCGTGAAGGGTGATGGAGAGCGACGCGTGGAAGAGCCGCTCCCGGCCCCGCTGCACCTCGTCTCTCAGCCGGGTCACATCCTCCAGGGCGATCTCCGCCTCGGGGGACATGGTGCGGCCCCGCTTGAAGGAGAGGCTCTGCGCCGACTCGAAGCGGACCTTCTGCCACTCCAGCGTGCGGGCGGCCTGCTCGGCGGGAATCGGCCCCAGGTGGACGGACAGGTCCATCGGCGCGCCTGCGGCCATGAGGCTCTGGAGGAAGCCGGGGGCCAGGGAGCGGGGCCACTTGCCCAGGTGGAGGGAGCGGACCAGGCGGTCTCCGACCCGCACCTCGCGGCGGCCCATCTCCACCTCCACCTGAGTCTCCTCGTCGATCTCGGCGGGGGCGCCGCCCAGGGCGGAGGCCAGCAGAAACATCCGCAGCTGTCGGCCCCTGAGCGGGTGGACGGACAGTCCGGCCCGCGCCAGCAGGCCGCGCAGCTCGTCGAACCGGGCGAAATCGGCGATGGCGTAGAAGCGCCGGTCAAGGATGCCGTCGCGGGCTTCCAGGTCGGTCAAGAGCCGTCCCAGGGACTCCGCCGCCGCCTCGGTCTGCGGGGGAAGGTCGGCGGGCTGGGCCTGTTGCAGCTTCTCCCGCAGCCCGCCCAGGCGCGGCGGGTGCTGCCTGATGAGCAGCTGCACGGGGAAATCGCAGGCGTTGAGCGCCCCGGCGAAGGCCCCCAGCTTGGGCTCGTCGATCTCCAGCCCCATCACCTCGCACACGCCGAGCTTCACGCCGTCCAGGCGAACCGGTCCGTCGTCGTCCAGGTGCGACACCATGAAGAACAGGGGCAGGGGCGGCGGCTTGGGGGCCGGTTCCTGCGGTCCTGCGGGTCCCTGGGTCTGCGGAGCGGCTGCGCCGTCCGGCGGCCCCTCCGCTTCATCTCTCTTGAATCGTTCCAACAGCTTCTTCAACTCGGTGTTCTCCTTTGCGCTAGGGGGTTGGGAACGGGACGAGGCCGCTGCGCAGCAGGGCGGCGACCGCCTTGGCCAGAAGGACCAGCACCAGGCCGACGACGGCCATGACGACGGCGCTCTTGGCCCTGCCGCCGCCCCGCTCCTCGCCGCCCTCGGCCATCAGGACGAATCCCGCCCAGACGATGGCGAAGACGGCGAGTCCGGCGGCGGCGTAGGCCATCGCGGTCAGCGCCCGGTCGAAGGCGTCCAGCATGGCCTGCTCCTCGGCCGGGGCCGCGCCGGTGGTCGCCAGCGCGGTCCCAATCAGAAGGGTTGCCGTCAACAAATGCCTCACCAGGGCCACTCCCATCCCAGCAGGTCGAGCCACTGGCGCAGAGCCTGCCCAGCACTGGATGCGGGGCCGTCGGCGGGCTCCTGCTCGGCGGGCGGGTCCTCCGGTTCAGGCTCCGGCAGGACCAGGACCTCGAAGGGGTCGTCAGCCCCCACGCGAGACGCCAGGGCCAGCGTCTCGTCACGACTCCGGCTGATGGGGGATCGCTCCACCACCTCGGCCTTGACGTGCTCCTTGTGCAGGACGTCCACCGTCACCTCCTTGGCGATGGTGGCGCTGGGGACGTAGGCGTACGCCGTCGCGGTGGCGGTCGACGTGGCGCCGTCATCGCAGGTGGCCGTCGCCGTCTCACTGTCCGAGTCGCTGTCCCCTGGCCGATGGAGGCGCACCGTCTTGGTGACCTGCTCCACCCGCTCCGGGTGGTGAGTGAGCCGCGTCAGCGGTGGGATCGGGATGCTCAGGGACGCGTCAAGGCTCACGTCCACGCTCACGGCGTGAATCGCCCTACCATCCCCGACGGGAAGCCGGAAGCGCGTCTCGCCGCCCGCGACGAACGTGACGCTCGTGTGGGCCGCGCCGGTCGCTGCGGCGACGGTCCCAGTGATGGCGGTCACCTGGGCGTCCATGAGCGCCGTCTCGGTGACGCTCTCGTGCCCGGCCACCGCCTGAAGCTCGACCGGGTGCTCGATGGTGGACACGCACTCGGATTCGATGACTCCTTCGACCGCTCCGGGCGTCCAGCCCAGGGAGGACATGCGCAGGTCGCACAGCTCCCCGTCGATGGCCGGGAGGGGGTAGGGGATCTGCTCGCTCTCGACAGTGACGGCCCCAGCCTGCCCCAGCGTGTCCTCCCACGAGACGGTGAAGGACGGGCTGGGTCCGTGCAGGGGGAGGGAGTATTCGATCCGCTCCCCCTCGTCCAGGGAGGCCGATCCCCAGAAGCGCAGCGAGCTGCCCTGCGGCCCGCCGAAGGCCCGCACCCGGATGTCCAGGGGAGTGGCGGCCCGCAGGGTGACGGCGGCGCGGTCGCCGGAGACGGTGAGCCCCTCGACGAATATCCGCCGCCCCTCCACTGGCTCGGTCAGATCGAAGTCGATCTCCTCCCGCCAGGGCTCGTGGTCGTCCGCCAGGGCCGACTGCGGGACGGCCACGACGGCCGCCATCAGGACGGCCAGGGCCACCACCGGAATCCAGCCCACGCGGGGCTTCCGATTCCTCGTCTCCAGGGTCTCGGCCCGGTGGTCCTGGCCGTGGCGGTTCCTCCCGTCCTTCCCCCTGCGCTTGCCGAACCAGCGCATGCGCCCGTTGCGGCGCTCCTTGTTCTTGCGGGTCTTCCTGTTCTTGCGCAGTCTTCCCAGGCCGCGTCCGGCGCGTTTCGCCATCAGGCTCAGCGGGCCGGGGCCGCTCCTGACCGGCTGCGCCGGCGCGGGCGGCTCCGCCCTCACCAGCTGGGACACGGGCCCGGCGTAGAGCCGCGCCCCCAGCCGGTACTTGAGCAGGTCGGCGGCCACCAGGGGCAGCCGCCGACCGCCTATCTTCCCCACCACCATCGCCACCCCGACCAGTCCGAGGACGACGGCAATCGCCATGCGCACCTCGGACGGGCCGACGGGGGCGTAGCGGTATGCGCCGTAGGAGATGGCGCATACCGCCGTCACCGCCACGATCTGCGGGAAGGTGAACCCCAGCAGGACCTTGTCCTCCGCCTGCACGTGAGTCGGTACCTCGTGTTCTCTCATGTCTTCCTCTCCTTCCTCGCGTCGGGCCTAGCCGCTGCTACTGCTGGAGTCGCTGCCGCCGGGGGCTTCGGGTTCGGGCAGGGCGTCGTCGATGTCGATGCCGGGGTCCACGACGGCGTTCATCACCAGCTCCACGACGCCGTAGGCGACCAGGGCCAGGACGATGCCCGCCAGGGCGTCATCATTGCGCTCTTGCCGCGCTCCATCTGGTTGGGCGCTCCGCTGGCGGTGAGGTACATGTACGCGCCGTAGATGAAGAAGCCGACGCCGATGCCCCCCACGACGCCCAGCAGGATGCCCACCAGGTTCGATATGGTCTGTGTCAGCTGTTCCATTCGTTTCACTCCTCTTTGCTTTCGAGCGTTCCGCTCGTCTCTACCGGTCGGGGTTCGTAAGCTCCGTTACCTGCACATCGCGGCTCCTCCGTCGTGGTATTGGTCGGCGCGGGTCTCGTCCGCGCCTTTGTGATTTCGTTGTCTCGGTCGGGCTACTCGCCGCTGCTCCGGGGCTCGCCGCCGCCGTCGCCTCCGGCCGACGGGGTCGCCATCGAGGCCGCGGAGCTCAGGCCGCCGGCCGCCGCAGAGAGACCCGCGCTGGCGGCCATCGCTCCCACCGCCATGCCTCCCGGTCCTCCTGCGGCTCCGCTCATCAGCCCGATGGTCTTGGCCGACCTGACCATCGAGGCGGGCAGGTTCATGCCGAAATAGAGCATCGATAGCCAGGAGTCGAAGGTCCCGTGGTTGCCGAGCATCGACGGCACCCGGGTCGCCATGTAGATGAAGCCCAGCGACATGAGCAGCTTCCACACCAGGTCCTGCACCGGCTCGAAGGCGGCGATGGCCGCGAACTCCTTGAGGAAGCCGAAGCCAAGGGCCAGGGCGATGAGCTGCACCGCCTGCTGGAACACCGTCGTCATAAAGAGCCGCAGCCAGTGGCGGCCCCAGCCCGCCGTGTGGGGCAGAATCCACAGCCCCAGGGCGATGGGGGCCAGGGCCAGCAGGATGTCGATGAGGGCCAGGCGCAAGATCATCTGCACGATGACGTAGAGGACGAAGAAGCCGTAGACCAGGTAGAGCGCCGCCAGCAGCAGCGCCATGCCCACGCTCCCGGCCTGCACCGCCGTCATCAGCGTGCTCAGGGTTGAGCGCAGCATGTCTCCGGGGGTGACGTTCAGGGAGAAGGCGATGAAGCCGGACACGGCGTCGGCCACGTCGATGACCAGGGCGCACCACCAGAGGGACGATGCGGCGGCCACCAGGCCCAAAACAAGGCGGGGCACCATCTCCCGCCAGCCCGCCTGACGGGTCCCCAGGTGCTCGGAGATGATGAAGCTCAGGCCCATCCAGCCGAGGATGACCACCAGGGCGGCGGAGGTGATGGCCCAGACGACCATCCACGCCTGCTGCACCAGCCAGTGGCCGTAGGTGAGATGCTCAGGGGTGCCGGTGAGGATGTCGCCCATGCGCTACCCTCCCCGGCAGTTGTCGGCGTCCTCTTCGGACGCCCGCTCGACAACTCCGCAGAGGGTCCCGTGGACGCCCTCGATGACCCACCCGGCGAAGGCTTTGGCCCAGCGGGCCGGGCTGAGGGCGGACAGAATCTTGTCCCAGATGCGGCCCGGCTGGTGGATGGGTATGACGGCGTAGAAGTCGCCCCTCAACCCGTCCTCGGCCTCGGCCAGCATGACCAGCAGGTAGGCCCGGTCGCGGTCGAGCTCGGGGTGGTCGTCAAGGTCGGGGTACTCCCAGGAATACTCCCAGCCGTCGCTGCGCTTCTTCTCGCCGCCCTTCACCCGGTACATGGCGCTTATCCAGTCGCCGGTGTCGGCGTCGCGAACGGCGTAGAAGAGGTTTGCGATCTCCCGGTCGAAGACGGGGCGGGCGACGAACTCGCCGCCGCCCTTTCGCTCCACGAACTCCCGGTCGGCGTTGACGAGGGTTAGCTCGTTACCGGGCGGGGCTTGGGCTTGGGCGATGTTGCTTGCGGGGATTGCCAGAAGCGCTGCCAGCAGCAGCGCGGCGGCCAGGGGCATCAGCCTCCTGGCTCTGCCAAGGGACCTTCGGACCGTCGATTGCGCTCCCACGATTCGCCTCCTCTTCGCTGATGGGGCCGTCTGTTCTGCCATCGAGTCTGGGAAGTCGCGGGGCCGGACACCATGCCTTATATGGGAGGACTCGCGCGTCCTCCCTTTTAGGGCATGGGAAGGAATGGGCCGGATGTGGTGTCATACCCGTGTACAGGGATTTGCTTCGGTGCCCAGAAGGAAAGTTGTGGGCTGTGGGCAACGTGAAACGGGCGTGAAGGAAGGGAAGTGAGGCCGAGCCTGCGAGCACTTTGGTGAAAGGGGTGGTTCCGACAGCGGCCCAAAAGGGAAGTCGGGGGTGGCGCGACATCGGAGCGAGCAATTGGACGGGGAGGTTGGAATCGGGGGTCGAAACCCCCTACAGGACAGCCCCCTACAGGACATGACTGCGAGGAGGTGCGACCATGAATGAGCGGGATGTGGACGGCAACGGGAGCGTGGACGCGGAGAGGCGTCGGCGGCTCAGGTTGAGCGAGTTCCTGCGGGACCTGGTGCGGCGGGAGGGCAAGATGGAGGCTGCCGAGCTGCTGGGGGTCAACCACAAGACCCTGACGCGGGCCGAGGAGTCGGGTGAGATCACGGGGCGCATGGGCGATGCGCTGGAGCTGCTGCTGAGGAGGGCGGACGACGCCGAGGTCGCGCGGCTGCGGGAGGCGGTCGGTGCGCTGGAGGAGCGGGTGGCGGCGCTGGAGGGCGGCATGGAGACGCCTCCTGCGGCAGATGTGGAAGGCGGGGGTGAGAGCAGCCAGGTGGAGGGCGGTGACGAGGACGGTACCCAGGCCCAGGCGCAGGGCGGGAAGCACGAGGAGTGGGCGGGCCGGTCGGAGACCAGGGCCGCCCCTCCGATGGCGGGGGTGCGCTCGAAGAAGCGGGCGACGCTGCGCAGGCTGGACCCGGAGGTGGTCACCGAGGAGCCCGACGACGACGATGATGAGGTCTACGGCGATGCGTGGCCGCAGGTGGAGGAGTGGCGACGGCTGCGGGCCGGGCATCCCCACCAGGGGAAGAGCCTGTCGTGGCTCACGACGGAGGAGCGTCTGCTCGTGCTGGAGCTGGCTATGCTGGAGGAGCACGGGCTGACCCTGCCCCCGGAGACCCAGGCCCTGCGGGGCTTCGGGCGCAAGGGTCAGATCAACCATCGCTGGAAGGCGCTGGCCGACACTCGGGTGGCGCTGCGGAAGCGGAAGCTGCTGCGCTGGGTGCGGACGGTCCTCACCCTGTGGCTGTGGCGGAAGTAGGCCCCGGAGCCGTCTCCGGGGCCGGTTTTCGGCGGTTGCTGCATCGGAGCGACATGGGAGCTACGTAGCAGCGTGTGATTTGGTGCGGGTTGGCCCAAAACCCCGTCTGAAGCCTTCCATTCGCTCGGTTGTTCGGGCGATAATTGACGCAGTTTCCGGCTTTTTCCAGTGTTTCGTGCCTAGAAACCTGGAGGATTCCCGTCCCCCGAATCCGGGACCGGCTGCATAGGATTGAGCCTTGCTCTCCGAACAGCCGCCCAGGGGTCAGACCGGAAGGATTGAGCCTCGCTCTCCCGAAGGCCACCCCGGAGGACACATTCGCAGCGGTTGGAGCGTCTCTCGCTTCGGCCCCTCGGACACCCTGGTCGGAGTGCGCCCTGCACACTGGCCGGTTCCTCACGTCTGCGGCATGCTTCCTGTGGAACTGGCCGCAGCTTCACCACGCGCCGGTCTGCGATGAGGTCTTAGCTGTCTGGCCGCTTCCCTCGCAGCATCCCAGGACGTTACAGACGTAGCTCCCGGGTCTCGTTGCGTCTCTCACCGCGCCGTCCTGTGGTTGCTCTGCAGGCCGGTCGGTTCCCCCCATTTCATAGCAGCTCCCCCTGAGTCCGCTCCTCTGAGTTGACTCTGGGCCGAGCTGCGTCCTCTTCATCCCCCACGTAGCAGCAGCTCCCCTGAGTCCGTTCCCGTGATGTGACCCTGGCCGAGCTGCGTCTTCTTTCAACACGGCGTCTCCCTCGTTCGGCTCATCGTCGGACTGCGGGCGTCGTCGGCACGGCCACACGGATTCAACGGCAACGGCATGAGATTCAGCAAGGAGGTAGCGCACATGGACAGGCAAGTTGGTCGGTATCAGAAGGTCGAACGGCAGGTGATCGGCGACCGCGTGGTCCTCAACCCACGCACCCGCCTCTGCTCCCTGCGAGACGCCGAGGGCAACGTCTTCGACACGTTCAGGCTGTCTCTCGAGGTCTGCGGCTGCGGGTACTCCTTCGCGCGGGCGGGGGTGGGCTACAGAGGCTCGGACGGCTGGTACTGCAAGCGATGCGGGCAGCTGCACACATTGGACGGGGAGCAATCCGCGAGCGGCCCGGCCCGCCTGAAGCCCGATCCATCGCGGGTAAGCGAGTTCGACGTGGGCATCCGGGTATCCCCCGACTGGTCCACGCCCAGCGACCTGTAGTCCGGCACGGGTCAACAACGGAAAGGAGGCGTCAATGCACGTCAAGGACATCAAGGCAACGGTTTCAAGGGTCAAGGGACTCGCGGTCAAGGCGGGCGGGTTCATGCGGCGGCACAAGCGGCTGACAATAGCGGTCGTGGTCGCGGCGCTGCTGCTCGGGCCGCTGGTGACGACTGACGGCGAGCTGGTCTTCCTGAACGCGGTCGGCCTCGGCCTCGGTGCGCTGCTGCTCAGGCGGTTCATCAGGCCCGGAGGCAGGCAGCGAACGGGACGGACGCAACAGGCACAACGGCAACGGACGGCAAAGGCAACAACACAGAACGAAGGAGGACACGATGACGACGCAAGCAACGACGATTGGTGGGACTGGGACAAGGCCGCGGCCAAGCCTCGAAGAGCTGGTCGACCGGCTGATAGCGGCGATGTTCAGGGCTGAGCCGGAGAGGGCGCCGCAGGCGGAAACCCCCAGCGTGGCCCGCAGCGTCCATGAGGCGCGGCGGCTGCGGCAGGCGGGGGACATCGACGGGGCGCTGGAGGTCCTCGCCGGCGTGGACACGGCGGGGGCGGTGACTACGAAGGAGGCGCGGTGGGCCTACGCCGAATGGCAGGCGCTGGCGAAACGGCGCTTCGGTGACCGGGACGCGCTGGTCTACAGCCAGGGCACGGGCAAGGCAGCGGCGCTGGTTCCCACGGGCGACGGGACGCTTGAGGTCGCGGCGGTCCTGGGGATGCGCTGGGAGCCGGGCAAGCTGGTCTCCCGGCGCAGCCTGCGGGGTCTGCGGCCCCTGAGCGGAGGTGCGTGATGGTCGTAGCCAATGCTTCCGTTGACATCCCGGCGCTGAAGGCCCGTCACCCCCTGGGCGACACGGTGGAGGCGTCGGGAGTGAGGCTGCGCGGTCGGGGCAGGGTCCGCCAGGGCGTCTGCCCCTTCCACGACGAGGCGGAGGGGAGCTTCACGGTGTACGCCGACACTGAGCGGTTCTACTGCTTCGGCTGCGGGCTGGGGGGCGACGTGCTGGACTTCATCCGGCGGGCCGAGAACCTGAGCCTGCCGGAGGCGATCCAGCGGCTGGACGGCGGCGCGTGGGTGGTTCCAGGGGCCGCCATCCGCTCCCAGGCGGCGGTCAAGCCTCGCGGCTCAACCGCCGCCGCGTTGCCTCCCAGGGACCCGTCGCTGCTGACGGCGGCGGCGCGGTTCTACGCCGGGCAGCTGCGGCGCAGCCCGGTTGCCAAGGAGTACCTTGCCTCGCGGGGCGTGGGTCTTGACTCCGCCTTGCGGCTCGGCCTCGGCTATGCGCCGGGACACGGGCTGCGGGAGGCCCTTGAGTCGGACGGCTTCGCCTCCGATCGGCTCAGGGACTCCGGGCTATTCATGGAGCGGGGCGCGGAACGGTTCGCCTGGATGGTGGTCGTTCCCGACGCCTCCGGCGGCCTTGTCCGCTGGCTCGTCGGGCGGGCCATAGACCCCGACCGGACGCCCCGGTTCCAGGCTCCTCCCGGCCCCAAGCCGGTGCTTGGACTTGGGCGTCTTGGGGTTGCGCCTCCTTGGGCGGTCGTTGCCGAGGGCGTCTTCGACTGGCTTGCCCTTGCCTGCTGGGGCGTCCCCGCCGTCTCTGCCCTGGGCGCCCAGGGGGTCGAGAAGGTGGCGGAGGGCTTGCGGGGCTGCCCCCAGGTCTTCCTTGCCTTCGACGCCGACGATGCGGGCCTTGAGGCCACGGAGCGGCTTGCGGGCTTGCTTGGACGCCGGGCAGCCGCCGTCACCCTTCCCCAGGGCGTCGGCGACGTGGCCGAGCTTGCGGCCCTTCCCCACGGCCGCGCCGTCTTCCTCCGCCTGCTGGCTCGGGCGGCGCGCTCCGCCCGCTAGCGACTCCTTCCCCGCTTCTCACTTCCCACCACACTTCCCCTCTACCGGAGCCTGCCTCGCTCCGGCCCTGCTTGCGGGACTCCCTCCCGCTTTCCCGATTCCCACTCTCACCCCCCAGGAGGAGCTATGCCCAATGCACGACGGGCCTTGCCCGCCCCCGGCTTCCCGTAGAGCCTGCCCCGTACTTGATACGGGGGGAACCCGCACCGGCTATTCGCTACAGGAACACACCACACAGACAGAAGGAGACAGACATGGTGAACAGGAACGGAAGCAACAACGGACACAGCAACGGGACTGGCAACGGCCTCGTCCACACCAACGGCAACGGCAACGGGCACAAGCCCGACGCCGCAATCGTCAGCGAGCACGACCTGCTTTGGGACGGGCTGCCGCCCACCGTCACGGGCGCCCTGGGGCAGCCCATCGACCCCGCGCTGGTCTCCCAGCGCAAGGGCCGCGCCGGGCGCACCTACGACTACCTGGAAGGCCACGTCGTCATCGCCCAGGCCAACCGGATATTCGGGTTCGGCGGATGGGGCTACGAGCTGGCGGGAGACGTGACCCTGCGCCAGTTCGAGAACGTCGATACGAGGACTGGAGAGGTGACCACCACCTCCTTCTACAGCGCCCCGGTGCGGGTCACCGTCGCAGGTGCGCTGCCACGCACGGACATCGGGTTCAACGCCGTGGCCGAGGACAACGCAGACGGCCACGAGACCGCCATCAAGGGCGCGGTCACGGACGGCATGAAGCGGGCGCTCAGGAGCTTCGGCGTCCAGTTCGGCAACGGCTTCTACGGAGACCAGCCGACGGAGGGGGCCGGAGGCCGCCGGACGGCTGCCAGACAGACGGGCAGGAACGGCGGCGGCGCCTCCCGCCCCCAGCGGGCTCCCGCCCAGGCAAAGGCGGCGTCCGGCCCCGACAACGTGCCAGCGCTGCGCAAGCAGCTCATCGAGATCGCCGTCGAGCAGGGCTTCGACGAGGACGGGGTGCGGACCGCCGTCAAGAACAAGACGGGCAAGGACCTGGACGCCCTGGACGCCTCGGAGCTGGCCCCGCTGGTGGAGGCCGCCGCCAAGAAGCTCCAGGAGACCCGGCAGGCGCAGGCGGCCTAGCCCGTCCTGACATTCGGGACACGGGAATCGAGCGGGGCCGTCCCTTCCGGGGCCGCCCCGTTCTCCATTTACAGGACAGGAGGACACGACCGATGACGACGATGCACACACCCTGGGGACCGCCCCAGGACATCGAGGAACTGGCCGAGGGCGTCTGGCGGGTGTCCACCGCCAGCCACGGCGGGCTGAAGCTCAGCCGGGAGCGGTGGCACTCGCTGCCCGACTGCGTCCGGGACGCCATGTTCAACGCGACCTTCGCCGAGGAGGACTGCGAGAAACCCATCGTCAGGACGCTCCTGGGTCTCGGCGACGACCGGGAACGGGAGGCGGCGCTCAGGACCGCCGAATACTTCGAGCGGTACGCTCCCGCGCTTCCCTATCTCCGGGGAAAGGGGGTGGGCGATGGCTACGACCACGCGGCCTAGACCCCGCAGCCTGCCCAGCGCCACCACCAAGCTCACCACCGAGATGGGCAACCTCTACGTCACCGTCTCGACGGACCAGGACGGCGAGCCCTTCGAGGTCTTCGGCTGGCTGGGCAAGGGCGGCTCGTTCCAGCACGGGGTCACCGAGCTGGCCTGCCGCCTCATCTCGCTGCACCTGCGGCGGGGCACCCCGGTCGAGGAAATCATCGACCAGTGCCGGGGCATCCAGGAGATGCAGCCCTTCTTCAACCGTCTGCCCGACGGCGGGAGCATGGCGGTGCTTGGCATCGGCGACGGCATCGCCCACGTGCTGAAGCAACACCTGAAGGCAAGGGAGGAGGCGCAGGAGGCCGAAGCAGCGAAGGCCGCCTGAAGGAGCACGGACAACGGACGCAGGGCGCAACGACGGGGCTGTCTCCACACGGGGGCGGCCCCGCTTCTCATTTACAGGAAGAAGGAGCAAAGGACATGACTACGAAGACGATGGACAGCAAGGCGGATGTCTACTCCCGCCCCAACGCCCGCTTCGACGGGGACGGGCAGCTTGAGATACGGGCATCGGCGGCGGGCAACTGCCGCCGCGCCCTCTGGTACGCGGCGGCAGGCTACGAAGCCACCAACCCCACCACCGCCGAGACGCTGACGGTGCTCGAAGCGGGCAATGCCCTGGAGCCGGTGGTGGTGCGGGCGATGGAGCGGGCCGGCTGGGAGGTGACTCCCGCCGACCCCAAAGACCCCCAAGCGGTGTCGGTGCGGGTCGGCCCCAACATGGTGGTCACCGGCCACCCCGACGCCACAGGTGTCATGCCCCTGTTCGGCGGCGAGGCGGTCGTCGAGGTCAAGACCAGGGGGCCGGAGGCGTTCAAGCGCTGGCGAACCCTGGGCGCGGAGCGCAGCCACCCGGCGTCGGTGGCCCAGGCCGGCTTCTACACCCTGGGGACCTTCGGGGAGCTGCGGGACGCGGTGATCGCCACGATGGACACCGGCAGCCGCCAGTGGGACTACGAGGTGATACCCGCCGAGCGGGTGGGACAGGCCCTGGAGCGGGCCTCCGAGTGGCTCGGACAGCTGGGCGCCCACCTCGTCCAGAGCGGGCCGGACCCCGATGCCCTGCCGGAGCGGGACTTCTCCGCAGGCGACTGGCAGTGCAAGTCCTGTCCCTTCCTGAACGTCTGCCTGCCGGGCGATACGGCGGAGGCCGAAGGGGAACCGGAACCCGCAGAGGACGCCGGGCCTGCGGAGCCGGTGACCGACGAGGAGGCGCGCAACGCGCTCCACGAGTACGAGGAGATCCAGGACACGATCCGGGAGTTCGAGGACGAGAAGCGGTGGGTGGTGGAGAGGCTCCGGGCCTGGCTGGGCCAGCAGGGAGTGGACAAGGCGAAGCTCCAGGGGCGGGAGAAGACCCGCTCCGTGGGCATGGTCAAGTCCCGCCGCTACTCGGTGGACTACCGCAAGCTCAACAACCTGCTTGACCCGGCGACCCGCTCGGAGATCGTCACCGAGAACGTCTCCGAGTACCTGCGGGTCAGCTAGACGCTCCCCAAGGGGCGCGCAACCACGGGGCCGCTTCCCTCTACCGGGGACGGCCCCGCTCTCATTCAACAGGGCGCGGCAATGACAGCGCCACACCATTCAGGAGGAACCGAAATGGCACGCACCATCAACAAGGTAGAGCTCTTGGGCAGAGTCGGCACGGAGCCGGAGATGAAGTACACCTCTGGCGGGATCGCCGTCACCCAGCTGCGGCTGGCCACCGACCGCCGCCGCCAGGACGGGGAGGTGGAGGCCGACTGGCACAACGTCATCTGCTGGAGCAAGACCGGCGAGGCGGTCAACCAGTACGTCGGGAAGGGCGACCGCATCTACGTCGCGGGACGTCTGGTGAACAACTCCTGGGAGGGCGACGACGGGCAGCGGCGCTACCGCACCGAGGTTCACGCCTCCGAGGTCGTCTTCCTCGACTCTCGCAACGGCAACGGGAACGGCGGGCAGGTCAACGACGGCGACGCCTCGGACGTCGAGGAGACGGTGGCTGCCTCTCCCTTCTAGCAGCTGATACACAACCGCACACAGCGACGCCTTTCCGAAAGGCGCATCACGGGTCCGCTTCCCACCTACAGGAGGCGGCCCCGCTCCTGTTTCTAACCGACTGCGAAAGGAGGCCGACATGACCAAGAAGAAGACCCTCACCAAGGACGCCGCGCTGCTGGAGGCGCTGCGCAGCAACCTGCACCTGCTGGGCGAGATCGCCATGCGCTACGAGGTCGAGACCCAGCCTGAGCGCCCGGAGGCCCCGCCCGCCATCAACTGCCCCGAAGACGTGCGGCTGCTGCTGGGACCGGAGATGGCCCCGCTCGCCCAGGAGCAACTTCGGGTGCTGCTGCTGAACACCAGGAACCAGGTGCTGGGGCAGCGGGTCATCTACCAAGGCAACGTCAGCTCCTCGGTGGTGCGGCCCGCCGAGGTGCTGCGCCCCGCCGTCATCGAGGCCGTCCCCAGCATCATCATCAGCCACAACCACCCCTCCGGCGACCCTACCCCCAGCGGTCCCGACACGGCCATCACCAAAGACATCGCCGAGGCCGGGAAGCTGCTGGGCATCGAGTTGCTCGATCACGTCGTCATCGGCGGGGAGAAGTTCGTCAGCCTCAAGGAGCGGGGCCTCATGTCCTGACAGCCCTCGCCGTCCGGCTCTCACGCAGGGGCAACCGTCCCTGCGCATCCCCTCGACACATACACCGAAAGGAGACATGACATGCTCGCAACTCACACCATCGACCCCAAAGACCTCTACACCATCACGTCAGGCGGCTTCAGCGCCACCGCCGACGCCTTCGCCCGCGACGAGGCGACCGACGGCCTCTGGCTCGTCTCGATGGTCGGCTCCCAGACCGCGCTCAAGGCGATCTGGGCCTCGCTCCTCAAGCAGCCGCCGGACACGGCCCACATCATCCGTGGCGCGGACGGGATGGCCCTCTCAGGCGGGTATCAGCGGTGCCAGATTCCCTACGAGACCATCGGGACGTGGACGACCAAGATCGCCCGCCTGCCCGTATCGGGAGGCTGGCACGCCCTCGTGTACACCAAAACCGCCGAGTACGGATTCGAGAAGGACAGCTTCCTCCTGCTGGCGCAGGCCGAGGATGAGGCCCCCGCGCTGCACCACCGCTTCCTGGACAAGCGCAGCCCGCTCCCCCTGCACGGCTCTTGGGCCGGGTGGCTCTGGGACCGGGGCCTGGACAACGGGGAGATAGTCCCCCTCCAGTCCGTCGGCGTCTCCGCTTACAGGTGCTCCCCCAAGGCCGACAAGCTCCGGGAAGACCTCTCCGACGCCGTGGCGTCGGGCTGGCTCACCCTGCCCACTGAGGAGGTTTCCGATGGATAGGACGCTGAAGACGGCCAAACGCAAGAACAAGCGCAGGCAGAACCGGAACGGGAGCGCCTGGCGGCGCTTCTCCCCGGACGGGACGACCTGCCGCTACTGCAAGCATAACCACACCACGCACCTGACAAGCTCAGGCCAGCCCCACTTCTACCGGCCCGCCACGGAGGCGGAACGGCGCGACCCTTCGGTCATGCTCTACCGCTACACCCCCGTATCGAGTACGGGGCAGGCTCTGCCGGACGGCGGCTCGATGCTGGTGCGGCGGATGACCGTCGCTGCCCGCGCCGAGCTGATAACCGCCTTCTGCACCGCCTGCGCCGAGAGCATTGGGACTCACCAGGTCCTCTGCTACCAGCGCAACGTGGGCGTCGGAGAGGTGGTCGGGGTGCAGACCGGCCACAGGGACATGGCAATCGCCGCCTGAGGCGGCGCAAGACACAGGAAAGGAGAGGAGACCATGCCAACGGAACAGACGCTGTTCTTCACCTGCCCCCACTGCGACGAGCGGTTCGCGCAGGTGGAAGAGCCTGACAGGGACATCCACACCGGGGAGGCCTACCACTGCGGCTCGTGCGGCATCCAGGTGGTCTTCCAGGCGGTGACCGTCGAGGACTACGTGCCGCCCCCCAGGGCGAGAAGGGACTGCCGCTTCTGCAACCCCGAACCCTGCCGGTTCGGGCCGTCAACGGACACGACAGACGACACAGAGAAAGGAGAAGTCACATGAGACTCGCTGCTCAAGCAAAGGGAGGGTTCTACCCCACGCCGGAGCGGGTCGTCGACCTGCTCGCGGAGCTGATTCGCACCCCCACCGGCTACTACCACAGGGACCGGGAGACGCTGCGCATCCTCGACCCCTGCTGCGGGGCGGGGGAGGCGCTGGCGCAGCTTGCCGAGCGCATGGACGCGCCCAACGCCATCCCCATCGAGACCTACGGCGTCGAGTTGCACCGGGACCGGGCGGAGGAGGCGGAGAAGCGGCTCGGGCGCGCCCTGGCCTCCGACCTGTTCGCCACGTCCGTAGCGAACGGGGCCTTCGGGCTGCTCCTGTTGAACCCGCCGTATGACCATGACTCGGAAGACAAGCGGACGGAGCACGCCTTCCTGACCCAGACCACGCGCTACCTGGCCGAGGGCGGGCTGCTGGTGTTCATCGTCCCCCGGCAGCGCCTCGCGGTCTCGGCCCGCTACCTCTCCACCCACTACGGGCGGATGCGCTGCTGGGCCTTCCCCGACCCGGAACGGCAGGTCTTCGACCAGGTGGTCTTGATGGGCTACCGCAAGGCCGATCCCGTTCCCGACCCCCACGGCGAGAGCATGGCGCTGGAGTGGGCGGTGGGGGAGCCGGAGCCGATGCGCCCCGACCCATACCCTCCGTTCACGCCGAAGACCACGCCGAGCGGCGACATCCTGTTCACCACCCGCACCGTCGATCCCGTCGCGGCTGCTGCCGAGGCCAGGCGGTCGGGGCTGTGGACGAGCACGGAGATAACCGACACCCTCTGGCCCGCCAGGGACACCCGCACCCGCCCGCTGATGCCCCTGCGAAGGGGACACATGGCGATGCTGGTGGCGGCGGGCTTCTTGGACAACCTCTGCCTGGAGGCGGAGGGCCGGCGCATCCTGGTCAAGGGACGCACCTCAAAGGAGATGGTCATGGTGGAGGACAGCCCGGAGAAGGAGGTCCACCGGGAGAAGCTCAAGACCACCGTGGTCGCCCTGGACCTGCACGACGGAGAGATCACCGACATCGCAGCATAGACGGCTCGCCCCAAGAGCCGCGCCACAAGGCCCCGCCATCCCTCTACCGGGAAACGGCGGGGCCTCGCTTCGTCTGGACGCAACACCCTTATAAAGGAAGGAAGGTCGTGAAGATGCAGATAACCATGACGTTGGAAACTGCTCGCTCTGCGGGCAGCCCATCGCCCCCGGCGAACCCGCCATGCAGACCGCCTCGGTGGACATCATCGGCGGACGGGCTGTCTCAACCCCGGTGCGGTCCTACCACCTGAAGGGCCGCTGCTACGACGACGTGCACCGGCGGGAGTCCCTTCCGAACGCAGCATAGACGGCTCACACGAGCCGCTCACGAGGCCCCGTTGGTCCCATCGACTGGCGGGACTCGCTTATCGCCCAACCCCAAGCACTCTCATACAGGAGGGAGAAAGACATGAACCTCGGACAGTTCATCGACACATTCAAGGACGCCATCGCTCAGCGGGTGGTGGAGTCCTACCCGCCGCTGTACAGGCCCTCGGAGAACGGCGGCAAGCTCCCACGCCTGCTCCGCACCCCCCTGGGGGCGCAGGCCGACGCCATCAAGGGCGCGGCCCTCTCTCTCGAAGCCCACCGGGGCACCACCGTCGTCGGCGAGATGGGCACCGGCAAGACCTTCATCGCCGCCGCGGCCGCATACATGGCGGGCTTTCAGAGGATTCTGATAATCTGCCCGCCTCACCTGACCGGCAAGTGGAAGCGGGAGGTGGAGCAGACGGTTCCCCTGGCAAGGGCCGCCGTCGTCACCTCCATCACCGACCTGGAGAAGCTCAGACTCTCCATCGGCTCAGGGCCTCTGTTCGCCGTGATGAGTAGAGAGCGAGCCAAGCTCTCCTACCGCTGGAAGGCCACCGTCATTGAGCGGTGGGCCACCTCCAGGGGAAAACTCATCAGGGACGAGGAGACGGGGGAACCCTTCCGGGTCCCCTGCTGCCCCGACTGCACGGCGCAGGTCGTGGACAAGGACGGCGTGCCGCTGACGGACGCCGACCTGAACCGCCGCAAGCACACCTGCGCCGGCTGCGGCGGCCCGCTGTGGCAGGCCGACAGGTCCGGCCCCGCACGCTACCCCTTGGCCGACTACGTGAAGCACCGGATGCGGGGCTTCTTCGACCTGCTTATCGGGGACGAAGTACACGAGTACAAGGGGCGCGGCTCGGCACAAGGCATCGCCGCCGGAGTGCTGGCCGACGCCTGCGGCAAGTCCCTCTCCCTGACAGGGACCCTCTTAGGTGGATACGCCTCGACCATCTTCCACCTGCTCTACCGGTTCAGCCCGGAGATCAGGACGGAGTTCGGGCGCTCCGACGAGCACCGCTGGATACAGCGCTACGGCTTCGAGGAGCACACCGTCGGCAAGCCCGACGACGACTCGGTGGAGGACGGCAGAAGCAGCAGACGCCGCAAGTACCGCAAGGTGACCAGGGAGAGGCCGGGGCTGGTGCCATCGGCCCTGTTCCACCTGATACACAACACGGTGTTCCTCAGACTCTCCGATGTAGCCTCCGGGCTGCCTCCCTACGAGGAGCAGATACTCCTGTCCTCGATGGACTCGGAGGAGGACGGAACGGGCTACTCCCAGCGCAGCGCCTACAACCACGTGTTCGAGGAGCTGAGGAAGGAGCTGGCCGAGGCCCTCAAGTCCGGCTCCAAGCGGCTGCTCGCCACATACCTTCAGACCCTCTTGGCCTACCCGGACGGTTGCACCAGGGGGGAGACGGTCTTCGATCCCCGAAGCGGCGACGTCATCGTGCAGGTGCCGCCCCTGTCCGAAGACAAACTCTACCCGAAGGAGAAGGCGCTCATCGACCTGGTGGCGGCGGAGCGGATGGAGGGCCGACGGGTGCTGGTCTACGTGACCCACACGGGGACCAGGGACGTCACCGAGCGGATGGACGACATACTCATCCGGCACGGGTTCCGGGTGGCGGTGATGAAGGCCGACGCCGTGGCCCCGGACAAACGGGAGGCGTGGGTCGCCGACAAGGTCAAGCAGGGCATCGACGTGTTGATATGCCACCCCAGGTTGGTGCAGACGGGTCTCGACCTGATCGACTTCCCAACTATTTGCTGGGGGGAGGTTGATTACAGTGTGTACGTCATGAGGCAGGCTTCCCGCCGCTCGTGGCGCATCGGCCAGACCAGGCCGGTGAAGGTAGTGTACATGAGCTACCGCAACACGCTACAGGCGGACGCACTGAAGCTGGTGGCGAAGAAGCTGCAAAGCTCCCTCGCCGTCGAGGGCGAGCTGCCGGAGGACGGTCTGGCCGCCTTCGGGGACGACGGGGATGACCTGATGATGGCTCTAGCCCGCAAGCTTGTCCTCGACCACGATCGGGGAATCGTCAGCGGAGACGAGGAAGACGCCGAGACGGTGGAGCAGGTCTTCGCCCAGACCAGGGACTCCGAGGCCATCGCCGAGGAACTGCTGGTGGACGACGGCTGGGAGGTCGTCGAGGCGGAGCCGGAGACCTTGGGGGTCAATGGCAACGGCCATGACGACCTATTCGGCATCGGTCCGACGGTCGAGCTTGTTCCGTCCAATGGCCACCGTGCCAACGGGAACGGCCATTACGTCGAGGCCGACGAGCCGCAGCAGTCGCTCTTCTCCTGGGCGGAGTTCATGGCCGAGGAGCCGGTCAAGCCGAAGCGCCGCAAGCGCAAGGCTCAGCCCGCGAGCATTTCCATGTTCGAGTGGGCGCTGACTCTGGAACAGGAGCGGGAGAAGGAGACGGTCGGCGCGGGACGCTAGGTCGCAACACAAAGGAAAGGGGGGGAGGGCATCGCTGATCGAGCGATGCCCTCCCCCCCTGCACAGTCATGTATGCCGCCCTTTTTGCGTTTCAACTCCGGCGGCGCAGGGACACCCCTCTGCGCGTCGCTATAGGTGAGTATGTGATCCTTTCTTGTTGCCGGAAACCGACGCAAAATGGTAGAATGCCCGACTCGTAGAATAGTCCCTTGGAAACACGGCGCAAAGGGAGTGAGGGATTTGGGCGTTTTCAACTGGCCCATCCGGCTGGAGAGCATGGACGGCCAACGGTCGCTGGAGATAGAGGCGATGGTGGATACCGGGGCCAGCTACGCCATCGTGCCCGCCAACCTGCTGCGGGACATTGGGGTGTCGCCCATCGACAAGATCAGCCTCGTGCTGGCCGACGGGCGGCCCGTGGAGTACGACATCGGGGAAGCTCGGGCCACCATCGACGGACGCACCGAGGCCACCCTGGTGGTCTTCGGGAATGACGACGCCCGCGCCCTGTTGGGGCCCTACACGCTGGAAGGGCTGCGCTTGGCAGTGGACCCGGCCCACGGCAGGCTGGTCCCGGCCACCACCGCCTGGGCGTAGAGCGAAGTCCGCCATTATCACAGGTGAAGGAGACGATAGAACAATGTCCAACGCCCCGACCCTAGCCCAATCTGCCGTTAGCGCGACGCTGCGCCGGCGGCGTTTTTCTACCCCCCCCCCCCCCCCCGATTTTTGCGGTCAGGAAGTGGGCAGGCGGGCTCATGAGCGTGGCGGCGGGCAGCCTCGCCCGGTTCGGACTCATCGGGCTGCTGGCCTTGGCGCTGGGAGCGCTGCTCCTCTCCCCGGCTAGTCCTGCCGGGGCGCAGTCGGGGTCGGGCACCGTGGACTACGACACCGACGGCGACAACCTCATCGAGGTTTCCAACTTAGCCCAGTTGAACGCCATCCGGTACGACCTGGATGGCAACGGCACAGTGGCCTCCGGCGACCAGGCCAACTATGATATCGCCTTCCCCAACGCGCTCGCGAGCATGGGCTGCGCCGCCACCTGCACGGGCTACGAGTTGGAGGCGGACCTGGACTTTGACACCCACGGCGACGACGATGCCGTTACCGTCGCCGATACCTACTGGAACGGCGGCGACGGCTGGGAGCCGCTGGGCGACAGCGGGCCGAACCCCTTCCGGACCACCTTCGAGGGCAACAACCACACGATCAGCAACCTGTTCATCAACGTTGCGGGCAACAGCGACAACTACATCGGGCTGTTCGGCCAGCTGGGCGGCGCGACGGTCACGCGCGTTCACCTGGTCGACGCGAAGGTGACAGGCAACAACGACGTTGGCGCGCTGGTGGGGCACATCACGCTGGGCACGGTGAGCCACAGCTCCTCCAGCGGGACCGTCTCCGGCGTGGGCAAGGTTGGCGGCCTGGTTGGGGCTATCAACAGCAGCAGCGGGGTGGTCGAGTACAGCCGCTCCAGCGCCGTCGTTACGGCCACTGGCAAAAATGTGGGTGGCTTGGTTGGGTACAGCGGGGGCACTGTGCGGGTCAGTTACGCCACTGGCGCTGTCACTGGCCTTGATGACGTCGGTGGGCTGGCGGGCTATTCTCCAACCTCTTTATATGCCGTCTATGCCACGGGCGCCGTCACTGCCACAGGCTCCAGCAATGCTCAGGCTGGCGGCTTGGTTGGCGCGTCGGAAGGCGGTATCTACGCCAGCTATTCCACCGGCGCCGTCACCTCCGCCTCAGGCCACGCAGGGGGATTGCTAAATCCGAGTGGCAGTGGCGCCACGGTGGGCCACAGCTACTGGGACGTCACTACCACCGGCATCGCCGACGACAATAATGCGGATACCGGCGTCGGCAAGACCACCAGAGATTTGCAAATGCCCACGCAGACCGACGGCTACGCGGGCATCTACGCCAACTGGAACCTCAACCTGGACGGGGACGCCAGCACCGACGACGACCCGTGGGACTTCGGCACGGCCAGCCAGTACCCGGCGCTGAAAGCGGACGAGGACGGCGACGGCAGGGCCACGGCCTACGAGTTCGGACGGCAGGGCCGCTCCGCGCCGGTGGTGGACTACGACCTGGACGACGACGGGCTGATTGAGGTCGCCGACCTGGACCAGCTGAACGCGATGCGCTGGGACCTGGACGGCGACGGCGCCCCAGATGTGGCCAACGCCAACGACTACGCGCTGGCCTTCCCCAATCCCGCAACGGGCATGGGCTGTCCCATCACCGCCACCGACGCCGACGACAAACGACTGCACGGGCTACGAGCTGGACGCGAACCTGGACTTCAACACGGACACGGGCAGCGACTCCGGCGGCGCTGCGGTGATCGACGCCGCCGACGATTATTACAACAGCGGCTCGGGCTGGGAGCCCATCGGGGATGATTCTTCGGGGAGGAACACCTGGTACAACGCCATCTTCGAGGGCAATGGCCACACCATCTCCAACCTCTTCATCAGCCGGGCTCACCGGTGGGTGGGGCTTTTCGGCATCTCCTCCGAGGCCGGCTTCTTCCGCAACGTGGGACTGGTGGACGTGAACGTAACCGGCTGGGGCTACACCGGCGCGCTGATTGGCCATGCCTACGGCACTGTAGATGCCGCCTACTCCACCGGCATAGTTGTCAGCAACAAGCTTACTCACGTGGGCGGGCTGGTAGGTCACTTGAGTGAGAATGGTTCAATCCAGAGGAGCTACTCCACCGCCAGCGTCACCGGATTTGGCACTCGTTTAGGCGGGCTGGTGGGCACCAACCGGGGACCAATTCGGGCTAGCTACGCCACCGGCGCGGTAGCCGGCAGCTCCAGCCATAGCAACCGCATTGGCGGGCTGGTGGGCGAGTCCGGGGGTGACATCACCGCCAGCTACGCCACCGGCGCGGTAACCGGGGCCGGTAGCGATAAAGGCGGGCTGATAGGCGAACTCAACAAGGGCACAATCACCAACAGCTACTGGGACGTCACCAGCAGCGGCATTGCCGACGACAGCGACGCCACCACCGGCGTCGGCAAGACCACCCTCCAGTTGCAGTCGCCCGCGCAGACCGACGGCTATGCGGGCATCTACGCCGACTGGGACATCGACGTGGACAACGCCGATGTCGATGACGACACCACGACCGAGACCGACGACCCATGGGACTTCGGGACGGCCAGCGAGTACCCGGCCCTGAAGGTGGAGTGGGACGGCGACGGTACACCCACGGCCTACGAGTTCGGGCGGCAGGGCCGCTCGGCGCCGGGGGTGGGGCCGCCGGCCAACGCCCCGCCGACCTTCAACGCCGGGTACAACGCGTCGCCCAACATTGCGGAGGGCGTAACGGCGGTGGGGACCTATGCCGCCACCGACCCGGAGGGCGACCAGCTGACCTACGCGGTGACCGGCACGGACGCATCCGATTTCGCCATCTCCGGCGCCGGGGCGCTGACCCTCGCTAGCGCGTCGAACCACGAGACGAAGGAGAGCTACAGCGTCAACGTTACCGTGCACGACGGCAAGAACGCCGCCGGCGGCGCCGACACCACGGTGGACCTCACGTTGGCGATCTCGGTCACCGTTGACGACACGCTCGAGCCGCCAACGGTTCCCACCAGCTTGGGGGTCGTTCCTGCGGCCAACGGGCTGACGGTCACCTGGACGGCGCCGGTGATGCCATCTACCAAGCCGGCCCTCGATGACTACGACGTGCAGCACAGCCTGCGCACCAGCGCCGCCGGCGACCCCGCTACGTGGGGCGCCTGGGTGGCTTTCAACCACGTCGGGACCGGGACCACCGCCACGATAACCGGCCTCGTCGCCGGGTCGACCTACCAGGTGCAGGTGATGGCCAAGAACAACGAGGGCGAAAGCGCATGGACGGCGGCCGTCAACGGCGTGCCTGCGGCGGCGGTCGACTACGACCTCGACGACGACGGCCTGATCGAAGTGGGCAGCCTGACGAAGCTGAACGCCATCCGCTGGGACCTGGACGGCGACGGCGCCCCGGCTTCGGCCAGCGCCAGCAACTACGCCGCCGTCTTCCCCTACCCGGAGGCGGGCATGGGCTGTCCCGACACCGACGGCGATGCCGCGACGCCCAACTGCACCGGCTACGAGCTGACGGCGGACTTGGACTTCGACCAGAATAACGACAACGCTATTACCTCCGCGGACGCCGCTTGGTGGAACAGCGGCGCCGGCTGGGCGCCAATCGGCAACTGGGCCGCCCCCTTCAACGCCACCTTTGACGGCGGCGGCCACACCGTCTCCCACATGTACATCAGAGTAGGCGGGGGAGACGTCGGCCTGTTCGGCAGCACCGACACGGCCTCGGTCATCCGCAACCTGGGCATGGTGAGCCCGAGCATCGACCGCACAGGGTCATTGGCGCTCGACTCCGCCGCTGCGGTGGCGGGGAGCAACCGTGGGACGATCGACCGCGTCTTCGTCACGGGCGGCAGCATCTGGGCCTACGCGAAGATAGGCGGTGTGGCGGGCCACAACCGGGGAACGGTCAGCAATAGCTACTCCCGCATGACGGTCACCGGCAACACCCAGGTCGGCGGCCTGGTGGGGTGGAACGAGACCGCTTCGGGAATCATCACCAACAGCTACGCCGCCGGGGGAGTGGCCACCCACGGAGAGGCCGGAACGCGCGGCGGCGTTTCAGGGACAAATGCCGCCGCGGACTTTGGCGGTCTGGTGGGCCAGAATTCCAGCGGCGCCGCGGTGACGGCCAGCTACTGGGACACCGAGGCCAGCGGGCAGGCCGCCAGCGCCGCCGGCGCCGCTCAGACCACGGCGGGACTGCAATCGCCCACCGGCGCGACGGGCATCTACTCGGCATGGGGTACCGTCAAGTGGGACTTCGGGACGACCAGCGAGTACCCGGCGCTGAAGTACGACACCGACGGCGTCGGCGGGGCGACCTGGCAGGAGTTCGGCGGCCAGGTGCGCATAGCGCCGGTGGACTACGACACGGACGACGACGGCCTGATCGAGGTGGACAGCCTGGCGAAGCTGAACGCCATCCGCTACGACCTGAACGGCGACGGCGGGGTGACCCCCGCCGACAAGGCCAGTTACGATACCGCCTTTCCCAACGCGCAGGGCAGCATGGGCTGCCTCAACTCCGCCTGCGCCGGCTACGAGCTGACGGACGACCTGAACTTCGACCAGAACAACGACAACGCTATCACCTCCGCGGACGCCGCCTGGTGGAACAGCGGCGCCGGCTGGGCGCCCATCGGCGATTGGGCCAACCCCTTCAACGCCACCTTTGACGGCAGAGGCCACACCATCTCCAATCTGTACATCAGAATCGGCGGGGGAGACGTGGGCCTGTTCGGCAGCACGGACACGTCCTCGGTCATCCGCAACCTGGGCATGGTGAACCCCAGCATCGACCGCACCGGGGCATTGACGCTCGACTCCGCCGCTGCGGTGGCGGGGAGCAACCGGGGCGCTATCCAGCGCGTCTTCGTCAGCGGGGGCAGCATCTGGGCCTTCTCGAAGACAGGAGGCTTGGTGGGCCACAACCGGGGGGCGATCAGCGACAGCTACTCCCGCATGGCGGTCACCGGCAACACCCAGGTCGGCGGCCTGGTGGGATGGAACGAGAACGCATCGGGGACCATCACCAACAGCTACGCCATGGGCAAGGTAGCCACCCATGGACTAACCGGAACGCCCCCAGGAGGCGGTTCACGTCAAAATCCCATCGCGGATGTTGGCGGTCTGGTGGGCAAGAACGACGGGGGCGCCACGGTCACGGCCGGCTACTGGGACACCGAGGCCAGCAGGCAGTCCGCCAGCGCCGGGGGCGCCGGCGCCGTGGGCCAGACCACGGCGGGACTGCAATCGCCCACCGGCGCCACGGGCATCTACTTGACCTGGGCAGCGGCCACCTGGGACTTCGGCACGGCCAGCCAGTACCCGGCCCTGAAGTACGACACCAATGGCATCGGCGGGGCGACCTGGCAGGAGTTCGGCAGCCAGGCGCGCGCGGCCCCGCCGCCGCCGACGGACTACGACACGGACGACGACGGGCTTATCGAGGTGGACAGCCTGGCGCAGCTGAACGCCATTCGCTACGACCTGGACGGCAACGGCGCGGTGACCGCTGCCAACCAGGCCTCCTTTGACCACGCCTTCCCCAACGCGGCGGCCAGCATGGGCTGCGCCGGCAACGCCTGCACCGGCTACGAGCTGACGGACGACCTAGACTTCGACACCGACGACGACGGCGACGTGGACAGCAGCGACGACTACCCCTCGTGGACGGCCATCGGCGCCTGGGCCACCCCGTTCACCGCCACCTTCGACGGCGGCGGCCACACCATCTCCAATATGAGGATACGGGCCGCTATTGGCGACCAGGGGCTGTTCGGCAGCATCAATAGTCCCGGGGTCCTTCGCAACGTGGCCGTGTTGGACGTGGACATCGACCGCACAGGGTCGCCCACGTTCAACTCCATAGGGGGATTGTTGGGGAGCAACCGCGGCGCGGTGGAGGGCTCCTACTCCACCGGCGCAGTTACGGGATTCGAGAACGTGGGCGGGCTGGTGGGAGACAACAGAGGCGTTGTAACCAACAGCTACTCCAGCGTGACGGTCAACGGCAACAGAGCGGTGGGCGGACTGGTGGGGTTCAACCGGAACAGCACGGCCAGGATCACCAACAGCTACGCCGTGGGGGCCGTATCCGCGGTGGCTATGCTGGTCAGCGGCGGAAACTCGGCCGCCAGGACCAAGGGCGGACTGGTGGGGGAGGCTACTGCGGACGCCACGGTGACCGCCGGCTACTGGGACGCCACAACCAGCGCTCAGGCCGCCAGCGCCGGGGGCGCCGGGGCCGTCAGCCAGAACACGGCGGGGCTGCAATCGCCCACCAGCGCCACGGGCATCTACTCGACCTGGGCAGCGGCCACCTGGGACTTCGGCACGTCCAGCCAGTACCCGGCGCTGAAGTATGACACCGACAAGGACAGCACGGCCACCGCCTACGAGTTCGGCAGGCAGGGCCGCTCCGCGCCGGGGGCGCCGGTGCAGCCGCCGGCCAACGCCCCGCCGGTCTTCGACGCCGGGGCCGACGCGACGCCCAACGTGGCGGAGGGCGCAACGGCGGTGGGAACCTATGCCGCCACCGACCCGGACAGCGACACGCTGACCTACGCGGTGACCGGCACGGATGCAGCCGCCTTCGCCATCTCCGGCGCAGGAGTACTGACCCTGAATGACGCGGCGAACCACGAGACGAAGCCGCGCTACAGCGTCAGCGTTACCGTGCATGACGGCAAGAACGCCGCCGGCGCCAACGACGCCACGGTGGACATCACCCTGGCGCTCACGGTCACCGTTGACGACACGCTCGAGCCGCCAACGGCCCCCACCAACCTCCAGGTCTTCCCGGTGGTCGAAGGACTGCGGGTGACCTGGACGGCGCCGGTGATGCCGGCCGCCAAGCCGCCCCTCTCGGACTACGACGTGCAGCACAGCCTGCGCACCAGCGCCGCCGGCGACCCCGTTGTGTGGGGCGCCTGGTTGGCTTTCGACCACGTCGGGACCGGGACCACCGCCACGATAACCGGCCTCACCGCCGGGTCGACCTACCAGGTGCAGGCGCTGGCCAAGAACAACGAGGGCTCCAGCCCCTGGACGGCGGCCGTCACCGGCGTGCCGTTGGCGCAGTCGACCGGCGTGGACTACGACGGCAACGACGATGGCCTGATCGAGGTCAGCAGCCTGAAGCAGCTGAACGCCATCCGGTGGGACCCGGACGGAGACGGCGACCCCATCGCGGCCAACGCCGACGACTACGCGCTGGCCTTCCCCAACCCCGCAGCGGGCATGGGCTGCGTCCTCACCGACCACGACAGCGACGCGGCCACGCCTGACCAGCCGACGTGCACGGGCTACGAGCTGACGGCGGACCTGGACTTCGACGAGGACGGCGACGGTGTCATCACCCCCGCAGACGGCGCCTGGAACGAGGGGTTGGGCTGGGATCCGCTGGGCGTCGACGCCACGGGCAAACGGTTCACTGCCACGTTCGACGGCAAGGGGCACCGGATCTCCAACCTGTACATCAACCGCCCGGCGGAAACGGACGTGGGGCTGTGGAGAACCTTGCGCGACGGCGCCGTCGTTCGCAATCTGGGCTTGGAGCGGGTGTCCGTGACGGGCGGAGAGTATGTAGGGGCGTTCGTGGGCAGCCTCGACGGCACGCTGGAGATGGTGTACGCCACCGGGTACGTGAGGGCCGCGCGCTCCGCCACCGGCCCGCCGCGTGGGACCTCCGCCGGCGGTTTGGCAGGCTACATGGCCACCAGCGACGCCGCCATTCTGGACAGCTACGCCAACGTCACGGTGACCGCCGACCGCATGTACGCGGGCGGCCTGGTCGGCTCCGGTCTCGGCAATTGCAATTGGGAGATCTTGCGCAGCTACGCCCGGGGCCGTGTTTCGAGCGCAGGCCTAACCGGCGGCATCATAGCCAAAGTATTCTTTGGCGCCCGCCTCGGAATCGGTACGGGCAACTACTGGGACACCGAGACCTCGGGCCATGCCATAGCGGACGAGGACTCGAGTGTCGCGGCCCTCTCAACGGGCAAGACCACCGCGGAGCTGCAGGCGCCGGTGGACACGACCACCGATATGGACGGCGCCACCGTCGGCGTCCAGAACATCTACGCCACCTGGGACGCCGCCAAGTGGGACTTCGGCACAGCCAACGAGTACCCGGCGCTGAAGTTCGACACGGACGAGAGCGGCAGCGCGACGGCGGCCGAGTTCGGGAGCCAATCGCGGGTGGCGTTCACCACCCCCCCGACCTTCGCGGACGGCCCCAGCAAGACGGTGACCGTGCCGGAGAACACCCGCCCGGACGTCGCCATCAGCGGCTCGCCCACGGCCACGGACGCCGACGCGGGAGACTGGCTCATCTACTCGCTGGCGGGCGCCGACGCCGCGTATTTCGTCATACATCACTCCACGGGCCAGATCTCGACCAAGATCGTGCTGGACCACGAGACCAGGACCGCGCTACAGGTGCGGGTCGTCGCTACGGACAGCGCGGGCATGACGGCCAGCATCGACGTGACCATCTCGGTCGACGACGTGAGCGAGGGAGCGACGGACTCGGTGGACTATGACTCGGACGACGACGGGCTGATCGAAGTGGACAGCCTGGCCCAGCTGGACGCGATGCGCTGGGACCTGGCCGGGGACGGGGTGAGCGCCAACGTGGGCTACCTGGCCGTCTTCACCACGCCGGCGGAGGGGATGGGCTGCCCCAACGCGGTTTGCCGCGGCTACGAGCTGACGGCGGACCTGGACTTCGACGAGAACGGCGACGGCCAGATGACCGAGGTCGACGACCGCACCTACTGGAGCGGCGGCGACGGCTGGGCGCCCATCGGCAGGGACGCGGACGGGGAGCGGTACACTGGGGCCTTCGAAGGCAACGGCCACACCATCTCCCACCTGTTCATCAGCCGTCCCCAGGACGATGAGAATGGGCTGTTTGGCTCCCTTGGAAGGAACAGCTCGGTCGAGAACTTGGGACTGGAGAACGTGAACGTAACCGGCGCAATTCATATTGGCGCGTTGGCCGGCCACACCGAAAGCGCTACGGTGAAGGCAGTCTACGCCACGGGCGCCGTATCGGGCGACTACGCTGTAGGCGGGCTGATCGGCTCCTTTGTCGCCTCCACCATGGAGAAGAGCTACGCCACCGTCACCGTCACCGCCACCGGCAATATCGCCGGCGGGCTGATTGGGGAGGTCCTTGACTATAGAGCTGCTCGGCCCAACAGGATCCGGGCCAGCTACGCCACAGGCGCGGTATCCGGCGACGGCCATGTAGGCGGGCTGATCGGCCAAATGATGCTCGCCAGCTCGTTCATGAACCACGTGACAGCCAGCTACGCCGCCGGCGCGGTGTCCGGCAACAGCCGCGTGGGAGGACTGATTGGCTTGAAGAACCAAGGCCTGCTCACGGTTACCGACAGCTACTGGGACACGCAGACCAGCGGGCAGAGGACCAGCGCCGGCGGCGTGGGCAAGACCACCTCCGCGTTGCAGTCGCCCACGCAGGCCGACGGCTACGCCGGCATCTACTCCAGCTGGAATCTGAACCTGGACGGCCAGGCGGGCGGCGACGATCCGTGGCACTTCGGCACGACCCAGCAGTACCCGGCGCTGAAGGCGGCGGCGTACGGGGGCGGCACGGCCTACGAGTTCGGGGGCCAGTACCGCTCCGATATCTTTGTCGACGGAACCCGCAAGACGCTTACCGTGACCGAGGGCGCTCCCGCGAACCAGGACATCCCCGGCTCCCCGGTCGCGCAGGCCCCAGCAGCCGGGGCCACGCTGACCTACGCCTTGAGCGGCACAGACGCCGGCCATTTCGACATGGACGCTGGCAGCGGTCAGCTGAAGACCCAGGGCGCCCTGAACCGCGCGGTCAAAGCTTCCTATTCCGTCGTGGTAACCGCCACCTACAGCAGCGGAACGTCCGCCAGTATCACGGTGACCATCAACGTAAACAAGGACTACGACGCCGACGGCGACGGGCTCATCGAGGTTTCCTTCATTGTCCAGCTGAACGCCATCCGCTATGACCTGGACGGTAACGGCCGCTCCGGCCAGCCCCTCTATGCCCGCGCCTTCCCCAACTCGCCAGTGGGTATGGGCTGCCCCGACGCCGACCATGACAGCAACGCCGGTACGCCCGACCAGCCGACGTGCACCGGCTACGAGCTCATAAGGAACCTGGACTTCGACACCCACGGAAACGACGGTACCGTTACCTCCGCCGACACCTCCTGGTTCGGCGGCAAAGGCTGGATTCCCCTGGGGAGCGACGGGCACCCCTACGTCGGCACCTTCGATGGCGGCGGGTACACCATGTCCAACATGTTGATCAACCGGCCGAACATCTCTCGCGTGGGCCTGTTCGGGGCGATTGGCTCGGGAGGCGTCATCCGCAACCTGGGCCTGGTCAACGCCACCGTTACCGGGAAGACGGCCGTGGGTTCGCTGGCTGGCTTGGTTGACGGCACGGTGGAAAGTAGCTACTCCACGGGCAGCGTCACCGGCGGCGGCACGAACGTCGGCGGGCTGGTGGGCCGTGTATCCTCCAGCGGCGAGGTCCGCCGCAGCTACACAACGGCCGACGTCTCCGGCTCCGGCGTCAACCTCGGCGGGCTGGCGGGCTTCGTCGGAGGAAAAATTGAAGCCAGCTACGCCGCCGGTGACGTTGCCGGCGGCGGCACGAACGTCGGCGGGCTGGTGGGCGAACTCGATGGAGGAACGGTGACGGCCAGCTACGCCCGGGGCCAGGTGCAAGGCTCCACCCGCGTGGGCGGGCTGGTCGGGCGGCAGCGGAGCAGCCCGACGGTCACCGACAGCTACTGGGACACTACGACCAGCGGGCAGGGGACCAGCGCCGGCGGCGTGGGCAAGACCACCTCCGCGTTGCAGTCGCCCACGCAGGCCGACGGCTATGCGGGCATATACGCCAACTGGAATATTGACATGGACGGGGATTCCAACACCGACGACGACCCGTGGGACTTCGGCACGGCGAGCCAGTACCCGGCGCTGAAGGCGGAGTGGGACAGGGACGGCACGCCCAGCGCTTACGAGTTCGGGCGGCAGGGCCGCTCGGCGCCGGCCCTGGTGACCAACAGGCCGCCGGTGTTCATGTCAGTCGCCTACACGGACTCGACCGGCACCCTGGTGCCGGCGGCGCCCACCATCGCCCAGACGATGATCCCGGACGAGGAACAGACGGCGGCGGGGACCGTCACCGCTGCGGTGGACCCGGAGGGCGACGCGCTGACCTACCAGATGATGACGGGCGCAGGCGACGGCGACCACGCCCTGTTCAACTTCAACGCAGGCACGAGGGCACTCGCCTTCAAGGCTGCCCCGAACTTCGAGGCGACTCCGCCAAAGACGACCTACACGGTCAAGATCCGGGTGCGGGACACCAAGAACGCCCAGGGCACTGGGGACAATACGTGGGACAGCACCATAACGGTGACGATCAACCTTCAGAACGTGAACGAGGCGCCGGAGTTCAGCCCCAAGACCCAGACGATGACCCCGAACGAGAACCAGACCGCCGCGGGGACCGTTACAGCGGCCGTGGACCCGGACGCAAACCCCACGCTGACCTACCGGATGCTCACCACTACCGGCGACCACGCCCTCTTCACCTTCAACACCACCACGAGGGCGCTCACCTTCAAGGCTGCCCCGAACTTCGAGGCGAAAGACAGCTACACGGTCAGCATTCAGGTGCGGGACAGCTTGGACGACGCGGGCACGGCGGACACGGCCTGGGACGCCACGGTAGCGGTGACGATCAACGTCACGAACGTGAACGAGGCGCCGGAGTTCCCAGGAACCACCGCCACGAGGGAGGTGGCGGAGAACGGGGGGGCCAACGCCAACGTGGGCCTTCCCGTAACGGCCACGGACGTGGACTCCGGAGACACGCGCGCCTACGCGTTGAGCGGCGCGGATTCGGGCAGCTTCACCATCAGCTCCAGCACCGGGCAGATCACGGCTGACGCCTCGCTGAACTTCGAGGCCGTGAAGAACACCTTTACGGTGGTCGTCACCGCCACGGACGACGGCAACCTGACGGACACCATCACCGTTACGATCAACGTCACGAACGTGAACGAGGCGCCAACGTTCCCAGGAACCACCGCCACGAGGGAGGTGGCGGAGAACGGGGGGGCCAACGCCAACGTGGGCCTTCCCGTAACGGCCACGGACGTGGACTCCGGAGACACGCGCGCCTACGCGTTGAGCGGCGCGGATTCGGGCAGCTTCACCATCAGCTCCAGCACCGGGCAGATCACGGCTGACGCCTCGCTGAACTTCGAGGCCGTGAAGAACACCTTTACGGTGGTCGTCACCGCCACGGACGACGGCAACCTGACGGACACCATCACCGTTACGATCAACGTCACGAACGTGAACGAGGCGCCAACGTTCCCAGGAACCACCGCCACGAGGGAGGTGGCGGAGAACGGGGGGGCCAACGCCAACGTGGGCCTTCCCGTAACGGCCACGGACGTGGACTCCGGAGACACGCGCGCCTACGCGTTGAGCGGCGCGGATTCGGGCAGCTTCACCATCAGCTCCAGCACCGGGCAGATCATGGCTGACGCCTCGCTGAACTTCGAGGCCGTGAAGAACACCTTTACGGTGGTCGTCACCGCCACGGACGACGGCAACCTGACGGACACCATCACCGTTACGATCAACGTCACGAACGTGAACGAGGCGCCAACGTTCCCAGGAACCACCGCCACGAGGGAGGTGGCGGAGAACGGGGGGGCCAACGCCAACGTGGGCCTTCCCGTAACGGCCACGGACGTGGACTCCGGAGACACGCGCGCCTACGCGTTGAGCGGCGCGGATTCGGGCAGCTTCACCATCAGCTCCAGCACCGGGCAGATCACGGCTGACGCCTCGCTGAACTTCGAGGCCGTGAAGAACACCTTTACGGTGGTCGTCACCGCCACGGACGACGGCAACCTGACGGACACCATCACCGTTACGATCAACGTCACGAACGTGAACGAGGCGCCAACGTTCCCAGGAACCACCGCCACGAGGGAGGTGGCGGAGAACGGGGGGGCCAACGCCAACGTGGGCCTTCCCGTAACGGCCACGGACGTGGACTCCGGAGACACGCGCGCCTACGCGTTGAGCGGCGCGGATTCGGGCAGCTTCACCATCAGCTCCAGCACCGGGCAGATCACGGCTGACGCCTCGCTGAACTTCGAGGCCGTGAAGAACACCTTTACGGTGGTCGTCACCGCCACGGACGACGGCAACCTGACGGACACCATCACCGTTACCATCAACGTCACGAACGTGAACGAGGCGCCAACGTTCCCAGGAACCACCGCCACGAGGGAGGTGGCGGAGAACGGGGGGGCCAACGCCAACGTGGGCCTTCCCGTAACGGCCACGGACGTGGACTCCGGAGACACGCGCGCCTACGCGTTGAGCGGCGCGGATTCGGGCAGCTTCACCATCAGCTCCAGCACCGGGCAGATCACGGCTGACGCCTCGCTGAACTTCGAGGCCGTGAAGAACACCTTTACGGTGGTCGTCACCGCCACGGACGACGGCAACCTGACGGACACCATCACCGTTACCATCAACGTCACGAACGTGAACGAGGCGCCAACGTTCCCAGGAACCACCGCCACGAGGGAGGTGGCGGAGAACGGGGGGGCCAACGCCAACGTGGGCCTTCCCGTAACGGCCACGGACGTGGACTCCGGAGACACGCGCGCCTACGCGTTGAGCGGCGCGGATTCGGGCAGCTTCACCATCAGCTCCAGCACCGGGCAGATCACGGCTGACGCCTCGCTGAACTTCGAGGCCGTGAAGAACACCTTTACGGTGGTCGTCACCGCCACGGACGACGGCAACCTGACGGACACCATCACCGTTACCATCAACGTCACGAACGTGAACGAGGCGCCAACGTTCCCAGGAACCACCGCCACGAGGGAGGTGGCGGAGAACGGGGGGGCCAACGCCAACGTGGGCCTTCCCGTAACGGCCACGGACGTGGACTCCGGAGACACGCGCGCCTACGCGTTGAGCGGCGCGGATTCGGGCAGCTTCACCATCAGCTCCAGCACCGGGCAGATCACGGCTGACGCCTCGCTGAACTTCGAGGCCGTGAAGAACACCTTTACGGTGGTCGTCACCGCCACGGACGACGGCAACCTGACGGACACCATCACCGTTACCATCAACGTCACGAACGTGAACGAGGCGCCAACGTTCCCAGGAACCACCGCCACGAGGGAGGTGGCGGAGAACGGGGGGGCCAACGCCAACGTGGGCCTTCCCGTAACGGCCACGGACGTGGACTCCGGAGACACGCGCGCCTACGCGTTGAGCGGCGCGGATTCGGGCAGCTTCACCATCAGCTCCAGCACCGGGCAGATCACGGCTGACGCCTCGCTGAACTTCGAGGCCGTGAAGAACACCTTTACGGTGGTCGTCACCGCCACGGACGACGGCAACCTGACGGACACCATCACCGTTACGATCAACGTCACGAACGTGAACGAGGCGCCAACGTTCCCAGGAACCACCGCCACGAGGGAGGTGGCGGAGAACGGGGGGGCCAACGCCAACGTGGGCCTTCCCGTAACGGCCACGGACGTGGACTCCGGAGACACGCGCGCCTACGCGTTGAGCGGCGCGGATTCGGGCAGATTCACCATCAGCTCCAGCACCGGGCAGATCACGGCTGACGCCTCGCTGAACTTCGAGGCCGTGAAGAACACCTTTACGGTGGTCGTCACCGCCACGGACGACGGCAACCTGACAGACACCATCACCGTTACCATCAACGTAACGGACGCGCTCGAACGGTGGACCCCGCCCACCAATATGCACATCGACGTGGTAACGCTGGCCAACAGGATCAGGGTCACTTGGACGGCCCCCGCGGCGGCGGATAACACGGGCAAGCCGGCCCTCACCGGCTACAAAGTGGAGTGGAGGCAGAAGTACAGCGCCAACGCTGCCTGGGCGCCGGACTGGGTCGACTTCCCGCGCAGTGGCCTCGGCACGACCACCGATATCACCACGTACACTGTTAATGCTGCCGATGGCACGCCCACAACGCATACCGTTGCCACGGGCGGCGGGCGCATATTTGAGGTGCGGGTGTGCTCCCTGAACACGGACGGGGCGAAGAGCACGGACTCGCCGAAGGCGGAACAGTGCGGGAGCTGGACTGGCAACGCCCTGCCGTCCTTCACGGAAGGCATAAAGGCGTCGCGCAGCGTGGCGGAGAACACCGCCGCCAACACCAACATCGGCCTGCCCGTCGGGGCCGCGGACTCCGACGCAGGGGACACCCTGGTCTACTCGATGACCGATTCGACAGGGAGCAGGAAGTTCACGATAGACAGCGCCACCGGCCAGCTGAAGACCAAGGACCCGCTGGACCACGAGACGGCGGGCTCCTACGATGTCTATGTGAAGGTGAACGACGGAAGCAACGGCATAGACGCAATCATGGTGACGATCACGGTCACCGACGTAAACGAGCCGCCGGCGTTCGACGACGGGGCCGGCCCCACAGCCCGGAGCGTGAGCGAAAGCGCGGTGGCCGGGGACGCCATCGGCGACCCGGTCGAGGCGACAGACCCGGACACCAAGGCCGACCCCCTGGACACGCTGACCTACGCGCTGGACACCACCACCGGCGACCACGCTAACTTCGAGATCGATACGGGCACGGGCCAGCTGAAGGTCAAGGACGCCCTGGACTACGAGACGAAATCCAGCTACACCGTCACCGTGCAGGTGCGGGACAGCCTGAGCGCTGCGGGCGTGGCGGACACGGTTTGGGACGACACGATCGTGGTCAACATCTCGGTCGGCGACGTGAACGAGGCGCCGGTGTTCACCGCCGGGGCGGGCCCGCTCAACCGCAGCGTGGCAGAGAACGCGGGCGCCAACGCCAACGTGGGCCTTCCCGTCCCGGCCACGGACGTGGACGACGGAGACTCGGTCACCTTATCGCTGAGCGGCACGGGCGCGAACCTCTTCAGCATCTCCTCCACCGGACAGATCAAGGCTAAAGCCTCGCTGGACTACGAAACGGCGGTCTCCTACGCGATCACCGTCACGGCCACCGACACCAGCAGCGCGACGGACACGATCCTGGTGAACATCAGTGTCACCGACGTGGACGAGCCGCCGACCGCCCCAACGGGCGTCGCGGCCGGTGGGATAGCCAACGGGCTGCGGGTCACCTGGACGGCGCCGGTAATGACGAACAAGCCGACCCTCGACGGCTACGACGTGGAGTACAGCCTGCGCACCGCCGTCGCCGTCGGCGCGACCACGGCAACCTGGGGCGCCGCGGTCATAACCGATGCCGGGCTCGTGCTGACCCACGACATAACCGGCCTCACCCCGGACTCGACCTACCGGGTGCGGGTGCGGGCGAAGAACGCCGAGGGCATCAGCGGCTGGTCGTCGTACGACACCGGCGTGCCCACCGTGCCGCCCCTCGTCAACGCGGACCCGACCTTCGGCGAGGGCGCGGACACGTCGCGCAGCGTGCCGGAGAACACCGCAGCCGGGACCGCCATCGGCAATCCCCTGACGGCCACGGACGCGGACGCCGGGGACACGCTGGTGTACGCCATCGACGGCGCCACCGGCGACTACGCCCACTTCGCCATCGACACGGGCACGGGCCAGCTGAAGGCCAAAGGCGCCCTGGACTACGAGAGCGGGACGACCAGCTACTCGATCACGGTGACCGTCTCCGACGGCAACGGCGGGACGGACAGCATCGACGTGACCATCACCGTCACCAACGTGAACGAGAAGCCGGCCTTCCCCGCCGGCGCCCAGACGCTCACGCCGAACGAGAACCAGACTGCCGCGGGGACCGTCACGGCCGCCACCGACCCGGAGGGCGACACGCTGACCTACCGGATGCTTCCCGACACCGGCGACGACGACTCCTTCAACTTCAACGCGGGCACGAGGACGCTCACCTTCAAGACTGCCCCGGACTTCGAGGCGAAGGACTCCTATACGGTCAGCATCCAGGTGAAGGACAGCAAGAACGCCGCGGGCGTGGCGTCCCTGACCTGGGACGACACGGTCGTGGTGACCGTCGGCGTCCAGGACGTGAGCGAGCGGCCGTCGGCGCCCACCGGCCTTGGGGTACTCGCGGCGGCCAACGGGCTGCGGGTCACCTGGACGGCGCCGGACATGACGGGCAAGCCCCCCGTCACCGGCTATAAGCTGCACTACAGCCGGCGCGATTTCGCCGCAGGCCCCGGCCAGTGGGGGAATTGGGTGAACCACGCCCACGCGGGGACCGGGACCTCGGCCAAGATAACCGGCCTCACCGCCGGCGATACCTACCGGGTGCAGGTGCGGGCCACCAACGCCGACGGCGACGGTTCCTGGACGTCGCCCGACACCGGCGTGCCGACCGCGCCGCCCGTCAGCAATGCCGTCCCGGTCTTCACCGACGGCGCCAGCACGACGCGCAGCGTGGCGGAGAACACCGCAGCCGGGACCAACATCGGGTTGCCCATAGCAGCCACCGACGCGGACGCTGGGGACACGCTCGTTTACGCCATCGACGCCACCACCGGCGACCACGGCCACTTCGCCATCGACTGGGCCTCCGGTCAGTTGAAGACCAAGAGCGCCCTGGACTACGAGAGCAATAACCGCTACACCGTCGTCGTGACCGTCTCCGACGGGAACGGGGGGACGGACAGCATCACCGTGACCATCGACGTCACCGACGTCGTGAACGAGCCGCCGGGAGTGGTCCCGCCGCCTGCCAATCGCGCGCCGTCCTTCGACGAGGGCGCAAGCGCCAGCCGCAGCGTGGCGGAGAACACGGCGTCCGGCCAGGACATCGGTCTCCCCTTGGCGGCCACAGACCCCGACAGCGACTCGCTGAGCTACGCGCTGGGCGGAACGGACTCGGGCCACTTCGCCCTCGCCGGCAACCGGCTCCGGACCAGCGGCGCCCTGGACTACGAGGGCAAGAGCTCCTACTTGGTGACCGTGACCGTCTCCGACGGCCGCGGCGGGACGGACACCATCGCCGTGACCATCACCGTCACCAACGTGGACGAAGCGCCGACGGTCACGCCGACGCCGGTGGCGCCCACCGGGACCCTGGCCTTCGACAAGGTGGGCGTCGCCAGACGCACGGTTGACGCCTACGCTCCCGTCGGCACGGCCGTGGGCGCCCCGGTCACGGCGACCGTCTCCGCCGGCATGGCAGGGCCCTTCTATAGCGTCTACACCAGGTCGTCGCCTTTCACCGTGGACCGGCTGACCGGTCAACTGAGGACTGCCAGGAAGCTGGGGCCCGCGGACGAGTACACCATCCAACTGCTCGCTACGGACGGAAAGGGCAGGCTCGACGTTATCGGGGTCATCATCACGGTAACCGGAGGCCGCGCCAACAGGGACCCGGTCTTCCGGGAAGGCGCCTCGGCGACCCGCAGCGTGGTGGCGGGGTCCTCGCGGGGCGTCCGCGTGGGCAGGCCCGTCACGGCTACCGACCAGGATGGCGACGCCCTCTTCTACATGGTCAGTGGAGCGGACTCCAGCCACTTCAGCATCGGCAGCGGGAGCGGCCAGATCAAAGTCGGCAGGCCCCTGACCAAGAGCTCGTATTCGTTCGAGGTGGTCGTGGGCGACCTCAAGGGCGGAGTGGACGTCCTCGACATCACCATCACCGTCACCGCCGTGGACGCGCCGCCGGTGGCGACGACGCCCACACCGACGCCAAACCGCGCGCCGTCCTTCGACGAGGGCGCCGGCGCCAGCCGCAGCGTGGCGGAGAACACGCCGGCGGGCAGGAACATCGGCCTGCCCCTGGCGGCCACCGACCCCGACAGCGACTCGCTGACCTACGCGCTGGGCGGAACGGACTCCGGCCACTTCGCCCTCTCCGGCAACCAACTGCGCACCAGCGGCGCCCTGGACTACGAGGGGGTCAAGAACTCCTACGCGGTGACCGTGACCGTGAGCGACGGCCGCGGCGGGACGGACACCATCGACGTGACCATCACCGTCACCAACGTGAACGAGGCGCCGGTGGTGGCCCCGCCGCCGGCCAACCGCGCGCCGTCCTTCGACGAGGGCGCCAGCGCCAGCCGCAGCGTGGCAGAGAACACGCCGGCCGGGACCGACATCGGCCTGCCCCTGGCGGCCACCGACCCCGACAGCGACTCGCTGACCTACGCGCTGGGCGGAACGGACTCCGGCCACTTCGCTCTCTCCGGCAACCAACTGCGGACCAGCGGGGACTATGCGGGGGTCAAGAGCTCCTACGCGGTCACCGTGTACGTCTCCGACGGCCGCGGCGGGACGGACACCATCGACGTGACCATCACCGTCACCAACGTGAACGAGGCGCCGGTGGTGGCCCCGCCGCAGGCCAACCGCGCGCCGTCCTTCGACGAGGGCGCCAGCGCCAGCCGCAGCGTGGCAGAGAACACGCCGGCCGGCCAAGACATCGGCCTCCCCCTGGCGGCCACCGATCCCGACAGCGACTCGCTGACCTACGCGCTGAGCGGCGCCGACTCCGGCCACTTCGCTCTCTCCGGCAACCGGCTCCAGACCAGCGGAGCGCTGGACTACGAGGGCCAGAACTCCTATTCGGTGACCGTGAACGTGAGCGACGGGAATGGCGGCTCGGACACCACCGCCGTGACCATCACCGTCACCAACGTGGACGAGCCGCCGGGCGCGCTCCCGGGCTTAGCGGTGTTTGAAGAGGTCAACGGGATACGGGTCTCCTGGTCCGCGCCGGACATGAGGGGCAAGCCGCCCGTCACCGGCTACGACGTACAGTACAAGTTGGTCACGGCCACTGACTGGAACGATCACTCCCACAGCGGCACAGGCACAACGATCCAGGGCCTCACCGCCGGTTCCACATACAAGGTGCGGGTGCGGGCCAAGAATGCCGAGGGGAACAGCGTCTGGGCAAGCGCACAGGGCACGCCCACGGCGGCGCCGGTTACGCCCGTGCCGCCGGGCGCAACCACGAACCTCGAGGTGACCCCGGGGTACTCCAAACTGCGGCTCACCTGGAACATGCCGGACATGACGGGCAAGCCGCCCATCACCCACTTTGAGGTGCAGTACAAGTTGAGCATCGACAAATACTGGCTTGATTTCCCCCACGACAGCACGGTCAGTAGGGTCACGATTGACTTCCTCGGCGGAGGCCTCTCCTATGACGTGCGGGTGCGGGCCGTCAACTCCGCGGGGAGTAGCGACTGGGTGTCGTCGAGCGGCACGACCAAGTAGCGGGGCCGCGAAATAGCTGGAGTTCGACGAGGGCAGGCCGCCCCGCTGGGTGCGCCCAGGGGGGTGCCTGCCGCGCGGAAGGTTGGGGGCCTGTCACAGCGATGGGCCCCAACGACAGGGTTCGTTCGAGAAGGCCACTGCCTATCCGTCGCAGGCAATTCTACCGCCCACGAATAGCGCGGTTTTATAGCGTTGCAGAGTGCTGCAACTCAACCTCCAACTCAAGAGTTCGTAGTTCAGTGCCCCCAGTCCCACTTCTACCGTACAATCCCCCAGATCGCTCTCTCCTTGACGATATACCTACTGTGGTGAACCGTTTTGGCATAATCACCGTACTCCAGACGGAAACGTTCCGGCGGTGGCTGCGCAGGCTGTGGGACAAAGAGGCGTTCCGCCAGATCGTCGCCCGGTTGGACGTTGTCTGAGCGGGGCGCCTTGGGGATGCAAGGACGGTGAGGGGGTGGTGTGTCGGAGCTGCGGATACACTACGGACCTGGCTATCGGCTCTACTTCATCCGACGGGGCGCCGAGGTGATCGTGCTGCTGTGTGGCGGTCAAAAGGACGGCCAACGGCGGGACATCGAGCGAGCCAAGCAGATGGCGGCCAAAATGGAAGGATTGAATGCTTGAGAAACTGACGGAGTTTGACGCGGCGGACTATATTCAGACCGAGGAGGATGCTCGACGGCATCTTGAGCTATGCGCAGAGGCGGACCCTGGCGATGGCAGCGCCATCCGCGCTGCACTGGGCACGATTGCCCGTGCCCAGAACATGAGTGGTCTGGCCCGTGATGTTGGGCTCAACCGCGGAGGCCTCTACAAGGCGCTATCCGAAGATGGCAACCCGTCCTTTGCCACGGTCATCAGGGTCGTGGGCGCGCTGGGGCTGCGGCTGCGGATCGAAGCTGTAGAGAAACCTTTACGGCAAGAGCAACCCAGCGCCTAGCTGCGACAGTCCAAACCCAGGGTCACCGCCAAGAAGCCCGTCTCGCTTTGCCAGGGATTACAGCGTCACCTCCCACCGAAAAGTTCGCAGTAGAGCCTGTCTCACAAGTCTGGGTTGGCATTGAGTATGGGTCAGGTGTACGTTTGAAGCGACATCAAGGTGGGAGATATTGAGATGCCGCTTCGACCGATGGGCCGAGAGCAGATGTGGATGTTGCCGCCGACGCTTGACGAGTTGTTGCCGCTGGACCATCCGGCGCGGTTCGTGGCCGAGTTCGTTGACGCTTTGGACCGGGAGGACTGGGGGGAGCTTGGGGTGAAGATAGACGGGGAGGTGCTGGGAGCGCCAGCCTACCATCCACGTGCGCTGTTGAGCGTGTGGCTGTACGGCTTCATGACCGGGGTGCGCTCGTGCCGGAAGCTGGAGGCGGCCTGCCGGGACCAGATACCGTACCTGTGGCTGACCGGGTGGCAGCATCCTGACCACAACACCCTGTGGAGGTTCTACAGAGGGCATCGGCAGGCCATGAGGAAGCTGTTCGAGCGTACGGTGCGTACGGCGGTGGCCATGAAGTTGGTGGATCTGGCGGTTCAGGCGGTGGATGGTACGAAGGTGGTCGCCAACGCGTCAGTGAACAGGAGCTACGATGCCGAGGGGCTGAGAGGGCTATTGGATCGGTTGGAGCGGGCGATAACCGACCTTGAGGCTCAGAACGAAGCGGGAGAAGACACTGCTGTTGCCCATCTGCCTGAGGAGTTGGCTGACAAGGAGGTCTTGAGAGAGCAGGTGAGGCAGGCGATAGACGATCTTGCGAGTCAGAAGCGCCACAAGCGCATCAACCTGACCGACCCAGACGCCAGGCTGATGAAGGGTAGGCAAGGCATCGTGGCTGGCTACAACGCTCAGGCTATGGTCTCACCCACAGAGACGGATGGGGGAGCGACCGGCATGTTGGTCACCGCCGTGGACGTGGTGGATGCGGCCAATGACAATGCCCTGCTGGTTCCGATGGTCGAGCAGGCCGAAGAGACGACCGGGACAAGAGCACAGATGACGTTGGCCGACGCCGGATATTTCGCCGCAAGTCACCTGGCAGAGTGCACCCGTCGAGGTCAGCAGGTGGTGGTGTCCGAGTCACGGCAACGGTTCCTCAAAGACCCATATCACAAGGACCAATTCACCTACAACGAGCCGAGCGACAGCTTTACGTGTCCGCAGGGACAGACGCTCAAGTTCGTTCGTATACAGCACGCGAACGGAGTCCCGTTGCGACTGTACCGGGCTTCCGGCGCTGTCTGTCAGGCATGCCCAGCCTTCAGAGCCTGTACCAGGGCCAAGGAGATTGGGCGGAGCTTAGCGATAGGGCCGCACGACGCAGTGCTGCGCCGTCATCGTGCCTGGATGTCCACCTCAGCAGCTAGAGAGGCGTACAAGCTGAGAAAGCAGCTGGTCGAGCCTGTCTTCGGGATCATCAAGGAGCAACAGAGGGCACGGAGGTTTCTGCTGCGCGGTCTCGCCAACGTGGCGGCCGAGTGGACTATGTTGGCCACCGCCTTCAACCTGCGTACTCTCTGTCGGGTGTGGCGCTCCAGCCCCTTGATCGGTCTATTTAATGGCCCGGAGCCTCGTCCCGTCTCCTGACCTGCAGTGATGACAGCAGCTGACCCATCGCTCCGTCGCCTGTCCTAACCGCTCAGGCCAGGGCCTTTCAGCGAACCCTCCGACCTCTATCCGCTCCCCCTATCCGCAATTTCCACTTCTGGGACAGGCTCAGTACGGTACACTCTGGCCCACCAGACTTGACGAAATCGAGAACCTTCGTGATTTCGTTCCAGTTGGTACTGTAATCCGTCATCCCCCCTGTTCAGATAGGCGGTGACAACTGCCGGGAAATGCGGGAGTCTTGCAGGTGGCTGATGGACTTGCAAAAGGGCCATTTCTTCTGCAAAAGGGCCATCTTCCCAACTGGACAAAATCAAGAGCTTTTGCGCTGAAGTTCCGGTTGGCGCCGTAGAATTGGGTTGGACATACTCAACCAGTCAGCGCCCCGGCCAGGACAAGCCCCGGCCAGCGCCCTTCCGACGGGGCTTCACCGCAACGTGGGAGGGGTTGTTCAGCGTGAGCTCCATCCTGCCGGCCGGCCAGCGCCCTTCCGCCGGGGCTTCACCGCAACAGAAGGAAGGCCGCACCGGAACATGATGGGCCGGGGGGGGGGGCGACAAAAGTGTGGCGGCCTTCCCGACGGCTTCGGTATCCCGCCAAGCCCTCGGCTTCCGGTCCGCCGCTGCTCCGCCGGGGGTTGGCTGACAGTCATCCGACGGGATCCAGTGGCAGGGTCTTTTCATTCTCTGGGAAAGTCCCTGGATCCAGTGGCCAACAGCGTTGACAACCCCCCGGCGCTGGAGGACGTCTCCTTCAGCAGCGCCTATGGCTACATCAGGTTCGCCTACACCACCGGCAGCGTCAGCGGTGGTGACGATATCGGCGGTTTGGTGGGTGATTTTCGCGGTGGCGCCATCCGGGCCAGCTACGCCAGCCGGGTGGTGCGCGACGCGACGTCCACCTGGGCCTTAGCCACATCAATGCCTACATAGACTGCTTCTTGTCCCATCCATACCCCCTGGGTGCAGTACTGGCCCTTCCTTACGCAATACGATCTAGATTACCCTGATAATATGTTGCAAAGGTTTAATTTTGCTGAAAAGTCGGATATGATGCCGTCGCCGTTCGCATAAAAACAACGTGGTAGAACGCAGCAGACTGGGTATAGCACTCGACAGCCACCATACTTGGCCGTCCAGGAGCGCGAAGGCGCTTCTAATACTTGGTGCTACCCCCCCCCCGACTTCGGCTCAGGAAGGGCGAGACGGTGAGGGGAACCAGGGTCTGGATAGCCTGTTCCGCCCTGCTGCTGGCGCTGGCCGCCGTAGCGCTGCTCCTCTTTTCGGCAAGCCCGGCCGCAGCCCAGTCCGCCACCACCGACTACGACGACAACAACGACGGGCTGATTGAGGTTTCCAACCTCCTTCAACTGGGCGCCATTCGCTACGACCTGAACGGCGACGGAACGGTGGACGAAGACGCCAATCAGGGCCGCTACGCCGTCGCATTCCCCAACCCGTCAGCGAGAATGGGCTGTCCCTCGAGCGGCTGCAAAGGCTACGAGCTGACGGAACACCTGAATTTCGATGTCAACGGGGATGGCGAGGTCAACCTCACTGACTTCGACAGCAACGGCAACGGCCGCTTGGACCGGAACGAGACCGACTTTTCCAACTGGCGTCCTATCGGCTATGGTTTCTACTCCTTAACTGCGGTCTTTGTAGGCAATGGCCACATCATTCGCAACCTGCGGATCAATCGCCCCGACGATGACTTTTTGGGGCTGTTTGGTCGCACCTTCACTGGCGCCCACATCCGGAACCTGGGGCTAGTCGGCGCTGAAGTAACCGGCCGTGACATGGTGGGCACGCTGGTGGGGGAAGCAGCGGGCGAATCCCAAATCAGCGAGGTTTATGCGTCCGGCGGCTCGATGGTGAGGGGCAAGTCCACCCTCGGGGGACTCGTTGGTTACATAAAAGGCGGCAGCGTTGAATACAGCTACTCCACCGCCCAGGTGGAGGGCACGGATCGACTCGGCGGCTTGGTGGGCGTCATGAAAGGCGGATATGTCCTCGATTCCTATTCCACTGGCAGCGTGACGGTCACCGGGAGCGCCTACAAGCGAGAGGAACTTACGATAGTCCCCGGGAATGCGGGAGGACTGGTCGGGTTAATTGAGGGATCCACCGCAGCCTTCATCAGCAACAGCTACACCATCAGCCCGGTCACGGCCAAGCCGGGCATTACCCCCCCCCAGAATTTAGGCGGACTGTTCGGCCATAGCACCAATGCCAACCTGTCAGTTGCAAGAAGCTACTGGAACACCGAGTTGGCGACTGGCCCCAACGTCCCCCCTGCCGACCGCTACGGCAAGACCGGCATTCAGATGCGTTATCCCACCGATGCACTCAAAGACATCGACCCGGACACCGCGGGAGTGCAGAACATCTATGTAAATTGGCCCGGCAATAGATGGGATTTCGGGCACGCGAGTCTCTACCCGGCGCTGAAGGTGAACTGGGACGGCGATTCAGAGTTTACCTGGCAGGAGTTTGGCGACCAGTGGAAGCTGGTTCCGCCGCCGCCCGCGCGATTCACGGTAACCGGCGAAGTCGGCAGCAGAGAGCTGTTGGCCCAATGGGAGCAGCCCGACCGGTCGAAGATTTCTACCTATCTCCAACACATCACCCCGTTCACAACCTCCTACGAAGTGCAATACCGGCTACGCACCGGAACCGACCCGGATAGGTGGGCGTGGGGACCCTGGCAAAACGGCCCCAGCGTAACAGAGGATTATCCCGAGGTACCGAGACCCTCCTCCTTTGCTCTGTCAGTTAAGCCCGGAGTCCCGGTCGGCCTGTACGAGATGCGGGCACGCGCCCTTAACTCCGAGGGCGCCGGCGCCTGGACCCGACCGAAGCGGGGTCTGCTGGGCGGGGTCGCCTACGACGACAACGGCGACGGCCTGATTTCAATCAACACGCTGGACCAGTTGAACGCCGTCCGCTGGGACCTGGACGGCGACGGAGCGGCCGACGACAGAGCCAACCGCGGCAGCTACAACGCTGCCTTCCCCAATGCCGTTGACGGCTTGGGCTGCCCCCAAAGCGGCTGCATAGGCTACGAACTGATTAGAAACCTGGATTTCGATGAGAACAACGACAATACGATTACCCGCGCGGACGCCACCTTCTGGAACGGCGGCCTGGGCTGGGCGCCCATCGGCAGCCGGGATGAGCCGTACAGCGGCGTCTTCGAGGGCAACCGCCATTTCATATACAACCTGTACATCCGCCGTACCGATCAAAATTACGCGGGCCTGTTCGCTGCAATCGGTGGTGAGATTCGCAACCTCAGGCTGAAGAACGTCAAAATACGCGCTCAGTCTCTGGTTGGCGGAATCACGGGACACGCCGCCTCCGGGAGTTCGATTAAGCGCAGTTCCGTCAACGGTTCCGTGGACGGCCGCAATGGAATCGGCGTACTGGTGGGCTACAATGAAGGCGACATCCAGACCAGCTACTCCACCGGCAGCATAAGCGGCACCGGGGGCGCCGGGGGGATCGGCGGGCTGGTGGGCTCAAACAGGGGCTTCATCAAGGTCAGCTACTCCCAAGCCAGCGTAACCAATACGCTATCCGGGGGAAACATCGGCGGGCTGGTGGGCTACAATCACAACGGAGGCATAATTCAAGCCAGCTACGCCACCGGACAGGTGACCGCCCGCCAGACAGCCAACGCAGCAGTTAAAATTGGCGGGTTGGTGGGCAGTAATGACGGCGTCATACAAAACAGCTATTCCACCGGCCGGGTGACCGCCCCGAGGAATTCCGAAGCCGATATTGGCGGGCTGGTGGGGAAAGTGGGCATCGGCCTCACAGCCCGCAGCTACTGGAACGCCGAATCCTCCGGTCAGACGGACAGCGCCGCCGGGACGTCCAAGATCACTTCCCTACTGAGAAGCCCCACCGACTACGGCACTGGCTCGGACATTTACGCCGTTTGGAACATCGACTGGGACAACGCCGACAACGACAACGACCTTGCCACTGACAAGGACGACCCGTGGGACTTCGGGGCCAGCAACGAATACCCGGCGCTGAAGGTGGACTTCAATTATGACGGCAAGTCGCCCACCTGGCAGGAGTTCGGCGAACAGCGCCCCGTGCGCCCGCCCGTCTTCCACGAGCAATCCGCCGTGCAACGCAGCGAGGCGGAGAACGCCGGGGCCGGTCTGAACATTGGTAGGCCGGTGACCGCCTTCGACCCGGACGGCCCGGCGCCCGGATACGGCCTCGGCGGACAGTATGCCGAATACTTTGCGATGGATCCGGTCAGCGGCCAACTGAAGACCAAGCGCACGCTGGACTACGAAACCAAAAGTTCTTACCGCCTGCTCGTGATCGCAACAGACATAGACGGCCATCAGACCAGCAAGGAGGTAATCGTCAATGTAAGAAACGTGGACGAAGGCTCCGGAAATTCGGTGGATTACGACCTCGATAATGACCGCCTAATTGATATCACCACGCTGTCCCAGCTGAACGCCGTCCGCTGGGACCGCGAGGGGAGGGGAGAGCCTCCCCGCGCCAACGCCGCCAAGTATTACGCCGCCTTCCCCAGGCCCGCCGCCAACATGGGCTGCCCCGACAGCGGCTGCATAGGCTACGAACTGATTGGAAACCTGGATTTCGATGAGAACAACGACAATACGATTACCGGCGCGGACGCCACCTTCTGGAACGGCGGCCTGGGCTGGGCGCCCATCGGCAGCAAGGATGTGCCGTACAGCGGCGCCTTCGAGGGCAACCGCCACTCCATATCCACCCTGTACATCTCTCGCCCTGACAAGAATTACGCGGGCCTGTTCGCCGCAATCGGTGGTGAGGTTCGCAACCTCAGGCTGAAGAACGTCACAATACACGCTAAGTTTGCAGTTGGCGGAATCACGGGATCCGCCACAGCCGGAAGTTCGATCAAGCGCAGTTCCGTCAGCGACGCCTCCCTCTCGGCCGTCCTCGGCGGAGTCGGAGGACTGGCGGCCTACAATGAAGGCGACATCCAGGCCAGCTACGCCACCGGCAGCATAACCGGCGACAGCACTATCGGCGGACTGGTGGGCGTAAACAAAGGCTTCATCAGGGTCAGCTACTCCCAGGCCCGCGTAATCGGTACAGCATCCATCGGCGGATTGGTGGGCAGAAATGATGCCGGAGCCACAATTCTAGCCAGCTACGCCACCGGCCAGGTGACCACCGGCCAGACAGCCAACCCAGTTGGCATTGGCGGGCTGGTGGGCGTAAATGCAGGCTCCATACTAACCGGCTATTCCACCGGCAGGGTGACCAGCCTGGGGAATGTCGATGTTGGCGGGCTGGTGGGGAAGGCGGAAGCCAACAGCAGTGTCCACGTCAGCACTTACTGGAACACCGAATCCTCCACTCAGACGAGCAGCGCCGGCGAGGTGGCCGGTACACTCGGTGGGCAAGGAAGAACCACCGCCCAACTGAGAAGCCCCACCGCATACGGCAGCTTCCCGGCTCAATACTCCGCCTGGAACATCGACTGGGACAACGAAGATGAGGACGGCCAATACTCCACTGGTCCGGACGACCCGTGGGACTTCGGGGCCAACGACGAATACCCGGCGCTGAAGGTGAAATTCGATGGGGACAAACGGGCCACCTGGCAGGAATTCGGCCAACAGCGCCCCGTGCGCCCGCCCGTCTTCCACGCGGAATCTCCCGTGCGACGCAGCGTGGCAGAGAACGCCGGGGCCGGTCTGGAGATTGGTAATCCGGTGACCGCCTTCGACCCGGACGGTCCGGCGCCCACCTACAGTCTGGAAACAATAGGCCCTCACCCCGTCTTTGCGAGGGACTATGCATTTTTTGAGATAGACCCTGACAGCGGCCAGATCAAGACCCTACGCACTCTGGACTACGAGAGCCGGCGTTCTCATGACATGCGCGTAATCGCCACCGACATAGACAACAATCGGACCTCCATCGTGGTATACATCCATGTAAAAGACGTGGACGGAGGCTCCGGGAATTCGGTGGACTATGACTCCGATGATGACGGCCTAATTGATATCACCACTCTGTCCCATCTGAACGCCGTCCGCTGGGACCGGAAGGGTCAGGGAGCTCCTCTCTCCGCCGACGCTGCCAGCTATTACGCCGGCTTCCCCAGGCCCGCCCTCAACATGGGCTGCCCCGACAGCGGCTGCAAGGGATACGAGTTGATGGGCAACCTGGACTTCGACACCGACAGCACCGAGGGGCCCAGCTCCGGCGACGCCTACTGGAACGGCGGCAAGGGCTGGCAGTCCATCGGCGACAATTCCGGCCCGTACACCAGCGTCTTCGAGGGCAACAGGCACGTTATTTCCAATCTATTCATCAATCGTCCCGACGCTGCCGACGGCTTCCAAGGCCTGTTCGGAGATATCCAGGGGGCGGTTCGCAACTTGGGGCTGGAGAATGTGGACATAACCGGCGGCGCCAGCACCGGCGCCCTGACTGGACGAACTAGGGCGTCCAGTTCGATTCGGAGCAGTTACGCTACTGGCTCCGTCAACGGCGGAGAAGCCTCAGCCGGTGGCCTGGTGGGCAGCAATATGCTGGGCAGCACCGTCACGGCCAGCTATTTTGCCGGCTCGGTGACCGGAGCCGTCGCCGGGGGGCTGATTGGCTTGAACTATGGGACGGTCCAGGCCAGCTACGCCCAAGTCGAGGTGACCGCCAAAGACATCGCCGCCACCACGCTGCTGGGGGTTAGAGGATGGGCTGGCGGTCTCGTTGGAGACCATCGTGGCTCTATAAGAGCCAGCTACGCCACCGGGAAAGCGAGCGCCGACATTGCCGCTGGCGGGTTGGTGGGCTATAACCTTGGCAGTGTCGCAGCCAGCTACACCACTGTGAGAGTGGCTGGCAGATTTGCGGGCGGGCTGGTGGGTTGGATGGCAGGCGGCGGCTTCGTCAACAGCTACTGGGACGTTCAAACCTCCTCAGCAGTGGCAGGAGCCGGTCATGGGACGAATGTCCCCGCCCGATTAAGCAAGACATCCGCCGAGCTGAAAGGGCTCACAGGCTACAGGGGTATCTACGCCGCTTGGAACCTGGACCTGAACGGCGATGGCGACGGCGATGCCCCGTGGGACTTCGGGTTGGACAGCCATTACCCGTTGCTGAAGGCGGACTACAACGACGACGGCCGGGCCACTTGGCAGGAGTTCGGCAGTCAGGATCGCATCATGCCGCCGATCTTCAGGGCCGGGGATTCCGCCAAACGCACCGTGGCGGAGGACGCCCTGCCCGGCGTGGCCCTCGGCCGTCCCCTGGTCGCCACCGACCGCGACGGCGGGAGCCGGGAGATGGTCTACCACCTGGAAACCATGAGCAGCGGCGACCACCATTATTTTACAGTGGACCCCGCCACCGGACAGCTGAGGACCAAGCTCAACCTGGACTACGAGACCAAAAGTTCCTACACCATAGACCTGACCGCCACCGACACCGCCGGGGAGACCGACAGCATTGAGGTGACCATCAACGTAACCGACGTGGACGAAGGGTCCGGGGTGTCGGTGGACTATGACGCCGATGATAATGGCTTCATCGATATCACCACCCTGGCCCACTTAGACGCCATCCGCCACGACCTGGACAGCGACGGAATCCCGGCGCGGGCCGACGCCGCTGCCTATTTCAGGGGCTTCCCCAGGCCCAAGCCCAACATGGGCTGCCCCGACAGCGGCTGCAAGGGATATGAGCTGGTGGCGAACCTGGACTTCGACACCGACAGCACCGAGGGGCCCAGCTCCGGCGATGACTACTGGAACGCCGGCAAAGGCTGGCAGTCCATCGGCGGCCTCTACCATCCGTACACCGGCGTCTTCGCAGGCAATCAATACACCATTTCCAACCTGCACATCCAACGGCCCACTGAGGACTATCAGGGACTGTTCGGCGTTATCGGCGGTAGAGTTTACGGACTGAAGCTGGAGGGCGTACAGGTAACCGGGAAGAACCGAGTGGGCGGACTGGTCGGATTCGTTAGGAATAGCGGCATGGTTCAGCGCATCGGAGTTGCCGGGGACATTGAGGGCGACTCCATCGTGGGCGGACTGGCGGGCTATAACGCCGGTATCATCGAGGTCAGCTACAGTTCCGGCTCCGTCAGCAGTTCCAGAGACCTGGGCGGACTGGTGGGCTATAACACAGGCTCCATCCACGCCAGCTATTCTCAAGCCAACGCGCTCAACGACCCCAGCCGGAATAGCTATGTCGGCGGCTTGGCGGGCGCCAATTACCGCGGCCGCATAACGGCCTCTTACTCCACCGGTGATGTGACCGGCACCTACATGGCTGGCGGGCTGGTGGGTATGCTGGCTGACGGCAGCGTTACCGGCAGCTACTCCACCGGCAAGGTAAGCGCCCCGCAGCCATATGGCGGGTTGGTGGGATGGGATCGAAGCGGCACTGTCACCAACAGCTATTGGAACACGGAAACCTCCAGGCAGACGGTCAGCGCCGCCGACGGTGTGGGCAAGACCACCGCCGAACTGAGAAGCCCCACCGAGTATGGGACCGGCTCGGACATTTACGCCGACTGGAACATCGACTGGGACAACGCCGACGAGGACAACGACCTCGCCACTGACGTGGACGACCCATGGGACTTCGGCTCGGAGTTCAACTACCCGGTTCTTAAGGTGGACTTCGACAACGACGGCAAAGCCACCTGGGAGGAGTTCGGCGATCAAAGACCCGCCGGTTCACCCATCTTCCTCGAGGGACCCAACGTCCAGCGCAATGTGGCAGAGAACTCCGGGGCTGGCCTGGCCATCGGTAAGCCGGTGACCGCTATCGCCCTGAACGGTCCGGCGCCCACCTACGGTTTGGAAGGAGTTGACTCTCCGCCCTCCAATACGGGGGATGCCGCGTTTTTTGAGATAAACCCTAAAAACGGCCAGTTGAAGACCAAGCTCGCCCTGGACTACGAGACCAAAAGTTCCTACATCGTACTCCTGACCGCCACCGCCTCCGACCAGCAGAAGATCACTGTCCGAGTAACGATCAACGTAACCGACGTGGACGAAGGGTCCGTAGATTCGGTGGATTACGACGCCGATAATGACCACCTAATTGAAATCACCACTCTGTCCCAGCTTGACGCCGTCCGCTGGGACTGGGAGGGTAAGGGAACTCCCCTCCACGTTGACGCCACCAGCTATTACGCCGCCTTCCCCAAGCCCCTCCCCAACATGGGCTGCCCCGACAGCGGCTGCACCGGCTACGAACTGGAGGCCGACCTGGACTTCGACACCGACAGCACCGAGGGGCCCAGCTCCGGCGACGCCTACTGGAACGACGGCAAGGGCTGGAAGCCCATTCTGGGAGTTACCAGGGAGTACCGCGTAGGAGGCGCTGTCGCTCTTGAAGTGGACACGTACAGCGGCGAGTTCGAGGGCAACCGCCACGTCATATCCAACCTGTTCATCAACCGGCCGGCGGAATACTATCTGGGGCTGTTCGGCTCCTTGGGGCTGGAAGACGATACCGGCAGCGTCATCCAACATCTGGGGCTGGATAACGTCGACGTAACTGGAAATTCTTATGTCGGCGGGTTGGCCGGGCAAATCCTTGGTGGAACGATTCGGCGCAGCTACGTAGCCGGTTCCGTAACCGGCATCGGCACCACTGTGGGCGGACTGGTGGCCGAAAACTCCGGCATCATCGAAGCCAGCTACGTCGGCATCTCCAAGGGCTTCATGGACTCTGCTGGCGTCTCGGTCAGCGGCTCCAGTTACGTCGGTGGCCTGGCGGGTCGCAACAAGGGGCATATTGAGGTGTCCTATTCTCAGGCCGCAGTGGAGGCCACCGGGTCCCTGGGAAGGGCTGGCGGGCTGGTCGCCCTCAACGAAGGCACCGTGCTGGCCAGCTATGCCACCGGCGCGGTATCCGGCAATAACAACGTCGGGGGGCTAGTGGGCCAAAATGGGGACAGCGCTGGCAAGCCCGGTTCCATCACGGTGAGCTACTCCAGGGGCGCGGTGACCGGCGTCAGAGATGTCGGCGGGCTGGTGGGCATACAAGCGCCGGGCCTCGGCAGCCAGATCGTGAGTAGCTACTGGGATACCGAAACCTCCGGGCTGAAGACAAGCGCCGGCGGCAGAGGGCTGACCACCGAGCAGTTGCAGAAGTCCACCAAGTACGAGGGCCTCCACTCTGAATGGGACGTTGACTTAATCTGGGGCGATGACACTGGCCAAGACATTCCCCTCGGGGACAACCCATGGGACTTCGGCAGCGATGCCGAGTACCCGGTGCTCAACGCGGACTTTGACGATGACACAGCGCCCACCTGGCAGGAGTTCGGCATCCAACGCCCCAACGAACCCCCTGTCTTCCCCGCCGCCACCACCACCCGGAGCGTGGCGGAGAACACCGCCGCCAAGGCGAACATCGGCGCCCCGGTCAGGGCCGCCGACCCGGACGCGGGGGCCACGCTGAGCTACAGCCTGGGCGCGACGGAGGACGACGGCCACTTCGCCATCGACCCGGCCACGGGCCAGCTGAAGACCAAGGGGGCCCTGGACTACGAGACCAAGAGGTCCTATAAGCTGACGGTGAACGCCGCCGACGGCAGGGACGCCGACGGCTCAGTCGAGGCGACCCCGGCGGTCGACGCCAGCATCGAGGTGACGGTCAACGTAACCGACGTGGACGAGGCCCCGGTCTTCCCCGCCGCCACCACCACCCGGAGCGTGGCGGAGAACACGGCGCCCGGGACCGACATCGGCGACCCGATCACCGCCGCCGACCCGGACGCGGGGGCCACGCTGACCTACACCCTTGGGGGAACGGACGGGGCCAACTTCGCCGTCGGCTCGTCCAGCGGGCAGCTGCAGACGAAGGCGGCCCTGGACCACGAGCGCAAGGGGACCCACAACCTGACGGTGATCGCCACCGACGGCGCCGGCAACAGCGCCAGCGCGGCGGTGGAGGTCACGGTCACCGACCTGAACGAACCCCCGGTGCTGGCCGACGTCGAGTTCAGCATCCTGGAGGGCGTCACCAGCGTGGGGACCCTGGCGGCCAGGGACGAAGACGCCGACGACGACACCCTGTTCTACGAACTGGACACCACCACCGGGGATCACGACGAGTTCACCCTGAGCAGCGGCGGGGTCCTGGCCCTGAAGGAGCCCGCCAACCGGGAGGAGAAGGCGGCCTACAGACTGAGGGTCAAGGTGCGGGACAGCCGGAACGACGACGGCGACGACGACACCGGCTTCGACGACAGCGCCGACGTGGACGTCAGCGTAACCGACGTGAACGAACCCCCGGTCTTCCCGGCCGCCACCACCACCCGGAGCGTGGCGGAGAACACCGCCGCCAAGGCGAACATCGGCGCCCCGGTCAGGGCCGCCGACCCGGACGCGGGGGCCACGCTGAGCTACAGCCTGGGCGCGACGGAGGACGACGGCCACTTCGCCATCGACCCGGCCACGGGCCAGCTGCAGACCAAGGGGGCCCTGGACTACGAGACCAAGAGGTCCTATAAGCTGACGGTGAACGCCGCCGACGGCAGGGACGCCGACGGCTCAGTCGAGGCGACCCCGGCGGTCGACGCCAGCATCGAGGTGACGGTCAACGTAACCGACGTGGACGAGGCCCCGGTCTTCCCCGCCGCCACCACCACCCGGAGCGTGGCGGAGAACACGGCGCCCGGGACCGACATCGGCGACCCGATCACCGCCGCCGACCCGGACGCGGGGGCCACGCTGACCTACACCCTGGGGGGAACGGACGGGGCCAACTTCGCCGTCGGCTCGTCCAGCGGGCAGCTGCAGACGAAGGCGGCCCTGGACCACGAGCGCAAGGGGACCCACAACCTGACGGTGATCGCCACCGACGGCGCCGGCAACAGCGCCAGCGCGGCGGTGGAGGTCACGGTCACCGACCTGAACGAACCCCCGGTGCTGGCCGACGTCGAGTTCAGCATCCTGGAGGGCGTCACCAGCGTGGGGACCCTGGCGGCCAGGGACGAAGACGCCGACGACGACACCCTGTTCTACGAACTGGACACCACCACCGGGGATCACGACGAGTTCACCCTGAGCAGCGGCGGGGTCCTGGCCCTGAAGGAGCCCGCCAACCGGGAGGAGAAGGCGGCCTACAGACTGAGGGTCAAGGTGCGGGACAGCCGGAACGCCGACGGCGACGACGACACCGGCTTCGACGACAGCGCCGACGTGGATGTCAGCGTAACCGACGTGAACGAACCCCCGGTCTTCCCGGCCGCCACCACCACCCGGAGCGTGGCGGAGAACACCGCCGCCAAGGCGAACATCGGCGCCCCGGTCAGGGCCCAGGACCCGGACGCGGGGGCCACGCTGAGCTACAGCCTGGGCGCGACGGAGGACGACGGCCACTTCGCCATCGACCCGGCCACGGGCCAGCTGCAGACCAAGGGGGCCCTGGACTACGAGGCCAAGAGGTCCTATAAGCTGACGGTGAACGCCTCCGACGGCAGGGACGCCGACGGCTCAGTCGAGGCGACCCCGGCGGTCGACGCCAGCATCGAGGTGACGGTCAACGTAACCGACGTCAACGAGGCCCCGGTCTTCCCCGCCGCCACCACCACCCGGAGCGTGGCGGAGAACACGGCGCCCGGGACCGACATCGGCGACCCGATCACCGCCGCCGACCCGGACGCGGGGGCCACGCTGACCTACACCCTTGGGGGAACGGACGGGGCCAACTTCGCCGTCGGCTCGTCCAGCGGGCAGCTGCAGACGAAGGCGGCCCTGGACCACGAGCGCAAGGGGACCCACAACCTGACGGTGATCGCCACCGACGGCGCCGGCAACAGCGCCAGCGCGGCGGTGGAGGTCACGGTCACCGACCTGAACGAACCCCCGGTGCTGGCCGACGTCGAGTTCAGCATCCTGGAGGGCGTCACCAGCGTGGGGACCCTGGCGGCCAGGGACGAAGACGCCGACGACGACACCCTGTTCTACGAACTGGACACCACCACCGGGGATCACGACGAGTTCACCCTGAGCAGCGGCGGGGTCCTGGCCCTGAAGGAGCCCGCCAACCGGGAGGAGAAGGCGGCCTACAGACTGAGGGTCAAGGTGCGGGACAGCCGGAACGCCGACGGCGACGACGACATCGGCTTCGACGACAGCGCCGACGTGGATGTCAGCGTAACCGACGTGAACGAACCCCCGGTCTTCCCGGCCGCCACCACCACCCGGAGCGTGGCGGAGAACACCGCCGCCAAGGCGAACATCGGCGCCCCGGTCAGGGCCCAGGACCCGGACGCGGGGGCCACGCTGAGCTACAGCCTGGGCGCGACGGAGGACGACGGCCACTTCGCCATCGACCCGGCCACGGGCCAGCTGCAGACCAAGGGGGCCCTGGACTACGAGACCAGGAGGTCCTATAAGCTGACGGTGAACGCCTCCGACGGCAGGGACGCCGACGGCTCAGTCGAGGCGACCCCGGCGGCCGACGCCAGCATCGAGGTGACGGTCAACGTAACCGACGTCAACGAGGCCCCGGTCTTCCCCGCCGCCGAGTTCAGCATCGCCGAGGGCGTCACCGAGGTAGGGAAGTTGGACGCCGAGGACCCGGACGCCGGGGAGATCCTGTTCTACGCCCTGGAGGCTACCGGGGACCACGACTACTTCACCCTCGACAGCGCCAGCGGCGCCTTGGCCTTCAAGGCCACCCCCATCCGGAAGGCCCGAGCCTCCCACGACCCCGCCACGCGCACCACCTTATACTCCCTCAAGGTCAAGGTGCGGGACGGCCGGGACGCCAATGGTGACCGCGACACCGCCTTCGACGATACCGCCAAGATCACCGTCAGGGCCACCGACCTCAACGGCGGAACCGACTACGACAGTGATAATGACGGGCTCATCGATGTGGACACTCTCGCCAAGCTGAACGCCATCCGCTGGGACCTGAACGGCGACGGCGCTGTGGATGTCAGCGCCAACCAGGCCAGCTATGCTGCTGCCTTCCCCAACGCCAGGGCTGATATGGGCTGTCCCGACACCGATGACAACCCCAACACGCCCAACTGCATCGGCTATGAATTGATCGAAAACTTGAACCTCGACACTGACGGCAGCGAGGACGCCAACTCTATCGACACCTACTGGAACGCCGGCAAGGGCTGGGATCCCATCGGTACGGGCGCCAACCCATTCACTGCCATCATGGAAGGCAACAGGCACACTATCCCCAACCTGTTCATTGACCGGCGCGTTCCCGGCGCGTCCCTGGGGAGTAATCACAACGGACTGTTCGGCTATATTGGCGCGGATTACAGCCCCGACGCTCTCGAAACCGCTACTAACCGACGGGTGTCAATCCGCAGGCTCGGTCTGATTAACGTCGACGTGACGGGCGGAGACAACATGACCGGGGCGTTGGTCGGAACCAACGCTACCGGCATCATCACCGCCTGCTATTCCACAGGCCGGGTGTCCGGCGCAACTCTGTCGCGTAACAGCGTGGGCGGGCTGGTAGGCCACAACAACATCGCCGGTGTCGTGGAAGACAGCTATTCTTCGGCCGATGTCTATGCACGTAGGGGCGAGGCTGGTGGGCTGGTAGGTAGCAACAATCGTGGATCGAGAATCCTGGCCAGCTATGCTACCGGCGATGTGCAAAGTCCACAAGGCGATGCGGGCGGACTGGCAGGCTTCAACGGTGGCTTCATCAAGAACACTTACGCTACAGGTAATGTTGAGTCTGGTAGCGCCGCGGGCGGTTTAGTGGGTGTGAACCAGTGGACAATCATAAACAGCTACTCCACCGGCTCCCTGCCGGCTTGGTACAAACCGGGCGGCCTGATCGGCAAAAGCGCTTTACAGCCAGGTTGGGAGGATCCCGTACCCCCCACTGTCTCCCAGAGCTACTGGAACACCGAAACCAGCGGTCAGGGATCCAGCCCCCCGGGTGGCGTGGGGGCAACTACTGCTGAGTTACAGGGGACCATAACCTTCACCGGAATCTACCAGCAGTGGGATGATTACACCGACCTCCTCGACCGGGCTGGCAGCGAAATGGCTTGGGACCTGGGCTCGGCCAGCCAGTACCCGGCCCTGAAGGCGGACTGGGACGGCGACGGCATAGAGACAGTGGCCGAGTTCGGTAGCCAAGCACGGTCGGCGTCCAGGTCCACTCGGTCGGTGGGTACGCCGCCGGGCCAACCGGCCGCGCCGGAGATTATCAACGTGGTGCAAACCTCCTTCCGGGTCACCTGGACCGCGCCGGCAGCCGGTTCTTCGACCATTACCGGCTACGGCATCCAATACAAGCTGGGCGGAGCGGAAGACTCGGCTTACGCTGGCGTGCAGCCCACGCCCACCGGGACCGTCACCGGCTACAATTTGGTGAACCGGAGTGGGCAGAGCGTAGCCAAGGGGACTTCCTACGCGGTGCGGGTGCGTGCCAGTAACGCAGAGGGCTGGGGCCCCTGGTCTGACCCGGCCGTTGCCACTACAGCCGGCGCCGCGCCGGCCCCGGCCAACCAGGCCCCGGTCTTCGCCGCCGCCACCGCAACGGTCAGCGTGGCCGAGAATACCGCCGCCGGGACGGACATCGGTGTCCCGGTAACGGCCACCGACCCGGACGGCGGGGACACCCTCACCTACACTTTGGGTACGACGGCGGACGACGACCACTTCGCCATAGACTCGGCCAGCGGCCAGTTGCAGACCCAGGGCGCCCTAGACTACGAGGGTAAGAGTTCCTACTCGGTGACGGTAACCGCCACCGACGGCGGCGGGCTGTCGGCCAGCATCGCGGTGAGCATCACCGTTACGGATGTGGCGGACACGCCGCCGGGCCAACCGGCCGCGCCGGAGATTATCAACGTGAAGGAAACCTCCTTCCGGGTCACCTGGGCCGCGCCGGCAGCCGGTTCTTCGACCATTACCGGCTACGGGATCCAATACAAGCTGACCGGGGCGGCAGACTCCGCTTACGCCGACGTGAAGCCCGCGCCCACCGGGACTGGGACCGGCTACAACCTGGTGAACCGGAGTGGGCAGACCGTAGCGGAGGGGACTTCCTACGCGGTGCGGGTGCGCGCCAGTAACGCAGCGGGTTGGAGCCCCTGGTCTGATGCGGCCGTTGCTACCACAGCCGGCGCGGCTCCGGTGCCGGCCAACTAGGCCCCAGCCTTCGCCGCCACCACCGCGACGGTCAGCGTGGCGGCGAAGGCCGCCGCCAACACGGACATCGGCAGCCCGGTAACGGCCGCCGACCCGGACGGCGGGGACACCCTCACCTACACTTTGGGTACGACGGCGGACGACGACCACTTCGCCATAGACTCGGCCAGCGGCCAGTTGCAGACCCAGGGCGCCCTAGACTACGAGGGTAAGAGTTCCTACTCGGTGACGGTAACCGCCACCGAGGGCGGCGGGCTGTCGGCCAGCATCGCGGTGAGCATCACCGTTACGGATGTGGCGGACACGCCGCCGGGCCAACCGGCCGCGCCGGAGATTATCAACGTGAAGGAAACCTCCTTCCGGATCACCTGGACGGCGCCGGCGGAAGGTTCTTCGGCCATTACCGGCTACGGCATCCAGTACAAGCTGGCCTCGGCGGAAGACTCGGCTTACGCAGACGTGAAGCCGACGCCCACCGGGACTGGGACCGGCTACAACCTGGTGAACCGGAGTGGGCAGACCGTAGCGGAGGGGACTTCCTACGCGGTGCGGGTGCGCGCCAGTAACGCAGCGGGTTGGAGCCCCTGGTCTGATGCGGCCGTTGCTACCACAGCCGGCGCGGCTCCGGTGCCGGCCAACTAGGCCCCAGCCTTCGCCGCCACCACCGCGACGGTCAGCGTGGCGGCGAACGCCGCCGCCAACACGGACATCGGCAGCCCGGTAACGGCCGCCGACCCGGACGGCGGGGACACCCTCACCTACACTTTGGGTACGACGGCGGACGATGGCCACTTCGCCGTCGACTCGGCCACCGGGCAGCTGCAGACCCAGGGCGCGTTGGACTACGAGGGTAAGGTTTCCCCTACTCGGTGACCGTAACGGCCACCGACGGGGGCGGGCTGTCGGCCAGCATCGCGGTGACCATCACGGTTACGGATGTGGCGAACACGCCGCCGGGCCAACCGGCGGCTCCGGAGATTATCAACGTGGAGCAAACCTCCTTCCGGGTCACCTGGACGGCGCCGGCGGCCGGTTCTTCGGCCATTACCGGCTACGGCATCCAGTACAAGTTGACCTCGGCGGAAGACTCCGCTTACGCTGACGTGAAGCCCACGCCCACCGGGACCGGCTACAATGTGGTGGACCGGAGCGGACAGAGCGTAACGAAGGGGACTTCCTACACGGTGCGGGTGCGCGCCAGCAACACAGAGGGTTGGGGCCCCTGGTCTGATGCGGCGGTTGCCACCACAGCCGGCACCGCTCCGGCCCCGACCGAAGAAGAATCCGATGCAGGAGGAGCGGAGCAGGAGTCCGAGTCTGGTGATTATCAGGCCACGGCGTTCTACATCCAAGGCCAAGGCCGGGTCATACTTCAGTGGGATGAGGTGAGCAAATCGGGTTACTACACCATCGAGAGGAACGGCCGGTTGGTGCCTGGAACATTCCGGCCAACGACCCACTACGACAACTATGTGGAGAAGAACACCAAGTACGAATACCGGAATACCGCCTAAAGCGGCGGTGGCGCCGTGCTGGCGGTCATGACAGCGGCGACGGGGGGGTTCGCCGGGAGGCAAGGGGTGTCAAGAGGTCATCACAAGTGAAGGAATTTTGGGCCTATTGGTGGCGGAATACGACGCTGATCTACCGTACCGCTCTAACGTCAGAGTGCTAAGGCCCTTCGAGCGATACAGGGTAGGCAACTCAGAGGTCTCGTTGATACCGAGCGGTCACATGCTCGGTTCCGTACAAGTCATTGCGGAGCTCGACAACGGGCTGCGTCTTGGCTACTCAGGAGACTTCCAATGGCCGTTGGATGACGTCATTCAAGTGGACGCATTAGTCGTGGACAGCACATACGGTTCTCCACATAGTGTTAGGGAGTTTTCTCAAGGCGAGTGCGAAGAGCGATTCGCGCAGTTGGTTCTTCGATTGACCGCTAGCGGTCCTGTTCACATCAAAGCACACCGAGGCACGCTGCAGCGTGCGCTTCAGATCATCAACGACGAAATCGGTTGCTCGGTGATTGGTAGCCGCAGACTCTCGCGAGAGGTCGCTGTGTATAGGGACTTCGGATACACCATCCAACCGTTGATCGTTCATCCTTCTGACGAAGCGAGCCTGTTGGTTAGAGATGGCCACTATGTAAGAGTGTATGGTACTGGCGACCAAACCCCCGTGGACTTGGGCTCAGGCTCAAAGGTGGTGCTCAGCGCCTATTTCACCCGACCCGACATGCGGGTTGTAGAGTATTCTGAACGAGCGTATGGAGTGGCCATGTCGAATCACGCTGACTTTGAGGGTACGCTAGAATACGTAAGGGCCACCAACGCTAGATTTGTTGTGACTGACAACACCCGAAAGGGTAAGGGATACGAGCTCGCAGAAGCGATCAAACAACGATTGGGCATCGAAGCAAGGCCATCGTCTGGCGTCGAGACTCGCGAATGGGGAGGGTCCCCACTGTAGCTTCGCGGTGTCGATTGCGTAGGTGATGTATGACCTCACGTTGCTCCTAACCCCTAAAGGGCGACCTCCCACCGAAAAGTTCGCAAATCGGTACGCCTTGGCCCACCAGACTTGAGAAAATCGAGAACCTTCACATTGGGGTTCGTTCCGGAGCTGTAATTGGGACCAGTCTGCCATGAGCGGGGAGACGACAGGCTCGACTATCACGGCTCCGTCTGTCCTGGTTCCTGTCCCTTCGCCATGCGGTAGCCTACGCGGGGCTCGGTGAAGATGTACCTTGGATCGCTGGCGTGGTCTCCCAACTTCCGGCGCAGGTTCTTTACGGTAGCCCGGAGCAACTCGCCCTGCCCTGAGTAGCCTGTACCCCAGACCCTCTGCAAGATCTGGTCGCGGGTCAACACTCGACCTGCGCTGTTCGAAAGCTCGAAGAGAAGCTTATACTTATACCAATTGAGCGTAACTAGGCCGGAAAGCGGCTAGAGATGTTCCAATTGGTTCATCCATGCTGAGTCTACCAGACAGGTGGAGGGCATGAGATGATCGGACGACCGCTTCGAATAGATTGGCGGGCAGAGGATAGTCCGGAGGCGCTGAAGTCAGCCTACCATGGGGAACAGGATATCACCCTGCGGACTCGGCTACACGGACTGTGGCTGGTGCGTTCGGGGTGGCAACTCGGTGAGGCGGCAAGGGCGGTAGGGGTTCATCAGCGCACGGTCCAGCAGTGGGTGGGCTGGTATAGAGAGGGCGGTATGGGGGAAGTGAGTGCCCACAAGATGGGGGGGAGAGGTCAACCCCGGTTTCTGAGCGCGGAGCAAGAGCGGGAGTTGACCGAGGAGGTGTCGATCGGACGTTTCAGGACGGCGGGAGAGATCAGGGACTGGATAGAGTCTGAGTACGGTGTGAGTTACAAACCGGGCAGCGTCTACAGCCTGCTGTCCCGGTTGGGATGTTCACCGAAGGTTCCGAGGGGCCGCCATGAGAAAGCGGATCTGGCAGCACAGGAGTCGTGGAAAAAGGGGGCCTCGCAGACAGCCTTACCAGAGTGGGGGTGACATCAGAGACGGCCTTTGGCTTTGCCGACGAGATGCGAGTGGGTCTGAGGGGGATGGTTCGCAGAGTATGGGGGCGTCGTGGAGTGAAGGTGGTGCAGAGGGTGCAGATGGTGTACCGGTGGACGTACCTGTTCCTGGTAGTGGACGTTCGGAGGGGCAGGCTACAGTGGAGTTGGATCGACTCAATGAAGTCCGAGTCGATAGCAGCAGCGGTCAATGGCCTGAAGCATCACTCGGACATCGCAGCGCTGGTGTGGGATGGAGCTCGCGGTCACCGCGCCGGGCTGGTCGAGGGCGTAGGACTGCCGACGATAGTCCAGCCGCCCTACAGTCCAGAGCTCAATCCTGCTGAGCGTGTGTTCCAGGAGGTCCGTCGCTGGGTGGAGGGGAGGGTGTACGAGAGTGTGGAAGAGAAGATGGAGGCGGTTGATTCCTACCTGCGTGAGTTGGAGTATGATCCTGGTCGCGTACGCTCGTTAACAGCGTGGAACTGGATCAAACACTCAACGCGAAGTCTTCCAGCACACTATGCGGCCTCATTAGCCTGAAATGGTATAAGTTGCGGACAACTGAACCGGACGCCCGGATACCGTCACGCTGCGGTCGGTAGAGTCGATAGCTAGGTCGCCCAATTTGAAGGGCTGGCGCGGCATGGTCGTACCGGCCCCTCTCCGCTTCCGCAGGAATGATGCGACTCTCGCCAGCAATTCAGTCGAAGAGAACGGTTTGACAATGTAGTCGTCGGCTCCCATCTTGAGGGCCTTCACTACGTTCTCCTCCTGGTCGTTCGCGGACAGGAAGATGATCGGCGCTTCTGACACTTCCCGGATGCGGCCCATCAACTCGAACCCGCTGGTACCGGGCAGCATCAAGTCCAACAAGACAAGGTGGGGCTGCTCCGTCCCCAACAAGCGCATCATCTCGTCCGGGTTGCCGGTCCCGGACAGCTTGTATCCTTGTTCAGAGAGGATGTTCTGGAGGAGCCACAGCACTTGAGGTTCGTCGTCTACCGCAAGTAACCGAACTTGATCACTCGGAGCAGCGACCACAGCATCGCCGGAGGATACCTGAGCAGCGTAGGCGGCCTCGGGAATCGTAAACGTGATCCGCGTGCCTTTTCCCTCCACTCCACTCTCGGCCCAGATACGTCCTCCATGCGCCTCGACTATCCCCTTGCAGATCGCAAGACCCAGACCCTCGCCTGCAACCTTCCTTTCGCGGCCGCCGTCGTCTACCCGAGAGAACTTCTTGAACAGCACAGTCAGTTGTTCGGAAGGTATTCCACTCCCTTCATCTGATACTGAGACTGCCACGTGGAGTCCATCCCGTGATCCGGTCACCCTGATCGTGGAGAGGTCCGGCGAGTACTTGGACGCGTTGGACAGCAGATTGTCCATCACCTGAGTCAGGCGCCGCCTATCCGCCGCGATGAGCGGCAGGTTCGGGTCGAGGTCCACCTCAACGGTATTCCGGGCCCCGCGGCGGAGGAACGTGGCTCTTGCTTCGTCAACCAGGGATTTCACATCCGTGGGCTTCGGAGTTACCGATAGGGCTCCCGCTTCTATCCGTGTCATGTCGAGGAGATTGTTGACGAGGCCACGCAGATGATCCGACTGCTCGTCTATCATTCGGAAGTACTGGAGCATCTCGGAGATATCGAGCGGATCGGAGCTGCCCAACACGATACCCGTGCAACCCTTGATGGTGGTCAGGGGCGTTCGCAGCTCGTGGCTCACCATGGCTAGGAACTCATTGCGCAGGCGTTCTATCTCCTCCAACGGCGTCATGTCCTGGATCACGGCGACGGCGGATATTATCTCCCCGCCATCCGAATAGATCGGCGTCGCGTTGACGAGAGTGGTCACCGTCCGACCGTCCGGGCGATTCAACAATATCTCTTCTGCCCGCACGACCTCGCCGCGGTCCAGCGCCCTCGTCAGCGGACGTTCGTGGCTTTCGTACTTCTTGCCGTCCGTTCGACGGTAGATCGCCACCTCGTGATATCGCACAAGCGTGGAGCCGGGCTCCGGCGACATGCCCAGGATGCGCTCCGCCTCCTGGTTGACCGACGCGAAGGTCCTCGTGCCGGCGTCAACCACCATGACACCGACCGGTGAGGACTCTACTAGGGCCGCCAACCGACGCCTCTCGGTCTCCATCTCATCCCTGGCCCGCCGCTCTGCCCCGTATCGTTGGGCGTTGGCGATCGCGACTGCGGCCTGTGACGCGAACATGACCAGGGTCTCTTCGTCTTCGAGTGTGAACTCCTCGCCGCCTTCCTTCTCCGTGAGGTAGATGTTGCCGACCGGTTCGCCGAGATGGCGGATCGGCGAGCCGAGGAAGGTTCTCCTCAGCGGGTAGTTCTCGGGGAAGCCGACCGACTGGGAATGACGGGTGAGGTCGGTAAGCCGCAGCGGCTCTCGAATCTCATTCAGGTAACCGAGGAGTCCCAACCCCTTGGGCAGACCTCCCAGCAGTCGACGCTGTTCGCTGGTGATGTCGGAGGTGATGAAGTCCCGTATGCGCCCGGAGTCGTCGAACACCCCGACTGCGCCATATCGAGCGTCGGTCAGCGAGCGGGCGCCGTCGACGACTTTCTGAAGCACGGTGTCGAGGTCCCAACTCTCGGTGATGCGGCGGCTGGCCTCGCGACGCGAGCCCGCAGCCTCTCGATCTCTCGCGCTTCCGAATCTTCCCTCTTCAATCGCCGTCCCCTGCCCATGCCGCCGCATCCTTTGGTCGCCAAATCGTGAGATACGAGTGGTTGGCATTCTATCACGGCCATCGCCTTGGAAGAGCTTTCACGGAAATCGGTGGTTTTTTCATGGAAACCCAGAGTTTTTCATGGCTTCTTTCATGGAAACGGGGTTGTTTTTCACGGCCATTTCACATCGAGGCCCTATCATGGTCAGCGTAAACATTTCTGAAGGGAGGAAGGCGATGCAAGCGACAAGAGTCATTGTTCTACTCGTGACGATAAGCGCGGCGATGCTTCTCTTTAGCGGGGTGGTAAGCGCCTCACCTGAGGTAAGGGACGTTGACGAGTTGATGGCTATCATTCTCGCAGCGCCCGACCCCGAAGCGGCTCTGGCAGAGATGACGCCGGCAGAACAGGCTCTAGTCATCGAGACCGCCAGCAACGTGACGGTCGAGGAGACAGTGAGTTCGGACTCGGCCGTCTAGGGCAGCAGTGATAGTGGTTGCCACAACTACACCCGGGATCGCGTTGCCTACGCTCCAAATGGATGGAAGATGTACCGCTACTGGTCCCGGACGCTGTTCTCCTACAATGGCACGATCATCACGGCGGACACCATCTTCAACACAGGTGGTCAGTCGTACTGGCCATTCTGGACATTCATGGGCACCGTGTGGTCAACCAAGACCGGCGGCTATGGCGAGACAAGCGCGGACGACTTCGCCAGAGGCGAGTTCCGCTACTGCCCGACCTTGGAAGTGTGCTCCTACTACTTGGAGTACATCCACAAGACCCAATACGGTACAGGCGAGTACGACTAATGATCTACGTCGCCATCGGCGGGGTATTTCTGCTATTCGCCCTATTCGCTACTTTCGGCGCTGTGACAGCGTGGAGAGTCAGTGAGCCAGGACTCCGAGTAGCAGGGTACCTCGTCTCAGTAGTCGCAGCTTTCTTGGCTCTCATCATACCCACGCTGTTGTTCTTCAGCATCGTCAGTGAGACGGTCTGCACAAGAAATGGAGTAGAAGTAGAGTGCCAAGACCCACCAGCGTTCATCTATGTGGTGGACGGGAAAGCTACCACAACCCCACCATAGAACCCCCGTCACTCCGACGGGGGTTTTCTTGGCGTGTCAGCAAGGGTACCACCACCAAATCTACAGGGTAGGTCTTGTTCCTTGCTGACCAACGCGGTGCTGATGGTGCTAGGCACCGGTAACTGTTCCAGTACGGCGACGGCAGCACGGATCCCTAGGAGAAGCTGATGGTTACATGGGAACTGATCGCGATGATGCTGATTCCGTTCGTCATGTTTGGGGTGTTCGCAGCCGTGGGCGTCCTCCTGGTCAAGACATCGAAGGAAGTAGGTCTACGGGTCATCGGATACGCTGTAGCTGTTGTGTTCGGAGTCGTAGCCCTCGGAATGCCGGTGGTGCAGTTCATAACCGCTCCTACTGACGTGTGCTACGACAGCAGAGGGGAGAGTGCCCTGTTCGGGAGAATTGGTCTTCATCGTCAGTCCAGAGGCACCAAAGACAAGTGTACACACAGTCCCAGCACCTACGTTCGACAGAGTGGAATGCTTTAGAGACGGTGTAAGGGTTCTCTGCTGGCCCGACCAACGTCTCCGGTAGCTAGGCGAACGCGATCTGTAGTTAAAGCCCCCGTCGTTCAGGCGGGGGCTTTCTCTTTGGAGTAAGCAACTGGTACTACGATGATCTGGATCAGCCCGGTCGGCGGCATTTACCGTGACCTAGGACTCTACGACACTTGGAACTCGTGCGATCCTGACTTCAATTGCTGATAATGATCTGGCCGTCGACTTCGCTCCGTGTATGCGTGGTGCTGACAGCCGTCCTGGCCTCAGCTACCACGGCGTGTGGGAGGCCTGACACGAGGGTTCCCTCTCTGCTTGACACGCCATTGGCGGCGCCCATTGCGGGAGGTCCCAGCCCCACGCCAACCCCGCCTCCTCTGGAGGAGGCGGGGTTCTCGGGGATGTTCCTGGATCCCAACGACAACAGTGTCCTGTACGTATACCTGGTGAACCCCTCTCAAGCGGCGGCGGAAGCGGCCGCCGCCAAGCACTTTGGCCTTGGGCGGATGCAGCATATCAGGGAGGTCCGTCCGCTCAAGGCGCGATACACCATGAAGCAGCTCCTGGAATACGACAAGGCTGTACGGGATGCCCAGGTATTCGACATCCCAGAGGTGAACATGACAGGCCGGGATCTGAAGCACAGTCGTATCGTGGTCGGCGTGGACTGCGAAAGCAATGTAGACCGCGTGCGTCTGATCTTGCAGAAGAGGTTACCTCCGCCAGCTATGGAGGCCGTCGTTGTTGAAGTGCAGGAACGCCCCTTAACTAGACTTGGGGGATTTGAATGCATATCAGCCGAGACCATCGATCCAATCACAGGGCTTTCTATGCCTGGCTTCGGCGGATTTTACGTGGAGTCCGGCATCGCCAGTGTCTACCTGCTCGAACCGTCACAAGAGGTGGCAGAAGAACTCGTGATCGAGCAGTTGGGCCGAAAGTCGTTTCAAAGTCTCCTGGGAGTACGGGCGGTCCAAGGGACCTACACGTGGACTCAACTGGTGGAATGGTATGGGACGATCTTGGATGAGATACGCAAGATCCCGGGCGCGGGGATCGTCAACGCTGACTCGAGCAAGAACCGCCTGACCATAGAGGTCCGCCCGGAATACCCCGACAAAACAGAAAGAGAGATAAAGGCTGTTCTATCGCGACACGCAGTGCCCCACGAGGCGGTCATTCTACTGTATCGGCGAGAGTAGATTGGCCGCGATCCGAACCTCACGATAGCAGAGGGTTCTTGCCGGAAGCCCCGTTCCCTGAGCGTAAGGCCCTTTTCAGCAATTCCGTGGAGGCATTGAGGTGGCCGGAGACGAGACGACGCTGACGTACACCATACCCATGCTCTCGGACGGGTGTGAGCAGCGCAACTCTCAATTCCGTCCAGTCCGGCCCGCCGGACCGTTCCTGAAAGAGTCCCCTCTAACGGCGCACTAGGCCGACGAGCGCCTCCCGGCCGTTGACCTTGTGCGACTCGGAGAACGCTCCCTCGGGCGCCGCCCTTCTCTCGACCGCGTCCGCAAGCGTCTCGCGCCGGACGTAGTCGCCGTGCGCCGCCAGCAGCTCGTCCAGCTCCGCGTCGCCGGTGACGTACATGTCGATGTGGTCGGCTATGTCGAATCCCGCGGAGCGCCTCATGTTCTGGACGACGTGCACGAGCTCCCGGGCCAGACCCTCGAGCTCGAGATCGCGGCTGATCTTCTTCGTGACCGCGACGGTGTACTCCGCCTCCGTTGCCGAGACGTAGCCCGGGGCATCCGTGCGCGCCACCGAGACCTCGTCCGGCTCAAGCGTGAATTCGCCCACCTCGACCGGATGCCCGCCACTGACCCTCCGGTGAACCTCGCGTGAGTCCGCTGCCTGAAGGGCAGCCACCACGTCTCTCGTCTTAGCGCCAAATCGCGGGCCGACCTTCGAGAGGACGGCCTCGACGTGGAGGCCGACGATCTCGCCGTCGTCTTCCATCGCCGCTACGTCCTTGACGTTCAGCTCGTCTCGCACCTGGTCCTTGATGCGCTCCAGGGCGGAGCGCTCGGACTCGGACCGCAGAGCCACTACGGCGCGGTCCAGCGGCTGGCGTACCTTGATCCCGGCCTTGCTGCGGGCCGCCCTGCCGAGACTGGACAGCCTCATCGCCAGCCGGGTTGCCTCCGACAGGCCGTGGTCGATCCTCGCCTCGTCGGCGACCGGGTAGGACTCAAGATGTACGCTCTCGACCGGGCCGTTCGCGGGGCGCGCCAGGTTCTGGTACATGACCTCGGTCACGAACGGCACGAACGGCGCCAGCAGCCGGGTCAGCGTGACCAGGCACTCGTACAGGGTCGAGTGGGCCGCCAGCTTGTCGTCGTCCGCCTCGCTCTTCCAGAAGCGGCGGCGGCTGCGGCGGACATACCAGTTGGAAAGGTAGCCTACGAAGCTCTCGACCCGTATGCATGCGTCCTGAGGCGAGTACCGCTCCAGGTCCGCGGTGACTTCGGCCACCAGCTCGTTCAGCTCGGAGATGATCCACCGGTCCAGCTCAGGCCTCTGCTCCACCGGCGGCGCGGCGGTACGCGGGTCGTAGCCGTCGATGTTGGCGTAGGTCACGAAGAACGAGTAGACGTTCCAGAGCGGTATCAGGAAGCTGCGGCGTACCCCGTCGGCGACGCCGAAGCCGAAGTTGAGATTGGCCTCCGGCCGCTGCCTGCTGTACACCCACCGCATAGAGTCGACACCCATCTTCCCTGCGGCGTCCTCGAACCAGATGGCGTTGCCCTTGCTCTTGTGCATCTCCTCGCCATGCTCGTCCCGCATCATCGCGTAGCTGAAGACGGCCTTGAACGGCTCCGAGTCCTCGAGCACCGTGCTCATGGTGAGCAGGGAGTAGAACCAGTTGCGGAACTGGCCGGGGAAGCTCTCGGAGATCAGGTCGCCGGGGAACCAGTCCCGCCAGTAGGCGCGGTCGTCCCGGTAGCCCATCGTGGAGAACGGCACGATGCCCGCGTCGAGCCACGGGTTGCCGACGTCTCGGATTCTCGAGACGGCCGTGCCGCACTGTGTGCACTGGATCTTGACCACGTCGATCCACGGCCGATGCGGCGAGTGTCCCTCGAATTGGTCCCAGCCCTCTATCGCCCTGGCCTCCAGCTCCGTTTCGCTGCCGATGACCTCGAAGTGGCCGCACTCGCACTTGTAGATCGGCAGGGCCAGGCCCCAGTACCGCTTCTTGGAGATCATCCAGTCGTCCATGTTGCGGAGCCAGTCCAGCTCCCGTTGGAGCCCGAACGCTGGAACCCACTTGACGTTCCTGGTGACGCGCGCGATCAGGTCGCGCAGCTCGTCCATCGAGATGAACCACTCGTCCACCAACCTGAACACCAGCTCCGTATCGCAGCGCCAACAGACGGGGTAGCGGTGGTCATAGGACTCGAGGCGATAGAAGAGCCCCTTGTCCCGCAGGCTGCGATAGATGTCGTCGTTGACCTCGAAGACGCTGCGTCCCGTCAGCCAGTCGAAGCCATCGACGAATACACCGAACTCGTTCAGGGGCGCGATGACCGTCAGTCCCTCGCGCTTGCTCAGCTCGAAGTCGGCCTCGCCCGCTCCAGGGGCGGCGTGCACGACGCCGGTGCCCTCGCGTTCGCTGACGTCGTCGAACAGCACGACGCGGCGCTCCACGCCGCGCTGCGCCGGCAGCTCGTCGAACGGCCCCCGGTAGCGCAGCCCGTCGAGCTCGCGGCCCGGCATCTCCTCCAGCAGCTCGTACTCCTGCTTCAGCTCCGACAGCCGGCTCTTCAGCAGGTAGAAGACGCCGTCCGCCGTGCGCGCCTTCGCGTAGGTGAACTCCGGGTGAACGTAGGCCGCTGTGTTGCTGGTCAGCGTCCACGGCGTCGTCGTCCAGACCAGCAGCGACTCGCCCTCCCGGTCGACCAGCGGGAAGCGCAAGTAGAGGCCGGGATGGGTGATCTCCTTGTAGCCCTCGGTAACGATCTCGTGCTGCGACAGCCCGGTCCCGCAGCGCGGGCACCACGGCATGACATCGGTGCCTTCGTATATCCAGCCACGCTCGTGACACACCTTCAGGAAGTGCCAGATGGTGTAGTTGTTCTCGTCCGCCATCGTGTGGTACGAGTTGTCCCAGTCCATCCAGTAGCCGAGCTGGACCGATTGCCACGTCTGAACGTCGGCGAACTTGCGGACTCGCTGCTTGCACAGCTCGACGAACTTGTCGATGCCGAACTCCTCGATGTCCCGCTTCGACTCGAATCCGAGCTCCTTTTCGACCTCGACCTCAATCCACAGCCCCTGGCCGTCGAACCCGTTCTGGTAGCGCTGCCGGTAGCCCTGCATCGTCTTGAACCGTTGGAAGAGGTCCTTGTAGGTCCTCCCCCAACCGTGATGCACGCCCATCGGGTTGTTGGCCGTGATCGGCCCGTCGATGAACGAGAAGCGTTTCTCCGAGGCGTCGTTGCGCTTCAGGTACTTCTCGACGATGCCGTTCTCCTCCCACCAGGCGAGCGTCTCTTGCTCCTGTGTGGGAAAGTCGACCTTCGAGTCCACCAGGTTGAACATGCCACTGCTCCTACCATCGCTCCGGGGAACGGTACTCTTCGACGCCTGCCGGCCCCGGTCCGTCCCGTCTCGCGCAACAAAAAACCCGCCCCTCATAGGGACGGGTCGAAAATACCCGCGGTACCACCCTCATTCCCCGACGCTCACCGCGAACGCCGGAACTCTCTGTAGCCCGTATTCATCGGGCCGCCCATGTTAACGGAGGGCGACTCCGGCGGCGCCTACAATTCCTCTGCCGAGGAAGTTCGGGCCGCGGCTCTGGAGGGATATTGGGCCGGGCGGGCCGCGTCTGCTCTCACCGTGCCAGACTCGCTGAGCGCCCCGTGTTCCAGCCTGTTCGTCTCCATCACAGCCAGTAGATCCAGAATAGATTAGCCCGGGTTGGGTGTCAAGGTTGCGAGCGGCTATCCGAAGACACACGTTAGACAGTACGGCCTAGGGATTCGTCGTTTTCCGAATCGCAGTCAAACAGGCGGTTCTGCCGCGGGGGCGTTGTACGTGTTGAGCGCTTGCCGCGTCGTACTGGTTTTCGGTCGCGTATTCACCTGGCAGCATCGGCTGCCTCAGAGTGCCTCTCCACCATCCTGTAGAGGTCGTGGGCAGAGCGGTAGATGGCCCCATCCATCTTCAGTATTATCTCACCATCGTTTTCGCTGAACCATGTGCGCCACTTCTCACGATTGACCACAATCTTGCCGAGTACCGTCAACACATCTTGGCTGGAGTCTCCGGTGATTCACAGGATATGCCAGCCATTGATGTATAGCTCGGGATAAAGCTCTAACCGCGTCGATCGGTCCTTGTGCTTGTCATGGCAGACGAGAATATGGTGGTTCTTTCTTGCCCATCTGAGTAGAGCAACGTCATCACGTTCGTCAGCCTCGATATGTAAGGCAAACCGAGTCTGAAACCCAACGGCCTCGGGGTAGGGCTGGATGTCAACATCAAGGGTCGGCGTCCAACAACAATCGTTCCAGCCTAGGCAGCGCTGTCAAGGTACTTCTCGAACTCGACGGTTTTTTCGATGGTTTCTCGGGGAATTGGGTAGTACAACCGAATCAGGTCGTCTATAGACGACCCCTTGGCTAGCAACGTGGGAGACAGGGATGTGGGATCCGCGTGTTTCGTATAACCGGCTGTCCGCCCATAATACTAGGGTTGATCTCTACATATTCACTGTAGTCTCGTGGGACCAGGATAGAACCTTGATTCTGTCGTAAAAAGTCGTGGTTGAGGGTTGTGGGATTGAAGATAATAGGTCCTGGAGAAGGTGGAGGAGAGAAGACTCAGGAGCAGGAGCAGGAGTAGGCAGTCGATGTTTCGAACGAGAGAGCCTCAAGAGAGCTTATGGCAGTCGGAGTTTCTGATCACGCCGAGGAAGGCAAGGCTGATGCGGAGGAGTTGGGCGCAGGTGTTTCGGAAGGAGGCTCTGCCGCTGATAGACGAGGAGCGGTTCGCTGCGATGTACAGCGCGGACATGGGGAGGCCCAACCGCGCGGTGCAGACGGTGCTCGGGGTGCTGGTGCTCAAGGAGATGTTCGATCTGACGGACATCGAGGCCCTGGAGGAGTTGGAGTTCAACCTGCTGTGGCATCACGCGCTGGGGTTGGAGATGGAGGAGGCACACCTTGCGCAAAAGACGCTGCACAACTTCCGCGTGCGGTTGATGGAGCACGACGGGGGGCGGTTGGCGTTCTGCGAGACGACGGACCGGATGATCGAGGCTCTGGGTCTTCGTACAGGCAAGCAGCGCGTTGACTCTACGCACATCATGAGCAACATCGCGGTGTTGACGCGGTTGGGGCTGTTCTGCGAGACGATCCAGGTGTTTCTGCTGGCGGTGAGCCGTGAGCACCCTGGCTTGGGAGAAGGGATTGGGGATAGTCTGGCCCAGCGGTACCTGAAGGAGACCGCAGAAGCAACCCGATACGAGGACGCGCGTTCGGAAGAGGGGCGTCGCCGGCTGTCGGTGTGCGCGCGCGACGTGTACCGGCTGGTCGATCGGTTCCGCGGGACGGCGGTGGCGCAGATGGACGAGTACGGGCTGTTGGAGCGGCTGTTGCGCGAGCAGTGCCACGTGGGTGGTCACAGGGACAGTCGTCCCGGAGCGGATGACGACGATGCGGCAGAGGGGAAGGTGCCGATAGCGCTGAGGGAGCCGAGGGATGTGCGGTCGGACTCGCTGCAGACACCGCACGACCCTGCGGTGACCTACAGCGGACACAAGGGGAAGGGATACGAGGTGCAGGTGGCCGAGACGTGTGAGAGCGACAACGCCGTTCAGATGATCACGCATGTGGAGGTCACGCCATCGAGCGGCAGCGACTCTGTGGTGACGACGCGGGTGATCGACGAGTTGAGTGAACGGGGGATAGGTCCTTCGGAGCTGTGGGCGGACACGTCATATGGTTCTGGCCGGAACGGATGGGAGGCGGAGCGCAGGGGTACGGAGCTGGTGAGCCCGGTCGGTGGCCGGTCGCACAAGGAACCCGACGGAGGTGGTGATGAGCCGGTCAGACTGACTGCTGCTGACTTTGACATCGACGTTATGGCGACGAGGAGTGCGGTGTGTCCCGCGGGACATGGGGCGGTGGCGGAGTACGAGGATGAGGATGCGCCTGAGCGGGTGGAGATACACTTCGCCCGGGCGGTGTGTGAGCCCTGCGCGCTGCGTGCCCGGTGTCCTGTGAGGTGGCGCAGTCGCCCTGAGCTTGGGGGAGAGTGGTCACGGGGTGGAGCCTACGTGCTGAGTGCGGACCTGGCGAGGATGAACATCGCACGGAGGCGTGCGGCAGAGTCAGACGGACAGTGGCGCAAACGGTACGGGCTGCGTGCGGGGATAGAGGGGACGAACTCGGAGATGAAACGGCGCCATGGTCTTGGCCGCTTACGGGTACGTGGCGGCGAGAGGGTCCGGCTCGCCGTCTACCTCAAGGCCCTGGCATGCAACGTCAAGCGGATGGTCGGGGCACGACTGATCGAGATGGACGAGACGTTGGCCCGGCCGGCTGCCCTGGCCACTGTCCCCGCCGCTGCATGACCTTGCGGGTGACGCTGCCAACCCGGTAATCTCTTCCCGGACGGCGTTGGTCGCACCACAACGACCTCATCGGCCACTACACAAGCCCCAACCGGAACATCCAACCCCTCCACACCTAAACCGTCCTCACTCCCCAGTACCAACCCGAAAGCCCCTTGTTACGAGGAAATCAACCTTCTTCTTCTCGTTCCCGTAGCAAGGGAAACAAATCATCGAACAGACGCGTGGCCACTCTTTGTCCGAAGCCAGTGGCCGACGTTGTGTGCCACTCGTCTGACTTTTCGGCAAAAATCTTGTTCCCAACAATGTACACATTGGCATCAGACCACCCCTCGCTCGGCGGGCCTAATCTCTCATACATATGGCGAAGCGCTACGCCAACTGAACTTAGATCCAGTCGATCTTCCCTGAGTGCCCGCATGATCTTGATAATCGTCAGGTCGGCATAGGAGTAGCCCTCCTCAACGACATAGCCGTCCTTGTCCACGACCTCGACCGAAGGCATGATAACCGCTCTCTCTTTCCAGCTGTACAGGGTACTCAGCGGTACTCTGGCCAGGCGAGAGACCTGCGGTGTCGAATAGAAGCCTTGCCACTCAGCCATGTAAGTCGTAGCCCGGGGGAACGGAATAATGGTCCCGTTTACAGCCATGACACGCATACCTCCACCGTCCTAGAGTCAAGTTACCACACCCAGATCCAGCGCATGGCGGCAGCTATGTCAAGAGAGCACCGTGAAACTAGCATACGGTGTTAGCCCGTGACGTCGGTCCAGTCGAACACCACGCCGAGCATGTTCTTATCGCGGCTGGAGGCCATGTCGTAGGCCTTCTTCATCTCGGTGTAGTGCATGCGGTGGGTGATAGTCTTCCTCGGCTGCAGCCGGCCGCCGGCCATCAGCGCCAGTATCCGCTCGGTCTTGCGCCACTGGGTCAGCCCGGCGCCGGTCTCGCTCGGGTAGAGGTCCTCGACCCGGCCGTTGACGGCGATGATCGAGATGCCCTTGTCGAAGAAGTAGCCCGAGTACAGCGGGTTGAAGTCCGCGGGCCGCTCTCCCCTACCCAGCAGGCTCACGATGGAGACGCGTCCGCCGCGGCGGACGATCTCGACCGAGGTCCGGTAGGCCGGCCACGGGTTGGCTGTGAGAATGACCAGGTCTATCCCGTTGCCGAGGCTGAACTCGTCCAGCCTGGCCTGCAGGCCGGGGTCGTCGTACATGAACGCGGCGTGTGCGCCCATCTTGAGGGCCATGTCCACGCGCACGGGGCTGTTGGCAATGGCGGCCACCTGCGCGCCGTAGATCGGACCCAGGGCCACCGCGGCGATGCCCAGGACGCCCGTGCCGACCACGGCCACGTACTCGCCCGGCCGGAAACGCGCCTTCGTGTAGCAGGACCCGCTCAGCGAGTAAAGGACGGCGTATACGGCATCTTCGGGATGGACGCCCTCGGGCACCTTCACGAGGTTGCCCGTGGCGCCGTAGTCGTCCTCGCGGGTGACGTGCGCGGACCGGTGCCCCGTCTGAGACACGACGCGGTCGCCGACCCTGAAGCGGGTAACCCCGGAGCCCACACCGCGTACGATGCCGACCGTGCTGTCGCCGACGCTCCTGGGGAAGCTGTTGCCGGCGCCTGGGATCCCCGGCTCGCCTTCGTAGTTCCCACGGTCGGTGCCGAGCTTAAACGCCGTCAGCTCCGTCTCCACGTATACATCGCGGGGGCCGAGGTTCTCGGTGTCTAGGAACTGGTCCTCGATGACCAGCTCCATAGGCCTGGGCAGGATGGCCAGCTTCACGTTCGTTCCCTCCTGTCGTGAGTCAGCGGAGTTCGGACATCGCCGCGAGCGCCGCCTCCGCCGCGCGGCGCTCCGCTGTGGACTTTCGAGGGCCCGTGCCGGAGCCGAGCACACGGCCGTCGATGCACACCTCGGCCGTGAACTGCCGCGTGGGATCCTGGCCCGTGACGTCGACGATGCTGTACGTGGGCAGCTCCGCTCCCGCCGCCTGCAAAGCCTCCTGCAGAGCCGACTTCGGGTTCCGGGCAGCCGACGGCCGCTCGAGCCGAGGCATCTCGGGCTCCAGCAGTCGAAGCGCCAGGGCCTCGGCATCGGGGTAGCCTCGGTCGAGAAACAGGGCGCCGACGACCGCCTCGAGCGCCGAGGCGAGCACGCTCGGACTCTGTCGACCTCCGCTGGAGGCCCCTCCCCTGCCCATCCTGAGATGGTCGCCCAGCGCCAGCCGCGACGCGACGCGGGCGAGGGTCTCACCCCGCACGAGCTCCGATCTGGCCTCGCTAAGCCGGCCTTCCGGCCACTCGGGATTGCGCCGATAGAGCTCGTGGGCCGCCGCCACGCCTATCACGGCGTCGCCGAGAAACTCCAGCCGCTCGTTCGACTCTTCGGACGAGCCGGGACTCTCGTTCAGGTAAGAACCGTGGACGAGCGCTAACTCCAGAAGGCGTCGGTCTCTGAACTCAACTCCCAGAGCGGCCTCCAGAGCGCCTATGTCGCTCACGGCATTTTCCCTAACCCGCAACCCGCTCGAACTCGATGCCCTTCACGCCGAGTGGAGACCCTTGCATAACCGTCATTCCCGCGCAGGCGGGAATCCAGAGTGGGGGTCCCCAGCTTCGAAATCTACGCATCTCCACCACATCCGTTTCCCGCAGGGACTTACGCAGTGGTCTCCCGGGTGCGGCGGCGCTACACGGCGCCCTTGGGCCACGGAGGCTGGGGGCGTTTGATCTCCCCTACGTAGGCACGGTCCGCGAAGATGGCGACGAAATGGTTGAAGAAGTCGACCGAGTCGTCCTCCGGCGGTACGAAGGACTTCAGGTACGCCGACGTGCCGTTCTCGAACAGGAATGTCGGTGTGCCAAAGACCCCGTGCTGCTCCACCGCCTCCTTGTGGTCGCGGGCGATGTTATCGAGCAGGCTGAGGTCGTCCAGCCCCTGCTCGAACCGGGGGGCGTCGAGGCCGACCTCCCGCGCCACCTCGACGAGCGCGCCGCGGTCGTTAAGCGACAGGCGGCGTCCGCCGTGGCGGGCGACGAGGAGCGCGACATGGAACCGCTCGAACGCGTCGCGGCCCTGCAGCTTCGCCGACTCTCCGGCGTGCAGCGACAGCAGGGAGCGGCTGTCGTACCGGTCGTCCTGCTCCCAGATCTTCCAGTCAGGGCCGTTCTTGCTGTTGATCTGGTCCAGTACGAAGCTCTTCCAGGTGACGTCTATGAGTCCCGGCTCGGCCTTGGCTACTCTATCCAGCCACACGGCTGCATTGTGAACGAACGGTCAGGCGTAGTCGGCGAATACGTCGAAGGCTATCTTTGACATATGTTGCGTCTCCGGTGCGTGGTCGTTCGATTCTATGCCGCCGCCGCCGCCGAGTCAAAGCCGCCAGGCCGGGAGACCGACCGGTTTGGGAAAAGGGGGCGGTTGAAGCGGACGGCGGCGATTGGGTACAATGCCGGTCACGTTGACACGCGACGTCCGGACCTAGTCGACGACCTTTAATCCAGTCCCGCGAGGCTGGCAAGGTAGCATCCTGGTAGCACGCGGTTCACTACGCGGAACCTGTGAAGCCTCTTGCCAGCAGCGGCAAGAGGCTCTTTTGCGCCCGGGAGGAGGCCGACATCGCTGAGGGAAGACCCATACTGTCGGCGGACGAGATACGTCGCGCCCTGTCGCGCATCGCCCACGAGATCCTGGAGCGCAACGGCGGCTCCGACGACGTGATTCTGGTGGGGCTGCACACGCGGGGCGTCCCGCTGGCCCGTCGTCTGGCCGCGTGGATAGAGGAGTTCGAAGGCGCCGCGCCCCCGATGGGCGCCCTCGACGTCGGCCTCTACCGGGACGACTTCTCCGGCAGCGTCAGGCCCTTCATGCGGCCGACGGACATTCCGGACAGCGTCGAAGGCCGCCTGGTCGTGCTCGTCGACGATGTCCTGTTCACCGGCCGAACGATCCGCGCCGCGCTCGACGCCCTGACCGATCTGGGCCGCCCCCGGCAGATCCAGCTCGCGGTGCTGATCGACCGCGGCCACCGGGAGCTGCCGATCCGGCCCGACTTCGTGGGCAAGAACGTCCCGACCTCCCTGGACGAGGAGGTACGCGTACGCGTCGAGGAGATAGACGGCGTGGACGAGGTGGTCATATCGAGGATGTCGCGATGACGACCGGCTCGGCCGCGAGGGGCGAGGTCGCCGAAGAAGCGCCGGCGCCGGACGAGCATCGCGCTCGCCGTCGGCACGTCCTGGACCTGGACGACTTCAGCCGCGACGAGATCGAACAGGTGCTGACCAACTCCTCCGTCATGAAAGAGGTGCTGCGGCGTGACATCAAGAAGGTGCCCGCGCTGCGGGGAAGGTCGGTGATCACGCTGTTCCTGGAGCCCAGCACCCGGACACGGGTCTCGTTCGAGCACGCCGCGAAGATCCTGAGCGCCGACGCGATCAACGTGTCCGGCAGCGGGAGCAGCGCAGAGAAGGGCGAATCGCTGTACAACACTGCGCTGACCCTTCAGGCGATGAACGCCGACATCATCGTGATACGCCACCCCCACTCCGGGGCCCCGCACTTCCTCGCGCGCTACCTGGACGCCTGCGTCATCAACGCCGGCGACGGAAGCCACGCCCACCCGACGCAGGCGCTGCTCGACCTGTACACGATCCGGACGCGGCTGGGCCGCATCGAGGGCGTCAAGGTCGCCATCGTCGGCGACATCCTCTACAGCCGGGTGGCGCGGTCCAACCTGTGGGGACTGACCAAGATGGGCGCGCGGGTCGTGCTCTGCGCGCCGCCGACGCTGCTTCCGCCCGACTTCGCCGGAGGGTCGAGGTGGCCTCCGGACCACCCCTTCGCCTCGGTGGAGACCGAGACCGACGTCGACCGCGCCCTGGAGGGGGCCGACGTCGTGATGGCGCTCAGGATACAGCGTGAGCGCCAAGAGGCGGCCCACCTGCCCTCAGTCCGCGAGTACTCCCGGATGTACGGAATCACCGCGGAGCGGCTGCGGCGGGCCAGCCCAGACGTGGTCGTTATGCACCCCGGGCCGATGAACGAGGGGGTCGAGATAGCCACCGACGTGGCCCACGGCGCGCAATCGGTGATAGAGGAGCAGGTCACCAACGGCGTGGCCGTTCGGATGGCGCTGCTCTACGGTCTCGTCCCGCACAGGAGGGCGTAGCCGATGGCCATTCCGATAGCCGGAGGCCTGACGATCGACCCTGAGGCACGATCTTGTGAGAGGTGCGGGGAATGAGCGGACGTCGACTCCGCGATCGGGCCACAGTGGTTGTGCCCAGGGCCGGCAGGGTGCTGCTGGTCCGTGACGTCAACCCGAACTTCGCAATGCCGGGAGGCGGCATAGAGCCCGGCGAAACACCGGCCGCTGCCGCAGCGCGCGAGCTCTTCGAAGAAACGGGCCTGAGTGCAGAACGGACCGAGCCTCTCTTCGTCTTGGAAACGGGCATCAACAAGCACCACGTCTTCCTGATCGAGGCCGACGGCGACGTGGTGATGGGACACGAAGTCAGCGAGTTCCGGTGGTGGGACCGCAAGGAGCCCATCCCAACCCACTCGCACGTCGACTCCATCCTTGAGAGGCTCTGAGTCCATGACCTCCACACCAATCCTGATCAAGAATGGTCGCGTGATTGATCCCTCACAGGGAATCGACCGGATCGCCGACGTGGTCATCGAGGACGGCAAGATTCTCGGCGTCGAGGAAGACGTGGAGAAGGAAAACGCCGATGTCCTGGACGCTACCGGGCTGGTGGTATGCCCCGGATTCGTCGACCTGCACTGCCACCTGAGGGAGCCCGGCTTCGAGCACAAGGAGACGATCGCCACCGGCACGAGGGCCGCGGCCCGGGGGGGCTTCACCACGGTGTGCGCGATGCCCAACACCGACCCGGTTATCGACTCCCGCGCGGTGGTCGACTTCGTGCTGCGCAAGGGGCGTGACGAGGGCGCGGTCCGCGTCCTGCCCATCGGCTGCGTGACCAAGGGCAGCCGGGGGAAGCAGCTCGCCGAGATGGGCGAGCTCGCGGAGGCCGGCGTGGTGGGGTTCAGCGACGACGGCCTGCCCGTCCACAACGCGAACGTCATGCGGCAGGCGCTGACCTACAGCTCGTCGTTCGGCCTGCCGATCATCAACCACTGCGAGGTCACGGAGCTGAGCAGGCAGGGGCTGGCCAACGAGGGCTGGGTGTCGAGCCTGCTAGGCGTACAGGGCATCCCGAGCTCCGCAGAGGAGATCATGGTCGCCCGGGACATCGCGCTCGCGGAGCTGACCGGCGGCCGTCTGCACGTAGCGCACGCGAGCACGGCGGGCACCGTCGAGCTGGTGCGGCAGGCCAAGGCGCGCGGGACGAAGAACGTCACCTGCGAGGTCACCCCGCACCATCTGACCCTGAACGACGAGACGCTCCTGGGGCCGGACGGTGCGGCCGACTTCGAGCGGCTCACGCCGGACGCCTACGACTCCAACGCCAAGGTGGCGCCGCCGCTGCGCTCTCCCTCGGACGTGGAGGCGATGGCGCGCGGGCTGGCCGACGGCACGATAGACGTGATCGCGACCGATCACGCGCCCCACAGCGCGGTCGACAAGGTCTGCACGCTGCAGGACGCGGCCAACGGGATCAGCAACCTGGAGACGGCCCTCGGCTCGCTGATGTCGCTCGTCCACGCCGGGGCCGTCGAGCTGCCGCTGCTGATCGAGAAGCTGACCTCCGCGCCCGCGGCCATGCTCGGCATGGAACTCGGCACCCTTAGGGCCGGCGCGCCCGCCGACGTAACCGTGTTCGATCCCGACACGAAGTGGGTCGTCGACCCGTCCGAGTTCGCCTCCAAGGGCAGGAACACCCCCCTCGCCGGCCGAACGCTCAAGGGCAAAGTAGTCGCAACGATATTCGCCGGGCAGGTTGTGTACCATGACGAGCAAGAGACACACAGGGGATGATGCCATGCAGATGACCGAACTGATTGCCGCGGCCCGGTTTGTGGTGGACTCGGATGGTCACAAGAAAGCTGTGATGCTCGACTACGGGCATTGGCAGAAGTTGTTGACGTTGCTCGAAGACCTGTCCGACATGCAGGAGATCGACCGCGTTCGAAGAGATGCCGAAGAAACGATCCCGTGGGAACAGGCCAAGGCGGAGTTGAGAGCGCAAGGCGTAGATGTATAGAGTATCCATCACGCGCCGAGCGACGAGAGACATTTCCAGACTTCCTCATCAATACTCCCGTCTGGCGAGTCAGCACATTGAAGGGCTCTCGCTCAATCCTCGTCCGAGGGACGCAAAGGCGTTGGGCGGTAGGACGGACCGTAGTCTGCGCGTAGGCGTCTACCGGATCCTCTATTTCATTGACGATGAGGCACGAACCGTCACCATTGCCCGCGTTGTGCACCGCCGAGAGTCCTATCGGTGACAGCGAGCCTATGGCGACACTGTCCATCCGATACTCGGAACCGCTCGACATACGCCCGCCGGGCGGAGTGGCCCTGTTCGCCACGGGAGGGCGTATCAAAGAACGGGCCAGTAGGTGAGACGAGCGCAATCATGAAGGTTACGTACGACCAGGAAGTGGACGCCCTGCGGATCATATTGAACGACGAGGCCATTGAGGAGAGCGACGAGGACAAGCCCGGCGTCATCATAGACTACGACAAACGCGGCAACGTCGTCGGGCTGGAGATCCTCGACGCATCCACCCGCATCGCCAATCCGAGGGCGCTGCACTATGCCGTCACGGGATAGGGGCTAGAACGGCCTGGAAGCGGGTGGCGCTACACAACCACCGCGGCAAGGCCGCTAAGAGGATTGTCATGGACGAAGTCAAGATATGGGCGATTGAAGAGAACTCCAAGGTCAAGGAGTTGGAGTCCAAAGGGCAGATGGACACCGAGTGGTCATTGGAGGAAACTCTCGTCAAGAACCCCAGCCTGCTGATGCCGGGCCTGACGTTGGTCGGCAGACAGACGCCGACGGAGGGAGGCCCTTTGGACCTGCTCGGCGTGGACAGCGACGGCAAGCTCGCGGTATTCGAACTCAAGCCCGGTGCCGTCCCACGCGATGCTGTGGCTCAGATCATCGACTATGCTTCCGCCCTCAACGATATGGACTCGCGCACTCTCGCCGAACACATAGCCGAAAGGTCCGGCAGGTATGAGATACCTGAAATCGAAGACTTCGAGGAATGGTACAACCAGCAGTTCCCTGGACAGGCGCTGGCGACCCTAAATCCGCCACGCATGTTCTTGGTCGGCCTCGGTGCTGACGACGCGACGGAGCGAATGGTGGGCTTCCTCGCCAACAACAGCAGTATGGACATATCGCTGCTGACCTTCCACGGCTTCGTCCACAATGGCAAGACACTTCTCGCCAAGCAGGTGCAGGTGGAAGGAGCATCCGATTCTGGCGAGGAAACTAGAGACCCGAAGCTGACGCTCAGGACTGAATTCAGGGAACTCGGCGCTGATCGTCTATTCGACGCGGCGAGACGGATGTTTCTGGAGACCTGGCGTTCAGGACGTTACGAGTATGCGACCAAGGGCAGGTGGAACTTCCAAATCTCCGACACAGCAGAGTCAGGAAACCCTACTTACCGCGTCTATTTTGCCATCGCGCCTGACGTTGAGCGTAGAGGGATCGAGGTGTGCTTCTACCCGCGGGCCATTGACCTATCCTTCGATGAGTTCGATCAGCTAGACCCGGAAGCGGTCTCTTTCCGAAGGGGATCTCCGTGGGGACAGTCAACGGAACGAGTCAAGGAGGAGATCTTATTCCCGCTCAACACGTACGCTGAGTGGGAGAAACACAAAGAGGAGCTGACCAGACTTACCAGGTCGGTGTACGAGGCTTGGCAGAAGAGGGATCAGCAAGGAGAGCCGCTTGAAGCGTAACGCTGAGGATTGAGATGATGCGATGGGTGACTCGGTGCGGCCGATTCATCGTTCTTGGTTACTTCAGTGACCCGCTGCCAGAGCAGGCACTTAAGGAGTTCGAGAGGCGGGCACAAGGCGATTTGAGCTTACCCGTGCCGGGACATGACTAACCCAGCCCACCTTGTGCTCGAGGACGGCTTTGCGTACGCCGGCCGCGCCTTTGGCGCGGAGGGCGAGGCCTTCGGCGAGGTCGTCTTCAACACCTCCATGACCGGCTACCAGGAGATGCTGACGGACCCGTCGTACGCAGGGCAGATCGTCATACCGACGTACCCGCTGATAGGCAACTACGGCATCAACGAGCGCGACTTCGAGTCGCGCCGCGTGCAGGTCGCGGGATTCGTCGTCCGGGAGCACGACACGGCGCCCAGCCACTCCCTGAGCACGATGACGCTGGACCGGTTCCTCGCGGAGCAGGGTGTGCCCGGCCTCAGCGGCGTCGATACCCGCGCGATCACACGCAGACTGCGCAGCGCCGGGGTTATGATGGGCGCCATCCTGCCGGGGAAGCCGTCCGATACGGGGCTCGCCAGCCTGCGCGGACAGCGTCGCTACGACGATACCGACTTCGTGTCGCGCGTCACCACCGAGTCGCCCTACGGCTGGGACGAGCCCGTCGCCGGCACCCAGGCGCCCGCGACGAAGCGCCGGATAGTCGTGGACGACTGCGGCCTGAAGTACAACATCCTGCGCATCCTCCGGTCGCGGGGCTGCGAGGTCGTCGCCGTACCCGCGGGGACGTCGGCCGAGGACGTGCTCGCCCTGCGCCCGGACGGCGTGGTGATGTCGCCGGGCCCGGGCGACCCCGAGCTGTTGGACTACGCGGTCGAGACGGCCAGGGGCCTCGCCGGCAGGACGCCGATGCTGGGCATCTGCCTGGGCAACCAGGTACTGGCGCGGGCCTTCGGCGGGCGCAACTACAAGCTGAAGTTCGGACACCGCGGCGGCAACCACCCCGTACTCGACAACCGCACCGGGCTGGTGCACATCACGGCACAGAACCACGGCTACGCCGTCGACCCGGACAGCCTTCCCGCCGAGGTCGAGGTCAGCCAGATCAACCTCAACGACGGCACCGTCGAGGGGCTGCGCCACACGTCGCTCCCCGTCATGAGCATCCAGTACCACTCCGAGGCGTCGCCGGGCCCGCGCGACAACGAGTACGTCTTCACCGAGTTTCTGGAGATGGTCGAGGAGCACAGGGCGTGACGCGCCTCCGGCAACCGACGTGCTACAATGATGCGCCATACTGATGCGGTATTGTGATGCTCTCTGGAGACGCACGTACGATATGCGGACCACGCTGGACATAGACCCCGACCTGCTGGACAGGGTGGTGGAGACCACCGGCGAGTGCAGCAAGACCAAGGCGGTCACCAAAGCCCTGGAGGAGTATGTCCGCCGGGCAAAGATCGACGGACTGCGCGCCATCGGGGGCAAGATCCCTATGGTCGATACGCGGAGCAGCAACGGGCGGCCGACAGACGTAGGCAGGCTTTCCTGGACGAACTGAGGAGAACGTAGGTTGGTCATAGCGGGTTCACCGATGCTGATGGACCACGGCGACGCAGTCGAGCGATGTCCCTAGGAGGTACGCTGGGAACATGAGAACCACGCTGGACATAGACGGCAAGCTGCTGGACTCGGTAGTTGCCGCTACAGGGGAGAAGACAAGGAGCAAGGCGGTGAACGCCGTGCTCAAGGAGTACATCCGCCGCAAGCACGTCCAGGAGCTCATCGACTCGTGGGGCGAGATCATAGTTGACGACTACGGCGAGCAGGCGTTGGAAGCCGAGAAGCGAAAGCGGGCGTACCTTGCGCGGTCGGGGTTGCCGCGGACGTGATGCCAGTGGTGGAGAAAGAGGTGGACAAATGCGGACCACACTTGACATAGACCCCGACCTGCTGGACAGGGTGGTGGAGACCACCGGCGAGCGCAGCAAGACCAAGGCAGTCAGCAAGGCCTTGGAGGAGTACGTTCGCCGCAGGAAGGTTGCTGAGCTGAGAGAGATAGCAGGGAACATCGATATGGTGAACAATCTGAGAGAACTCGAAGCGCTCGAGCTCAGGGAGATGGAGCAGATGCGTTGGTGATAGCCGATTCCAATATCTGGATTGACTACCTTCGCAATCCGCATGGCGAGGTTGGCTCGACGTTACAGGCACTCCTAGATGCAGACCATGTCCTCATGACCGGCGTCGTACTGGCCGAGGTGCTGCAGGGTGCTCGCACCGAGCGCGAGTACGAGATATTGCTGTCTCACTTGACCGCCCTCCCCTACGAGGAAATGAGCGGGCGCACATGGGCGTCGGCAGGTCGCATCGGTCTTCAGCTCCGCACGAAGGACGGGCTCATTCCCCTGACCGATCTGGCCATCGCGGCCTTGGCTCTCGAACACGATCACGAGGTATGTTCGCTCGACGGTCACTTCGACCGAGTAGCGGGACTGAGACGCTACGCCGTATCCGAGAAAGATCCTGCCCAGTGACCGCGCTCACCGGCATCAAGGCCATATCGTTCGACGTGGACGGCACGATCTGGGACTTCGTCGGCATGATGCGCTCCTCTCTCGCCGCGGCCCTGCGGGAGCTGCAGCGACACGACCCGGAGGCCGCCGCGCTGATAGACGTCGACCGCATGGTCGAAACGAGGGACCGCGTGCACGTCGCCATGCGGGACGTCACGCCCGATCTGGTCGAGATCAGGAAGGCCTCGTTCAGGCAGGCGCTCGTCGACGTCGGGCGGCCCGACGAGGAGCTCGCAAAGCGGCTCGCCGACGTCTATTTCGAGAGCCGATGGGCGCCGTCCCGGCTGTTCGACGACGTTCGCCCGGCCATCGAGGCGCTGGCGCCCAGGTACCGCCTCGGCGTCATCTCCAACGGAAACAGCTACCCCGAGCGGTTCGGGCTGGGCCCTTACATCTCGTTCGTCGCCTACGCGCAGGACTGCGGCGGCATCCAGAAGCCAGACCCGCGGATCTACCGGATCGCGATCGACGAGGCGGGCTGCCTGCCGTCCGAGATACTGCACGTGGGCGACTCCCTACGGAGCGACATAGGCGGCGGCAATGCGGTGGGCGTGTGGACGGCGTGGGTCAACCGCGACGGCGCCGCGCCCGACGAGCGCTACCAACCCGACTTCGAGATCGGCGCGCTGACCGACCTGCTGGAGATCGTGTGATGCCCGACAGGCCGTCCAAGGTGCTGGTTATCGGCTCCGGGCCGATCGTCATCGGGCAGGCGGCCGAGTTCGACTACGCCGGCACGCAGGCGTGCAAGGCCCTCCGCGAGGAGGGGATCACGACCGTGCTCGTCAACTCGAACCCGGCCACCATCATGACCGACGAGGACATCGCGGACGTCGTATACGTCGAGCCGCTCACCGTCCCGGTGCTGGAACGCGTCATCGAGGCCGAGCGCCCGGACGGCGTGCTGGCGACGCTGGGGGGCCAGACGGGGCTCAACCTCGCCGTCGACCTCGCGGCCGCCGGGGTGCTCGACCGGTACGGCGTCCGCCTGCTGGGCACTCCGCTGTCGGCCATTCACAGCGCCGAGGACCGTGAGCTGTTCCGCAGACTGATGGCCGACATCGGCGAGCCGTTGCCGCCGAACGTCACGGTCGGCTCGGTCGAGGAAGCGGTCGCCGCCATTCCGGAGATAGGCCTGCCCATGGTCGTCAGGCCGGCATACACCCTCGGCGGAACGGGCGGAGGCATCGCCTACACGGAGGAAGAGCTCCGGCAGATCGTGGCCGGGGGCGTCGCGGCGAGCCCCATCGGACAGACGCTGCTCGAGAAGGCCCTGCTCGGCTGGAAGGAGATCGAGTACGAGGTGATGCGCGACGGCGCCGACAACTGCATCACGGTCTGCAACATGGAGAACATCGACCCGATGGGCGTCCACACCGGCGACAGCATCGTCGTCGCGCCCAGCCAGACGCTGTCGGACAAGGAGTACCAGACGCTCCGCACCGCCAGCCTGAAGATCATTCGCGCGCTGGGCATCGAGGGCGGATGCAACGTCCAGCTCGCGCTGGAGCCGGGCGACGTCGTGGGGGAGACGCTGCCGCGGGGAGGCGCGGCGCGTAGGGGCGGGTTCGAAACGGCGCGTAGGGGCGGGTTTGAAACCCGCCCAGCCGAGAGCAGCTACTACGTGATCGAGGTCAATCCGCGGGTGAGCCGCAGCTCGGCCCTGGCCAGCAAGGCCACCGGCTACCCGATAGCCCGCGTTGCCGCCAAGATCGCCGTCGGCAAACGGCTGGACGAGATACCCAACGCCGTAACCAAGAGGACCAAGGCCGCCTTCGAGCCGGCGCTCGACTACTGCGTCGTCAAGATCCCGCGGTGGCCCTTCGACAAGTTCCCGGCCGGCGACCGCTCCATCGGCACGCAGATGAAGGCCACCGGCGAGGTCATGGCCATCGACCGCTCCTTCGAGGCGGCCTTCCAGAAGGCGGTCAGGTCGCTCGAGATAACCAACCGGTCGCTGCTGTGGGAGAAGGCCGACTGGACCGCGGATCGGACGCCGCTGCACCCCCACGACGAACGGCTGTGGGCACTGCTCTCCTCGTTGAGGAAGGGGACCACCGCGGACGAGCTGTCGCGCGCGACGGGGATCGACCCGTGGTTCACGCGGGCCTTCGCCAGGATCGCCGCCATGGAGCGCCGTCTCCTGTCGTCCACCCTGACGGCGGACCTGATGTGGGACGCGAAGCGTCTGGGCTTCTCGGACCCCAAGATCGGCGTGCTCTCGGACCGCACCCCCGCGCAGGTTCGGGCTCTTCGCCAGACGTGGGGTATCAGGCCCGTCTACAAGATGGTGGACACGTGCGCGGCCGAGTTCGAGGCGGAGACGCCCTACTTCTACAGCACCTACGAGCAGGAGAACGAGGCCGCGCCGATACCCGGCCGCAGGGCCGTCGTCATCGGCAGCGGCCCGATACGCATCGGCCAGGGCATAGAGTTCGACTACTGCTCCGTGCACGCCGCGTGGGCGCTGCAGCAGGCGGGCGTCAAGAGCGTGCTCATCAACTCCAACCCGGAGACCGTGTCCACCGACTTCGACACGAGCGACCGCCTCTACTTCGAGCCGCTCGACCACGAGAGCGTTCTCGACATCCTGGAGAACGAGACCCGCGACGACGGCGGCGAGGAGTCCGTGCCGCCGTCCCTGGTGCAGTTCGGCGGGCAGACCGCCATCAACCTCTCCCAGTCGCTGGCCGCCGCGGGCCTGCCGATCCTGGGCTCGACCGCCCACTCGATCGACGTGGCCTCGGACCGCCATCTGTTCGAGGACTTCCTCTCCCAGGTGGGCATTCCCAACCCGCCGGGGTCGGCCGTGGCCAACGTGGACCAGGCGGTAACCGTCGCCGACGCCATCGGCTATCCCGTACTGGTGCGGCCGAGCTACGTGCTCGGGGGCCGCGCGATGGAGATCGTCCGGGACGCCCGCGAGCTGCGCCGCTACATGGTAGACGCGCTGGCTGCGGGGGAGGGCCGCCGCGTGCTGATCGACAAGTACTTCGAGGGGCGCGAGGTGGAGGTCGACGCCGTTTGCGACGGCGAGTCGGTGCTGATCCCCGGCATCATGGAGCACGTCGAGCGTGCCGGGGTCCACAGCGGCGACTCCATGGCCATCTACCCCGGCCTCACCCTCAGCTCCGAGGAGATCGACACCGTCGTCGACTACACGACGCGCATCGGCCGCGCGCTCGACGTCCGCGGGCTGATGAACATCCAGTTCGTCGTCCTCGGCGGCCCGGCATATCGAAGCCCGGTGCTGGCCAACGGCGGAAAAAACGGGGAAGACACCGAGGTGTACGTTCTGGAAGTCAACCCGCGCTCCAGCCGGACGATACCGTTCATCTCCAAGGTGACCGGCGTACCCATGGTCCGGCTCGCCATCAACGCCATGCTGGGCAAGTCCCTCGAAGAACAGGGATACGAGGGCGGGCTGTGGAAGAAGCAGGACCTGGTCGGCGTCAAGGCTCCGGTCTTCTCGATGTCGAAGCTGGCGGGCGTCGACACGTACCTGGGCCCCGAGATGAAGTCGACCGGCGAGGTCATCGGGCTCGACTACGAGTTCGGCCCCGCGGTCACCAAGGCGCTCATGGCCGCCGGACTCATGCTGAGCGACGGCGGCGCCATCCTGTTGAGCATCGCGGACAGGGACAAGGCGGACTCGCTGCAGATGGTCCGGGACCTTGCGGCCGCCGGCTACCGACTGTACGCGACGGCCGGGACGGCCGCAATGATCCGCGGCCAGGGAATCGACGCCGTCGAGGTGCCCAAGCTGGACGAGCCGGGCCGCCCGAACGTGGTCGACGTCATCGCGGACGGCACCGTCGACGCGGTCGTGAACACGCTCACGGGCGACCGCGAGGCGCTGAAGGACGGCTTCGAGATTCGGCGAGAGGCGGTCGAGCGCCGCATCCCCTGCTTCACGTCGCTGGACACGGCACGCGCCGCCGTGGAGAGCCTGACCAACGACGCGAACGCCTACAGCGTCAAGCCCCTGCGCTCCTACCTCGACCGCAGCTAGACCGCCGGGAATCTGAGCCAGACGGCGACGTCTGCCACCGCGTCCGCGCTGAGCCACCGGTCAGGAGGCGACGAGGCCTCCACTTCTATCAAGATGTTTCTTGAACCACTGACCCTATTGCCCTATACTGACATACAGACTCGTCGGCCCGTGCTCCGTCATCCCGCGAACGGAGACCTTTGAACAACCGTCATTCCCGCGCAGGCGGGAATCCAGGTTTGGGGGTTCCCTGCTAGGAACGCTGGGCATCTCCGCCACGCTGTCTCCCCGCAATGGGAGTTACGCAAAAGTCTCCGAACGCGGGAATCCATCCCCGGTACGTGAGGAGAGAACAATGGTTGTACGCGAGAAGTTTTCCAGCCAAGCCGCACCGGAGCTGCTGTCGAAGATGCGCGAGGTCGCTCAAAACGACGGGCGTCACTTCCAGGCCGTCCTGGAGGACGCAATGCGGGAATACCTCGAGAGCAAGGAGCGGCCAAAGGTCCGTCCGGAGATGATGGCGCACTATCGGGCGAGCCTGGAGAAGAACAGACGTCTCTACGAGCTGCTCGCACAGTGAGCCGCGACTTCCCCTCGATCGAAGAGGTCGTCGCGATTCACGACGACTTGATTCGTGAGACCGGCGGCTCGACGGGCCTGCGCGATCCAGGGGCGCTGGCTTCCGCCATGATGCGGCCGCAACTCGGATACTACGAGGACATCATCGAGGAGGCCGCGGCAATGCTGGAGAGCCTTGCCATGAACCACCCGTTCGTGGACGGCAACGAGCGTGCCGCGCTCGCTGCCACCGACGCCTTTCTGCGCATGAATAGCAGGTTCATCGACTGCGACAGCGAAGAGGCCTACGCCCACTTCATGCGGCTCTTCGAAACCAACTCGTTCAGGTTCGCAGAGCTCCACTCGTGGCTCGAGAAACACGCCAAGCCTCTGCCGGTACCCTGAGGCGTTGGCCGAACCGCAAGCGGGGATCGAAAGGGGGAAGGCCCGATGAAGTACACCGTCATAATCGAAAAAGGTCCCACCAGCTACGGCGCCTACATCCCGGACCTACCTGGGTGTGCAGCAGCGGGAGAAACGAGAGAGGAAGTAGTATCGCTTATCACGGAGGCGGTCGCAGATCACGTTGGACTGATGGCTGAACATGGCGAATCCATTCCCAAACCCGCCAGCAGAGCCACCGAGGTGCAGGTTGAGCCTCCCGGAGTCCTTGAGGAGCTCGCAGTCGAGACCGGCGGGTGATCGCCCTCCTCCAGACGTTCGTACTCTGGAACTGCCATACTGAGAGTGATGTTGTTGGAATCCTGAGCCTCATGCCGGCGGGCGTTCCTTGACGCTCTGAGGCGGCGGGCATAGAATCGCCTCGACCCGAGGCGTAACCGGTCTCCAGCGACTACGGAGGAACCCCTTGACAGAGCCTCTTCGCATTCTCAGCGTCAACGCCCATCCCCACGACTTCACCCATACCGCGGGCACCCTCGGCATACACACCTCCAGGGGCGACTCCGCCACGGTCGTCTCGGTCACCGCCGGCACCCAGACGCACAACGAGCGGCTGCACGACGAGCTCATGAAGCCGGTGGAGGAGCAGGACCCAGCCATCGTCAACCAGGACGAGGACGAGATCGCGGCCATCAAGGACAAGGAGCTCCGGGACGCCTGCGCCGTGTTCGGCGTCAGCGACGTTCGCGTACTCGGGTTCCCCCAGCCGTTCAGGCTCGCCAGATACCCAGAGGCCGTCGACAGGATCGCCGAGGTGATCCTGGACGTCAGGCCCCACATCCTCATCATGCAGAGCCCGTACACGCGGTCGCACCAGGGCCGGGCCGGCGTCACCGCCGACGACCACACGGAGACCGCTTTGGCTACTCTCGAGGCCAAGGGGGAGGCGGGCCGGCCGCGGGCCGGCGTCAGGCCCCACTCGATCGCCACGAATCTGTTCCCGGGCGTCTACTTCGAGCGGAACGACCACGACTTCGTCGTCGACATCAGCGACTGGTTCGAGCAGCGCGTCGAGGCGGAGGCCTACTACGAGAGCCAGGGCCACACCGCGGAGTGGTCGCGACGCCGCATGCTGGTCATGCTCGGCTATCCGGGCTGGTTCAATGGGACCCTGTACGCCGAGGGGTTCGTCCGCGAGCGGCCTGAGGTGGTGCCGGCGATACCGATGTCCGACCTCACGCTCCGCAAGGCCAACGAGTCGGTGGAGGAGCGACACGACCGCATGGTGGGCAAAGCGGGCAGGGACTTCTGATCCGGCTCCGGAGAACGTCCCAGGAGAGCTCATAGGGGGTAGACCGTGGACCTGGGTCTTGCGGGCAAAACGGCGCTGATAACCGGCGGCAGCCGCGGCATCGGCCGTGCGACCGCCCTCGTCATGGCGGAGGAGGGCGCCAGCGTAGCCATCTGCGCGCGCGGCGAGGACAAGCTGCGGAGCACGCTGGACGAGCTGCTCGCCGTCGCGCCGGCCGCTTGGGGCACTACGGCAGACGTCACCGTCGCGGCCGAGGTCGAGGCCTTCGTCTCCGGCGCCGCCGACCATCTCGGCGGTGTCGACGCGCTGGTCTGCAACGTGGGAGGCCTCAGCGGCGGCGCGACGCTGGAGGCCACCGACGACGAGTGGCACGCGACCCTCGACGTGAACCTGCTGCACTCCGTCAGGGCCATCCGCGCTGCGGTGCCCCACATGAAGGAGCGCGGCGGGGGCAGCATAGTCATCGTCTCGTCCATCTCCGGCTTGAAGCCGGGGCCGCACGCCCAGTACGGCTCCGCCAAGGCCGCCGAGATATTCCTCTCGTCGGCGCTGGCCTGGGAGCTTGCCGAGCACGGGATCAGGGTCAACACGCTGTCGCCGGGCTCGATCTACTTCCCCGGAGGCGGCTGGGCGACCTTCGAGGCCGAGCATCCCGACCTGTACGCGAAGTTCCTCAAGAACGAGCTGCCGCACAAGCGCCTCGGCACCGACCGCGAAGTCGCCGAAGTCATCGCCTTCCTCTGCTCGGAGCGGTCCCGCTGGATCAACGGCGCCATGGTCCCCGTCGACGGCGGCCAGGGCCGCCCGACCGGCATGTGGTTCGCCTGACGCCGCAGGGCGCCCGCCCAAAGCGCCGCTACGGCGCGGCCCGGTAGTCAGACCGAAGCCGCGCCGTTCGTAGTCACCAAGGCTAAGGCGTGGGCGGCGTGGACTGGCGTTCCGAGTTCCGGCCCCAGCACTCGGGCGCGCCGTTCGGTCTCAACCCGCACGTGTGCCAGTCCCCAGCGCGGACTGAGGTGAACCGCCCTTCGGGCGGCGTCGCCTGGCCGATGAAGTTGCCATCTTCGTCCGCGTTCGACCCCCAGCACACCACCGAGCCATCCGTCTTCACGCCGCACGTGTGGGCCCATCCGGCGCTGGCCGAGGAGAACGCCAACGGCGGGGGCGTCGCCTGCTCGGAGTCGTCCGAACCCCAGCATACGACCGAGCCGTCCGTCTTCACACCGCACGTGTGGGAGCCCCCCGCGCTGACCGAGGCGAAGACGCCGTGCGGCGCGGTCGCCTGGCCGGAGGTGTCGTCTCCCCAGCACGCGACCGAGCCGTCCGTCTTGACGCCGCAGGTGTGGGGACCGCCCGCGCTGACCGATGAGAACGCCAGTGGCGGAGGGGTCGCCTGCTCGGAGTCGTCCGAGCCCCAGCATACGACCGAGCCGTCCGTCTTCACACCGCACGTGTGGGAGCCCCCCGCGCTGACCGAGGCGAAGACGCCGTGCGGCGCGGTCGCCTGGCCGGAGGTGTCGTCTCCCCAGCACGCGACCGAGCCGTCCGTCTTGACGCCGCAGGTGTGGGGACCGCCCGCGCTGACCGCAGTGTAGGTGCCACCGGCCCGAACGGCTCGACTCAGGAGCTGGCCATCCTGCCAATCGGCGCCCCAGCAATCGACGGAGCCGTCGGGCCTGGCCCCGCAGGTGTGGCTGTCCCCGACGCTGACCGATATGAAGGTCCCGCGGGGCGGCGCGGGCTGAAGTAGATCGTCCCGCCCCCAGCACTCCAGGGAGCCGTCTGGCCTGACACCGCAGGTGCGCCCGACCCCCGCGCTAACGGAGACGAACGCGCCACTCGGCGGCGTGGACAGGCCGGAGGCGTCGTCTCCCCAGCATAGGACGGTGCCGTCGGGCCGGACACCGCAGGTATGGGCGCCACCGGCGCTGACGGAAGCGAAGACGCCGCCGGCCGCAGGCGCGGACACGTGGTCAATGGGCGATGCTGTGCCGGCGGACTGGGGAACGCCCTGCGCCGAGACCGCGGGCGGCGCGGGCGCCATGGCCATTGGCGTGGGCGCCGCCTCCGGGGCCGTCTTCGATGGACCCGTGCAGGCCGCGATCGCCAGACTCAAAACTGCCAGCGACGCGGCAACTGCCCACCGCCGCAGCGACGACGTCTCCGGTTCCCGGTTACGCTCTTGCATGTCAGGCACCCCCCAAGTGCTCTACATCTGCTCGAGAAATTTCAGAACCCCCGCTAGGTACTACGCATCGACCGCAAGGATCGGATTCATCGGGCGATCTACGACCAGCGCCGCGATACAATGTCTTCTCTCGCAGGCCCGTCGAATTGATTGGCGGCGCCGGGGCCGTTCGATTCGTTTGAAGTAGTCCCCCGGAATTGTTACCCTAGGCTACGAATACTTCGCGGAGGCGGGCGTTGCGAGAGGTCTTCCGGGCGGCTGTGGACGAGCTGGAAAAGGGCGAACCCGTCGTCGTGGCAACCGTCGTGAGGACGAAGGGCTCCACGCCCCAGAAGCCCGGCGCCAAGCTCCTGGTACGCCGGGACGCCAGCGGCGTCGGCACCCTTGGCGGCGGCTGCGTCGAGGGCGACATCTGGTTCGCCGCCAACCAGCTCATGAAGCGCGGCGGTCCGTCGGAGTACCGCGACTACGAGCTCAACGAAGACCTCGCCGCCGAGGACGGCCTCGTGTGCGGCGGCACGATGTTCTTCCTGATCGACCCGGTGTACCGCCCCGACGACTACCTCGATATCGCCAGGGAGATCGACGGCGCGTACCGTGGCGAGGGCGCCGTAGCCGTGGCGAGCCTGGTCCGGCCCGCGGACGGCCAATCCGCCGCCATCGGCGCGAAGCTGCTCGTCCGGGAGGACGGCACGGCCGAGGGCACCCTGGGCTCGGAGGAGTTGGACCGCGACGCCGCGCGGAAGGCCCGCGACCTGATGGTGCTGGGCCGGAACGAGTACGTCGTGGCCAAGAACGGCGCGGAGTACTTCGTCGAAGCCTACACGACGCCGCCACAGATGGTCCTGTGCGGCGGCGGCCACGTGTCCAAGGCCATCGCTCCGCTTGCGAAGACGGTGGGCTTCCGGGTCTTCGTCACCGACGACCGCGAGGAGTTCGCCAACTCCGGCCGCTTCCCCGAGGCCGATCTGGTCGTTGCGGCAAAGCCCGAGGACGCGCTTCCGCAGCTTCCGATCAACCCGAACACCTTCATAATCATCGCCACGCGGGGCCACCGTTTCGACAGCGTCGCCCTCGAGGCGGCCGCCCGGACGCCCGCCAAGTACGTCGGACTGCTGGGCAGCAGGCGCAAGACGATCCTCATCTACGAGGACCTGTTCCGCGCGGGCGTGCCCGCCGAGCGCGTCAGGGATATCAGGTCGCCCATCGGCCTCGATATCCGGGCGAGAACACCCGAGGAGATCGCCGTGAGCATCATTGCCGAGGTGCTCATGTTCCGGCTCGGCGGAACCGGCCTGCCGATGAAGCTGGAAGACCGGCTGCTGGAGAAGGCCCGGTCGAGGGCCCAGACCAGAGAGCCCGTCGCCGTCGGCTAGGGCGCTGGAGCCCTCGTCCGCCCTCGGCGGAAGCGACGCGATGCCAAGAGTCTCCGCGGTCCTCACCGCTGCGGGCGAGTCCACGCGCATGGGCCGCCCCAAGCCGCTTCTGACGTGGCGCGGCCTCACGCTTGTCGAGTACCAGATCGGCAGTCTGACCGCCGCCGGCGCATCCGAGGTGGTCGTCGTCCTCGGACACCGGCACGAAGAAGTTGCGCTCTACATCAAGGGTTCGGGTGTCAGGTACGTCGTCAACCGCGGCTACCGCGACGGCCGGTCCACCTCGATCAGGGCCGGGATAGCCCAGACCGCCCCCGAGGCCGAGGCCATAGTGCTGCTGGGCGTCGACCAGCCCCGGCCTCCCGAGATCGTCGCGGAGACGGTCGCCTCCCACCTCGACCGCGGCGCTCTCATCACCTCCCCCCGCCGCAACGGGCGAGGGGGACACCCCATCGTCTTCTCGCCGGCGCTGCGCGACGAGCTGAACGCCATCACCGAGGAAGGTCAGGGAATTCGCCAAGTCTTCCAGACCCATCGCGACGAGGTCAACGAGATCGAGATAGACGACCCCGTCATTCACCTCGACCTCAACACCGTCGAAGCCTACGAGCAGGCACGCGCCCTGTACGACGCCTGAGGCAAGTGAAGGCCCGCCGACAACTCCTGTTCCGCCGCTCGCAGCGTGCTAGAAGGGGTGGGTGGGGCCAGGGGAGCCTGTGATTGAAGCTGGCGGGACCGTCGAAGGGCGGTCCATCTTGACACTGATGACGATTGAACCTAGTCTAGTAGCTAGTCAGGACAGGACAATAGCAACTGAGGTGAACCATGAGCAGGAAATGGCCGGTTCAGGATGCCAAGTCAAGGTTCAGCGAGCTCCTCGATACCACCCTCGCCAAAGGGCCGCAGATCGTGACCAAGCGCGGAGTCGAAACCGCCGTGCTCCTTCCCATTGAGCAGTGGCGGAGGCTGGAGCGCATGACCAGGCCAGACCTGAAGGAGCTGCTCCTCACCTCTGAGGCGCGGACCGAGGAGCTTACGCCGCCTCGCCGCCAGCATCGCCGCCGAACACCTTCAACCATGGAGTAGGCCCATGTACCTGCTCGATACCAACGTGGTTTCGGAGCTTCGTCGTCCCCGTCCACACGGTGCGGTTCTGGACTGGATCGCCGATGTGCCGGCGGAGCAGCTCTTCGTGTCTGCCGTTACGGTTGGAGAGATACAGACGGGGATCGAGATCACCCGTGAGCAGGATGCGGCCAAGGCGGAGGAGCTGGAGGCTTGGCTGAACAAGGTCTTGGCTTCCTATGGTGTGTTGCCGATGGACGCGTCGGCTTTCCGGGAGTGGGCACGGCTCATGCACAGAAGGTCGGACACGATGACCGAAGACGCCATGATTGCCGCGACAGCGACAGTACACCGGATGACGGTGGTCACGCGGAACGTGAGTGACTTTGTCCAGCTCGGCGTTGAGTTGCAGAATCCCTTTGACAGGGAATAGTCCTCACCAGCAATCGCCAAAGAGGCGCCAATGCAGAGCGAGTGTCTGGTGTACAACAGCTAGATGTCTTCGCAGATGCCGCGCAAGAGAAGGAACACCAGGACTCACAACGAACTCATGACTATTTGCTTCGTGGTGAAACAGGTGATTATTTAGAGAGCATCAAACAACGTGTGGCAAGCGATGAATGATAGATGGTATTCGTAGCCATTTGATTCCGTATGCGCGGACAGAGAACCGTTGCAGACCTGCGAGGACCGACCCGAACGCTGGGCCAGGGCTAGCCGCGGACGTGGCGGTCGAACCAGGCCAGCATCCGGGCGAGATACTCTTCACGGAGCTTCGGATGGCCCATCCTCAGGAAGGTGTGGTACGAGTCGGGGAAACGCACCATCTCGATCTCTTTGCCCAGGCGCTTGAGCTCCACGAAGTACTGCTCGCTCTGTGATACGGGACAGCGCAGGTCCGCCTCGCCGTGCAGCAGCAGCACGGGCGCCGTCACGTCCGCGGCGTAGGTGATCGGCGACATCTCGAGATACTTGTCCAGCGCGTCCATCCGGGTTCCGCCCCACTCGATCTCGCCGAAGCCGACCCCGATGTCGGACGTCCCGTACATGCTCGACAGGTCCGTGACGGGCGCTCCGACGACCGCGGCTTTGAAGCGCGTCTCGTGCCCGGCGATCCACGAAGTCATGTAGCCGCCGTAGCTGTACCCCGTGACCCCCAGGCGCGTCTCGTCGACGTACGGCCGGCCCGACATCTCGTCGACGGCCGCCATGATGTCGCGGTAGTCCTCGCCGCCCCAGTCTCCGAGCACCGCCTTGACGAAGTCGATGCCGTAGCCGCTGGAGCCGCGCGGGTTGACCGCCAGCACGACGTATCCCGCCGTTGCCAGCACCTGTTGGATCGGGTTGAAGGCGTCGTAGAAGGCGCTCTGAGGCCCACCGTGGATGTCCAGCACCATCGGGTACCGGCGCGACGGGTCGAAGTCCGGCGGAAACACGACCCGGGACTCGATCCCCACGCCGCCGCGGTCGAGGGTGAACTTCTCCATCCTGCCCGGCGGGTGCTCCTCGAAGTAGCGCCGGTTGTAGCAGGTCAGCCGCTCACCCGAACCCGAATCGAGATCGACCGCGTGCAGGTCGCCGGCCGAGTCCGGCGGCACCGAGACTACGACCGCCCGGCCGGCGGCGTCGTCGAGAGACAGGTCGGTGAGCTGGGCGCCGCCGCCCCAGACCCGGCGCGTCCCCCCGCCGGCCGCGTCCGCCCGGTACAGGAAGCTCTCGCCGCGCGAGTCTCCCAGGAACAGGACGCCGTCGTCCTCGGCCCAGCGTATGTCCGGCGTCGGCGCCGGCGGAAACCCGCCCGCCGGCGACACGGAGCCGTCGGTGATGGCCGCCGGCGGCTTCCCGGGCTCCAGGACGAAGAGGCGCGCCTGCCAGGGGAGGATGATGCGCGGGTCGTCCGTGCCGAGGGCTGCGAGCCTACGCCCGTCCGGCGACCACGCGGCCGCCAGCATCGACGCCAGGCCCTGCGACCACTCCACCGGCTCGCCCCCGACGGCCGGCACGACGTAGACCTCCCTGCGGTTGGTGACGTCGCGGTCTTCGGAGCGGTCGGAGACGAAGGCGATCCGCTGGCCGTCCGGCGACCACGCGGGCATGTGGTCGTCGCAGTCGCCGTCGGTGAGCTGCCGCGTCCCGCCGGACTCGACGTCGACGACGAACAGGTGGGTGTGCGCATTGCCGCGCCAGCCCTGCGTGTCGAACCGGTACCGGATGCGGCGCACGACGGTCACCCGGGGCTCGGACGACTCCTCGGAGTCGGGCAGACGGTCGGGGTCCACGTCGGACGCGAACGCGATCCTCGAGCCGTCCGGCGACCACGTAGTCTCGATCACGCCGCCGGCGGACGACGTGAGCTGCCTCGCCTCCCCGCCCGACGCGGGGATCAGCCAGATCTGCTTTCGGCCGCGCTCGTCCGGGCGCAGGAACGCGATGGACGCGCCATCGGGCGAGAAGCTCGGCGAGCCGTCCTTGTCGCCCTGTGTGAACACCCTGGGCGCGCCGCCCGGAAACTCCGCCACCATGATCCGGGACCGGTGCACCTTTCGCTCGCGGTCGTACTCCGACCGAGCAAACGCGACGCGGCTTGCGTCGGGCGCAAGCGACGGGCCTGAGACGGAGACGAGCTCGTAGACGACGTCCGGCTTTATCGGGGCGGGCACGCCGCGGCTACTCCTCTGCCTTCAGATACACGCCCGTGGGGTCGACCTGCTCGCGCAGGATGCGAAGCTCGCGGGCGCTGGGCGGCTCGACCGTGGGGGGCGTGCCCGAGACTATCGGCTCGAAGCCCGTGTGCTCACGGACTTGGTCGATGGTGACGCCGGGCATCAGCTTGTCGATCTTCAGCCGGCCCGTGGCCTTGTCGATGGCCATGACCGCTAGGTCGGTGAACACGAAGATGTCCGGGTAGGGCGACGTCAGCCCGGCGTTCTTGCGTCCATCTGGGCCATCGATATAGCCCGGGCTCGTGATGAAGTCGCAGTTGGCAGGAAATCGCCGCAGCTCGTGCCGCGCGATTATAAGCACCTTCTTCGCGTGCGACGCTATGTCGTTGGCGCCGCCGCTGCCCGGAAAGCGCACCTTCGGCGCGGCGTAGTCGCCTATCACCGTGGAGTTGACGTTGGCGAACTGGTCGATCTGCGCGCCGCCGATGAAGCCTATGTCCGCAAGGCCCCGTTGGAGCACGCCGCCCAGCGAGTCGATCAGAGAGCCGTTCCTCACCGAACGGTACATCACCCGGGAATCGGCGATCGACGACGGCGTGGGTATCACCTCCGGCGCTATGGGACCGGTCTCCACCACGAAGCACATGTTGGGCGCGTGGTTCTTCAACGCCAGCAGGCTGGCCACCACCGGCATGCCGGTGCCGACCATCACGATGTCCCAGTCCGAGACGTGTCGCGACGCCTCGACGACCATCAGCTCGTCCAGCCCGTAGCCGTCGTCCCGGCTCATAGCAGGCTCCTCATCGCCGCCCGAAGCTCGTCCAGCCGCGCCCGGCCCACCTCGGCCTCCAGGAAGTCGTCGAACGTATCGTGGTCGTAGACGGCCCTGCGCAGGTAGTCGTCGTATGCCGGGCCCCCGGCCCTGGCCGCGGACTGGTAACGCCTGAGATGGTCCTCGTCCTGCACGTAGTGCCGGTGCGTCGATGTGGGGTACGCCCCCCAGGGCTGCACCACGACGGCGTCGACGTATATGTACGGTATCGACGTCCTGTCCGGGTCGCTCCTGATCTCATCGGTGTCGATCAGCTCCTCGCAGCTCACGATCACGGCCTTGGACGCCTTCGCCATCTCGACCTCGTGCGTCGTGAAGCCCTCTATGACGACGTTGCCCATAGGGTCGGCCTTCTGCGCGTGTATGATCGACACGTCCGGGTTCACCGCCGGCACCAGGACGACAGGATCGCCCGGCTGCCAGGGATTGTCGATGACCTCCAGGGCCTTGGGGCCGTCCGAGCTTTTCTTGTTGACGATGTCGGTGCCCAGCATGCTCTTCGACGGCATGAACGGCAGTCCGAGCGAGCCGGCCAGGAAGCGCGACGCCATCGCCAGATGGCTGTAGTCCTCGATCTCGAGCCTCCCCTCCTCAATGGCGCGCCGCCAGCGCATCGTCGTCCCGATGCGCTCCAGGTTGCCGGTGCCGCACTCGGTACGCCTGACCAGACCGGCGCCCACCAGCATGTCCATCGACATTGACATGCTGCACCCGACCAGCGTCAGGTCCTTCACGCCCTGCCTGATGATCTCATGCGCCAGGGCCATCGTCACCCGGCCCAGCGTCTGCCCGCCGATGCCCAGAGTGACGCCGTCGGTGACCAGCTCGCGGACGGCCTCGGCGGCCGTCATGACCTTCCTGTCAGTCTTCCTGCTCAGCGTCCAACACTCCTTCAGGCCCGCACTGCCGGAATCGGCAGCCATTCTACCAAACAACCGAAGCGTCCGAGCCACGCGACCTCCACTTGTAGCCGACACCCGCGCCCGCCTATGATTGCCGCGATGAACCGGTGTGGAGAACTGCCGGTGAGCTGTGAGGTGCTGTATGGGACCGTTCGAGACCGACCGCCTGATCCTGCGCAACGTGGAGGCGGCTGACGTACCGGTGCTCAAAGAGTTGATCTATTCCGACCGCGAGGTCTGGGGCCAGTACAGCGACTAGGCGACAAGCCGGCCCTGCTCGAAAGGGCGTTCGCGAACCATGTCAGTCAGGACGACGACGCGGAATTCGGGCGCCTGGCGGTTGTCCTGAAGACGTCGGGACAGACTATAGGCCAGGTCCACCTCGATCCGTACGTGAACATCTGGTATCGCGTGGCCGGCGACCCGGAGACGCCTGCCAGCAACATCGAGGTGGAGCTGGCGTTCGCCTTCGGGAAGGCCTACTGGGGACAGGGATATGCGTTCGAAGCCTGTCAGCCGCTGATCGACTACGCTTTCAATCAGCTCAAGCTCCCTCGCCTGGTCGGAGGCGCCAAACGCACGAACGACAGGTCCGTGCGCTTGCAGAAGCGCCTTGGGTTCGATGTCTATCAAGACGAAGACCCGGATGCGCCGGGCCGGTCAGCCTGGGTATCGGTGCTGAACAACTCCCTGGCCGCGTAGGAACGAGACTCGGCCTTATGGCCCGAACGAACGAGGCCGCCGGACACCGGACACAATGACGATAGCCACGGTCGTCGCCAGCGCTCAGGAGCACCTCCGCGCGGAGGGCGTCGACGGCTGGCTCGTCTACGACTACCGGGGAATGAACCCGGTCTTCCGGGACACCGTCGGGCCCATCCCGAACGTGACCAGGCCCTGCTGGCTGTGGGTCCCGGCGAGCGGCGAGCCCCGGCTCCTGCTGAGCTACGTCGACCGCGGCAGGTTCGACCACCTGGGCGTCGGCGCCGCCGTATTCGTGAGCCGCAGCGAGATGGTCGACCGGCTCCGCGAGACGCTGGGAGGCGCGCGGCGCGTGGCGATGGAGTACTCGCCCGAGGGCGGCCTACCACGCATGTCCAGGGTCGACGCCGGCACTCTGGAGCTGGTGCGCGGCCTGGGCGTCGACGTCGTTCCGTCCGCCGATACGGTCCAGTACGCTACGCAGCGCTGGTCCACCGAGCAGCTCGCTTCGCATCTGACGGCCGCCGAGAAGCTGGGCGAAATCGTCCAGGACGCCTTCCGATACGTCGGTGACAACCTCGGCTCGGTCACCGAGCACGATGCCGCGGAGCTCATACGATCGAGGTTCGTCGAGAGCGGGCTCGAGGTCACGGACGGCCCGGTCGTAGCGGTCAACGAGCACTCATCCGATCCACATTTCGAGCCCATGTCCGGCAACGCCGCGCGGATCAGCCGGGGAGACTGGCTGCTGATCGACTTGTGGTCGAGGCTCGAGGGCGGCGACACCATGTTCGCGGACATCACGTGGACGGCCTACGCAGGCGACCAGGCGCCCCGGGCCCATCAGCGCGTCTTCGAAGCGGTCGTCGGAGCGAGGGACGCCGCCGTAGCCGCCATCGCGTCAGCGTTCGAGGCGGGGGTCGAGCTGCGGGGCTGGGAGGTCGACGCCGTCGCCAGGGGCCACATAGCGAAGGCCGGCTACGGCGGCTACTTCAACCACCGGCTCGGACACAGCATCGGCCGCGAGGTGCACGGCAACGCGGTCAACCTGGACGGCTGGGAGACACACGACACGCGAAGGCTCGTCCCCGGCATCGCCGTATCGGTGGAGCCGGGCATCTATCTCCCGGAGTTCGGTGTCCGCTCAGAGATCGACGTCTACATCGCGGAGGACGGCCCGCGGATCACGACGGACGTCCAGCGCTCGGTGGTGCTGATCCCCGGTTAGGCCGGCGGGTTGGCGCCGTATCCTAGCCCTTGCCCTGTGCGCCGCGCTCCGCCGCCGACTCAGGCTGCGGTATCTTGATCAGCAGCAGCAGCAGCGGCGGCAGGACGAGGATCGACCCGCCGAAGACGAACGCGCTGTGAATGCCGTACTCGTCGGCGATCAGCCCGGCGACGTAGGGGGAGAACGTCCCCACAAAGCCGGCGCCGTAGATCAACGCCACCACGGTCGACTGCAGGTGGCCGCGGGAGGAGTCGAGCGCGGCGGCGATGAAGATGTGGTGCAGCGAGAAGGTGAACGCGCCCTTGGCGACGATCACGGCCCAGAGCTGGAGCCCGGGGTCCGCGACGCTCAGCGACAACGACAGCGCGCACACGGCCGCCGTTCCCGGCAGAAGCACCGCGCGCCGGCCGTACCTGTCCGACAGGTAGCCCATCGCCGGCTGAGAAAAGATGCCGGCCAGCTGCGCCCCGGACAGGAGTAGCCCGACCTTGATCTCGTCGATCTCCAGGTCGTCCACGAGGTACAGCGGGACATACGTCGTCACCGCGCTCTCCCCGATTCCCTTGACCGCGGTCGCCAGCACCAGCACCATGACGACCGGGTTCCGAAGCAGCGTTCCAAACGACTTCGCGTATTCTCCGACCGACGTAACCCCGGAGCCTCGCGGCGAGGCCCCGGCGCGCGTCAGACTCCAGATAAGCACCGCGGCGACGATGGCCGGCGCGAAGCTCGTCTGGAGCACCCCGCGCCACGTCAGGTAAGCGAGCAGGCTCGCCGCCCCCAGAGGTCCAAGCACCTCTCCGACGTTCGCCCCCAGTCCGTGCAGCGATACTACGAAGCCCCGCCGCTCCGGGTAGCGCCGCGACAGCTCGCTGATGGCGGGCGGATGGAAGAAGGCCGGCCCCGCGCCCACGAGCAGCATGACCATCAGCATCGCCCAGTAGTTGGGCGCGACTCCCGCCAGCAGCATCGACAGGCCCATGACGCCCAGCGAGAACCCCAGCATCGCCGACGCCCTGTGGCCGAAACGGTCCCCCAGGAATCCGGCGGTGAAGGTCGACGTCGCGTTCGTTATCGACTGCGCCGTGGCGAGAGAGCCGAACTGGGCGCGGCTGAGGCCCAGCCCGATCTTGATCTGCGGCATGACGATGGTGCGCATGCCGCCGTTGTACAGGTGCTTGACGGCGTGCCCCACCACGATGGCCGCGGCCGCCCGGAAACGCTGCTCGCCGAGCCTCGACCACACCCGCGACATATCTCCGGCCGGCCCGCTCCCGGCGGTCGGCCTCTGCTGCGGCTCAGTCACGTCGGACAAGTGGCGGACGTACCCTCGGCCAGAAGGCCCGGCACATCATACACGAACCTCGTTGACCGCGACGGCTGTGGCAGCCGTCAGCGGACGGCAAGGCGATTTGATACTATATGGGCCCGGTGCCAGGATTCGCCGTCGTGTCGAAGAGCCCGCCGACGGCAGCCGATCAGGTCAGGGCTCATCGGGGGTCGGCCTTGCCCAACACCCACGCCAGCTTGACCGCAGCCTCGCCCCCTACCCTGCCGCGCCAGTTCGAACGCTACCGCCCGCACATCGACGCGGCCCTGCGGGCGCAGATGGACAACCGCTCGTCTCCGCTCTACGACATGCTGCGCTACTCCATGGGATGGGCCGACGCCGACGGGAACCCGATAGCCGGCAGTACGGGCAAAGGCTTACGGCCCGTCTTGTGCCTGAGCGCCTGTGAGGCCGTGAGCGGCGACTTCGATGCCGCGCTGCCCGCCGCCGCGGGGCTGGAGCTCCTGCACAACTTCTCCCTGATCCACGACGATATCCAGGACCGCGACGAGCTCCGCCACCACCGTCCCACGCTGTGGAGCGTCTGGGGTGAGGGCAAAGCGATCGTCGCAGGCAACTCGCTGCGCGTGACCGCCGACGCCGCGGTCGGCGACATGGTCCCCGCCGGCGCCGACCCGGGACAGGCGCTGGACGTGGCGGCGCTGTTCACCGAGGCCCACCTCGAGATGATCGAGGGCCAATACCTCGACGTGGCGTACGAAGACAGGCTGGAGGTGGGCCTTCAACAGTACCTCGTGATGATATCCCTGAAGACGGGGGCGCTCATCAGGTGCGCGATGAACATAGGGGCCGCCATAGGCACGTCGGACAGGCGCACGGTGGAGGCCTTCCGCGAGTGCGGCCGGGCGCTCGGCTACGTCTTCCAGATCCGCGACGACCTGCTCGGAGTCTGGGGCGACGAGCAGGCGACCGGGAAGCCTGTGGGAGCGGACATCCGGCGCAAGAAGAAGTCGTTCCCCGCGGCCTACGCGATGTCCAAGGTCCGCGGCGCGGCCAAGAAGACACTCACCCAGAAGTACGTGAAGGAAGAGCTCGACGACGACGACATAGCTATCGTCCTGGAGATAATGGACGATGCGGGCGTCCGGGAATACGCCCAGAGCCTGGCCGTGGAGCACTGCGAGCAGGCGATGCGGCGCCTGTCGTCCGTAGAGACGGCCCCGGAAAGCCGCAGGGACATTGAAGAGATCGCGCATTTCCTGCTCCTGAGGGAGCACTAGAAGCCATTCCGACGCTGTGCTAACCTCGAAGAGCACAGGCGTGTTCCAGCCGCACTACGGCCCCGATCAAGACCCTGGGGGTGCAGCATCCCGTGGAGTCCCTTCTCTCGCAACAGCGCGGGCCGCACACGGTCGAGGAAGGGTATGCCGAGTGCGCCGCCCTGGCACGAACCCACTACGAGAACTTCACCGTAGTCTCCTGGTTCCTTCCCGGCGACAAGCGCGACCACATGAACGCGATCTACGCCTTCTGTCGGTCGGTCGACGACCTGGGGGACGAGTACCGGGGCGACCGGCTCGCGGCCCTGGACGAGTGGGAAGCTGACCTCAGGCGGTGCTACGACTCGACGCCTCTGCATCCCTACATGGTCGCTCTCCAGGCCACGATTCGCCGATTCGACCTGCCCATCGAGCCGTTCCTTCGTCTCGTCGAGGCGAACCGGATGGACCAGGCGACCAAGCGGCACCGGACGTTCGAGGACCTCGAGTACTACTGCGTCCATTCGGCGAACCCCGTCGGCCACCTGACGCTCTACGTGTTCGGCTACCGGGACGAGGAGCGGCACCGGCTCGCCGACTTCACGTGCACCGCGCTCCAGCTTGCCAACTTCTGGCAGGACGTGGCCCGCGACTACCGCATGGGCCGGATCTACATCCCGCTCGAGGACATGGAGCGGTTCGGATACACGGAGCGCGAGCTGGCTGAGGGCGTGGTGACGGAGTCGTTCCGGTCCCTGATGCGGTTCGAGGTCGAACGCGCCCGCGGCCTGTTCATGCGCGGGCTCGATCTCGTTGACACCCTCGACGGCCGGTTCAAGCTGGACGTCGCCCTCTTCACGAAGGGCGGCCTCAGCGTGCTGGACGCCATCGAGCGCAGGGACTACGATGTGCTGAGCGGCCGTCCGGTCGTGACCAAGGCGACGAAACTCAGGCTGATGGCCGCCACGGCCTTGAAGCTCGGCCTGACCGGCCGGGCTTGACCCCCACGGCGCAGCCCAACTCCGAATACCCAGTCCCCATGTCCACAGAACTAGACCTGGCCTACGAGCACTGCCGGCGGATCGCACGCGAGCAGGCGACCAACTTCTACTACGCCTTTCGCACCCTGCCCAAACGAGAGCGGAACGCCATCTACGCGGCATACGCCTTCTGCCGCATTTGCGACGACATCGCGGACGAAGACCTCGCCCTGGAAGAGAAGCGGCGCCGATTCGCCGAAACGCGCAGGATGCTGGAAGAGAGCGGCAGCGGCGGCGCGGACCGTCAGGTGTTCAGCGCCCTCGGCGACGCCAGAGCCCAATTCAACATCCCGAAACGGTACTTCGAAGAGGTCATCGAAGGCGTGGAGATTGACCTCGCCAAGAGCCGGTTCGACACCTTCGACGACCTCCGCGAGTACTGCTACAAGGTCGCGTCCGTCGTCGGCCTCATCTGCATCGAGGTGTTCGGTTACGAAGACCCGGCCGCGCGCGAATACGCCGTCGACATGGGGCTGGCAATGCAGCTCACGAATATCCTCCGCGACGTACGCGAGGACGCCGAGCGGGGCCGGATATACCTGCCGCTCGACGAGATGGCCTCCTTCGGCTATACGGAGCAGGAGCTCTTCCGAGGGGTCGTCAACGAGCCCTTCCGAAACCTCATGAAACTGCAGGCCAGCAGGGCCCGGAGCTACTTCGCGAACAGCCAAAAACTGATGCCGCTGCTGGCGCCGCGCTCGCGGGCCTGCCCTTCCGTCCTGCATATCCTCTATAGCCGTATCCTCGACGGCATCGAGCGCGCGGACTTCGATGTCTTCGCAGAGCGCATCGGACTGAGCCGGACGGAGAAGCTCTTCTTGATGGCCAAGCTATGGGCGCTGAGCCTACTACCGGCAGCTCGACTGCAACGACGGTAGCCGTCCTCGGCGGCGGTCTGGCCGGCCTTTCGGCCGCCAGGCGGCTGCTGGGGCTGGGCTTCCGCGTCACGCTGGTCGAAAAGCGGCCGTTCCTGGGCGGCAGGGCCTTCTCCTTCCGCGACGCGGAGTCCGGCGTGGAGATCGACAACGGCCAGCACGTCTTCCTCGGCTGCAACAGGCACTATCTCGACTACCTTCGCGAGATCGGGGCCGTCGACAAGGCGTACATCCAGGACCGGCTGCGGGCCGACGTCGTCCGCAACGGAGTGCGGGGCGTACTGTCCAGCACCCCGTGGCTCGGAAGGCTCCACCTTTTCCCGTCGCTCGTGAAATACCCTCACCTGACTGTGGTGGACAAGCTTCGGGCCGCGTACGCGTTGCTCGCGATGAAGCTCACCGACCCCGTGAAGAACGGCGATCGCCTCGACGTCGAGACCGGCTACGAATGGCTGCGGCGGCGCCATCAGTCCGAAAGGGCCATCGAGAATCTCTGGAACCTGATAGTCCTTCCCGCGTTGAACGACGACGTCCGCCACGTCGCGGCCGGGGCGATGCTCATGGTCTTCCGTGAGGCGCTCCTCGAAAAGCCTGCCGCCGCGACGATGGGAATAGCCCGGGTCGGCCTCACGGCACTCGCCGGAGAGCCGTCCCAGGCGTACATAGAAGCCCGTGGAGGAGAGATGGGGCTCGGCAGGGGCGTGAGGGCCATACGCGTGGGAGACGGCAGCGTGGAGGGCGTCGAAATGCAGGACGGCAGCGTGGTCGAGGCGGACGCCTACGTGAGCGCCCTGCCGTTCGACGTGATGCTCGACGTTCTGCCGGACGCCGTCGCCGACGACGAGTTCTTCGCGAGCGCCCGCGGGCTGGAGACGGCGCCCATCGTGGGCCTTCACATCTGGTACGACCGGCCCGTGATGGACGAAAGATTCGCGGCGTTCCTGGACTCTCCCGTGCAGTGGGTCTTCAACAAGAGCCTGATACAGGGCGCCGACGCCGACGGGCCCCAGTACGTGTGCGTATCGTTGAGCGGCGCGTGGGAGCACGTCGACAAGCTGAAGGAGGAGCTGCGGAGGACGTTCACCGAGGAGATGGCCCGGCTCTTCCCGACAGCCCGCGAGGCGAAGATCACGCGATTCCTCGTCGTCAAGGAGCGCCGGGCTACCTTCCGCTCCATCCCGGGAGCCGCCGAGCACAGGCTCCCCCAGATCACGCCCATACCGAACCTCGTCCTGGCCGGCGACTGGACCCGGACCGGCTGGCCGTCGACCATGGAGAGCGCCGTCCTCAGCGGCGTCCTGGCGGCCGACGCGCTCGCCGCGAAGTATCCGGCCGCCCGCTAGGCCGCCGCGGCCCGCGGGGCCCGAAGCCCTCGAACGATCGCACTCGCAGTCCACCTGGGCCCTTGGCGGCGTACGAAACTTGACTCAGATTGTCCTACGTATTAGGATACTTCGTCGTTGGTGCTCGGGAGCGAGCTCCTTGGTACTCCTATGAACTTTGATGTCTCTACACTGATGCGAGAGCCCAGCGGGGCCGCGCGCCTTTATGAAGTGGACGAGCGGGTCGATCTGGGTGAATGGCTGGACGCGCCGCGCGTAAGCGGCTCGGTCAGACTTATGAGAACCGACTGCGGCGTATGGGTCAGCGCCGGTCTCGACTCCGAGGCGCCGAGTCAATGCGGGCGGTGCCTTGAGCCGTACGAGCAGCCCATCCGAATGGAGATTGAGGAGGAATACCTACCGTACTCCGAGCCGGGCGGCGGCGCGAGCGCCGACGACCCGGATCCCGAGGCTCCGAGGATAGACTATGACCAGTTCTTGGACATGACCGGGGTCATATCGCAATACGTCTATCTGAGCCTCCCCATGAAGCCCGTGTGCAGGTCGGACTGCAAGGGTTTCTGCGTTCACTGCGGGTCGGACCTTAACGTCTCCGCGTGCAGGTGCGACAGGGATCTGTTCGACAGCCGGTGGGCGCCGCTGGCCGACGTTGGCGCGTTGGTCGGCAAGAACTAGGAGAGATCTATGCCAGCCGTACCCAAGAAAAAGATGTCGAAGGCCAGGCAGGGCAACCGCGCGGCGCACTACAGGCTGCGGCCCCAGTCCCTGTCCGAGTGCTCCCAGTGTCACAGCGTGAAGCAGCCGCATCGCGTCTGCCCGAGCTGTGGCTACTACAACGGACGCGAAGTCGTCGCGCAGAAGCCCACCGCGGGCCCGGAATAGACGACGACACCGCGCCGGTTATCTCAAGGGAGTCTATTCCTATGAGCTTTAACTTTACCCCCGTTTCACGCGGCTCCGGGACAGCGTACCTGTTCCCGGGTCAGGGCTCGCAGGCCGTCGGCATGGGCGAGCAGCTATACGACTCGTCGGAGGCGGCGCGGTCTGTCTTCCACGAGGTGGACGAGGCCCTGGGCAGGCCGCTGTCCAAGCTCGTCTTCAGCGGCCCTGAGGACGAGTTGCGAAAGACGTACAACGCGCAGCCCGCGATCATGGCGATGAGCCTGGCCTGCGTAGGCGCGATGGCGGAGCAGCTTGGCGAGCACGCCCTGCCCCACCCGGCGCTGGTCGCTGGCCACAGCCTCGGCGAATACACGGCGCTCGCGGTCGCGGGCGTTCTCGAAGTCGGCGAGACCGCCCACCTCGTGCAGGAACGGGGGCGCCTGATGCAGGAGGCTTGCGAGCAGCGCCCCGGCAGCATGGCGGCGATCATCGGCCTGGACCAGATGACCATCGAGGAGATCAGCCGGGAGACCGGGACTTACGTCTCCAACGTCAACACGGCGGAGCAGATCGTCATCAGCGGAGAGCGCATGGCGGTGGCCGCGGCGCTCGACCTCGCGTCCGCTCGCGGAGCGAGGCGGGCCATTCCCCTCAGAGTCGGCGGAGCCTTCCACTCGGCGCTCATGGAGCCGGCGACAGAGGGCCTCATCGAGGCCATCGACGGCCTGACGTTCCGCGACCCGACGGTGCCGATCATCGCCAACACCACGGGAGCCCCGCTCACAAAGGCCGATGACGTGAAGCAGGAGCTGATACGTCAAGTCTGCAGCTGCGTGCAGTGGAAGCAGTCTATAGACTACATGGTCGGGTCCGGAGTCTCCCGGTTCATCGAGATCGGCCCCGGCAACGCGCTGACCAGCATGGTCAAGCGGATATCCCGGTCCGCCGAGACGATCAGCGTGGGCGACATCGACTCGATACTTCGGCTGAGCCGTAACTAGAGTCCGCGGGCCGAAATGATCACGCCTCACATCGCAGCGCGCCACGCCCACACCTCGCAGAGGAGGGCCCGCGTTGCGGCCGTCCAGGTGCTGTACGAGCTCGACGGGGCCCGGCACGACGCCGCCCGCGCTCTGGGCAATCGCCTGGCCGACGATACGGTGCCGGACGCGTCGGAGGCCTACGCCCGGGAGCTCGTTCACGGGGTCCTCGCCAGCCGGGCCGAGATCGACGAGACGATCGCGGCCCACGCTCCAGCCTGGCCCGTGGAGCAGCTCGCACCGGTGGACAGGAACATCCTGAGAGTCGCGGTCTACGAAATGACGGTCGCGGGCGACACGCCGCCGAGGGTGGCGATCAACGAGGCCGTCGAGATGGGCAAGACGTTCGGCGGCGACAACTCGTCCCGCTTCATTAACGGTGTGCTTGGATCTGTGATAGAACATACGGACCCGCACAGGGATCGCGTCGTTGAAATGGAGGATTAATCGAAATGGCAACAGTCCTAGATCGAGTCCAGGCGGTCGTTGCTGACAAGCTCAGCGTCGACCCGTCCGAGGTAGTCGCCGACGCTTCATTCGCCGAAGACCTGAACGCGGACTCGCTTGATCTGGTCGAGCTGATCATGGCCTTCGAGGAGGAGTTCAGCACCGACGACAACACGGTCGAGATCTCCGACGAGGACGCGGAGTCGATCACGACCGTCGGCAAGGCCATCGACTACCTGCGCGGCCAGGGCATCGAGGACTAATAGGCGCCGCTCGGCCCAGGGAACGGGCGGGCCCGTAGCGCTCCGTGGCGCCCCGCTCGACATTTCGGCCCCGTCGGCCAGACGCCGCCCTACGACGGCGACAGCTCGCCCTAGTCCGTGTCCTGCGGCACGCCTCGCCTCCTGCCAGGCCAAGGCCGGTTCAAGGCGGGGTCAGCGCAGGCGCCGTTGACGCTTCGTTTCGGGGGCTGATACGATAGAGTCCGGCATCCAGTACCGCGAGGACTAATGACCGAGTTTGACGAACTGGTCCGGCGAATCAGTTCCTGCACCCTCTGCAGCCTGTCTGAGAAACGCACCCAGGCCGTGCCGGGCGAAGGCTCCCGCACCGCCGACATCATGTTCATCGGCGAGGGCCCCGGGTTCTACGAGGACCGCGACGGCCGTCCGTTTGTGGGCTCAGCCGGCCGGCTACTCGACGAGCTACTGTCATCAATCGACCTGAATCGGGAGGGCGTCTACATCACGAACATGATCAAGTGCCGGGCCCCCAACAACAGGGACCCGCTTCCGAGCGAGATACAGTCCTGCGGGCCGTACCTCGACGAGCAGATCGAGATGATCGCGCCGCGTATCATCGTGACCCTCGGCAGGTACTCGTTCGGTAAGTTCTTCCCCAGCCAGACGATCAGCAAGGCGCGCGGCAAGCCGCAGAGCTGGAACGACCTCGTCATCTACCCGATCTACCATCCGGCCGCGGCCCTGCACAACCCGGGCCTGCGGCCCGCACTCGAACAAGACTTTCAGAACCTCAGGTCGCTGCTGGAGGAGCCGCCTGCGCCTGCGACGGCCCCGGAGCCGCAGGCCGAGCAGCTCAGCTTCTTCTGACACCTCATATGACTGACTCAGTTATCCGAGTCGTCCCCCTGGGAGGGTTGGGAGAAATAGGCAAGAACATGATGGCCCTGGAGTGCGGTGGCGACATCGTCGTCATCGACGCGGGGGTCCTGTTTCCCGAGGAAGGCATGCCCGGGATCGACTTCGTAATCCCGGACATTACCTACCTCAGGCAGAACAGCGACCGGGTGCGGGCGGTCCTGATCACCCACGGTCACGAGGACCATATCGGCGCCCTGCCCTACGTTCTCGCCGAGCTCGACGTCCCGGTCTACGCTTCGCGGCTGACGCACGGGCTCATCAGCGTCAAGCTGAGAGAGCACGGCCGGCTGAAGGACGCTCGGCTGAACGTGGTCGAACCAAACACCCGGTTCAAAGTCGGGCGACTCAGCGTCGAGTTCTTCAGGGTGTGCCACTCCATTCCGGACGCGATGGGCATCGCGGTCGGCACTCCGCTGGGCCTGATCGTCCACACGGGCGACTTCAAGATCGACCATTCGCCGGTAGACGGCAAGCGCACCGACTTCGCGTCGCTGGCGCGCCTGGCCGAGGAGGGCGTGTTCCTGCTCATGTCCGACTCGACCTACGCGGAGGTAGAGGGCTACACGCCGTCCGAACAGGTTGTCGGAGAGGCTCTCGACAGGGTGATCGGGGAGGCGCAGGGCAGGGTGATGGTCGCTACTTTCGCGTCCCTGATCTCACGGGTGCAGCAGGTGGTGGACGCCGCTGTCAAGCACGGACGCAAGGTGACCGTCGTCGGCCGGAGCATGTCGAACAACGCCAAGATGGCCATCAACATGGGCTACCTCGACGTGCCCGACGACACGATCGTGAGCATCAACCAAGCCCGACAGCTCCCGCTGGACGAGATACTCATACTGGCGACCGGAGCGCAGGGCGAGCCGACTTCCGCGCTGGTCCGCATCGCCAACGGCGAGCACCAGGATGTCGAAGTAGTGCCCGGCGACACGGTAATCATCTCGGCATCGCCGATTCCGGGCAACGAGACCCTCGTCGCGAAGACGATCGACAATCTCTTTCGCCAGGGCGCTACGGTGCTTCACAGCCGGACCGCGATGGTCCACGTGCACGGACACGGGAGCCGCGAAGAGCTCAAGATGATGCTGAGCATCCTCAAGCCCACCTACTTCGTGCCGGTACACGGAGAGTTCCGACACCTGGTGGCCCACGCGGCCCTCGCCCGCTCCACGGGCGTCGCCGAGTCCAACGCCATCGTACTCGAAGACGGAGACGTTCTCGAGCTCGGCAGCGGCGAGCCGACCCTGGCGGACCGTGTGCCCGCCGGACACGTCTTCGTCGACGGCAACCACCTCTACAGCGCGGAGAGCGGGCTGATCGAGCAGCGGCAACGGCTGTCGCGCGACGGCGTCGCGTTCGTCACCGCCACCGTGAGCAAGAAGACTCGCCGACCGCTGGGCGCGCCGCGCGTCGTCTGCTCCGGCGTGGTCGAGGCGATCGACTACGAAGAAGTACTCGAAATCGCGTCACAAGAGGCCCATACAACCCTAGAACGCCTATCTTCGAGTCACCTAGAGTGGGACGAGTTGAAGGCCAAGGTGGCCCAATCCGTCTCGCGGGTCCTCCATAAAGAGACCGGCATGAGACCCGCCGTCCTCGCGTTGATCGAGGACGCCTGACGCCGCCCTGCCACCGCCTCCCCGTGGGAGCTAGTCCCCGCCGCGCGGTGCAGCGACGGCTCGAATATCGATGCTGCTGGGGTTGGCGACTATGAAACACGGGTTACTAAGCACAGCGATCTCCTCGAAGCTCTTTTGGGCCTGCGCGCTCGTCCTGTCGGTCAGCCTGGGCGTCGCGTGGTTCGTGTACGGCGGCGACGTCGTGGCGAAATTCGAATCGACGCGCTACAGTGTGGTCGACGCGCTCGGCCTGGGATTAGTCCCGTTGTCCCTGTGGGTCGCAGCCTTGCTGGCGCTCGCGATCTGGAAGAGGAGGTGGCTGCGCCCCTTCAAGATCTGGATAGGATCGATCGCCTATCTGGCCGTCGCATTCGCCGTGCTCAGCTACTTTCACCCCGAGGAGGGCCCGCTCGCCGCTTTCGTCACCGGCTTCGGCGCGTCGCTCGGCGGGACCGTTGGAGACGCCATCGCCGGCGAGACGGCGTGGCTCGGCGGCCTCAGGGCATTTGCGCTGTTCGCAGTCGGTACCGCCATAGCCGCGCCGATAGGATCGTTGGAGGCCGTGAAACTGCTCGGGAAGGCCGCTGTCCCGGTCTACGTGGCGTTCATGATGGCGGGCGGCGGCATCTACTCGCTGTTCAGGCGGATGTACAAGTCCGAGAACAAGGCCGAGACCGACGCGTCCCCTGACCGCCACCGCGAGAGCGAGGCGTTGCGCGAGGCGTTGGAGACCCAGCAGGCGGCCGTCAGGGCGCCTGCCCTCCGGTATGCGGGCCGGGGCTCTGTCGCCGACGAGCCCGCGGGCAGTCTGCAGCCCGACACCCCGACCCCCGATCCACTCCACTCCGAGCCGGACACCGTTTCCCAAGAGCCCGCGCTAACGCCGATGTACTCGGCCGAAGACGACTACGCGACGGCAGCCGCTCAGCAACCCGCCATGGCTGGGGTCAGCGGGGCCGACGACGAGTACGCGGCGGCAGCCGTTCAGGAGCCCGCCGTGGTTCGGAGCTACGCATCCGAAGACGAGCACGCGGCAGTCGTTGTCTCCGAGCTTCAGCAGGAGATCGACGAGCCGCGCGAAGCCGTCTTGGCGCAGCAGACGGTGACCGTCGCCGAGCCCCCAGCATCGGCGAGCCACGACTCGGCCCGAGACGAGCCGGCGGACGTCCCGGAGGCCGATTCTCCGACCTTCGACCGCCTCCGAACTGAGCCAGCCTTCGAAACTCGAGAGCCCTCGTCCGAGCCCACCTCTTCCGCGCGGTACAACAGGTTCTGGAACCGGTCCGCTCCGCCGCCACCGCCGCAGAACGGGCACAGCGCCGGACCGGTGGAGTCGACGATTGTAGAGACCTCCGAGCCCGATCCCGAACCGGTTAAGCCCAACCTGGAGGGATCGTGGGACCTGCCCGACCGGAGCATGGTCAGGAACGAAGACGAGGCCGGTATCTCCCAAGAGGAGATGTCCCGCACGAGCGAGACGATCCGGCGGACGCTCGCCGAGTACAACATCGAGGTCGAGATCGGGCAGATGAAGCCCGGACCGGCCGTGACCATGTACGGCCTGATTCCCGGCTGGATACGGCGCTACAAGCAGGTCAGGGCGACGGACGCGAATGGGCGCCCCAAGCTGGACGAAGCCGGAAAGCCCATCGTCAACAAAGTCGAGAGCAAGACGAGGGTCAAGGTCGACAGCATAATCTCACGCGAGAAAGACCTGTCGCTGGCACTCAAGACGCCGAGCATTCGTATCGAGACCCCCGTACTGGGCGAGTCCCTGGTCGGCATCGAGGTCCCCAACCCCAACCTTTCGGTGGTGACCCTCGGCAGGCTGATGGAGAGCCCCGAGTACAAGAAGATGAGCGCGAAGGCCAAGCTGCCCATCATCCTGGGCAAGGGTACGGGCGGCGAGCCCGTGGTCGTCGACCTGGCCGCGATGCCGCACCTGCTCGTCGCCGGCGCGACCGGCTCGGGCAAGAGCGTGTGCCTCAACGCCATAGTCTCCTGCCTGCTCATGGAGAAGAGCCCGGCGGAGATGCGGCTGCTGATGGTCGACCCGAAGCGGGTCGAGCTCACCCCCTACAACGGCATACCGCACCTCATCACTCCCGTGGTCGTCGAGTCCGACCAGGTGGTGGGCCTGCTCAAGGGGCTGATACGCGAGATGCTCAACCGCTATCGCCAGATGGAGGAGGTCGGCGCGCGAAACATCGAGTCGTACAACCGTCGCCAGCCCGACAAGATGTCCTACATCGTGTTGGCGGTAGACGAGCTCGCCGACCTGATGATGACGTCGTCCTTCGAGGTCGAGCAGGCGCTCTGCCGCCTCGCGCAGCTCGGCCGGGCCACCGGGATCCATCTGATCATCGCGACGCAGCGGCCGTCCGTGGACGTCGTGACCGGGCTGATCAAGGCCAATTTCCCGACCCGCATCTCCTTCGGCGTGTCCTCTCAGATCGACTCGCGCACCATCCTCGACTCGGTCGGGGCCGAGAAGCTGCTGGGACGGGGCGACATGCTCTACCTCGCGGTAGACGCGTCGAGGCCCAAGAGGGTGCAGGGCGTGTTCATCTCCGACGAGGAGTGCGAAGACATCGTCGACTTCTGGCAGACGACTCCCAGGGGCCCGATGTCCGCGGTGTCGTTGCACGCCGACGGCGACGGGGACGGGGACGAGCCGGACGAGAAGAACAAGGACGCCAACAACGACCGCGACGAGTTCCTGCAGAAGGCCATAGACCTGGCGCAGCACCACAAGAAGCTGTCCACCTCGCTCCTGCAGCGCCGCCTCAGAATCGGCTACCCGCGCGCCGCCCGGCTGATGGACCAGCTCGAGGACGAAGGCGTCGTCGGGCCGGGAGACGGTTCCAAGTCTCGTGATGTTATAATGATCGAGGCGTAGCGACTCCGGCTCCGGGCCCCGTCCAGCTTCTGCGCTTCACTCAGCGGGCGTTTCGGACCGACTCGCCCAAGCCCGCCACGACGGGTGCGCCCGCCCGGTCCCGTGCCGCTCGGCTCCGGGACACAGCCCTCGTACGGTGGAGCGCTCCGGTGGTTCGAAATCTAGCTGGCCTGATCGGCTCGGTCGTCCGCAGGGGCGACAGAGAGCCGCCCAGGACGATCAGTCGCGATACCTGCATCGTGTGCGGCGCCGGTCTCGTCGGCTCGGACCTGTACACGCGCTACCGCGTCTGCCCGACGTGCCGGTTCCACTACAGCATGACGGCGCGCGAGCGGATCGACAGCCTCGTCGACGCAGGCACCTTCAGGGAAACCAACCGGTCGGTGACTTCCATCGATCCCCTCTCCTTCTCGTCGCGCGTCCCATACCGACAGAAGGTGTTGCGCGACCAGCGGCGCACGGGCCTCACCGAGGCGGTCGTGACCGGCACGTGCTCCATCGGAGGCACGCCGACTGTGCTGGTGGTGATGGACTTCGGGTTCATGGGCGGCAGCATGGGCTGCGTCGTGGGAGAGAAGCTCGCGCTCGCGATGGAGCACGCGGCGAAACGCCGACTGCCGGTCGTGGCGGTAGTCACCAGCGGCGGCGCCCGGATACAGGAGGGTGTCCTGTCGCTGATGCAGATGGCGAAGACCAGCTTCGCCACGAATCGCCTCTACGACAAGGGCCTCCCGTTCATATCCGTGCTATCCAACCCGGCGACGGGACAGGCGTACGCCAGCTTCGCTAATCTTGCCGACATCATCCTGGCCGAGCCGGGAGCGATCGTGGGTTTGGCCCCGATGCGGACGATCCGGGAGTCCAGCGACGAGCCACTTCCCGGCGGCTCCCACACCTCCGAGTCGCACCTGTCGCACGGAATGATAGACGGCGTCGTGGACCGGGACAACCTGCGGGACCTGCTGGCCGTACTGCTGGACCTGCTCGGCGCCCAGTACCGGATCACGACGCGTAGGAAGCGCGCGGTGACCGAGGCGGAGCCTCCGCGGCCGGAGGCATGGCACTCCGTCCAGCTCGCGAGGCACGAGTCGCGGCCCACCGCCCTCGACTACATCGGGCGCGTCGTCACCAACTTCGTCGAGCTGCACGGAGACCGCGCCCACGGCGACGACCCGGCGGTCGTGGTCGGGCTCGGCCACCTCGGAGGCCAGACCGTCGTGGTCGTGGGCCAGGAGCGGGGCCGGGCCGGCGAGGCGCTGGATCGAAACGACGGCAGGACGTCTCCGGAGGGCTTCCGGAAGGCCCAGCGGGCGATCCGCCTGGCGTCCAAGTTCCACCTGCCGCTGCTGACGCTGATAGACACGCCGGGACCCTTCCAGAGCCTCGACGCGGAGGAGCGAGGTCTTGGCAACTCGATAGCCCAGACGATGTCCGAGATGGCCGCACTGCAAGCCCCGTCGATCGCGGTCGTCATTGGGGAGGGTGGAAGCGAGGGCGCCCTCGCGCTGGGAGTCGCCAACCGCGTGCTGATCATGGAGAACGCCATATACAGCGTGATCTCGCCGGAAGACGCGGCAGGCCTGATCTACCAGGACCAGGACCGGGCCGAGGAGGTGGCCGCGTCCCTGAAGCTGACCGCGCAGGACTGCCGGGAGATGGGCATAGTCGACGTGGTCGTCCAGGAGCCGCCGGGCGGGGCGCACAGGAACCCAGACGAGGCCGCTCGACAGCTGCGCCGGGTCTTGCTGCAGGAGCTCGCGCAGCTCCAGACGGTCTCCACGCGGCGGCTGCTGTCCGAGCGCTACAGGAAGTTCCGCAAGATGGGCGAGTACAGCTCCCACTTCAGGGCGGCGATCACCCGCGAGGTGAACTCGCTGCAGGGCCTGGTGGCCACCGGCGTCCGACGCATCGCGCGGCGCGGCAGACCCCGGCCCGACCCTCAGGACGCGCCGGAGGCGCTGGTCGAAGCCCGCGGAAGCCACCTGACCGAGACCGAGTAAGCCGCCATCAGAGCCGTTGGGCGGCCATGATGATGTGGCTGCCGCTGTCTACGGAGCCCAGACCCCCCCTTCAGCTCACGTTCAAGTCTGACAGCCGTAGGCCATGCCTGCGGATCACCGAGCACGTCATCAATGGTCGTCGAGCCCTCGAAGGTCGTCACATTGCTGCCGGCCAGCTCCAACACCCGGCAGCCGGGCAGCAGGGCCGCGTAGCTCGTCGCTCGTAAACATGTGCATCGGCGAGTGTTGCATATTCACCTGTGGTGATGGGAATCCGGCGAGATCGCCATCTTGGAGAACACTCCATACATGCTCACCTTCCGGGTTCTTGAGAACAGACATGGTTGGACGGCGAACCAGGTCAACGGCCGCACCGTTCAAGCTCATTACACTCGTCAGGATGACGCCTTCGGGCCGAACGACCCGCACGAGCTCAGCAGCCGCCCTATGCCTCTGGTCGCATACGTACGATAGCGCCTCCGCCATAGCAGATCACGACGTCGAAATGGCGATCCGTGAACATCGACAGGTCCGCGATATCCGCGGACACGAACCCATCGACCCTCTCCAACACTCCCGCTTCGCCGAGTCGCTCCTTGGCGAGTTGCAGTTGATGTTCGGATAGGTCCAGTGCTGTAACCGTCGCCCCCAGCTGGGCGACGGCGATGCTGAATCTCCCTGGGCCGCAGCCGGCATCGAGGGCTCGCGTGCCTGGGCTTACGCAGCGTCTGATCAAGTCGGTGTGGATGATGCCCCGCAGGCGACCGTATGCGGTGGCTTCGAGCCTGGACCACTCAATGTCCCCCTACGCATCGTAGAACGTCCTCGTGTAGTCGGCGTCGTACATACCCAACGGTGTGTGCTCCAGTCGTTGACACCTGCTCGCGCCACACTTCGCCTAACGGGCGCAGCCGATTGCCGTCCAGTAACTTTGACGCTTCCCGCCAGTGAAGCCGTGCCCAGCTCCGACTCTCCAGGGACGCCCGCCAAGCAAGTGTATCCGATAAGACGGCCGGCTTACGTGTGGGGCAGGGCCGGGCGCCTACGGGACTCGTAGGCCGTGATCGCGTCCTCGTGCTGGAGGGTGAGGCCGATCTCGTCGAGGCCGTTCATCAGAGAGTACCGGCGGAATGGGTCGATCTGGAAACTCTCGTCCAAGCCGCCCGTACTGTCCCAGATGCGCCCGGCGTCCAGGTCGACAGTCACGTCGTAGCCCGGGCGCTCCTGGGCGTTCGCGATCAGCCGCGCGACGGCCTCCTCCGAAAGCGTCACTGGGAGAATGCCGTTCAGGAAGCAGTTGCTGTAGAAGATGTCGGCGAAGCTGGGGGCGATGACGCACCGGAAGCCGTAGTCCAGCAGCGCCCACGGGGCGTGCTCCCTCGACGATCCGGAGCCGAAGTTCCGGCCCGCCACCAGGATGGACGCGCCCGCGTACCCGGGCCGGTTGAGCACGAAGTCGGCGTTGGGCGAGCCGTCCTCGAGGAAGCGCCAGTCGAAGAACAGGAACTGGCCGAACCCGGTCCGTTCGACGCGCTTCAAGAACTGCTTGGGGATGATCTGGTCGGTGTCGACGTTCACCCTATCCAGCGGCGCGACGATACCTGTCAACTGTGTGAAAGGCTGCATGTCCTAACCTCGGTGCTGCTCGTCGGAGCGCGTCAATTGCTCTCGCAGGATGTGGACATACTCCGGTGCCTTTTGATGCAAAAGCTCCATGTCGATTGTCTCGCTAGGCGGGGACATAGTCTCGAACGTCGACCTGCACGCCCGCCTTCACGGCCTCGTCAGCCGTCTTTAGGAGGCGTTCCGTGATTTCCGAGTCCACGCATTCTTCGCCGCAATTGTCGCAGACGAGAGCCGGGACATCTTTCACCACGAGTGTCGTGTCGTCACGGGTCAAGGTGACTCTTGCGGCGCCCGGTGCTGTTTCGCCATGCTTGCAAATTACACAGTCCATCGAATTGCTCATCCGTTAGCACCAGTCGATCGGGGGCGGCATTCTCCCGCCTGTTCCCCCAACGTGGTCTGAATCACCCTCTGCATTTCCGGCAGCAACGCAGGGATCGCTTCCGTAACAGTGTCCCACAAGATGTCGTAGTCTACCCCGAAATACGCGTGCGCTACTCTATCGCGCATTCCTGTCATCTGTTGCCACGGAACGTCAGGGAACCAACTACGTACATCGTCAGGGATATTCTTCGATGCCTCTCCAATGATCTCAATGGCTCGTTCAGCGGCGGCCCTGGTCTTCAGATCGGAAGCGAAGTCCTGCCTGTCGACACCCTCGACAAAGGATAGGGCATTTTCCATCAAATCGACGATGTCCTGTAGGAATTCAACCGTAGATCGGGTCATACCGGGACGGCTTCCCGCAACAGTCTCCTGCCACTTCGATGCTCGGACGCGCTTCGCACAGTCGTCAGGTCCACGGTCTTGCCAACGAGTGACGAGAGTCGATCGCCCAGCTCGACGAACCCGAACATGCCAATGGGCCGGTTGAAGTCCACAAGCACGTCGAGGTCGCTTCCCTGCTGCTCTTCGCCGCGGACGTAGGACCCGAACAGGGCTAGTGACGCCACGCCGTAGTCCCGCTCCAGATCGGGCATGTGCTCTCGGAGAATGCGGGCGTACCCTGCCGCCTTCGGCGGCAGATCCGTTGCCGTCTTGTCCATGTTGGAGTTTACCATCGCTCTCGGCTACTTCAGATCTCTGATGTCCACGAAGTGGCCGGCTATGGCCGCCGCGGCGGCCATCTGGGGGCTTACGAGGTGGGTGCGGCCGCCCTTGCCCTGGCGCCCCTCGAAGTTGCGGTTCGACGTCGAGGCGCAGCGCTCGCCGGGCTGCAGGATGTCCGGGTTCATGCCGAGGCACATCGAGCATCCGGCCTCCCGCCAGTCGAACCCGGCGTCCTTGAATATGGCGTCCAGCCCCTCGGCTTCGGCCTGCCGCTTTACCGCGTTGGAACCGGGGACGACCATCGCGTAGACGCCGTCGCTGACCTGGCGGCCCCGTGCGACCTCCGCGGCGGCCCTCAGGTCTTCGATCCTGGCGTTGGTGCACGACCCGAGGAAGACCCGGTCGATGCCGATCCCCTCTATCGGCGTGTCCGGTTCCAGGTCCATGTACTGAAGAGCGCGTTCCGCCGACTCGCGGTCGCCGTCGTCCTCGAAGGACGCCGGATCGGGGACCCTCCCGGTGACGGGCGTCACCATGCCCGGGTTCGTGCCCCACGAGACCATCGGCGCGAGCTCCGAGGCCGGTATCTCCACTCGCCGGTCGAACCGCGCCCCGGGGTCCGTGGGCAGGGTCTTCCAGCGCTCCACGGCGCCCTCGAAGTCTTCGCCCCGAGGCGCCCTGGGCCTGCCCCGGACATACTCGAAGGTCTTCTCGTCGGGTGCGACCATGCCGGCGCGGCCACCGCCCTCAATCGACATGTTGCAGACCGTCATGCGGCCCTCCATCGAGAGCGAGCGGAACGCCTCGCCGGTGTACTCGATGACGTAGCCCGCGGCGCCGTCGACGCCGATCCGCCCGATGATGGAGAGGACCAGGTCTTTGGCGGTTACCCCGTAGGGCAGCGGGCCGTCGACGTTGATCTCCATCGTCTTGGGCTTGACCTGCCTGAGCGTCTGGGTCGCCAGCACGTGCTCGACCTCGGAGGTGCCGATGCCCAGGGCGAATGACCCGAAGGCGCCGTGCGTCGACGTGTGGCTGTCCCCGCACACTATCGTCATGCCCGGCTGCGTGAAGCCCTGCTCGGGCGCAATGACGTGGACGATCCCCTGGCGCGGGCTGTTGATGTCGTATAGCTCTATGCCGAACTCGGCACAGTTCACAGAGAGGGCGTCGAGCTGCTTCCTGGCGATCTCGTCCGTGATCGGAAGCGAGCGGTCCCACGTCGGCGTGTTGTGGTCGGCGGTCGCGACGGTCAGGTCTGTGCGCCGGACCGCGCGCCCCGCCATGCGCAGGCCGTCGAACGCCTGGGGCGACGTGACCTCGTGGACCAGGTGAAGGTCGACGTAGAGTATCGCGGGCTCCCCCTCCGTCTCGTGGACGACGTGGGAGGCCCATATCTTGTCGAACATCGTTCGAGCGGTCATAGCTGTCCTCGGTGACGCGAGATCACGCGGGAGTGGGAGACGGCGGTCGTGCGTGTTACGTGACCGCGGCCGCTTTCCGGCTGCGCTCGATGATGAGCAGCCTGTTCAGCGCGTTCATGTACGCCTTGGCGCTCGCCACAATTATGTCGGTGTCCGAGCCGCGCCCCAGGTACGAATGCCCGTCGCGGTCGATCCTGATGGTCACGTCGCCTATCGCGTCGATGCCCTCGGTCACGGCGTCGACCCTGAACTCCGTCAGCCTGTTGGGCACCTCGATCACCCGGTTGATAGCCTGGTAGACGGCGTCGACCGGGCCGGTGCCGGTGGCCGCGTCGGTGACGGAGCGCCCGTCGGGGCCTGTGATCGTCACGGTGGCGGTCGGAATACCGTGATCGCCGCAGGAAACCTGGACATGGTCGAGGCTGTACAGGTCGGGCTCGGACCTTGCGCGCCGCTGGGCGGCCATCAGCGCCTCCAGGTCGGCGTCGGAGACCTCGCGCTTGCGGTCCGCCAGGTCCTTGAAGGCTTCGAACGCCTCGCCGAGCTGGTCACGGGTCAGCTGGAATCCCAGCTCATCCAGACGCGCCCTCAGTCCGGCCCGGCCGCTGAGCTTGCCCAGCACGAGGGAGTTTCTGGGCAAGCCTACCGACTGCGGGTCCATGATTTCGAACGTAGTACGCTCCTTCAGCACGCCGTCCTGGTGGATGCCGGATGCGTGTCGGAAGGCGTTCGCGCCGACGATGGCCTTGTTCGGCTGCACCGGGAAGCCGGTGATGTCGCTGACCAGCCGGCTCGTCCGGTATATCTGGCGGGTGTCGATATTCGTGCTCACGCCCATGACGGCGCCGCGCGTCGCTATCGTCATGATGACCTCCTCGAGGGAGGCGTTGCCGGCACGCTCGCCAAGCCCGTTGATGCAGCCTTCGACCTGGCGCGCGCCCTCCATCACCGCGGCGATGCTGTTGGGAGCGGCGTTGCCCAGGTCGTTGTGACAGTGGACGCTGATGACGGCCCTGCCGATGTTGGGCACGTTCTGCCTGATGAGGCGTATGCGCTCCGCGAACTCCGACGGCAGCGCGTAGCCGACCGTGTCCGGGATGTTGACCGTCGTCGCTCCCGCGTCGATGCAGGCCTCGAGCATCCGGTACAGGTATCCGAGGTCGGTCCGCGTGGCGTCCATGGGCGAGAACTCGACGTCGTCGCAGTAGCGCTTGGCCCGCTCGACCGAGGCTAACGCCTGGCCCAGTACCTCTTCGGGGTTCTTGCGGAGCAGGTCCATCAGGTGGACGTCGGAGCTCGAGATGAACGTGTGGATGCGCGGGCGCGCGGCGTCCTTGATCGCGTCCCACGCGACGTCGATGTCTTCCGGCATGCACCGGGCGAGGGACGCGATGATGGGTCTGCGGATCTCGGCTGCGATGGTGCGGACGGCCTCGAAGTCGCCGGGCGAGCTGGCGGCGAACCCGGCCTCGATGACGTCGACGCGCAGACGGTCGAGCTGGCGGGCGATGTCGAGCTTCTCGGCCGTCGTCAGCCCGATGCCCGCGGACTGCTCGCCGTCGCGCAGCGTCGTGTCGAAGATCATCACTTTGTCGGTCGTGGTCATATCTCTCCTCCAGGTAGCCTTGGGCCGAATCGCCCGTTTGGGACGACGGTGTGGTGGACTACCTAAGAGCACCGCAGTCCGCCGTAACGAGCCCTGCCAGGACCCGCCACCGTCGGCGAACTACGGTTGTTTCCTCCGTCTTGTGCATCTCGTCTTCTTTTTGCTACGTCAGCTTCGACGCCATCGACGCAGAACAGCGGCCTGTTTGGGTGACAAGGCGATGTACTCGACTACGCTCTTTCCTTCTCGATCGCCATTTTCAGAACTTCCGTAACCTCAGCGTCCGAATGTCCATTCGCCCTCAGGAATTCACGCGCAGACTCGGCCTCCCTTTCCCAGTACTCATACTTCTTGCGGAAGGCATCAAGCCCTCTGTCCCCTCGCATAAACTTCTGTCCATCCATTACGCGTCGAGTACCCGGTCACATGATTCGGCCATTGGGACGGGAACTGAAACAGCCCGTTGAAGCTGATGGTTCCATCCGCACCTAGACTCCCCATGTATCTCTCGCCCTTACGAGGCCTGCACTCCAGTTCCTCATCACGTCCGAGAAGGCCAGCGTCAATCAGGCTCTTTAGACCTATGCGGCTACCTGGCATAGCACCCTTACCCGGTTGCCGCCCGTTCCGCCTTGACGGCGATATCAGTCAACTCAAAGCTCAGCCAGCCCTGGGCTTCCTTGAGGCCCTCGACCATAAACCCTATTACTCTGCCATCCTCGTCGTATCTTGCTTGCACACGGTCATCACCAAGTATGGCGTCGTAGTACCCGGCCGCCGACTCAAGATGAACGAAAAGCGTATCGATGTCTGCAACGTACGACACACTTACGTTTGTCTTTCCCATATCGTGTCCCCCTTCACGACCCTGCCCGTAATGAACGCGGTACGGACATACTTCACACCACCATCCTCCGTGACCACGACCCTAACATACTTACCGCCAAACGGCGTGTCCGGATACATGCGGAAGTACTGAAGCGCCCGGTTAGAACTTACTACGATATCGGGTGCAGCCAGCGTCTCCCCAATTACTCTGTGCGACCCCACCGCGACAATTTCGGGATGCCCGGACAGGATGTGCTGCTCGGCAACGTCGGTCAGAATGATCTGTCGACCCTCGTGGTCTGAAATGCCTTCACTAGCTGTATTTCTCATCCGGGAGAGCGTCCGTTGTAACGACATCGTCCCCCGGCAACTGGTCCACTGCCTTGTATCTCCGACCGGCCGCGCTCGCCTCGTTAGTCCGCGTCCTTGAGGAACGACATCATTCCCCGGAGATCTTTGCCGACGCTCTCGATGGGGTGCTCGGCGTTCTCCTTGCGCATCTGCATGAAGCGGTGCCGCCCCTCGTTGTTCTCAGCGATCCACTCGCGGGCGAAGCTGCCGTCCTGCACGGCCTCCAGCACCTTCTTCATGTTCTCCTTGACGTGCTCGTCGATCACCACGGGGCCGCGCGAGTAGTCGCCGTACTCCGCCGTGTCGCTGACCGAGTAGCGCATGTACTCCATGCCGCCCTGGTACAGCAGGTCGACTATCAGTTTCAGCTCGTGCATGCACTCGAAGTAGGCCGACTCGGGCTGGTACCCAGCCTCGACCAGCGTCTCGAACCCGGCCTTGATCAGCGCCGTGACGCCGCCGCAGAGGATCGTCTGCTCGCCGAACAGGTCGGTCTCAGTCTCCTCCTTGAAGGTCGTGTCGAGCACGCCGGCCCTGGTGCAGCCCACGCCCCTGGCGTAGGCAAGCCCCACGTCATGCGCCCTGCCCGACACGTCCTGGTGGATTGCGAGCAATCCGGGCACGCCCGAGCCCCTTGTGAACACCTCGCGCATCCGGTGGCCGGGCGCCTTCGGGGCGACCATCGAGACGTCCACCGTGTCTGGCGGCACGATCGTCCCGTAGTGGATGTTGAAGCCGTGGGCGAACATCAGCGTCTTGCCTGCCGACAGGTTCGGCTCGATGGACTCTCTGTACACCTCGGCCATCGTGTGGTCGGGTATGAGCATCATGATGATGTCCGAGTCCCGGGCCATGTCGGCGACGAGGCCGACCGTCAGGCCTTCGCCCTCGGCCGTCTCCTTGCTCCTGCTGCCCTCGTACAGGCCCACCCTGACGTCGATCCCGTTGTCCTTCAGATTGAGCGAGTGGGCGTGGCCCTGGCTGCCGTAGCCGACGACCCCCACCGTCTTATCTTCCAGCAGGGACATGTCGGCGTCGTTTTCGTAGTACATCTTTGTCATGTGGTGTTGCTCTCCGCCTTTGCGGCCCCCTGTCTTCAGCTAACCCGGACTAGCGGCCCTGTCTATACCGAGGACGCCTCTCCCCAGCGGTCCGACTTGGCCAACGCTCTCCTCTGACTCGGCGCCGCGCCGGCGCCGCGGTCCATGGCAATCGTCCCCGTCCTCATCATCTCCAGGACGCCGAAGCTCTTGAGCAGCTCCTGGAGGGAGTTGATCTTGTCCTCGTCGCCCGAGACCTCGACGACCAGCGAATCGGCGGCCACGTCTATGATGTTGGCCCTGAAGATGTCGACGATCTGCATGATTTCGCTGCGGGCCTGCACGTTTGCCCTCACCCGGATCAGCGCGAGCTCGCGCGAAACGATGTTCTGGTAGGAGATGTCGGACACCTTGATGACGTCGATCAGCTTGTGCAGGTGCTTCGTCATCTGCTCGACGATCCTGTCGTCGCCCTCGATGACGAAGGTCATGCGCGAGAGGTCGGGCTCCTCGCTCTGGCCGACCGCAAGGCTCGCTATGTTGAAGCCGCGCCGCCGGAACATGCTGGATATGCGGTTGAGGACACCCGGCCTGTCGTGCACCAAAGCCGTGATGGTGTGGCGCGACATCGCGCCGTCGACGGTGCCGTTGGTCATCATCGCCGCACCTCCTCGGGCACGGGCTCCTCGATCAGCTCCTGGATCGTCTGCCCCGCCGGTATCATCGGGAAGACGTTCTCCTCTTCCTCCACCACGAAGTCGATCAGCGCGGGGCCGTCGTACTGCATCGCCCTCTCCAGCGCGCCGCGCACCTGGCTCTTGTCCGTCACACGGATTCCGAGCATGCCGAACGCGTCGGCCAGCTTCACGAAGTCCGGGTTGTGGGTGTACCCCGTGGCGACGTACGACTTGGCGTAGAAGAACTCCTGCCACTGCCGCACCATGCCGAGATAGCGGTTGTTGATGATGGCGAACTTGACCGGGATCTTGTTCTCCGTCAGCGTGGCGAGCTCCGCCATCGTCATCTGGAAGCCGCCGTCGCCGGCGACCGACCAGACGACCCTGTCCGGCGCTCCGACCTGCGCTCCCATCGCGCCTGGCACCTCGTAGCCCATGGCGCCGGAGCCGCCGGACGTCACGAGGCTGCGCGGCACCGTGTACTTGTAGTGCTGCGCCGCCCACATCTGGTGCTGGCCCACGCCGGTCACGACGATGGCCTGGCCGTTCGTCGCCTCCGAAAGCTCGCGGATGACGTACTGGGGCAGCAGCTTGTCGGTCTCCCGGATGTTCATCGACGGGTGGTCGGCCTTCAATTCCTCTATGCGCTGCAGCCACTCAATGCGGCTGGCCTCGGCCACCTTGGGATTGAGCTTCCGCAGCACCCGCGCCACGTCGCCCACTATCGGCACGTCTACGGCGACGTTCTTGCCGATCTCCGACGGGTCGATGTCGACGTGTATCTTCTTCGAGTTCACCGCGAAGGCGGAGAGCTTGCCGGTGATCCGGTCGTCGAAGCGCATACCCAGGGCGATCAGCAAGTCGGCCTCCTCGATGGCGAGGCTGGCGTACGCCATGCCGTGCATCCCCGGCATGCCGACGCACAGCAGGTGGTCGTCGGGAAAGCTGCTGATCCCGAGCAGCGTCGTGATGACCGGGATCTGCGCCTTCTCCGCCAGCTCTCTCAGCTCGTCGAACGCGCCCGAGAAGATCACGCCGTGTCCCGCCAGGATCACCGGGCGCTCGGACTCGTCGATGAGCTTTGCGGCCTTCTTGATCTGGCTGCCGTGGCCCTCCAGCGTCGGCTTGTAGCCGGGCAGGTCGACCGTCTCCGGGTATTCGAAGCCGTTGGGCAGCTCGACCTCCTCCTGCTGAACGTCCTTCGGAACGTCGACGAGCACAGGGCCCGGGCGTCCCGTGGAGGCAATGTGGAACGCCTCCTTCATCACGCGCGGGATGTCGAGCGGGTCCATCACGAGGTAGTTGTGCTTGGTGATCGGCAGGGTGATGCCGGTCGTGTCGGTCTCCTGGAAGGCGTCCGTGCCGATGGACGCCCTGGACACCTGGCCGGTCACCAGGACCATCGGGACGGAGTCCATCTGGGCCGTCGCTATGCCGGTGACCAGGTTGGTGGCGCCGGGGCCGGAAGTCGCCCACGCGACGCCGGGTCGGCCGGTAACTCGGGCGTAGCCGTCGGCGGCGTGCGCCGCCCCCTGCTCGTGCCGCACCAGGATGTGCCGGAGCTGAGGGTACTCCGGCAGCGTCTGATACAGCGGCAGGATCGCCCCGCCGGGGAGGCCGAAGATCGTGTCGACGCCCTCTCGGAGCAGGCTCTCGCAAACCAGTTGTGAACCTGTGAACTTCATTGTTATCTCGTCTCCTGTGCCACGTGTGCCGGTCCTTTTTGCCCATAAAAAAATCCCGCCTCAAAGGGACGGGATGCCGGATCTCGTGGTACCACCCAATTTGCCCCGATCAAATCGGAGCCACTCTCAGGCGTTAACGGCGCCGACCGCCCGACCCTAACTGAGGCGGACGATGACGATAGCGCGCGCAGGATACGCGGTCACTGCGTATGTATCCCGCTGCGCCATGTCACCTCTGCTTCCCTTCAGGCCGGGTGCTCCGGGGCGAGTTCGCGAACGGCACCGGTTTTCACAGACCACCGGCTCTCTGCCGCCTGCCCGCTACTACTCCCCTTCAACGCACTTCAAGATTCGATTGTAACGCGAACACAGAATATAGCATAGAGGCCAGATAGGGTCAATCTGACACACGGGGTGTAACTGTTCAGACCTCGGGAGAAACTCTCGGAATCTGAATTGGGGCGGGGCCGTCCCACACGACCCGTTCGGCCTGAGTGCCCCGACGCTTCGTCGGGGTGTACCGCAGGGACAGCACAACTCAGTCTTCGGGTGGGGCCCAACCACCATTGACGGGACGGTTGCGTGCGCCCTTCGATACGCGCCGGTGAAGCACTGGCGCCACCAAGGGTGGTCGGGGTAACTGTTCGGAGTTGAGGGGACGAATGTCCCTCCAAACACTTGGATGCCCGCCTGCGCGGGCATGACGAAGGGGTGTGTCTGTCGTGCCGAGCAAAGCACAGTCGTCATTCCGGCCCCCGAGCCGGAATCCAGGGGTGGGGATGGTCAAGCTCAACAGCGCAGTTGCTGCCGAGACCTAACACCACTTCTGAAGTTCTGCCAAGGTCTCCGAAGGTGGGCGTGGCAGGCAGGCCAGGGTAGTCAGCCCACCCGCGCCGGTGAAGCACCTGCGCTGCTCAGCGTGATCGGGTTGTGTCGGCCCCTCAGGTCTGAACAGTTACCGAAGGGGCGTCGCGGGGTCGCGGGGTCGCCGGCTACCCGGCTACTTCGAAGCGCTCCGACTCGGGCGGCCTCGACCATAGCTCGTAGGCGCCCGCCATGGCCGCGGCGCGCTCCGGACTGGCCCGCCACTGTTCGTATATCTCCTCGCTGTCCCACGTCACGAGGGAGGTGATCTTCGCGGGATCGGTCAGCGCGTGCAGGGTGACGCGGCTCACGAACCCGGGCGCCTTGCTCTGGGCCCTACCGTTGCCGTCCAGCAGCGCCCGGGCCTCGGTGGCCTTGCCCTCCTTCGCCCAGTGATGAGTCAACACTCCGATCATGGCTTACCTCCTCCTAGGCGACCATGGTCGAAGGCCGCCGTCTCCACGGCTATGGTCCGGACCTGGTACGGAGTGACGTAGAGGGAGGCGCGGTCGTCCGCGACGTCGATGGGCTCCCGGTCCTCCTCCAGCAGGTTGCAGTCGAACGCCCGGACGACCGGCGGGCCAAATTGCAGGGAAACGTCGCCGCGCTGGTCGTACGCCTCGTACGCCCGCACGACCACCTCGTCGCCGTCTTCCGCCAGCTTGACCGTGTCGACAACGACGTTGTCCCGGTCGGTCGACACGAAGGACAGCCGGCCGGGCAGCGTTCCCGCGCCGTCGGCCGGGGCGGACAGCAGCGGATAGTTGAGCTCGTAGCCCTGTCTGATCGTGCCGTTGCGCCAGTTTCCGGAGTGCGGGTAAAGGCTGTAGGTGAACAGGTGATGGCCCTCGTCCGCCTTCGGGTCGGGCGCCGTGGACGACTTGAGCAGCGTCAGCCGCAGGACGTTGTCCTTGACGTCGTGGCCGTACTTGCAGTCGTTGAGCAGCGAGACGCCGTAGTCGCCCTCGGAGAGATCGGCCCAGCGTTGCCCGCAGACCTCGAATCGCCCCCAGTCCCACGACGTGTTCCAGTGCGTCGGGCGCTCAACGTTGCCGAACTGGATCTCGTACGTGGCGCTGGTGCTGTGAACGTCGACCGGGAAGGCCACCTTGAGCAGCCGATGCTTCTCGTGCCAGTCGATCTCCGTTTCGAAGTCGATTCTGGGCACTTCGTCGTAGATGTACATCCGCTGGACGACCGACGACCGCCCGAACCGGCGCCTGAGCTCTACGCCCGCGCGTACGGGGCCGGTCTCGATCACCCGTACCGACTTCAGGCCGTCGATCTCCCACATCCTGTTCTGGTAGTAGATCTCGATCTCCCACGCGTCAAAGTCGAGCGGCTTGTCCTCGAACATCTGCAGCAGGTTGGCCTTCGATCCCGCGGGGAGGACCTCGCGGCCCGCGCGCTTGTCGTACAGCGACGATATTTCGCCCTGCTCGTCGAGCTCGATGCGGAAGAACCGATTCTCCAGCGCCGTCTCGCTGACCGACGTCGCAGCCGCCGGCGCCGGCGCCGGCCCGCTCCGCAGCGCGTACGCGGCGTAGCCGCATGACGGGACGTCCCGCGCGGCGAGCAGCAGGTCGACTCCCTCCGAGTCCCGATGGAGCACCTGGTGCGGGACCATCGACCCCGAGCCGTCGGTGACGTGGAACTCCGGCGGCGCGCCGCTCAGGCGCACCCGGGCCACGTCGTCGCGCTCCCATGACAGCGAGTTGAAGAGCACGAAGCCGGGCGACCCCGAGCCGACGTTGGCGGCGATGGCGTCGAGCGCGCCACTCAGGGCGGTGCTCCCGAGCTCGAAGATCCGCTCGTAGTCAATCCGGCTGTAGACGTCGACGTCCGGGGTGGTCGTGCCGGGCAGGATGTCGTGCATCTGGTTGACCAGGATCAGCTTCCAACCCTCAGTCAGGGCTTCGCGCGGATAGGGACGCCCAAGGAGCGTCGCCGCAACCGTGCCGAACAGCTCAGCGTCGTGATAGAGCACCTCGCTCTTGCGGTTCAGCCTCTTGGAGTTTCCGCGCGTCGTGTACGTGCCGCGATGGAACTCGAGGTACAGCTCGCCGTTCCACTCGGGGACGCGCTCCCCCTCGATCCGCCGCTCGAGGTCGTGGAAGAAACCGCCGACCGTGCCCATCTCCAGGCCCACGGGCACGTCCAGCTCGGCCAGCCTTCCGGCCCGCTCCAGCATGTCTTTGGACGGGCCGCCGCCGCCGTCGCCGTAGCCGTAGGTGAACAGGACCTTCTCGTTGATGAACTTCTGCTGGTAGTTATCCCAGGACGCCTTCACGATCTCCGGGTCGAGGATCGCGTTGCACGCCGTCCGGGTACCCGTCTTGCCCGGCGCGGTCAACAGGTGAGTCAATACGCTCGTCCCGTCGATGCCCTTCCACTGGAAGCTGTCGTAGGGCATGCGGTTGTACTGGTTCCACGACATCTTCGTGGTGACGAAGTACTTCATCCCGGTGGCCCGCATGAGCTGAGGCAGCGAGCCGGGCATGCCGAATACGTCCATCAGGCAGAGCACGTCGGAGCGCACCCCGAACTCGCTCTGGAAGTAGCGCTGCCCGTAGACGAGCTGCCGCACCAGCGATTCGCCCGAAGGGACGTTGCAGTCCGGCTCCACCCACATGCCGCCGTTCGCCTCCCAGCTACCGTCCGCCACCCTGGCCTTCACCTGCTCGTAGACGTCCGGATAGAGTAGCTTGCAGTACTCGTAGACCTGCGGCTGGTTCTGGAAGAAGCGGTAGCCGGGGTACTGCTCGATCATGCGCAGCATGGTGGCGAAGGTGCGGGCGATCTTCTTATGGGTGACGGGGATCGACCAGAGCCAGGCGACATCGATATGCGTCTGCCCGACGGCCACCGCGGTCGGCTCCGGCCTGCCGGGCGCGTCGGCTCGACGGGGAAGGCCGTCGCTGAGCGCAGCCTGGGCCTCCGCCAATGACTCGTAATAGGCGTCTCCCACGGGCTCCGTCAGGTCCAGCAGATCGAAGGCGCGGTCCAGGGCCGTCAGGGTCCGCGGCCGGCGCAGGTCGTTCTCGTCCATCGTCATGGCCGCGGCGTGCGCCGTGGCCGCGTCCCAGTAGAAGCGCTCGGCCGCCCGGTCGATTCGCACAAGCTCCGTGACCATCGACTCGACCGGCGGCTCCAGCCTGCGCTGCGGGTGCATCTTCACGTACTTCAGGTCGGGTCGCCAGAACAGGTGGAGCGCGACGGAGTACTCGCGGCCGCCCTCTGCGTGTTCGCTCAGCACGATCTCCGGGTGGTACGGGTCGGTGCCGTGCACGAGCTCGCCGTCCACGTAGACGAGCGTCTCGGTCCCGAACAGCGAATGCTCGACGCCCTCCAAACGCAGGTACAGGGCGGCCGGTTGGACGTCAAAGCTGGCGGGGACCATCACGCGCGCCCTCAGCCACACCGGCACGTCGATATGCTCCAGCGGCCGGAACTCGGCCCACCCGCTGTCGTCGAACGCGGGGGCCTCGGCGCCCGGCAGCTCGCCGGGCCCAACGCGCCAGCCGGAGATCGGCGCCCGTTCGCGGTAGACGTAGGCCGCGATCTCGTCGATGCGGCGCTGGAGCTTCTCGGCGGTGTGTCGGAAGTCGGTAATCATCTCGTCTCCTGTTCGGCCGCCAGGCGGGGATAGTGCGTCAACCGACGGACAGGTCGGCAACAACTCCAAAATGGTCCGACAGCGTGGCCTGTTCGTGAACGTTGGCGATCACGCCGAGCGACTCGGCCGCCAGGTCGTCACTCACCGCTATGTGGTCGATGCTTCTGCGCCCCTGATACTCAAGCGCGGCGGTGGCGATCGTGATGCCGAGCGGGAAGGCGCCTCGAAGCGCCGAGCGAAGGTGGCTCGGTGTATTGCCGCGTTGCCCGATACGCTGGTTGAAGTCCCCCGTCACGATCAGGCGCTTCGCGGGGAACCGCTCCAGCACCTCGGTGAGACCGGCCAGGTATGTCTCGTGGTCTTCCCACATCCGCTTCTTGACCTCCCTCCCGCGCACCCGGGACGCGGACCAGGGGATACATATCCCAATTACGGTCATGTCCCCCACCGAGGTCCGCGTAAATCCGGACACAAACCGTCCTGGCGGCATGGAGTCTATTCCGACGTTATCGACCTGCCTCCACGATTCTCGAGACCATAGCAGGACTTTCCGACGGCCGGGCTTGATTTGGTGTCCGTAGTCGGGCTGCGAGCAGATCGTGTGCCCGGCCCAAGACAGCAGATCGGCGTGTGTCTCGGTGAGACAGACTACCTCGGGCGCATGTCCATCGATGCGACGCAGTATCTCAGCGCTTCGCCGTGACGCGGGCGTAGCCCATTGGACGTTCCAGTTGACCAGCTTCAGAGACATGACGCGCTACCCATCGGCCCCATGCGCGGACGGCGGCCTTCTCCCCAGCCCTGGCCCATGTGAGCCCGCAATGAGGCCGGACAGTCAGGCCTCGCGGTAGACGGGGCCGCGCTTTCTGACGTTTTCCACCAGCGACAGGTCGCCCTGTTGCATATCGAACCCCAGCGGCTGCGGCGGGCGCGCCTCAAGGCCCAGGGCAGCCACGACTCGGGGCTCGGAGTAGTACCCGACGTACGTGAGCCGCACGAGCTCGTCGAAGAACCGGGGCGACTCGGACTCGACGTCTCCCAGCACCTCGTCCCTCGCGTCGTCGTCGAGCTCGCCGAAGGCCCCGGAGCCGTGTCTCCCGCAGGTTACCTCTATCAGCTTCAGGCCGTCGACGAGCAGGCGCGTCTGTCCCGGCGAGGAGAGGACGGCGCTCTCGACGAACTCTGCGACGCCGAGCTCGCCCGCGCCGGGCAGACCATCGCCCGCCGGAACGATGCGGTCGAGCACCCACACGAGCAGCTCGCGCTGCGCGTCGGTAAGGACTCTCTTCGCGGCGGTCATAGCTGCGCGTTCCTTGCTTTCACTTTCCCGCACTCCGCTTGAAGGCGTCGGCCATGTGGAGCGCCAGCGCCTGGATCGTAGACGTCGGGTTCACCGCGCCTCCGGTCGCGAAGACGCTGCCATCCACGACATACAGGTTCGGGACGTCGTGGGAGCGCCCGTGGGAGTTCACGACCGAACTGCCGGGATCGTCGCCCATCCGCGCGGTGCCCAGGAGGTGCCAGCCGCCGGCCCTGATCTGAGGGTTCGCCATCGTACGCCGGGCCCCGGCCGCCTCCATCAGCTCCTCCGCCCGCGCGATGCCGTGGTCGAGCATCTTCCTGCTGTTGGCGTTCGTCTTGTAGACGATTCGCGGCGCCGGAATCCCGTCCCTGTCCGTCAGCTCCGGGTCCAGCTCGACCCGGTTGGACGGCTCCGGCAGGTCGTCTGCGAGGATCGCCACGGTTATGCAGTGGTTGAAGAGCTCCGAGAAGACCGCCCGGTGGCCCCTGCCCCACGGAACCCTCGAATGTCCGGCGACGCCGCCCAGAGCGGCCGAGACGGGCCCGAACGTCCTGACGACCTGGAAGCCGTAGCCGCGCACGAACCCGCGGCTCGTGTCGGTCTCGTAGAACTGGTGACTGAACAGGGCGCAAGCGAGCGGGCCCTTGTAGCCGTCGACCTCGTGATCGAAGACCCCGGTCACCATCGCGACCGGGTGCATCATCAGGTTCTTGCCGAGCAGGCCGCTGCCGTTCGCCAGCCCGTCCGGGAAGCGCGGCGACCGTGAGTTGAGGAGCAGCCGCGAGGTGCCGACCGCGTTGCACGCCATCACGACGTTGCGGGCCCGCTGCTCGCGCACGGCGCCCTCGGCGTCGTGGTAGACGACGCCGGACGCCAGACCGTCGCGGTCCAGGGTGATCTCGCGGACCCGGGTCCCGGTGGTGAGCCTGGCCCCGTTGGCCAGCGCCTTGGGCCAGTAGGTGACGTCGGCCGTCGCCTTGGCGCCGCGGGTGCACCCCAGCTCGCAGGGGCCGGCGAAGTTGCACGCGTCCCGGCCATCGTACTCGGCCGTGTTTATGGCGCTGTCCGACGGCCACCAGTGCCAGCCCAGCCTGTCGAACCCCTTCACCATCGTCTCGCCGAGGACGCCCAGCGGCAGAGGCGGCATCTGCCTCGGCGACTTGGGCGGGTAAGCGGTGTCCCCCGCCAGGCCAGCGATGCCCAACATCCTGTCGTTCAGGTCGAAGAAGGGCTCGATCTCGCCGTAGGAGACGGGCCAGTCTACGCCGACTCCGTCCAGGGTCTTCATTCTGAAGTCCGACGGGTGGAGCCGCGGGAAGTGCGCTCCCCAGTGGATGCTGCTGCCGCCGACGGCGTTGTGCATCAGCGGATAGATGTCCGAGTCGTCGACGTTGATCGGGTAGTCCTGGGGCAGGCCCCGAACGTTCGGATCGGGGTGCCATTCCGACTGCCTGCGGACCTCGTGGTCGTCGAATAGCTGCGGATACGCCGCCTTGTCGGGCCAGTCGCCCTGCTCAAGGCACAGGACGTCGACGCCGGCCTCGCTCAGGCTCCACGTGAACGCGGCGCCCGAGGGGCCCGCCCCGATCACCAGCACGTCTACGATGTCGTTGTTCATGCCCACCGCCCTCGTCACCTGGCTCACGTGGTGTCGAACGGATCGAAGTATGTGAGATCGGCGCCGTGGTTGTCCATAGCCACGACCTCGTCGCCGCGGAATCGCACCCGGATATCGCGCGTTCTGTGCCGCATCGTGATCTCTTCGGTAGGCAGCGGGAACCGGAACGAGATCGGGCGGTTGATCGGCGGCTCCGGCACGAAGAAGTAGCCGTTGGCGAAACGCGGCCGGTCAGCCGCGCCGTCGATGACAACCTGAGCGGGATCCGTCCAGAGCGGCATCCGAACGAAGAGAGGTCCTGGCCGCTTAACGCGGACCGTCAGCGCCGGGTGCGTGTACGGCGACTCTACCTGGACGTCGGCTGTCTCGTGGTCGAACAGCAGGTTGACCCAGTGGCCCGCCTCGTCCCGCCTGGAGACCTCACGGTACGCCTCGCAGAGCGAGCCGACGGAGCCGCCCACTATGTCCATCGCGAAGCCGACTGCCTGCATCCCTATCGCCTCGTGGCCGTAGGGCGCCGGGGTGCCGAAGGCGCCGCGCATCCGTTCCGCGACGTCGCGCCTGCCGTCGACGCCATCGGGGTTGTCCGGCTGCTCTATCCAGGAGACGTCCCGGAGCTGGGACGGCAGCAGATGGCCTCTCAGGATGCGCTCGGCGTCCTGGTAGTACTCTGGGCGGCCCCAGCGGCCCAGGATCAACGCCGTCTCGACGATGTCTCCCGTGTTGTTCGACTCACCACGGTCGGGGTTGCGTCCCTGCGGATAGTCCTCGTCGGGCTCGGCGGTGGCCTCGATCGACCAGCCGATCTCGTTCCTTATCGTCTGGAGGCCGTTGTCGTAGAACACCCTGACGCGGTCCATCAGGTTGGAGTCGCTCGTCAGGTCCGCGAGCTGCGCCAGGGACGACAATACGCACGTCGTGGAGTGGCTGTGGTGGCTGAACCGGCCGTTGTCGTGGGAGCCGTCTTCGAGGTAGATGTCCTCGATCAGCTTCTCCTTGAGCGCGACGGCCAGCTCAAGGGCGGGACCATATCCCGTGGCCCGGTAGTACTTCACCAGCGGGCCGACCGACCGGCCCAAGTTGTAGACCAGCGACTTCGCCGGATGGTCCCAGAACTCGACGCCGCGGTCCCGCAGCCCGGCGACGTCCCAGCCCGTGTCCGGGCGCCACAGGTCGAAGATTGCCGCGATGCTGGCCTCGGCCAGCTCCCGTGCTCTCTCGGAACGGCGGTACTTTACGAGCGAGTAGAGGGCGTGGAAGCCCTCCCGGATGTCGTGCACGAGCAGCTTCGACGGCTGGCCGGCGGGGTCGACGCGGTGCAGCGGCAGCGGCAGCGCGCCGCCGTAGGAGAAGAAGCAGGCGCGCGCGTGTTTATCGACCGCGTCCTCGTCGAGGCGTATCCCACCGGCGTCCTCGGAGTTGAGCAGCGCGTTCAGGTGGCGGCCCGGCACATGGTTCTCGGACGGGAGCCCAAGGTAAGCGTCCGGACGGGCGCGAGCGCGGAAGTAGGGGATGTCGCGGTCGTCGGGGTCGAAGACGCTCGACATCGTGTGGCACCCGAGCTCGATAGCAACGCGGATGTCCCTGGTATTGACGTCGCTCAGCTTCCCCATGAGCGGCCTCCTTGGCGCCGTATTCGGCGGGCCGCGATTATATCAGACCGAACCCGGGGCACAGTCCACAGCGTCCTTGGACGAGCCCATGGCGACATCACGGCCCACGCGGTACCAGAAGCACGGAGAGAGCCGCCGGGAGGTCGCTCTCTCTCTCCGTCAAGCCGTGATCGTGCGCACCCGTACAGAGAAATACGCGGGTCGGCGGTAACTATGCTCGGCCCTTCGGCCTGTGCCCTCAGCGGCACATGAGTATCGAGCAGGAGGCGCTGCACTACCGGCCCTCGAAGTCCTGAATGAGGTCGGGCGGAGTTTCATCGGAGTCCGGGGCTATCCAGAGCTTTCCCGTCAGCGCGCCCAGCTTGCGCTCCGGGCCCCGGTGCGGCACCAGGTCATCTGTCGATACATCTCGCCCGACCGCTATGCCGCGTTCACCGAATACGCGGTCGAGCTCACCATACTCTGCCAGGGTTTCGAGGTAGACTTGGACAGCTTCGTCAAGGTTGGCAAGGGCTTCCTCTGGCGTGTCACCACCGCTTGCCGTGCCCAACTTCTTACAGAAGGATACCCATTGGTCCCCTTCCCGCTCGGCCACTCCTGTCACATAGATGTAGGCGGTTCCTAGAATAGCCACGAGACTCTAGCCCCCTCCTTCACTGTATCCATGGTATCACGAGGGCCAGGCTTGGCCGCACGCCGACCAATTGCGGGATCAAGAGCCGCACATTGGTCCCGCCTGTTCCGCTGCCTCTAGCTTGTCTGGAGGAGCTCGATCCAGTTGCCGTCGGGGTCCTGCATGTAGCACGCCTTGCGGCCCGGAACGATCTCGACGGGGGGATTCAGCCCGGTGGCGCCGCCCTCGACGATCGCGCGGTGCGTCTCGTCGATGTCGTCCACGTCGAAGCAGATGTGGCTGCCGCCGAGCACGGCGCGCTCCTCAGTCGGCCGGTCGTCGGGCGGCGGATGCGCGTACTGGATCAGCTCGATGCTGGAGTGCTGATCGAAGCCCACGTTGGCGATTATCAGGTGGGTGTTCGGGTAGCCGACGACCTGGTCGATGGGGCCGCCCTCCCGCTCGCGGCGAGCGATGATCCGGAGGCCGAGCAGCCCGTGGTAGAACTCCAGGGCCTGCTCGAGGTCCTTGACTACGAGCCCGGCGTGATTCATCCCCGTGATCATGTCGCTCCTCCTCTGACTATGACACCGCTGGCCGACTCGGCCGCCCGGGGCGCCGAGACCATGGCCGCTAGTAGCGCGAGAAGTCGTAGCCCTCTTTGACGATGCAGTCGAGCAGGGCCGGCCGACCCGTCGCCGTGACCGCGATGGCCTCGTCGAGCGCCGGGATGAAGTCGTCCGGCCTGTCGACGACCTTGCTCCACGCGCCGAGCGCCTCGGCGATGGTCTTGTAGTCGCCGCCCAGCGCCAACGAGTCCATCGTGTCGGCCGTGTATGGCTGGTTGTTGCGCTCGATGGCCATGACGTCGTTGTCGAACACGATGGACAGGATGCCCAGCTTGTTCCTCACGGCCGTTTCTATGTCCATCCCCACCATGCCCATGGCCGCGTCCCCCATGATGTTGATGCACAGCTTGTCCGGCTCGGCCAGCTTCGCCCCCATGATCAGGCCGAGGCCGTAGCCGAGCTGCGTGGACTTCCCCCAACCCATGTAGGTCCTGGGGGCGACGCACTCCCAGAACGGCACGAGCTGCTCCCTGGGACTGCCGGAGTCGTGGGTGATGATCGTGTTCGCCCGGTCGACGTGATGCAGAAGGTCCCAGATGATCCTGTACTGGTTGATGGGCACCTCGTCCGAGGTGAGCTGGGGCATCCAGTCGTCCAGCCACTCCTGCTTGACCGCGGCCACCTCCGCCGCGACGTCGGTCTCGGTCTGCCTGCCGGCCCCGCCGGTCCGGGCCTTGACTTCGGCTATGAGCGCCCCGAGGGCCAGCCGGGCGTCGCCCAGCAGCGGAAAGTCCACTCTGACGTCCTTGTTGATGTCGCCGGCATTGGCGCTGTTGTGAACGATCGTCTTGCCGGAGGGGATCGTCATGCCGTAGTGGGTCGAGGTGAAGCTGCATCCGACTCCGAAGATCACGTCCGCGTTGGCGACGAAGTGTACGGACTGCTTCGTCTTCGACACGGTGGCCGCGCCGAGAGCCAGGGGATGGTCCTCGGGGAAGACGCTCTTCCCCTGCATCGTGGTCAGCACCGGGGCCTGAAGCAGCTCGGCCAGCTCCTTGAGCTCGTCCCATGCCTCCGCGTACAGGCAGCCCTGGCCGGCGTGTATCACCGGCCGCTCGGCCGAGAGCAGCGCCTCGGCGGCCGCGGCTACGTCCGTCGGGTCGGGCGCCGCCCTGCTGGGTCTCACCGGCTCGTAGTCCAGCTCGCCGTCGATGTCGGAGAACCAGACGTCCCCGGCTATCTCGAGCAGCACCGGCCCGGTCTTGCCTGTGCGGAGCTGGTAGAAGGCGCGCCGCATCAACTCCGGAATCCGGGCCGTCGATCCGATACGCGCCGCCCACCTCGTGACGTGGCGGTAGTTCTCGACAGGGTCGAAGACCGGCTCGACGTGCACCCTGTCGTTCATGTCGCCGCCGGCCAAGTGGAGAATGGGCACGTTGTCGGCGAACGCCTGGGCGGCGCCTGGGAACGAGTTCTCCGTGCCCGGGCCCACCTGCGACGCGAACACGCCGATCCGGTTGCCGTTCGTCGTGCGGCTGAACCCGTCCGAGATGGCCATCCCGACGCGTTCCTGCCGGCATATCACGGGCCTTACGCCGACCTTGGCGCACGCGTCGATCAGCGGCTGGGCCGGGTAGACGGACAGGTACTCAACGCCCTCGCGTCTGAGCACCTCGGCAATGGCGTCGACTCCGTGCATACTGTAGCTCCTTTCGAGACGGTTGGGGCGGACGCGGGCTCGCTACTTGAGGTTGGCGGCCCGCCACTCCCTGTACTTCTGAAGCGTGAAGTCCGGCGAGTCGGCGAGGACCCGGACCGTGGACTCAAAGGCCCTGATCTCCCGCGCGGCCTGCAGGACGTCTTCGGGGTCCATGCCCGCGGGGACCTTGGTGCAGCCGTCCCCGTCCGCGACGAGCAGCTCGCCCGGAAGGATGCGCAGTCCGGCAACGGTGACCGAGACGCCGATGCGTGTCAGATTGAACACGCCGTGGCCCGGCACGACGCCGGTGCTCCACATCGGCAGGCCGACCTCCCTGATCCCCGCCACGTCGCGTATCGAGCCGTCGACGACGGCGCCCCTGGCTCCGAGCGCCTTGTGCACGGCCGCCATGCCGTCGCCGAACGCGGCGCCACGGCCCGGACGCGAATCTACGTCCCTGAGCACGGCGACGGTCGGGCCGTCGGCCGAGTCGAGCATGTCGTAGTAGGAGTCCCAGTCCAGCGGCTCGGAGTCGGGGTCGATGCACGTCACCTCGGCGGTGACCGCGTACCCGACCACGACACCCATGTCGGCCATGTGGCAGCGCAGCTCGGGGCCCGTGTAGTTCACCGGGATATCGATCTCAGTGCCGCCCTGTGAGCCCCCCATGCACTTCACGACCGCGTTGAATATGGTGGCCGAGTCGAAGTCGGCGATGGCGTCCAGCACTTCCTGCGATGCGGGTTTCAAAGGTGTCCTCCTAGCCGGCCGCCGGATTGTTCGGCTCGACCGGCCCCTGGCGCGCGATTATATATGCGCCCATGTTGGGCATCAACCGGAGTGGGGATCCCAAATCCCCCACCTGACATGGTTGGGAGTTGTTTCGTGTGCTTTCAGGGGGTGTCCGGGTGTCGACTTGGGGTGACGCATGACATGATCGGCATCGGACAGGGTCTCGGGTGCCGTCTTTGAGGGTATCGGCAGCGGTTCGCTGCCAATTGTGGCTGTTGTCAGGCCGAAGAAGGCATGGCCCGGCCTGGCAACTCGGCAGAGTCGCCTACAAACCGATGCTCCAGGCAGGGTCGCCTATGCCCGATACGGCTCGGCAGCCAGCGCCAATATTCTCTGCCGCGCCCTGAGCAGCAACTCGTATGAGGGATGGCCACGGGCAAGACGGATGATCAACCTCCTGGCGTGACGCACCACACGGCCCGGTAGGGCGATCAGGGCGAAGCGCACCGCCTTCAGACGCTTGCCCACCCACTGTCCGCCCAACACCAGCCGCTTCATGGCAGAGTTCAAGTTGAAGGCCAACACTGCTATCGCCCACCATGCTGCGTTGGCTCCGAACAGCCCCGACGGAAGCCTGCCCCCGGCAAGGTCACTCTTGAGGACGCCGTGGACCTCCTCGCCCTTGCCACATCTCTGCCTCGACCACCAGATCAACTCATCTCCCGCAATGCTCCGGTTGGTCACCACTCCGAAGACCTTGTACCAGCCTCTGTTGGACAGCTCCATCGCGGGGAACGGAAGCTCCATCTGCCCCTCCATTCCCGGCAGAGGCTGTTCGATCAACCGCTCCCTGGTAGCTATGAACCGATACTCAGGGCTGTTTTTGGAGTGCCCTATCCAGTTGGGCACGAAGTTCACATCAGCCCACTGCTGACCCGTGTCCACACGATGCTCCCCAACCTTGCGGTACAGCGTCTGCCAGTCTTGCTCGGCGACCTCGGACACCGCACGGCGGAACTCCGTCGTCACGTCGACCCCAACCGCGAACTCGATCACCCCGAACCGCTCGTCTCTACCCTCCGCGCAGTACCGCAGCAACTCCCGCTGGTACCCCGCCGTATCCGACCTCAGCATCACCTTCTCCACCCCCGCAGGCAGACGGCCCAGCCCTTCAATCAACACTCGTAACTGCTGATGGCCCGCAGGTACATTGCCGTCCCGAAACTCAGAATGCACAATCTGGTCGGCCTCTGCCCAGTAGGTGGTCAGCGGCTGGTAGGCCCTGTACTTCTTGTAGCTGTGGAGCGCCTCCTGCTTGTGTGTCTCCACCAGACAGGCGTCCATGTCCAGTGTGGCCTCGGTCTGAGGCGAACGGCTCTGCACGAAGCCCACCAGGTCGGCGTTCACCTTCCCCAGACCCTCCATAGCTCCGTTGGGAGCAGGTATGAATGCTCCGTGAGCTTCCCGCATCGCCTCCTCGCCCGCGTCATGGAACCTCTCCAGATACCGGAACACCGCAGACTCCGACGGCACGCTCCGAAGACGCTCGACTCGCCATCTCGCCTTCAGCGCCCTGCGCTCCCTACTACCCATCCCCCAGGTCTCGGCATGGCGAAGTACCCTGCACAAACCTGCGTCCTTCTCCAGAACCTCCAGGTCCATCACCGACTCACCGCCTGCCAAGTTCAGCAGTATCAGCGACGTGATTATCTGGCTGTCCGTCCAGCCCTGACCACACTCCCGCAGTCTCACGTGGCGTTCCACCGACGACCTCAAACCCGCTGCGTCCATCAACTCCACGTACGTCATCAGCCCGGACAGTCCCGTCATACCTGTCGAGCCCTTCTCCTGCTCGTACTGGAACCCCAGTAAGCCTTGCTTCATAATAGATGCACCTCGTTGGTGATCGGTTCGTTTGCTCAACAACCATCTTAGCCCGCATCGCGTCGGGCTCCAACGAGGTCTTCCTCTTATCTAGGTGGGGAATCTGGGCCCTCCCAAATCCTCCACCTGACATTGTTGGGAGCTGCTCGGTGTGCTTTCAGGGGTGTCCGGGTATCGACTTGGGGTGACGCATGACATGATCGGCATCGGACAGGGTCTCGGGTGCCGTCTTTGAGGGTATCGGCAGCGGTTCGCTGCCAATTGTGGCTGTTGTCAGGCCGAAGAAGGCATGGCCCGGACTGGCAACTCGGCAGAGTCGCCTACAAACCGATGCTCCAGGCAGGGTCGCCTATGCCCGATACGGCTCGGCAGCCAGCGCCAATATCCTCTGCCGGGCCGTGAGCAGCAACTCGTATGAGGGATGGCCACGGGCAAGACGGATGATCAACCTCCTGGCGTGACGCACCACACGGCCCGGTAGGGCGATCAGGGCGAAACGCACCGCCTTCAGACGCTTGCCCACCCACTGTCCGCCCAACACCAGCCGCTTCATGGCAGAGTTCAAAGCCTGCCCCGTAGCCCCATACGGGGTTGAAGGCCAACACTGCTATCGCCCACCATGCTGCGTTGGCTCCGAACAGCCCCGACGGAAGCCTGCCCCCGGCAAGGTCACTCTTGAGGACGCCGTGGACCTCCTCGCCCTTGCCACATCTCTGCCTCGACCACCAGATCAACTCATCTCCCGCAATGCTCCGGTTGGTCACCACTCCGAAGACCTTGTACCAGCCTCTGTTGGACAACTCCATCGCGGGGAACGGAAGCTCCATCTGCCCCTCCATTCCCGGCAGAGGCTGTTCGATCAACCGCTCCCTGGTAGCTATGAACCGATACTCAGGGCTGTTCTTGGAGTGCCCTATCCAGTTGGGCACGAAGTTCACATCAGCCCACTGCTGACCCGTGTCCACACGATGCTCCCCAACCTTGCGGTACAGCGTCTGCCAGTCTTGCTCGGCGACCTCGGACACCGCACGGCGGAACTCCGTCGTCACGTCGACCCCAACCGCGAACTCAATCACCCCGAACCGCTCGTCTCTACCCTCCGCGCAGTACCGCAGCAACTCCCGCTGGTACCCCGCCGTATCCGACCTCAGCATCACCTTCTCCACCCCCGCAGGCAGACGGCCCAGCCCTTCAATCAACACTCGTAACTGCTGATGGCCCGCCGGTACATTGCCGTCCCGAAACTCCGAATGCACAATCTGGTCGGCCTCTGCCCAGTAGGTGGTCAGCGGCTGGTAGGCCCTGTACTTCTTGTAGCTGTGGAGCGCCTCCTGCTTGTGTGTCTCCACCAGACAGGCGTCCATGTCCAGAGTGGCCTCGGTCTGAGGCGAACGGCTCTGCACGAAGCCCGCCAGGTCGGCGTTCACCTTCCCCAGACCCTCCATAGCTCCGTTGGGAGCAGGTATGAATGCTCTGTGAGCTTGCCGCATCGCCTCCTCGCCCGCGTCATGGAACCTCTCCAGATACCGGAACACCGCAGACTCCGACGGCACGCTCCGAAGACGCTCGACTCGCCATCTCGCCTTCAGCGCCCTGCGCTCCCTACTACCCATCCCCCAGGTCTCGGCATGGCGAAGTACCCTGCACAAACCTGCGTCCTTCTCCAGAACCTCCAGGTCCATCACCGACTCACCGCCTGCCAAGTTCAGCAGCATCAGCGAGATGATCATCTGGCTGTCCGTCCAGCCCTGACCACACTCCCGCAGTCTCACGTGGCGTTCCACCGACGACCTCAAACCCGCTGCTTGCATCAACTCCAGGTACGTCATCAGCCCGGACAGTCCCGTCATACCTGTCGAGCCCTTCTCCTGCTCGTACTGGAACCCCAGTAAGCCTTGCTTCATAATAGATGCACCTCGTTGGTGATCGGTTCGTTTGCTCAACAACCATCTTAGCCCGCATCGCGTCGGGCTCCAACGAGGTCTTCCTCTTATCTAGGTGGGGAATCCAGGTCTCCTGCTCGTACTGGAATGCCAGTAAGCCTTGCTTCATAATAGATGCACCTCGTTGGTGATCGGTTCGTTTGCGCAACAACCATCTTAGCCCGCATCGCGTCGGGCTCCAACGAGGTCTTCCTCTTATCTAGGTGGGGAATCTGGGGGATTATATACTAGACATAGTGCCCCAAGTGCGGCGCTGCCGAGCCATACACGGTCACCCGCAGGACACCGAGCAAGAACGCCATCCGCAGCTTCTACAAGTGCCGGAGCTGCAAGCGCCAGTTCACCGCCACGGTCGGCACCATCTTCGAAGACAGCAAGATTCCGCTGCACAAGTGGCTCGCCGCCATCTACCTCATGTGCTCGTCGAAGAAGGGCATGAGCGCCCACCAGCTCCACCGGCTGCTGGACATCACGTACAAGTCGGCGTGGTTCATGTGCCACCGCATCCGCGAGGCCACCAAGCGCGACGGCTTTCCCCTGCTGACCGGCGTCGTCGAAGCCGACGAGACGTACCTCGGCGCACGCACGCGGCGCGGCCACGAGGTCCACCACGAGCGCATCCAAGACGAGATCGACATGGGCATCCGACCGAAGCCGGAACGGAAGCCGCCCTACCAGGACAAGACCACCGTGCTCGGCATGGTGGAGCGCGGCGGGTCAGTCGTCTCGGCGGTCGTCCCGAGGGCCACCGTCGAGCACGTCAAGCCGGTCATGACGAAGATGATCAACGTGGACGACGCCATGCTGATGACGGACCGCCACCCGGTCTACCGCAACATGGACGCGCTGATGCCGCACGAGACGGTCAATCACGAAGTCGAGTACGTCCGCGGGGACGTGCAGACGCAGACCATCGAGGGCTACTGGAGTCTGGTCAAGCGGAGCATCTACGGGACGTTCCACCACGTCGGCGACGGCTTCCTGCGATGTACCTCAGTGAGATGGACTTCCGGTACTCGAATCGGAAGATTTCTGACGCCGAGCGGTTCGCTCATCTGATGGCTCAGGTGAGCGGCAAGCGCCTGCTGTGGTTCTGCAAGACTCCCCAGCCGGAGAATCCCCACGCGTAGGCTCGGCTTGCACCAGGGCCTTGACGGCCTCTTCGAAGCTGAGTGGCTGTAGCGAGACCCTGCGTTCGGTCATGGGCTAACCACCGGTTGGCCAGAAGCGGATGATTGCGTTCACGACGGTAACGACGACAGCGACAGTCGGCACAAAAACGGTAGCCACCACCTTGTAGACAAACTCCTTAGTGGCATAGTGGGGCAGGCTCTTCTCCAAGCCAGCGACAGTCTGCAGGACATCGTCCAGGCGTTGAACGTCGTAGCTCGCAAGGGAGCGTTCGTCCTGAGGGCCTCTCATGTCTGACCATTACTCTCGCTTAGCCAGTTCCATAGCTTCTTGTAGTTGTATCCAGAATAGGACCCGTTAAGCTTGAAGATGGCGTCGACTCCCTCCGGCTCGTCGCTCAGCTGCAACACTTTACGCAGAGTCGTGGGGCTGTCAACCGAGGTGTCGCGCAGCACCATAACTCGGTCGGAAAGCTCATAGACAGAATCCAAGGATTTCGCCGCCGCCTTCGTTTCGACCGAGATTGGTTCTTCGAATACGGCTATGAAGAGGTGCATAGGCTAGCGTCGCAAGGCTGCTGCACCTACTGAGGTGAAAACGTAGCGGTTCGCCATCTGCGCTCCCCCTTACTCAGGTAGCCACTGAGTCTGCGTGTTGTTGCAGTTGCTCGTGCGGCTCCACTCGTACTCGATCTCGAGGCCCGTGTGCCGCTGGTTCCCCGTCTTCGTCCACGCGCCCCACGTCTCTTCTTCGGGCGTGTCGACCCATCTCGTTTGGGAGTTGTTGTAGTTGGACGTGCGGGACTCTTCGGCCTCCTTCGTCGGGCCGCAACCTCTGGTGGTGCCGGTCCTCGACCAGCTTCCCCATTCCTCCGGCTCAGGCAGCCACTGGGTCTGCGTGTTGTTGCAGTTGGACGTACGCGAGTACTCCAACTCGAGCTCCAGCCCGGTGAACCGCTGATTACCCGTGGGAGACCAAGCCGACCACGTTTCCGCTTCGGGGTCGTCTACCCACTGGTAGAAGACGTTGTCGCACCCGTCCGTTCGGGATTGTTTCTTCTCGTGATCTGCCCCGCAGCCCCGCGTGTCGCCGGTGTCCACCCAATCTCCCGGCGGCACAGCCTGTGGGGTAGACACCCATCAAGTCTCTGTCCCGCCGCAGCCAAGCGTCCGTGACTCTTCGGACTCATGGCTTGGCCCACAGCCTCGGGTTGTTCCGGTTCGCGCCCAAGCCGACGGGGGCGGCGGAGCTTCGGGAGTAGCCTTCCACACCCGCTCCGTATCCCCGCACTGACTTGTGCGCAGGTACTCGGTCTCCTTGGTGGCTCCGCAGCCCCGTGTGTTGCCCGTTTCCGCCGCGGTCCACTTCAAGTCTTCGGCCGCCGCTATCCACTTGGTCTGCTTCTGATCGTTGCAGTCGTTCCCGCGCTCCTGTTCGATTTCCCTGGCAGGTCCGCAACCCCTCGTGTTTCCCGTAGGCGTCCACGTATCGTCCCACACGACGGGCAAAGTCGCCGATCGCCATTCGTATGTCACTTCCTGCGTAACCAGGTTGATGCGGAACCATCGCTGCCGCCGGTTCTCGCAGGAGCCTTCCGTATGTCCGGTAGTGAGCCAGTCAGAGAACACCGGCGGCTGCTCGGGCGTCGGCTCGGGCGGCGACGCGGGAGCCACAACCTCCACCTCCAAGGTGGCCACCACAGCCACCCTTACGGCATTTGTGACCGTCACCCGAAAGGTCAATGTCGTCGGGGCAGACGGAGCGGTGAACTTGGCTATTTGGGTCGAAGAGTTTTCGAGAGAGATACCCGTATTCGGCGTTACGATCTCCCATTGATAGAGAAGTGGATCGCCGTCAGGGTCGAGACTGCCGGCGGCAACAAGCAAGACCTCTGAGCCGGTCGTCACCTTCTCCGGCAAGTGTCGAGCAGCAGCAATTGGCGGACGCTTCCCGAACGTAATTCCCAGCAGGCTCTCAGCTCTGCTCGCGGGGAAGGAATACACGTACCCGTCTTCCGCGCCGAAGGCGATACAGACGAGTTCATAGATGCTGTCCGTCCGCTTGTAGAAGACGCCGGCGCCAGAATCCCCGAGTATGATTCCCTCCACAGGAAGCAACCGGACTATGTCGTTGAAATCGTAGCCGTCGATAACCGTACTGTAGTCAAGGTCATAGACGATCACGCCCTGCTCGCCGGACTGCGCTCCTATCATGACCAACTGCATATCGATAACCGGTGCTCGAGCGTCCTGGGCAATATATCGAGGGCCAGAAGGCCCAACGCCATGAAGTCGAGGATGTGCCTTGACACCTTCGGCCAGAAGGACCATGCCCACATCCGTATTGATAGCCTGGCCGTCGGTCAGGCGGGTGGAATCTGCGTATGAGCCGATCTTGTCTGCCGCGCCAATCCCGCCCTGATACAGACTCTCGTTGCCCGCCGCATTCAGAAGGCGATATCCCTTCTTTCCGAGGCCAACTACGATATCCCTGCCGGCCAGGACATGCAGGTTGGTCACTAGGACCAGAGCGTCATCCGAGTCCCGCGTGGCTACTCCGGTCAGCGTCCCGCTGGAGACGGCTTCTGTTTCTCCCGTGCCCTTGTTAGGTGGCGCGGGTCTTTGGCTTTTGACCCCAAGGCCGCTGAACAGCGGTCGGTGTTTGGTAGTTACACTAGGCATCAGTTCCCCCTATTGCGAGAAGTAACCGGAATCATGGCAGTGGACATACCATCCCATCGGGCTCTCCCCAATATGGCACTCCTGTGGGATGTAGCCGATGGTGTACAGGATCGTGATTACAGTAGCGGCCAGGAGAACTCCTACTGCCAGAATACCCCCTATGATACGCACCGGCGGCCTGCGAGCCAAGACCACCAGCAGCCCACCGAACAGCGCGACTGGAAGAGCCGGGAGGTAGATGAGCCCATACCGTTCCGCCGTGATGCTGGAGGAATGGTACGACATGTAGTACGCCCCCAACATCACCAGCGGCAGGATGCCGAGATAGAGGACCGTCCGCCGGGCCATTTTGATGAAAGAAGGCTGTAGCGTGACCCAACGTTCGGTCACGTTATAGCGCCTCAAGCTCCGCGCAAAACACGTCTACGTCGATTCCTTCGTATTCCAGCCTCCTCGGCGATGCGTGAGAATAGCTGGCGCAAAACACGTCTATGATTCCTTCGTAAGGGTCTTGAACAGGTCGGAGCGCTGGACTTGCGCATCTCCTAGTCGAGGGTACCGAGAATGTGCCTGACCACCTCGAACTCGATCAGCTCAGGCAACCGTGAAGTCTCTGCCGTGGTCCAGCGTATATTCGGCCTCGGCCTCGACCTCGACCTCATAGGTGACATCGTGACGTTTGAGATACGTCACCATGCTGTGGAGAGCGTCCGCCTAGCCTTGGTAGCTGAGCATGAAGGCGTCGAGCGCACGGTCTGCCAACCGGCGAAGCTCGCTCCGGTCACGGCCACGCAGCGTTAGGCCGAGGGGCTCCATGAAACCCTCGACCAGATTATCGCCACTGTCCTTTACGTCAATGCTGGCTCGCAGCCAGATGAATGGCAATTCCCGACCTCCTTCGTGCACCGTGCTCCAATCATGACGCCGAGCACGCCAAGCTATCAACGAAAACATAGGTGCGATTCGAGCTTACACGTCAGCACGCACACGCCCGGGCGGCGACGGCGGCGTCGCCGGTCCCTATCCACGCAGACCTTACTCTTTCAGCCATCCGATGATCACGTCCATGTCCCAGGTCATGTGGCCCAGACCAACCGGGGCCGACAACGGAACACCGGCGTACCGTTCGCTCTATCTCAGCCGGAGCACCGGGTACGAAATGGAACACCGGTGACCGCCGTATGTGCGCCTGACCGCTTGCACGAACACGGGACGCTCCTCTGCTGGTCCTTTCTCGGAGACGCCACTTTCGCACATCTGTGCTGCTGCGTCCAGCGACCCCGCGCGGCGCTAACTGTTCAGACTTGACGGGCCCACACAACCCGCTCACCCTGAGCAGCGTGAGCCCCCCGTGATCAGCGACAATTACTCTTGCCGGTCGTGTTGCCTCAAGAAAAATGTTACCGAAGCGGAGCTGTCGCCTCACGTAGATCCGCCCTGGGAGCCGCCCATGCACTTCACGACCGCGTTGAACATGGTGGCCGAGGAGAAGTCGGCGATGGCGTCCAGCACTTCCTGCGAGGCGGGTTTCAAAGGTGTCCTCCTAGCCGGCCGCCGGATTTTCTCGGTCGGACCGGCGCCTGCCGCACGCGATTATATCTACACCCATGTTGGGCATCAACCGGAGCCGCCGCAATCCACGCGGCACCAGGCGTGAGCAGGTACGCCGATGCCCGGTTAGTCGGAGCGGCCACGGCCGCGCAGGCGGCGGATCACCGATGCGGCGACGCCCACGCCCGTCTGAATGCCCGCCACGGCGGCCGCTGGCCGCAGCTCACTCGCTACCGTGGAGCGCATGCCGCTAACGAGACTAAGCACCCGCTTGATCGAGCGCGCGGCCGACGCCGCCTTCAGCCCCAGCACCACGACGGTGAGGACGAGCACCGCGAACAGCAGGATGAACGCCAGGTCGCGTATGAGGGCTACCGTCTCGGGACCGTCCAATGCACTCCGCCGGGGACTCTCAGGCTGCGCCGTACTATATCACGACGCCGAGCCTTCGGACTCAGATGGCAAATGGGTTCGGGGACCATAGCCTGCGAATGGCTCTCCTCTACTTGGTCGCCTTTATCGAGAACATCTGAGGGAAGCTGTCGTTGTGTTTCGGGAGCCGCCACCAGCCGTCATCGCCCTGCTCCATCACGGGGTAGGCCCGGAAACAGGTGAATGGGAATTCGTGCAGGAAGTCGATCCGCAGCCCGGCGTCGATCAGTCCGCAGACGATCTCGCCAAGACTGTGCTGCCACTCGTAGGTGGGAGTTTCGATTATCCGGGTACCCGCATAGCTGGGTTCGCCGCCCTCGAAGAACAGATCGCGGTCGAAGTACTTGTACTCCGGCACCATATCGCCCGCTTCGGTCGGCTCGAATACGTCCGCGAACGGGTGGAACTCAACGATGTAGAATACACCGCCCGGCTTGAGGTGGTTGCTGACGACCTGGGCCCACCTGGCGATGTCTGGCAGCCAGCCGAGCACGCCGTAAGAGGTGAATACGATGTCGAACTGTTCTTCGAGAACGTCAGGCAGGTCGTAAACGTTGGAGCAGATGAATCGAACGTCCAGGTCCAGCTCGTCGTTCAGCGACCGCGCCAGGCCGATCGCGGCGTCGGAGAAGTCGACGCCCGTCGCCTTTGCGCCCAGACGCGACCATGACATCGTATCCAGGCCGAAGTGGCACTGAAGATGCAGAAGCGTACTGCCGCATACGCTGCCTAACTCCCGCCGCTCGATTTCGGTGAGCGTTATCCGGCCGGACTTGAAGCCTTCGACGTCATAGGATTCCGACCCCGCGTGAACCGGGACACGCTCATTCCAGTTCTCCCGATTGACCCGAAACCGCTCATCGATGGGCTTGTAGCTCATAACGCATCGCTCTCCCGGAGGCCGTCCGCGACTGAATGGGGCGGCATTATACGTGAGTCCGCGTCTGGCGGCCCTGGTCGCAACTGTTCAGAGTTGGAGGGACGAGTGCCCCTCCAGACCCCTGGACGGTAGGCTGGGTTTGCCCCCCTTCGCGGCAGGCTGGGTTTGCCCCCGCGGCATGACGGTAGGCTGGGTTGCCCCCGCGGCATGACGGTAGGCTGGGTTTGCCCCCCGCGGCATGACGGTAGGCTGGGTTGCCCCCGCGGCATGACGGTAGGCTGTGTCTCCCACACGAGTAGAGGGTAGTCGTCATTCCGGCCCCCGAGTCGGAATCCAGGGGTGGGGAGGTCGAGCTCAACAGCGCCCCGCTAATGCCGAGAACCAGTCCACGCCTAGAGCCCTGCCAAGGTCTCCCAAGGCGGGGGCTGCCGGTGTGCCAGGGTAGCCACTCTCACCAGGACTGAACAGTTGGCCCTGGTCGGGCGGCTTTACACTACTCGCGCCCGCGACTCGCGCCCGCGACCTAAACTTGGCCCCGTCCACTGGGATGCGACGGAAACGAGTGTCCTTTCTGCGCTTCACACTGCCTACAGGAGACATCCGGTGACACCGCTGACCTACCTGATCTACCCTGCTTTGCTTCTGGTATCCGCAGCGCTCGTATCGGCCGCCTGCTCGGACCTCGTCGAGACCACGCCGGCCGCGGAGGACACGCCGGCCGGGCGGTATTCACCCGACCTGCAGAACACTCCCGTCACACGGTACTCGCCCGTCACGCAGAACACTCCCGTCACACGGTACTCGCCCGATACTCAGAACACGCCTGTCGTCCAGTACTCGCCCTTCGGCCAAGACACGATAGTCGACCGGCTCAGGAAGAACGCCGAGGCGTTCGAGTACGCCATCGGGGACCGGGGCGGCGACCTGACGTTCGCGACCATCTCGGAGCCTCTCACCTTCAACCTGGCAATCGCCAACGACGCCTCGTCGTCGGGCGTCCTGGGGTACCTCTTCGAGGGGCTGACCGAGACCTCGTGGCTGACCGACGAGGTGGAGCCGGCGCTGGCGGAGTCCTGGGAGCGTTCGGCGGACGGCCTGACGTGGACGTTCCACCTGCGCACCGACGTCAAGTGGCACGACGGGGAGCCGTTCACGGCGCGCGACGTCGACTTCACCTTCAACCGGATCATCTACAACCAGGACATACCGGCCAGCAGCCGCCCGGCGTTCCACTTCCGCGTCTTCGACGACGAGACCGGCAGGTGGGAGGAGTCGCCGATGACGGTTACGGCGCTGGACGACTATACGGTCGAATGCGTTCTTCCGGCGCCGTTCGCCCCGTTCCTCCGGTCGATGGGCACCGCCATATATCCCAAGCACATCCTCGAGAAGCACGTGGGCGACGGCACCTTCGCCTCCACGTGGGACATCGACACGGACCCGGCGGAGGTGATAGGCACGGGCCCCTTCACCATCGAGAGCTATGAGCCGGGCGAGCGGGTGGTCATACGGCGCAACCCGAGCTACTGGCTCACGGACGCCGCGGGCAACAGGCTTCCGTACCTGAACCGCGTGGTACACGTCATCGTGCCGGCGCTGGAGGACGAGCTCGTCAGGTTCCGGGCCGGCGAGTCGGACTATCACGGCGTGCTGGGCGAGGAGCTCGCGGAGCTCGAGCCGCTGCAGAAGGAAGGGAACTTCACGATATACAGACGAGGCCCGGCCTTCGGGACGACGTTCCTGGGATTCAACATGAACCCCGGCAAGAACCCGGACACAGGAGAGCCTTACCTTGCGCCGGAGAAGCTGAAGTGGTTCCAGAACAAGCAGTTCCGGCAGGCCGTCGCGCACGTCATCGACAAGGAGACGATCATCGCCGACGTGCAGCACGGCGTCGGCTACCCGCAGTGGTCGTCCATCAGCCCGGCCGCGGGCGACTTCCACAACCCGGACGTCCATAAGTACGACTACGACCTGGACAAGGCGAATGAGATCCTGGACGGCCTCGGCTGGATCGACACGGACGGGGACGGGGTACGGGAAGACGGCGAGGGCAACGAGATCGAGTTCACGCTTGTGACCAACACGGGCAACAGCGTGCGCGCCAAGGTCGGCACGATAGTCCACGAGGGCATGGGGGAGATCGGCCTGGAGGTCCACTACAGGGTGATCGAGTTCGGCGACCTCGTCGCGCAGCTTACGGCGACCTTCGACTGGGAGGCGACGATTATCGGCTTCACCGGCGGGACGGACCCGTACGGAGGCATCACCTTCTGGCACAGCGGCGAGGGGCTGCACCTGTGGCACCCGAACCAGCCTCAACCCGCGATGGAGTGGGAGGCCGAAATCGACGAGTTGTACATCAAGGGCGGCCAGGAGCTGGACCGCGCCCGGCGCATCGAGTACTACCACCGCGCCCAGGAGATCACCGCCGAGAACGTGCCGGTCATCTACACGACACTCTCGGAGCGGCTGGGCGCGGTCCGAAACGTCTTCGGCAATCTTACGCCCACGCTGTACGGCCTCTGGGACATCCGCTACCTGTACCGGACGAGCGGTCGTTCAGGGTAGTCCAGCCACGACCAAAGACGACCGGCGGCGTGGAGCCTGGGCCTTAGTCCGGGAGGACCCGCCACTGGGGGTACGGCGTAGGCAGGCGCCTATCGACTACGGTGGCGGGAGTGTCGATAGCCGCTGCTCGGCGCAGAATCCCGATACCGGAAGGACCGCGTATGGGCGGCGCGCGGAGGCGGGCCGTCTTCGTCTATGGCCGTCAACGCCGCCACTCGGCGATATTCCACAGCTCGCTGTCCCAGCCGTTGATCCGAACGCCCTTCAGGGTGTTCAGGTGCGCGGAAACGAACCTGCGGTTCACCAGCGGTATCTCGTAATAGCCCTGCACGTAGACGTCGTTGAGCTGTTTCACCAACGCCGCTCGATCAGGGCCGATTCGGGTCTGCTCCAGTTGGGCAAAGAGGTCGTCGTACTCGGGGCTGCAGGAGCGGGCATTGTTGGCCAGGGACCAGTTGTTCTCCCGGGTCTGGATGTGCTTGCAGAGCGGCCCGGACAGATGCCGCTGCGGATCGATGCCGGGCCCGGTCGCGTACATTTGCACGTCAGCGAAGAACCGGCGGAACGACGCCTCCTGTCCGCCACGGGGTCGCCGCCGAAGAATACGCTGGCGTCGTGCTGTGTCAGCACGGTCTCTATGCCGATTTGATGCCACCAATCGCGAGGAACAGGGACGCTACAACGAGAGCCAATCTCAGGTAGGCGGGCATTGCGGTAGCTCCAAGAAGTGTTCGCGTGGGCCTCGAGGCGCCACAGGCCTGCCGTGAGGCCCGCACCGAAATGTCGTTGGCGCGGCGCCCTCTAGTGTATCGGAATTCACCAGCCGCGGAATAGCCTGCGAGCGTCCGTCCAATAGAGCGAACGTATCAGGGGTAGCGGTCTCGTGGACTTTCGGTTGACGGTGGAAGCGGAGCGGGGCGACCACTCTATGCGACGACGTATGTCAGAACGCGAGAACGGAAAGTATTAGGCGGTCACGAAACTGCTGGACCCGTCGGGTGGCGAAGCCTGCCCCGGAGTCCGAGTCTCCTCACGTCTTCTGCGCGGACTTGTTAAGCTCGGCCCCGGCCGTGAAGCCGACTCGCCTGTGTGCGGGAACCGTGATCAGCTTGCCGGCCCGGCCTCCCCGAATCGGCTTGACTCTTCGGGCTTTGACCTCTCTCACCGAAAACGACCCGAACCCGGTGAGCACCACGCGGTCGCCCTTGGCCAGGGCATCCTGAATACTCCCAAGGACGGCGTTCAGGGCCGCCTCTCCCTGCGCCCTCGACCCGCCCAGATTCGTCGCCACGCGAGTGGCGAGGTCGCCCTTCCTAAGTGTTACCATGGACCAGCATCCCCCTTGAAATTGTCTCTCAGGCAGAATCCGCATGGTATTGGTCGTCCCAGCGCAGTGTCAAGTCCTCGAATCGCTCGGGGGGGCCGGGGGCCAAACTTGGCGCGGTCGGCGGGCGGCGAGTATACTTGGGCGGCCTTGGACGTGATCCCACGACCCCGGCCTGGACGTACGCATGCTTCCCGACCAAACAAGCCCGACTCAGGAAGAAGTCCCGGCACGACCCGCGAACGTCCGGATGAAGATCTCCGCCGGAGTGGTCATCGCCGCTCTGGCGCTGGGATTACTCGGCGGGTACGGAATCGGGTGGATATCGTTCGGCGCCTCCGGCTCCGGGGACAACAATAGGCCGCTCTACGACGAGGCGCTGGTCAAGTCCGTGTTCGACATGGCGAGTCCGGCGGTCGTCGAGATCGACGTGCTGACTCCCCAGTCGACGTCGATCGACGACAAGGCCGTCGGCTCCGGATTCCTGGTCGACGACTTGGGGCACATCGTCACCAACTACCACGTCGTCGCCGACGCCCTCACCATAACCGTCCGGCTCCACGACGGCGAGGAGCTCAGCGCGACAAGACTCGGCACGAGCCCGGCGGACGACCTGGCGCTGCTTCGCGTCGACCCGGAGGCGGTGTCGGGCATCCAGCCTCTGCGTCTGGCCGACCCGACCGAAGTGACGCCCGGCCAGATGGCCATCGCGATCGGCAGCCCCTTCGAGGAGCTCAACTCCGTTTCGGTCGGCGTCGTCAGCGGGATAGGAAGGAGCCGCCGAAGCGTGCTCAACCGACCCATCCCCGACCTCGTCCAGACGGACGCGGCGCTGAACCCCGGCAACTCGGGCGGACCGCTGTTGAACGCGGCCGGGGAGGTGATCGGCGTGAACTCCTCGGTGCAGATCCTGTCTTCGATGCAGGTGGGCGTCGGCTTCGCGATATCCATCAAGACGCTCAACAGCATCCTGCCGGACCTGAGGAACTCCGAGGAGATCAAGCGCGCGTGGCTGGGAATCGAGGGACGGGCACTCGACAAGGGCTATGCGGAGTACACGGGCGTCACGCTTGACAAGGGCATATACGTCCTTGGGGTATGCCGGGGAAGCCCCGCCGACGCGGCTCGGCTGATAGCCGCCACCCAGTTCTCCCAACCCGGCCTGGGCGACATCATCACCGCGGTCGACGGACGACCCCTGGAGTCCATGAGCGATCTGACCAGCTACCTCAACGACTTCCGGCCCGGCGACCGGATCACTCTGACGGTAGTGCGCAGGAACCGGGAGTACCGCGTAGACGTGGGCCTGGACGAATGGAGCGCGTGCCAATAGCATGACGCCGCCACGCACCGCTGACGTCGTTGTCGTGGGCGGGGGCGTCGTCGGCGTCTCGACGGCCCACTTCCTTGGCGAGGCGGGCCTGCGGACTGTCGTGGTGGAGCGCGACTCGGTGGGCAGCCACGCGTCGGGATTCGCCTACGGCGGCCTGAGCGGCCTTGTCGGTCCCGGGCCGATCCAGCCGCTGGCCAGAGAGGGGATGCGGATCCACCGCGAGCTGGCCGAATCCCTGCTCGAGCAGACCGGCGCCAACACGGAGTTCAGGTACCGGCCGGCCCTGGCGCTCGCGCTGACCGAGGAGGACGCCGAAGCGGCGAAGGGCGAGCTGGCCTGGAGAACGGCCGAGGACGGCTACGAAGTCCGATGGGTCGAGCCGGGCGAGGTCGAGTCGATCGAGCCGCGTGTCGCCGCGGAGACCTTCGGCGGCATATACACCGAGGGCATGGCCGACCTGGAGCCGTACCGCTTCATGATCGCCCTCACCAAGGCGGCGGAGCGGAAGGGCGCCTCGGTCGTAGCCGGCCGGGCCACGGGACTGATGCGGGAGGGTGACCGGGTCACCGGCGTCACGCTGGAAGACGGCGAGATCGCCGCGGAGCACGTGGTTCTTGCGATGGGCCCCTGGGCCGAGGCGGCGGTGAGCTGGCTGGGTTCGTCGGTGCCGATCCGCCCGCTGAAGGGCCAGATTCTACGCCTCAGAGCGCCGGGCCCGCCCATTCGGTGCTCGATCGGCTGGGAAGGCAACTACGCCGTCACCAAGCCCGACGGCCTCGTGTGGACCGGCACGACGGAGGAGGAGGTCGGCTTCGACGAGGGCCCCACCGTCGAGGCGAGGGAGCAGATAACGCGGGCCTTCATGCGGGTGCTGCCATTCCTCGGCGAGGCGGAACTGATACGCCAGACGGCGTGCCTCCGGCCGATCACCCCGGACCGTCTGCCGCTCCTTGGCCGCGCGCCGGAGCTGGAGAACGCTTACGTCGCCACCGGCGCCGGGCGCTCGGGAATCCTCCTGGGGCCGGCTATGGGCAAGGCTGTTGCCGACCTCATCGCGACGGGCGAGTCCTCCATCCCGATAGACCCGTTCAGCCCGCTCCGGTTCGGCCTCTAGCGTCCTGGCTCCGAAATTAGATCACCCTCACCCCAGCCCTCTCCCGTCAAGGGAGAGGGGGGTTTGGAGCCGGTTCGGCATTTGGTGTCCTGAGTCCGAAGTAAGATCACCCTCACCCCAGCCCTCTCCCATTGAGGAAGAGGGGGTTTCAAGCCGGTTCGGCCTCTAGCGTCCTGGCTCCGAAGTAAGATCACCCTCACCCCAGCCCTCTCCCGTCGAGGGAGAGGGGGTTCGCAGCCATGCGCCGCGGCGGCTCGGGTCACAGAGGCTTGGACAGGCCCAGCTCGCCCTCCACCTTCCACAGCGCGAGGTCGATCGCGTGCACTATCTCGTCGACCTCGTCTTTGGTTATGCACAGCGACGGGTTCATTGAGATGACGTCGCCGGACATCCTGTAGAGCAGCCCGCTGTTCCTGAAGCTCTCGTTCATCCGGTCGGCGATCTTGAGCTCCGGAGAGAAGGAGGCCTTCGTCTCCCTGTCGCTGACCAGCTCGGCGGCGACGATCATGCCGATGCCGCGCACGTCGCCGACGATGGGGTGGTCGATCATCAGCCCCTCGAGCTGCTCCTTGAAGTAGGCGCCCACGACGGCGGCGTTCTCGACGAGGCCCTCGGTCTCGATGATCTCGATGTTCTTCAGCCCGGCCGCGGAGGCCACGGGGTGCCCGGTGAAGGTGAAGACGTGGCGCAGCTCCCTGCCCTCGCCAACGAAGGCCCCCGCCACCTCTTCGGTGGCGATGGCGGCTCCGAGCGGGACGTAGCTGCTGACGATCCCCTTCGCGACGGCCATGAGGTCGGGTTCGAGGTCCCAGTGCTCCGAGGCGAACATCTTGCCGGTCCGCCCGAAGCCGTTCACGACCTCGTCGGCGATCAGCAGGACCCCGTACTTGCTGCATATCTCCCTGACCATGGGCCAGTACTCGTCGCCGGGGACGGCCGCGCCCTTGGGCGTCGCGACCGGCTCGCCGATGAAGGCGGCCACGGTGTCCGGGTTGTGGAACAGTATCTGCTTTTCGAGCTCCTCGGCGCACTTGACGGCGCACTCGGAGGCGCTCTCGCCCCCTAGCTCGCACCGGTACGGGTGCGGCTGCGGCACGTATATCAGTCCGGGGGGCGCCGGCTCGTATTCCTCGCGGCTGGCGTTGCCGCCGCCCAGCCAAAGCGTCGCGCCGGTGCCGCCGTGATACGAGCCCCTGCGGCTGACGATCTTGTAGCGGCCCTTGACGCCCATGCGGTGGTGATAGGCGCGGGCGATCTTGATGGCCGTCTCGACGGCCTCGGAGCCGCCGCTGACCGGGAAGACCCGGGACAGGGAGCCCGGGGTGAGCTGGGCGATCTTCTCGGTGAGCCTTACCGTGGCCTCGGTGGTCGTCCTCTGCGGAAAGAAGGCGAGCCGCTTCATCTGCTCGTAGGCGGCTTCGGCGATCTCGGTCCGGCCGTAGCCGACGTTGATGGACGCGTAGCCGCCGTTCACGTCGATCCACGTCTTGCCGGTGGAGTCGACGACCTTGACCCCGTGGCCGCCGACAATCACGTCCGGGCCGCCCTCTTCCGCCATCTGAGTCCAGTCTCGTCCCGCGGGCCACAGGTGCTGCGCCGCCGCGCGTTGGATGGTATCGGTATCGACGACCATTGGCCGGCTCCTTGTCGTATGTTGGTCTCAACGGGCCCGGACCGGGGCCTGTGACGCCATCGTACCCCCGCGCATCGGAGGGCACAAGCCTTTGTGGGCCTCGTAACGGTCCACGTTTGGTCAGAGTTGTGCGCGCCGCTCGAGTAGCGCCGATGCTTCATCGGCGCTACTCGGGGTGAACGGGTTGCGGGAGCCTCAACCCTGAGCGGTTCTGCGACGGCGGCTACTGTCAGACGGTCGGCAGGAGCGCGCTCGCGATCTTCTCCAGCCGGGCCAGGCTCGCCTCCTCGGGCATCCCGACGATCACCCGGTCCGCCCCGGCTTCCTCGTAGGCGCGGACCACGTCGGCTTCTGGCGCGACGTCGACCACCGATATCTCGATCGAGGCCGGGTCCCGCCCTTCCGCCTCGCAGAGGCGGTCGAGAGTCGCGCGGCCCTGGCGCACCTCTTCGGGGGTCACCCCGATGGGGAGCCATCCGTCGCCCCACTCGACGATGCGCCGAAACGACGCGGCGGCCCTGGTGCCCAGCAGCAGCGGAGGATGCGGCTTCCGGACCGGCTTCGGGTAGCAGTACACGGGAGGGAAGTCGTAGTACGCGCCGTGGTGCTCGGCTTGCTCCCGAGTCCACAGCGCCTTCATCGCGGCCGCGGCCTCGCCGGCCTGGGTCCAACGCCGGGGGAAGTCGGTGCCGAACAACGCTGCCTCCTCCGGCACCGAGCCGACACCGATACCGAACAGGAGCCTGCCGCCGCTGAGAGCGTCAAGGGTGGCGGCCCGTTGCGCCAGCAGTAAGGGCGAGTGCTCCGGCACGACCACGACGGCCGTTCCGAGCATGAGCGTGGTGGTCGTCGCCGACGCCCGCGCCAGCATGACGAACGGGTCGACGATATCTCCCCAGGCGCGGGGTATGTCGCGGACCGTCTCGACCGGCAGAGTCGGCTGCTCCGGGGCCCACAGCGACTCGAACCCCAGCTCCTCGGCGCGGGCGGCGAGCACGGCCGGGTCTATGGAACGGTGGGTGGGCAGTACGGCGATTCCGACGCGCAAGACCGGCCTCCACGGAAGTTCCCCCGATGGTACACCGGGACGTCCGGGACGGGCCAGCCTGCCAGCCGGTGTACCGACGTCGCTGGAATTGACCTCCTAAGGGGCCGTATAATAGAATTGGCTTCCGGGCCAGGCAGGCGGGGCAACGTAGCTCAGTGGTAGAGCGGGCGCTTCATAAGCGCTAGGTCACAGGTTCGAGCCCTGTCGTTGCCACTTTGCGCAGAGCCTCCAAAACCTAGCCTCGGACCGCCGCCGACGTTGCCTGGCGAACGTCGATAGGCATGGGCGGTTAGCTCAGCGGTTAGAGCGCTTGCTTCACACGCAAGAGGTCCGAGGTTCAAATCCTCGACCGCCCACCATTGAGGCGAGTTGGGGGAAACGGCGGAGCGGACAGAAGCGGATCGGGCCGAAGTGGCGGAACGGTAGACGCGCTACGTTCAGGACGTAGTACCCTTTCGGGTGTGTGGGTTCGACTCCCTCCTTCGGCACCAAACCATGTCAGCAGACGGCGACAGGTCGGCATTTCACGCGCTTGTAGCTCAGTTGGATAGAGCGCAGCCCTGCGGAGGCTGAGGCCGTGGGTTCGAGTCCCGCCAAGCGCACTTCCGACCCCGCCGCCCTACGCGACCCCCGGGTGCGTCCGCGCCGTCCGGCGCCGCGCAGCCGCCCAGGACGACTTGACGTGGGCGATTAGCTCAGCTGGTTAGAGCGTCTGTCTTACACACAGAAGGTCGGCGGTTCGAACCCGTCATCGCCCACCATCCCCATGCTCGTATGACTGGCGGGTGATACCATACTCCGTCGGGAGAAGTCACCGGAGCTCGCCGCGCTGGTCCAGCGGCGTGGCCCACCGCGCTGTACAAACTGCCTCAAGAGGAGAGTTGAACGTGATGGGAACGCCCTTCAGAACGATCGTGGCAGGAGACACGGCCCCGGACTTCGAGCTTCCTTCTCTGTCAGGCGGCTCGGCAAAGCTCTCCGACTACCGGGGCAGGAAGGTCGTCCTGTTCATGTGGGCGTCCTGGTGAGGGTGCCGGGAGCAGCTGCCAGGCTGGCAGCGGTTTAGCGACGAGAACGGAGGACGCGGCGTCGAGGTCCTGTCGGTCGCGATCGACGCGCAGTCTCACGACAGGCCGCGTCTCTACGTCGAAAGGGCCGGCGTCAGGTTCACCACACTCGTCGACCAGGCGAATATCCTGAGCGACCTATACGGTTTCAAGGCCATCCCGAACGGATTCCTCATCGACGAACAGGGGACCGTGCGTTTCAGCCAACTGGGCGGCTTCGACATAGGGCGGCGCGAGACGGCCGAGATATTGGAACGGTGGGTGTCGGGACAAAGCGACACGCTGGCCGGAGACGGGCCGGCAGGCGTCCCGGACACCGGGCATTCAGAGTCCAACGCAGTCTTCCGTGAAGGACTGGATCTCTACGAGTCCGGCAGGACCGAGGAGGCGCTCGCACGCTGGCGGCAGGGGCTCGAGCTGAACCCGGACAACTACCTCATCCGCAAGCAGATCTGGGCCGTGGAGAACCCGGAGAGGTTCTACGAAGGCGACGTCGACTACACCTGGCAGCGGGAGCAGTTCGCCAAGGGACTGTAGACCGGGGCCAGTTCCGTTCCAAGGCATCCGCGAGAACACCGTTTGCGACAAGCGCCCTCCTTGTCTCCGTTTACCAGAAGCGGCCAGGGCTTCATGAGCCCGATCTCGCGCTAATCCAGCACCCGAGATCGTCACCAGATGCACAACGGCGACGGGTCGGCATTTCACGCGCTTGTAGCTCAGGCCGTGGCCGTGGGTTCGAGTCCAGCCAAGCGCGCTCCCGACCCCACCGCCCTACGCGAGCCCCCCGGCGCGTCCGCGGCCTCCGGCGCCGCGCAGCCGGCCCAGGACGACTTGACGTGGCGATTAGCTCAGAAAGCGTCTGTCCTACACACAGAAGGTCGGCGGTTCGAGGCTGGTGTCGCCCACCATTAGGTGGCACAGAAGGCACTTGTCCCCATAGCGACACACGTGATACGGTTCCGCTACGAGCTTCAATACATGATCCACAGCCTCCCACAAGTTGGTGCGCCTCGTGGGATCACCTCCACCTGAGAGGCCCATCAGCACTTCTGCATGTAATGCCCCGACGCTCCCGACGCGTTCAGCAGCATCTCCTAAAGGCACGCGAAGCGGCTCTAGCTGCGGTCGACAACTACAATAGGCCTAGAACTTCTTTTCGTACGCGTACATTCGTGCTCCTGATGACTGTTGCATGGACGTCATTCTTCCACGCATTCTTCTATAACAGGAGAGTCAAGCCTTGGTATGTAAAGAGTGGGCGCGGCAAAGGCACACGCTACGATCGTGTTGACGGCGATCCGAAGCACTGGGAGTTGTCGAAATGTGTGAAAGAGTATTGGGATAGTCAACACACACCTTCCCGAAAGAATATAGAATTCTTCCTGGGGCTCAGAAACAAAAATTGAGCATCGCTACCACCCAGAGCTCGATCCTGCGCTCTACGGCGAGTGCCAGGCGATGCTCATGAATTTCGAGGATATGCTCGTCAAAGAGTTCGGACCCGACATGGCTCTACTTGACCAAGTCGGAGTTGCCCTGCAATTTTCTGCGCTAAGGCCTCACCAGCAGGAGGAGGCACTGCGACGCCTCCAAAGTGCGGCCCTAGACGATGTTAGAGACTATGTTCAAACCTTCCGCGCGGGACTTGCGCCGGAAATCCTTGAGACTTCTCAGTTTTGAGCCTGTCTCATAAATCACCATCCTTGATTTACGCCAAGACCGGTATGACGATTGCAGACGTTGATACGATGTATTGGTGCGTAATACGGCCTAAAGTCTCATCAGTCCCACGACAGCAGGAATCCCCAGAGGACGGTTTTGGGCGGCGATTGACTTCTGAGACGGCCTCTTTTCGCTTCGCGTATTCCTTATCCCGAAGATCGAGAGCAACCCGAATCTGGCAGATCTCTCGATAGAATTCGTTCCGTATGACCCCAGTAGGCCTACAGAATTGGAGGATCTCCGGAGAGTCACGGCACTGATACGGGAAAAGAAGGTACCCGTGGCGAGCAAGGGTCTTCTGAAACCCAAGGGCGTTGTGGCGCGTGTCCAAGAGGGTCTTACCTTCAAGTTCAACATGGACACTCACACGCGGTGCTGGAAACACTACAAGGTGCGGCCACCAGAAGGCAGTGAGCAGCCAGAGAACACAAAGGCCGACTTTTGCATATACGATGAGTTAGCCAAGGGCTACGGCTACACCGAGGCCTGGGTAGGGTATCTCTGCAGGAAGCTCGCCGATCCTGTTGAATATCAAACCGCGACTGGCACGAAGCCTGCTTCTACCCTCGGTGCAGAAACCCCTCTACAGCAAGACTGAGAGCGGCGAAGACTGGTGGCGCTGATGGCGATGGCGTCCCAGGCCCGTGGCGCCGGTTGCAACGCGTGGCGGAGGCCGTCTATAGCGAGCCTGAGCATCCGGTGAGAGGCTTTTGCGAGGGCGGAGATGCGCCGGGGGCGGTCTTCCATCGTGAGTAGACCCCTCCTGGGTTTAGGCACGGCAATCCAGATTTAGGCCATCGATGTAGACGTTGGTGCGTATGGAGGACAACCCAAGGGAAAAGCTAAGGCTGCCTTGCGGCAGCCTTGCGCCCTGCCGCCGAAGCACGCAGGGGGGTGTAGGTCTTGAGACTACCCGGCGCCTTTGGCGACTGTCAACGACTCCGGCGTACCTGAGAAGACCCACGGGCTACGCAGTCATAGAGAGTCGCCCCATTTCCCAATGGCGGCTGGCTCCAGGCGTATGACGTGCGGGAGGCGGTCGAAGTCGGTGTCCGTGGAGACGATTTGGTCGGCTCCCAGGCGTCGCATGACCGCGGCGTGGACCAGGTCTCGGGCGCTTATCCGTGGAAGGCTGTCGGCAAGCCTCGCCGCCAGGTGGATGTCCTCCTCGTAGACAGGTTCGATCCGGTCATGCATCAACTCCGCGAAGCTCCGGAGGACCTCACGCCCCAAGGCCCATCGCCCCGTGGCGATGCAGCAGCTCCTGAAGGACCTCGACGTCAGTCATAAACGACAGTGGGTGCTCCGCGGCCATCATCAGGACGCTGGCGCAGGGCTCCTTGTTCTCCTGCTCCCTGCCGGACGCGTAGATGGGGACATTGGCGTCAATGGAGGCCGGTGGGCTCATGGGCCGCCTCCAGCTCGCGGGAGAGCGTGGCGGCGTCCGGCGGGTCCTCCACTTCCAGCCTGGTCAGCCGCTCTACCACCTGCTTGCGACGCTCACGCAGGATGCCCTCATAAGCGTCGTCGATCAGATGGCGTACCACTTCGGAGATAGGCACGCCCCTATCCTCGACAAGCTCTTCCAAGCGCCGCCGCCGTTCGGCGTCGAGGCGTACGTCCAGCCGCGCCATGCTTCCCTCCCTGTACGGAGTGCCGTGTACGGAGGCTAGTTTCGGCAACCCGGTGTCTCACGTCAACTCTGTGCGCTCACGGTGTAGATGAGAGAGCCTGTGTGCGCCCTTCGATACGCGCCGTATGTCGGCGGTGTGGTAGACGGAGTTGATGGCCCTTGGGCCGTGGTATGATGGGCTGGGTTTGCTTCTTGGGATCCGCTGTCTCCTACTCTCCTCCTACGCTGTGTCATGAACGAAACTCGCAGTGCCAACGGCCCGATGATCGAGGTGCGGGACCTCCGCAAGAGCTATGGCGACCTGGAGGCCGTCGCAGGCATCTCGTTCTCTGTGGCGCCGGGCGAGGTGTTCGGGATACTGGGCCCCAACGGCGCGGGCAAGACGACCACCGTGGAGGTTCTGGAGGGCATGCGGCCCCCCGACGACGGCACGGCGTTCGTCAACGGGATTGACGTGCGGCGCGACCCGCAGCGGGTCAAGTCGATCATCGGCGTGCAACTCCAGTCGTCTGTCTTCTTCGACAAGCTGAGCCTGTCGGAGATTCTGAAGGTGTTCGGCAGCTTCTACGGCCGCAGGGTGGACACTGCGGCGCTGCTCGATCAGGTGGGGCTGGAGGACAAAGTCAAATCGACCTACACGCAACTCTCCGGCGGGCAGAAGCAGCGATTCTCGATCGCCGTCGCGCTGGTCAACGACCCCTTGGTGCTCTTTCTGGACGAACCGACGACCGGCCTCGACCCCCAGGCAAGGCACCACGCCTGGGACCTCGTGAAGCGGTTCAAGTCTGAGGGCCGCACGATCCTGCTGACCACTCACTACATGGAGGAGGCCGAGGAGCTGTGCGACCGGATCGCGATCATGGACGGAGGCAAGATCATCGCCCTCGACGAGCCGGACTCGCTGATCGATAGCCTGCTGGAACGGGGGTTCAGCAAGGAGCACGTGGAACGGAGCGCCAACCTGGAGGACGTGTTCCTCGACCTGACCGGCCGGGCTCTGCGGGAAGAATGAACCTGACTGCGAATCCAACCCTGACGCTGACCGTCGCGTCGTTGAAGATGTACTTCCGCGACCGGCAGGCGCTGTTCTGGAGCCTGCTCCTGCCCCTGATGTTCATGATCATCTTCGGGTTGATGAACTTCGGCTCCCTGGGCCGCGTCGACTTGGGGGTCGTCGACCTGGCCGACAACTCCGTGTCGCAGGGGGTGCTGTCTGCCCTCGAAGAGATCGACGCTCTCGCCGTGAGCCACGAGTCGGACCGGGAGTCGGCGCGGGCGGCCGTGGAGCAGGGCGACCGGGACCTGGTGCTGGTGATTCCCGCCGGCTTCGGCCCGTCGGACGAGCCGTTGGCGCTGGAGGTGCTGTTCAACGAGGCCAGGGCCAGAGAGTCCGAGGTCGGGTTCACCGTGCTGCGGCAGGTGTTCGACGAGCTGTCCTTCAGCATGACCGACGCGCGGCGCCTGTTCGTCATCGAGCCCACGCCCGCGGGCAGCCGCAACCTCAGGTACATCGATTTCCTGATGCCGGGCATCGTCGCGATGTCGATCATGCAGATGGGGCTGTTCAGCGTCGCCTTCGCCTTCGTGCAGCTCAAGCGCCAGGGGATCCTTCGCCGGCTGCTCGCGACGCCGATGAGGCCGGCCAGCTTCATCTTCGCCTACGTGGTCACCCGGCTGACCGTGTCGATCCTGCAGACGGGCGTGCTCGTCGGGGTGGCGGTGCTGTTCTTCGACGTCCAGATAGCCGGGAACGTGTTCGCTCTATTCCTGCTCGCCCTGATCGGCGGCGCGGTCTTCATCGGCTTGGGCTTTGCGGTCTCCGGCTGGGCCAGGAGCGAAGAGACGGCGGCGCCGATCGCCAACGTGATCGCCCTGCCTATGATCTTCCTCTCCGGCGTCTTCTTCCCGCGGGAGGCGATGCCCGACATACTGGAGACGGTGACCGGGTACCTGCCGCTGACCTACCTGGCGGACTCGCTGCGCAGCGTCTCCGTCGACGGCGCGGCCCTGTCGTCGCAGTGGGTCGGACTGGCCGGCCTGGCGGTATGGCTTGTCGTCACGTACGTGGCGGCGGTCAAGCTCTTCCGCTGGGAATAGGCGCGGAGGCGATTGGCGGCCGGTCCCATTCATCACGTGAATTGGATTCCAGGGTCGTGATCGTGCACTGTGCCCGGGGATAGATTCCCGCGTTCGGAGACCATTGCGTAACTCCCCCTGTGGGAAACAGCGTGGCGGAGATGGCTAGTATTCCTTGCAGGGAACCCCCAACCCTGGATTCCCGCCTTCGCGGGAAGGACGGTTGTTCAAAGGTCTCCCTGCGCGGGAAGGACGGTTGTTCAAAGGTCTCCCTGCGCGGGAATGACGGTTGCGCAAAGGTCTCCCTGCGCGGGAATGACGGTTGCGCAAAGGTCTCCCTGCGCGGGAATGACGGTTGCGCAAAGGTCTCCCTGCGCGGGAATGACGGTTGCGCAAAGGTCTCCCTGCGCGGGAATGACGGATGGTGGGGGGAGCGGGAATGACGGAGGTGGGGGCCGGTCCTGCGACTTGACACCCCCGGCCTGCGGGATACAATCAAGCCCGGCCATTCTCAGGACTGCGGACGCGTCGTTTCCGGCGGCGCGGCGGGGAGACGCGTTGAGCTGGAAGTTCGAGCAGATAGACGGCCCGTACGGCACCACGACGGAGGGTCCGGCGTGGGACGGCAGCGGGCTGCTGTTCACCCATCTCCGCGGCAGCCGCATCTGGCGGTACGATCCCGAAGCCGGGGCGTCGACCCTGTACCGTGACGGCACCAACTGCGCCAACGGCCTCATGTTCGATCCCGACGGAACGCTGTTCGCCTGCGAGGGCGGCGCGCGGCGGGTCGTCCGCTACGAGCCGGACGGCTCGGCGACCGCGCTCACGGACGGATTCGAAGGTCAGCGCCTGAACATCCCCAACGACCTGGCCATCGACCCTCAGGGCAGGGTCTGGTTCACGGACCCGTTCTACGAGGGCGCGGGAGGGCCCTGGAGCGAGGACCGCACACATAAGGACCTCGACCACGACTCGGTCTACCGCCTCGACCCTCAGCCCGACGGTAGCTGGTCGACGACGCGCGTGACATTCGACACGACCCGGCCCAACGGTCTGCTGTTCTCGCTCGACCACAGCGTGCTGTACGTCGCGCAGAGCGACCGCGACGCGGAGAAGAAGCGGGAGCTGCGCGCGTACCCCGTGAACGCGGACGGCAGCCTTGGCGCGTACGAGATGCTGCACGACTTCGGGCAGCACAGGGGCATCGACGGCATGGTGCTCGACACCGAGGGCTGCATAGTCGCGACGGCGGGCTGGCGGAGCGGCGGGCCGGGGCCGTCGATCTACGTCTTTTCGCCCTCGGGCGAAGTCGTGGAGCGGCACGCAATCCCGTTCGACCATCCGACCAACTGCAGCTTCGGCGGAGACGACCTGACGACACTCTACGTCACGACGCGCGACGGCTACCTGCTGCGCGCGGAGACCGAGAGGCAGGGGCGTCTGCACTACCCGCCGCTATGACGGATATCACAGTAACCAGGAGGACGACATGGGCGACACAATTCGCGTAGGACTGATCGGCGCCGGGGCGAACACGAAGCTCCAGCACATACCCGGCTTTCAGGCCATCGACGGCGTGGAGATCGTCAGCGTGGCCAACCGGAGCCGCGAGTCGGGCCAGCGCATCGCGGACGAGTACGGCATCCCGACGGTCTACGATAGCTGGACCGAGCTGATCGAGGCCCCGGACTCGGACGCGATCTGCATCGGCACGTGGCCCTACATGCACCGCATCATGGTGCTGGCCGCTCTCGACAACGACAAGCACGTGCTGACCGAGGCCCGGATGGCGATGAACGCCACCGAGGCCCACGAGATGCTCGACGCCTCACGCGAGAAGCCCGGCCTCGTCACGCAGATCGTCCCCGGCCCGGGCACCCTGGGGGTCGACGCGACGATCAAGGACATGATCGCGGACGGCTACCTCGGCGACATCCTGTCGGTGGACATCACGGCGCAGACCGGCTTCATCGACCGGGAGTCGCCGCTGCACTGGCGTCACAACCGCGACCTGAGCGGCTTCAACATGATGCAGATGGGGATTCTGTACGAGTACGCGATGCGTTGGGTAGGACCGGCCGCCAGCGTGCGGTCGATCACGAGGGTGAACGTCAAGTCGCGCGCGGACGACTCCGGGGCGCGGCGCCACATCTCCGTGCCGGACTTCGTCGAGGTGCTCGCCGAGTTGGAGTCGGGGCCGGTACTCCACCTGCGGATCAGCATGGTGAGCGGCCTCGGGCCCGCCGACGCGGTGTGGATGTTCGGCACCGAGGGGACTCTACACCTCGACATGGGCGCCAACGTCCTATCCGCCGGCCGGCGCGGCGACTCCGCGCTGTCCCCGGTGGCCATAGCGCGGGAGAAACAAGGCGGATGGCGCGTCGAGGATGAGTTCATCAGCGCGATTCGGGGCCACGAGCAGATCACTCACACGAACTTCGAGGACGGCGTCCGCTACATGGAGTTCACCGAGGCGGTCGCCCGCTCGTCGCAGACGGGAGAGACGATAGACCTACCGCTGTAGCCTGGCCGCCGGCCCGGGACCGAATCTCGGCCCGGGCCGGCAGCCGGCAACCCCGGAACCGGTCCCAAAAACATGGGACACGGTCCGTCTGCGTGCCAAGCAGGAGCACGGGCGGCCTTGGGCCGAATCCACCGATGGACATGGATGGACGGCGTGAGGACAGTGGAAGAGGAGTGAGGGAGTTACAGGGGCGATGATCCGGGCTCGAATTCGGGTATACGGGAGGTTGGCGGGGGGTCTGCAGGCGCTTTTGGGGGCGCCAATGGCGGTCTGCGATGGGCGCTGTGGGACAAGATGAGGACAGAGGACGCGGCAAGAGGCGCTCGCGGACCAGGGTGGCGCGAGTTGGCGGGGACGTTCAGTTGGCCTGATGGCGGGTCAGTGGCAAACGGGCGCCGTCAGGTCGGGAGTGGAATGGCTCGCAATCGAGCCAGGGCGCGAGTGAACTGGGTTTCCCAAGGCCAGCCCTGTGGCAGATGCAAAGTGAGGCGGCGGGCCGAGCGGGTGAGCCGTCCGGCCAGGGAGAAGAAGCGCCGCCGGAGGGTCCTGGTGGTCACCACCCCCTCGCCCAGACCGATGCGGGCTGTCCAGCGGGCCAGGTTGTGGGCCATCACCTGGACCGCCAGCCAGGCGGCGTTGGCGGCGAAGCGGCCCGAGGGGAGATGATTGAGTCCGACGCCGTACTTCAGGTCTCGGATGGCATTCTCGATCTCGGCGTGGCGGCGGTGGTCGGCCTCCAGTTCCAGGGTCTCCCCGTCCCGGTCGGTGATGAAGCCGTGATAGCTGTAGGTGGCGAAGAGGGCCAGTTGGGAACCGGGCGTGGGCTTCACCCGCCGCACGATGAGCCGTACCGGCGCGGCGTCGGGCTCACTCTGGAAGGGGGTGTAGGTGATCTCGGCCACATCGGCGGCGCCGTCCATCCAGTAGGGAACCGGCGTCCAGGCATCTTCGGGTATCGCCTCGATGAGATTGTGCAGGCTTTTGTGCTGGCGGATGGTGATGGAGAAGCGCACGTCCAGCTTGCGGCAGACGACGACCAGGGCGTGGGTGTAGAAGCCGCTGTCGGCCCGCACCGTGAGTTGTCCCCTGGCCCCGCCGTAGCGCACCCGCCCCACCGTTTCCCGCAGGAAGTGGGCGGCGCCGCGGGCGGTGTTGGCGCGGCCCTCACGCAGCCGGGCCATCAGCACGTCGCCGGTTCCGGCGGCAATGGCCAGCAGCGGGTGATAGCCCCGCTTGCCGGTATAGCCGTGGTGGCGTGCGCCCTCCTTGGCCAGTCCGTAGGTCTCGCAGATCGTCGAATCAAGGTCGATGGTGAACGGTGCGTCGCTGGGTCCGGCCCCAGCCGCCCAGGCCTGGGCCAGCAGCTCCCGGCTCACCCGGTCCAGTTGGCGGACATGGCCCCACCGGAAACTGCGCAGGAAGGTGCCCAGGGTGGAGGGCGCCTTGACCGTGCCGCCCAGGGTGCGGGCTGTCCCCCCGGTGCGCAACACATCGGCGTCGTCAATACAGTCGCCGCCAGCCAGCGCAGACGCAACCAGGGTCATCATATTGTCGCCCGTGTTGGCCCGGCCCGGCGCATTGCCCAGGTCGAGGCACTGCTGGACGAGTTGGGGCAGGCCGAGGCGCAGGGCGAGGGTGGCCGGAAGGATCAGCCCGGCATTGGCCACCAGGCGGTGATCGTCGAAGGCGATACGGATGCGGTCGGGGTGGTTGCGTGGTAGCATCTATTGGGTGCTCCTTTTCTGGGGTCGGTTTGCTGTTTCAAAACCATTATCCCAGATTCACAGGAGCACCCTCTTGCCGCTTCAGGACACTGACCCGACGCCCTCCTTCGGTGGATTCGAGCTAAGTCTCGCGGCTCCGCCCAGGGCGTCGCTGCCGGCATCCTCGCCGACGCCTGCGGCAAGTCCCTCTCCCTGACCGGCACCCTTTTGGGTGGGTATGCCTCGACCATCTTCCACCTGCTCTACCGGTTCTCGCCGGAGATCAGGACGGAGTTCGGGCGCTCCGACGAGCACCGCTGGATACAGCGGTACGGCTTCGAGGAGCACACCATCGGCAGGCCCGACGACGACTCGGTAGAGGACGGGAGGTTCAGCCGCCGGCGCAAGTACCGCAAGGTGGTCAGGGAGCGGCCGGGCCTGGTTCCCTCGGCCCTCTTCCACATCATCGCCAACACCGTCTTCCTCAGACTGACGGACGTGGCCTTGGGGCTGCCCGACTACGACGAGCAGATACTCCTGTCCAGCATGGACTCGGAGGAGGACGCGACGGGCTATTCCCAGCGCAACGCCTACGACACCGTGTACGAGGAGCTGCGCAAGGAGCTGGCCGAGGCGCTCAAGGCCGGTTCCAAGCGGCTGCTGGCCACCTACCTGCAAACCCTCCTCGCCTACCCCGAAGGCTGCACCAAGGGGGAGACGGTCTTCGCCCCAGGAGCGGCGACATCATCGTGCAGGTCCCGCCGCTCTCCGAGGAGAAGCTGTATCCGAAGGAGCAGGCCCTCATCGACCTTGTGGCGGCGGAACGAATGGAGGGCCGCAGGGTATTGGTCTACGCCACGCACACGGGGACGCGGGACGTGACCGAGCGGATGGACGACATGCTCACCCGGCACGGGTTCCGGGTGGTGGTGATGAAGGCCGACGCGGTGGCCCCCGACAAGCGGGAGAAGTGGGTCGCGGACAGGGTGAAACAGGGCATCGACGTGCTCATCTGCCACCCCAGGCTGGTGCAGACCGGCCTGGACCTGATCGACTTCCAGACCCTTTGCTGGTACGAGACCGACTTCTCTGTCTTCCAATCAACACAAAAAAAGTACGGTTCTCTTGGGCAGTCGATTTGGATGCAACGGGGGTTGAATAGGTGTCAACGACCTGCGGAAGGTACAGAACTCCCATTTTAGTGGATATAAGAACAGGTCTGCCCGCCCTACGGGTTCAAGCCTTTTGGCGTTATGGTGGTCGCTTAGCCAGCACCGCTTGGAGACGGTGTCGGGGCGGTCGTAGCAGTCGCCTGGGTGGCTGTAATCGGCTGGGGACTGATGGAGCCTCGGACCCGTTCGGCCCGCCGCAGGCAGATGCCATCAACGCGAGGGCAAAAAGGACGGGAATCGGGAGCTTCGATGTCATCGGAAGCTTGTGCGTCATGGCGTTGGCGCGGAGGCGGTTTCATTGAGGACTCACAAGAGTCGCTATTTGTGGACGCAACCTGTTTATCACTGTGTCGAAGGAGGGGAGTTCCGGCACCAGCGGGCCGAGCCACTGCTCCCAAGTCTCCTCGACGTAAGCAAGCATGGCGTCATGGAAGAAGTCCTCCGAACCTGTAAAGGAGACGCCTCGGACGCCGCACTTCTCACGCAGTAGTGAGTCGAAGCCTACGAGGTCCATGCGGTCTCCGTAGGCTCCGAACACCCGCCAGAGGTCGTAGTAGTCGCGGGCGCGTGACCGGCTCCACCCGCGCTTCTCGAGCATGACCGCCTGCTGTAAGAGCGCCCGCAGCTTTTCGGCGGCTATCTCTTCAAGGGGGTACACTTGAAGCTCAGCTTTCAGAGGTTCCCCGTACTCGTGGATGACCTGCCGCTTCTCGGCTGGCCGCAGGATTCTCTCGTCCAACGTGATCTCGACCATGACGCGGGTCTGGGGACGGCTCTGCCACGGGAACCTAGCGTGAATCGTGAAGGCTTCCTGGCCACCAGGATGCGGCTCGCGCTCCGTGTAACGCTCGTAGACGATCTCTACGGGAGCGTATTCGTCCAACAGTCTAACGGCAGTCTCGCACGCTTCCATCACCAATCGCTCCATCTCCTGTCCGGTGGGGACGCCTTCCAGTGCAGAGAAGTCCAGGTCTTCGGAAAAGCGGTAGTCGCCGAAGTAGCACTTCCTGAGGGCTGTGCCGCCTTTGAAGACCAGCGTGTTCTGGAGCACCGGCGTCTGGCTAATCCCGGCCAACACCCAAGACAACAGATAGTCCCGTTCGAGTGCCTCCCAGGGGATGCCCAGACGCTGGCGTGCTTCCTGAAGACGCGTGCGGAGAGGTCTCATGTCGCAACCATTCCCGGCAGGTTCTCCTGGACCATCCAGTGACTGTTGCAAGGTCCCTTTCGAGGCCCCGCGGCATCTAGCTTGCGGTAGCCCTTGATGGGCAGTGAGGACAGCTTTTCGAGTTCGGACGAGGCGGCTCCCTGAGCTTCGAGCACCCATCCCAGGCGCTTGGCCGTCGTCACGCCTAGTCGGATGGCATACTCAGTGATGCGCTCGGTGTTCAGCCGATTCATTCCTAGCTGGAAGGCATGGAGCACCTCTGCGAAGTCGCCACAGCGTTGGGGCGTGTACAACCCGTCCAGCAAGGTGCGCTCCAGGTCTGTGACGGACACGCGGGCATCGCCGACCCACACCTTCTCAGCGCCGAAGAAGTGGTTGGGCTTGATCTGAAGGAATCGGTACGTGGTATCCCCCACCTGGTACCCACCTCCAAGCTGTCCTTGCCGGTTCTTCCTAGGGCGAGGGATCCAGGTTCCGGTTGTCGTTAGGACAAATACGTCCCTGGGTATCTGTTCAGTCAGCCCGTGATGGTGTAAGGCCGACCAGTGAGAGATTGCGGCGGGATCGACTAGGGCCATAGCTATCTCGAATTCGTGGGCGGCCGCGACGCCAGGAACAGTGGGGGACAGCGCATAAAGCCCTCGGCGCAGTGGGACGATCCAGTTGTTCCTCCGGAGGTGGTACAGTGACTCTCCGAGGTAAGCATCCTTTAGGCCTACACGAGGCGCAAGCTCCCGAGCCCGGTCCGTCGTGAAGATGCGGTCCCCCTCATAGGCGAGGAGCCGAATCAACTCGATACCAACCAGAGATTGCTTGGGTCTTGCGCGAGTAGTCATTGGATGGACTCCAAAGTTTGTACCAAAACAAAAGAGCAACTGCTTGCAACTGTACAGCGATAGTTGGATAATGTCAAAGACTACTGCGTATTCCTGAGCGTAGATCACATGAAAGTGTGCAGATGACGACACCCGCTGCCCATCAGACTTCCGCACGCCTGGAAGCCGCCTTCGGCCTTGGCCGGGGCTGGACGTCCCAGACAGGCCATTCCGCGACGGCCTGGGAGACGCCGGCCTACCATCTACTGTGGTCCGATGACGCAGCGAGCGACGTCGAGCTACGAAGGTTGTGGGAAGCCAGGAAGGGCCGCCAGGCGTACCCAGTGGTCCTGCTGGCCCCTTTGGACGATGCTTCTAAAGTCCGGGTCGCCGGGCCGCAGGACGCCCGGCCTGTTCGGGAGTTGCCTGCTGGAAGAGTTCTCGACCTGCTGGAAACGAGCCGCAGCCTAGCTGCCCGTGAAGCGGCATCGTTCCTGGCCAGGGAGTTCAGCCGTCTTGAGGAGGCTGTCGTCCCCGGTCTGCGGGTCAAAGACCTCCTCACCCCTCATTTCCTACGGGAACGTCTGCGCCGGCCCACCAACGACCAGCGATTGGCTGGTGCGGTCGAAGGTATGGCGTCTACCGGCAACATGGCATGGCGGACGCTATTCCAAGGCATGGGTTATCGGGTAGAGCAGCTCCCACAGCAGGGTTACCTGTTGCGGCACGGCAATGCCCCCGTTGCCGTGGTGCATCCTCACCGGGACGCCTCGCAGTTCAGCCGTCTTACGGACAAAGGAGAGCTGCCTGAAGGGATGGTGCTGGCCGACTGCGCCCAGCACGGGGCGCATTGGGGCATCCTGACGGCCCACGGCCGCTACCGACTATTCCAGCGGCGGCCTCCGGTGGGAGCGGTCACGGGGCAGTACCTGGAGATAGACCTGAACGAGTTGGAACGGAAGGACCGCCTTTACCTCGGCCTGCTAGCGTCCTGTACCCGAAGTACGCTGGCAAAAGCGGGCCACGCTGGCCAGGATTTCGTCAGCGGTCTTGGTCCATACGAAGGGCTTGGGGTCTTCGTTGGTGATGTCCAGGTAGCGGTAGATGTCAGCCTCGAGTTCGGCGCTGCTCTGATGCACGCCCCGGCGCAACTGCTTTTCGGTGAGCAGACCGAACCAGCGCTCCACCAGATTCAGCCAGGAGGCGCTGGTGGGCGTGAAATGGATATGGAAGCGGGGCCGCTTGGCGAACCAGTTCCGGATCAGCGCCGTCTTGTGGGTGGCGTAGTTGTCGGCAATCAGGTGCACGTCCAACTCGGCGGGCACCTCGGACTCTATGGCATCGAGAAACTTGCGGAACTCCAGGGCCCGGTGGCGGCGGTGGCACTGGCCAATCACCTGACCGGTCCTGGCGTCCAAAGCGGCGAAGAGGGACGTGGTGCCGTGGCGCACGTAATCATGGGTGCGCCGCTCGGCCTGGCCCGGACGCATGGGCAAAAGCGGCCTGGTGCGGTCCAGGGCTTGGATCTGGGACTTCTCGTCCACGCACAAGACCAGCGCCCGGTCCGGCGGGTTGAGGTAGAGCCCCACAATATCCCGCACCTTCTCGATGAAGAGGGGGTCCGCCGACAGCTTGAAGGTCTCGGTGCGGTGGGGTTGCAGCGCGAAGGCACGCCAGATGCGGCTCACGGTGTTGTGGCTCAGACCGGAACGCCGGGCCATGGACCGGGTGCTCCAGTGTGTAGCATCCTTCGGTGTGGTCTCCAGGGTCAGCGTCACGACCCTCTCAACGTCAGCATCGGTGACAGTGCGGGGTCTGCCAGGCCTTGCTTCATCCACCAGTCCGTCCAGTCGACTCTCCAAGAACCGAGACCTCCACTTGCCAACCGTCGCTTGCGACACTCTCAACTCCGCGGCCACAGCGGTGTTCGTCTTGCCCTTAGAACATTCCACAACCATTCGGGCCCGCTGGGCCAACGCTTGCGCCGTCTTGGGCCTGCGCGCCCACTGTCCCAGTGTCTCCCTTTCATCGTCGGTGAGCGTCAACGGTGGGGTTGGTCGACCAAGACGCATGTGAATCCTCCTCACATGAACTCTCAGGAGAATACCAGCTACCGAACACTTATGCCACTAACTTCAGAGACAGGATGCTAGCGTCGGAGTCGCTGAGGGAGAACGGCTGGCTGACGGAGTGGGTCGGTGAGGCCAAGGACTTCGGCGAGCAGCTGCGGAAGGGGCTTGAGGAGCGGCTCATCAAGGATGCGCTGCCCAATATCGCGCGGGGGCTTGGCGAGTGCTGAACAACGACAATCATTCTTGCCGGTGACGACAACGATTTTTGCCGGTCCGTAGATAAGGATGGTCTGGGACCCGGGAGGTGCCAGATTGATCACGGGTCAACAGGTAGTTGTACTGAGGCAGAAGTTGATGGAAGGCAAGATACAGCAGGCGGCGTCGTCGTCAGCGGCCATGAGCGAGAGATCGGCAAGGAAGTGGCAGCGGGGATCGCTGCCGTCGGACAGCAAGAAGGCTAGGCGGAGATGGAGAAGCAGACCGGACCCGTTCGCGGACGTGTGGGAGAGCGGTGTCGTGCCGCTGCTGCGGACCGATCCCGACGGTGAGCTGAGTGCGACAACCATCTTGGAGTGGCTTGACGAGCGATACCCGTGCAGGTTCGGCAGGTCCCAGCTGAGGACGCTCCAACACCGGACCAGAGACTATAGAGCCCTTCATGGCCCGGATCGTGAGGTGTAGTTTCAGCAGGACCATCCACCTGGCCGCGAGGCGCAGGTGGACTTCACCCACTGCACGGAACTGGGAGTCACCATAGGTGGCGAGCCCTTCAGACACCTGCTGTTCCACCTGGTGCTGAGCCACTCCGGCTGGCGCTACGCGGAGGTATGCTTCGGAGAGACGTTCGGGGCGCTGGTGCAGGGACTGCAGGGAGCGCTGTGGGAGCTGGGAGGCGTACCCAGGTGTGGTGCGCACCGACAACCTGTCGGCGGCCACACACGACCTGAAGAACAGCAGTGGCCGTGCCGTGAACGCCAGGTACGAGGCTGTCCTGACCCACTACGGGGTGGAGTCCACCAGGATCAACCCACGCTGCTCGCACGAGAACGGCGTTGTAGAGCAGGGACACAGACGTCTGAAGAACGCCTTGGACCAGGCGCTGATCCTCAGGGGCAGCCGCGACTTCGAGTCCGAGGACGAGTACAGACAGTTCGTCAGAGGAGTCGTCGATCGGCGAAACAGGCTGGTGGACTCGAAGCTCAAGGCGGAGCGTCGTCACCTGAGGCCGCTTCCGCCGGCTCCGGTCCCGGAGTACGCCAACTACCGTTGCAGGGTGCGCAGGTGGAGCACGATCAGGGTGGCTAAAGGACATACTCGGTGCCATCACGGCTGATCGGCATGGAGGTGGACGTCCGGGTGTACGCAGACCACATCGAGGTGTACTACAAGGGCCACCTCGTCGAGAGCATGGAGCGGATACACGGCGCCGGCGAGGCTCACATCGACTACCGAGACATCATAGGGTCGCTAGTGCGCAAGCCGGGAGCGTTCGCACGCTACCGCTTCAGGGAGCAGATGTTCCCCACGCAGACGTTCAGGCTGGCGTACGACGCACTGTGTGGTTGGAGGGGCGAACGTGCCGACGTGGAGTACGTTCGCATCCTGCACCTGGCCGCGACAACCATGGAGTCCAAGGTGGACAGGGCGCTCGAGAGACTGCTTGAGTCGGGACTGAGCTTCGACTACGCGATGGTGCGCAGACTGTCTGCTCCGGCGCCCCCAACGGTACCTGAACTGAAGCTGCCGGGGACGGTGGACCTCGGCCTGTACGACCGGCTGCTGGTGGGAGGTGCACGATGATCGCAGACACAGGTGCACCGAGCGCGGTGGCGGAACGTGTCAGGGAGCTGTGCAGGCAGTTCAAGCTGCCCACACTGGCGGCGGAGACCGTTGGCAGGTTCAGCGAGGCCGGACACGCCGATGCCCTCGAGACCCTTCTGGAGGTGATGGAACAGGAGGCGGAGGACAGGCGGATCAGGCGGGTGGACCGTCTGAGGAGAACGTCGAAGCTGCCGGCCGGCAAGACCTGGGAGACCTTCGAGCACAACAGGACTCCGGTGCAACTGAGACAGCAGCTCGAGAGACTCGGTGAGGGGGACTTCGCAGATCGCGGTGTCAATGTTCTGGCGTTCGGGATGCCGGGCACCGGCGAGACCCACGCGATGTGCGCCATAGGTCACAGGCTTGTGGAGTCAGGCCGTTCTGTGCTGTTCATCCCCAGCATACCGCCTGGTGCAGGATATGCTGGCCGCCAAGAGGGATCTTGAGTTGCCACGGATGCTCAGGAAGCTGGACAACTTCGACATGCTGGTGATCGACGACCTGGGCTATCTGCCGCAGGGAGCCGAGGAGTCCGAGGTGCTGTTCACGCTGATAGCTGAGCGTTACGAACGCCGATCTCTGGGGATCACCTCGAACCTGGTGTTCAGTGAGTGGGAGAAGGTGTTCGCAAACCCTATGGCGACCGCGGCGGCGATAGACAGGATCGTTCACCACTCCGTGATCCTGGAGTTCGACCTGCCAAGCTATAGGACAAACGAGGCCCAGAATCGTCACTTAGAGCAGAAGTCAGACCGGCAAAAATGATTGTCGCGCGACCGGCAAGAATGGTTGACGCCGATCAACCCCTGCTGGTCTCCCACCGGGAACTGGTGGAGAGGGTCGGACCGTTGGGAGCGGCCTGGCGTACAACCGGCGGGGCGGGACCCTCCCACGTCTTCCCGGTGCGCTGAACATCAAGCTGAACACCAAATTGAGTAAGGAGTTTGCGAGATAGAGTAGGGACAGCGCCGCCTGTGACCGAATCGCTCCGGCTGGTTCGCGCCATCCCCCTCACCGAACCGGACGTGCGACTTTCGCCGCATCCGGCTCTCCCTCAGATGGGTTGGACCAACGTCGGGAACATCCACTTTTCCGCCATCGTCGTCGGGTTCATACATCCCTCCTCCGGCGTAGTTCGCTTCGTTCCGCTCCATCTGACTGCCTTCCTTCGCCAAGTGGCCGGCTTTCCCGACCTCAGACTACTACGAAGGCTCTGCCCCACGTCCGGCGTTGGCCGCAGGCTGGCCTGCTCCGTCACCGGAGAGCCGAACGTGGTTCCCAAGTTCGCTCAGGTTGCGTCTGCATGTCGTCTTAGGTCCTGCCTCTACGCCTGGCTTGGCTCGTTGCCGCGCTCGTCATCGGGGGAGTACCGGCTTGGTGGAGTGCGGCATATCCCTGTCTACTGGAAACTATCCCTGTCTCATGGATACAGAGATTTCGATGGCTCCACCCTCGCCCTACCGTGAGCGGGTGGTTGTACTTGCGACGCTTCAATCAGCAGTTTCTTTCGTGACCATAACGACACTCTGGCTAGCAGCGCACGGTTCAGTAGGGTGTCCGCCGCCACATTGTCGGGAAGGCTTCAGACACGGTTCCGCCTCTGGCCCCCGTGCCTGCTTCCCTAGCCACCGGCCCACTCCTGGCCGGGTTCCACACGCTTGGAACACTCAACCCATGCGCTTCTTGGCGCACCCATGAAGCTGTACTACATCAATGAGTCCGAGGGACTCCGCCACTATGTCCGCTCCGCCCTGGGCGTCGACGCCGAGCGGTGGAATGACCTGTTCCGGGGCATCCAGGAGTGGAGGTTGGAACTGCGCGACCGCTACGCCATCCCCACAGACCGGGAGTTGCACGCCAGCGACCTCGTATCGGGTACGGGCAGGCTCTGCTGGCGGGCCGAGGGTCGCTGGCCCGCAACGGCAGAGAGAACGTGCGGCTCACCCGTCAAGAGGGAGCCGAGGTGTTCCTGGGCGGGCTGCGCCGCATCGAAGACGCCGCAAAGAGCATCGGCGGCATGGAGGTCTTCAACGTCTGCCTCCGCAAGCCCGAAATGTATGGGCTACGAGCGGGTGAGCCTCGACCGGCTCCTCAACCGCATCAACATCTCCGCCAAGTCGACAGGGCGGCACGCCTTCCTCATCTTCGGCGAGAGCAGGGAGAGGATGATCACGCAGGCCTACCGCAGGCTGAGGGCATTCAACCCCGTGCCCATCCGGTACGAACTGTGGGAGGGGGCGAGAGGACACGGAACATCCCCATAGAGAACATCATCAGCGGCCCCGCCTTCCGAAGCTCCGAAGGCGATTATCTGCTCCAGATGGCCGGCTTCATCTCCCACGCCCTCCTCATGCAGGAGCAACCGTCGTCCATGGTGGAGCCCCTGGGCATCGACCGAGCCTTCGGGATACTGGACCGCGCCCTCAACCGCAGGGTGTCGAGGCAAGACCCCCAAGGGCGTCGTCCGGAGATGAAGAACGGGAAGCGTAATGGCCGGAACGACAAGAAGGCCGGGCGGTTCATTCCGCCCGGCCTTCTTTCTTTGTTCGGGGACCCTGGCGCAGGCTCCCTTGGATGACGCTCCTTTCTATCCCTCCGCTTCGTTGCCGCCGTGCATCATCAGGTCGTAGCCGCCGGGAAGCTCGCGGGCCAGCTCCAGGATGGCGAGGAAGTTGGCCGCCGAGGGCCTGCCCTCCCGCCGCCACTTCAGCGCGCCGCGGTCCGTCACTCCCAGCCGCTCGGCCATCTGCTTCCAGGAGATACCTGCCTTCTCCTTCAACCGCTCCAGCCGCTGCGGGAAATCCTCCGGCCAGGGCGGCGGACGGTATTCCAGGGTCCGATTCCGTTCCTCACTAGCCATAGTCCTTGCCTTCTCTGTTTGAAGATCACGATTACGCCTGTCGGACGCTTCATCGCCGCAGGACCTCCGGGTCTGCGCCTTCGGGCAGGTCCCGGTCGGGGCGCATCAGAATCCCGTCCCGCAGCCCCCTGCGCTCGGCGATGGTCAGCAGCAGGAAGAGATGGGCGGGGCTGGGAGCCACACCCCTCTTCCACCACTGCCTGAGCCGGTATGGACTGACGCCCAGGAGTCGCGCAAGCGACCGCCAGGTCAGCCCGCTCGCCTCCTTGAACCTCACCAGCCGCTGCGGGAAGTCCGCCGGGAGGACGCACTCGACGGGCGGACTATGGACCCGCCGCTGGGTTCCCACGGTCCTTACTTCTCCTGTTCATGGCGTCGCAGGGCCTCGGCGATGTCGGGGGAACAGCGCGTCAAGGCCGCCTTCAACACGCAGGGAGAAGCGAATGAGGTCCAGCAGGGCGAAGCCCCTGGGAACCTTACCCCGGCGCCAGCCCATCACCCGCGAACGCGTCACTCCGACGTGCTCCGCCAGTCCCCTCCACGAAAGCCCCGGCAGATCCTTGAGCCCTTCCAGCCTCTCCGGAAAGTCCTTCGGGAAGGGCTGCCGTATCCATTGCCGGGACGCCGCCGGGGATGCGGGCCGCCAGCAGGAGGAGGGCGAACAGCCCGTCCCCGCTGGGTTTCGTGCCCGCCCGCCACCGCTGAAGCTGGCGCGGGTCCACGCCCAAGCACCCGGCCAGGCCGTCCCAGGTGAGGCCGCTGGCCTCCTTGAAGCGGTCCAGGCGCGCGGGGAAGTCCTCCGGCAGAAAGGTGACGCCGAGGGCCTCGATGAGACGCCGCCGGGCATCCGGCGACGGGCAGCGCCTCCCGCCCGCGAGCAGAGAGACGTAGCCCGACGTGAGGCCAGCAAGGTCAGCCAGGTCGTTCTGGCTCATGTTGAGAAGGCTGAGGCGGTCCCACAGGGCATGGGCGTTCAGCTTGATCCTCCGGCGGGGACGCCTACCCGACATGCTCGTCGTCCTCTCGGGGGAGAGCCTGCCCGGCGCCCGATGCGGGGTCCGCGCCGGGGGCCGGGAGAGGGACGAGGCCGCCGCCGGAGCCGTTCCGCCCGGCGTCCGCCTCTGTGAGAGAGGCCAGATGGGCGCGCACGATCATGCGGGCCAGGATTCGCAGGCCCCGAAGCCGCGCCTTACTGCCGAGAGTGTTCAGCAGTATTAGGACAGCAGCAGCGCACCGGAGGAGTCCATGAACGACGACATCGGCTACCACGACCTGGAGATCGGGCCGCTGCTCAAGCGTCTCAGGGGGAACATGAGCCTGCGGGAGGTGCGGCGCCTCACCGGCATCTCCAACTCCTACCTCTCGGAGATCGAGAAGGGGGAGCGCCGTCCGGGCACCAACCTGCTCAAGCGGCTGGCCGCCCTCTACAGCGTCGATATCCATGTGCTGATGGAGCGGGCCGGCTATCTGGACAACGAGGACGACCAGGACCCCGCCGCCGAGCCGTTGGAGATTGAGCGGGCCTACCAGTACGTCCTGGCCGACCCCGTCTTCCGGTTCGGGACCAGGCCCTCCGGCCCCCTCTCCCTGGACGCCAAGCGCTTCATCGTCGAGGTGTACGAACGCTTCAGCGGCAAGAGGCTCCTCCAATGACGGCGACGCGGGACGGCTTCTGCCGCAAGCTCCTGGATGACGCGGGCGACTGGTCCTGCGAGGAGAGGACCGGCCCGGAGGCCGTGGCGGGCGAGTTCGTGCGGTACTTCGGGGTCTCCGTCCGCCCCGAGATGGACGAGCTGAAGGTTCTGCTGCGCGAGGCGGGGTTCGGCGAGGTGTCGGAGGCTGGACACCTGCCCGGCGGGATGCGGGGAGTCCACTACACCTCGCCCCACGGCGGCTACGACATCCTCCACCTGAAGGACCAGCCGGAGGGGGGCACGGTGCTCACGGTGCTCCACGAGACATACGAGATCATCCACGAGACCCTCTGTGACCTTCACGCCGACTCCCCGCCGCCCAGGACGGTGTGCACGGAGGCAAACCGGTTCGCCGCCGCGACGCTGATGCAGCCGGAGGCGTTCGCCCTGTTCGCCCAGGCTTCCGGGTTCGACGTGGTTGCGTTGCAGAAGCAGTACCGCTGCTCCTACGTCTCGGCGGCGTTGCGTATCGCCGAGGTGATGCAGGGTCAACCTCTGATGGCGGTCCTGTACGAGCGGAGCGAGGAGGCGGAGCCGCACCTGTGGCCGCCCAATCCCGCGCCCTCGCGGTTCAGGGTCTCGGTGACGGCCAGGACGCCGGCGTTCGGAGCAAGGCACGGCCGCGTCCTGTGCGGAGAGCGGGGTGGCATGCCCCGGCTGGGGAGGCCCCTGTCCCCCGGCTCTCTGGCCCACCACGTGCTCCTCACCGGCAGGGCGGCCTACGCCGAGGAGGAGCCTGGGCGCAACGGCGCGAGGACCGGAGACATGGCCGCCGCCGCAAGGCCCGTCTTCTGGCGCGGGCGGCTGGCCAAGATCGCTCTCGTCGCCGTGCCGTACCGCGACCGGGCCGTCCTCTCGCCCCAACTGGCCAATGACTCCTTCAGCCGTCTGGAGAACCACGCGGCTGTGCCCGCAGCCCTGTGGCGCCAAGCCGGGGATGGACGATGACAAGAGTAAGACGGTGTGCTATTTCTGCAGACAAAAAGAGAGACCATGCCCGCCAAGTCCAGAAACACCGACACCATCACCTTTTCCCTCCCCCCGGAGATGGCCCACCATCTGCGGCAGGTGGTCAAGGAGGAGGACCGCATCGTGAGCGAGCTGCTCCGGGAGGCCATCCGCCTCTACATGGAGGAACTGGAGTGGCGCAGGCGGGAACGGATGCAGAGGCGGCGCGCACGCCAAACGGAACAGACAGAAGGAGGAAAAGCTGATGAATGAACGACTTGATCCGGTGCCGGCGGCCCTCTACGCCAGGGTCTCCAGCGAGAGGCAGGACGTGGACCTGTCCGTGGCCGCCGCGGTCACAGCATCCCCCTCCTGCGACGGCCCACGCCGCGTCGCCGCTTGGTGTCGACGCCTCGAATGTCAGCCGCCGCAGGGTCGCGTATCCAGATCATCCGGATCATCATGGCCCTGGGCGTCTTCGTGCGGAGTCGAGTCGTCAGCTTGGCCGTCTTGCGCAGGTCGGCCCTTCGCTTGCGGCGGGACCGGCGCCTGAAACGGCCCTGCGCGCCCTTGTACGTTAGCTTTGCGCCTTGCATAAAAGCCTCCCTGTGTAGTTGGCGAGCAATGGGTATCACACGGGAGGCAACGGGGGTGTGGGCCAGCCCACACCCCCGTTGTGAACGCTTCCACAGTGATATTGTTCACAACTCAAACTCCTCGATAACCCCCTTTACATCGTGCCGGATATGGGAATAAGGTGGAGCTATCCCACACAGGAGGCGGGCGATGAAAGCGACCAAAGGCATTGGCGTATTGCTGACGATAAGCGCGGCGATCCTGCTCCTGACGGGTGCGGTGAGCGCGGAGGCGCCCGCCGTGGATGGGCCGGACTATACCGACCCGGATGTCGTGTGGCGGCTTGTCAACGACCTGGCAGCCGCCGCGGACCCGGAAGCTGCGTATGAGGCCCTGGCGCCTGATGCAGAGGCCGCGGTTCTGGCGGCCATGCGCGGCACGGGCGAGTCCATCTCCACCTATTCCGAGCCCTGGCTGTCGGAGCCGACCACGTAGACTGCGACACTCAGGTGGTGGAGGTGGACCATACGAACGACTGGGGCTGGAAGATAGCCACTTACAAGAGCTCTACGAAGTGGTGTTGGGACGGTGAGGCGATAGACGGGGTGCCGGTCTTCCGAACCTCGGGTAAGATCTACTTCTGGGCGCGTCAGTTCTGGAAGTACGCGGGGAACCACTACAAGGAAGAGGACATGGACTACCCCGACCGATGGTGGCACGCGGACAGGGCCAGTGGCCATTTCAAAGAGTGCGTCCCGCTGCCTGGCCGCATACCCATCACCGTCTGCATCATGTCCGACTTCTCGCCGATCATCAACAAGTGGCAGTACGGCAACGGGAACAGTCGGAAGGAGACCGGCTGATGGACGAGCTACCCCTCCTGGTCTTCGTTCTGGCCCAGGTCCTGGTCTGTGCGGCGGTCGTCGTCATCGGGTTATACGTCGTGCTGAAGACCGAGCGTGTGGCCGTGAAGGCGGCCGTATACGTGCTGATAGTTGTCTTCAGCGGCTACGCCCTGATGGTGATGACCCTCTCGAGCCTGGGAGGGTCCAGTACGGTGTCGGGCAACTCCGATGTCGAGTGCTGGAACTTCCCTGACCGGGAGCTCGCGCAACTCTTCTACGACACGGTGCAGGAGTCGCGGCCGGGATACTACTGGCCGCTATTCGACCCCGACCAGGACGGCGTGGTCTGCGAGGAAGGGGTGGAGTATCCGTACGGCGACTAGGAGGCTAGGTCCCGCCGCAGATAACGAAGCCCCCGCCAGCTCGCGGCGGGGGCTTCGTTATGTCAAAGGGTTCCGGAGCGTCGAGCGCCCAAGCCGCGGCGCTGGAAGTCAGGGCCATTCCTCGGCTTGGAATTCCCGACATGCCAGTGGCCGCAACGGGTGCAGAAATACGGGCTCGGCGCGCCCTCGCCGTTGACGTAGACGCGGCGCTCCTGGAGGTCGCGGGCCGACGCCTGAGCGGACTCGAAATCCTTGTGATGCCCAACTGAGGGCGACCCTGAGCTGCGACATGCGATGGAGGCAATCCGTTCCGCTGCCATCTACGTACCCGGGGAACGAGACTCGCTCTATGACTGGTGGTGGGAGAAAATGTACGTTGGCACGCCATAGTGCTTCTTTAGGCGTCTGGGGCCACGAATGTAGCCGCATACGCGTATGCAGGGAGCCACTGGAGGAGGACCACGGGCGGAGATTCATGGGGTGTTATAGGCACTCTTTGTAAACAATGGCACGTATTGGCTTACAAACTAAACACTACTACGATGTTTTAATCGTGTTATGCATCGCCAATGTCGCGAATGTATTCCAAGGTCTCGCCCGGGCTGGACGCGGGGCAGGTTCACGACACGGTGTTGGACGTTGCGCATAGTCGAGAGCGGCGACCTGTGTGAAGACGGCTGGCTTGAATCCTGCGACCTCCAGGAGGTGGGCGTCGTTCGCAGCGTACGCACGGAACGCCATCTGCTGCGTCCCTTCGACGTGCTGGTGACCGCTCGCGCTGGGACCGTTCAAATCGGGCTGGTGCCTCCCGGCGTCTCACGAACGGTGGCCGGTGTGACTCTGCTGGTCGCACGGCCTAAAGAAGCAGAATCCGGCATGGGCCACTGGCTCTGGTACTTCTTGACCTCCTCCCGCGGCCGAGCACAACCCGCCAAACGGTTGACGGTCAGCGCCACGGTAACGTCCCTATCCGCAAAGAGCCTGGGAGAGGTCGAGGTTCCCGTGCCGCCCAGTCGAGAGCTTGAGGCTGTGGCCAGACTTATGGAGGCGTCTGAGGAAGCATACTGCTCGGCGATTGAGGCCGCCCGGCTGCGCCGCGAGGCTCTTCGGGATTCTGTGATCCATGACATGGGCCGCAAGGCCGTATCCACATCTATGTAGAGGAGAGGCAAGTTGTCGTTGACCAGGCAGGAACTGGAATCGAAGCTATCGCAGGCCGCCGACATTCTGCGTGGACAGATCGACGCCGCCGACTACAAGAGCTACATCTTCTCCATCCTATTCCTGAAGAGGCTCTCCGACCGCTTCGATGAGGAGGTGGAGAGCGCGGTGGCCTCGGGCATTGCCCGCGACATCGCGTTCACCGACCGTGACGAGCACGAGTTCTTCGTCCCGGAGTCGGCACGATGGCCAGCCCTATCCGGCGCGTCCATGAATCTGGGAGAGGCCATCAACATCGCCAGCCACGCCGTCGAGGACGCCAACACTCCCCGACTGGACGGCGTGTTGGCGGGCACCAATTGGAACGACGAGTCGAAGCTGGGCAGTCCGGCCAATCGCGAGCGCATCATCCGCAGCCTGCTGAACCACTTCGGCGACCTGGACCTGCGCGATGAGAACCTCAAGGAGGACCCGGCGGGCGGAGGCGACGTGCTGGGCGACGCCTACGAGTACCTGATAAACCGGTTCGCCGACGACGCCGGCAAGAAGGGCGGCGAGTTCTACACCCCGCGCTCGGTGGTCCGTCTCATAATCGAGTTGCTTCAGCCGCACGAGGGGATGCGCATTTGCGACCCCACCGCCGGCTCCGGCGGCATGCTCATCTACGCCGCTCAGTACGTGCGAGAGCAGGGCGGCGACTTCCGTGACCTGGCGCTCCACGGTCAAGAGCGCAACCTGGGAACGCTGGCCATCTGCAAGCTCAACTTGCTGCTCCACGGCCTCCGAGCCGCCCGGCTGGAGGGCGGAGACGTGATCGCCGAGCCGGGCTTGGTGGACCCGTCGGGGCGGCTGCTCTCCTACGACCGGGTCATCGCCAATCCACCCTTTAGCCTGAAGAACTGGGGCCATGACTTCGCTCCCAATGACCCGCACCACCGCTTCGACCGCTACGGCGGTCCCTCCTAGGACCCGGGGTGACCTCGCCTTCCTGCTGCACATGCTGGCGGTGACCAACGCCCAGGGCATGGTGGGGGTGGTGATGCCCCACGGCGTCCTGTTCCGGGGCGGAGCCGAGGGGAAGATACGCCGGGGCATCGTGGGGGCCGACCTGTTCGAGGCGGTCATTGGCCTGGCGCCAACCTCTTCTTTGGGGCCAGCATCCCCGTGGCCATCTGCGTGCTGAACAAGGCCAAGCCCGCCGAGCGGCGCGGCAAGGTGTTGTTCGTAGACGCCGCCCAGGAGGGCTATTTCCGGCCTGGCAAGGCCCAGAACCACATCGATCCGGAGCGCATCGCCAAGATCGTCGAGGCGTACAGGGCCTTTGAGGACATAGACCGCTTTGCCCACGTCGCGGACCTGGAGATCAGCGACAACGACTTCAACCTGAACATCAGCCGCTACGTGGAAACCACGGAGCCGATAGATGTGATGAGCGTCGAGGATGCACTGGCGCAGTTGCGGGACGCGGAGCAACGGGACGAGGCGGTGGCCCGAATGGACGAACTGCTGGCGGAGATGGGCTATGTCCGTTAGGTGTTAGTCAAGCGATGCCGACGCTACTGAGAGAGGGGCCGTATCGCTTCTTCTTCTACCTGGCCGACCGGGGAGAGCCTACTCACGTACAAGTGCAGCGCGACAATCACATTGCCAAGTCTGGCTGGACCCGGTAGCGCTGCAGAGCAGCGGCGGCATGAGGCCTTATGAACTGCGACGCATTGAGCGCATTATAGAAGTGCATGAAGAATCATTCTTGAGGGAGTGGAATGTACGTTTCAACGACTGAAATCAACGTGCCGGAAGCCATGACGGTCTCGGTGACGGAGGATACTCTTGCCGTGCAACTGTCCGATGGGCGCGACATCTCTGTACCGCTATCCTGGTACCCCCGTCTGGTGCACGCGATGCCGGAGGAGCGAAGCAACTGGGAGCTCATCGGCGGCGGGCAAGGCATCCACTGGCCAGACCTGGACGAGGACATCAGCGTCGAGATGCTGCTGGCGGGCCGGAAGTCTGGCGAAAGCCGGCGGTCCTTCAAGCAGTGGCTGGAAGCCAAACAGGCCGGGCGGGGCCTCACGCTGTACGAACTTACCGCCCATGACCAGACCAATGAGAGCACCTAGTACCGACTAACAATATACAGCGTTATGTTGTATGCTCAGTTTATGTCAGGAGTAGCAACGGTTATCGAATTGACGGAGGAGGAGCGAGGGACGCTGGAGAGTTGGGTGCGCGGAACGAGTACTGAGCAACGCTTTGTGCAACGAGCCCGTATCGTGCTGGAAGCCGCGACGGGAAGCACGACGAAGGATGTCGCATCTAAGTTGCAAACGCGTGCGGCTACCGTGAGCAAATGGCGCACCCGGTTCGCCAAGCATAGATTGAGGGGACTGGCAGATGCTCCCCGGTCGGGCAAGCCCCGGGTATACGACGAGGAGACCGAGCGGCGCATTCTGGCCCAATTGGACGAGCCTGCGCCGGACGGGTACACGACGTGGACGGGCAAGCTGTTGGCCAGAGCCCTTGGCGACGTGTCGGCGATACATGTCTGGCGGGTCCTGCGCAAGCACGGCATCCACCTTCAGCGACGTCGCAGTTGGTGCGTGAGCACCGATCCGCAGTTTGCCCAAAAGGCGGCGGACATAGTGGGTCTGTACTTGGAACCGCCCGAGAACGCAGTGGTGATCAGCGTCGATGAGAAGCCTTCCATCCAGGCCTTGGAACGAGCTCAGGGGTGGCTGCGCCTTCCTAACGGAGAGGCGGTGCGGGGGCATACTCACGAGTACAAGCGACACGGGACTACGACCCTCTTCGCTGCCCTTGAGGTGCATACCGGCAAGGTTAATGTGGCCCACTATCGCCGCAAGCGGCGACGGGAGTTCCTCGACTTCATGAACCGTATAGTGGCCCACTATCCCGATACCGAGCTCCACGTGGTGCTGGACAACTTCGTCACTCATAAGCCCAAGCATGACCGTTGGCTTGCCCGCCATCCGTTAGTCCACTTCCACTACACGCCCACACATGCTTCATGGCTGAACCAGATCGAGGTCTGGTTCAGCATCCTGACCCAGGCTGTCCTGCGACACCTCAGTGCCACGAACCCCAAGCAGGTCTGTCAGGCCATCGACCGCTTTACTGATGCCCGCAATCAGAACCCTACTCCCTTCGAATGGACCAAGACCGTTGTCAAACCTGGAAAGCCTCAAACAACGTTACTCTGACTTATGATAGCAAGTACTAGATGAACGCAGGGTTGATTCCCTCGTAAAAACCCGGTTTGAGGAAATTCCAGCAATTTCGCACATATGCGCGCTACCGTATGTTGGGGTAGTATACGGAACAGAGACTGTATATTGTACCCCGGCGCGGGTACGGTTGTTCTAATTCGGCCTGCACAGACTTTTTACGAGAGAATCAGGGTTGGCAGTGGAGGTGGCGTTCGTGGGTGTTGTCGGAGACTTCAACCTGAACATCAGCCGCTACGTGGACACGGCCGAGCCGGTGGAGGTGACGAGCGTCGAGGACGCCCTGGCGCAGCTGCGGGACGCGGAGCGGCGGCTGGACGAGGCCGTTGCCAAGATGGACGGGTTGTCGGCGGAGATGGGGTATGCCAGATAGCGGATATGATATGACTATGGTCGTGACCATGATATTATAGGTCCATTCAGTCGTACAGGAGCGCAGCATGTCACCAGACAGCAACGCAGCAAGCACAGGCCGAACCATCAAGGCGTCGGAGTTCAAGGCCAGGTGCCTGAAGCTGATGGACGAGGTGGCGGAAAACGGGGAGGAGATTGTCATCACCAAGAACGGCCGCCCGACGGCCAGGCTGGTTGCCTACCGGGAGAAGCCCAAGACCTGGTTCGGCGCAGACCGGGGGAAGTTGGAGATCCTTGGTGACATCATCTCCCCGATAGATGTTGTATGGGAAGCGGAGCAGGGGCTCATCGACGGCGAAGAATGCTCTTACTAGACACGCATGTACTGGTCTGGAGTCGGTTTGGCGACGCCAGGCTGGGCAGAAAGGCTCGAAGCCGCCTCGAGCGGGCGGTACAGAGCGGCGAAGCCGCTGTCTCGGCGATAACCTTCTGGGAACTCGCCATGCTGCACGAGAAGGGCCGGATGCGCATCCTTGCCGACATCCGCTCCTGGCGCGCCACCCTCCTGGATGACGGCCTGATCGAGATCCCCGTCGACGGGGAGACAGGAATCCGCGCCAATGAGCTTGCCGATTTCCACAGCGACCCCGCCGACCGCCTCATCGTGGCCACAGCGCTGGGCGGCCACCAGCTGTTGACCGCGGACCAGCGCATTCTCGACTGGCCCGGCCCGCTGAGCCGCCTGGACGCGGGGGAGTGAGCGGCGTATGGCAATACCGGACGGGTGGCAGATCGTGCGCTTGGGGGATGTGGCGGAGGCATTTACTGGCAGTACTCCTCCCCGTGAAATTAGTAAATATTATGGCGGACATGTTCCTTGGGTTAAGCCGTCGGACCTAGTGTCCTGTCTCTGAAGTTAGTGGCATAAGTGTTCGGTAGCTGGTATTCTCCTGAGAGTTCATGTGAGGAGGATTCACATGCGTCTTGGTCGACCAACCCCACCGTTGACGCTCAGCGACGATGAAAGGGAGACACTGGGACAGTGGGCGCGCAGGTCCAAGACGGCGCAAGCGTTGGCCCAGCGGGCCCGAATGGTTGTGGAATGTTCTAAGCTGGACTTTGTACATTCAGGCGGCATAGCACAACGATTCTATGAAGCGGTCAACCATAGGGCGAGGGAGTTTTCGGATGTTGGGTTGAGCAGGCGATATGCCGAAAACGTCTGAGTTGGACCACAGGTGATGGCGGACCAGAGCGATAGCATCGGAGAAGGTGGGCAGGGACTTGGGATACCAGGCTGCTGAGCGGACGGGTACGGCTTGGCCCCGGCCCAGTGCATGTGCTGCCAGTGTAACCCATGAGAATAACCCGAAGAGCGCCGGTGTGGTGCGGGCGATGGCCAGGTCAGACCATTGGCGTTGAGTTTCCACTCCCAGGTGAGTGCGGACTTCCTGGAAGGTGACCTCCAGCTGCCATCGCAACACGAACCATTCGATGATTCGGGTGGGTTCGACGTTGAGGTCGGTGCACAACAAAGCCTGTGGCCGGAACGCACCCATCGGGTCGCGTATCAAGACCCAACGGATAGGAACCGGAGCCTTGCCCTTGTGATACCAGACCGCCGTATGAGAGGCGATCTCCACTCTGCGCGGGGTACCGTCGTACCAGGGGACCATCGCGGCAGTCCACGCGGCTGCCGGTTGATCGAGGAGTTGTTTTAGTGTTGGCAATCGTTCGCCTTTGACGCGCGGACGACCAATCTGTCCGGGCAGTCGAGGTGGAGCGGGTTTGTAGAGCGCGGCGTCCAGACGCAACCGGGTGATGAAAGTGACCGGGTGAGTCATGGACTGACAGAAGTGCAGCAGGTCTAGGACAGCGTAGCTGCTGTCAGCTACGATGACTAGCAGCCCGTCCGAGGATTATCTAACGGTGCTTGCGGGTCAGCGACAATGGATCGCGACAACTAATTGTGCCGTTGCCCCGGCCGGCCGCCAGATAGCTTTGCGAATAGCGCCGTGCTCACTGCCTCGGCAAAGTTCCTGATGCGTTGGGCTGGCCCGTCGACCCGTGTTTTCCTGTCCAGATTGACCCCAAAGCGGAACAGTTTGAGCAGGTTGTGGCCGGTGCAGATCAGCGACCATTCGCCGTTCACCTTCTCCAGTCCCCGCAGCAGGAACTGCCGGAATCCACGGCCCTGCTTGATCTGGCCGAATACCGGCTCCACAGTTTGCATCCGCAAAGCGTAGCGCTGCCGACCCCGTTTGGTCTGTAACTTCCGTCGCATCCGGTCCTTGGGAGACAGATGGCTGGGTATGCGTCCTCGGGGCGCGGGTGGCACAACCCGGCCGTGGCGGGTCTGCTCCGGCGCGACGAACGGGTCCACGCCCAGAGCATAGAGCTCCTCGACTGCCTTTGCCGAGTAATAGCCAGCATCGGCGGATACTTCCCTGGGGACTGCACCGACGTTGTCGATGGTCTCCTCCATCATCACCGCAGCCTGTTGCTTATCCGAAGTCTGGTTGGTGGCCCGCGCCGCCACGATCACCTGGTGAGCGCTGTCCACCACCGCCTGACAGTTGTACGCTTGCAGGAAGTCCTTTCCTCCAAGTGCGGGGATGATGCGCGACTCGGCATCGGTGAAGTTACGCTGGGCCTTGTCGTCGGGCACCCCCGGGTGCTTACCACCTTCGGCCTCGGCCCGTTCGCCAGCCGCCTGCGCCTCGGCTTCCAGCGCCGCCATGGCTTCCCGTATCTTCTCCAACCGACCCTCTCGAAAGGCCAACTCCTGCGGCAACTCATCTCCACGCTTGTCTTTGCCGTACCGCCGGTCTTCCTCATCATCCGCTGCCTGGGCCTGTCGCAACAACTCCGCTACCTCCGCCGACAACTGCGCTGCCTTCTCCTTCATCCGTTGGTAACTCATCGCCTTATGCTTCGATGCGTTGGCCTTGACCTTCGTGCCGTCCAGCGCCACGTGCCCCAGCTTCACCAGCCCCGCCTGCTGGCACAACGCCAGTACCTGTACGAACAGGCCCGACAGCGCATCCACATTATCCTTGCGAAAGTCGGAGATGGTCCGGAAGTCCGGTGTGTTGTTCGCCGCCAACACCCTGAAGGGGATGTCCTCGTGGAGACGCTGGGCGATGCGGCGTGAGGACGACACCCCCACGCAGTAACCGTAGAGCAACACCTTGACCATCATCCGTGGATGATACGGCGGTCCGCCTCGCCGTTCCCGCTCGTAGCGAGCGGTGACCTCCGACATGTCCAACTGGTCCACCACGTCGGATATGAAGTAGGCCAGATGGTCGTCAGGCAGCCACTCCTGCAACGCCGCTGGCAACAGCAACTGCTGGTCGGGTTCGTAGGGAAGGTAGGTTTTGCTCATCAACGACTCCCCGCTACTGGACTGGACCCATCATACCCCCAAACACTCGCCAACCGTGTTCTCGGACGGGCTGCCAGGGAGCGGTTGATCGAACAGCCTCTGCCGGGAATGGAGGGGCAGATGGAGCTTCCGTTCCCCGCGATGGAGTTGTCCAACAGAGGCTGGTACAAGGTCTTCGGAGTGGTGACCAACCGGAGCATTGCGGGAGATGAGTTGATCTGGTGGTCGAGGCAGAGATGCGGCAAGGGCGAGGAGGTCCACGGCGTCCTCAAGAGTGACCTTGCCGGGGGCAGGCTTCCGTCGGGGCTGTTCGGAGCCAACGCAGCATGGTGGGCGATAGCAGTGTTGGCCTTCAACCCCGTATGGGGCTACGGGGCAGGCTCTGAACTCTGCCATGAAGCGGCTGGTGTTGGGCGGACAGTGGGTGGGCAAGCGTCTCAAGGCGGTGCGTTTCGCCCTGATCGCCCTACCGGGCCGTGTGGTGCGTCACGCCAGGAGGTTGATCATCCGTCTTGCCCGTGGCCATCCCTCATACGAGTTGCTGCTCACGGCCCGGCAGAGGATATTGGCGCTGGCTGCCGAGCCGTATCGGGCATAGGCGACCCTGCCTGGAGCATCGGATTGTAGGCGACTCTGCCGAGTTGCCAGTCCGGGCCATGCCTTCTTCGGCCTGACAACAGCCACAATTGGCAGCGAACCGCTGCCGATACACTCAAAGACGGCACCCGAGACCCTGTCCGATGCCGATCATGTCATGCGTCACCCCAAGTCGACATCCGGACACCCCCTGAAAGCACACGAAACAGCTCTCAACAATGTCAGGTGGGGGATTTGGGGGGCCATCAGCAGTTACGAGTGTTGATTGAAGGGCTGGGCCGTCTGCCTGCGGGGGTGGAGAAGGTGATGCTGAGGTCGGATACGGCGGGGTACCAGCGGGAGTTGCAGCGGTACTGCGCGGAGGGTAGAGACGAGCGGTTCGGGGTGATTGAGTTCGCGGTTGGGGTCGACGTGACGACGGAGTTCCGCCGTGCGGTGTCCGAGGTCGCCGAGCAAGACTGGCAGACGCTGTACCGCAAAGTTGGGGAGCATCGTGTGGAAACGGGTCAGCAGTGGGCTGATGTGAACTTCGTGCCCAACTGGATAGGGCACTCCAAGAACAGCCCTGAGTATCGGTTCATAGCTACCAGGGAGCGGTTGATCGAACAGCCTCTGCCGGGAATGGAGGGGCAGATGGAGCTTCCGTTCCCCGCGATGGAGCTGTCCAACAGAGGCTGGTACAAGGTCTTCGGAGTGGTGACCAACCGGAGCATTGCGGGAGATGAGTTGATCTGGTGGTCGAGGCAGAGATGTGGCAAGGGCGAGGAGGTCCACGGCGTCCTCAAGAGTGACCTTGCCGGGGGCAGGCTTCCGTCGGGGCTGTTCGGATCCAACGCAGCATGGTGGGCGATAGCAGTGTTGGCCTTCAACTTGAACTCTGCCATGAAGCGGCTGGTGTTGGGCGGACAGTGGGTGGGCAAGCGTCTCAAGGCGGTGCGCTTCGCCCTGATCGCCCTACCGGGCCGTGTGGTGCGTCACGCCAGGAGGTTGATCATCCGTCTTGCCCGTGGCCATCCCTCATACGAGTTGCTGCTCAGGGCGCGGCAGAGAATATTGGCGCTGGCTGCCGAGCCGTATCGAGCATAGGCGACCCTGCCTGGAGCATCGGTTTGTAGGCGACTCTGCCGAGTTGCCAGTCCGGGCCATGCCTTCTTCGGCCTGACAACAGCCACAATTGGCAGCGAACCGCTGCCGATACCCTCAAAGACGGCACCCGAGACCCTGTCCGATGCCGATCATGTCATGCGTCACCCCAAGTCGACATCCGGACACCCCCTGAAAGCACACGAAACAGCTCTCAACAATGTCAGGTGGGGGATTTGGGGGGCCATCAGCAGTTACGAGTGTTGATTGAAGGGCTGGGCCGTCTGCCTGCGGGGGTGGAGAAGGTGATGCTGAGGTCGGATACGGCGGGGTACCAGCGGGAGTTGCAGCGGTACTGCGCGGAGGGTAGAGACGAGCGGTTCGGGGTGATTGAGTTCGCGGTTGGGGTCGACGTGACGACGGAGTTCCGCCGTGCGGTGTCCGAGGTCGCCGAGCAAGACTGGCAGACGCTGTACCGCAAGGTTGGGGAGCATCGTGTGGACACGGGTCAGCAGTGGGCTGATGTGAACTTCGTACCCAACTGGATAGGGCACTCCAAGAACAGCCCTGAGTATCGGTTCATAGCTACCAGCAGCCCGTCCGAGGATTATCTAACGGTGCTTGCGGGTCAGCGACAATGGATCGCGACAACTAATTGTGCCGGTTGGCCCGGCCGGCTCCCAGATAGCTTTGCGAATAGCGCCGTGCTCACTGCCTCGGCAAAGTTCCTGATGCGTTGGGCTGGCCCGTCGACCCGTGTTTTCCTGTCCAGATTGACCCCAAAGCGGAACAGTTTGAGCAGGTTGTGGCCGGTGCAGATCAGCGACCATTCGCCGTTCACCTTCTCCAGTCCCCGCAGCAGGAACTGCCGGAATCCACGGCCCTGCTTGATCTGGCCGAATACCGGCTCCACAGTTTGCATCCGCAAAGCGTAGCGCTGCCGACCCCGCTTGGTCTGTAACTTCCGTCGCATCCGGTCCTTGGGAGACAGATGGCTGGGTATGCGACCTCGGGGCGCGGGTGGCACAACCCGGCCGTGGCGGGTCTGCTCCGGCGCGACGAACGGGTCCACGCCCAGAGCATAGAGCTCCTCGACTGCCTTTGCCGAGTAATAGCCAGCATCGGCGGATACTTCCCTGGGGACTGCACCGACGTTGTCGATGGTCTCCTCCATCATCACCGCAGCCTGTTGCTTATCCGAAGTCTGGTTGGTGGCCCGCGCCGCCACGATCACCTGGTGAGCGCTATCCACCACCGCCTGACAGTTGTACGCTTGCAGGAAGTCCTTTCCTCCAGGTGCGGGGATGATGCGCGACTCGGCATCGGTGAAGTTACGCTGGGCCTTGTCGTCGGGCACCCCCGGGTGCTTACCACCTTCGGCCTCGGCCCGTTCGCCAGCCGCCTGCGCCTCGGCTTCCAGCGCCGCCATGGCTTCCCGTATCTTCTCCAACCGACCCTCTCGAAAGGCCAACTCCTGCGGCAACTCATCTCCACGCTTGTCTTTGCCGTACCGCCGGTCTTCCTCATCATCCGCTGCCTGGGCCTGTCGCAACAACTCCGCTACCTCCGCCGACAACTGCGCTGCCTTCTCCTTCATCCGTTGGTAACTCATCGCCTTATGCTTCGATGCGTTGGCCTTGACCTTCGTGCCGTCCAGCGCCACGTGCCCCAGCTTCACCAGCCCCGCCTGCTGGCACAACGCCAGTACCTGTACGAACAGGCCCGACAGCGCATCCACATTATCCTTGCGAAAGTCGGAGATGGTCCGGAAGTCCGGTGTGTTGTTCGCCGCCAACACCCTGAAGGGGATGTCCTCGTGGAGACGCTGGGCGATGCGGCGTGAGGACGACACCCCCACGCAGTAACCGTAGAGCAACACCTTGACCATCATCCGTGGATGATACGGCGGTCCGCCTCGCCGTTCCCGCTCGTAGCGAGCGGTGACCTCCGACATGTCCAACTGGTCCACCACGTCGGATATGAAGTAGGCCAGATGGTCGTCAGGCAGCCACTCCTGCAACGCCGCTGGCAACAGCAACTGCTGGTCGGGTTCGTAGGGAAGGTAGGTTTTGCTCATCAACGACTCCCCGCTACTGGACTGGACCCATCATACCCCCAAACACTCGCCAACCGTGTTTCTCGGACGGGCTACCAGGGAGCGGTTGATCGAACAGCCTCTGCCGGGAATGGAGGGGCAGATGGAGCTTCCGTTCCCCGCGATGGAGTTGTCCAACAGAGGCTGGTACAAGGTCTTCGGAGTGGTGACCAACCGGAGCATTGCGGGAGATGAGTTGATCTGGTGGTCGAGGCAGAGATGCGGCAAGGGCGAGGAGGTCCACGGCGTCCTCAAGAGTGACCTTGCCGGGGGCAGGCTTCCGTCGGGGCTGTTCGGAGCCAACGCAGCATGGTGGGCGATAGCAGTGTTGGCCTTCAACCCCGTATGGGGCTACGGGGCAGGCTCTGAACTCTGCCATGAAGCGGCTGGTGTTGGGCGGACAGTGGGTGGGCAAGCGTCTGAAGGCGGTGCGTTTCGCCCTGATCGCCCTACCGGGCCGTGTGGTGCGTCACGCCAGGAGGTTGATCATCCGTCTTGCCCGTGGCCATCCCTCATACGAGTTGCTGCTCAGCGCGCGGCAGAGGATATTGGCGCTGGCTGCCGAGCCGTATCGGGCATAGGCGACCCTGCCTGGAGCATCGGTTTGTAGGCGACTCTGCCGAGTTGCCAGGCCGGGCCATGCCTTCTTCGGTCTGACAACAGCCACAATTGGCAGCGAACCGCTGCCGATACCCTCAAAGACGGCACCCGAGACCCTGTCCGATGCCGATCATGTCATGCGTCACCCCAAGTCGACATCCGGACACCCCCTGAAAGCACACCAAGCAGCTCTCAACAATGTCAGGTGGGGGATTTGGGGGACAGCCACCACTTTCAGGTGCTGCCGCGAAGATGGGTAGTTGAACGAACATTCGCGTGACTCAGCAGGTGCCGTCGGCTGAGCAAGGACTACGAAGCTCTGTCCGATACAACGGAGGCCTGGATCCACATAGCTATGATTCATCTCATGCTCCGACGCTTAGCACCAACCTATTTGAACTTCTCACACACCCTCTAAGGGCAAGACGAACACCGCTGTGGCCGCGGAGTTGAGAGTGTCGCAAGCGACGGTTGGCAAGTGGAGGTCTCGGTTCTTGGAGAGTCGACTGGACGGACTGGTGGATGAAGCAAGGCCTGGCAGACCCCGCACTGTCACCGATGCTGACGTTGAGAGGGTCGTGACGCTGACCCTGGAGACCACACCGAAGGATGCTACACATTGGAGCACCCGGTCCATGGCCCGGCGTTCCGGTCTGAGCCACAACACCGTGAGCCGCATCTGGCGTGCCTTCGCGCTGCAACCCCACCGCACCGAGACCTTCAAGCTGTCGGCGGACCCCCTCTTCATCGAGAAGGTGCGGGATATTGTGGGGCTCTACCTCAACCCGCCGGACCGGGCGCTGGTCTTGTGCGTGGACGAGAAGTCCCAGATCCAAGCCCTGGACCGCACCAGGCCGCTTTTGCCCATGCGTCCGGGCCAGGCCGAGCGGCGCACCCATGATTACGTGCGCCACGGCACCACGTCCCTCTTCGCCGCTTTGGACGCCAGGACCGGTCAGGTGATTGGCCAGTGCCACCGCCGCCACCGGGCCCTGGAGTTCCGCAAGTTTCTCAATGCCATAGAGTCCGAGGTGCCCGCCGAGTTGGACGTGCACCTGATTGCCGACAACTACGCCACCCACAAGACGGCGCTGATCCGGAACTGGTTCGCCAAGCGGCCCCGCTTCCATATCCATTTCACGCCCACCAGCGCCTCCTGGCTGAATCTGGTGGAGCGCTGGTTCGGTCTGCTCACCGAAAAGCAGTTGCGCCGGGGCGTGCATCAGAGCAGCACCGAACTGGAGGCTGACATCTACCGCTACCTGGACATCACCAACGAAGACCCCAAGCCCTTCGTATGGACCAAGACCGCTGACGAAATCCTGGCCAGCGTGGCCCGCTCTTGCCAGCGTACTTCGGGTACAGGACACTAGCAGGCTGCGGAAGAATAGGTTCTGGCAGTTTGAAGTAGCTGGTTGAGTGAACAGTGACGGCGTTTTCATGACACGGAGGGTGGGTTTGGAGCCCCTATGGACGGCTTAGGAGGTGATTCGCAGGGCTCGCAGGCCCCGTCAGATCATTTTGGACGCACTGCGACCCGGGCAGATCACACCGACTGAATGGCCCGAGTCTGCCGGGGCCACAACAGCTTCGCCATCCGCACGAGGTTGTAGGCTGTAGCTACGAAGTACCCCGCCAGCCCAGTCCGATCAACACCACGATACCGAGTGCGACGGAACCCGCCCACCGTCTTCATCCACCCGAAGACTTCCTCCACTCGCTTGCGAATCTTCTGGCTCACCCCATAGCCTGGATGCCGTGTCGTTCGACCATCTATCGCAGAGTGAACTCGCTGTGCCACGTGCGGCGTCACTCCACGATCACGCGTATCCTTCACACACTGCCGCGTGTCGTAGCCCTTGTCACCTCCCAGCGTCCTGGGACGGAAGCCACGCTCCCACGCATCGTCCAGCAGTATGGGTACAGCGTCACGCTCCGCCGTGCCTGTCGCGCTACTGACCACAAAGTCCATCAGCAGCCCGTTGCGGTTCTCCATCAGCGCGTGCCCCATGAACGCCAGCTTGGCCTCCTTCCCTTTGCCTTTGCGCATCAACCGCGCCTCAGAGTCCGTCCTGCTCTCGTGAGTCTCGTTCCGCAGCCGCTCTCCATGAAAGTCCACCGATGGGTTGCCGGGATCGTCGTCGGACCGATGATCTTCCTCTTCTCGCCGCCTGAAGCTCTTGATGCTCGCAGCAGCCTCTATCAGCGTCCCGTCCACACTGAAGTGCTCATCCGACAGCAGTCCCTTCCGGTCTGCCTCCACCACCACCTCGTCGAACAAAGCCTGGCCTATCCTGTGCTCCAGCAGACGACGCCGGTTCTTCGTGAACACCGTCGGGTCGAAGCTGCGCTCCATCAGGTCCATGTCCAGGAACCAGCGGAACAGGAGGTTGTATTCGAGCTCCTCGCAGAATGCTCTCTCGCTGCGCACAGAGTAGAGGGAGATCAGCAACGATGCCTTCAGCAGCCGCTCAGGCGGCACCGACGCTCGGCCCACCTTCGAGTACATCCGGTCGAACTCCGGCGAAAGGCGCTCCAAGGCCTCGTCCGCCACCGCTTTGATGGTCCGAAGAGGATGGTCCCTTGGAACTCGCTCCTCCAGGTCCACGAACGCCAACATCGTTGCCTGAGGGTCCTGTCTTCCTCTCATGGGACGACCACCTCCATTCCAGTGTGACGTATCCTATCTCACAAAATCATTTTTCCGCAGCCTGCTAGAGGTCTCCGTCGTGTTGTCGGGCGAACAGAGCGGCTCGCAATGAGGGCGATACCCGAGGGAACCCGTCTGCAAAATGTCCCAAGCACAACAACGTAGAGAACGGCGCTCTATCCCTCCGTTCGGCGACGGCGCCGAGCCCAATGCGGTCTCCAAGGTCCTCGACAGCGTTCTGCAAAGTGTCGGTTCGTGCCCTTCGAGAACATGGCCTTTGCCGGCAACGACACCCACTTCCTATCCCAGGAGGAAGCCAGGCGTCCCATAGCGCCTCAGTTTGAGATACTGGTCGACCGGATCGACGAACTTGACCGAAGACTTGGCCTCCGCACGGAAGACGTGGAAATCGGCCTGTCGGCCCGAAGTCGACATCTGCGCCGGTACGAGGTCCTCGGCAAGTGGAGATTGGGCGACGTTCCAACCGACGTGTGGTCGCCGGCCCCGACCATGTTGAGCGACCTTCAGTCCGAACGCGAGATCAGTTTCGTATTGGCGGCCCGGGTCGTAGCGAGGCGCGGGGAACTCGAGGCACAGGGACTGACCTACAACAAGGTGCTGTGTCGCAAGGAGTTCTCCGTCAGAGAGGCCGTTGAGACCTCCACGTTCCCGTTCCGATGGGCCACGTTCGGGGCCAATCCGCTGTATCCCGAACACGCACTGTGGGTGATCGAACGAAAGTCCCCGTACGATTACGGCCAATTCGACCTGCCCGTTGGCGAACTGCTGACGGTACTGGTCAACGACAAGGCCAAAGACTCGCTGATCGCGACGGACGCGGCCAGGGGTTCCAACGATCTGGCGTGGCGGATGCTGGCCGCGGAGATCACGACCCAGATATGGGCGGACGTCCTATGCAAAATTGAGTACGAACCCGAAGAAGACGATACCGAGGGTCTAGCCGGGCAAGTATTCACCCATATTGCCACAGTCAGCGGCCTACCCTATGCGGACATAAGAGAATTGGCCGACGAGGACGACCACCCTACGGAGTTGCGCAAGCTCATCGCTACAGTCCTCAAGGTTGTCAGGTAAGACGGTTGAAGGGCAAAACTCTATCCAACGAGAAGGCCGTGGCCGCGGTAGAAGCGCGGCGCGAGCAAAAGGCGTACAAGCTGCTCGAATCCGATCTCGGAGAGGTCGGCGCGGGAGCCCCGTGGGACGAGTCCGGAGCCGATCTGGCCGCTGCGGCATTGGAGGAACTCAAGGACGAACTGCTCCAAGACGAGACAAAGCTTGACGTGAATTCGTTCGACACAAGGCCTGCGTCATCCTCCATCGGGAACTAGCCCTCCCGCCCAACTTGGTCGCCGCCGACGGGTTTTGGCGATGGCTGACGGTGGAGAAGTTCGCTAGTATCGTCGAGGCGCGCGCGACCAACAAACCGGCACATCTCAGGAACTACGGAATCGACGCGTCCGTAAGCGACAACAGGATAGCCATACTGTGGTTCAGGGCAAGTATGGTGCACGACGGCGGGGCGCCCGACCCCTACCACTTGGCGCGTCGCCTTGCCCACACCGACTTCTGGGAATCGGGGGTCATCAGGCACCGCTACGCCTGGTCTCCGAATCTTGCAAGAGCCCTCGTAGCGTTCCAATATCGGGACTCCTCCTCGGACAAGGCGTACTTGCACAGTACACGTGAGAACGGCGTTCGTGCGCTGTACAAGAGACTCAGGAGGCTACACACGACCGTTTCGTTCGAGTATCTGACCGATGAAGAGATCCGGGCTGTCCTCAAAGAGAAGAGTATTGACCTCGAACGCGCTTAGTCCCGTTGGTAGGATCGACGAGGCAACGACCAGGAAGATGCGCGCGGTCCGGCAGGCCGGGACCTCGCCGGAGATAGCCGTTCGGGCAGCCCTCGAATCGTTGGGAATAGCATTCGAGACCAACGTGGAGGACAAGCCGGGGCGGCCCGACCTGTGGCTAACGCAAGAAGGCATTCCCGTGTTCGTTCACGGTTGCTTCTGGCACAGACACAAAGGCTGCAAGAAGGCGACGACTCCGAAGAGAAACCGAGACTTCTGGCTCGCCAAAGTCGACAAGAACGTAGAGCGCGACGGCAGGAATCTGCGGCAACTGAAGGAGGCAGGACATTCGCCCATAGTAGTCTGGCAGTGCGAGACGACAGAGGAGGCCAATCTCCGACTGCTGCTGGAAGATAGGATCGCGGTTACGAGAAGATTGACATGACCACCATACAGGAGGAGTTTAGCCTTCTGGAAGATCGGATCGTCAGAGACCTGTCCGTTGACGGCATCCACGGCACGTCTACCGTCGCCATTCGAGAACCGCTGTCCGCCTCTTCTTCCGATGACGCCTTGGTGTCGGTATGGGACAAGGCTTTTCTGGCGGGCATGGTCGAATACCCGAAGAAACTGAACACTGACAAAGCTGTGAGGATAGCGGACGTATTCTGTGGAGCCGGTGGACTGTCGTACGGAGTTCGCGAGGCAGTCCGGGCCTGCGGTCTTCAGCCCGAAGGTAGGCTGGCCGTTGATACGGATTCGGTGAAGATAGATGTCTACAGACGCAATTTCGATCCCAGGTACTATTCGACTCAAGACCTGTGGCATTCGGCCACCAGGAACTACTCGGACCGCAAACAGTCTCCGATGTTCCTGGCGCGTCCCCAACTTCTCACCGAGGAGCTGCAGACCGCCGCGGGTAAGGTTGACGTACTATTGGGAGGCCCACCGTGTGAGGGGCACTCTACGTCCAACAACATTACCCTGAGAGACGATCCACGGAACAAGTACTACCTGGTCATGCCGGCCCTGGCGGTCGCCCTTGATGCGTCGGCGGTGATAGTCGAGAACGTGCCAGGCATTCGGCACGACCGTGGAAATGTCCTGGACACTTCTAAGGGGCTATTCGAGAGCGAGGGTTACGTGCTCGACGAGGCAGTCGTAGATTCTGTGGAACTGGGGCTGCCACAAACCAGGAACCGACACATCTTGGTCGCGTCCCGGACCCGCAAGCCGGATATTCGGTCGACCCTTAAACAACTCAAGCGCCCGCCCCGGGACCTCCGGTGGGCAATACGAGACCTGCTGGACGTAGAGTCGGACGATCTCATCGACAGGGCGGCCGACCTCTCCGAGGTCAACCGGCGCCGCATCAAGTATCTGTTCGACAATGGACTATACGACCTGCCGAACCAGCAGCGGCCCGATAGTCACAAGGACGGTCACACGTACCCCTCAATCTACGGGCGGCTGCACTGGGACAAGCCTTCGGGCACGATTACGACCGGATTCAATACACCGGGCCGGGGACGCTACATACATCCCGAGCGGCAGCGGACGTTGACCCCTCACGAGGCCGCGCGAATCCAAGGATTTCCTGAGTGCTTTGAGTTCAAGACAGTCGCAGGTGACACACCAACACGCAGTAGTGTTGCCGACATGATCGGCGATGCGGTTCCACCATCCGTTGGCTACGCTGCAGGCGTCGCCGCCCTGGCCGCCCTTGACTTGACCGCTCTACCCTTGGCTTCCCAATAGTGCCCGGACGGTGCCGCCCATGCCAAGGATGGGGAAGCACATCCACGATTCTGATTGACTCTGGGTTGGCGCACGGATAGAATTGAGGGGAATCGCAGGCAGGTTAACCGTGACCACCACCAGAGAAAAACCCAATCCGCTCACCATCTCGATCAGCGCCGAGGCGGCTACGCACGTCCGCGAGTTCGCCGACCAGGCAGGCAAGCCCGGCTTCCACCTGCGCGTGGGCGTCAAGGGCGGCGGCTGCTCGGGGCTCACGTACATCCTCGACCTCGTGGACGAGCCGCGCGAGGACGACAAGATGCTCGAGGAGCACGGCGTGAGGCTGTTCGTGGACCGCAAGTCCTACATCTTCCTGGCCGGCACGATCCTCGAGTACTCCGGCGGCCTGAACGGCAAGGGCTTCGTCTTCAACAACCCGAACGCCAAGACGACCTGCGGCTGCGGCACCTCCTTCGGGGTCTAGCGCAGCCGCGTTCAGGGCTGCGGCCTCCGTTGGCGCGGCAATGGATCGCCGGTGGTAATTCGCCGTCCCGTCGCTCGGGATAACCGATGCACCGCAGGCATACCGTTTCGCCCCGGCAGTTCGGGGCGAACGTGTTTCAGGGGGCGAACATGCCGGAAGCGCAGGCCCTGAAGACTGTCGTTCGAGTCGATGAGTACGAGGCTCTGGTGCTGGGAGTCGGCGTAGTCGACCGCTCCGACGTGGGCCGGCTCGCCCTTCGCGGCGAAGACGCCGTGGACCTGGTCGAGCGTCTGTCCACCAACGCCCTGACGGAGCTCGAGGCCGGCGAGGGCGCGGCCACCGTGCTCACGACGAACAAGGGCCGCATCTTCGATCTGCTGCTGGTCCTCCGCCGGGACGGCGAACTGCTCGTGATGACCGGCCCGGGCAACCAGGGCAGGGTCGCCGAGTGGGTCGACTTCTACATATTCGTCGAGGACGTGTCGGTCGACGACGTGACCGACGCGACGGCGATGCTCGGCGTGGTCGGCCCCGGCGCTCCGGCGGTCGTCGAAGCCGCGACCGGCGTCGCGGCGTCCGAGCTTGCCCCCTACGAGCTCCGCGCCGGGACCGTCGGAGGAGCGGAGGCGCTGGTCGTGCGCACCGACCCCGTAGGCGAGCCCGGCTACGACGTGGTCGTTGCAGCCGACGACCGTGGGGAGGCTCTCGACGCCCTGCTGGCAGTGGACGCCGCACCGGCGCCGGTGGAGGTCGATCGGGAAGCCCTCGATGTGTTGCGCATAGAGCGCGGCGTCCCGGCGTTCGGGCGCGAGCTGACCGAGGCCTTCAACCCGCTGGAGGCCGGCCTGATCGACATCATCAGCTTCACCAAGGGTTGCTACGTCGGCCAGGAGGTCGTCGCCCGGCTCAACACCTACGACAAGGTGCAGAAGCGGCTGATGGGCATGCGGTGGGGCGACGGCGCCGGTCCGGAGCCCGGCGCGAAGCTCGTGCTGGAAGGCAAGCAGGTAGGCGTGGTCACGTCGGCGGCTATCTCCCGGGCCGGGGGCGGCGTCGGGATCGGCTACGTCAGGCTCGCTCACGCGTCGGCGGGCGTCGTGCTGGCGGGCGAAGGCGGGGGCTTCTCGGTCGAGCTGGTCGGCCCCTCGATACACCCCGGCTGAGCGCCGGGGCACTCGGGATGACCGGGGGTGGAGCCGGCTATCCTCTGAGGGTCGCCCCGCCGTCGACGATCAGCACCTGTCCGCGGATCATCTCGGCTTCCTTCGTGCACAGGAACGCCACGACTTTCGCGATGTCCCCGCCGGTCACCATTCGGCCGAGCAGCGTGTCCCGTCCGGCGGTCCGCATCTTTCCCCCTTCGGGAAAGTGGTCGAGCGCCTCCGTGTCGACGAGTCCACCGGCCACGGCGTTCACCGATATGCCCTTCGGCGCGAGCTCCACCGCCAGATAGCGGGTCACGGCCTCGAGCGCGGCCTTGGAGGTCCCCACCGAGAAGTAGTCCCGCAGCACCCTCTGCGACCCGAGGCTGGTCAGGTTGACTATGTTGCCGCCCCCGGTCATCAGCCTGGACGCCTCGATGGAGCAGAGCCACGGCGCGCGGGCGTTGACGTTCATAGTCCAGTCCCAGTGCTTCACCTCGAGCTCCTCGGCGGACCGCTGCACGCCGGAGGCGGCGTTGTTGACCAGGATGTCGAGGTTGGGGTACGCCGCCGCCACGTCGGCGAACAGGCCCCTTATCTTCTCCGTGTCGCCCAGGTGGGCCCTGACGCGCAGGCAGCGGACGCCGAGCGCCTCGATCTCACGCTGCGCGTCCGCCGCGCGCTCGTGGTTGCGCAGGTAGTTGAAGGCGATGTCCGCGCCGCGGCTGGCGAGCTCCAGCGCGACCGCGCGGCCTATCCCCCGGGAGGCGCCGGTAACCAGCGCGACCTTTCCTTCGAACGACATGTCTTTACCCCGCCTTTGCCGCCGGCTCAGGGTTGGCGGCGAGCCACTCGCGCCCGATAGCCGCGCCCTCGCTCAGTACGCGGACAGCCGCGCCGATGGCCGAACGCCCCGCGTCCGTATCCGTGAGGCCGGACAGGAAGTAGTCCCACGACGACAGGTAGTAGTCGATGTACCCGTCCGCAAGGTCGCCGAAGCCCCTGTCTCGCATGGCCCTGGCCACAGTCGTCCGATTCATGCTCCACGCGTCTTCCGTCTCGACGCCCAGGACGTGCAGCACACGGGGCCCTGTCGGGGAGACTCGCCATGTGACAGCGCGCAGCGCCTGCCAGAGGTATCGGCCAGGCTTGTCGACCACCTGGAGCCCGCTCTGGCCCACCCACTCGTCGTCCCGGAGGAGATTCTCGCAGTCGTAGCGCCTGATGGCGTCCGAGTCGGTGTAGTCGCCCTTCGGGTAGTCCTCTCCGTACAGCACCGTCACGGTGGACCTGGGTGAGTATACGAAGTCGTCGATCTCGGTCAGCAGCTTGTTCATGACGATGAGCTGCGGCCGCGGCTCGTGCAGCGGCTCGGCAATCCTGGCCCTGAAGCGCGCCTCCACACCCTTCTGCACCTCCATCGCCTGGGGGATCGTGTCCAGGTATCTATGCCAGGCGTCGTCGTCGTGGAACCACAGGTGCATGTCGACGTCACTGACCTCGGGTACGTAGTCCAGCGGCGACTCCCAGACCTTCTTGGACGATCCCTTGTAGTAGAAGCCGCGGACCTCGCGTTCCGGTATCGATTCCAGAAGCTGCTCCAGGAAACACGCGGCGAGGCACTCGACCTCGGAGCGCAGCCGGTCGCGATCTGGGTACCGCGAGTCCCATTCGGGGTTCACTTCTCCGAGCTCTCGCTAGACCGCCATGCCGCCGTCGACGCTGATGGCCTGGCCCGTGATGTACTTGGCTTTGTCTGTGGCCAGGAACGCCACGAGATGGGCGATGTCGTCGACCTCGCCGAAGTGGCCCTGGGGTATCACGCTGAGCCAGTATGCCTTCTGCTCGTCGGTCAGCACGGCCGTGGTCTCGGTCTCGAGATAGCCCGGCGCCACCGTGTTGACGGTGATGTTGCGGGTCGCGACCTCCTTGGCCAGCGCCTTGGTGAAGCCGATGATGCCCGCCTTCGACGCGGTGTAGTTGGCCTGTCCGGGGTTGCCCCGCAGTCCCACGACCGAGCCGATGTTGATGATCCGGCCCCACCGTCGCCGCAGCATTGTCCTGAGCGCCGCCCGCGTGCAGTAGAAGGTGCCGTTCAGGTTGGTGTCGATCACCCGCTCCCACGAGTCGTCGGACATTCGCACGAGCAGCCCGTCGTCGATGATGCCGGCGTTGTTGACCAGGATGTCCACGTGGCCCCACTCTTTCTGCACGCGGTCCACCATCGCCTTGACCTGCTGGAGGTCCGAAACGTCGGCGCGCACCGTGAGCGAATCGACTCCGGCCTCTCTCACCTCGGCCTCCACCTGCGACGCGGCCTCGGCGGAGGTGTTGTAGTTCACGGCGACGTTGACGCCCATCTCGGCCAGCCGGAGCGCGATGCCCCGGCCGATGCCCTTTGAAGCGCCGGTAACCAGCGCGTTCCTCACTTCATTCGAGTCGGTCAAAATCTTTATCCGCCTCTCCGAGGGTTCTACGCCCTCACTTCGCCGGCCTTACGGTCGCCTCGCCGGTGATCGCAACCTCGCCGGTCTGCCTACGAACGCCCACCGAGCAGACGATCCCGGATACGCCGCCGTCGTTATAGACCCGTTTGACCTCGCCGAACGTCGTCATCGTGTCGCCCGGGTAGACCGGCGCCTTGAATCTGAGTCTCAGCCGCCCGCCTTCGGCCCAGAGCCTGCCGAACGCGATGGCCATCGCCTCCGAGATCATTGCGGCGACCATCATCCCGTGGGCGATGGTGCTCCCGAATTGGGCGCCCGCCGCGTATTCGCGGTCGATGTGTATCGGATTGAAATCGCCCGAGGCCTCCGCGTAGAGCTCGATACGCCGTTGATCGATCTCCCGTACGACCTCGGGCAGCGCGTCGCCTTCCCGCAACGCGGCGCCTGTGCTCACGTCGGGAGCACCAGACTGCTCTTGCCGTTCAGCACCCGCCTGCCGTCGGCGTCGTCCATCCTGATGCCTACCACCAGAAAGCGCCGGTCGCCGCGCACCGAATTCTGAAGCACGTCGGCCTCGCACCGCAACTCGGATCCCGCCGCGACGCCCGTCAGAAACTCCAGCTCCTGGCCGGTGTGCAGCGTCCCGCCCGGGATCCGCAGGTCCTCGACGACGCCCCTGAGTCCGAGCGCCGCGACCGCCATCGGCGGCGTGACACCGTCGCCGGTCTCGTACAGTCCGGAGCGGTCGCCGACCGCGTTCACGTATAGAGCGACCGCCGCGTCGTCCAGGGTGTAGCGGCGATCGGAGATGGTCTGGCCGGGCTCGAGGGAGGCGTAGTCGACTGTCATTGCAGTTAGGTGGGGGCTCATGGACGCCCGGTCAGATTATATCGGCATCCACCCCGCCGGTCTATTCGACGAAGATCGCTCAGAGGTCGCTCGAGCCGCCGCGCTGCATTTCGGCCTCCTCCAGCAGACGTTCGAGCAGCACGAACGACTCCTCAACGCCGAAGTCGAGAGAGGCAATCGATACGGCGCGGAACAGTACGCCGGTGGACACCCGGACCGCGACCGACTCTCCCACGGGGGGCAGAGGCGCCCCCAGCGCCTTGGCCATGTAGCCACCGGCGGCCATCCCCTCCCGGGTCATGTAGCACTCGACCAGCGGCCTGCCCAGGTGCAGCAGCTTCAGGCCGTCGTCGTCCTGGCGCAGCTCCAGCGGCAGGTGGGCCCGCGGCGTCGCGGTCAGCTCCTCAACGTAGTCTAGGACTTTGGAGTGCGAATCCGCCACCGTCACCTCCCCAAGTTCGTCGGCTCCGAGAGGCCAATTATAGCGGTCGCCGAGGGCGGTGGTGGTTTTGGCAACGCGTACAATGGAGCCGGGATGCGGCGTGCCCATCTTCGTCCCGACCGCGCCTTCCGGCGGCCGGATGGCGAAACAAGCGTCTTGTGGCAAAATGGGCCAGACTCCAACGCATCGACGGTCGCCGCCGCGGGCGCTCGACGAGATACGCGAGACGGGTACAATGGCCGCGTGGGTACTGTAGGGCACGGCGGGCCGATGATTGGATGGGCATAGGAGGACGCAATGGAGTTTGATTTCGGCGAGCTCAACTACCTGGCGATCGTGGTCGGCGTGGTCATCAACATGGCGCTGGGCGCCCTGTGGTATTCGCCCGTGCTGCTAGGAAAGCCCTGGATGGCGGCAGCCGGCATCACGGCGGAGGACATCGAGGCACGGAAGGGCGAGCAGTACCGCGGCTACGCCATCGCGGTGGTCGTCTCGATAGTCCTCGTCTTCGTGCTGGCGTTGCTGACGCGAAACCTCGGGATCGACGAGCCGTTGGACGGCCTGGTGCTGGGGCTCGTGGCCGGTATCGGACTTGTGGCGGTCAGCCAGGCGCCCAACTACTCCTTCGAGGGTCGGCCGCTGCGTCTCTTCCTGATCAACCTCGGGTACTCGGTCGTGGGCTTTGCCATCATCGGAGTTCTCCTTGCGGTATGGCAGTAGGGCCCGAGGCGGCGGAGACGCCAGTCCGGCGGGCGTAGGTCAGGGACCGAGATGAACAACGCGCTGCCGACGGCCGTCGCGGTAGTCCTGGTCCTGCTGGCGGCGGCCGCGTGCTCGGGCACGGGTGAGGCCGGGGAGCGCAACGAGGCCGGCGCGTCCCTGGCGGCTCAGGGGCTGTGGTCACAGGCGGTGGACGAGTACGACCAGGCGATCCGGCTGAATCCCGATTTCGCCGAGGCGTACAACAATCGCGGCGCGGCCCGCCGCGCCCTGGGCGACCTCGAAGCCGCCGTCGCCGACTTCACCGAGGCGATAAGGCTAAAAGACGACCTCGCCGTGGCGCACGTCAACGTCGCATCCGTTCTGCTCGATCTGGGGCGGACCGAGGAAGCCGTACGGCACCTGGACCGCGCCTTCTCGCTGCCGCTGACAGAGGCCGAGGTCGCCTCGACCTACTTCAACTACGGCCGAGCCCACGCTGCCCGGGGCGATCGTGCGGCCGCGATCGAAGCCCTGAGCGAGGCCATCGACCTGGACTCGGAGAACGCGGTCGCGTTCTATATTCGCGGCCAGGCGTACCTAGCCATCGGACTGGTCCCCAGTGGGCTCAGGGACGCCCAGCAGTGCCGGCCGGGGCCGGCGTGCCAGCGGGCCGACAGCGATTTCGGAAGCGCCGTGCGGATCAACCCCGACTTCGTGGACGCCTACGTCGCCCGCGCCAGCCTGCGCGTGATCAGAGGCGCTATGTCGCCGGCGATCCGGGACTACGACGAGGCGATCTGGCGGGAGCCGGACAATCCGGAGTACTACCAGCGGCGCGGGATGGCGTACGTCAGGCTCGGCCGCGCGAGCGAGGCCGTCGCGGACTTCGAGCACGCGATAGGGCTCGATCCCGCCAGGGCGTCGGCGTATCGGGCCCAGGGCTCGGCCTACTTGGAGCTCGGGCAGCCGGAGTTGGCCGTTACCAGCTTCGACGAGGCGATTCGTCTCGACCCGCAGGACCCGGGCGCTCACTACGGGCGGGCGCAGGCGCGCGCCGCTCTTGGGCAGGTGAACGAGGCGCTGGCCGACTTCGACGCGGCCATTCGGCTGTTCGCCGAGGACCCCGAGGCCTACAAGGGACGGGCCAAGATCTACGTCGAGCTCGGCGAACTCGAGAGCGCGGTCGCCGACTTCGGATCGGCGATCCGCCTCGCTCCCAGGGACCCGGAAGCGCTCCGGCTCCGGGCTGCGGTCTATCTCGAGCTTGGCCGACTCGAAGAAGCGATAGCCGATCTGGACGGCGCCATCGGAATCGACACAGGCGATGCCGCGAGTGTCAACGCGCGCGGTCTGGCGTACCTCGAGCTGGGCGAGCCGGAGAAGGCGCTCAAGGACTTCACGGCCGCGATCACCACAGAACGGACCGATAACGCGCGGTACTACATCAACCAGGGACGGGCGTACCTCGACCTCGACGACCCCGAAAAGGCGGTGGAGGCCTTCGACAACGCCATCGTGCGCGATTCACGCTACAGGTACCTGTTCCGGGCCGCTCTGAGTTCCTACGAGCAGATCAACCGCCGACGGCGCGCGCTGCCGGACCTGGAAACGGCCTTAGAGCTTGCACCGGTGCTTGTTCTGGGCTACCGGAGCCGAGCGTCGGTACTGACCGACCTCGACCGCCTCGACGAGGCCCAGAGCGACCTGCGGCGGGTCGAGGAGCTGGAGTCCGAAGTCGTGCTGATCCGGGAGCTGATAGAGAGCATCGAGAACGCGCCGCTGGAGCCGCCGCGGCCGCCTCGCGCGCCGCGTCGGCCTGCGTCTGCGGGGCCGAGTCCGGCCGAGATCGCGGCGGCGCAAGAGGCGATCAAGAGCGCGATCGAGGCGAGCGACGCCATCCTGCACGTGGGCAAGGAGCGCACCGTATGCGGGACCGTCTCGGCCGTGCGCCAGGAAGTCGAGGGCAGGGCCATCTTCATAGACTTCGGGCCGCCGGACCCGGACCAGGACCTCGTCGTCCACTTCCCGAGCCTGGTTACCCGCGTGGGCGACTGGCCGGACTTCGTGGACAGGTCCATAGACATCGTCGACTGGCTGATGAACAGGGAACTGTGCGTGACCGGACGGATCGAGAGGTTCCGGGGCAGACCCGCCATCAACGCCAGCTTCTGGCACCAGTACAACGTCCCCCAGTGAGCCGCCGTAGGCGGCCTCGTCGGAAGGGGACGGGGGCGCACAGGCCGCGTCCTGTCTCCAAGGTCGACCGGCTACCGGTTGGTCAAGCTACGGCGTGACGAACGCCCTTGTTATCGCGGCGTCGCCGCCTTTGCCGAGCCACTCGGCCTGCTCGAACGCCTCGCCGATCTTGTCCAGCGGGAAGCTGTGGGACATCACCCTGGTCAGCGGGTACTTGTCCCGCGTGCGTACCAGGAAGTCGAGCGAGACCGGCAGGATGTACGGATCGTAGTGGGTGACCGGGACGATCCGGGTCACGCCCCACAGGATCTTGGAGATGTCCAGGGTAACGTTGCTGTCGGGCCAGATGTTCCCGATCTCGACGAAGGTGCCGCCCCGGCGCAGCATCTCCAGTCCCTCGGGTACCACCTGCGGGTAGCCTACGACCTCGACCACGATGTCGGCGCCGCGCCCCTCGGTCAGCTCCTTCACGCGCGCGACGCGCGACGCGGGCGTCTCGTACTCGGTGATGTCCACGGTCTCGTCGGCGCCGCATTGGCGCGCCATGTCCAACCTGCCCGCCACGCCGTCTATGGCGATGACCAGCCCGGCGCCCATCTCCTTGGCGGCGGCCGAGGCGTTGATGCCGAGTCCGCCCGCGCCCTGCACGACGACGCTGTCGCCCATGCGCAGGCCAGCCTGCTGCAGTCCGTAAACGACCTGCGACACGGCGCAGTTCACAGCCGTGACCGCCTCGTCGGGCAGCTCGTCGGGCACCTTGAAGACGAAGTGTCCGGGGAACAGGTAGTAGTAGTCCGAGAAGCCGCCGTTGCAGTACGGGAACTCCTCGATGGAGGCGCGGAACCGGAACCGGTCGGGGCAGTGGTTCAGCTCGCCCCGGAGGCAGTTGTAGCAACGCCTGCACGGGAAGAAGTAGGCGAACACGACCCGGTCGCCTTCCTTCAGCGGTCGGCCCATAGAGTCGGTGGAGATGTCGGGCGCCAGCGCGTCGACGACGCCGGCCATCTCGTGGCCCAGGATCATCGGCCCCGGCTTGCCCCCAGAGACCGGCTTCAGCTCACCGCGCCAGAAGTGGAGGTCGGAGCCGCAGATGCCGCCGGATGTGATCTTGACTCTGATGCCGCCCGGCTCGACGGGCACGGGCGGCAACTCGACCATTTCGAAGTGGTACGGCTCTACGAAGACCGCTGCCTTGCCCATCACCATCGGGGGACCTCCGGGGGGGATAGTGGATAGTGGTTAGTGGATAGTTAAGACCAGCGTTGGCAACTATACACGTGCCGCTCTGTGGTTGCGACCGGCCACAGGTCGTAGCCGCTGCTCACCGGCCGCTATCCACTATCCACCATTCACTATCCACTAAACCGTTTGAAGACGAGGCAGGCGTTCTGACCGCCGAAGCCGAAGCTGTTGGACAGCACCGTGTCGACCCGTTGCTTGCGGGACTCGTTGGGGACGTAGTCGAGGTCGCACGCGGGGTCGGGGAACTCGTAGTTGACCGTCGGGTGTATCTCGCTCTCGGTGATGGTCTTGATGGCGGCCACGGCCTCCAGCGCGCCGGCGCCGCCGAGCGCGTGTCCGATCATCGACTTGGTGGAGCTGACCGGCACCTTGTAGGCCACCTCGCCGAAGACTGCCTTGATCGCCATCGTCTCGGCCGCGTCGTTCTTGGGCGTCGACGTGCCGTGGGCGTTGACGTAGTCGATCTCGTCGGGTCCCAAACGGGCGTCTTCGAGTGCCCATCGTATCGCCCTGGCCGCTCCGCTGCCGTCCTCGTCGGGCTGGACGGCGTGGAAGGCGTCGGAAGAGACGCCCTGTCCCGCGACCTCGGCGATGATGTCGGCGTCGCGTCCGGCGGCGTGTTCGAGGCTCTCCAGAACGAGCAGGGCCGACCCCTCCGCGGGGACGAACCCGTCGCGCTCGGCGTCGAACGGCCGGCTCGCCTTCTCAGGCTCGTCGTTCCGGCGGCTCAGCGCTTTGATGACGTTGAAGCCGCCCAGACCCAATTCGCATATACCGGCCTCGCAGCCTCCGGCCAGAACTACGTCGGCGGCCCCGCGCCGCACGACCTCCATCCCCTCGCCGATGCCCTGGGTCCCGGCGGCGCACGCCGTGATGATCGTGGATGTGTAGCCCTTGAGGCCGAAGACGCGGCTCACGGTCGCCGCGGCCATGTTGGGCAGAATCATCGGAATGAAGAACGGGCTTATCCTCATGCCGCCGCGGTCGATCAACGTTCTCGCGTTCTGCTCGGTGGTCGGGAAGCCTCCGATGCCGTTGCCCATGACGATTCCGAGACGGCCGGGATCCAACTGGGTGAGATTGAGGCCCGCGTCTTCGATGGCCTGTCCGGCTGCGGCGACGGCAAGCTGGGAAAAACGCGCCATGCGGCGGGCCTCTCTGCCGTCCATGAACTGTGCGGGGTCGAAGTCCGTGACCTCACCGGCGATACGCGACGGGTAGGCGGAGGCGTCGCACAGCGTGATCGGGCCGATGCCCGACTCGCCCCGCACGAGCGCGCGCCAGAAGATGTCCGGCGACGTACCGAGCGGGGTCATAGCGCCGATGCCCGTGACCACAACCCGCCTGCTAGAATCGCTCATCGCAACCTCATCCCGTTCTGCGCGCCGGCCTCTCGATGTCCGGGTACGTCTCGGGGACGACACCGGTCATCTCCTCCACGACCTCGGCGACGACCGACAGCGAGCCGGTCGCCAGCAGGGTGTCGCCGTCACGCGCCATGTCCATGGCCCGCCGCGCCCCTTGCCCCACGTCGTCGAACTCGGCCACTACCGCAAGCCCGCGCTGCCTGCACGCCGCCGCCACCTCGCCGCTGTTCATCGCCCGCGGGTCCCTGGACCTGACCGCCACGATCTCCGGCGACAGCGCCGCAAGCTCGTCCGCCATACCGGACACGCTGTGGCTGCCCAGGGCGCCGAAGACGACGATCACGCGACGCAGATTGAACAGTGCCGGCAGCGCGTCCACGATGCGTCTCATGGCGTCCGGATTGTGGGCCCCGTCGACAACGACAAGTTTACCATCGCGGACGAATCTCTGGAGTCTGCCCGGCCACTCGACCTTCCGGAACCCCTCGGAGACGGCGGGGCAGGGGATGTCGCGGTCCTGTTCGATCAGGGCCTCGATAGCTCCCACGGCGGTGGCCGCGTTCTCGAGCTGGTGGTCGCCCAGCAGCGGCATCGACAGGCTGTAGCAGTCCCGGGTCCCCTCTAGCTCGAACGACTGGCCGCCGGGGTCGAGCGCGGTCCGCCGCCACGACATGCGGCGTTCCACCGGAATTAGCTCCGCGCCCCTGGACGAGGCGACCTCGGCGATCACGCCCATCGCGTCCTCGGTCTGCGGTGCTACGACGACCGGTACGCCCGGCTTGATGATCCCGGCCTTCTCGCGCGCAATGAGGGGCACGGTGTCCCCAAGCGTCCGCGTATGGTCGAGGCTGATAGACGTGATCGCGCAGACCGCCGGGTCGACTACGTTGGTGGCGTCGAGACGGCCGCCCAAGCCTACCTCGACGACCTGGAACGCGGCGCCGATGCTCCTGAAGTGGAGGAAGGCCATCGTGGTCAGCAGCTCGAAGTAGGAGACTCCGCCGTAGCCGCCGAAGCGTCCCACCCATTCGACCGCCGGCCAGGCGTCCGATACGAGACCCGCGAAGGTCTCTCGCGATACGGGCGTGGGTCCGACCCGAATCCGTTCCGTCGGGCTGTGCAGGCTGGGCGAAGTGTAGAGCCCGGTCGTGTGGCCCGCGGCCGTCAGTACGGACGTGACCAGCGCGGCGGTGCTGCCCTTGCCGTTGGTGCCCGCGACGTGGACGGTCGGCGTCGCCAGGTGAGGGTCGCCAAGCCGTTGCATGAGAAGGTTGACCCGCTGCAGGTGGAACTCCGAATGGCCCGGCGTGTGTGTCGAGCGCTCGAAGTCGACCAGGCCGGACGCTCGGCGCAGAGCTTCCTCATAGTCGAATCTCGGGTGCCCATCGGACTGTTCTGTTCCGGGATTGTCGTCCATCGGTCGCATGGGTTCGTTCGTGCTCCGGTCAGTGGTCGCGGACGCGGCCCGGCATGAAGCCGAGGTTGATCTTCAGCGCGTCGCGCAGGCCGATGTCGCGGAGGTAGTCGAGATTTCCCTGCAACGGACGCGGCGTGAACCCGAAGTCCCGTTCCACGGCCTGCACGTCAGTCACGTTGTCGACGGCGATCATCTTGAGCTGCTCCGCGGTAACCGGCGGCCTTGGGGCGAGCGTTTCCATCAGGGACGCGACCGGCCGCATCAGGGGCAGCGGCACGTGGACCCTGGCGATCTTCACGCCCAGCGTCTCGGCGACGAGGTCGACAAGCTCGTTGTAGGTGTACTGCGCAGGGCCGCCCGCTTCGATGGTGCGTCCGACGGTATCGTCTCGACGCAGTGCTTCCAGCAGACATCTGGCAGCGTCGTCGGCCGCGATGGGCTGGAAGCGGTTGGCGCCCGTACCGGCGACGGGCACCAGGGGGAACAGCTTTGCCTGTGCGGCGAGGACGTTGAAGAACTCGTCGCCGCGGCCGAAGCCGACGGAGAACCGGACGATGGTATGGGCGACGTCGCTGTTGGCGATGTCCTGCTCGGCCGTCCATCGTGAGTGGAGGTACGGTATCTCGGGATCTGAGGTCGCTCCGATGGTGCTGGCGTACACGAACCGTTCTACGCCAGCGGCGGACGCAGCCCGCAGCACGTTCCTGGCGCCCTCGACGTTGACCCGGTGGAAGGTGTTGCCGCGGCTCTCGCGCACGACCGCCACGAGGTGCATCACCGCGCCGACGCCGTCGCAGGCGCGGGCCAGTGACTCCGGGTCAGCAACGTTGCCATCGGCCGTCTCGACGCCGCCGGGCAGCCCGCCTTCGGGGAGGTTCCGGTGCACCAGGGCGCGCACCGTCAGGCCTGCGTCCGCCAGGGCGGCGACCGCACGGCGCCCGATGAAGCCGGAGCCGCCCGTTACGAGGACCGGCTTGTCGAGCATAGCGCTGCGGCGCGGGGCGTGTGCAGAAAGCTCACGGTAGTCACGCTCCTATGATACAACCTGCCGCGTCAGCGGGCGTGACGGCGGGTCGGCCGATCAGGGCGAAGCGTTGAGCCGCCTCCGGCCCTTACGGGAGATGGTAAACGCTGAACAGCCTGCTGCCGTCCGGCTTGTACTCCTCGACAGCCTCGCCTCCCGGGTGCATATGTCGGAGCTCGTCGATCTCGGCCGCGTATGGAGGAAGGAGGACGTAGGTGACCGGCCCGCCGTCGGTCTTTTCGAGTGAGAATTCCCCAAACTCTTTCGACCGGTCCACGCCAGGAGTGTCCGGGTACAGAAAGCGGCGTATCTCGTAGTCGTATCGCCAGCGCGCTGCGTAGAAGTAGATCCTGCCGGGGTCCTCGAACTCGTGCACGGTGTCGAGCGCCTCAACAAGGTCGATGGCGTACACCCAGTCCAGCCGCTCTTCGTGGACGATTTCTCCGAAATATGTCCAAGTATTCCAAGTTATGACGACCGCAAGAATGGCCGCGCCTCCGACGTAAGCTATCTGCCTCCATTTCGCGCCGGCGGTTCCTACTATCGCTCGGCCGATCTCTACCGCAGCTACGCCTGCCAAACCGTACACGAATGGCACGATTATCAGCGTACGTCGCATCTCGCCCAGATCTTCCAGGCCGACCACAAGTACGCCTAGACCCAGCACGAATGCGACCGCAAGGAAGAGGTGAGGCGGGCTGCGCCACCTGACGACGGCAATCGCAAGCCCGGCATAGGCCAGCAATCCCGTGATTGGATCGACTGCTCCCCTACCTCCGAAGCCGTCGACGCCGTCGGCTTTCGGGTGTCGTAGCGGGAGCGTCGCGGCGTCCCACGCACGTCCGGCGAAATAGCCGACCTTGTCGCCAACCGTCCGGGATTTCTGGAAGTTCGGCTCGCGTAGAACCGAAACGGCGCGGTGATGCTGGAAATAGAAGTCGGGCTCTGAATACATGACACGAAGCAGCGGAAGGGCTGAGACGACGAAGCCTATCGCCAGGAAGGCCACTCCGGCGGCGTAGGTCTTGAGGTTGTCTCGCCCTAGGATCATCACCGTGACCAGGAAGACCGCTACTATTCCCAGGAACGCGAGGTAGCCGTTGTACGAATAGATCCCTAATCCCACGAGTATTCCGGCGATGAACCACGACCATCGCGTCGATGATCTGAGCGCCAGCAGGATCGCTGCCGCGGCCAGGGTAGTCATCAGCGGCATCGAGACCACCATGAATCCCGTCCTGCTGAAGAAGACGTGCCAGTAGGAGAAGGTTAGGGCTATCGTGCCGAATAGGGCCACCCACCGGCCAAAGCCTATCCTGAACAAGAGATAGGCGGCCGGGATGGTCGCAACACCCAGCAGCGCCATCGACAAGTGCAACGTAAAGGAGTTGGGCCCCAACAGCTCAAAGACCAGAGCCGTGAGGTAGAGAGGCCCGGCTGGCTGTCCCAGGGCGCTGCCGGTGTACGGCCCAATCCAGCCCTCTTCGAGTATCCGCAGAGCGTCGAGGGCGGTCAAAGCCTCGTCGCCGTGCAGTCCTCCCGGAAGCACCGCCAGATGGTATGTTCGTACCAGTCCGGCTACGATCGTGAGAGCTAACACCGCGGCCACTTCTAGCCGGTTTTGCGAGACCACGGCTGCAACATGCCTCCAAGACCACCGCCATTGTGGCGCCGTCCGGTCCCATACGAGCCCTGGGGTGGGCAACCTGAGCAGTTCGGGCCAGTCGATTGAGGCCGATTGTTGTGGTACAGCCTGAGCAGTCACGCGTCCATCGGCGGGTAGGGCAGCGTGCGCGGGTACTGGGGGAGCGGCGGTCGCGGGCTCAGCTCCAACAGTCAGCGCTGCTCCGCAGGTGTCGCAGAACGTGTGGCTTACGGGATTGGCGGTCGAGCAGGAGTCGCAGACCGCGTCGAACTGAAGGGCGCGGCCGCAATCTCGGCAAAACTTCGCACGCGGCAGATTCTCGTAGCTACACCAGGGGCAGATCATAGCGGTGGTCGACCGCCGTCTTGCTGGAACTGGCCATTGGCCCGTCAGCTATAGCCACGAGCAAGACGACTTCGGGACAAGTGATTTGAGTCGGCGCAGTGCGGCGTAGGGAAGGACTTCACGAGTTGTTGTCCACGTCTCCGGCGACTGCAAGGCCACGGTCTACGTTCTCCATACGGCTCGACGGAGTGATATGATCGGGTCGGATAGGGTTCGATCCCGAGGCCGTCGTCCTATCCGACGCAGATTCTAGCACGCGCCGGACGTGGCGACGGTCATCTGGAATACGCCAGAATCGGCCTGCCGCCAACTGTAGGTGAGGGATGTGGCTCGCGTCGGGTTGAGAAGGCATCTCCTCGGACTGTTCGGGGCATTGACTATCGTCTCGGCAGTCGGCGTACTTCTCACTCACGAGCATCGCGGTACGTCCGGGGACCTGAATGCTCAAGCCGGGGCGATAGTGATCCAGTCCGTCGACCCCGGACCTCCTGCCTGCGTCTTCCTGAACTCGGATGTCGCCAGTGATAGGACACTGGCGATAGCTGGCGAGAACCTGCTGTCGGCACGTGAACCCAGGCTGCAGCTTCGGCAGACAGGCACCAGGTTCGCCACCCTCCTGTTCGGCTTGGAGGTCAATTGGGAGAGCCAAACACGGGTCACGCTGGACATCGGTAGTATCAGGGAGCACTTGTGGCGGTCCAATGAGATGATCCTCCAGGTGCGCATTACCGATGACAGAGGGCGGGGCGCCGAGGCCGGAGGATGCCACGACTGGGCAGCGGTGACGGACGACGCCCCCACCCGAGCCTACCAAGGCGGTACGGAACCTCGGGCTACGGTCCTACGTAAGGCCGGCCGTGACGGACGATGCGGACGCCCCGCGCACGATCTAAGGGGGCAGGGTAGAGCCCGCTGGGCGGGCGCTGCGTCAGGACATCTCCGGAATGGCCGTCACGCCACAATCGGGCGGTGACGGGCGGCTTGGCTTTCAGCCAGTTTGAGCTGGGAGGCCCCGGCAGACGGCGGCGCCGTCATCGGCTACCGGATCCAGCGCAGGACGCCGCCTCGCGATCTCGTCACGGTGGTGGACAACACTGGGAGCACGACGACATCGTACGTGGACACGGGCTTGGAGCCTGGCACGCACTACATATACCGAGTGATAGCGCTCAACGTCGTGGGACAGGAAGGCGGATCGTCTCTGCCGGCGCTGCAGGTCGAGACAGATCCATGAGGCGTTGAGTAACGTATAGCAGATATAGGGGTCTGTTCCCGAGGAGGCCGGAGGTGGTCGCAGTGAAGAGTCAAGCTGAGCGCCAGCAGGTCGTGGGTGTGGACGGCAGTGGTTGTCGCGAGCGTGTTCGCGCTGGCGTGCTCGTCGCCGCCCGCACCAGCGCCTGAGGCGACATCGACCCCGACAACGAGCCCATCTGAAGAGCATGCGTCCGCCCCGGACCCTGAGCCGACTCCGCTTCCCACGGCGCCGGTGGCTGAGTTGGAGCAGGAGGCGGTGGCAGACCTGGTACCCGCCGCCTCCTCTAACGCGGCGCAGACCTCTACCGCGGCGCAGACCACCAAGGCTGCGGCGCAGGCTGAGTAGCCGTCGGCTCCCGCGGCTACTTTCAGGCGGATACGGACAGCCGCGCCTGCGGCACGGAGTGAGGAGTCGTCCGGGTCCGCGGACACTTCGAGTCCGGTTCCCCGTGCCGCAACGTCTACGGAGGTGTCTGCCCCGGACGCTACGTCCACTGAGCAGGCCGTTGACGACGACTCGCCCGTGGGGGACAGTTTCGGCGGCGTGCTGTCGGGTGAGTATGTGCACTGTTACCTGTTGGCGCAGGCGCAGGGCCTGATAGACGTGATGGCGATCTACGAGCTACCCGGGAACTGGCTCTACGTGTCGATACGCGAGGAGTTGAGCGCCGAGCTAGGTCGGTTCGTGCGCGAGAAGACGGAAGAGTTCATCAATGAGATCGCCCGCACGCTGAGAGTTGCGAGTCCGCCGGGCGGCTCTGTGTTTGGGGCGTACTATAAGAAGGGGGTGTGCGCATGAGTCCCCTACGCCATTTCCTGGCTGCTATGTAGACTTTGTCGGCTTTCTGGGCGCACCACCTGGGGAGTTTCTGCCTGTGCCGTTCGGGTATAGGTACGGGGTGGAATTTGTGCCTGGCGGCGACGCGGGTCGTCGGGAAGTGGTTGGCTGGGCGGGATGGGGCCAGGTGTGGCCCGCCGTCGTCTCCGGGGCGTCCGGCGCATCCGGGGCCTCGGCCACGTTCTACGTGTCTGACGTCGGCATGACCAACCTTCCCGACGGCACAAGCGAGTACGGATTCGCGGGAAGCCATGGGGGCGGGGGAGTAAACTACGTCCAGGTCAAGAATCTTCCGACGGATCCGGCGGCGTTGCACACACTCAGGCAAGCCATCAGCCCTTGCTACGATATGAACGGAGTGTGTACCCGGACGGGTCCGGACGGCCAGACCCGGACGAAGCGGTTAGAGTTCATCTCAGTAAAGTACCACTGGGAGGAGTTGGAGCGCTGGGCGGAGATACTGAACCGGTTCGCGCTGTCGGCTGGCAACACCATAGGCATTACGGGGGCGAGAGTATCCGACAATCGGTACCGTGCCACGTTCGAACTCATCTACGTCAATGGCATGGAGCCTGCGCCTAGACCGGGTGGGTTAGCCGCCCCCAGCGCCATCCGTACGACGATCCAAGTATACGCCCGTGGCGATCTGCAGGGGGTGGCGGACGCCCTTCCCGTGCTGCTGCCGCTACTGGGCATCCCGGTCGACGCGGTGGGCATGGTGAGAGTACCGGTAGACTTGGTCAACGTTGTCTCTCATACTACCGCAACTGCTGGGTAACGCCTGCTGCGTGTGGATCCCGACCTCGTCGCCGACTGCGAGGCGCTGCTGAGCGCCAAGCCTGTGCTCGAAGGCTCTGGCACTGCGCTGAACTGGGGCGCCGACGGGGCGGTCGTGTAGTCTCTAGCCGGCGCGTGACGAGTAGTGTAGGGCGACCTTGCGTATCGCTCTGCCGATGTCGCGGACGTCTTCCTCGGTGAACGTGCTGCGGAACTGGATGCCGCCGACCTTCGGCAGCTCGCTCTCAATCACGGGCAGATGCAGCGCGTTGTAGTCGATGCGGCGCTTGCCGGTGTCGTCGACGAAGGGGTACCGGGACTTGCCGTAGGTCCTCTCCTCGGCGAACACCGGGTAGCGGTAGAGCGGCATCCCCTGGAGGTACGGGCCGTTGCACAGGTCTATGCCCTCGGCCTGCACCGCACGGCAGAACCGCTCGCAGTCGACGCCCATCTCCTCCTCGATGATCTTGAAGCCGTACACCCAGGCCGTGCGCACGTTGCCCTCTCGCACTAGCTGGTGCCTGAAGCCGGGCAACTCGTATGTCTCCTCGTCGAGGATCGCCGCCGACTTCCCCCTGCGGTCCTTGTACTCCTGCCAGCGCCGGATCTGGGCAAGCCCGATGGCGCCCTGCAGATCGCTCATCGTGTGGAAGTCGCCCAGGAAGGAGTAGCCGCGCTCCGAGCCCCGCCGCTCGCTGGTCGGCCTCAGCGACTCTCTCAGCTCGTCGTCGTACTCCGATCCCTTGTGCGAGTGGCCCTTGGCGCGACGCGCCAGCGCCTCGTTGTTGGTGATGATCATGCCGCCCTGGCCGGTCGTCATCATCTTGCCGCCCAGGGAGAAGCAGCCCATGTCGCCCATGGTGCCGACGAGCTTTCCCTTGTACTCCGCGAGGTGGGCCTGGGCACAGTCCTCGATCACCGGCAGGTTGTGCCGTCGCCCGATGTCGAGCACCTCGTCCATGTCGCACGGGTTGCCGAAGAGATGAACGACCAGGATCGCGCCGGTGCGGTCGGTGATCCGGCGCTCGATGTCCTTGGGATCGGTATTGAAGGTGTCGGGGTCCCAGTCGGCGAAGACGGGAATCAGGTTCTGGAGCAGGATTCCCTGGACGGTGCCGATGTCGGTCACCGGCGTCGTGATGATCTCGTCCCCGGGATCCAGGTCGAGCGCGGCGACGGCCGAGTGAAGCGCTCCAGAGCCGGAGTCGGTCGCCAGCGCGTACTTGATCACGTGCTTCTGCGCGAACTGGTCCTCGAACGCCTCGACCTTGTCCCCGGCGTTCCACCGGACCATCGCATTCTGCACGACCTCGGTCACCTGCCGCAGGTCTTCCTCGCCGAAGAAGTGCTTGGAGCCGAAGGGCTTGGTGCGGACCGGCGTCCCGCCGTCGATTGCCAGAGTCTCGGTGGTCATGGCGTCTCCCCCAAGGGTGTCGAATTCTCGCCCGATGATACGCGTGGCCGTGCGACATATCAACGGCCGCGGGGGTCGAGACTGGTCTAAGGTTCTCTCTCCCCACCGCGGGACAGGGCCAGGTGAGGGGACCGGTGTGAATCGGTTAGTGCGGCGAGTTCTGATGGCGAATGCATCACCCTCACCTCAATCCTCACCCGTCAAGGGAGAGGAGGGAATCGCGCGCTATAGCCTGTCCCGCGCCTCGTGTTCGTACCGGCCGACTACGTCGCCTGCGCGGTCCACCACCAGCGCGTCAGGGAACAGATGGGAGGTCGTGCAGGCGTGCCCGGGCGCGGTGAGCACCATGTCGCCCACGTCCAGCCTGGCGCCGTTCAGCTTTACGACGCCGTGCTCCTCGCTCTGGGAGACGACCGTGGCCTGCTCGCAGCCGACGACCCTGAACCGGTCGGGGATTGCCAGGTCGGGCGACGCCGCCTTGGACCCCACGTCCAGCGTCACGGTGTCCATCTCCGGGTCGCGGTCGATCACCTGGCCGAGCACGACGCCCGCGATCTTGAACCCCAGCTCCTTCATCGCCGAGTTTCGCGCGTCCCAGTACACCCACGTGCCGGGCGACACGCGGAGCCGGGGCTCCTTCAGGAACATGTGGAATGACCACGAGCCGCCGACCACGTTGTCGGTGACCTCCAGCCCCTGTTGCTCGGCACGGTCCCACACGTCGCGGATGTGCTCGATGCTCTCGTCGACCTTGGCCTGCCGCTCGACGGGGTCCACTACGCCGAGCACGTGGCCGTCGAACAGGTGCACACCCAGAGCGCGCAGCCCCGGAGTGCCGGCGGTCCGCGCGTAGAAGTCGCCCGCCTCTCGGCCGGGCTGCACGCCGGTCCGCCGCATCCCGGTGTCGATGTCCACGTACACCCCGACCTCGATGCCGGCCCGCAGGGCGGCGGACGACATCGCGTCGAGGTGCTCCACGGTGCTGACGATTGTCTTGAGGTCGACGTCGGGGTGGGTCTGGGAGAGCGCAACGAAGCGGCGCACCTTGGCGGGGTGGAGGACCGGGAACGAGATGATGATCTCCTTCACCCCGTTCTCTGCCAGCAGCTCCGCCTCCTGAAGGGTGGCGCACTTGAAGGCGGTGATGCCGGCTTCCATCTGCAGCTTCAGCACCTCGGCCGACTTGTGCGTCTTGGCGTGGGGGACGACGCGGTCGGCGGAGCCGCAGATCCGGAGGACCTCGGCAATGTTGTGCCTGACCAGGTGCTCATAGACGAGAAAGGCGGGAGTCTCGATCTCGTCCGGACGGTTCAGCCGGTAGTCGCCAATCTCGATCCGCACCCGCTCGCCCACTGTCGCCATGGGATGTCCTCCTTGTGCGCCGGCATCGTCGGAAGGAGCTCGACACAGGTTCGAGCCTCTCTTCAAGCGACGATAGACGCGGATAGGTTGTCGGGCAGACCACTGACAGGTGAGCGAGTCTCGTTGCCCGGCAGACTGCCGGCGGCGACGCGGCGCGCCAGCGAGATCGCCGTGGCCTGGGCAAGCCACGACCGAGCCCCCGCTGGGGGGCGGCGCTCGATCACAGGCTGATCGCCGGTCGCTCTACGTCGAACTGCCGATACCGCCGTAAGGCGGCACCCGTCGGCTCTGGGCAGATGGCGAAGCGCCGTACCCGCTGGCCGCGGAAGCTCCTACAGGCGCTCCTGACCGACCCGCGGATTGCGCTTCAGTCTCTTGCTGATGATGAACGAGGCGACGCCCAAGCCGAGGCCCAAGGTGAGCGCGATAACGGCCACGGCGTCCGGGGTCAGCAGAATTCTCCACAGCCCCAAGAAGACTAGGACAAAAGCCAGCAGTGTGCCCAGGTAGTCGAGAACGTACAACAGGATTCTTATCTTGGCCACCTCCCCCGTACGTGAAGTCCAATCAACCGAGAATATACCAGATTCCTGCGAGTTGACAAGACCCCATCTACGCAGTGTAGATGTTCAATGATTATGTCAGGGTGTAATTGTTCAATGAAAATGTCAGTCCATGAGAGGATTGACATTGACGACCAAAGAGCAGACGAGGATCCAGGTGTTGAACGGAGTGATCGAGGGCAAGGTGACGGTGGCGGAGGCGTCTGGGCTGATGGGAGTGAGCGAGCGCCATGCGTGGCGACTACTGGCAGCATACAGAGGGGAAGGACCTGCTGCGGTGGCTCACGGGAACAGGGGCAGGAAGCCCGCGACCACCACGTGCCCGCAGACAGGAGAGAAGGTGAGGGAGCTGGCTGAGGGCCCCTACGCAGGATTCAACCACACCCATCTGACCGAGATGCTGGCGGAGCGAGAGGATATCCATCTGTCTCGCTCTACCGTGAGGCGGGTCCTGCTGGCTGGCGGACTGCCCAGTCCCCGTCGCCGCAAAGCCCCCAGGCGATACTCTCGACGGGAGCGCTATCCCCAGGAGGGGATGCTGTTGCAGATCGACGGGAGCCGGCACGACTGGCTGGAGGGCCGAGGACCCTACCTGACCCTCGTCGGCGCTGTGGACGACGCCACCGGGACAATCCCCTTCGCCCTGTTCAGACAGCAGGAGGATGCCCACGGCTACATGCTGCTGCTCAAGGACATCATCGAGCGCCACGGAGTCCCCCTGGCCCTGTACAGGGACAGGCATGGCATCTTTCAGCGTTCCCCCAAAGAGCCCGAGAGCCTCGACGAGCAGCTTCGGGGTAGACGCGACCCCACCCAGTTCGGCAGGGCGCTGGAGGAGTTGGACATCCACCTCATCATGGCACACACACCTCAGGCGAAGGGGCGCGTAGAGCGCGCCTGGGGCACCTTCCAGGACCGCCTCGTCTCTGAGCTCAGGCTCGCTGGTGTCACTACCATCGAGCAGGCCAACAAGGTGCTTTGGGACTTCATCCCACGCTACAACCAGCGATTCGGCGTCGCCCCAGCCCAGCCGGGCTCAGCCTATCGCCCACTCCCTGCTGGCGTCTCCCTCGATGAGACGCTCTGCTTCAAGTACCTGCGCACTGTCGCCAACGACAACACCGTCCAGTTCGACAGCGCCGCCATCCAGCTACTGTCCGATGATCACAGGGCCAGCTACGCGCGCGCCACAGTGGAGGTCCAGGAACGGCTCGACGGCAGCATCGTGGTGACCTACCACGGCAGAACACTCGCAGCTAAGCCAGCACCCCCAGAGCCTGTGACGCTCAGGGCTCGCAGCACCAGACGCTCCAACGGCGATCTCCCTGCCGAGACCCCAGTGGCAGACTCCACCGGCGCTCTCATACACCCTGTAGGCGATGAGCGACGGAGCGGAGCGAGGAGCCTACAGGAAACCCCACCCCTGCAACCCACCCAAGACCAAACCACGCCACCCAAGCAGGCCGGCACCCGACCACCCCTGGAGATAACGCCTACTGACATAATCATTGAACAATTACCCTGACATTTTCACTGGACAACGACACAGACAATCGACGGCGTGAGACGGCGACACGCGGGAATCGCCGTGGCCTTGCGAAGGCCGCATAATGGCATGAAGATGACGGCTGCGTTTCATGATACGACACGGCGGCACTGTCTATTCTCATAGCAATGCCCGCGGGCGGAGCCGGGGGCGTGTGATATGATCCGTCTCGACCTGGCCGGTGCAGGGGCTACGGGCCCGGTGCCATGCGGCCCGTTGCGGGAGGCGTCCGTGAACCTGATCGTGATCGGCTGCGAGTACGCCGGGAAGACGACGCTCGCGGTCGGTATCTCCAAGTGGATGATCGAGTCGATGGGTCTGAACATGGTCGTCTGGCACGACCACTACGTCGTCCCGCGGTCCGCCTCGTCATCCACGTCCGAGGGCGGTCATCTCACGATAATGCGGCCCGGCGCCGATGCGCCCGATACGCCGTACGGCGCCCACGTCATCCGGGAGGCGGACGAGGAGGATGAAGGCGACGCCGAGCTGCAGCGGGAGGTGCTCGGGCTGAGCCCGCGCCTGCTTGAGCAGTTCCAGCGCCACATGATCTGGCGGCACCTCCACCACAGCCTGGTGCGCGACCAGCACGACTACCTCTCGATCAACTTCTACTACGCCGACGCCGTATACGCCCCGCTCTACTACGGCTTCGGCGAGCCCGGCTCGTTCGCGGACCGGACGCGGCGGGCCCGCCATTGGGACGCCGAGATGCTCGGGATGGCGCCCGACACCGTAATCGTGCTCGTCAAGGCCTCGGCCGACGTCATCAGAGAGCGCATGAGAGCGGCGCCGCGGGCCAGGATGCTCCTGAAGGAGTCGGACGTCGAGCGCGTACTCGAACGGTTCGAGCAGGAGTACGAGAGCTCCCTGTTCATGCGCAGGATCGGCCTCGACACGACCGAGGCCTCGGTCGAGGAGACGCTGACGCAGTTCGTCGACGAGATCGGGCCGCATCTGTCCCAGATCGACCTGCTCAGAATGACCGCGACGCGGAGGACGCCGTGACGGCCGCGATCCACTGCCCGCGCGTGGAGCTGTACACGAGGTGCGCCCCATGAAGGTAATCATCACGGGCTGCGAGTACACGGGGGCGTCGACCCTGGCGCGGGACTTCTGCGACTGGCTATACGACGAGTTCGGCGACCGCGGCGAGTCCCCGCCCCGGTTCAGCGTCCACGACCACTTCGAGGTTCCGGACCTGATCCACGCCGAGCTGAACGACTCCGAGCGCGACAGCATGGTCGCCCTGGCGCCGAAGCTGACGGAGGCGTTCCAACGCTACAACGTCCTGCACCACACGCCGACGCTGCAGAGCGCCAGCCAGCCGTCGAGTGGGATCATGGTGCTGGTCGGCTTCCACCTGGCCGAGGCGATATACGCGCAGAAGTACTACGGCTACGGACTGGAAGGCGAGCTGTTGGACCGCAGGCAGTTCGCCCGGCGGATCGATAGCGAGGTGATGGAGTTCGGCCCGGACACGATCATGGCGCTGCTCACCGCCAGCCCGGACGCGATCAGGCAGCGGATGTCCTCTGACCGACACCCCTACGGCGTCGTCAGGGAGGAGGACGTGGAGGCCGTTCTCGCCCGGTTTGACGAGGAGTACGAGGCCTCGACGATCGAGCGAAAGTTCAGGATCGACACCACGGATATGACGCCGGGGCAGGCCCTGCGGGAGCTCGTCACCCGCTTCGAGAGCTACCTGACGGATGAGGACCGGCGAGCCTTTTCGCAGGCAATCGGCGACTAGCGGAGACTGAGGTCACACGCCCACGGGCGCTGTGCCGACGGGAGAGACCATTGGCTAACGATAGACTGAGAGTGGGGATCATAGGCGCCAACGCGGACAGGAGCTGGGCCGCGAACTCCCATCTGCCGGCGCTGCAGAAGCTGCCCGACTTCGAGCTGGCGGCGGTATGCACCACCCGTGAGGAGTCGGCCCGGGAATCGGCCGAGCGCTTCGGAGCGCGGCTGGCCTTCGATGACTACCGGGAGATGCTGGACCGCGACGACATCGACGCCGTGGCGGTGTCGGTCCGGGTGCCGCGCCACTATGAGCCGACGATGGCGGCGCTGGAGGCCGGCAAGCACGTCTACACCGAGTGGCCGCTGGGCGCGAACCTGGACGAGGCGAAGGAGATGGCGTCGTTTGCCTGCGCAAAGGGTGTCAAGACCATGGTCGGGCTCCAGGAGCGGCGGGCGCCGCTATACCTGAGGCTCAAGGAGCTCGTCGACGAGGGTTACTTCGGCGAGCTGCTGTCCTGCATGGTCGTGTGGTCCGGTTCCGGCATCCTCGACAGGTCGTCGGATCAGAGATGGCGCGCCGCTGACGCGTCCGGCGCGAACACGCTGACCATCGGATTCGGCCACACCGTGGACCCGGTCTGCCTGGCCCTGGGCGACTTTACCGATGTGTCGGCCATATCGCGTCCGCAGGTCCCCCAATGGATCGAGTCCGACACCGGCGAGCTGGTCGACGTGACCGCCCCGGACACGGTGATGATGTGCGGGACGACCAGCAGCGGCGCCGCGGTATCCGGGGTGTCGCTCGCGGTGCCGTGGCACGGCAGCGGGTTCCAACTGGAGATCTACGGCCGAAAGGCCACGGCCATCATCTCCACTTCCGAGAACGACGTCCTCGGGGCGCAGCGTCTGATGGTCGGCGCGCCCGGCGGCGAGCTCGAAGAGGCGCCGATACCCGAACGGCTGTCGCTGGTGCCTGGGTGGGAGACGCGGAACGACGCCTACTTCATCGCCCAGATGTGGAGGCACTTCGCGGCCGCGATCCGGGAGGACCGGCGTCCAGAGCCGGACTTCGACCACGCGGTCGACCGGCATCGCCTTCTCGACGCGATCGTGCGGGCCTCCGAGACGGGCAAGCGGCAGGCCGTCTGACGGTCGAGAGCGTCAGTCCTCCGCCCTGAACGGCCTGAACACGAACGCGGGCTCGTCCCCGTTGTGCAGGGGCACCGCCCTCATTTGGCGGGCGCGGTCCGAGGCCGCAGCGACGGCTGTACTGAGCTCTTCGAGTTGCTCGGCGGTCAGTCGGTCGCCGTAGCGCCCCTTCAGCAGCTCTAGCAGAGCGTCCGCGTCGGGATTTTCCACGGTTACACCTCGAAAGCGTCGGCTACTTTTGTTAGCGGGTGTTTGTGACGTCCCTTCTCCCCTGGCGGGAGAAGGTAGGATGAGGGGGACGCCGTTCCGACACCTTGATCTTCACCCTCACCTCAGTCCTCTCCCGTCGAAGGGAGAGGAGGCTATGAGACCGTTGAAGACACCCTCTTGGCTACTTGGCGGTGAGTCCGCCGTCCATGTAGATGATCTGGCCGGTCATGTAGTCGGAGGCCGGGCTGGCGAGGTACACGGCCAGGGTACCCAGCTCCTCGAGGTCGCCCTCGCGGTGTAAGGGGATGCCGTCGAGATGGCGTTGACGCCCCTCCGGGTCCGACCAGGACGCGTCGGTCATGGTCGTGTGGTAGTCGCCGGGCCCGATCGCGTTCACGCAGATGCTGTACGGCGCCCACTCGAGCGCCAGCACTCGGGTGAGCATGTTGACCGCCGCCTTGGAGGCGTTGTACGCCGCCACCAAGGGAAACGCCATCGTGCCGTTGTTGGAGCTGACGTTGATGATCTTCCCGTAGTCTTGCTCCATCATGTGAGGCGCGACCGCTCGGCAGCAGTAGAAGACGCCGGTCAGGTTGATGTCGATGACCGACTGCCACTCCTCGTCGCTGTGGCGGACGGTGGACTCGCGCGTGACCCGGGGCGGCTTGAGGGTGACGTCTGGGAAAGGCGCGAGGGGCGCCTTGAACAACTTGCCCGCGTTGTTCACCAGGATGTCGACTTTGCCGAAGTGGTCGAGGGCGCGTTCGACCAGGACGTCTACGTCGGCCGAGCGGGAGACGTCGGCTGTGACGGCGAGCGCCCGTCTGCCGGTCTTCTCCACTAGCGCGGCCGTCTCGTCGATCTCGTCCCTCGTGCGGGCTGTCGCCACGACGTCGGCGCCGGCCTTCGCCAGGCTAAGCGACATGGCCCGGCCTATACCCCGGCCCGCGCCGGTGACGATGGCTACTCTGTCTTCCAGGTCGAGTCCCGCCGGCATGGCGGCCTCCGCATGTCCACTCTCGGGCGACTCTACGGCCGCCCGGCTCTGCTAATGCTCGTCGAAGAACCCTACGGCGTCCAGGCCCGCCCGCAGATCGGCGGCTTCGGCCTCGGACAGCGCCCGGTTGGGGCTGCGCGGACGGCCGCACGGGAGGCCGATAAACTCCATCGTATGCATCACGGCGGAGATGACGCTCACCCTGATCAGGACCGCGATGAACTCGTTGATGCGAAGCTGCGTCGCCGCCGCATCGTCGATGCGACCGTCCTGGAAGGCCCGCCACATCCTGACATACAGGTGCGGCATGACGTTGGAGGTCGACCCGATGCCGCCCTTCGCCCCGGCCATGAGCGCCCACAGCACCGTCGCGTCCTCGCCCTCGAAGATGACCGGGTCCCCGGTCTTGGCCACGAGGTTGCCGAGCGCGAAGATGTCGCCGCTGGAGTCCTTCATTCCGACGACGTTGGGTATGTCGAGCAGCCGGGTGAAGAGGCCCTCCGTCATCGTGATGCGGGTGCGCTGCGGAATGTTGTAGATCAGCAGCGGCACGTCGGAGGCGTCGGCCACGGTCTTGTAGTACTCGATCATGCCGTCGTCGTCGGGGACGTAGAAGTAGGCGGGCGGCAGGGCGGCGATGGCGTCGGCCCCGGCGCGGCTGGCGTGCCGGGCCAGCGCGACCGTCTCGGCCGTCTGGAACGCGCCGATGTGGGCGATGACCGCTGCCTCGCCGTTCAGCTCCTCCAACGTCGTCTCAAGAGCCAGCTCGCGGTCTTCTCTGCTCATCAGCAGCCCCTCGCCCGTGCCGCCGCAGACGTATACCCCGTCCGACCCTGCGTCGATCTGATGGCGGACGATCTTACGCATCGCCGCCGCGTCGAACGAGCCGTCCGGTCTGTTCGGCGACACGGTGGCCGGCAGGATTCCCTTCAGTTCCCTCAATGTCGTCTCCTTATTCGGCAGGCAGCGGTCGGGCGTAGCGGGCAAGCATCCACTACCGCGGCCCCGTGATTCGTGTTAGTCTGAGCCTCGCTTCGCCCCGGAGCCGCAGCCGGGGGCCTCGGCTCGACGGTTCAAAGTCGGGACGATGGTACGTTTGCGGTAGAAGGCCCGTCAACTCCGTGACGGCGAAAGTGATGTCCGAGTTCGGTGAGGCCCTGCGCGCGCCTGGCTCGGACAGTCGGATAAAGGACCAAAGGAGCGTTCGATTCATGGATAGACCTCTTCGACTGTTGTGCATCGGGGCCCACCCGGCGGACGTCTTCGACCAGTCCGGCGGCACGATGGCCCACCACTCCCGGCGCGGCGACTACGTCGCCTGCATCGTGGTCACGCACGGCGCCAGGGTTCACGACGTCGTGATCAGCGAGGAGATGAGCCACCGCGACTCGATCCCGGACGCCGACGAGCTGATGAAGCTGATGGCGGAACGCTCGGACGTCAAGGTCGAGGAGGTCCGGGCGGCCGGCCGGATACTCGGCTTCGAGGACGTCTATTTCCTCGGCGAGGACGATGCCGTCCTGCTCCTTACAGATGAGGTGGTACGCAAGGTCGCCCGGCTGATTCGCCGAATCCGGCCCGACATCGTCCTTACGCACTTCCCGAAGGAGGGCGACGGCATAACGAACGCTCACGCCGTGGCCGGGCAGATCGCCGTCTACGCGACGGGCTTGGCCGGTGGCGTAGACCCGGGCGACACGAATCCGCCGCACAGGACGGCCGCAACGTACTTCTTCGGCACCGGCGCGGCAAACGTTCCCAACACCGTTTGGGGCTCTGAGGGCGGCTACTACAACGACGTTTTCATAGACATCACGGACGTCGTCGACAAGAAGCTGGCGGCGCTGGACGCCCTGGTAAGCCAGGGATACGGCGGGGCGTACGCCAGGAAGCGGATCGAGACCGTCGACGGCGCCTTCGGCGGCGCGGGCGGCGTCGCCTACGCGGAGGGCTTCATCTCACAGAGAGCCCAGACCTACGACTACCTCCCGCTCTCCGAGAACACCATCAAGCGGGCGTCTCTGTCAGACCACGAGAGCATGGCAATCTCATCGTATCGGATACCGGTGGACTGACACGCCACGGGACAGTCCGTCACGGACGGAGGACTCATGACGACGAACGCGGCGAAGAAGAGGATGCTCGAAGGCAAGCCGGCGCTCGGAGGCGAGGCCGGTCTGGGCTCGCCGCTGTCGGCGGAGCTCATGTCCGGGCTGGCGTTCGACTTCGTTCTGGTCGACACGCAGCACGGGAGCTGGGGCGACGATTCGGCCATGTACGCATTCAAGAGCATCAGCCTCGGGTCGGCGGTGCCGATGGCCCGAGTGCGCCGCAACGACTTCGGCCTGATCGGGCGGCTGCTGGACGCGGGGGCCATGGGCGTGGTCGCGCCGATGGTCAACAACGCCGACGAGGCCCGGATGGTCGCCCAGGCCGCCCACTACCCGCCGCTCGGAGGACGTTCCTTCGGCCCCTTCGGCACGGGACACCTCGGACCGGACTACGACACCTGGATCGGCGACGAGCTCTTCGTCGCGGTGCAGATCGAGACCGCGGACGGACACAGGAACGCGGAGGAGATCCTGTCGGTCGACGGCATCGACGGCTGCTGGATAGGCCCGAACGACCTGTCGCGGTCGATGGGGCTGGTGATGAGAAGCCCGGAGCACGACGCGGCCATCGTCGAGGTGATTGAGGCCTGCGGGCGCACGGGCAAGATACCCGGAATATCGACACCGAGTGCCGCGATAGCTCGCAAGTGGATCGACGCGGGATGCCTGTTCGTCACGGTCGGCGAGGACGGCGGCTGGGTTGTAGAGGGCGCGGAGCAGGCGCTGCGGCAGCTAGGCCGCGGCGACTAGAGGAGGGTAGCGAGTGGGTGAGACGCTTCTCAAGCCGGCGGAGCACAAACAGCTCTTTCTCGACGACCACGCCATACACTCGATGTCCGGAGTCACGCGCCGGCTGAACCGGCCGGAGAAGTTCGGCCCGGTGCTGAGGCCGGACTGGTCGCGGGGCCAGATCGGTCTGCAGAGCCGCAGCTCGCCCATATGGAACCCGGAGAAGCGTCTCTGGGAGTGGTGGCACAACGGCGCCTACTCGTCCGCCGGACAAGGCAGGAGGCTTTCCTGCTACGCGACCTCCCCAGACGGTATCGAATGGGACGTGTCGTCCCTGGGCCTCTTCACGGTCGACGGCTCTCGCGACAACAACGTCGCCGGGAACCCGGACGTGCGGCGCCTATACCACATCCTCAGGGACGACCGCGACGAGGACCCGGCGCGACGCTACAAGGGTCTGTTCGACAGCCGTGACCGGTGGCTCGGCGTGTCGCCGGACGGGTTCGACTGGACGATGCTGGACGTGTCGCCCATACCCAGCCAGGACGAGTCCCACCTCATATACGACGAGTACACGCAGCAGTTCCTGGCTTTCGTCAAGCAGGCCACCCAGTGGGGGCGCTCCGTCTACCTGTCCACGAGCACCGACTTCGAGCGCTTCTCGTTCCCGCGGCTGGTCTTCAACACGGACGAGGTCGACGACCGCAACCGGGTGGAGCGCATTCAGCGGGCCGCGGACGACCCGGACTGCCTGACGCCGCCCGTCATCGCCCCGCGCGAGTACTCGGTGGCGCAGTGCTACCAGATGGCCGTGATGCCCTACGAGGGCCTGTACGTCGGCTTTCCGGTCATCTACAACCCGGCCGGGCCGGACGGCCTGGGCAACGACACGGGGCTGAACCAGGTTGAGATGACCGTGTCGCACGACCTGTACAACTGGGAGCGGGTCGCGGACCGGGATCTGTTCATCGGCATCGAGCCGTGGGACGGCGTCCGCTACGGCACGGCCCAGAACCTGCTGTGCGGCAGGCCCATCGTCCGAGACGACGAGATATGGGTCTACTACAACGCGTTGAGGATCCGCGACAACAGGCAGCTCTACTGGGAGCAGGACAGGTACGGCTTCATCGCCCCCGAGCTCTTCGACGACCACAGCGCGCTGCACCTCGCCAAGCTCCGTCTGGACGGGTTCGTCTCGCTGGACACCGCCGTCGAGGGACACGTCGTAACAGAGCCGTTCGATTGGGACGGCGAGACGGTGAGCGTCAACGTGGACGCGCGGGGCGAGTTGCGGGCGGCCCTGATCGAGGCCGACACGATGGAGCCCATTCCGGGCTATACGGCTTCCGAGAGCGCCCCCATCACGGGCGACCACCTCGCGGCCTCCGTCGCCTGGAAGGGCGGACCTCCCGGCGCCCGGCGGGTGCGCCTCCGGTTCACCCTCCGCGACTGCAAGCTATTCGCGTTCTGGCTGGAGTAGCGCACCCACGCCGCTGGGGGGGGGCTACCAGCCGAAGGCGTAGCCGATGTCGCCCTTGGGGGATGCGCCGCCGAAGATAACGCCGCGCTCGGCGTCGTACCTGATGGCCAGCACCTTGCCGCCGTCCCAGTCCCCGGTCCGTGCGACGATGTGGCCGCGGGATTCGAGGTTGGACGTGACTGGCTCCGGTATGCGGCCCTCCGCGACCATGTGCCCGGGGTTGGCCTTCTTGGGATAGAAGGACGACGGGAAGTGGCTCGACCGTACCGTCGGCGCGTCGAGCGCCTCCTGGACGTTCATCCCGAACTCGACGTAGTTCAGGAAGAACTGGAGCGTCATCTGCTCCTGGCTGTCGCCTCCCGGAGTGCCGAAGACCATGTACGGCTCCCCGTCGCGGGTGACCAGCGAGGGCGTGAGCGTCGCCCTGGGCCGCTTGTGCGGCTGCAACGCGTTGGGCCTAGCGGAGTTGAGATAGAACATCTGGCCCCGCGTCCCGATTGGGAAGCCGAGTCCGCTGACGACCGGCGAAGAGGGGAGCCAGCCGCCGCTCGGCGTGGCGGAGACCATGTTGCCCTCGTGGTCGACGGCGTCGAGATGGGTGGTGTCGCCGTCGTGGACGTCGCGCAGGTCCTGTTCGCCTGTGACCGAGGCGGCGATTCCGAGCGCCGCCCGGTTGTCCTCGCCCACGTCGGCGATGGCGTATGCCGGGACGCCGTTGCCTACGTCGCCGGGCCGCTGCTCCAGCGACGCCGTCGGACCGATGAGTCCGCGCCGGCCGTCGTTGTAGTCGCCGGACAGCAGAGTGTCGAACGGCGTGTCGTCGAACAGCGGGTCGCCGTAGTAGGCCTCGCGGTCGGCGAAGGCGAGCTTGGCGGACTCGATCCAGGTGTGGAGGTATTCGGCTGAGTTGTGGCCCATGGCCTGCACATCGAGGCGATCCAGGATCGCGAGCTGCTGCAGGAAGGTCGGCCCCTGGGTCCACGGGGGGCACTTGTGTACCGTCAGGCCCTTGTAGTCGTAGCTGGCCGTCTCCTCGACGGTCGCGCGCCACTCGGCGATGTCGTCGTAGGTCAGCATACCGGCGTGCGCCCTGCCGCTCGCGTCCATGACGGGGTTGTCGGCTATGAAGCGGGCGATGCGCTCGGCGATCGGTCCCTTGTAGAAGGCGTCGCGCGCCGCCTCGATGCCGGCCGCGCGGCCCCGCGCCTTCGCGCCGTCCTCCGCCCGGCACATGACCCGGAGCGACTCGGCGAATTCGGGGTTCCGGAACACCTCGCCTACCTCCGGGACGCGGCCGTCGTCGTAGTAGACCTCTCCGGTGGAGGGATAGAGCTCCGTGAACCTGGAGTAGTTACCGAGCAGGGCGTTGTGCAGCCCGGCGTACATCGGAAAGCCGTTCTCCGCCAGCTCGATGGCCGGTTGGAGCACCTGGGAGTAGCTCATCGTGCCGAATCTCGTCAGCGCGACGGCCCAGGTGTCGACGACGGCAGGCACGCAGGCGGGCAGGTAGCCGTCGCCCGGGATCAGGTCAATCCCGTTGTCCCGGCACCAGTCGACGGTGAACGAGGCGGGCGACCAGCCCATGCCGCTGATCGCGAACGCCTTTCCCTCCTTGGCCGAGTAGACCAGGGTGGGCGCCTCGCCGCCGATGCCGTTGCTCTGCGGCTCGAGCAGGTTCAGGCAGATGCACATCGCCGCGGCCGCGTCGATGGCGTTGCCGCCCTGCTCCATCATTCGGAAGCCGGCCGCGGTGGCCAGATAGTGGCCCGAGGTGACGACGCCTCGGGTACCCATGATTACCGGTCGTGTGGTGAAGCCTGCCATTCGATGCGCTCCGTCAGCCTTAGATGTGGGCTTGGCAGACGGCAGACTATCAGCGGCGGTCTTCGGGTGTCAACGAGCCTCGCGGCGCCGGGCCTCCGTCGCCGTCACTCGATGTTCCAGCTATCGGGGGCGGTCTGCAGCGTGAAGGATACGCCCTCGGCCGCGGCGAGGACCTTTTCGAACACCTCGTCGTGGATGGGGCGGGCGACCCAGGCCAGCCGCTCCTCCTCGGACGTCCAGAACGCGACGACCTCTATGGCGTGCTCGGGAACGGACGCCTGCAGCGCGGCGAGGGCGTCATTGGAGAACGGCTTCAGGACGGCGGCGCTGATGAAGCCAGGCTGCCCCGCCATGGCTGTCATCCACGCGTCGCTTATGGCGGAGTCCAGCTCGGCCTCCTTGCCTGCGGCCGGGGTAAGGTATACGTGCAGTGAGATCATCGGAGTTGCCTCCTACAGGTCCAGCTTGAATATCCTGGCGGCCGACCCGCCCATCACCATCGCCTGGTCTTCGTCGGAGAGGCCCAGCGCGCGGACGGTTTCCGTCATCACCGCGACGTTTCCCGGCAGGTCGCTGCCGAGCATCACCCGGTCGGCGCCCAGCGCTTCGACCATCATCCCAACGTGATAGAAGGTACACCAGGACGGCTCCACCGAGACCTGAGGGTACGTCTGCGCGAGGACGATGGCCTCACCGCTGAAGATGCCGTGGCCGGCGTGGGCCAGGACGACCGGGACGTCCGGGAAGGCTTCGAGCTGCGGCGCGACCGACGACGGCGCGGCGAACGGGATGCCCGGGCCCGTGTGGACCATGACCGGTATCCCGAGCTCCCGGGCGGACTCGAACACCATCGTGCCGTCCGCTCCGGCGGGGTTCATCGCGTGACCGATCGTGTGCAGCTTGACGGCAACGAATCCGAGATCCTTCACGCACCGGCTCAACTCGCTGAAGTAGGCGCCGCGGTCCTGGTGGGGATTGATGCTAGCGATTCCGAAGATCCTGCCGGGGTTCGCCTTCGCCATCGCGGCGATCCGGTCGTGCACCTCCGCGGCGGAAGGAGCCCCGGGGTAGGGCTGCACCAGGCTGACGTCGATCCCGTTTGCGTTCATGCTGTCGAGCAGACCCTGCTCGCTGTCGTCCAGGTCGAAGACCCGGCAGGGGCCGATGTGGGTGTGGGCGTCTACTACAGGCATTGTGTCGCTCCATCTCCTGACGGTGTGGGCGCCGGGGGGCCGGCGGAAACCGATGGTACCGAAATGGGAGACGGCCGGCAACACGAAAAGCCTCCACCGGAATATCCGGGAGGAGGTTCTCATTGGAATCATTCGTAACCGCCTTGATCGCTATTCCGTTCTGGGAGTTGATGAAACACCGCTGGTACTACGGTCGGAGACGTTGGAAGGACTACTAGGAGAGGCGCGCCCCCGAGACGAGGAAAATGGCGCGCGACGAAATAAAGCTACAAGAGGCGATAGAGAGAGCGAAGGAGGTATTCCAACTCTAACAGGTTCCCCGGGGAGTCAGTTTCGGCGCGCGCGTTGCCCGCCCCCGATGTTGATACCGAGGACGGGCCATTCCATCAATTGCTGCTGATGCTGTCGGTGCCGAAGGTGACGGCGCACCATAGAGACACCGGCGCGACTACCGCGAAAGCTACCAGGAACCACAGCCAGGGGTGCCTCTCCTTGTTGGAGGCGGCCACGTGGTACGCGAACGCGCCAGCGACCGCCCCGGGAATTACGAACCACAGGAACGCCATCGTCTAGTTGTGCGTATTCCGTACGCCGCGGCAAGTCCAGTGGACAGGCCCGCCAACACGTCCTACGTGGGTGCAGGCATAGTCACTCCTCGTCGGCCACGCCGTGAACTTGGCCGTCTGGGTGTGGTGAGAAGGAAGGAGGAGCCTGTCCGTAATGAGGGGGTTGGCGAAGGTCCCGCGCCCCTTTATCCAGATTGAACTGGACTCACTCAACGATGCTGTGCTGGAGCAACTCCTCACCACCCAACCGGAGGGCGGGAACCGAGTGCACTTGTGGTACGGGTCTTCGCCATAGACTATGTTGTCCTCCAGGATCACGTAGTAGGTCATCCGCACGTACACGGCTGCCAAGTCTATCCGGATCGGGTCGTTCAACTCCGACTTGGCCCATCCGGTGTAGCGAACGGGATCCGGGTCCGAGTTGCCGTCAGCTCCGCTGGCTCCGGCCACGGGCGCGGTTTCATGGGAGATGCCCATGATCGTGATGCGGCAGTCTTCGTCGATCGTGGCGAGGACCTCGGCGGATGCTATGGACTCGTCCAGGTAACCGCCCAACGTGATCTCACTGCATTCGCTAGATGCACCGGCCGCTCCTGATGCTGCCGCGTCGAACGAGTCGCCGACCGATACGGAGGTTGTCTCGCCACCTACTTTGATGAAGGTCTCAGGCTCGTTGGCCTGGGCTATTGAGGTGGAAGTCAATACGAACGTCGCCAAGACCATGAGAACGACAATGATTCGCTTCATTTCTCTGCTCCCTTCGCTGACTCGCGATAGCTGCCAACTCGGAAGGCGCTTGGGGTTGGGCGATGGCGTTGCAGCTATCTAGCTGTATCCCTGTGGTGACCCCTTGAAGCGTGAACGCTCAGCGCCAGAGGGCCGATGATGAGACATGGGCGCACCTCCTATGCTGAACGTTCCTACTGAATTATACTCTAGCGTCAGCGCAAAGTGGTTGTCAAGCCACGTCTTGGAGGACAGGCAGAGCGGCTTGGAGTGTCGCACAATTGGTGAAACATAACTAGCGAATTATATTTCATGTATCTTTATGCATGAATAGAAAAACGCACAAGATTTTCATTGGCGACGAAAAACACTGTGCGTTTTGCGTGCAGTTTGACAAATCCGTGGTCTTTGGGTATAGTGTGGTTCACCATCGAAGTAGCCGTTCGAGACACAGCGCGACCGCACCGGAGCGCAGGCGGGCTTGGGCTGGAGACAGAGGAGGTTGAAGATGCTTCCAGTAGTCACACTCAGAAACGTGTCCAGGGACGACGTAGACCGTATCGGCTGGTGGCTTCAGGACGACGATGTTTCGGGGAAGTGGTTCGGCCACTACGCCCTCGGAGACCCCGTGCACCGGGGCTACGACCCTGGGCATATGCTCGAGGCGTCTGAGCTGGAGTGGGATAACGTATTCAACGACTCCACCCGGCTGATTTTCTCGATTTACGGCGAGGACGGCGACCACATCGGCGAGAGCCAGATACTTTTCGACGGGCAGGGCAGCGGAGAGCTCTCCCTGCTGATTGGACGCAAGGACCGGTGGCACCTCGGGTATGGCACCTCGGCCGTGATCATGCTCTTGGAGAAGGCCTTCAGGGATCTGCGGCTGCGTCGCGTATGGGTGGGCGTGCCGTCGGATAACGAGCCGGCGGTAGGCCTTTTCGAAAAACTCGGGTTCCGCCAGGAGCGTGTCCGAGAGATAAGGACGAACTCCGGCGGTACGACCTTGAGCGTCAGCGTGATGGGGACGAACGCCAGCCGCTACGACACCTCGGCGACAAACGAGAGCGAAGCCAAGACGTACCCGCTCATCACCGTGACCGGATTGCCGGGAAGCGGCTCGGGCGCGGTGGCTGCCCAGGTGGCCGGCAGCCTGGGCAGCAGGATGGTCGACGAAGAAGAGATGAACGAGTTGGTCCGCGAGCGTCTCGGCTGCAGCAGCGGCGAGATCGAGTGGCTCCAGACCCGCCACCGCTCGTTCTGGCACCGGCTGCTCAACTCGCTGATGGTACCGATGGACTGGTCTTCGGCCTACGACGCGGGCTACTACCAGCTCGCAATGAGCCCCGACGCCGACTACGACCTGTACGGCGAGCACATCACGAAGAAGCAGTACGTCGAGGCGGTCGCCGGCGTGATCAAGGCTCTCGCGGCCGAGCGTGGCGTAGTGTTCCACGGCCACGCGAGCCACCTGTTCGCGCCGAGCGGAGAGGCCTCCTTGAACGTCTTCGTCTCGGCATCGGCGGAGCGCCGAGCGGAGCGAATGGCGACGGCGAGGCGCTCCGATGTTCCGGAAGCGGCGAAATGGCTGAAGAACGAGGACCGGGACGAGAGTAACACCTTCTACAACCTGTTCGACGCCGACGTGCTGGACATGGAGGCGTATGACCTCCGGGTGAACGTCGACAGAGTGGCGTTGGATACGGCGGCAGAGTTCGTCGTCGGCGCTGTCAAGGAGCTGGTGCCGGCGTCCGGCGCGGTTCAGGCGCCCGCCCCGGCACGGGAGACGGTTACCGCAAGCTAGCCAAGTCAGACGGAAGTGTTTCGAATGCGGGCGCGGCCTTCGCCGCGCCCGCATTTGTTCTTGTACACCGGCTGCGGCGCGCCATGCGCCCTTGGAGGCAGGTCAGTGCGGCCGGGGTAACTGTTCAAAGTCAGTGGCCGACACAGCCCGATCACCTTGAGTAGCGCCGGGGCTTCACCGGTGCGTATCGAAGGGCGCGCGCATCCTTCCCGCCCGCCAATGGTGGTGTCGGCTTAACCCAAAGACTGAGTTATGCTGACCCCTGTATAGGTGGAGCTTGCGCAGACCGGCAAACACCGTCCTCTTGTGGCCCGCCGGCATTGTATTCGAGGTGCGCGTCGGAAGCGCCGCAGCGACGAGGGCCGCCCAACGGGACGTTGGACGTGAGGTCCGGCAAGAGCCCCAACGCGTCGGTCAGCGGCACCTCACCTACCGGGAGCGTCTGGCTCTCACCCCGGGCGCGACTCTTGTCGCCGACCTGCGGGACGTGTCGTACGCGGACGGCCCCGCTCCGCTCATCGCCCGGCAGGCGGTTTCCGGCCCCGGCCAGGTCCCGATCAGGTTCGAGGTGGGATACAGCCGCGACGACATCGAATCCCGGAACGTCTACTCGGTAAGCGCCAGGATCATTGAGTCCGACGGCCGCCTCGCTTTCACGAACGATACTGCGCACGACGTGATCACCCGCGGCAAGCCGAACAAGGTGGACATGGTCCTCGTGCTGGTGCAGCCGCCGCCCGACGCGTCCGGCGGCGACGCCGGCTCGGACTGGCGGACGTGGGTCGAAACGCCCGTCCCGGTAGTCTGGGCCAACCTGATACCGAACGAGCGGGAACACCTGCTTCGGGTCGCCTACTACCAGTCGACATTAGAGGGCTGCGTCCGCCCCGGCAACTAGGAGCTGCAGGTGGACGGCTACGACATCGTGGTTAGGGTCACGCTGATGCAGCCGCCGCCCACCTCTTGGGCGATTCCGTGCCACGAGGAGGTGGTGGAGCTCGACACGGTGGAGCCGATCAGGGGGTCTCTCGAGCCCGGGCAGACCTACCGGGTCATAGTGAACGACCGGGAGACCACCACGTTCACCCTGCCGCCGGCCGGTCTTCGGTACAGGGTCATCGCCGAGTCGCTCGTCGACAGCGCCGCGGTCGTGATATCGGAAAGCGCGTCGCCGGAGTACGGGTTGCGGATCGTCTCCGGCTTGCCGAAGGGCAGTAGCTGCTCTTGGTTCAACGGCTACGAGATCAGGCGCGGAGAGACGGACAGGATAGAAGTGATCGTGACCCATCATGAGGTTGCCGACCATATGGTCATCTGCACGGCCGACTATCCCGCCGTAGAGACGTTCGTCCCCTTGGGTACTGACTTCGAGCCGGGCGTGGAGTACACCGTCACCGTGAACTCGGAGACCGTCAAGTCGTTCGTAGCCCGGTAGCTGTTCAGAGTTGATGGGACGAACCCCCCTCCAGACCCCTGGATACCCGCCTTCGCGGGTATGACGGCGGGCTGTGACCGCCTGCCGAGTAGAGTGTGGTCGTCATTCCGACCCCCGATCCGGAATCCAGAAATCGAGAGCCCAGCTTAGATGACACCGCCTGGCCCCGCGACGCTGCCGCGCTTGGGGAGTTATGCAAAGGTCTCCTTTCGCGGGTCTGACGGCAGGCTGTGACTGCCTGCCGAGTAAAGTGTAGTCGTCATTCCGCCCCCCGAGCCGGAATCCAGAGGTGGGGAGGTCAAGCACAATAGCGCCCCGCCGCTGCCGAGACGGACGCGACCTCGGGAGTTCCGCCAAAGTCTCCTTTCGCGGGTTATTGCGGCGGGCTGTGACTGCCTGCCGAGTAAAGTGTAGTCGTCATTCCGGCGCCCGAGCCGGAATCCAGAGGTGGGAAGGTCAAGCACAATGGCGCCCGCTGCTGCCGAGACGGATGCGACCTCGGGAGTTCCGCCAAAGGTCTCCTTTCGCAGGTATGACGGCGGGTTGTGACTGGCTGCCGAGTAGAGTGCAGTCGTTATTCCGGCCCCCGAGCCGGAGTCCAGAGTGGGGAGGTTGAGCTCAATGGCGCCCGCTGCTGCCGAGACGGATGCGACCTCGGGAGTTCCGCCAAAGGTCTCCTTTCGCGGGTATGACGGCGGGCTGTGACTGGCTGCCGAGTAAAGTGTAGTCGTCATTCCGGCCTTCGAGCCGGAATCCAGAGGTGGGGAGGTTGAGCACAATAGCGCCCGCTTCTGCCGAGACGGATGCGACCTCGGGAGTTCCGCCAAAGGTCTCCTTTCGCGGGTTATTGCGGCGGGCTGTGACTGCCTGCCGAGTAAAGTGTAGTCGTCATTCCGGCGCCCGAGCCGGAATCCAGAGGTGGGAAGATCAAGCACAATGGCGCCCCGCCGCTGCCGAGACGGACGCGACCTCGGGAGTTCCGCCAAGGTCTCCGAACGCGGGCGTGGCGGGGTAGCTCCTGTCACCAAGATTGAACAGTTACGTAGCCCGGTGGCCGGGCGGCTACGAATCGGCGAGGTCGCTGAGGAACGAGTCGGCCCAGGCAGCGGCCGTGTTCGTCCGCACCTCGTTGAGGAGTGGGGTCCACCGGCGCGTGCGTTCGCGGTGTCCCATGGATATCCCGCGGTGGATGGCCTCCGCCGTGCCCTTGATGTCGTACGGGTTGACGATCAGCGCGTCGGTCATAGTCTCGGCGGACCCGCAGAATTTGGATAGCACCAGGACGCCGGGCCTGTCATCGCGGCTCGCGACGTACTCCTTGGCGACCAGGTTCATGCCGTCCCTGAAGGGCGTGACGAGGCAGACGTCGGCCTCGTTGTAGAACCCGGCCAGCTCCCGCTGGCTGAACGACCGGTAGAGGAAGTTGACCGGGATCCACTGGTCCCGGGAGAACCGTCCGTTGATCCGTCCGACGATCTCGTCGGTGCGCCGCTTCTCGCTCGCGTATTCCGGGACGCGCTCCCGCGAGGGCACGGAGATCTGGACCAAGCTGATTTTGCCTCTGATCGACGGGCGCCGTTCCAGCAGGCGCTCGAAGGTGGCGAGGCGCTCCGGCACCCCTTTGGTGTAGTCGAGCCTGTCCACGCCGAGGACCAGCTTCTGGTCGGGGAACAGCCGCCTCAGCCCCGCGACCGCTCTCGTCTGGCGCGGAGCCGCTCCGAGTCGTCGGAATGTGTCCGGGTCGGTGCCGACCGGGTAGACGCCTACGCGGCACCGCTTCGAACCGTAGACGAACGCGTCGCCGATCTGGGCGCCGCGAAGCTCCTCGATCAGCGTGTGCATCAGGTTGCGGGCGTGGCTGCGAGTCTGCAGGCCCACCAGGTCGTAGACGAGGAGGTCCTCCAGCAGCTCCCGCGCCCACGGCAGAATCGAGAAGGTGTCGACGGACGGAAACGGGACGTGCAGGAAGAAGCCGATCTTTCCCGGCCATCCGAGCTCTCGAAGTGCGGCGGCGAGCGGGAAGAGGTGGAAGTCGTGGACCCACAGGGTGTCGTGGGGCCGCAGATGGGGCGACAGGCTCTCGGCGAACCGGCGGTTGACCCGCCGGTAGGCGGAGTACGACTCGCTTCGTACGTCAATCCTGTCCGGGTAGTTGTGCAGCAGCGGCCACAGCGTGCGGTTGGAAAAGACGTTATAGTACAGGCCGGCCTCGCGCCTCGGCAGATCGAGTGCGACCATGCGCCGCGGGCCGAAGTCCGAAACGGAGACGTCGCCGGCCGCGGTCGTCCCGCCGCTCCAGCCGAACCACATCGACTCTCTGTGACCGAGAACGGGACGGATGGCGCTTACCAGACCGCTCACCTGGCGTGTGGCGAGGTCGCTGTCGCCGCTCAAGTCCTCCGTCGGAGGCAGTCGGTTCGAGACGAGTACGATGCGCTGCGCGGTGCCCATCGTCTACCTCACGTTCGGCCGGCCGGACCGGCGCCGGTCAGACTCGATTCGCCGTATCGACGCCCACGCGCCGGGTCGTGTCCGTCGTGCCCTATGCGCCATCTAGCCCGCGGATCTGACCGCGTGGCCGCCGAACCGGTTCCGCATCGCCGCGAGCAGACGAGCGCCGAACGGCTGGTCCTGCCGGGACCGGAAGCGCGCCTGGAGCGCCATCGCGATGACCGGGACGGGCACGGCCAGCTCCACCGACTCCTCGACGGCCCAGCGTCCCTCGCCCGAGTCCTCGACGTAGGCCTGAATGCCCTCGAGGGCGGGGTCCTCGCGGAGCGCTTCCGCCGTCAGGTCGAGGAGCCACGACCGGACGACGCTGCCCGAGCGCCAGGTCTCGGCGATCTCGGGCAGGTCGAGGTCGAATTCGGACTTGGCCCGCATCAGCTCGAAGCCCTCTGCGTACGCCTGCATCAGCCCGTACTCTATGCCGTTGTGGACCATCTTGACGAAGTGGCCGGAGCCGGACGGCCCCGTGTGGACGTAGCCGCGGTCTTCGGGCGGCGCCAGCGTGCGGAAGACGGGCAGGAGCCGCTCGAACTGCTCGTGGTCTCCGCCGATCATCATGCAGTAACCCTCCGTCAGACCCCAGACGCCGCCGCTGGTGCCTACGTCGAGAAGGTGAATTCCGCGGCGTTCGAGAGCGGCGGCGCGGCGGGCGCTGTCCTTGTAGTTGGAGTTGCCGCCGTCGATGACGACGTCGCCGGGGGAGAGCAGGTCGGCGGCCCGGTCGAGCGCCGCCTCCGTCGCCTCGCCGGCCGGCACCATCGTCCAGATCGCGCGCGGCGTAGACAGCTTGCCGACCATGTCGTCGATCGAGTCCGCGGGGACGGCGCCGTCGGACGCGAGGGCGGATGCGGCCTCCGGGTCGGGGTCGAAGACGACGACGCGGTGGCCTCCTCGGAGAAGGCGTCGCGTCATGTTGCCGCCCATTCGGCCCAGGCCGATCATTCCGAGCTCCATGGGCACCTCATAGCCGCGTCGTTAAGTCCAGCCGGAAGTGTAGCACAGGGACCGCAGCCTCCCGCCAGCACAGAAACGTAGGGTACCTGTTCAGACTGAGGGGCCCACACAACCCGCTACTCAGGGCGCAGACAACCTTCCCGCCAATCCCGGTGTCGACCCCACCGACCTGCGGCGGCCGGGGCGAATGGCAATCGCGTGATATAATCCGCGACCGCGCAGCAACGATCCGGATAGATCAGGGAGCGCTGAAAATGGACCTTCGCGACAGGGTGGCGCTGGTCACGGGCGGCGGACGAGGCATCGGACGGGGCATAGCCGCGGCGCTCGCGCGCTGCGGCGCCGACGTGGTCGCGGGCGACATCAACCAGGGCGAGGCAGAGGAGACATCGGCCGCGATAGCGGGCCCGGGTCGCAGGTCGCTCGGCGTGCGTATCGACGTGACCAACCAGGAGTCGGTCGACGCGGCCGTCGACTCGGTCATTGGGGAGTTCGGGCGCATCGACATCCTCGTCAACAACGCGGGGATAATCGGCGCCCGCGGCTGGGAGGAGCGGGACGAGTTCACCTGGGACGACTGGGACCAGATCTTCGAGGTGAACGTCAAGGGCATAGTGCGCGTAACGAACGCCGTGATCGTACACATGAAATCGCGGCGGCACGGCAGGATCGTCAACATAGCGTCGGTGGCGGGGAGGATCGCGACCGGGACGAGCGCGCCCTACAGCGTGTCCAAGTCGGGAGTCATCATCCTCACTCAGGACCAGGCGCTGGCGCTGGCGCCCTTCGACATCACCGTGAACTCGATCTGCCCGAGCCTGCTCTGGACGCCGATGTGGGAGCGTATCTCGACGCGTTGGACGCGCAACGCGAAGTACGAGGGCCTGACACCCAGGGAGATATTCGACAGCGTGGTGCAGGACCGCATCCCGCTGGGCCGCGAGCAGACGCCCGAGGACATCGGCAACCTGGCCGCGTTCCTCGCCAGCGACCTCGCGAAGAACATCACCGGCCAGGCCATCAACGTCAGCGGCGGCTCCCACATGAACTGAGGGAGTGGTGGATAGTGGGATAGTGGATAGTGAAGAGTGAAGAGGGAGGGACGCGACGTAGCCATCGGCGTCTCAGCCGGAACGATGAGTTCGAGCGCCGCCGCCGACAAATGAACGACGTGATCGAGGAGATCACCGCGAACGGCGGTGGGCTGCGCATCGCCGACAACCTCCCCCGGGAAGCCTTCTACGAGCGTGCTGCGCTTCGTTGATCGGACCCCGCGTCATAGACCTGTTCGCATCCTCGCCGGGCCAGCGTCGATAGCCGCATTTGCGCGATGACATCCGCATCCCACCCGCCTCGGGCCCGTAGAGGCACCATGTAACCGGTTGTGCAGTGAGGCTGAAGGTCCAGAGAGTGTCGATTTTCCTGCCGCCGGCGACCTCTCGGCACAGGCCACCCGCCATCCCCTGGCCCTCTGGCCGCTTAACTATCCACTACCCACTATCCACAATCCACTACCCCCCTGTATCCTTTTTCCCATGCCCGCCTACCCTCACATAGAGCACTACTACGCGGCCAAGCAGGAGCTGATCGACTACGGCGGCTCCGACAGCGAGCTGAACATCAGGCCCGCGTTCCAGAACTGCCTGGACGCCTACTGCGGCGACCACAGGGAGAGGCTGAGGCTCGTTCCAGAGCTGCCCGTCCCCTCAGGCGTCGTGCCCGACGGCACGGTGAAAGACACCCTGCGCATGGCCCGAGGCTACTGGGAGGCCAAGGACTCCCACGACCACCTCGACTCCGAGATCACGCGCAAGTTCGACCGCGGCTACCCCCGCGACAACATCATCTTCGAGGACTCCCTGACCGCCGTCCTCATCCAGAACCGCGAAGAGGCAATGCGGGCCAACATGGCCCGCCCCGGCGACCTTCACCGGCTCATCCGCCGCTTCCTGGACTACGAGCTGCCGCAGATCGAGGAGTTCAGGGAGGCGCAGGAGCAGTTCAAGGCCGATCTGCCCGCCGTCCTCGAGAACCTGCGGGAGGCCGTCGAGGAGGCCGAGGCCGAGAACCATGACTACATGGCCGCCGCCGCCGGCTTCCTGGAGCTGTGCAGGCAGTCCATCAGCCCCGAGGTGTCGGCCGCCGACGTGCGCGAGATGCTGCTCCAGCACATCCTGACGAAGGACATCTTCCTGCGCGTCTTCGCCGAAGACCAGTTCCACCGCGAGAACGACATCGCCCAGCGGCTCGACGGGCTGGAGCAGACCTTCTTCACCGGCGACGTGCGCCGCCAGGCCATAGACCGGCTGCGCACGTACTACGGCGCCATCGGGAGAGCCGCCGACGACATCGCCGACTACGCCGAGAAGCAGGGCTTCCTGAAGGCCGTCTACGAGGACTTCTACAAGGCGTACAACCCGGCCGCCGCCGACAGGCTCGGTGTCGTCTACACGCCCAACGAGGTCGTGGACTTCATAATCCGTGGCGCGGACCACCTGCTGCGGAAGCACTTCGGGCGCACCTTGGCCGACGACAACGTCCAGATACTCGACCCGGCGACCGGCACGGGCACCTTCGTCACCAGCCTCATCGACTACCTGCCGGACGACCGGCTCGAGTACAAGTACCTCAACGAGATACACGCCAACGAGGTGGCGATCCTGCCCTACTACATCGCCAACCTGAACATCGAGTACACCTACCGGGAGAGGACGGGCCGCTACCAGGTGTTCCCGAACCTCTGCTTCGTCGACACGCTGGACAACATGGACTGGCAGGCGACGGGCGCGACGAGCGGCGCGGTGCAGCGGCAGAGCGCCTTCAACCTGGGCGGCCTTTCGACGGAAAACTGGATGCGCGTCCAGGAGCAGAACGAGAAGACCATCAGCGTCATCATCGGCAACCCGCCCTACAACGACAGCGCAACCCTTTGGGGTGACGGAGGCGCAAATCGCGAATATCCCGAGATTGACCGCCGCATCAGGGACACATACATAGAGGAGAGCACTGCGCAGAAGACGCACCAGTACGATATGTACAAGCGGTTTATTCGTTGGGCCTCAGACCGGCTGGCAGATGATGGGATCGTCGCGTTCGTCACCAACAGGGCGTATATAGATACTCGACAGGACGATGGTTTCCGTAGAGTCGCAGCACGAGAATTCAGTGATATTTACCTATTGGACCTAGGGTCAGATGTGCGCCGCAATCCGAAGATTTCGGGTACGACGCACAATGTGTTTGGCATACAAACTGGGGTTGGCATCGGGTTCTTCGTACGAGAGAAGTCCAAGGTCGGCGAGTGCAATATACATTATGCCAAGCGTGAGGACGCCGAGATTGCGGCCGAAAAGCTGGCGTATCTGGGCAAAGCGGACCTCAAGACTATTGAGTTCGATGGCGTCACACCTGACAAGCACGGCAGCTGGCTTAATCGAGGCAATCCCGACTTCGGTGGCTTGATACCTCTTGCTGACAAGCAGACCAAGTTAGCCAAAGCAGTTGATGATGAGCAGGCGGTCTTTGGGTTGTTCTCCAACGGCGTGAAGACTAACCGGGACGATTGGGTTTACGACTTTGATGCTGATCGTCTGAGAAACAAGGCGCTGTTTTTTGCCGACACATACAATGCACTGCTGGACAACAACGATCGTTCCTACCCGCCAGTTATCAAGTGGAGCAGTACCCTACGCGACATATTTCAAGGTGGAGAGCACATAGCCTATAGTGACGCGAACCGACTTCAATCGCTGTATCGCCCATTCGTTACAAAGCACTACTTTGCCGAAGTGATCATGAATGACAGGCTCACGCGGAATCACAATGAGATGTTCGGGGCGGACTTCAAGCAGCCCAACAAGGTCATCTGCTTCCTCGCACCTGGTGGACGGCCGAGATTCTCCGCGATTGCCACCGACCAGTTGCCCTCGCTCTCCCTGCTAATCGACAGTATGCAATGCTTGCCACTGTACCGGTACACCTCGGAGGGTGAGCGCGTCAGCAACATCACCGAGTGGGGCATCCGACGCATCAACGACCACTACCGGAAAGAGTGGGGCGAGCACTTCAAGAAGACCTACCCGGACGGCATCGGCGCCGAGGACATCTTCGCCTATACCTACGCCGTGCTGCACGACCCCGTTTACCGCTACGACTACGCCAACGACCTGCTGCGCGAGTTCCCCCGCCTGCCGCTCTACCACGAGTTCGACATCTGGGCCCGCATGGGCCGCGAGCTGCTCGACCTCCACCTCGGCTTCGAGTCGGCCGAGCCCTACCCGCTGAAGCGCGTCGAGAAGTCGCCGCCGGCCCAGCACTCATCCGTCAGGGAGACAACCGCCCCCGCCGGCTACGCCGCCACCGAACGCGCTCCATCTTCCCCCTCTCCCTCGACGGGAGAGGGCTGGGGTGAGGGTGAACCGCATACTCCCTCTCCCTCGACGGGAGAGGGCCGGGGTGAGGGTGAACCGCCTACCCCCTCTCCCTCGACGGGAGAGGGCTGGGGTGAGGGTGAACCGCCCCGCCCCCGGCTCCGCGCCGACAAAGAGCGCGGCATCATCACGCTGGACGACCAGACCAGCCTGGCCGGTGTGCCCTCCGACGCCTGGCGCTACCGCCTGGGCAACCGCTCCGCCCTGGAGTGGGTGCTGGACCAGTACAAGGAGAAGAAGCCCCGCGACCCCACCATCCGCGCCCGCTTCGACACCTACCGCTTCGCCGACCACAAGGAGCGCGTCATCGACCTGCTGATGCGCGTTTGCGCCGTCAGCGTCAAGACGATGGACATAGTCGACGGCATGGCCTACTGGGAGGACGGCTACCTCGTGGTCTACGGCGACCGCGACAAGCACGAGTGGTCGATGATGGGCGTGGAAGCGATGTTCAGCGAGCCCGAGGACGAGGAGTGGCTGAAGCAATGGTTGGAGATGTAGTCCTCGCGCCGTTCCCGTTCACCGACCTCTCCGAGATCAAGGTCCGGCCCGCCGTGGTCGTCGCCGACGTGGGGACGCAGGACTGGGTCCTCTGCCAGATCACCAGCAAGTCGCCAGCAGGAGACAGGCACATACCCATCGGGCCCGCCGACATGAGACGAGGAAGACTCAGGCGCCGGAGCTGGGTGAGGCCCGATCGCCTGTACACCGTCAACGAGCGCGTTTTCCGACACACCGTCGGCCGCCTCTCCTCCTCCAAGCACGCCGAGATCATAGCCGCCGTCCGCAGCCTGTTCTAACTCCGGAATGACCACTACACTCGACCCGGGTGGCAGACACAACCCACCGTCATGCCCGCGAAAGCGGGCATCCGGAGGTCTGAACGGACATTCGTCCCCTCAACGCTGAACAGTTGCCTCCCCGCGTAACTGTTCAGACTTGAGGGGCGCACACAACCCGCTCATCCTGAGTAGCGCCGGTGCTCCAGCACCCACACAACCCGCTCACCCTGAGTAGCGCCGGTGCTTCACCGGCGCGTATCGAAGGGCGCACGCAACCTCCCCGCCAATGCTGGTCCTGGCCCCGCCCACGGACTGAGCCGTGCGGGGCCCGTCGATACACCCCGACGAAGCGTCGGGGCACTCAGGGCGAGCGGATCGTGCGGCGACGGCCCCACCCCTGGATTCCGGCTCGGATGCCGGAATGACGACTGCACTCTACTCCGGCGTTGACACCGGCAGCAGACACAGCCCACCGTCATGCCCGCGAAAGCGGGCATCCAGGGTCTGAACGGACATCCGTCCCATCAGCTCTGAACAGTTACGCTCCCCGCAGATGCTATGGACATCTTCGCCGTTGGTTGGCTATGATCGTAGCTGTCGACCCTCCGTGCCGAGGTGGTGGAATTGGTAGACACGCAGCGTTGAGGGCGCTGTGGCCGTAACGGCTGTAGGAGTTCGAGTCTCCTCCTCGGCACCACATCCCCGAATTCGTACGTGTAGCCGCCCCCGGCTTGCTGCTCCGATGCCGACACTCCGCTGACGCGCTGGGCCAGACATGGCCGTCTGGGGACATGTTCGGGGCACCGCCCGGATTCCAAGACAATGAGCTTAGACAGGGAGTGATCTCCAATGGTGATGAACGCGTTGAGCGGTGGGCCGGTCTGATGAGCGAGAAGGACCGCCAAGATTTTGCCGAACGTGTCTGCGCGGACGGTGAGCAGATCGAAGCGGCCTTCAGGACCAGACGCGACTCCTACGTCTTTACGGACCGGCGGCTCGTGCTCGAAGAAGTTCAAGGTATCATCGGGACAAAGAGGAAATTGGTGAGCATCCCCTACAGCAAGATCAGCGCCTTTTCTGTTGAGACTGCCGGTCACTTCGAGCCAGACGGAGAGTTGAAAATCTGGATCAGCGGGGCCCAGCTCGTGGTAGAGCGAGAATTCCGTCGGAGTGTCGACGTTTACCTGCTCCAGGCTCTGCTCACGTCCAAGACGCGGTAGCATACGCCTGTCCCTTGCACGGAATAGTACAAGCGTGCTACTCTGGCCCCCATGTCGACCACTTTCCTACATATGGATCGCGCCCGCACGGGCGCCCACACGACGGCTGCGGCCAGACACCGGCGGCCAACCTTGCCCAGCGGTGGCCCGTTCCGGATAGGGCGAGTGAGACATTGGGCGTCTCATTTTTCGGGCAGGTGTCCCACCGCTCAGATAGGAAAGGTACAGAATGGGACAGAATCTGAGATATTTTCCGGATCGGCCGCGGCTACACCCGGCAAAAGGGCTGGGACAAGGCTGATCGGCACCGGCCCGATTCGCGCCGTGTCCGACTGCCGAAGTGTCCGGCTCCGAGGCGGCCGTACTTGCCGAACGCTGCGTCCTGACGCTAGTATGTATGGACAGGGCGACGTAGCCAAGCGGTCTAAGGCGGAGGTCTGCAAAACCTCTATTCGGCGGTTCGAATCCGCCCGTCGCCTCCACACCCCGCCTCACCTGCGAGTATCCCCGATTCCCGCCGCCCGCTCTCCGTTCCTCCCAACCGGGCCGCCGCCTCCTTTCTCCCGACGCTTGCCGGACGCGCCGATTGCGGCGGAGTCGGGCGGCGCCCGCATCTTGAACTTCCCGTGTGCGTAGGGTACCGTCCGCTCCGGGCTGTCTGGGCGGGCGTACCCGTCTTGCCGGACGGCGCCAACTCTCGGAGACGGGCAGAGGCTGTGCATGGCTGAGACCGGCAGAAGATTGACCGTGATCGGCGGCCAGATGGTCGTCGTGGAGAGCTTCGACGTCCCCGAGCCGGGGCCCGGGCAGGTGCTGGTCAGGGTCAGCCGGAGCCAGGTCAGCGCGGGGAGCGAGCGCAGGCGCTTTCGGGGGGTGGTCGAGGCCGATCCGAGCCTGCCGCTGGGCTACTTGGAGACGCCCCTCGGATACACGACGGTCGGACGCCTCGAAGCCGTCGGGAGTGGCGTGGCCGACTTCCAGGAGGGTGACCGAGTCTTCGCGGTCGGCAGACACACCTCCCATCACGTCGTGGATACCGTGCACGAGGGTGAGAACGGCCTCGTGCGGCCCGTCCAGCACGTCGATCCCGAGCTGACGGACGAGCAGGTCTGCTTCAGCAGGCTGGGCGACGTGGCGCTGCACGCCATCCGCCGCGCCGAGCTCCAAACCGGAGAGTCGGTGGCCGTATTTGGGATGGGTGTAGTAGGGCAGCTCATCGCGGCGTTCGCGCGGCGCGCCGGCGCCCACCCGGTGATCGCGCTCGATCCTGAGCCCGAGCGGCTCGGGTACGCGGAAATAAGCGGCGCGACTCACACCGTCGACCTGTCGTCCGACAACGCGGCAGACGCCATCATGGGAATCACCGGACGCGGCGCGCAGACCCTGTTCCACGCCAACTGGAACGCGCAGTCGCTCGCCGACTGCATAGACTCCGCCTCCTACGCCGGCAAGGTGGTCCTCGTCGGCGCCACCCGCGGCATCCTGGAGATGCGGCTGCGCAACCTGCTCGTGCGCGAGATCGACGTCAGGGGCTCGCATTTCATCGATGACTACTCCCACAAGTACTACCCGTGGACCACGGGCGGCGACCGTGACACGATAATGCGGATGATCGCCTCGGGCGAGCTGAGCGTCGACCATCTGATCACGCACGTCGAGCAGCCCGAGGCGGCCGACGAAATATTCAAGATGATCGTCGCGTCGCCGAAGGGCTGGATGGCCGTCTTCTTCGATTGGAGAGACTGACCGCCGACAACGATACCGCACACCAGGAGAAGCCATGAACGCGAACGGAAAGCCGCTAAAAGCCGTGCATATCGGACTCAGCGTGGGCCACGCCGGCAGCTTCGACGACTCGAAGCCCCGGCTGATCCACGACTTCCGCAGACTGGAGGGAGTGGACGTGGTCGCCTACTGCGAGCTGTACGATTCGTCGTACCTCGACGAGGCGAAGAAGCATCACCCCAACGCCAACGTCTACTCGAACGTGGACGATCTGATCGCGAAGGAGGACTTCGACCTAGCGTGCGTCGTGCTGTTGCCGCGGGACATCCCGGAGGTGCTGATAAAGCTCGCCAACGCGGGCAAGCACTTTATGGTCGACAAGCAGTTCGCGCGCAAGTCTGAGGAGCTCCACGAGGTGGTCCGGGCGGTCCGCCGGAACGAGTTGACGACGTTCCTCGCGTACCCGGTGCGCTTCCACCCGGCGATGCAGGACCTGAGAGGGTTGATCGACGACGGCGTGATGGGCAAGCCGATGTTCGTCGAAGGTCGGTTCGTGACTGGGCAGGTGGGCGGCCCGCACGGATCGGACCCCCGCGGCGTGCCGTACCGGATGGACACCGAGGGCGGCGGCAACCTGCACTACGTGGGCTGTCACCTGCTGGACGGCATGCGCTACCTGATGGGCTGCGAGGTCAAGTCGGTGCAGGCGATGAACGGCAGGCCGCTGGGTTACGCCGAGGAGGGGATAGAGGACCTGTCGGTGCTGGCGCTGGAGTACGAGAACGGCGGATACGGCAGCATGGTGTGCGGCTACATGTCTGCCCGGCCGGCCCCCGAGTGGGACCGGGCGCTGGTCTTCCGGGGTACGGAGGGCCAGGCGAACTGGACTCCCATGCTTGCGCCGAAGCTGGAGGTCACCACGGCGTCCGAGAAGTGGAGCGGCTCTCCCGAGAAGGTGATCGACTACACGCTGCCGACGCTGCCGAGCATCGTCTTCCACGTCTGGTTCCACAACTGGATCCGGCGGTTCGTGGACGACGTCCGGGCCGGCGAGCGGGGCGTGCTCACCGTCGACGACGCGCTCTACGTCCTCCAGAGCATCGACGCCGCCTACGAGTCGGCCAACACCGGACGCCGCGTCGAGGTCCAGTACGGGTTCTAGGCCGCCGACGGGGGTCGAAGGCGTCCGCTCGACGCGGGCGAGCCGGTCAAAATCCGGTGGAGAACAGCACGTCCGGCGGGCATTCGAGCCGGAAGTCGGCGGTGATGGCGTCGTCGCCCGAGGCGAAGGCGCCGAAGGTGTACGCGAAAACGGTGAAGTCGTCCGAGTTGGAGCTGATCTTCAGCTCGTGGTCGCTGAACTCGGGTAGCTGCACGACCCGGTAGAGCCGCGACTCCTCCACGGTGACGAAGCTGTTCCCCTCGTCGTCCCACTCGACGTCGGCGCCCGCCTCGGTCGAGTCCAGTGGCCTGTCGTCTATCGTCAACCTGACGCGGTAGGGCTCGCCGCTCGCGCTCTCCATGACGGCGTTGACGCTGCGAGCGAAGAAGATCGTGGCGAGGTAGTCCTCGTAGTTCTCGGTCCGGCGCGCGTGCACCAGATTCTCGAAGCCGACCTTCCACGTCCCGTGGACGTAGAGGTACTGGTTCTGGTGCCTGCCGGGGTCTTCGAAATCCATGACGGCGTCGACAGGCCCGTTTATGCCGGGCTGCAGGATGTACGGTCCGGTCGGCGAGAAGAGCGCGGACCGGTTGCGGTCGTAGCCCGCGTACAGCTCCCGCGTCATGCTGCTGAAGCGGGAGCAGCTCACGGCGCGCTTGTCGAAGGTCGGATCGGGCGACATGTTCGGATCGACTCCAGCGACGTCGCTGCCGAGCTCGGCGAGAAGGTCGCGTATCTGTTGCTCCGTCTCAGCGTAGGCCCCTTCGCCGAAGTGGCGGTACCGTATCCGGCCCTCACCGTCTACCAGGTACTTGGCCGGCCAGTACGCGTTGCTGAAAGCGTCCCAGGTGACGTCGTCGTTGTCCTGCGCGACCGGATACTCGATCCCGTACTCGGCGACCGCTGCGAGGACGTTGTCCCGGTCCCTCTCGAACGCGAACTCGGGGGTGTGGACGCCGATGATCACCAGTCCGCGGTCGGCGTACTTGTCGTGCCACTCCTTGAGGTACGGGAGGGTCCTGATGCAGTTGACGCAGGAGTAGGTCCAGAAGTCGACGAGCACGATCTTGCCCCGCTGACCGGCGATGGTGAGCGGGTCGGAGTTGATCCAGGAGCTGATGCCTCCCAGCTCCGGGGCGGCGTCGGACTCCTCTTCCTCGGCGGCGCTCGGCGTCGGTTCGGGAGACGCCGGTGTGGCCTCGACGGTCGGCGTGGCGGCGGGCGTCGGGGTCGCTGATGCCCCGCCGGAGCAGCCGGCGGCTGCGAGGACGAGCGCTGCGACGATGTATAGTAGGCGAATGGCCGGCATCCGGAGGCGGCGTGACGTCATGTTGTCGTTCATATTACATTAGGTGCCGGAACGTCCGAACGGATTCTGCAGCCGTTCGCGGTTGTCTTGTCTTGGATGGACGGAACGTAGCCTTGTTCCGAGTGATCGGCTTGTGAAGATTGGGAGGTCGTCCTTTGGATAAAGTCAGGCTGGCCATCGTTGGATGCGGAAGCATCTCCTCCCTGAACGCGGCGGGATATCTCGAGCACGAGGCCTGTGAGGTGGTCGCGCTGTGCGACCCCGACCTCGAGCGCTGCCGGCGCCGGGCGCGGGAGTGGGGTGTCGACCCCAAGCTGTACCGGAGCTACGAGGAGGTGCTGGCCGACCCCGACGTCGACGCGGTCGAGTTGCTCACGCCGACCCACCTGCACGCCGCCCAGTCGGTCGCGGCCCTGGAGGCCGGCAAGCACGTCTCCTGCCAGAAGCCGATGGCCGCCGCGGTCGCGGAGGCCGACGAGATCGTCGCCGCGGCGGCCCGGGCGGGCACGGTCTATCGGGTTACCGAGAACTTCCTCTACTACCCCCCGATCGTCAGGGCCAGGGAGCTGCTCGACCAGGGCGCTATCGGAGAGCCGTCGCTGCTGCGGATACGGACGGTCCGCGGCTCCCGTACGGTGGACGCCAGCGCGTTGCGGATCGAGCCGGGCGCCTTCGAGTGGAGGCGGGACGCCGAGGCGAACCCGGGCGGGTCGCTGTACGACGACGGGTGGCATAAGTTCGCCACCGCAATGTGGTGGCTCGGGGCTCCGGAGCTGGTTTCCGGGATGGTGACCAGGACGGACGACTACCTGATCGACGCGCCCGCGGTCGTTACCTGGAAGTTTCGGGAGAAAAACTGCCTGGGGGTCTTCGATTACGCCTACATGGCGGAGATGCCGATGAGATCGAAGTACTATCCGCTGGACGAGTTCTTCGAGATTCAGGGCTCGCGGGGCTCGGTCTGGGTGACGCGGTGCACGGGCGAGTGGCTCGACATGGCGCCCGTGGTTCTCGTGACGGAGGACGGCGCCAGGAACATCGAATGCCCGTCCGACTGGATCGAGGGGTTCAAGGGCGCGGCGCGCAGCTTTGTGGACTCGATCCTCGACGGCGGCCAGCCGGATATGGACGCCGACTTCGGGCGTAGGGTGCTGCAGGCGACCCTGGCCGCGTACAGAGCGTCGGAGACCGGCCGGGCCGTCGACCCGCAGACCGTTTCTCAAGAGAGTTAGAATAGGAGGGCCGCGTGGATGTATACGAGTGTCTGAAGACGAGGTTGACGGTACGCAGGTTCAAGCCGGACCCGGTCCCCGCCGACGTGGTGACGAGGATATTAGAGGCGGCGAGGTGGGCGCCGAGCTCCCGCAACCAGCAGCCGTGGCATCTGGTGGTGGTCACGGACCGCGGCGTTCTAGCCGAGATGGGGCGCATCGCCACCAGCGGACGGTTCCTGGCCGACGCGCCGCTGGCAATAGCGGTGCTGATGGACGGCTCCGATTCTCCCGAGCTGGACGCCGGGCGCGCCCTGCAGCAGATGGAGATATTGGCGTGGTCGGAAGGTCTGGGCACCTGCTTCGTCGGGGTGCCCTTCGAGGACCAGAACCGCGGGATCAAGGAGCTGCTCGGCGTCCCGGAGCGGCTGAAGCTGATCACCGTGCTCCCGTTCGGGTACCGGCCCGACGACATACTCGGAACGCGCCGACGCCGCAAGGCGCTCGAGGAGATGGTTCACTCCGAGCGCTTCGGCCGTCCGTACGCTTCCGGATAGCCGCGTCCCGGTGGGTCAGCCCTAGGAGGCTATGGGCTGCGCGATTATCCAGAGGCTGGTCGTGGTGTAGAAGACCATGAGAGCCAACATCGGGTACTGGCCCTTCAGGGCGAGAGACCTGTCGGCCGTTCTGCGGGCGGCGATGACGTGGGCCACGTATACGGAGATGATGTGGCCGATGATGATGGCCGCCACGGAAACGAACCACACGAACTGCGGCCCGATGACACCGGTGTCTATCCGGTAGTCAAACGTGCCGAAGAGGTCCCATCCAACGCCGAACGGGTCGGACGCGAGGGGGACCAGGTTCTGCCCCTGTATGACCAACAGCGAGATGAAGTGCGCTAGGTTGTACGCGAGGGCGATCGGCACGAGCGACAGGACGAACGTCTTCGCGGCGTCCAGGTTGGAGCCGGGGTCGCGCGAAAGCAGCCTGACTCCCGTAACGACCAGCAGGTAGACGCCAACGAACAACAGCGGCAGGAGGACCAGCCCCGCCGTGTTGATCACCTCCAGAGCGCTCGGTCCGAAGACGTCGGTGACGGTGCCGTAGCTCTCGGTCACGACGGTCGTCCATATCTCCGTGGCCGTCAGTCCGTCGAACGTCACGCTGGCCAGCGCGATGATGACGAACGCGCCGGCCGCAGTCGTCATACGCACGGGACTGGCGAGCCCGACCGCGTAGGGCCTGACGTTAAGCTCGCCTTGGCCGGCGTCGACCGCGCGCTCGAAGCACTGGTAACAGTCGACGCAGTCGCCGTCCGTAGAGCCGCAGTCGAGCGGACACCGATCGCAGAGGGCGTCGTCGGTCACCCTGGCTTCCGTCGGGGAGAACCGCGAGAACAGCCCGAACAACACGGTGAAGGCCTCGCCTCGAGCGAGCCACCGGTGCTTGCCAAAGGCCACCATGCCGGCCCAGGTGACGATCGAGTAGAGCAGGACCAGCATACCCAGGGTCAAGGGGATCGAAGAGTCGGAGTAGACGTTCTCCAGCCACGCGAAGATCAGAAACAGGATCGCCGCCGGCCACAGCTCCCAATCGGCCGGGTATCGGTCCGCATCGTCGTCCGGTCCGTTGTCCTCGACGCCGAGAAGCTTCTCCGCCCACTCGTAGACGATCTTCCAGGGGTTGATGAGGGCCCACAGGTTTCCGAGCAGGGCGACCGCGTAGCCGAGTCCGACCCACCAACCGATCCAGACGAAAGCCGGCGCGAGGTTTTCTATGGGCTTGTCGGTCCCGAAGAACGCGGCGGCGACGACAATGGCAAAGAGCGTGACCGACAGCGCTTTGAGCGGGGCGGTCACCACCTTCCCGGTAACGACGGCGGCGGCCACGGGCGGCGCGAGGAACAGGGCCGCCGCGAACCCCGCCGTCAGAAGGCCGTCCGCCCGGTCGCCGTCTCCAATCAGGAGAGCGACTCCGAGCGACGCGCCGAGAACGGCGTGCACGGCGGCGACTGCGGCCCTGGCCGGCACAGGCAGCACCACGCCGGTCAGTATGCGTCGAGACCAGGAGGGCCCCAGGAGGTTGAATCGAGGGTAGCGGTCGGCGGTCGGCTGCCGCTGCACGAACAGGCCGATAGCCACGAACGACAGCGCAACTGTGGCGGCCGCGCCGATGAGGAAGTAGTCGAGGGGTACCGGGAGGTCGTAACGTTCGCCGAAGCCGTGCGCCAGCACGGTCGTCGGCGCCAGAACTACGGCGACCGCGAAGGCCGCCGCTGCAACCAGCCTATGCGACGGCATCCGCCGGGGTCATCGGGCCGGGAACACGTCCAGTTTGGCGACCTCGGTCGGCGCTGCGTCGCCTGCGCCCTGCCAGGTCACTGAGAAGCTGCCGATCTGGACCGCGTTGAACTCCACCGGAGTGATCTTCGCGGGGTCCAACTGCTCTTCCAATTCAATGCCGGGTATCCGCAGAGTACCGGCTTCGTCCGTGTCCATATTGAGGAGAACGTCCCTGTGGTTCTCGACCCTGATCACGGCCGGGCTCAGGGTGAGGGCCCCGCGGAGGATCTGCAGATTGAACTCCTTGGCTCCGCTGTCGCAGGCCACCGATGCGACCAGGGGGACCGACACGAGGAGAGCCAGCAGGATCAGCTTGATTGAAAATAGTGCCCGCATTCAAAACTCCTAAGAGATGTGAGGCCGCTCGCCTTCGCGTCCCGGGAAGCCAAGGCGTAGTTACGCGGCATTGGTATCATAATCTCCCGCCGCCGAGAATACTAGGGCCGCGCGCGGAAGGCGACGCGGAGCGTCAGCGCCCTTTGGCCCCGGCTCGCCGCTCCCGCAGGTAGGCGCGCGCCGACAGGCCTATGATGACCAGAAACGCGGCCAGGGCGAGGAAGGTCACGACCCCGATCAGCGGGTTCGCCTGCCGGACGTCGATGGCGAAATCGGCGGAGGCCTCGCCCAGTTCGGCCGCGACGGCAATCGTGAAGACCCAGTTCCCTTCGCGGTCTACAGACGGGTTCGCCTCGTAGAACGCGGGGTCCCGTACGCTTGTAGTCGGGGTGATTGGGCCGATCTCGTTCGCCGGTCCGTCCGGTCCCACGCCGGTGATGCGGATCTCAGCGTCTAGGACGTAGGCTTTCGTGGAGGCGTCCGCAATGGCCATCGTCATGTGGAAGACACCGATCTGGGGTGTCTTCGGGACGGTACCTACCGAGATCTCGTATGGCCCCGCCTGCAGGGTCTGGAGGCGGACCGCGCGCCCGTTCGCGTAGGCGGCTTGGGGGACCATCGCCGCCGCCGCCGCGAATAGCAGCAGGCAAACGGCCGGGACGTATGCCCGGCCTACCATGATGGAATCACGGGCGGGCAACCGCTGTGAGGCAGCCGACGCGCGGCCCCGTCAGGCCGGCGAACAGCCGTGACGATCGCGCCTGACGGAATCGGCGTCCACGCGGGGCGGCGCGGCCCGGGCGCGGCGCCGACTGCGCTGCGCCGCGCTGGACTGCTGATGAGCGTTGTTCTGTGGTCAGCGATGAGGTCCTGCCGATGGGCCGCCGGATGACGATCTGCGGCCCCCGATTACAGCCTTGTACCATTCGGTGGCCGCGTCCTGCAAGAAAATTCCAGGCGGGCAAGAGCTGCGACATCGCTCCAGTGTAGAGAGAAGACCGGGAGAACGGTGTACCATAAAGGAGGTTGCGAGCCCGGTGTTTCCTGGCCCAGGTGGCGGAACGGTAGACGCGGCGGACTTAAAATCCGCTTCCCGGTAGGGAGTGGGGGTTCAAATCCCTTCCTGGGCACTAAGCTGGACTTTGTACATTCAGGCGGCATAGCACAACGATTCTATGAAGCGGTCAACCATAGGGCGAGGGAGTTTTCGGATGTTGGGTTGAGCAGGCGATATGCCGAAAACGTCTGAGTTGGACCACAGGTGATGGCGGACCAGAGCGATAGCATCGGAGAAGGTGGGCAGGGACTTGGGATACCAGGCTGCTGAGCGGACGGGTACGGCTTGGCCCCGGCCCAGTGCATGTGCTGCCAGTGTAACCCATGAGAATAACCCGAAGAGCGCCGGTGTGGTGCGGGCGATGGCCAGGTCAGACCATTGGCGTTGAGTTTCCACTCCCAGGTGAGTGCGGACTTCCTGGAAGGTGACCTCCAGCTGCCATCGCAACACGAACCATTCGATGATTCGGGTGGGTTCGGCGTTGAGGTCGGTGCACAACAAAGCCTGTGGCCGGAACGCACCCATCGGGTCGCGTATCAAGACCCAACGGATAGGAACCGGAGCCTTGCCCTTGTGATACCAGACCGCCGTATGAGAGGCGATCTCCACTCTGCGCGGGGTACCGTCGTACCAGGGGACCATCGCGGCAGTCCACGCGGCTGCCGGTTGATCGAGGAGTTGTTTTAGTGTTGGCAATCGTTCGCCTTTGACGCGCGGACGACCAATCTGTCCGGGCAGTCGAGGTGGAGCGGGTTTGTAGAGCGCGGCGTCCAGACGCAACCGGGTGATGAAAGTGACCGGGTGAGTCATGGACTGACAGAAGTGCAGCAGGTCTAGGACAGCGTAGCTGCTGTCAGCTACGATGACTAGGGTGCGGTGAGGTAGCCAACGACGGAGTTGGACGATCATCTGACGCGCCCAATCGGTGAGCTTTTTGTGAGTCCGACCCATTTCCTGGTAATATCGCTCCGAGGGTGCCAGGGCAGTCAGCACAGGCAATGCCCATGTCCGATGTGCCCAGGGTATGGGCGCCAGCCACATCAAGCTCACCCAACGCAGGCCGGATGCCTTGACGAAATGACTCCCGCTGGAGCGCACTGCGTCGCGATATATCCCCTTGGCCTTGATCTGCTTGCCACGTCGCCGCTCCAGGGTCTCGTCGATCCCAAACACCAGTGGCCCATCGCCCTGATCGAGGTGTTGTACCAAGAGCAACAGCAGGCAGTGTGCCAACCGGAGGGGTGACCACCCGGCACGGTTGAGAACGTGGTGGTAACGGGCAAAGCTCGTGTCGTCGCTGAGCCCCATGACGCGGAGCGCCGAGGTGACCGTCCGCTTGCGCGTCGCCAAGATTGCCCCAATTAGGAGCACCTGGGCCTTCGACCATGTCTTGGCCTGAAACATCACCTTGAATGGCTTGAGCAAGGGTATAATGGCATCGGGCAGGGTGAGCATAACGAGACCTTTCGTAGTGGGTTGGTCTTGTTAGCTTACCCTGTTCCCGTCACTTGTCTATACTTTGTACAAAGTCCAGCTAAGAAACTATCTCAAAATCATAACGCACAAATGGCTTGAGCGGTTTATGAGGTGATTCGTATGGGTTTCTCCAAACACATTTGGAGGAACTTCACCAAGAGGGCTTGGGAACCATATGGGAAGCATCGGACGAGCTTTGGGAACTCATTGGGCCTATCATCTTGGAGGCAGACCCTCCCAAAGACAGAGGCCGCAAGCGGGCTGACCCCAGACAGATGCTCAACGGCATCATTTTCCGTTTGCGCAGCGGGTGCCAATGGAACCGATTGCCGAAAGAACTGGGGGACGACAGCACAATCCATCGCACCTTTCAACGGTGGGTGGAACTGGGTGTCTTGCGCCGAATATGGAGAGCCTTGGTGGAACAGTGCGAAGAGTTGGGCGGCGTGGACTGGGAATGGCAGGCGGCAGACGGGGCCATGGGCAAGGCACGTTATGGGGGGACCTGATTGGACCCAACCCAACGGATCGCGGCAAGGCTGGCAGCAAGCGGAGCCTGCTTGTGGAAGGACAGGGCGGCCCATTGAGCATTGTGGTTGCCGGAGCCAACGCCCACGACGCCACGTTGTTGGATGAGACCCTGGAGACGATTGTGGTCGAACGACCGCAACTCACCGAGGATGACCCACAGCACCTGTGCTTGGACAAGGGGTATGTCAATCCTTCGGGTCGTCGAGCCGTCGCCAGACACGGCTATCGGCCACACATCCGACGCATCGGCGAGGAGAAGTTGGACGGTTCTGGGCGCAAGCGGTATCCTGCGCGCCGGTGGGTTGTGGAACGGACTCTAGCATGGCTCTCCAAGTGCCGTGCTGTTCTGGTACGCTACGACAAAAAGGCGTCGAACTACATCGGATTGCTGCAGCTTGCGTGCGCACTCCTGTGGTTCCGTCGCCAATGGCGACTTGCCATACGGTTGGTCACCAATGCTGTGACCTTGTACCACCCTCGCCCCGACATCTCCATGACGGGGACCGACAACTGCAGGTGAGCCTCCATCCCTGGCATAGGCGGCTTGCGCAGCAACTTTCTGATCGCTATGAAACGGTACTCAGGACTACTCTTTTTGTGACCTATCCAGTTGGGTACGAAGTTCACCTCCGCCCACTGTTGTCCCGTTTCCAACTCATGGCCCACCACACTCTGTTTGAGTTCATGCCAATCGCCCTCCGGCACAGAGTCGATCGCCCGCTTCAACTCCGGCGTAACATCGGCGCCGACGGCGAACTCGATCACCCCGAAGCGTTCGTTTCTGCCCTCGGCGCAGTACCGCAGCAACTCCCGCTGGTAACCCGCCGTGTCAGACCTCAGCAGCACCTCTTCGACTCCTCTGGGCAGATACTCCAATGACTCCCGCAGCACCCGAAGCTGCTGGCGGCCCGCAGGTACATTGCCGTCTCGAAACTCCGAGTGCACAATCTGGTCGGCTTCGGCGCAGTACGTCGTCAGAGGCTGATACGCCCTGTACTTGTCGTAGCAATAGCTCGCCTGCCTCTTGTGGGTCTCGATCAGCGTCGCGTCCATACCCAACGTTGCTTGTTTATGCCCAGCATGGCTCTGAACGAAGCCTATCGTCTCCGCATTCACCCTCCTCAGACCAACCAGAGCATCGGTCGCAGCGGGTATGAACGCCTTGTGGGGCTCACGCTTGGCCTCCTCCTGTTCGTCATGGAAGCTAGACAGGTAGCGGAACACTGACGAAGGCGGCGGGACATTCCGACGACGCTCGGTGCGCCACCCCCTCCGAAGCGCCCTTCGCTCTCTACCGGGCATCCCGTGACGCTCGGCCATACTCAACATCCTACACAACCCAGCATCCTTCTCCAGTATCCGAAGGTCGCCCACCGACTCCCCGCCCACCAGGTTCAGCACTATCAACGAGGTCACCACCTGGCTGTCCGTCCAGCCCTGCGCCTCACTCCTCACGCCCACGTGACGGTCCACCGACTCTCTCAGGCCAACTGCCTCGAACAGGTCCAGGTAGACTCCCAGACCCGCCATGGCCGTCATACCTGTCGAACTTCTCTCCTCGACGTACTGGAACGGCAGAACTCCTTGCCGCATAATGGGTGCACCTCGTTGGTGATGGCTTTGTCCTTTCAACAACCATCTTAGCCCCCTTCGCGGCGGGCTCCAACGAGGTCTCCCACTCATTTAGCCGGTGGATTTGGGGCGGGCTGCCATTCAGTCAATGGGATGATCGAGGAACGCGGCTGGTCGGCCCGGCAACGATGGGACAGTGCACCCGGAACCCGAGGCGCTCGTAGATTCGGATCGCGCCGTCGTTCTCCCGTCCGACCGTCAGGACGATGTCCTGGATTCCCTGACGCACGAGATTGCCTACGACGGCGCTCGGCGTCGCTGTGCCGTAGCCTCGTCCTCGACACCTCGGCGTCGTGTATACGCTTCCCACGGCCGCCACGCCGTAGGTCCGGCTGACCAAGTGCGTTCCTGCCGCCGCGACGAGCTGCCCTTCCTCGAAGACCCCGTAGAAGACGTTGTGCTCCAGATGTTCGGCGTTGAACGAGTTGACTCCACCGTGGCTGTAGAGGTTTGACAGACTCTCCAGGTGGGAAGTCGCGAGCCGCACGCAACCGCCGCCCTCGTCGCGGAAGGCCTCGCCGCGCATGGCCATGCGCAGCATCAGCCCCGGCCTGCCCCAGTCGTAGAGCTCCTTGACGACCGCGACGTGTTCCGGCTTCCCGACAACACAGGTGCTCTCGGGACACGTTTGCTCGGTCATGATCGCTCGCAGCCCGTCGTTGTCGCCCATAAGCTGCAGCGGCGACGGCGTGATGCCGCGGAAGTGCAGCGCCAGCGCCCCGATGTAGCCGTCAGCCTCCGCCACGGCGAAGGTGCTCATGGGAAAGAGACGTGGCTCCAGGTCGCCGATCGCGAGTGCCGCATACGGCCGGTCCTCGTTCAGGTAGGCCAGCAGCTCCGTCCGGTCCGCGGTCAGCCTGATCTGCCACTCAGCCATCGCGTCTCACTCAGGGCTCCGGAAGCGGAGCGAGTAGAGGTCGGCGTCTCGAAGCTCGAAGCGTAGCCTGACCGGTTGGCCGGCCAAGGTCGAAATGTCGCCGCCGCCGCGCCAGGACACGACGCGCTCCAGGTCGTCCCCGAACAGGTCGTGGCAGTCCTCCAGACCGAACCCGGGGATGGCGTACCCGGTCCTGTCCTGCACCTCCACGCGAATGCCCCCGCCCGCCGAGCTGGAGAAGTTGAGGGCGAGCTCGCCGCCGTCGAAGACGATCGGCCTCGTCACGAGCTGACCACCGCTGAGCCTGGCGCGCACCGAGACGAAGCCGTCGACGCGCAGCGTGAACCGCCTGAACCTGGCGACGGTGTAGTCGAGGAACGTCGCCTCGGTCACGTACACGGACAGCTCGTCGGCCGCGCCCGCGACGTGGGAGGCCGTCTCGACCAGGCCGTGCCCCTGGTAGTTGTCGCCGTAGAACCAGTTCTCCTTGAGCCGCAGACCGGGTCTGATGAACGCCTCGGGCCAGATGTCGAAGTTGAGCCCGTCGCGGCTCGACATGAACATGCCGTCGGTCATCGCGGTGCCCTCGCGCTGCGACCTGCTGCCGCGGACCCTGCGGTACTCGATCTGCGGCAGCGCCTTCGTCGACTCGGCCCAACCCCTGTCGGTGTACCTGGTCGGGAAGCCGAGCAGGATGTGCGGCGCGCGGTAGTACGGGAGGACCTGGTTGGTGTAGAGTTGGCCGACGCGGCCCGGCGAGTACCTCAGCCACTCCGGGGCGGGCCAGCACAGGAAGTCTTTGGACGCCGACGTCCGTATGTCGCGCCCGTTGCGGTTGCCCCATTCGTCCACGCCGTCGCGGAAGTCGCGATGGTACTCCCTGTACTCGCCCCTGGCGGCGTCCCAGAGCGCCAGGTTCGGCGAGTCGAAGGCGCCCTTCGTGATCACGCGCTCGTTGGTCATGAGGGACCATCGAATCCCGTCGGCCGACTTGAACGCGTAGAGCCCGCCGCGCACGCCGCCCACCGCCTTGTACAGGGCGTCGGCCTCGCGGTTCGGGTTGTCGTCCTTGAACGGCATGAAGTTGTGGCTGCCCGGCCCGTCCCAGACGATGTTGTTGTCGGTCGAGCCGTCGAACTCCACCAGGCCGAGCGACGGCTTCTCCCAGCGTATGCCGTCGGCGCTCTCGGCGTAGCAGGTCACCTGGTGGCGGTTGGTCATCTCGCCGGGCGTGTAGTCGACCTGGCTGCCGCGGTAGTACATCCGGTACAGGCCGCCGTCCTCGAACACGGTGACCTGCTTGGAGCTGTTGCCCTCCCACGGGGCGTCGCACACGAGCGCGACGTCTTGCGGGACGGGGCTGTGCAGGACGCGCTCGGCGCCGTCCAACCGGTCGATCAGCCAGTCGTCGACGAATAGCTCCATCCTGGAGCCGATGTTTGCGAGGCCCTTCATTTGACGAACTCCAATCTGGCGGCCGTCCGCGGCCTTTCTCGGTGGACGCGATGGACTCACGCCAGCGTCCACCTGGCCGCCCAGCGCATTCTATATCCTGCAAACGCGGTGTGCCTGTCGCATGGCGGGGCGGTCGCTTTCAAACGGCGACGCGTTTGTGGCATCATAAGTCCGATAGGAGGCGACTCGAAATTGACGACCGTTAGACGCCGGCCACCGGCCCCCAAGCTTGCCGAAACCAGAGTTCTCAGGCGCGTGGACATCACGGACGAGCTGCTGCTGGTGTGGATCTCCCGGCCCGAGGGCTTCACCTTCAAGGCGGGGCAGTACTGCACCATCGGAAGAGATGGCATCGAGCGCGCGTACTCGATCTCTTCGGCCCCCCACGAGGAGGAGATCGAGCTGTTCGTCGAGCTCGTGCCGCCGCCTGACGGCAACCTTACCCCGCTCATATGGGACCTTCACGAAGGCGACACGATGACGATGCGGCCACGGGCCAAGGGGATATTCGTCTTCAAGCCCAAGCTGACCAACCATCTGCTCGTGGCGACCGTCACCGGCGTCGTCCCCTACATCAGCTTCCTCCGCGACTACCTGCACAAGGGCAACGAGGGGTACCACTTCTACGTGCTGCAGGGCGCCAGCTACCACGACGAGTTCACCTACCTGGACGAGCTGGAGCGGCTGGCGGCCGAGCACCCGGACAAGATCACCTATGTTCCCACGGTCAGCCGTCCGACCGAGGAGCAGAACGCCGGCTGGACCGGAGAGACCGGCCGCGTCAACAACATCGTCGAGAAGTACGTCGACCAGTTCGGCCTGACCCCGGAGGACACGCTGGTCTACGCCTGCGGCCACCCCGACATGATCGAGGATGTCAAGGACAAGCTCAAGCCGCAGGGCTACAAGGTCGAAGAAGAGCGTTTCTGGAAGCAGGACTAGCCTCGCGCGTCTTCGGGACCCGCTGCCTCGGCGGGCGCGCTGTAACCATTCGCGGTTGGTGAGACCCTGTGTGGGCCCCTCGATACGCGTCGATGAAGCATCGGCGCTACTCGGAGTGAACGGCTGTGAGGTCATCGACTGTGAACCCAGGCGGAGCGTTCTCGGCGGTTCCCTGAGCTGGGCCGCTCGCGTAGAATGTGGCCATACCCAGCCGCCTACGCTTCCCGGACAACGCATTGACGACCCCCGCCAGACGGCAGTACCTCCGCATAAAGAAGGAGCACGAAGACGCCATCCTGCTCTTTCGGATGGGCGACTTCTATGAGACCTTCGACGAAGACGCCCGTCTCGTCTCGCGGGAGCTTGAGATCGCCCTGACCTCGCGTGAGATGGGCCGCGGCCCGCGCGTCCCCCTCGCCGGCATTCCGTACCACTCGCTCGAGCCGTACCTGGCCCGGCTCATCAAGAAAGGCCACAAGGTCGCCATCTGCGAGCAGACGAGCGATCCGGCCCAGTCCAAGGGCCTCGTCGACCGTGCGGTCGTTCGGGTGGTCACGGCCGGCACCGTGATCGAGGACGCCCTGCTCGAGGGTGGGGCGAACAACTATCTGGCCGCGGCCGTGGTCGACGAGCAACACGCAGGCCTCGCCTACGTCGATATCACGACGAGCGAGTTCGCCGTCAGCCAGTTCCCGATAGCCCACCTGGACGTGGAGCTGGTCCGGCTGGCGCCGTCGGAGCTGCTCGTACCGGAGCGGCAGGAGCCGACGGCCTCGCTGACCGACACGGGCGTCACCCCGCTGGAGGCCGACGCGTTCGACCTGGAGTGGGCGACCGAGACGCTGCTGGGCCACTTCGGCGTCGCGTCGCTGGAGGCGTTCGGCTGCGACGGCCTGCCGCTGGCGGTCCGCGCGGCCGGGGCCATCGTCGACTACCTGGGAAGACACCACGGCGCGGCTCTTTCCCAGGTCACCAGCCTCTACACGTACTTCACCGACGCCTACATGGTGCTCGACGCCCAGACGCGTAGAAACCTGGAGCTGTTCGAAGGCGGCAGGTGGGGCGATCGGTCGGCCTCCCTGCTCTCGGTGCTCGACCGCACCAGGACGTCGATGGGTGGCCGGCTGCTGAGGCGTTGGGTGGGTCAGCCGCTGCTCGACGTGGCCCGGCTGGAGGAGAGATTGGACGCCGTCTCGTGGTTCCGCCGGAGCGCCCTCCGCCGCGCCCGCGTCTCGTCGGTGCTCGACCGGGTCTCGGACATCGAGCGCCTCGTCAATCGAGTGCGCGGCGGCGTTGCCACGCCCAGGGACCTGGTCGGGCTTGCCGCGAGCGTCGAGGCGGCGCCCCAGCTCCGAGGGATCATGACCGAGGACGACGACGCGCCGGAGGTCGCGTGGCTGGCCGAGCGGATCGAGGACAACGCCGACGTCTCCGGCCTGGTCCGCCGCGCGATAGGCGACGATCCGCCGCCCACGATCGGCGACGGCGGGGTCATCCGGGACGGCTTCTCGCCCGAACTGGACGCGCTCCGGAGCTCGTCGCGGGAGGCGCAGGACTACATCGCCGCGCTGGAGCCGACCGAGCGCAAGCGGACCGGGATCAAGAACCTGAAGGTCGGCTACAACAGGGTATTCGGCTACTACATAGAGATAAGCAAGGCCAACCTGGACCGCGTCCCGGAGGAGTACGTCCGACGGCAGACCCTGGTAGGCGGCGAGCGCTTCATCACGCCGGAGATGAAAGAGTACGAATCGCTCGTCATGAACGCCCAGGAGCGCGTCGCGGACCTGGAGGCGTCGCTGTTCAGGCAGGTGTGCGGCCAGCTCGCCGGCTCCGCCGCGTCCGTTCTGAGGACGGCGGGTGCGGTGGCGCGGGCGGATGTCTTCTGCGGCCTCGCGGAGGTGGCCGGCCAGCACGGCTACGTCCGCCCGAAGCTGGACGACGGCGACGCTCTCGAGATCAGCGAGGGACGCCACCCGGTCGTCGAGCGGACCCTGCCGCCCGGCTCCTTCGTTCCCAACGACACGAAGATGTCGAGCGGAGGCGAGCAGCTCATCGTGCTGACGGGGCCCAACATGGCGGGCAAGTCGACCTACATCAGGCAGGTCGCTCTCATCACCCTGATGGCCCAGATCGGCAGCTTCGTCCCCGCCGCGTCCGCCTCAGTAGGCCTCGTCGACAGGATTTTCACGCGAGTTGGCCTGCAGGACGACCTCGCGGTCGGTCAATCGACGTTCATGGTGGAGATGGTCGAGACGGCGGCGATCCTGAACCACGCCACGTCCCGGTCGCTGGTGATCCTGGACGAGATCGGACGCGGCACCAGCACGTACGACGGGCTTGCCATCGCGCGCGGGGTGGCCGAGTACGTCCACAATCATCCGCGCCTGGGCGCCAAGACCCTGTTCGCCACACACTACCACGAGCTGACGGAGCTGGCCGATGTCCTGCCTCGGGCGCGAAACTACAACGTGGCCGTGACGGAGGACAAGGGCGAGGTCGTGTTCCTGCGGCGCATCGTGCCCGGCGGGGCCGACCGCAGCTACGGCATATACGTCGCCCGCCTGGCGGGGATGCCAGGGGCCGTGGTGAACCGCGCCTGGGAGGTACTCGGCGAGCTGGAGAGCGCCGCCGGTACTCAAGGGGCCGACGGCGCGGGCCGGCGCCGTGCCGGGCGCGCAAGGGCGCCCGCGCGGCAGCTTCCGTTGATGACGACGACGCCGGAGGCGCTGAAGGAGCTGCTGGCGCTGGACGTATCTTCGATGACGCCCCTGGAGGCGATCAACAAGCTCTACGAGCTGCAGCGGCGAGCCCGCGAGCAGAGCGGCGGCTGAGGTTGACGGCGGACGGCGCGGCGTAATAATGTACCCGCATCATGCAGATATCGGCAGTACCCTCCAGCCCGGCTGAGCTGCGGGCGCTCATGCGCTCCGGGGAGATCGACACCTTCACGCCCGGCATGGCCCCCGGCCACGTGCAGGCCAACCTGGTCATCCTCCCCGGCGACCTGGCGTTCGACTTCCTGCTGTTCTGCCAGCGTAACCCGAAGCCGTGCCCGCTGCTCGAGGTGGTAGACGCCGGATCGGCCGAACCCAAAGTGTTCGCGCCCGGCGCCGACCTGCGGTACGACCTGCCACGGTACCGCGTCTACCGCTACGGCGAGCTCGAGGCGGAGGTGACCGACATCGCCGACTACTGGCAGGGCGACATGGTGTCGTTCCTGCTGGGGTGCAGCTTCACGTTCGACAACGCGCTGATCAACGCCGGCATCCCCCTGCGCCACGTCGACCAGGGGGTCAACGTCTCGATGTTCATCACCAACATCGAGACCGCGTCCGCCGGCGCGTTCTCTGGCCCGATGGTCGTCTCGATGCGGCCCATACCGACGGAGAAGGTAATCAGGGCCGTGCAGGTGACGACGCGGTTCCCGGCGGTGCACGGCTCTCCCGTCCACGTCGGCGATCCGGCCGCCATCGGCATCCAGGATATCAACCGCTCCGACATGGGCGACCCGGTGGAGGTGCGCGACGACGAGGTGCCGGTCTTCTGGGCCTGTGGGGTCACTCCGCAGGCCGTGGCGATGAGCTCGAAGCCGCCGCTGATGATCACGCACGCGCCGGGGCACATGTTCATCACCGACGCCCGCGACGAAGACCTCTCCGTCCTCTAGCGGTCCGCGGCGACGGCCCAGTCCTTCTATTGACGCCTCCAAGTCGCACCGTATGACGCTGCTAGGAGTTGGACCTACGATGAGCATCGAAGACATCATTCTCGACCGTGACCGCCGGGGCATCGCGGCGCTTCGCCCCCACGTGCCGGCCGACTTCTGCGACCGCGCCGCGGAGCTGGTGCTCGACAACCCGGGGACGGTGCTGATCGCGACCGGCTTCTACATCCTCGCCGCCGCCGCCCCCGAGACGGACGGCCCCCCCGGCGCCGTCGCAATAGGCAGGGCGCTGGAGGCGTTGGGCAACCGGGTTGTGTACGTCACGGACCGGTACTCGGCGCCCGTTCTGACCGGAATCCTGGGCTCGGAGGAGGCCGTCGTGGACTTCCCGATCGCCGACGACGAGGCGAGCGGAGCGTTCGCTGCCGACCTGCTCGCGGAGCACGAGCCGTCGCTGCTCATAGCGATCGAGCGGTGCGGCCCCACCGCCGAGGGCCTGTACCGGAACATGCGCAACCTGGACATCACCGACTACACGGCGCGGATCGACCGCCTGTTCACGTGCCGCACGGCCACGGTCGGGATCGGCGACGGCGGCAACGAGATCGGGCTAGGCAACCTGAAGGCGCACGTGCCCGGGGTGCCGACGCTGGTCGAGAAGGCGTGCGTGACGACCACTGACGAGCTCGTCATAGCCAGCGTATCGAGCTGGGGCGGGTACGGCCTCGTCGCCGCGATGTCGCGCCGGGCGAGACGCAACCTGCTGCCGACGGTCGACGAGGAGCGAGAGATGGTGAAGAGGTCTGCGGACCTGGGGGCCGTGGACAGCATGAGCCTGAAGGCCGAGTACCGGGTCGACGGCTTTTCGCTGGACGAGAACAGCGAGACGCTGGTACGCCTTCACGACCTGCTGGCCGCGGAGGGCGTCCCCTCTTAGCTTAGAGGGTGTCTCACAGGTCATCCTCCATCGCCGCCTCCCCTCAATGGGAGAGGATTGAGGAGAGGGCGATTCTTTCGACCCCCTCATCCCAGCCTTCTCCCGCGAGGGGAGAAGGGCCCCGAAACACCCGCGCGGGCTACGTCGCCGCCGGCGTTACGCGCCCGGCGTTACGACCATCTGAAGCTGGGTCGTGGGCCGGAACAGGGACTCGAACGCGTCCTGGATGTCGTCCATCGCGATGAAGCTGGAGTCGGTGAGCATCGGGCCGACCGTGATCTTGCCGGTGCGGAACAGCTCCAGGGCGATCTGCCAGTCCTCGTGCCGAGCGCCCCAGGTGGACTGGATGGATACTTCCCGGGACATCCAGTCTACGGGCAGCAGCGGCGTCTCCTCCCAGGCGACGGCGACGAGCATGACCTGTCCGTCGCGCCGTACGATGTTCATCGCCTGGTCGAGGGTGGGCCTGGCGCCGGCGCAGTCGAAGACGAGGTCAGGGCCGACGCCTCCGGTGAGCTCCTCGAGCCTCGCGACGATGTCCTCGCTCGTGGGGTCCAGCACGAGGTCGGCGCCCACGTTCAGCGCGGCCTCGGCCCGGACCGCCGCCGGCTCGGAGACGTAGACCGCGCTGGCGCCAGCCGCCCTGATCGCCTGGATGCAGAACAGACCGATGGGGCCGGCGCCCAGCACGACCACCTTGTCTCCCAGCTTGATGTTGGAGTGGCGGACGGCCCTCACGGCGACGGCGCACGGCTCGCAGAGCGAGGCGGTCTCGTCGGAGACGCCGTCCGGGATCAGCAGCGGCTCCCAGTCCTCCATGATGACGTACTCGGCGTAGCCCCTCAGGGGACGCGCTGTGAAGCCGACCTCGCGGTACTTGTAGCGTGGGTCGAGGGCGAAGGCCGGGCCGGTGCCGGGCGGGGGAGTGCCGCCGCCCCCGATCACCCGGTCGCCGACCTTCCAGCCGGTGACGTCGGCGCCGACCCTGGCGACGGAGCCGCAGTATTCGTGGCCCATGACGATGCCGGCCGGCACCTGGTCGTAGAGGAAGGCGTGCACGTCGGTGCCGCAGATGGCGCTGTATTTGACCTGGACCTGGATCTGGTTGGGGCCCGGCTCGGGGGTGGGGATATCCTTTACGTCGAATTTCCGGTTGCCCGCGTATACCGCTGCTCTCATCGTCTTACACCTCGCGTTCGGGCGGCGTGGTCGCAGCCGCCGTCCCGTTGAAGACCCTGTGCGCCCCCCGAGTAGCGCCGATGCTTCATCGGCGCTACTCGGGGTGAACGGGTTGTTCTGGGGTAGTGGCTCCGGAAGTTACTCTTTGCGGCGATTTCTCCTCGGGCGGGGCAGTCGTCAGGCGGGGCTGCCCACCGTGTTGCGAAGGGTGCCTATTCCCTCAACCTCGCCCTCGATGACGTCGCCGGGCTGGAGCAGCGTCTCCTCGGCGCCGGACGCGCCGAGCGCGACTCCGGTCGATATGACGTCGCCGGACTCGAGAGTGCAGAGCGTCGATATGTAGGCGATCTGGTTGGCGATGGGGTGGATCATGCGATTGGTGTTGGAGTCTATGACGACCTCGCCGTTGATCTTCGTGGTGAGCTTGAGGTTGTTGGGTTCCGGGTCGTCGAAGTACTCGGTCGGCACGATCCACGGCCCCATGGGGCAGTAGCCGTCGAGCCACTTGCCGTTGAGCCAGTCGAACCAGTGGACGCGGTCGGGGTTGGAGCGTTGGTCGGAGAAGCGCAGGGAGCGGGCGGAGACGTCGTTGACGATGGTGAAGCCGAAGATGTGGTCGAAGGCGTTTTCCCGGCTGATGTTCTTGCCGGGCCTGCCGATGACGGCGCCCAGCTCTATCTCCTCAATCTGGCCTCCCACGATGGGGTTGTGCGGGATCGTCTCGTCGTGGGCGAGCAGCGCGGTGGAGGGCTTGATGAAGAACTGGGGGGTCTCGACGTCGAGGTCGATCTCCCGGCGGGCGTCGGTCGGGTGGTAGTTGGCGGCGAGCATGAGGAGCTTGCCGGGCCTGCCGACGGGCGGCAGCAGCTTCAGGGAGTCGAGGTCGTGGTAGGTCCCGGCCGAGTGGTGGAGCCGCTCGATCTCCGCCGGCCTGAGCAGCAGCAGGACGCCGAGGTCCTGACCGGCGGCCGGGATTTCGGCGACGGTCGCGCCGGTGATGATGCCAACAGCGGGCGCGTGGGCCCCGGGTGCGAGGTAACGGCAGACTCTCATGTAAGTTCTCCTTGGTGGCGGTTCAGGGGGCCAAGTTTATCACAGAGGCGCCGGGTGGGAGCCCGTTTCTCGGCCCTTGTCCACCGCCTCACGCGTGGCCCCTCAGGTACGAAAATACTCGTGACGAGACGAGGCCATCTCCAATACGAGCATGTCCGTGGCCCCTAAACATATTGCAATGTAAATCTGCAATGTAAATCTTGGCATGGGTACTCTAGGATGTGCAGCCCCGTCAGGACCGTTCAGGAGATTGCCTGAGATGAAATCACACTCGATCCCGAGCCTGTTGAGCATTGCCGCAGTTCTGATAGCCGCGCTTGTAGTCGCGATCGCCTTCGGCGTCTCCACAGACTCGCCAACCGCCCAGGCGCAGGCGACAGATGACGATCCGAATCTGATCAAACATCACCACTGCCGCCCAGCTCGACGCCGTCCGGTACGACGAGGACGGCAATGGAGTGGCGGATAGTAGCGGCGCCGACCAGACCGCCTACGAAGCCGCCTTCCCAGATACAGACCGGGCGTGCGCGACGGTGAACCCGAACACCTGTGAAGGCTACGAGGTGATGGCGGACGTGGACCTGGAGGGCACGAAAAGGGGGCCCCATAGGATTCTATATTGGGGGTATTCGACGGCAACGACCACATCATCGCCAACATGACCATCAACACGGACTCCGTGATCAACGTAGGATTGTTTGGCGAGCTCGACGGTGCCGCCGTAGTCAGGAACCTGGGCCTCACTGGCGTAAGCGTCACCGTGACGAATGACTTTGCTGTAAACATATCCGTTGGCGGCTTGGCAGGAGTGAACCGCGGGAACGTATCGGACAGCTACGCCAAGGGGCAGATCACCGTCACCCGCCGCGAAGCCTTTTCCGCTAGCGACGTCGGCGGCTTGGTCGGCAGCAACGTCGCTGTAGACGTAACCGTCAGCGAGGGCTCGTCCTATGCGGGTGGCTTCGTTGGCGACAACTCTGGCGCTATCGCAGCCAGCTATGCCACCGGAGACGTTTCGGCCACGGCTTCCGAAAATGAGGACGCTATTGCCGGCGGACTGGTGGGCAATTCCGCTGGAACCGTAATGGCCAGCTACGCCACCGGTGACGTAGCCGCGACTGCGCCAGGCACCAATGGCGTCGCCACCGCCGGCGGCCTGGTGGGCATTGGCAATGGAGTCATAACCCCCAGCTACTCGACGGGAGGCGTCACTGCAACCGCTGACGCCGACGGTACCGCCACTCAGGGCGGACTGAAGGGCAGCGGTAATGATAACGCGGTCGCCAGCTACTGGGACGCCGATACCTCGGGCATAGCCACCACCACGGCGAACAACGCAGGCAAGGGCATGAGCACCGTCGCGCTGCAGTTCCCCACCGGCTACGGCACGACCACCGATATCTTCGGCGAGTGGAACTTGGCCCTCGACCCAACTACCACCACGCCCCAGGACCCGTGGGACTTCGGCGACGACTGGCAGTACCCGGTGCTGAAGTACGGCGGCCTCAAGGCCGCGGATCAGCGCGCGCAGGTTACGCTTGTGCAGTCCGCGACCTCGACACTCGAGGACGCCACAGTCACCGTCAAGGCGACGCTGGACAAGCCCTCGAAGCTCAAGACCGAAGTGACGCTTACCGTGTCTGAAGGGGCCAGCGCGGACAAGGCCACGCTGACCATCCCGGCGGGCAAGACCGAGAGCAATACGGCAACGATCACCCCCGCCGACGACAACGACGTCGGAAAAACGACAACGTCACCGTGTCCGGCGCGGTGCAGGGCGGCGGCAGCGGCGCGTACAACCCGTCCGACGTGACGCTGAAGATCGAGGACGACGAGTCCGTGGAGCCCGACCTGGTCGAGAACGTCAAGGTCAGGGCCAAGGAGACCCTCGCGGTCGTCTCCTGGAACGCCCTCGACGGAGCGGCCGGCTACAAGGTCCAGTGGACGTCGCGGATCTCGCGCGGCGTGGGCAACTGGGACGGTGCCGGCGAGCAGGACGCGTCCGGTACGTCGACAACTGTCCGGCGCCTGAGGCCCGGTACCGACTACCAATTCCGCGTCAGCGCGACGAACATGGCGAACAGCGCTTCCGAGGCGGTGATAGCCTCGACTGAGAGCGACGAGGAGGACGGACTCTCGCCGTTCGCGACGATGACGCCGACTCCGACCCCGATTCCGCCGACAGCCATGGTCTCGACCTCGACGGCGACGACGCTGATGTCCGCCGACGGCCGTGCGACCCTCGAGTTCCCGGCTGGCTCCCGGTCAGACCCGTACCAGGTCAACTTCGAGTCCGAGGACGGCTGCACGTACGGGGGCGCGAAGGCCGACGTGACCTTCCCGTGCGTCTCGGTGCTGATATTCGACTCCGAGGACATGCTGGAGACTGGCGTCGAGCTCGACACCCCGGCCACGCTGACGTTCCACCTGACGGCCGAGCAGGTCGAGGCGCTTGGCGGCGAGTTCCTGTTGGCCAAGCTGGCGGAGATGGGCGGCCTGATGGTTCTGACGCGCGCCAGCGCGGACGACGCGTGGACTTCGGTCCCGGCGACGCTGACGATGAACGACGAGACGGGCGGCGCGACGCTGACGGCGTCGATCAGCAGCTTCTCGTCATTCACGGCCGTAGTCGACCAGGCAACGTACGATGCGGTGCAGGAGATGTACGGTCACCTGCTACCGAGGGACACGCTGACGCCGCCGACGGGCGGGCTGTCCCTGCCGGGTGTGGCGCTCATCGCGCTGCTGCTCGGCTCGGTGGCACTGCTGACCGCGGGCTGGATCATGACCGCCCGCCGAAGCGGCGCTTAGTCGCCAGTCCGGCCAGACAGGTCGAAACCGAAGACGTAGAGGCGGGTTCCAGGCCCGCCTCTACGCGAATCCAGGATGTCTTCCAACGGGTAACTGTTCACGTTTGCTGAGACCCTGTGCGCCCCTCGATACGCGCCGCTGAAGCAGCGGCGCTACTCGGGGTGAACGGGTTGTGCGAGCCCGCTGCGCGTCGATGGCGGAGAGGGCGATCATCGCGGCGTTCAGGGCGTTTGCGGCCAATGCCTTTACGTCTCCACGTCACAACCGCAGTTTGGCACGGGAGGTGGCCCCGGCAGCCTCGGGTGCACCTGAGGATGCCGAGCGGCGAAGAGATGATCGAAGTTCCCGAAGACGAAGCGTGGACGCTCCAGTCCGACCGGCTGGTCCTCAGTCCCATGGTGCGGGACGATGCGTGCGACCTCTCCGGGCTTCTGCGAGACGCCGCGCTACGTCGGTTCACGGGGAACGGGCCCCCCGCGAGCGCAGACGACCTTCGAGAGAGGATCCGTGTCTGGGAAGGCCGCCGCTCGCCCGACGGGGACGAGCTGTGGCTGAATTGGACTCTTCGCCTCAGGTCGTCGGGCAAGCCGTCGGCCACGTTCAGGCGGGTGTCCGGGAGGGACGCGCCGATCTGGCCTGGGTGGTCGGGACTCCATTTCAGAGTCGGGGATACGCGACCGAGGCCGGTCGACGCGCGACGGCCTGGATACGTGAGCACTGCGGGGTCTCAGAGCTTCGGGCCGCCATACATCCCTATAACGTCGCGTCCGGTCGCGTCGCGGCACACATCGGGCTGCGGCCCAGCGGCGAGATCACCGACGAAGGCGAGCAGCTCTGGACGACGCGTCATGGATAGCCGTCACCATCACCCCAGCCCTCTCCCGTCGAAGGGAGAGGGAACAGCTTGCTCTCAGAACCGCTTCCGCGAATCTCTGATTCAGGACACCAAGTCGCGATAGGCGCCAGGCCCTGGAGCCGGCTTGGCTACCTCGCGGACCCTACCCTGGCCGCGTTAGCCGGCGCTTGGTCGGGGCCGATCAGGCGCGGGACTCGGCGCGCTCTTTCTGCTCCTGGGTCTGGTCGACGACGCGCTGTACGAGGTGGCGCGGCACCTCGTCGTAGTGGTGGAAGTCGATGGTGAAGGTCCCGCGGCCCTGGGTCTGGGAGCGCAGCTCGGTCGCGTAGCGGAGCATCTCGATCTGCGGTACCTCGGCCTCGACCGTGGTGGTGCCGTCGCCGTTGGGCAACATCCCCAGTATCCGGGCGCGCTTGCCGTTGAGGTCGCCCATGACGTCGCCGGTATCGGACTCGGGGACGGTGATGCGCGCGAGCATGACCGGCTCCAGCAGCGTCGGGTCGGCCTGCCGGATGCCGTCGGACAGGGCGTGGTTGCCCGCGATCTCGAAGGAGACGCCGGAGGAGTCTACCGGATGGTACTTGCCGTCGACGAGGGTCGCCTTCAGGTCGACGACGGGGTAGCCGGCCAGGACGCCGTCTTCGATGGCCTGCTTGCACCCCTTCTCGACGGACGGGATGTACTCCCTGGGCACGGAGCCTCCGACAACCTTATTGTCGAACTCGAAGCCCGAGCCCCGGTCCAGAGGCTGTATCTCGAGCCAGACGTGCCCGAACTGGCCGTGTCCGCCGGACTGTTTCTTGTGCCGGTACTCGACCTTGGTCGGCATCGAAATCGTCTCGTGGTAGGCGACCTTGGGGATCTCGAGCTGGACTTCCACGCCGAATTTGCGCTTCATCCTCTCGACGGCGATGTCGACGTGTACGTCGCCGAGTCCGCCCAACAGCATCTCGTTGGTGCCGGCGTCCCTGGTGAGCTGGAGGCTCGGGTCCTCCTCGGTGATGCGGGCGAGGGCGGCGGTGAGCTTGTCGAGGTCGGCCTTGGTCTTGGGGTAGACCGCCATGCGGTGGACGGGAGTGCCGAATTCGAGCCCCGCCAGCCGAAGCTGGTCGCCTCTGTCGGTCAGGGTATCTCCAGTGAGGACGGACGAGAGCTTGGGGACGACGCCGATGTCGCCGGGGGCAAGATCGGGGACGGGCTCCTGTTCCTTGCCGGTCATGACGAAGAGCTGTCCCGCGCGCTCGGGCTCGCCCCTGGTGGCGTTGGCGATCTGGGAGTCGCTCTTGAAGGTGCCGTTGTACACGCGGAAGTAGGAGAGCTTGCCCACGAAGGGGTCCGCGGCGGTCTTGAAGACAAGGGCCGCGAGCGGGCCGTTGGGGTCGCCGTCGAGCTCGACCTCGTCGCCGTCGTCGGTTGCGGCTGCGGTGGACTTGGTCGGGGAGGGCAGCAGGTTGACGATGGCGTCCATGAGATCGGTCGCGCCGATGCCTACGGTGGCCGCGCCCGCCATGACGGGCACGATCTCGCCCGAGGCGATACCCTGCTTGAGGCCGTCGGCGATCTCTTCGGAGGTGAGTTCCTCGCCCTCGAGGTACTTGGTCGCGAGATCGTCGTCCGTCTCGGCGACCGCCTCGACCAGTCGCTCGCGCGCCTCCTCGACCTCGCTTTCGAGGCCGTCGGGGACCCCGGCATCGGGGTCGAGCAGGTTGACGACGCCGGAGAAGTCGGCCTCGGAGCCGACGGGTACCTGGACCGCGACGCACGCGCTGCCGAACGTCTCGGTGAGGGAGTCGAGGACGCGCCCGAAGTCGGTGTTCTCGCGGTCCAGCTTGCTGACGAAGAGGATGCGTGGGAGTCCTCTTTCCTGCGCGATGCGCCACATCTGGGTCGTGCCGACCTCCACGCCGGACGGGGCGGCAACGACGATGACTGCGCTGTCCGCGACACGGGTGGCGGCGATGACGTCGCCTCGGAAGTCGGCGTAGCCGGGGGTGTCGAGGACGTTGATCTTGTGGTCCCTCCACATGCAGGGGACGATAGCGGTCTGGACGCTGGCCTCGCGCCTCTGCTCCTCGGGCTCGAAGTCGGAGGCGGTGGTGCCCTCCTCAATGGTGCCCTGCCTGGTGGTTGCCCCGGTGGCGAAGAGCATGGCCTCGGCAAGGATGGTCTTGCCTGCGCCGCTGTGCGAGAGTAGCGCGACGTTGCGCAGGTGTGGGGTGTCGATGACGGGCATCGGCCGATCCCTCCTATGCGTAGATGGTGCCTCGGACAATTGTGACAATTGTAGAGAATGGGGTTGTGGCGCGCAATCTTCTGGCAGGGGCGGTGGAGACCTTTGCACAACCGTCATTCCGGCCTTGAGCCGGAATCCAGCAATCGAGAATCCAGGTTAGATGACACCGCTTGGCCCCACGACGTTGCCGCGCTTGGGGAGTTACGCAAAGGTCTCCGTTCGCGGGAATGACGGAGGTGGGGGATTTGGGGGACGCCCTTGTCCTTGACGCGCTCAATAGGAGGCGAATATAGTTTAGGGAAACGCGATCAGGCGCGCAGGAGTTTGGTCTATGAGCAGGTTCAGTGGGTTTGGGCTTCTGGTCGTTGGCGTCTTTCTCGTCATCCTTGGATGGCTGGTGCAGTCCAATCTTATCGAGTGGCTGCTCGATGTTGCGGGCGTTCTGATAATTATTGGCGGCGCCGTCGTTGGCGTAATCGGAATCGTGAAGATGTTCACGGGCCGCGGACGCTCGGACGACTTTTGACGGACGCGCGGCCGGGACGAGGCAGGGAGGAGTAAGGCTATGGGAATGCTGTCGAGGATGTCCACGATCGTCAAGTCCAAGATGAACCGCATCATGGACCAGGCGGAGGATCCCCGCGAGACTCTCGACTACTCGTACGAGAAGCAGCTCGAGATGCTGCGCAACGTCAAGAAGGGCGTTGTCGAGATGGTCACGGCGAAGAGGCGGCTGGAGCTTCAGGCCAAGAAGGCCGAGGACAATCTGGCCAAGCTCGACACTCAGGCCAGGCAGGCGCTGACGATGGGGCGCGAGGACCTGGCGCGTGTGGCGCTGGAGCGGAAGCAGGCCACGGTCGCGGAGCTCGAAGGGCTCGACCAGCAGATCGCCGGCCTCGAGTTGGAGCAGCAGAAGCTGACGAACGCCGAGCAGCGCCTGCAGGCGAAGGTGCAGGCCTTCCGCACGAAGAAAGAGGTTATCAAGGCCCAGTACAGCGCGGCGCAGGCGCAGGTGCGCATCGGGTCCGCGCTATCGGGCATCTCCGAGGAGATGGGCGACATCACTTTGGCCGTCGAGCGCGCCGAGACGAAGACGGAGACGCTCCGGGCAAAGGCCGGCGCCATCGACGAGCTGGTCGCGGTCGGAGTCCTGGACGACGTGGGCGGGGCCAAAGACGACCTGGACCGGCAGCTCGAGCAGATATCGTCGTCGGCCTCCGTCGAGTCGGAGTTGGCCGCGCTTAAGGCGGGCATACCGGACGCAAAGAAGAAAGAGCTCCCAGAGGGTCGGTCATGATCGTTCGCATACTCACAGAGGGGCAGTTCAATCTGCCGGGCGCGTACGTAGACGAGCTGAACGACCTCGACAACGCGGTCGTGGAGGTGGTCGCAGACGAGGACCGCGACGGCTTCGAGAAGGCCCTGAAGCGTATGCTCGACCTGGTCCGCGTGCACGGCACGCCGGTGCCGGTCGACGAGCTGGTGGAGTCCGACCTCGTGCTGCCGGAGCCGGACATCACGCTCGAAGAGGCCGAAGAGCTGTTCATCGGCGAAGGGCTGATCCCGGATTAGGGCGTGTTCACGCTACCACTGATCAGATACAACATCCGGGAGAATCGGGGGCCCGTGGCCGGGATTCCAGTGCCCAGGCTATCTGGATCTGGCTCTCCGTGTGATAAGCGTGAACAGGCCCTAGGGCGCTCACCCTCACCCCACCGGGGATGGATTCCCGCGTTCGGAGACCTTTGAACAACCGTCCTTCCCGCTGAACAAACCGTCCTTCCCGCGCAAGGAGACCTTTGAACAACCGTCATTCTCGCGCAGGCGGGAATCCAGGGTTGGGGGTTCCCCGCTAGAAATGCTAGCCATCTCCGCCACGCTGTCTCCCACAGGGGGAGTTGCGCAAAGGTCTCCGTTCGCGGGAATGACGGCAGTCGCTCTCGGCTGCCTCCAGGACGGCTCGGCGGTTGGGGATTCGGGGCTCAGGACACCGGGACCGGTCACGTTCGTCGTTGCCCGCCAGGGCTGCTCAAGGCTAGCCGGCGCTCCTCGCAAGCACTGTCTTGAGGGCGTCGAGGTAGGCGTCGATTTCTTCTTCGGCCATCGGGGTGGACACGGCGCCGATCAGCGACGGCGGGGTCCAGACCCCCTCGTTCATGAGACCCAGGAAGACCTGCAGACGGCGGTCCGCGTCGCCGCTCCGGGCGTCCTGGGCATTGCGGATCGGACGGTCGGTGAAGTGGACGCCGAAGAGGGATCCGATCCCGGTGACCTGCACCGGTACGTCGAACTCGCCGCACACGGCCCGTATGCCCTCTCGCAGGCGTGACGCGAGCCGGTGGAGTCGCTCGTACGCCCGCGGGGTGAGCTGCTCGAAGGTGACGGCGCCGCTCACCATGCTGAGCGGGTTTCCGTTGAACGAGCCTGAATGGCCGACGTGCCGCTCGACTTCCTCGGCGCCGAACAGCCTCATGATGTCCTGTCGGCCGCCGAACGCGCCGAGGGGCGTGCCGCCGCCGACCGATTTGCCCAGCGCCGTCAGGTCGGGATAGACGCCGAAGTATCCCTGGCCCGCGCCGGGGCCTGCTCGCAGGCTGCACACCTCGTCGAAGACGAGGACTATCCCGTGCCTTGACGTGACCTGTCTGAGCGCATCCAGGTAATCCCGGTCCGCCTCTATGAAGCCGGCCCCTCCCATCATCGGCTCGACGATGACCGCGGCGAGCTCGTCGCGGTGGCCGTCCAGGATCTCCTCCGCGGCCTCGGGGTCGTTGAAGGGGAGGATGACGACCTCGTCGGCAGCTTGCGGCGGCATCGAGGGCAGGTCCGGCGCGTGCGGCGTCTCGGAGCCGGGACCTGCGAAGGCGACTGCGTCGTAGAGTCCGTGGTACGCGCCGTCCACCTTGGCGATCCTGGAGCGTCCGGTGAAGGCCCTGGCGGCGTGTACGCAGTTCATCGTCGCCTCGGTCCCGGAGTTGGTGAACCGGACGCGCTCGATCGACTCGATCCGCTCGCAGATGGTCCTGGCGAGCTTCACGTGCGACTCGTGGGGCGCGTTGAACGAGACGCCCCGGCCCAGCCGGTGCTCGAGCGCCTCGACGACCGCCGGATGGGCGTGGCCCAGCGGCAGGGCGCTGTTGTTGCCGAAGAAGTCGAGCCTCTCCACGCCGTCAACGTCCCAGACGCGGCATCCCTGCCCGCGGTCCCAGAACAGCGGGTATGGCTCCCAGCCGGTGCCCCTGGTCACGCCGTCCGGCAGGTACCGAGCGCCCTCTTCCAGTATGGCCCGGGACCCGGGCGAGCGCTCGAAGTAGGCGGTCTTCTCGCGGCCGATGGCGGCTGCGTTCAATGTACGTCCTCTATGGCTTCGCGCGCTCGGTGGCTGGCGGGCGACGTGCAGACGGTACCAGATCGTCCCCGCGCAGGCGACACGGCGTCGCGCAGCGGCGCTGGCGTAGTATCATCTCCGGGCGGCGAAGGCCGAATTCTCGAAGAGCGCAGGTGATCGGATGACCAGCGTTGGCAAGGTGCAGACGGTTCTCGGCCCCATAGACTCCCAAGCGCTCGGCGTGACGCTCACCCACGAGCACATGCTGTTGGACGCGACGCCCTTCTCAATGCTTCCTATGGAGGCCAGCGCGAGGGGCGCCCACTACCGGGACCCGTACGCCCGGGCGATGTTCGACGTCTCGGCGGCGATAGAGGAGGTCAACCTCTACAAGCAGTACGGCGGCGTGTCGCTCGTCGAGTGCACGCCGATAGACCTGGCGCGCGACCCCGTGGGCCTGGCCCGCATCTCCCGGGCCACGGGCGTCAATGTCGTCATGGGGACCTCGTACTACGTCTCGCATACCCACCCGGACGACATGGACAGCCGGTCCGAAGACGACATCGTGCAGGAGATCGTCGGCGACGTGACCGTCGGGGCTCGGACGTCCCGGTGGGAGTTCGTGGCCGCGACGCCGAGCCTGGTCAGGGAGCCGACCGGCATCAGGTCGGGCGTCATAGGCGAGGTGGGCTGCTCGTGGCCGATCGCGGACAACGAGCGCAAGGTGCTGCGCGCCTCCGGGCGGGCGCAGCCGCTCACGGGAGCGCCCGTCCTGGTCCACCCAGGCCGGGACGAGACGGCGCCCCTTCAGGCGCTGGAAGTGCTGGATGAGGTCGGCGCGGACCTGAGACGCGTCATCATCGGGCACCTCGACCGGACCGTCTTTCAGAAGAGCACCCTGGAGCGGATCGCCGAAAGCGGCTGCTACCTCGAATGGGACCTGTTCGGCACCGAGCAGTCGTTCTACAACTCCACGACCGACATGCCGAGCGACGCGAAGCGGATGGACGACATCGCGTGGATCATCTCGCGCGGGTACGGCGACAGGGTACTCGTGGCGCACGACACCGAGTCCGAGAACAGCTTCGCCCGGAACGGAGGCCACGGCTACTTCCACATCCTGGCGAACGTGGTACCAAGGATGCGCGGCCGCGGCTACACGGAAGAGGCGATCGAGAAGATACTCGTCGGGAACCCGCGGGACATCCTGACCTTGGCCCGGCCCAAGGCGGGGTGAACGCGGCGTAGATCCCGGGCCGGCGGGGTGTGGTCTTGCCGGGGCGGTCACCCACCCCAGCCCTCTCCCGTCGAGGGAGAGGGGGCTCCCGGCTCGGCTAGGCGCCCTCGACTAGCTCTCTGAGGCCGGTGACGTTCGTGTCGAGCCAGCGGTAGAGCACGATCAGGTCGGTGCCGATGGCGAAGTGGCGTACGCCCATCTCCAGGTACGGCGTGGCGTCGTCGGGTGCGGAGATCTCGGCGCGCGGCTGGACGCCCATCCGGAGGGCCGTCTCGAAGACGCGGTCGCGCACCTTCTGGACCTCGGGGTCTCGGGCCGCTCCGGGCTTGCCGATGCTCATCGAGTAGTCGTTGGCGCCGAACACGATCATGTCGATCCCGCCGACCGAGAGTATCTCCTCGAGGTTCTCGACCGCTTCGCGTTTCTCGATCATCAGCGCGACGACGCTGTCCTCGAGGGCCTGCACGTAGTCGGGGCCTCCCGTCTCGAGCCCATACGCGGCGAAGCGCCGGTCCGCCGCGCCGTGCCGTCCGCCGGTCTGGGGCGTCTCGGCCCGGACGGCCTGAACGCACTCCCGCGCCTCCTCGGGGGTGCGGGTGTCGGAGAACAGGATGTTCTGGAGACCCGAGCCGAGGGCGCGGCCGGCGGTGTAGGCCTTGTTCTCCTGGTCGACCTTTATCATGCCGGACATGCCGGTCAGCTCCAGCGCCCGGCCGAAGTTGTCGAGCGAGGGCAGGTCGTAGGGCATGTACTCGGCGACGAACTCGACGTAGTCGACTCCGCCGGCCCGGCCAATGATCTCCACCACGTCCGGCGAAGTGCTCGCGACGTGGTGAGCGATGCTTGGTCGGCCCTCATTCAGGAGCTGTCGCAGTCTATTCGATCTCATGTCTCGGTACTCCGTGGGCTCGGCGCGGCTACTCGTATATCCATATGTCGAAGGTCAGGTCCAGACGGGCGCCGCCGGCATCAGTCATCTGGGAGTCGGGCGTGGGGAAGGTGAACCCGGCGATCTGGCTCTCGCCTACTATGAGCGTCTGCCTCCCCTCGGCGTCGCCATCGAAGGTGAGTATGTTCGTGCCGCTTCCGCTGAGCAGCGGGAGCGTCCAGCCTCCGGTCGCTGGGTCGATCACGTACAGCTCTACCTGGCCCTGGGCCTGGACGGGTACGCTGAAGAGGACCTCGACGTCGCCGTCCGCGGTCCGCGCAAGTCCCAGGACCATCGGCTCTGCCATCGCGGGCGGCGACACCGGGCCGGCCGGAAGGGTCATGTACTCGGAAGGCGGCTCTATCTCCTGAGTCTCGTTGTAGCCGTGGTATCTGATGGCCAGCAGTTCGCTCGCCTTGTCGTCCTCGCCCTTGACCACGACCCTGACCTCCCTGGTGAGGAAGTCGTCGGCGCCTACGACCACGACGAGGTTGCCCGCAAGCCCAAGGCCCGCCATGCCGCCCTGTTGCCCGGCCTGATCGTAGGAAAGCACGTAGGCCTTGGTCCCATCGTCAAGGCTGATGGACTCGTCCAGAGTTCCGGCGGAGTCTCTTGGCAGCTGCAGCATGCCCACCGCCTGGAAAACGGACAGGAAGTCAGCTTCGGGCGGGGTCCCCTTGAACCACAACCCGGATTCGGAGTCTCGGATGTAGGTGTCCGCGCCGATGACCACTACGGCCATCTCGATTGTCTGCCCTTCGGGGGCGAAGGATATCTCGAAACCGAGCCTGTCCGGTCGGACGATAGCGCCGCTCAGGCGCATGAGGCCTTCGGACCCGGCGCCTTGGACGGGGAAGAGGGCCAGCAGATTGAGCTCTCCCTCGAAGCCGAAGCCCTTGACCTGTTGAAGGGCATGAGCGGCGCAGGAAGAGATCGTCGCGACGTCGTCGAGCATGCCTCCGGGCAAGCATTCCGCGGGCAGGCCCATCGCGGCGGCGGGTTCCTCCGGCGCCGTCGGAGTCGGCGCGGGAGCTGGCGCGGAGGTCGGCTGGGCGGGCGGGGCGGCCTCCGTGGCCGCCGTAGGCTCCGCCGTGTCCGAGCCGCGGCAGGCGACGAGCGCCAGGGATGCCAGGATCGTCACTATTGCGAGGTAGACTATCTTTTTCCGTAAAGTCCTTTCCTGGTGTTCGGTCTGAGTATTGGACGACGGCTATGCTTTATCCATGTCCATCTTACCATACAGGTGTGCCTATCCCGGTGGGAAGTAGCTGTTTAGAGTCGATGGGACGGACGCCCCTCCGGACCCCTGGATGCCCGCTTTCGCGGGCAAGACGGCAGGCTGTGTGTCCATCCCTCCAGGCATGACGGTAGGCCATGGCTGCCTCCCTTCAGATATGACGGTAGGCCGTGGCTGCCTCCCTCCAGAGATGACAGTAGACAGCGTCTGACTCCACGCAGGCATCAGGGTAGGCTGCGTGTGCATCCCAGGTAGTCTTCGTTCCGCCCCCGGGCCATTCGCGCGAAGCCTGAGACGGGGAGCGCGAGCGGCCTGCCGCTGTCGACCGCGAGCGTGATACGATGGCTTGCGTCCCGACTTCGTTGATTGAGGAACATGGGCATGTTCGCAGTCGTCACCGTCACCCTGGCCCTCTCCCGTCGATGGAGAGGGGACTCCCCGCTGGGCAGGCCCGTGGCCATGTGGGTCCGGAGCGCGGCCGCCGCCGCGGCGGTCATGGCTATGGGGCTTGCTGCCTGCGGCGGGAGTCCCGGGCCCGAGGCCGGGGGACAGAACGGCCAGCAGCAACGGGTCAGCCAGGACTCTCTCGACCAGGGTGACTCACAGGAGCTGGTCGAGCTGGTGAGGGCCGTGGGGGGCTTCGACCAGGCGATCAAGCTGAACCCGGAGAACCCGACCCTGTATCTGCAGCGTGGCGCTACCCTGGCGGAGCTTCTCGATCTGAACAGGGCGGTAGAGGACTTCTCGCAGGCCATCCGGTTGGACCCGACGGACCCCCGGGCCTACATGATGAGGGCCGCCGCTTACGCTGAGTTCGGGCATCTCGGCCTCGCGATCGACGACTATACGGAGGCCATCGGCCTCGACTCCCAGAACCCGGACGCGTTTCTGGGGCGTGCGGACGTCTACCGGCGCCTCGGACAGTTCCCCGAGGGCGATCCGCGCGCGGCGCAGTGCCGCCCGGGGCTCGCGTGCCAAAAGGCGCTGGAGGACTACTCGCGGGCGCTGACCTTCAATCCCGGCAACGTGCAGGCGCACTTCGCGCGCGGCACGGTGAACTTCAAGATGCTCCGCTTTCAGGCCGCCGTCTCGGACTTCACGGACGCGATCGAGATCGACCCCGGCTTCGTGCAGGCCTACCTCAATCGGGGTAACGCCTACCGGAACCTGGGCAGGGACGCTTCGTTCGGGGGCTACAGGGCTTCGGACAACAAGCCCGAGCTGGCCATCGAGGACTACGACGAGGCGATTCGGCTCGATCCCGGCAACGCGCTGCTCTACACGACGCGGGGGGACACCTACGCGGAGCTTGCCAAGTACGAGCGGGCGGTCCAGGACTACGACGAGGCGATTCGGCTCGACCCGGACAACGCCGACGTCTACAGCACACGAAGCGAGGTGCTGCGGGAGCTGGGCCGTACCGAGCAGGCGATGAAGGACATCCAGCGCGCGCTGGAGCTCGACGAGGAGAGCTCGTCGGCGTACACGAGCAGAGGCGAGGCCTACACGACGCTGGGGCAGCTCGACAAGGCGATAGCGGACTTCGACAAGGCGGTCCGTCTCGACAACCAGAACGCGGTCGCGTACAACGGCAGGGGACTGGCGTACGCCGAGATGGGCGATTTGCAAAAGGCCGTGCAGGACTTCGTGCTGGCCATTCGATTCGATCCGGCCTACGTCGAGGCGTACTCGAACCGGGGATTTGTCCTCTACAGGCAGGGCGAGTTCGCCAGGGCTCTGCGCGACTTCGAGACCGCCGTCAGTCTTCAGCCGCCCATCACCCTGGACTCCCGCACCGAGGAGATCAGGCGGAGCCCGGACGACGCCTCGCTGTACAACCTGCGGGCGCTGGCGTACATGGACGAGCGCCGTCCCTCGCAGGCCATCCAGGACCTGGACAGGGCCATCGAGCTCGATCCGACGGCGGCCGTCTTCTTCAGCAACCGGGGAGCGGCCTACACGTCGCTGAAGAAGTACCCCACGGCAATCGAGGACCTCACCCACGCCATCGAGCTCGATCCTGGGCTGGCCGAGGCCTATCTGGGTCGCGGCGCCGCGTACGTCGGCTTGGGCCGGGAGCACGAGGAGGACGAGGACTCGACGGCCGCGGTCGTCAGCTACGGCCGGGCGATCTTCGATCTGGAGCGGGCGGCCGAGCTGTTTCCGAGTAGCGCCGACGCCTACGCGACGTGGGCCGAGGCGCTGGCCCTGCGGGGTGACGCGTACAGGAAGACGGGCGATCTCGTGCGGGCGCTGCACGACCTGAGCGAGGCCGTGCGCCTCAATCCCGAGTGGGTGGACGCCTACGTGAACCGGGCGCTGACGAACGCCGCCTTGGGCAGGGACGGCGACGCCCTCTCCGATCTCGCCAAGGCGACGGAGTTGGGCTTCAACCGCTACCTGTTGATGGCCATGCTCGAGGAGGTCCGGCGAGATCGCTAGCGGGATAGTGGATGGCGGGATGGTGGGTAGTGGGTAGCGACTGGGAAGTTCCCGCGTGGGGAGTCCTTTGTACAACCGTCATTCCCCGTCATTCCCCCGCAGGGGGTCCTTTGTACAACCGTCATTCTCGCGCAGGCGGGAATCCAGGGGTGGGGTCCCCAACTAGAAAATCGGCGCACCTCACCACGTTTGCTTCCCGCAAGGGGAATTACGCAAAGGTCTTCGCGGGGGCGAGAATGACGGGTTGCGCAAGGTACCTCAAGGGGAGGCGGTTGGGGTGAGGGTGATGGACACGCGCGCCTCCACCCTCTTGTCAAGACGCTGGTAGCAGTCTTTGCCGACGATGGTCGCGGCTGAGGCGTCGGAGGGGAAGCGCCACGTTTTCAGCCCTCCAGTGCGAAGGCTTCGTCGTGCGAGAGCGAGTACGTCGCCCGCGAGGCGGTCGTGGGTTGAGGGCGATGTCGCGGCGGCTAGTTGTTGTCCGGGTGAGCAGCCCGCAGGGAGACCCTGCCCAACTCTCTGCGCCCGCACCAGTCGCTGGGGTCGCAGCTCACGCCCGCCCAGTAGTCCGACAAGAACCTTAAATCCCACCACAGGTAGGTCTCTCTGCTGAGAGAGATCGTCGCCGGCGCCGGATGGAACCCCATGGCTCGGACGAGATAGTTCGTGCTGGGGTAGAGGGCCACCAGGTACTGTCCGTCGCAGGGTTGGGGGTCGTTCCATTCGATGGTGAGGTTGACGTACGTCTCCGAACCTTCGACGCGGGGACTGAGCGTCACGGTGATGGGATCTGATGGCGTGGCGCGGGTCACCGTGACGGTGTAGGTCTCGGTGGTGACGGCGTCCTCGGCGGTGATCTCGACGCTGATGACGTTGGCGCCGGCGGCGAGAGGAATTGTGCCGGAAGCGTCTACGACCCCGCCGAGTTTCACGACATAGGTTGCGGTGTCGTCGTTCGTCGTGGGGGTGACGGTGGTCTGTGTGGTGGTGGCTGGCACGCTGGCGGTGTAGGTTGTCGTGGCGGTGTTGAAGGTCAGGTCTACGCCGCTGAGGGCGAGGGCGCTCAGCGTGGCGTCGTTGGAGACGGGGTTCTGGATTCTGAGCATGAGCATGTCGCCAGCGGCCCAGGGCGCGGTGGGCACGGTCCACGCAAGGGCCGTCGTGCTGGCGTTCTCGTGCGACAGGCTCAGGGTGGTGGTACCGGTCACATCGATAAAATGAGCGCGTAATCAGCCAGCGACACGGAGGGGCTCAGCTCCGCTGTGACGGTACCTGATTCCCACTTCAGGCTCGTGATTGTCAAGGTACCGCCGTCTAGTGAGAACGCGGCGGGCTGTAGGTACCCGTTGGTCGCGTCGGTCTCGACGGCCGCGCCGAGAGCCACGGGGTCAAAGAACGCCTCATGCAGGGTGCGGTCAGAAGTCGCCGTCACCGTCAGGTAGACAACGCGCCGATTGTAGGTGCTGGATACGTCCTTGTTGGAGACTAAGCCATTGGCCGATATCGCGTTGGGGTAGAACATGTAGGTGCCAGCAGGTATCGGCCTGGTCGTGACCAGGCGTCGTGTGTATAGCGCGTGTTCGGGTACACCTGGTCGAGGTCTGAAGTCCAGGTGCTCATACCGCACGATCTCTCTTTCCAGGCCGTCAAACCACCACCGTCCGACTCTGTTCGGGGCCAGTGCGAAGGCTTGGCGATTCTCGTCCAAGACCCTACCCGCCGGACGACCAGACGATATGGCGTAGTCGTACCTGAAACGCGGTGAGCTATAGTGTGCTTTCTCATAGGCCACGCTCCGAAGGAACGAGTACGCGGTGAGCACACACTTCCGGTACTAAGCCGTTCCCCCGCCGCTTGCTTCATGGCGTCGACGGCAGTCGCAGGATTGGCTGGAGCGGGGCAACGAGTCGATAGCTCCGCCGTCGGCGTCGATCGGGAGGATAGTCGGGACGCTGGATCGCAGCTAGGGTGGCTTCGTGCCCGCGAACGGAGTCTGTGACGAAGCGTGCGGTTCGGGTCGATGGCGAGCAGCTGCGCCGTGCGGCCGAAAGTCGGACGGCCGTGTGGCGTGACTCCCACGGGTTGCCCGTCGTCTAGTAGCAGTCTTTGCCGACGATGGTCGCGGCTGAGGCGTCGGCGGGGAAGCGCCATGACCAGCCCTCGCGTGCGAAGGCTTCGTCCTGGGAGAGCGAGTGCGGCGCGGTCAGGCGGTCGTGCATTGCCAGCGCCATCGACTCCATGAGCTCGTGGGTCAGCTCGTCGTCGAGGCGCCGGTAGACCGAGGCGCAGGCCGGGTCGGGCGCGAGGTCGCGGAGCTCGTCGGGGTCGTTCTCCAGGTCGAACAGCATGGCGCGTCCTGAGGCGTACTTCGCCAGCTTCCAGCGGGCGTCGAAGGCCATCCAGCCCTTGGTCAACATGCCGAAGATGCGTTGGCGTGACGGCTGGTCCGTCAGACCCAGGCCCGGCAGCGGCTGCGCGTCCATGTAGTCCGGCAGGTCCTGGCCGGCGAGCCGTAGCATCGTGGCGGTGACGTCCCGGAGCTCGACCAGGTCGGGCACGGACGTGGGGTCGGCGCCGCCGGGCGGGCGCACGAGCAGCGGGATGTGGGTCGCCGAGTCGTAGAAGGTGGCCTTGCCGTTGAGCCCGTGGTCTCCGAGATGGTCCCCGTGGTCGGTGGCGAAGATGATGGCGGTGTCGTCCAGCAGGCCCCGATCTCGCAGCGTGCCGATGATCTCGCCCACCTCGTGGTCTATCTGCTTGACGAGGCCGGCGTAGTGGGCGCGGGCACTCTTTTTCTGGTCGTCGGACCAGTCGGCCAGGTCCATGCCCATGCCCTGCCTCGCGCGGATATGGTCGGCGACGAGGCCTGCCGGGTCGCCGGCCGCCGGGACCGGGTCGGGCATGTCGGCGGCGTAGAACTTGTGCGGAAAGTCGGTCGCGGGGTCGTAGGGGTCGTGCGGGCCGGGGAAGCCGACCATCATGGCGAAGGGCCCGTCCGATCCGTGGCGCTCGATGAAGCGCCGCGCCTCGCGGCCCGTGAACCGGTCCCAGGAGTGTTCCCACGGCACGTCGGTGGTCGCGGTGCCTCGGCTCGCGACGTAGTCGCCGTACTCGTCCCACGGCAGCTTGCGGAGTCCGCGGTCCTTCAGGTAGTGGTAGTAGTCGTCGCGCACGTACGCCCAGAGCTTGTCCTCGCAGACGACCCGGTACTGGAAGCCGTGCCGGGCGGTCCACGGGTAGAAGTGCATCTTGCCGACCGCGGAGGTGTAGTAGCCGGACGCGGCCAGAATCTGGGGCCACGTGCGGATTCCCGCGTCGTTGTAGTCGGGCCTGATGGCGTGCAGATTGTCGGTGACGCCGTTCTTGACGGCGTTCATGCCGGTGAGCAGCGCCGTCCTGGCGGGCACGCACAGGGGCGACGCCGAGTAGGCGTTGTCGTAGCGGACGCCGTTGTCGGCGATCCAGTCGATGTTGGGGGTGTCGATGAAGGTTGCCCCGTAGCAGCTCAGGAAGTCGCGGCGGAGCTGGTCGGGGAAGAGGAAGACGATGTTGGGCGGTCTGCTCATTGTCGGTCACTCCGGGCCGCCGGCGTGCGGCCGGCCGCCGGCGCAGGTGGGTTCAGGAGGCTGGCTGCGGATGCTTGGGCTCGAAGAGCAGGATGTCGACGCCCCCTGGCATCTCCATCGTGATGATGCGTCCCCACGGCTCCTCCTCGATCGACGACTTGAAGGTGACGCCTCTGTCCCGGAGCTCCGCCACCGTCGCTTCGATGTCGTCGCACCAGAACGAAATCTCGTGGCGCGTCTCGTCGGCCGGATGGACGGCGGCCTCGGCCATCGGTATCCCGAAGATCAGCCAGCCTCCGCCGCCGTCGACGAAGGGCAGCCCCAGCTTGTCCTTGAGAAAGTCGCGGGCCTCGTCCGCCTTGGGCGTGAAGAACAGGCCGTGCATACCCTTTATCATGATTCGCCTCCGTGCGTCCCGCCGCTTGGGCGGTCAGTGCTCGGTGACCATGCCGCCGTCTATGTTGATCGACTGGCCGGTGATCCACGACGCGGCCTCGGTGCAGAGATGGGCGATCAGCCCCGCGACCTCCTCCGGATCGCCGTGGCGTCCCAGGGCGCTCGTGGCGGCCAGCTCGCTCCATCTGCTCCCCCGGCCTATCGGGTCGAGCCTGGACGTGTTGACGAGTCCCGGGCAGACGGCGTTGACGTTGATTCCGTGGGGCCCCAGCTCCTTCGCCAGCGACTGGGTCATGCCGACGATGGCGAAGTTCGCCGCGTTGTACGCGAGCGTGTTCGGGCTCCCTCGCTTGCCGGCCGCGGACGACAGGTTGACGATCTTGCCACCCTCGCCCTGCTCGATCATCACCTTCGCCGCCGCCCTGGCGTTCAGGAACGTGCCGAGCACCTTGACGTCCAGCACCCTCTTGAAGATGCCGCCGTCGACGTCTTGGAGCGGCACGCGGTCGGGGCCGTACGGGAACGCGGCGTTGTTGACGAGGATGTCGACCCTGCCGAGCTCGGCGACGGCGGCGTCGACCATCTGCCGGACCTGGGTCTCGTCGCAGGCGTCGGACACCAGTGCGAGGGCGCGGCGCCCCTCGGCCCGGACCTGCTCGGCGGTGCTCTCGACGTCGCGCCAGCGGGCCTGCTTCTCGTCATCCGGGAACGTGTCAGGGTCGCGGCCGGTCCCGGTGACGACGACATCCGCGCCGCGCCGTGCGAGAGCCACGGCGGTCGCGCGGCCGATGCTGCGCAGGCGGCCCGCCCCGGTGACGATCGCAACCTTGCCGTCGAGCTCTCCCATCACCTCTCCAGGCCGTGTCACAGGCGGCTACGCTCCGAGGCGGCAGTGTAGTAGGCGCCAGAGATAGTGTCAACGAGCGTCGACGCATCGGTTCACGTTCGGGGCGATAGACACCCAAATCCCCCACCTGACATTGTTGAGAGCTGTTTCGTGTGCTTTCAGGGGGTGTCCGGGTGTCGACTTGGGGTGACGCATGACATGATCGGCATCGGACAGGGTCTCGGGTGCCGTCTTTGAGGGTATCGGCAGCGGTTCGCTGCCAATTGTGGCTGTTGTCAGGCCGAAGAAGGCATGGCCCGGCCTGGCAACTCGGCAGAGTCGCCTACAAACCGATGCTCCAGGCAGGGTCGCCTATGCCCGATACGGCTCGGCAGCCAGCGCCAATATCCTCTGCCGCGCGCTGAGCAGCAACTCGTATGAGGGATGGCCACGGGCAAGACGGATGATCAACCTCCTGGCGTGACGCACCACACGGCCCGGTAGGGCGATCAGGGCGAAGCGCACCGCCTTCAGACGCTTGCCCACCCACTGTCCGCCCAACACCAGCCGCTTCATGGCAGAGTTCAAAGCCTGCCCCGTAGCCCCATACGGGGTTGAAGGCCAACACTGCTATCGCCCACCATGCTGCGTTGGCTCCGAACAGCCCCGACGGAAGCCTGCCCCCGGCAAGGTCACTCTTGAGGACGCCGTGGACCTCCTCGCCCTTGCCGCATCTCTGTCTCGACCACCAGATCAACTCATCTCCCGCAATGCTCCGGTTGGTCACCACTCCGAAGACCTTGTACCAGCCTCTGTTGGACAGCTCCATCGCGGGGAACGGAAGCTCCATCTGCCCCTCCATTCCCGGCAGAGGCTGTTCGATCAACCGCTCCCTGGTAGCTATGAACCGATACTCAGGGCTGTTCTTGGAGTGCCCTATCCAGTTGGGCACGAAGTTCACATCAGCCCACTGCTGACCCGTGTCCACACGATGCTCCCCAACCTTGATTTCCTCGTAACAAGGGGCTTTCGGGTTGGTACTGGGGAGTGAGGACGGTTTAGGTGTGGAGGGGTTGGATGTTCCGGTTGGGGCTTGTGTAGTGGCCGATGAGGTCGTTGTGGTGCGACCAACGCCGTCCGGGAAGAGATTACCGGGTTGGCAGCGTCACCCGCAAGGTCATGCAGCGGCGGGGACAGTGGCCAGGGCAGCCGGCCGGGCCAACGTCTCGTCCATCTCGATCAGTCGTGCCCCGACCATCCGCTTGACGTTGCATGCCAGGGCCTTGAGGTAGACGGCGAGCCGTACCCTCTCGCCGCCACGTACCCGTAAGCGGCCAAGACCATGGCGCCGTTTCATCTCCGAGTTCGTCCCCTCTATCCCCGCACGCAGCCCGTACCGTTTGCGCCACTGTCCGTCTGACTCTGCCGCACGCCTCCGTGCGATGTTCATCCTCGCCAGGTCCGCACTCAGCACGTAGGCTCCACCCCGTGACCACTCTCCCCCAAGCTCAGGGCGACTGCGCCACCTCACAGGACACCGGGCACGCAGCGCGCAGGGCTCACACACCGCCCGGGCGAAGTGTATCTCCACCCGCTCAGGCGCATCCTCATCCTCGTACTCCGCCACCGCCCCATGTCCCGCGGGACACACCGCACTCCTCGTCGCCATAACGTCGATGTCAAAGTCAGCAGCAGTCAGTCTGACCGGCTCATCACCACCTCCGTCGGGTTCCTTGTGCGACCGGCCACCGACCGGGCTCACCAGCTCCGTACCCCTGCGCTCCGCCTCCCATCCGTTCCGGCCAGAACCATATGACGTGTCCGCCCACAGCTCCGAAGGACCTATCCCCCGTTCACTCAACTCGTCGATCACCCGCGTCGTCACCACAGAGTCGCTGCCGCTCGATGGCGTGACCTCCACATGCGTGATCATCTGAACGGCGTTGTCGCTCTCACACGTCTCGGCCACCTGCACCTCGTATCCCTTCCCCTTGTGTCCGCTGTAGGTCACCGCAGGGTCGTGCGGTGTCTGCAGCGAGTCCGACCGCACATCCCTCGGCTCCCTCAGCGCTATCGGCACCTTCCCCTCTGCCGCATCGTCGTCATCCGCTCCGGGACGACCGTCCCTGTGACGACCCACGTGGCACTGCTCGCGCAACAGCCGCTCCAACAGCCCGTACTCGTCCATCTGCGCCACCGCCGTCCCGCGGAACCGATCGACCAGCCGGTACACGTCGCGCGCGCACACCGACAGCCGGCGACGCCCCTCTTCCGAACGCGCGTCCTCGTATCGGGTTGCTTCTGCGGTCTCCTTCAGGTACCGCTGGGCCAGACTATCCCCAATCCCTTCTCCCAAGCCAGGGTGCTCACGGCTCACCGCCAGCAGAAACACCCGGATCGTCTCGCAGAACAGCCCCAACCGCGTCAACACCGCGATGTTGCTCATGATGTGCGTAGAGTCAACGCGCTGCTTGCCTGTACGAAGACCCAGAGCCTCGATCATCCGGTCCGTCGTCTCGCAGAACGCCAACCGCCCCCCGTCGTGCTCCATCAACCGCACGCGGAAGTTGTGCAGCGTCTTTTGCGCAAGGTGTGCCTCCTCCATCTCCAACCCCAGCGCGTGATGCCACAGCAGGTTGAACTCCAACTCCTCCAGGGCCTCGATGTCCGTCAGATCGAACATCTCCTTGAGCACCAGCACCCCGAGCACCGTCTGCACCGCGCGGTTGGGCCTCCCCATGTCCGCGCTGTACATCGCAGCGAACCGCTCCTCGTCTATCAGCGGCAGAGCCTCCTTCCGAAACACCTGCGCCCAACTCCTCCGCATCAGCCTTGCCTTCCTCGGCGTGATCAGAAACTCCGACTGCCATAAGCTCTCTTGAGGCTCTCTCGTTCGAAACATCGACTGCCTACTCCTGCTCCTGCTCCTGAGTCTTCTCTCCTCCACCTTCTCCAGGACCTATTATCTTCAATCCCACAACCCTCAACCACGACTTTTTACGACAGAATCAACCTTGCGGTACAGCGTCTGCCAGTCTTGCTCGGCGACCTCGGACACCGCACGGCGGAACTCCGTCGTCACGTCGACCCCAACCGCGAACTCAATCACCCCGAACCGCTCGTCTCTACCCTCCGCGCAGTACCGCAGCAACTCCCGCTGATACCCCGCCGTGTCAGACCTCAGCATCACCTTCTCCACCCCCGCAGGCAGACGGCCCAGCCCTTCAATCAACACTCGTAACTGCTGATGGCTCGCAGGTACATTGCCGTCCCGAAACTCAGAATGCACAATCTGGTCGGCCTCTGCCCAGTAGGTGGTCAGCGGCTGGTAGGCCCTGTACTTCTTGTAGCTGTGGAGCGCCTCCTGCTTGTGTGTCTCCACCAGACAGGCGTCCATGTCCAGAGTGGCCTCGGTCTGAGGCGAACGGCTCTGCACGAAGCCCACCAGGTCGGCGTTCACCTTCCCCAGACCCTCCATAGCTCCGTTGGGAGCAGGTATGAATGCTCTGTGAGCTTCCCGCATCGCCTCCTCGCCCGCGTCATGGAACCTCTCCAGATACCGGAACACCGCAGACTCCGACGGCACGCTCCGAAGACGCTCGACTCGCCATCTCGCCTTCAGCGCCCTGCGCTCCCTACTACCCATCCCCCAGGTCTCGGCATGGCGAAGTACCCTGCACAAACCTGCGTCCTTCTCCAGAACCTCCAGGTCCATCACCGACTCACCGCCTGCCAAGTTCAGCAGTATCAGCGACGTGATTATCTGGCTGTCCGTCCAGCCCTGACCACACTCCCGCAGTCTCACGTGGCGTTCCAGCGACGACCTCAAACCCGCTGCGTCCATCAACTCCACGTACGTCATCAGCCCGGACAGTCCCGTCATACCTGTCGAGCCCTTCTCCTGCTCGTACTGGAACCCCAGTAAGCCTTGCTTCATAATAGATGCACCTCGTTGGTGATCGGTTCGTTTGCTCAACAACCATCCTAGCCCGCATCGCGTCGGGCTCCAACGAGGTCTTCCTCTTATCTAGGTGGGGAATTCAGAGACACCTCCGCAGTTGATATACTCGTCCTCTAGTGGCAAACTGCCTTGCGAGAAAGAGCAATCCACGGTTGAGGTGACAGGTTGAAGGAAGGCGATCGCCTTAGGGCCGAAAACCAGATGCTGCGCGCTCGTCTCTCCGGGCTGACCGAGGCCATTCTCCGCATCAGCGAAGACCTGGACCTCGATCTCGTCCTGCAGGAGATCGTGGACAGCGCCCGGTCGTTGACGGACGCTCGGTACGGGGCGATCACCACGCTCGACGAGTCGGGAGAGCTGCAGGACCTGCTCATCTCCGGCATGACATCCGAGGAAAAGCAGGCGCTCCTGGAGCTGCCGCAGGGATGGACCCTCTTCAGGTACCTGACCGGGTTCGAGGAGACGTTGAGGACCGGTGACCTCGCCGCCCACACCAAGTCGGTAGGCTTCCCGCAGGGTTACCTGCCGGCCCGTACGTTTGTCGGAACGCGGATTCGTGACGGGGACAAGCACATCGGCAACCTCTACGTTGGCGAACGGGAGTCCGGTCTAGACTTTACGAGCGAAGACGAAGAGACGATCGAGATGTTCGTGGCCCAGGCGGCGATGGCCATTACGAACGCCCGCCGATACGGGGACGAGCAGCGGGCCAAGGCCGACCTCGAGGCACTCGTCAACACCTCACCGGTGGGCGTCCTGGTCTTCGACGCGAAGAGCGGGTTGGTCGTGAAGTTCAACCAGGAAGCACGCCGCATCCTCGGCGACATCTGCGGAGAGGACTGCCCTTGCGAAGAGGTCCTGAAGTCGACCACGTTTCGACGGATGGATGGGCGCGAGATTCCCCGCGACGAGCTTCCGCCTCAGCGGGCCATAAGCAACGGAGAGGCGGTACGGTCCGAGGAGATCGTCATCCACCGCCCGGGCGGTGAGACTGTGACCACGTTGATCAACGCCACGCCCATCTACTCGGAGGGTGGTGAGATCGTGTCGGTCGTTGCCACCATCCAGGACATAACGCCGCTGGAAGAGCTGGAACGTCTGAGGGCGGAGTTCCTGGGCATGGTGAGCCACGAGCTGCGCGCGCCGCTGACGTCCATCAAGGGCTCCGCGGCTACGGTGCGGGCGGCCTCGTTCCCGCTCGACCCCGCCGAGATGCGCCAGTTCTTCCGCATGATCGAGGAACAGGCCGACCATATGCGCGACCTGATCAACAACCTCCTCGATCTGACGCGGATCGAGGCGGGGACGCTGTCTGTCGCTCCCGAGCCGACGGATGTGTCGGCCGTGGTCGACCAGGCCAAGAACGCTTTTCTGAGCGGCGGCTACAGGAATAGCATCGAGGTCGACCTGATGTTGAACCTGCCGCGGATCGGGGTTGACAGGCAGCGGCTCGTGCAGGTGCTGTACAATCTGTTCTCCAATGCATCCGAGTACTCGCGCGAGTGGTCTGTCATCAGGGTGAGCGCGTCGATGGAGGACTTGAACGTCGTAGTCGCCGTAACAGACGAGGGGATAGGGATAGACGCCGGGCACCTGCCCCACCTGTTCACCAAGTTCTCTCGGAGCGAAGTGGCCGACGGAAATCGACGGATCCGAGGCTGCGGCCTGGGTCTGGCGATCTGCAAAGGCATAGTCGAGGCGCACGGGGGCCGCATATGGGCCGAGAGCATCGGTGAGGGTCGCGGCACGCGGTTCACCTTTACGGTTCCGACAGTAGACGAGGCTGCCAGCAGGGCCGCAGCCTCTCTTGAGCCGGTTTCAACCGATTCGGCGCCCGCGCCCGCAGATCGCGAGCGCGTTCTCGCACTCGACGACGACCCGCAGATACTGCGGTACGTTCGGAGCGTGCTCTCGGAAGCCGGCTACACCCCCATAGTGACCGGCGACCCCAGCGAGCTGGAGCACCTTCTGGAGGTGGAGAAGCCGCAGTTGGTCCTGTTGAACCTGGTGTTGCCCGGTACCGACGGGTTCGAGTTGATGAGGAGCATCCCCAGCGTTTCCGAGGTGCCGGTCATCTTCATATCCGGGCGCGGCGGGGACCAGTACGTAGCCCGGGCCTTCGAGATGGGAGCCGCCGACTACATACTCAAACCCTTCTCTCCCACCGAGCTGGTGGCCAGAATCAAGGCGGCGCTGCGCAAGCGGACGGCTGCCCGGCACGCGGAGCCGTATCTGGTGGGAGACCTGGCTATCAACCACGTGGAACGGAGCGTCACGGTGGCCGGCCATCCGGCGGAGCTCACCCCGACGGAGTACAAGTTGCTCTTCGAGCTTTCCAGAAACGCCGGACGCGTATTGACGCACGACGATCTGCTGCAACGGGTCTGGGGCGAGGAGCACCCGGGTAGCCATCATCTTCTTCGCTCCTTCGTGAAGAGCCTTCGCCAAAAACTGGGCGACGACGCGAGGAGCCCTTCGTACATCTTCACGGAGCCGGGCGTCGGCTACCGTCTGACAAATTCATAGCCGCGCGGTTTGCGTCGCGGCACGAGACCGCACGGAGCAGAAGCGATGACCTCCATGATAGAACCGGCCCGTCACAAGCAGCTCTTCCTGGACGACGGCGCAATCGAGAGTATGTCCGGGGTCGAGCGCGTCCTGCACCGGCCGAAGAAGCACGGGATCGCTCTGGCGCCGGACCGCTCTCAGGGCCAGACGTCCGTGCAGACTCGCAGCGCGCCGCAGTGGAACCCGGAGACCGGTCTATGGGAGTGGTGGTACTGGGCGTTGTCCAAGGGGGGGTTGTACGGCAGGGAGACGAGGGTCAACCACATCTCCGTGTCGCCCGACGGCGTCGACTGGGAGCCGCTGGAGTGCGGTCGCTACGAGTGGCAGGGCTCCAAGGCGAACAGCGTCGCCTGGGACCCGCGGGGCCGCACCCTCTACCACATCGTGCGTGACGAGCACGACCCGGACCCGAGCCGCCGCTACAAGGCGTTGTTCGACACGCAGGAGCGTTACCTGGGCACATCGCCCGACGGCTTCGACTGGACGATGCTGGACGAGCCCCCGATACCGAGCGACGACGAGTCGCACTTCTGCTACGACCCCTACACCGAGCAATTCGTGGCCACGGTGAAGCACAGCACCGAGTGGGGACGCTCGGTCTGGCTGTCGACGAGCAAGGACTTTCGGAGCTTCTCGGAAGCCGAGCTGATATTCCACACGGACGCGAGGGACCGTGACATCGCCCAGGAGCGGGTGCAGCGGGTGATCGACGACCCGGAGTACTTGTCGCTGCCGCTGCTGGACGACTTCCAGCACATGGCGCAGGCGTACCAGATGGCGGTTATGCCGTACGAGGGCATCTACGTGGGGTTTCCCCTGATCCTGAACCCGTCGTCGCTGATACCGCCCCCGTGGGGCAACTACACGGCGCTGAACCAGATCGAGCTGACGGTATCCAGGGACTTGCGGAACTGGGAGCGCGTTGCCGACCGGGAGGTCTTCATAGGCGTGGAGCCGTGGAACGGCACGAACTACGCGACGACCCAGGTGGGGATGGCCGGCCGGCCGCTCGTCAGAGACGACGAGATCTGGATATACCACGGCGCCAACCGTTTCCGCGGCCCGATGGAGGTGTACCCGGAGCAGTACCAACGCTATGGCGACGACGTGGGCGCGATGTATCTCGCCAGGCTGCGCCTGGACGGCTTCGTGTCCCTGGACGCGGGCGAGCAGGGCACGGTGGTGTCGCGGCCGTTCGATCCGATGGGCGGCGAGTTGCGCGTAAACGCGGACGCGGCCGGCGGCGAGCTGCGGGCCGAGCTGTTGGACGCGGAGACGTTCGCGCCTCTGCCGGGGCTGAGCGAGTCCGAGTGCGAGGTGCTCGACGGCGACCATATCGACGGTCGGCTGTCCTGGGACGACGGCCGACTGCCGGCGGCGGACCGGCCGGTGCGGGCGCGGTTCCGGCTGCGAGACGCCAGCCTGTACGCATTCTGGATCAGCGCGGACGATCAGGCATAGCGTCGGGCGGCCGCCCGACTCGTCGCCGGCGGTGCACGGACCCGCTATCGAGGTGGTGACGCATGATTGAAGCAGCGGATACGGCGTGGGTTCTCAGCAGCGCGGCCCTCGTCTTGCTGATGATCCCCGGACTGGCGTTCTTCTACGGCGGCCTCGTTCGCAAGAAGAATGTCGCCGGGACGCTGATGCAAGTCATCGTGACGATGGGCGTGGTCGGCGTCGTGTGGGTGCTCTGGGGGTACAGCCTTGCGTTTGGCCCGTCGATCGGCGGCTTCGTAGGCAACCTCGAGTGGTTCGCCCTGTCGGGCGTTAGCGCGACGGAGGCGGGGCCGTACTCGGATACGATTCCGCACCAGGCGTTCATGATCTTCCAGGGCATGTTCGCCATGATCACGCCCGCCGTGGTCATAGGCGGATTCGCCGAGCGTATGAGATTTTCCTCCTTCCTGGTGTTCGTAGTCATATGGCTTACCGTGGTCTACGCTCCCCTCGCTCACTGGGTGTGGGCCGTCGGCGGCTGGATCGGCACGCTGGGAGCCTTGGACTTTGACGGAGGCACGGTGGTCCACATCAAGTCGGGCGTGGCCGCGCTGGTCGCGGCGGTGGTCATAGGCAGACGCCTTGGCTACGGCGAGGAGGAGATGATCCCGCATCACGTACCGATGGTGGTCCTCGGCGCCGGGCTGCTGTGGTTCGGCTGGTTCGGGTTCAACGCGGGAAGCGCCCTGACTCCCAACGGAGACGCCGTGAACGCGTTCGTCGTCACCAACACGGCGGCCGCGTCCGCCGTCATATCCTGGACGGGGATGTCATGGCTCTTCGACAAGAAGCCCAGCGTGATCGGCGCGGCGTCGGGTGCCATCGCGGGCCTCGTGGCGATAACCCCGGCCGCGGGATTCGTCGGCCCCATGCCCGCGGTCGTCATCGGTCTGGTGGCGGGCATCGCCTGCTATTGGGCGGTGGAGCTGCTCGGCAAGCTCCGGATCGACGACTCCCTGGCGGTTCTGGGAGTTCACGGCATCGGCGGTACGTGGGGGGCCGTCGCCACGGGGCTCTTCGTGGGCGTGGGCTACGGGGCGCTGGCTGAAGGCGTCACTCGCGGCGAGCAGATACTCTACCAGCTAGTAAGCATCGGCGCGGCGTGGGGCTGGTCGTTCGTAGCCACGGGTGTAATCCTGCTGGCGATCAAGTATACGATGGGCCTCCGACTGCCCGACCGCGATGAGGAGCTGGGCCTGGACGTATCCCAGCACGACGAGGTCGCCTACACGTTCGACGACAACTAGTGGTTCAACTTTTTGTATTGATGGATAGAGTGACTTTAGCTTGATGCGCGCATCGTCGGTAGTGAAGCGCCAATCCACTCGTATCACATCCCGGTTGCGTTGATTCTGCCAAGCATTGACCTCGCCGCGCAGGATGTCTTGATTGGCAATCCGTCGGTCCAGGCACTGTCGAGCCAGTACACCGATCTCTATCTCCGCCATATTCAACCAACTCCCGTGTTTGGGAGTGTAGTGTATCTCCAGTCGCTCAGCTATACGCCTCGCCTCAGCAGGCTCGAATGCCTCGTATAGCGAGGACAGCTTGTGAGTGTTGAGATTGTCCATTACCAGCACGATCCGGTCTCTGTCAGGGTAGTCCTCGTCGACCAGTTTCTTTATCACATGCGCCCAGTCCACCTTCGTGCGACGCTCTCTGACCTCGACTCGGCGCCATCCGTCCAACGGTGCAAACAGCATGAACAGGCTGCTCACTCCATTGCGCTCGTATTCGTAGTCGTATGCCGCCGATAAGCCGGGCGCTGCGGGACGCGGCACTCGCGTCTCCTTGACTTGCTGTTTGCTCGTCTCATCCATGCACACCAGAACCTCATTCCCATCGTACGGCCGTTGGTAGACCTCCAGTACGTCTTCCATCGCGCACACAAACTCCGCGCTCTGACCGGGCGGGATGCACCAACTCTGCTTCAGCCACGGCTTCAGTTCGTTTTTTTAAGCGCCTGGCGAACCGTCTCGGTGCTAATGGTCTCGACTATCTCACACTCGACCAACTGGTCAGCCAACAGCTTCAGGGTCCAACTGGCACGCCCCTCCGGCGGTTCCCCGCAGGCCATCGCTATCAACCGTGCTTCACCTTCGCCGTCCAGTCTCTTTTGACGCCGACGCAGTTGCTTTTTGCGATTCAGCGCAGACTCGACCCCCTCCTCCACACAGCGCTTGCGTATTCGCTCGACCGTTGACTGTCCCACACCGAGCGCGCTGGTGATGTCCGCGTCCTTCATTCCCCCGTCCGAGCGTGACTCATCGCTCATCAGCAGAATGCGCGCATGGGTCTGTTTGTGCGCCGCAGCCCGACCGCGTGAGACCAAGGCGTTGAGTTCCTGTTGTTCGTCGGTAGTCAGTCTGATATGGTACTTCTTGGTAGACATCATGGTTCCTCCTCGGTTCAACGTTACGATTGAACCCCCAAGAGGAACAATGACTATCATGGTCTTCATTTCAATGATGTTGGACCACTAGGCGGCCGCGCGGCCCGGGCACGCGGTACGCGAGGAATCTTCTGGGAAAGGCGGCGTGAATGAGCGACAAACAGTGGTACAAGGGCAACATCCATACACACACGACGGAGTCGGACGGTGACGAGGACCCGCACAAAGTAGTGAGCTGGTACCGGAGGCACGACTACGACTTTCTCGTGCTGAGCGACCACAACCACCTGACGCTGCTGGACTACGGCTCGGGCCGCCGCCGCTTCCGGAAGCCGTTGATGGTGCCGGGCGAGGAGGTCAGCGTCCGGCTTCGGGGAGGCGAAACGCCGATCCACATCAACGGCGTCGGGATTTCGCGGGTCGTCGAGCCCATCGACGCCGGTGACGTCGTGGCGACGCTGCAGGCCAACGTGGACGCGATCATCGAAGCAGGCGGCATAGCGTCGATAAACCATCCGAACTTCAATTGGGCCTTCGACCACCGGGCGATCAGCCTCGTGGAGGGGGCCAGCCTGTTGGAGGTGTTCAACGGGCATCCGGGCGTCAATGTGTTCGGCGCTCCCGGGAAGCCGAGCTACGAGGAGATCTGGGACGGCGTCCTCAGCGCGGGCCGGGTGATCTTCGGAGTCGCCACCGACGACTCGCACAACTACCACGACTTCGCTCCGTGGCGGTCGAATCCGGGCCGCGGCTGGGTGATGGTGCAGGCCGACGAGCTGACACAGGAGGCGATCGTCGACGGCCTCGCGTCGGGCGGCTTCTACGCATCGACCGGCGTGACGCTCACGCGGCTCGAGTGCTCCGCGGAGGGAATCGCGTTGGAGATCGACGAGGAGCGGGACTTCATATACACGACCCGGTTCACCGGCAAGGACGGCGTTTTGCTGGCCGAGAGCACGGGCCCCGCCGCCGAGTACGAGGCCAACGGCGACGAGGGGTACGTCCGCGCCACGGTCGTCTCGTCCTCAGGGCCGCGCGCGTGGACGCAGCCCGTCTTTCCGGCCGGAGCCGGGCTGGGAGACGGCAGCTAGCCGGCGCCCTCGACCCGGTCGGCGAGCCAGGTCAGGAACCGCTCCACGTCCGGGACGCCCGGCAGCGTGTAGTCCGCGGCGAGCAGTACGGCCTCCGGAGTGTCGTCGTGGAGGACGGCGACGGCCGCGCCTCGGAGTATGCCCGCCTGTCTGAGCTCCCGAACCACCCTCATCCCGGCTGCGTCCGTCGTGTCGTCGCCTATGAACAGCACCGAGTTCAGGCGCCGCTCGCGCACCAGCTTCCTGACGGCGTGGCCCTTGTCCAGTCCCAGCGGCGCGACGAGCTCCAGCACCATTTTGCCCCAGAACGACTCGAGACGGTCGGTGTCGGGCGCGTCGGCCAGGGCGGCCTTGAGGCGTCGGGCTGCGTCCTTCGGGTCGCGGGCGCGTCGGAAGTGTACGGACGCGCCGAGCGACTTGCTCTGCCATACGATTGCCGGGTCGTCGACCCGCGACCTGAGGTGCTCGAGCACGCCCTCGACGGTCTCTCGATAGTCGGCGACTCCGGGCTCCACTCTAAGGCTGTGGCCGTCCAGATACTCGGCGCCGTGATTGCCCACGAACGTGGCGCCGGGCAGGTCGACCCTGGCCGTGAGGTCGGCGAGCGCCCGGCCGGAGATCACGCAGGCCATCTCTATCGCGGCGGCAATGCGGCCCAGCGCGTCGAGGGCGGCCGGCGATATGGCGGCCTCGTCCGGCGTCGGCGCGATCGGCGCGAGTGTGCCGTCGAAGTCGACCATCAGGCCCAGACGCGGGGCGTCGACCAGGGGCGCGAGCTCGGCGAGGTGGTCGAGGGCGGCCGGCAGGTCTGTCATGTCAACTCCGAGCCGTCGCCGCGCATGGCCTTGTGACGCCCTGGATCGATGGCACGTGGGACGGGACGTGGCGCGCGCCCCTCGATACGAGCAGCTGAAGCATCGGCGCTACTCGGGGTGGGCGGGTTGTGTGGGCTGCGGCGTAGAGCCGAGACGCCCTGAATGCTCGGCCGATCCGCCGGGGTGTATCTAAGGGCCCGCACAGCTCAGTCTTTGGCTGGGGCCGACACCAGCATTGGCGGGGAGGTTGCGTGCGCCCTTCGATACGCGCCGGTGAGGCACCGGCGCTACTCAGGGGGATAGGGTCGTGTGATCTCTTCAAGTCTGAACTGGTACAGCGGGGCGGCCGCGGTTGACACGAACGCCGGTTCTGTTCTATAGTGTTCTAAATCAATGATTGGAGTCGCCATGCCACTCGCACTGGTCAAGGACAAGGATAGCCAAGACGTGGTCCAGCTTCCGATGCCGGGGATGCCGTCGCCGGCCGAGTTCGGGGCCGCGGTCGACTTCGGCCAGCTTGCGCGCGGCCAAGCCGTGTACTACAACGGGAGCCTTCCGGGCGGCCCCAGGCGCGGCGTAAGCGGCGTCGTTCTGCGGACTCTCCGCAGGCAGGCGGTCGTCAACCTCGGCAGCGCCGGCATATGGTACGTTCCGTACTACTACCTGAGCGCCCCCAGAGAGGCCGCCTGACCCCGGCACACAGGTTAGCAGACCGCGGCTTTTCCGCGCCACGTACGACCGGAGCGGGTGTTCCGCGGGTAGGGGAGGCCCTGCCCGCGGAACCTGGGGCGGACCGGCGGTCGGTCAGCCTTCGTTTCGTTGCTGGCGCAGGAACTCTTCCAGCTCCTCTACGATAGCGGACGGACTTGCGACGTCGCCCAACGCGCCGACCGACGCATCGTAGCGCTGCTCTAACTTGGCAACGTAGGCCGTGATCTCGGAGCGGTCGCCCACAGCCTGGGTCAGCTCAGTGTCGAACGCTTCGCCCGCGGCGTACAGGTCGCCCAGGTCGACCCTCACCTCCGCCATGCCCTGGAGCTTGGAAAGCAGGGCCAGGCTGACCCGCGGGTTGGACGTCGTCGTGACGTAGTGTGGGTTGTGACCCCAAAGGCTGGCGATTGGCAGCCCAGCGTTGTCGCAGACCTCGAGGAAAGCGGTGTGGATGCCCGTGGGGCCCTGGTACCCGGAGCCGCGAATCCCCTGCTCGTGCAGCTTGGCTCTGACGCGAGGGTCTCCGGAGACGCCCGTGACTCTCGGCACCCTGGTGTGCGGCACCGCGTCGTTGAGCGCGCCCAACATGAAGGCCGATTCGACCCCGGCCCGCCGGGCGACCTCGAGCATGATCGACGCGAAGGCGCGCCAACGGAGATTGGGCTCCGTGCCGATGAACAGAAGCGCCCCGTCGGACTCGTCGGTGGGCGCGGTAGAGAAGAATTCGTTGGAAGGCCACGTGACCACCCGGCCGCCCTCGTCGTCGATGCTCACGTTGGGACGGCTGGTGGTGAAGTCGTAGAACTCCTCGGGGTCGATCTCGGCGATCTTCCGCGCGCAGTGCTGGTCCGCGACGTACCTGACGGCACCGGTGGCGGCCTCCGCAGCGTCGGGCCAGCCGGCGAACGCGGCGACCATCGTCGTCATCTTGAATTCGGGCTCTTCGATGAAGACCAGTCCGTCCATTCGCGTCCCCTTGCCCCGAGTCTATCACCGTGCCGTTGCCAGGGCCAGCGCCGGGAAACGGCGGTGACCGGTCGTGTGTGCTGAGACCCTGGGCGCTACTCGAGGTGAACGGTTTGTGTGGGCCACTCACGGTTGAACAGTTACAGACGGCCGGCTCGGGCCGCTTCTCCGCGTTCTGTCAGACCTGCCCGTCCGGGGGCTGACGGTTTAGAATGCCGTTGCTGAGCTATTCAAGCCGGCGGCAGCGGCGATATACTGTTCGCCTGATCGGAACTGCCGCGGAGAGAAGGTAGTCTGAATATGCAGTCGACCGAGAGATCCGCCGTTCTTGTAGGACGGCGTCAAATCGAGATGCAGGAATTCCCCGTGCCGCAGGCGGGAGAGGACGACGGCGTCCTCGAGATCGAGGTGACGGGCGTCTGCGGCAGCGACGTCTTCCACTACAACGGCGACAACGCGCCGGTGATCCTGGGGCACGAGATCGTCGGTCGCGTTACGGACATCGGCCCCTCGGCGCGGGACGCTTGGGGCGTCGCGGCCGGTGACCGCGTGGTCGTGGAGACGACCTTCGGATGCGGCAGATGCGAGCGTTGCCGGATGGGCAGGTACCGCGTCTGTACCGTGTCCAAGGGCTATGGAGGCGCGGTGAAGGCTGACCAGCCGCCGTACCTGTGGGGCGGCTACGGGCAGTTCGTCTACCTGCCGCCGACGGCGCGGGTCCACAGGATCTCCGAGGAGCTTCCGGGCGAGGTCGCCGTGCTGGTCTGCGCCGTCCTGGGCAACGGGATCCGCTGGCTGCGCACGATCGGCGGCGTGACGATCGGCGATACCGCGGTCGTCATTGGGCCGGGTCCCCAGGGGCTGGCCGCGACCGTTGCGGCCCGGGAGTCGGGCGCGAGGCACATCGTCGTCATCGGGCTGGCCCGCGACGAGGCGCGCCTTGTCATGGCGCAGCGGCTGGGGGCGACCCACGCGGTCGCCGCTGACCGGGACGACCCGACGGCACTGGTGTCGGAGCTGACGGACGGGGCGATGGCCAACGTCGTGATCGACGTCACGAACACGGCGGAGTCGCCGCCGTTGGCGCTCGACCTGGTGGGGTCGGCCGGCACGATCGTGCTCGGAGGCGGCGCCGGCCTGCGGCCGAGCCCGCTCATGACGGACAAGATCACGGCCGAGGAGATCACGATCCGCGGCGTGAACACCCACGACAGCCCGGCCGTCAAGCAGGCGCTCGGCATCGCGGAGAGCGGCCGGTATCCGCTCGATGAGGTCGTTTCCCACCGGTTCGCGGTGGACGACGCTGACAGGGCGATCCGGACGGTCGCCGGCGAGGCGCCGGTCGACGGGCTCATCAAGGTCGTGATGTACCCGAATATGTAAAGGGAGGACACGATGGCCGCCACCGGCTTGCGGAACAATATCGCGAAATACGAGAGCGTCAAGCGCAAGGCTGTCGACTATATTCTCGCGCACGCCAACTCGGACGGCTCGTACGGAGCCGTGGAGGACGGCTTCTTCTTCTACCGGCTGCCGTGGACCTTCCTGGTGGCTGGCGAGACGCGGGCCGCCCTCGGCATCTGCAGATGGGTCCGCGAGAACATGCTGACGGACGAAGGGGACTTCGACCGCGGCCTGCGCAAGCTGACTGACGCCTACGCGTACCGCAACGCGACCTTCATCTACGGCGCGCACATGGCTCGCCAGTACGACCTCAGCGTCGGCTGCATGCCGTTCCTGCTCAGCCTGCAGGACCCGGCATCGGGCGGGTTCGCCAACGACCTGACGGAGGATGGCTCGAGCGACACGATGGACGTGCCCTACACGGTCGGGGCCGGGCTGGCCTGCATCGCCACGGGCAACATGGACGCCGCGCTCAAGGTGTACGGCTACCTGGTCAGCCTATGGGACCAGCAGGACGAGCTGCCGGACCGCCTCTACTACAACATGTCGCGGCGCACCCAGCAGGTGGTCAGAGAGTTTCCCCCGGAGGAGCGGCGCTGGCACGTGGTAGTCGCCCAGGACCCGGTCCTGCAGCGCTGGACGGTCGGCGGCATAGCGTCCGCGTTCCTGTCTCGCCTGTATATGTCTGACCCCAACCCCGACTACATCTCGCTCGCCCGACAGTACATGCGGTTCTCGATGGAGAGCACGAACGGACAGTTCGAGTTCGCCCCGGTGTGCAAGTCGGGGTGGGGATCGTCGCTGCTGTACCAGGTGACCGGCGACCCGCAGTACCGCGACTGGACGGTGCGCATGGGCGACTGGTTCACCGACACGCAGTCCGCCGACGGGAGCTGGTCCGACAGCTTCCCGGGCGACGGCAGGGTGTCGAGCCAGATACACCTGGTCGCCGAGTTCACGGCGCACGTCGACAACATCGTCGCCGGCCTGTCGTCGCGCCAATAGGCGCGAGCCCGCAGGAGCCGGGGCGAGAGCGTCTGGACACGGAGAGATGCATGGTGTGTCGGGCATCGCGATAGACGGCGAGAATGCCGTCTGTGTCTCGACGGCGACCGCCGCGCATGGTCTTGGGGGGTCCGCTGTGAGATATGACCGTCATCTGAGCTCAGGCGGACTCGGGCTGCGGAGGGACAGGAACGCCCTGTGGGCCGATGCCCCCTACGTCGACTGCCCGAAGGGCGGACAGATATACGCCCCTCTCCCTCCGGTAGCGCGCGCAGGGGCCCTCGGAGGGCTGGTACGCTGTGTGATGGCAGGATCGCTTCCCTGCCACCGGGAACAGGAACAAGAGCAGGTCGGAGCGTACTATGCCGGGTTGCGGGCGTGGATAAAGTACATCGGCGTGAAGATGCCGCCCCGCCCCGCCTCGGCCATGGCTACAGCGCAAAGGTTCAAGGTCTCCGATACGCGAACCGTTCCTTGGGGCGCAATGTGGAGCGCCTCTCAAAAGCAGGAGGAGGAGCCGTCCCCTCAGGGTGGAGCGCCTGGGCGTCGACCGGGCCTTCGGCATCCTAGACCAGGCCCTCAACCGCAATGCGTCGAGGCGCGACCCCCAGGGCGTCGTCAGGAGATCAGGGATTGGGGCAGCGGCCCAGCTCTAGGGCGTGAGAACGTCCCCCGGAAGGTTCTCACGGAGATTGCCCCACCACCCGCGGTCCACTCCGTGATGCACCACGTATCCCCCGTCCTCATGCTCCCCGATCCGTCCGGCCACGTGAACGCGCTCGCCTACGGAAACCTGCCCGAAGACATCCGCCGGTACACGGACCCTCACCCGCTGCACGTACTCTCCCCGGTCCATCTCCACCACCAGCTCGCCGATGTCTCGCGACACCACCTCTCCGGCAACGCTCACGCACTCATCGAGGAACAGGTCAAGCAGCACAGGTAGCTGTCCGGGCGGCGGGATAGTCGGAGAGTCCGCCGGACACGGGTCGACAGCCGGCGAGACCAGGTTGAGGCCGACCACGCCCGCCACGACGACCACCACGACCAACGCCCCTATCCCCAGCAGCCGGACCACCCACATGAAGCAACCGCCCCACCCCCGTCCGTCCTTCGGCTCCTCCACCTGCCCCGGAGACCGGTCCGATAGTCCAGCGCCGACCTAGGGGGATCTGCCGTTGCTTCCCCTCGCGCTTCCGTCTCAGGCGTGACGCCCTCAGTTTGTGGTCTCTCATATACCGTTCCGCCACCGCCTCGCTATTCGCCGTCCCTTCAGCCTGATCGGTGTGCGACGGCTCCAATCGGGACAGTTCCTGCTCTGCCTCGGAAAAAGGCCCCGCAGCCGCTTCCGCCGCGCCTGCGGACCTTCCGGCCAGGCCCCACGCCGGTGCGGACATAAAGCCGTGATAGGCTACGTCCAGGTCGGAAGCGCTCAGGGAGGCTGCCTCACCGGAGCCGGACCATGGTGGAGCCGGGACCGAGACCCTCCAGCCAGGGCTGAGCCTTATCCAGTGCGATGGCATAGGCCAACATGGAGTCGGGTTCGTCCCGGCCGGCTTCCCGGTCAGGTCCGGGAAGAGATTCTTTCAAACCAAGCCACTGACCTATCTCATACGCCCCGCCTCCGTTGGCGGCAGCATACCCGTGTTCATCGGCGTCCCAATCAGCCAATATATAAAGCCTATGAGCGCGCCGACCAGGGAGTTCGGCCCACCATTGGGGCAGCCATAAAGCCAGCCAAAGCCCGCCGCCAACTCAAAGCCCCTGCCAATGCTCCCAGCTCGGCTCCATCACCTCCATGTTCCCTCATTACCCGTATCGGGTTGTCATCGAAGAGGCCTCGGCCCTGGAGGTACTTCCCCAACTGGGAGCCGATGACATCCTCGCGCTCGCTTATCCCGTCACGCAGCTCTTAGAGGGTTGTGGGGCTCGCTGGCAATCTGTTGCATATCAACTGCTCCCAGTCAAACTGCGCGGGACCCTGCTTCGACAGCCGGTACCGGTAGCCGCTCTCTGTTCCGACGCACTCGAATTGCAACGTGCCGCGCTGGCACATCTCGACTATCGCCGCCAGCAACGTTAGGTCGGTGGCCTCCCGGTCTTCCAGCACCGACACAGCCGCCGCCGGCAGTTCGCTCGGCTGCCGGGTTACCGGCTCCAATAAGCCCGGATACTTGATCTCATGCCAGGATCGGTACTTGAGCCACACCAACAGCAGGAGCAGCAGCCCGACGCCGACGCCTATTGTCCGGAAGCCCCAGGCCGTCAGCTGCTTCCAATCCATTTCCCGGTAATCGGGGAAGCCACTCTCGGCGATGGCCCCGCCAGGGTCCAGCGGGAACAACAGGCCAATGACGGCAAGGGCCGCCAGCGTTGCCAACACACTCCCAATAGGTCCCCTTCCTTTCTTACCCTCGCAGGTCTCCTTGCGCCACGCCCGGCCTGTATCACCTGCGCTCGATAGTGCAGGGAATCCCTCTGCTCTACACGGCCAACTGGGACCTTACCGCTGTCTCCAACAGCATTGTCGCCGGAAGTATCTCAGGGACAGAGAAGGATTACCACAGGAGACTGAACCGCAGCTCGAAGGATCTCGCGTCCAGTCTGGCGGCAGGGACCTCCGATAGGCCTACGGCGGCCTCGGCAGAACTGCCGTAGGCTCACGTCGCGCCTCCGTCTTGGACGCGATGCCCTCGGTTTGTCGACTTCCTGACACCGTTCCACCACCGCCCTCGCTGTTCGCATTCACCATCGCTTGAGGCGCTCTCCTGCTCCTCCCCGGCCATCCCAGAGAGAGCAGGGGCAGGAAAACCGGTCCGACCGGAGCAGCCCTCAGATTACGCTGGATGAATTGTGCGATTGGATAAGTTTAGCAGGCTGCGGAAAACGATATTGTGAGATGGGATACGACCACATCGTAGTGGAGGTGGTCGTTCGATGAGAGGGAGACACGATCCGCAGGTAACGATGCTGGCATTGGTGGGCCGGGAGCCTGGGAGAGATTCGTGCGTTCGGGATCGAAGGCACGGGTTCCTACGGCGCCGGAGTCGCCCGCTTCCTGACCCGTAGGGGCTATACTGTCGTCGAGGTCAATCGACCTGACCGGTCAACACGCTATCGGGAGGGGAAGAGCGACCCCACCGACGCGGAGATGGCCGCGCGTGCGGTGCTTGCCGGAGTAGCGGACGCCACTCCCAAGTCAGGCGAGGGCGAAGTCGAAATGATCCGCATGCTTAAGACCGCCAAGGACTCGGCTGTCAAGGCTCGCACCCAGGCCGTCAACCAGATGAAGGCGCTGGTTGTCACGGCCCCGACCGAGTTCCGCGAAACGCTCGATGGTCTCGCCACCGGTGCCCTGGCAACGCGGTGCGCCGGCTTCCGTCCTGGTCGCCTGGACGATCCCACGACGGCTGCCAAGTACACTCTTCGATCGCTTGCCTGCCGCTACCGTCAACTCGGTAAGGAGCTCCAAGATCTGGAGGCCGAACTGGATCGGCTCATCCGGACCACAGCCCCATCCCTGGTCAGCGTCTTGGGCATAGGACCCGTCACGGCGGCGACCCTCATGATCGCTGCTGGTAGTAACCCCCAGCGCCTCCACTCCGAGGCGGCCTTCGCCTCGCTGTGCGGGGTAAACCCGATACCTGCTTCCTCCGGTAAGACCAACCGGCATCGGCTCAACCGCGGTGGTGACCGCCAGGCCAATGCAGCTCTCCATCGCATCGTTGTGGTCAGGCTCCGTTATGATCGCCGGACCAAGGCATACATGCTTCGCCGGACCACCGAGGGAATGAGCAAGGCCGAGGTCATACGCTGCCTCAAACGCTATGTTGCCCGCGAAGTCTTCTCGCTCATACACAACTCTGCCGAGATAGTCCGCAACGCAGCTTGATATCTATAGGAGCATCAGGCTCTGCTGCGAACTTTTCGCTGGGAGGTTCCAATATGGGGGCCGGTCGAGCTACCCAGGCCACCTGTCTGGAACCTCACCCCAAAGTCTCGTTCACCAGCGATAGCCCTGCTTCCAATCTGCAGCGCCAGTCTCCCTGTGGACGACGAATTGTGTTGGTGCATATCCTGAAGAGACAGACGGCTTCACGAAGGGCAAGATCCCTTTCCGTCCAGCGGAAACGGTCAAACGCGGCGTGCCGGAATTGCTGATAGTATGCGCCGCTTCTCTTGCGTCCAACGCAGGACGCCCATCGCAGATGCGCCAGGAAGTTACCCACATCCAGCATCGGGTCACCTGGGCCTGTTTCCTCAAAGTCCACGAGCGCAATTCTGCCGTCGCGCAGGACCAACGTCTGGTGATCGTAGAAGTCGTTATGCGCAATGCTGGTTGGACGCCATGACCGAACAAAAGGGTCCAGCGACTTGGTAGCATCGTTGAGGCTGCGTAAAAGCGGTGCCGTTGTCGCGCACGTTGTGTGTGAAGCTCCGTTTAGCCCGCCGATATGCCCCCGACAGGTTGAATGGACGGGTGCCGTCTGGCACGTGCGGAGCACTCCACAGGGTCTGAAGACCGTCGAGAAGGGGGATGGGGTCTGGCGGCTTGCCCGCTTGTATTCGCTGGCGCAGGTTCTTTCCTGGTATTTCCGACAGCCATACGACCCCGCCTTCCGCCCAGTACCCGGCGAACCGAGGCATTACGAAAGCGGACTGCCCGATTAGCTCTTGGGCCGTGAGCAATGGCGCGACTGCATTGGGCCGCATGACTCGGGCATAGAATCGGACTCTACCCACACTGTGACGCAACACAGCACGACTAGCAGGTCTGTAGCGAATCAGTTCGACACCCGAACGCCGCGCATGAACAGCCAGCACATACTTGTTCAAGAGCTTGAGCGCAGTTTCGGGATGGGCCGCCTCGCTCAGCCCCGGCAGACGATGGTCCTCCGGGTACCGAAACAGCTCGACAGGCTTGTCACGCTCGACCTTGATTGTTAGGTGCTGTGAAGGGATGTACTCGTCAACTGGCCATTCGATCTCATAGCTAACGAGCGCGACCCTACCCAGGCTGTGGACGAACTGGCGAATGCGAATGCGATGAGGGTCGGTTCTTGGACTTCCGACTGACAACGGTACGCTCGCCATATCCACCCTGAATCCCTGAATCGAAGAGCCTAGTGGTCCAACATCATTGAAATGAAGACCATGATAGTCATTGTTCCTCTTGGGGGTTCAATCGTAACGTTGAACCGAGGAGGGACCATGATGTCTACCAAGAAGTACCGTATCAGACTGACTACCGACGAACAACAGGAACTCAACGCCTTGGTCTCACGCGGTCGGGCTGCGGCGCACAAACAGACCCATGCGCGCATTCTGCTGATGAGCGATGAGTCACGCTCGGACGGGGGAATGAAGGACGCGGACATCACCAGCGCGCTCGGTGTGGGACAGTCAACGGTCGAGCGAATACGCAAGCGCTGTGTGGAGGAGGGGGTCGAGTCTGCGCTGAATCGCAAAAAGCAACTGCGTCGGCGTCAAAAGAGACTGGACGGCGAAGGTGAAGCACGGTTGATAGCGATGGCCTGCGGGGAACCGCCGGAGGGGCGTGCCAGTTGGACCCTGAAGCTGTTGGCTGACCAGTTGGTCGAGCGTGAGATAGTCGAGACCATTAGCACCGAGACGGTTCGCCAGGCGCTTAAAAAAACGAACTGAAGCCGTGGCTGAAGCAGAGTTGGTGCATCCCGCCCGGTCAGAGCGCGGAGTTTGTGTGCGCGATGGAAGACGTACTGGAGGTCTACCAACGGCCGTACGATGGGAATGAGGTTCTGGTGTGCATGGATGAGACGAGCAAACAGCAAGTCAAGGAGACGCGAGTGCCGCGTCCCGCAGCGCCCGGCTTATCGGCGGCATACGACTACGAATACGAGCGCAATGGAGTGAGCAGCCTGTTCATGCTGTTTGCACCGTTGGACGGATGGCGCCGAGTCAAGGTCAGGGAGCGTCGCACGAAGGTGGACTGGGCGCATGTGATAAAGAAACTGGTCGACGAGGACTACCCTGACAGAGACCGGATCGTGCTGGTAATGGACAATCTCAACACTCACAAGCTGTCCTCGCTATACGAGGCATTCGAGCCTGCTGAGGCGAGGCGTATAGCTGAGCGACTGGAGATACACTACACTCCCAAACACGGGAGTTGGTTGAATATGGCGGAGATAGAGATCGGTGTGCTGGCTCGACAGTGCCTGGACCGACGGATTGCCAATCAAGACATCCTGCGCGGCGAGGTCAATGCTTGGCAGAATCAACGCAACCGGGATGTGATACGAGTGGATTGGCGCTTCACTACCGAGGATGCGCGCATCAAGCTAAAGTCACTCTATCCATCAATACAAAAAGTTGAACCACTAGGTAGGTCATCCAAGCCAGGGTCTTCAGGAAAGGCGACCTCCGGGTATAGCGATACGGTCGACGACGAAGAGCTCATCACCTTTAGCTTAGTCGCTGTCATCGTCGCTATCGTCATCGTCACTACCGTTGTCGGTCGGGGTCGGGGTGTCGATCCCGTCGGAGTCGGTGCCATCGTTGTCGGTCGGGGTCGGGGTGTCGATCCCATCGGAGTCAGTGCTGTCGTTGTCGGTCGGGGTCGGGGTGTCGATCCCGTCGGGGTCAGTGCCGTCGTTGTCGGTCGGGGTCGGGGTGTCGATCCCGTCGGAGTCGGTGCCATCGTTGTCGGTCGGGGTCGGGGTGTCCACGCCATCGGAGTCCGTGCCGTCGTAGTCCGTGGCCGGGGTGTCGAAGCCGTCGCCGTCGGTCGGAGTTGGCGTATCGAAGCCGTCGCCGTCGGTCGGCGGGGTGTCTATGCCGTCGTAGTCCGTGTATGGGGTGTCGATGCCATCGTCGTCGGTCGGAGTTGGCGTATCGAAGCCGTCGCCATCGGTCGGCGGGGTGTCGACGCCGTCGTAGTCCGTGTATGGGGTATTGACGCCATCGCCGTCCGTCTCAGGCGGGTCTAGCCCATCGTCACCGCCACCTTCGTCATCATCCCCAGCTTCGTCGTCATTCCCGGCGATGGGCGCACGCGGAACCGAAGCTACGTTCTCTGGGGTCCCTTCGGCCATGGCGACAGCCGCACTGGCCCACACGAATATCGCCAACAGTGCCAGCGAAAAAACACTCGCCCCAAATGAAAAATCGGCTACTTCATCTATCGAGCTCCGGGCCCCAGATGGCCCCGATCAATGAAATGCCGAGTGTCCGTTTCAGTAGGAACAATATACTACAGTCCTTTGTGACAGGAAAGAACGAGGGTGTCTAGTGACGACTATCGTCGTTGAGCTTCTGAGCATTGACAGGAACTGTGTTCGCTGGGTGGCCGTTCCTTTGTCGTCTCGCCTGAAACGCAAAACGGGCAACATACATGGCCGTGCTGAGGTAGGATACCAGTCTGAGCGTCCTACCCCAGTGTCATGCGCTCTAGCGTCTCGCGCCGACCGGCGGGGCGGGGCAAGACTGAACCACCTGAGGTTGAGTGCCTTCGGCTGGCCTGTTGCTCGGTGACGATTTTGTCCCGTGGAGAAGTAATCGCAGCAAGAGTTATCAAATCAGTCCGCTTGGGCTGCACAATGTGGGCTCGGCAGGGTTCGAACCTGCGACCAATCGGTTATGAGCCGACCGCTCTGCCACTGAGCTACGAGCCCTTGGGGTGATTCCAGCGTAGTGAACCCGAATGCGCGTTGTCAACCGTTCGGGGCGTGAGTCACCGGTCAGGTTTGGCGGGACGATGGCCCCCTCCGCGACCGTTCGGGGGTGGACGCGCCCGGACCTGTAGGTGGCACGGCGGCGGGTGGGTCAGGGCTGGGGCTTTGAGGCTACGACCTCTCCGAAGGCGAACGCGCCGCACGCGCCGGGGTCGCTCTGCCATGCGTCGAGGCCGCCCCGCCACTCTTCGAACTGCTCGCGTGTCGCCAACCCGTACTTCGTGGCCGCCTCTATGACCGCGGGCGAATAGAACCAGTCGTCTATGAAGGCGCCAGGGATGCGACATCCGCGGCCGAGCCGAAGAAGTCGAAGGACGCGCGCGTCCGGACGTCCGAGAATCCGGCCTCGAGGAACGTGCTCTTGAGCTCCCTGCCCATCTGCGGATGGCCGCCGTTCGCCGCGAGCAGCCTGGCGAACGCGGTCCACGCGCCGTCGACGGCCTCGCCGCTGGGCTCGAGAAACGACGCTCCGACGAACATCTCTCGTGCGCGGACGATGCCGCCGGGCTTCAGGACGCGCTTCACCTCGGCCAGCGTCGCCTCGGTGTCGGGGATGTGCATGAGCACGGCGTGGCAGTGGGCGGCGTCGAAGAAGTTGTCCTCGAAGGGAAGATCGGTCACGTTGCCGACGTGGAAGGTCGCCTTGCGGTGTCCGCCCGCTTCGGCGGCGGCTCGGGCCAGCCCGATCTGCGACTCCTCCATGTCGATGCCGTGAAGCTCGCCCGGCTCCACCGTCCTGGCCAGTCCGACCGAGATCGTGCCCGGCCCGCATCCGAAGTCCAGGGCGCGGTGGCCGGGCGTGAGGTGCGGCAGCAGGTACTGCGCGTGGGTGTCCGCGCTGCGCCGGTCGAGGAGCTGCCGAAACTCCTCGCTGTAGCCCATCGTGTAGCTGGGCGTTCCGGATGTCTGGTCGGTCATGCCAGGGCTCCTCGTCTGCGTCTAATTATAGCCAAGGCGGCGTCGTAGGCTGGCGGCAGCGGGCGGCCGTCGGGTCTGAGGAGGAGGCCCGTCCGCGGTTGTCGGCTCTTGCACAGGTGGCGGGAGCGAGGGAGTCGTACTCGCTCGATGTCAGCTACGAACCAGCGGTATTGAGACCGGGCGTGGCCCCGGCGTAGCCGTACGGCGGCGGCAGCTCTCCGGTGCACTCATTGGCACCCATCCGGCTCTTGGGCAGCGCGCATAAAGGGTATCCATGGGCCTGCCGCACTCGCAAGCGCTGCGCGCGGCAGGTAGCCGCCCGCTGGGCCTTGGGGAAGGTCCCGGTCGCCGTCACCACCACCCCGCCGATCCACAGCGCCAACACGAGCCGGAGCGGAGAGCCCGTAGACGCGCGGGGTTGGGATCCGGCGCGGTTTCCCTCCATGTGGCCACCTGGCGTTTACCCGGGCCTCTGCGCCACATTAGAGGACTGCAAAGGGTGGGAGACTAATACCAATTGAGCGTAACTAGGCCGGAAAGCGGCTAGAGATGTTCCAATTGGTTCATCCATGCTGAGTCTACCAGACAGGTGGAGGGCATGAGATGATCGGACGACCGCTTCGAATAGATTGGCGGGCAGAGGATAGTCCGGAGGCGCTGAAGTCAGCCTACCATGGGGAACAGGATATCACCCTGCGGACTCGGCTACACGGACTGTGGCTGGTGCGTTCGGGGTGGCAACTCGGTGAGGCGGCAAGGGCGGTAGGGGTTCATCAGCGCACGGTCCAGCAGTGGGTGGGCTGGTATAGAGAGGGCGGTATGGGGGAAGTGAGTGCCCACAAGATGGGGGGGAGAGGTCAACCCCGGTTTCTGAGCGCGGAGCAAGAGCGGGAGTTGACCGAGGAGGTGTCGACCGGACGTTTCAGGACGGCGGGAGAGATCAGGGACTGGATAGAGTCTGAGTACGGTGTGAGTTACAAACCGGGCAGCGTCTACAGCCTGCTGTCCCGGTTGGGATGTTCACCGAAGGTTCCGAGGGGCCGCCATGAGAAAGCGGATCTGGCAGCACAGGAGTCGTGGAAAAAGGGGTGATCGGCGTCAACTATTATTGCCGGTGTGCGTCAATTATTTTTGCCGGTAGACCTCCTGTTGGAGACGCTGTTGAGCTGCACCGGTCCGATAGCTGGGGACGTCGAACTCCAGGATGATCGAGTGGTGGACGATCCTGTCTATGGCCGCGGCTGTGGCCATAGGGTTCGCGAAGACTTTGTCCCACTCAGAGAAGACGAGATTCGAGGTGATGCCCAGAGAGCGGCGTTCGTACCGCTCGGCTATGAGGGTGAACAAGACCTCGGACTCCTCGGCTCCCTGGGGTAGGTAGCCGAGGTCGTCGATGAGCAGGAAGTCGATGTTGTCGAGCTTGCGGAGCATGCGTGGGAGATCGAGGTCCCGCTTGGCCGCCAGCATGTCTTGGACCAGCCGGTAGGCAGGGGTGAACAGTACCGAGCGTCCCGACTCGACCAAGCGGTGGCCTATGGCACACATGGCGTGGGTCTTGCCGGTGCCGGGCAGTCCGAAAGCCAGGACATTGACACCTCGTTCGACGAAGCTCCCATCGGCCAGCTCGTCGAGCTGCTGTCTGAGCGCCACCGGCACCCTGTCGTGCTCGAAGGTGTCCCATGTCTTGCCGACGGGCAGCCTGGATGCTCGTCTGATGCGGATGATGCGCCTCTGCCGGCGGTCCTCGGCTTCCTGCTCCAACACCTCCACAAGGGTCACGAGGGCGTCCGTGTGACCGGCTGCGGTGAACCGGGGGCCTGCCTCCGCTCCCACCGTGGGCAGCTTGAACTCGCTGCACAGCTGGCCGATCCGTTCCTTCACTCCGTCCGAGGAGATCCTGCCCATGCTCATCGCACACCCGCCGCAAGCAGACGGTCGTAGACCCTCAGGTCCACCACCCTGGGCGAGGCCAGCTCAGGGATCTGTGGCGGGGCCGGGGCCGCCAACTCCCGCACCGCCGCGTAGTCGAAGGGTATGCCCGCCTCGAGCAACACTCCCAGGGCTCGGTCCACCTCCGACTCCATGGTCGTGGCGGCCAGGTGCAGGATGCGTACGTAGTCCACGTCGGCGCGCTCGCCCCTCCACTCCCGCAGGGCATCGTAGGCCAAGCGGAAGGTCCCGGTGGGGAACATCTGCTCTCTGTACCGGTAACGCGCGAACGCACCGGGCTTGCGCACCAGGGAGCCGATGACGTGGCGGTAGTCTATGCCGGCCTCCCCAGCGCCATGCACTCGATCCATCCGCTCGACCGGACTGCCCTTGTAGTAGACCTCCAAGTGGTCGGCGTACTGGCGGATCTCCACCTCCACGCCTATCAGCCGGGACGGCACAGTGTAGCTGTGGTTGGCTACCCGGACCGTGCTCCACCTGCGCACCTTCGTCCGGTAGACAACGTACTCCGGCACAGGGGCGGGCGGCAGTGGCCGGAGGTGACGCCGCTCATGCTCCACCTTCGCCATGACCAGCCTGTTGCGCTTGTCCGCCACCTGCCGGACGAACGAGAGATATGCTTCCACCGACCCGAAGTCCCGGCTGCCGCGCAGGACCAGCGCCTGGCCTAGCGCGCCCTTGAGCCTGTGGTGACCCTGCTCGGCCACGCCGTTCTCGTGGGATGACCTCGGGTTCGTCCTCGTGGACCGCAGCCCGTAGTGCGCCAGCACCGCCGCATACCGTTCGTTCAGCGCACGACCTCCGCTCCCCTTCAACTCGTGCGTGGCTGCCGACAGGTTGTCGGTCCGTAACACCTCCGGCACACCGCCCAACTCCCACAGAGCCCCCTGCATGCCCTTCACCAGAGCCGCGAACGTCTCCCCATAGGCAAGGTCCACATACCGCCATCCCGAATGGCTCAGCACGAAGTGGAACAGCAGATGGCCGAACGGCTCGCCTCCGACCGTCACCCCCAACTCGCCGCAGTGTGTGAAGTCCATCTGCGCCTCGCGACCAGGGGGATGAGCCTGCTCAAAGTACACCTCCCGATCCGGCCCACTCAGCGCACGCCAGTCTCGAAGACGACGCTGCAGCGTCCGCAACTGCGACTTACTGAACCGGCCGGGATGCCGCTCGTCGAGCCACTCCAGAATAGTCGTCGCCTGCAGCGCTCCCTCAACGTCGCTCCGCAGAAGGGGCTCGACCTCCTCGGCCCACACCCCGGCGAACGGGTCCGGTCGGGTTCGCCACCTCCGCTTGCCCTTCTTCTCCGACGACAGCCTGCCTCGCTGCCACGTCCGCGCCGTCCGCACGCTCATACCAGATGCCGCCGCCGCCGCTTGTTGGCTCTTGCCTTCCATTAGCTTCTGCCTCAGTAGCACTACCTGCTGATCTGTGACCAATCCGGTACCTCCTGTACCAGATGGTCTCCCCCCACGACCGGCAAGAATAGTCAGCGTCTACCGGCAAAAGTAATTGTCGCTGATCAAGGGGGCCTCGCAGACAGCCTTACCAGAGTGGGGGTGACATCAGAGACGGCCTTTGGCTTTGCCGACGAGATGCGAGTGGGTCTGAGGGGGATGGTTCGCAGAGTATGGGGGCGTCGTGGAGTGAAGGTGGTGCAGAGGGTGCAGATGGTGTACCGGTGGACGTACCTGTTCCTGGTAGTGGACGTTCGGAGGGGCAGGCTACAGTGGAGTTGGATCGACTCAATGAAGTCCGAGTCGATAGCAGCAGCGGTCAATGGCCTGAAGCATCACTCGGACATCGCAGCGCTGGTGTGGGATGGAGCTCGCGGTCACCGCGCCGGGCTGGTCGAGGGCGTAGGACTGCCGACGATAGTCCAGCCGCCCTACAGTCCAGAGCTCAATCCTGCTGAGCGTGTGTTCCAGGAGGTCCGTCGCTGGGTGGAGGGGAGGGTGTACGAGAGTGTGGAAGAGAAGATGGAGGCGGTTGATTCCTACCTGCGTGAGTTGGAGTATGATCCTGGTCGCGTACGCTCGTTAACAGCGTGGAACTGGATCAAACACTCAACGCGAAGTCTTCCAGCACACTATGCGGCCTCATTAGCCTGAAATGGTATAAGACGACTGTATTGCGATGTCTCCGCCCGTCAGCACGAATACAATGGCGTTCATGATGAGCACGGGGATGGCGGCGATCAGGATCACGAAGAATGCCCGCAATGTCGAGGTATAGTCCAGACTCTGTCGCACGGCAACCATCATAGCCACGAACGTCCAGACAAATGCCGCCAAAGAGATGAGTCCTCCGACGGCAGGTGTGAAGCTAAACAGGTTCAGAAGCCCTGGGGTCTGTGCAAACCCGGTGCCGCGCGCCAGTTGCCCCCAGTCGGCTTTCGGTCGTCTCCGTCTTCAGTATGGTGGATCCGATCACCCAGGTTACCAATGCCCATAGGGCCCAGCTCAGGACTCATCGGATTATGCCAACAGCCAATGCCCTGCCATATGTGGGTCTGAGACGCCGTGTAGGGGCATTCCCTGACGTCCGGGGCGGCATCGTATCACATTGGACCGGGGATGGAGGCTCGTCGATTCCGTTGTGGGCGGTCACGCCGTCAGCCGACGGACGTGCGGGCAGTCCAGCACTCAATGTCGCCGTTGAAGCGGCTTCCCGGGCCAACTCCGTCGCTCTCCGCCCAATGCACCCCCGTGGGTCTCCACCATCCCTACACAGTCAGCGTCTTGGAGATGGGCTAAGCCCCCTAGCAACGCGAACAGCTGACGCAACCAGCTCCGATGGACGGCGCGGCTAGCTACGAATCAGGGCCATTGGGGAGGCTTTGATAGACGGTGGTGGCGGGAGCGCGAGGGAGTCGAACCCACCACCCCGACCGAAGGGCCGGGGCCAACGGATTTGAAGTCCGCGAAGCCCACCGGGACCCATCCGCTCCCGCGATCGTCTGGCTACAAGACGCCGGGAGGCCCAGCGGAGCTCCCGGTGACGCTCCATGATAAGCGAGCCGTGGATGGCGCCGCAACAAGCACGGCGCCAGGGCAGCTGTTGGTGTCGGCCAACGGGTCGCTATTGAGCTCGACGTCCCCACCACTGGATTCCGGCTCGGAGGCCGGAATGACGACTAGACCCTACTCGGGAGCCAGACACGGCCTATCGTCATGCCCGAGAAAGAGGTCTGGAGGGGCATTCGTCCCATCACTTGGTCCACGGCGGCTTGGGAGTCCGAGGTCGAGGCGTTGCGCGGTAGCGCCGGCCTCCGCGCCGGTCCTGCACTACCAGCGTGCTCACCATCTTGTCGTGCAGCGCCTGTCTGTTGCCGTCGAACAGGGGCCAGAGGTAGTCGACCAGCCAATAGATTTCCCCGGTCATGCCGGAAAGGGAACCGCCCAGCAGCCACTTGATTACGAACTCTCGCAGGAACGTGTGGGCCCAGTCCGATGGCGAGCCGTCGTCCCTGATCACACGAATGCCAACGATCTGTTTACCGGAAGTTTGACCTCCCCGCAGCGCCAACAGCCACCAGACGGCATAGCCGACCAGCAGGGCCAGGCTTACCAGTACGACCGCTATCAACACGATGAGGAGTACGCCCCCGTCGTCCTCCGGCGTCTTCCCATCGCTGCCCCCCAGGCCCACGACAACAGCGGCGACCAGAGCAACGATCGTGATCGTCAGGAGGCAGGTGGGAGAGCACCGAGTCGATCAGATAGTCGGCCAACCGCTGCAGGGATGTTGCCAGTACCCAGCCGTGACGTTCTTCCATGCTGCTACTCCCCCGTCGTCCAGGGTCTGACGCTCAACGGTGCTCCGTCGGCCGGAGACGGCCCGCCGGCCAACCCGGGACACGCGCGGTCTACAGTCTGCCGCCGCCCCAATGATACTGAACCCGGCTCTTGACGAACACAGCGACGCCCGCGACGAAGACGATCGCGGCGGCCGCAGGGTCTTCGTGCACCAGCCAGCCCGCCGGGGCCGCCGCCACAAAGAACGCGGCGCCGAAGAAGCCCGAGTCCCTGATCAACAGGAACACGACGGCGGCGACCGGTGCCGCGATCAGGGCGCCCAGCGGCATCAGGCCGATGGCTGCGCCCATTGCGACCACCAGGCCGGTGCCGCCGCGGAACTTCCAGAAGACCGGCAAGAAGTGCCCGACCATCACTCCGACGGTGCCGGCAAGCCCGGCCCAGACCGGCAGGTCGAGCACGAACGCAGGCAGCGTCGCGGCTATGCCCTTCGCGAGATCCAGCGCGAACACCGCGGCCGAGTAGCGCGCCCCCAGCTCACGGAACACGTTCGCCGTGCCGGGGTTGCCGGTGCCAAGGTCTCGTATCCGGACCCCGGCCAGCCGCGCCACGACATCGCCGAACGACACGGAGCCGAGCAGGTACGCCGCGCATCCCCAGAGAACGTATACCCAGGGCGTGTCCATTCACGCCTCCTTGCCTACGGACGCCGGCATTGTACTCGATGCGAACGCGCCCGTTCGGGCGCAGGCCGCGCTCGGGGAAGCGAAGGGCTAGTCGGTTGCCCGGGCTTCCAGCATCAGCAGGGCGGCGATGGTCTTGGCGTCGCGGACCTCGCCGCGCTCGATCAGCGCCCGGGCCTCGGAGAGCGGCCTTCGGACGACCTCGATGTTCTCGTCGTCGTCCGGGTCCAGCGTGCTGGGCGACAGGCCGCGGGCGACGAAGGCGTGCATCAGCTCTGTGCAGTAGCCTGGGCTCGTCCAGAAGCTGCCCAGTCTTTCCAGCGATTCCGCCCGGTAGCCTATTTCCTCTTGGAGCTCGCGCTGCGCGGACTGCTCCGGAAGCTCGCCGTCTTCGACCGAGCCGGCGGGGGCCTCGACGAGCGTCTCGCCGATCGGGTATCTGAACTGGCGCACCATGACTATGTCGCCGTTCGAATCGATGGGTACAACGACGACCGACGGCGCGTGCTCGACGACCTCGCGGCGGGCAGTCGCGCCGCCCGGCAGCGAGGCAGTGTCCACCCTGACGCCGACGACTCGGCCCTCGAAGACGACCTCGCCGGAGACGCGGTGTTCGCGCAGGTCTCCCAACGTCAGGCCCGTCCGGAGGGGCGATGGAGCACGCCGAGGCGTTGCGTAACCGTGCCGTAGAAGCTCGAGGGCGGGCCCGCCCTCAGGAAGCGCGCCTCGTGCGGACTGCGGCGTACGACGACCCGGTCGCCGCGGCCAAGTCTGGCGTCCGTGAACGAATCGACGCTGAGGCCGGCGTCGTCGGAGTCGACCGCGAGCTCGATCACAGAGTCCTCCGGAACGATCAGGCCGGTCTGCAGTCCCATGTGCGCGGCGACGGGTTGGATCAGTATCTCGCGCGCCTCCGGGTATAGCGTCGGGCCGCCCGCCGCCAGGGCGTAGCCGGTACTGCCGGTCGCGGTGGAGACTATCACTCCGTCGGCCCGATACGTGGTCAGAGGAACGCCGCTGACGCTCACGTCGATGTCCAGCAGCCGGGGGACGGCTCCGCGGCTGACTACCACGTCGTTGAGCGCGTGTACCTGAATGACGGTCTCTCCGGAGGATTTCAGGAGCGACGCCTGGAGCATCATCCTTATCTCGACGCGGTGGTCTCCTTCGACGTAGGTGGGTATCTTGTGGGCCGCCTCGGCGACGGCGAGCTCGGTCATGAATCCGACGCGTCGAGATTGACTCCCAGGATGGGCACCGCGTGCGGCGCCGCGACCCGGACGGCCCTCAGGATGGTGCCGTCGCCGCCGGCGGTGACGACGACGTCTGTCCGGGAGAGGGTACGCTCGTCGATCTCCATGGGTTCGGCGGGGGAGGTCCAGATATCGTACGTTGCCCCGAGCGCGTCTCGAAGCGACTCGACCAGCGCCCTGGCCTCCGGGACGAGGGCGTTGTAGACGAGCCCGACCAGCCGCTGTTGGCCCATATCGTCAGGAGACCGGCAGCAGTACTTCCGCCGCCGTCCTGGCGAAATCGAGCAGAGGCGCCGGGTACACGCCGAAGAACAGCACTCCGGCCGTGGCAGCGAGAACGGAGAGTCTCAGCGGCAGGCCGGAAGCCAGGCGTTCCTCCGTCGGCGGGGGCGACAGATACATCACCTTTATCACGCGCACGTAGTAGTAGGCCGACACGACGCTGTTGACGACGCCGAATATGGCCAGCCAAGCGAGGTCGTGGTTGACGGCGGCGCCGAACATGTAGACCTTGACCATGAAGCCGACGGTGGGCGGCACTCCGGTGAGGGAGACCATGGCGAAGGCCAGCACGCCGGCCAGGTAGGGGGCGCGCTTGCTCATTCCCGCGTAGTCGTCGATCCGGTCGCTGCCGATCCGGTCGGAGATGGCTATTACGGCCGAGAAGGCGGCGATGTTCATCAGGGCGTAGCCGCCGAGATAGAACAGCAGGCCCGACGGGCCGAGCGCGTCCTGGCCCTCCGGCCCCCGGGCCGCGACGGCGGCCAGGCCGACCATGAGATATCCGGCGTGCGCCACCGTGCTGTAGGCGAGCATCCGCTTGATGTTGCTCTGCGCGATCGCGGCGAAGTTGCCCACCGTCATCGACAGCGCCGCCAGCACGGCGAAGATGGCGCTCCACTCGATGCTCACGATGTCCATCGGGAACGCTACGTAAAAGACCCGCAGCACGACCGCGAAGCCGGCCGCCTTGCTGGCCACCGACAGGAACGCCGTCACCGGCGTCGGCGAGCCCTCGTAGACGTCGGGCGCCCACATCTGGAACGGCACGGCCGTGATCTTGAACCCGAATCCGCCGATGATCAGCACGATCCCGAGGAGCAGCGCGTAGCTCCCGAGGGGCTCGCTCTCGGTCAAGCCGATCTGGCCGATCCTGGCGCCGATGTCGTCGAGCACGGTGGCGCCGGTGAAACCGTACACGAGCACCATCCCGTACAGCAGCACCGCGGAGCTGATCCCGCTCAGGATCAGGAACTTCATGCCCGCCTCGGACGAGCGGCTGTCGCGGTTGAACGCGGCCAGAGCCGCCACCGGAAGCGCCGTCAACTCGAGGGAGATGTACAGCGTGATGAGCTCGACGGACGAGGCAAGCAGCATCATGCCGCTGACCGAGAACAGCAGGAGCGCGTAGAACTCGGTCCTGTACCGCTCGAACCTCCGAGCGTAGTCTATGGAAACCAGTATGACGGCTGCCGCGACGCCGAGGAACAGGAACTTGAAGAAGAGCGCGAACCGGTCTACCGCCAGCGTGTCCGCGAGTATGCCGGTGTTGTCCACGGCCCCGGCCTCGCCGAGCTCGAACCAGAGCGCGACGCTGAGGGCCAGCGGCACGACAAGGCCGATGGCGGCGAGCGCCGCGAGCGCGCCCTTGCGCGTCACCAGCAGGTCGAGCACGAGCAGCAGCGCCGCCAATCCGGCAACGCTCAGCTCGGGCGACAGCAGATAGAGGTCGTGGAAGGTCATTTAACGTTAGCGAGGGCCAGCCCGCCCTCGGCCTGGATGAACTGCGTGATCGGCTCCACTCCCGCCGCGAAGAAGTCGCTGACGACCGACGGATAGACGCCCACTCCGACGATGGCGATTACCAGCACCACCGCCGGGAGCATCTCCAGCGGGGTCGCGTCGGATATGCCGGCGAAGCGGTTGTTGGCCGGCCCGAAGAAGGACCGCTGGATGGCCCACAGTATGTAGCCCGCGGTGATGACGATGCCGAACGCGCTAACCGCGGTCGGCCACGGCCAGACCTCGAAAGTGCCCAGGAACACCAGGATCTCGGAGACGAAGCCGCTGGTCCCGGGCAGTCCCAGCGACGCCAGTCCGGCCAGCAGGAACAGGGCCGCGAGGACCGGCATGCGCGAGGCGATGCCGCCGAGGTCCGGAATGTGACGGGTGTGCGCCTTTTCGTAGACGAGGCCGACGAGGAGGAAGAGCAGGCCCGTGATCGTGCCGTGGGTGAACATCTGCATGGCCGCGCCCGTCAGGCCCGTGGACGAAACGGAGCCGGCGACGCCCGCTACGGAGGATATGCCGATCAGTACGTAGCCCATGTGGCTGATGCTGCTGAAAGCGACGAGCCTCTTCAGATCGGTCTGGCGCAACGTGACGACGGCGCCGTAGATGACGTTTATCACGCCCAGGGTGGCGAGTATCCAGGCGGCGTTGACGATCACCTCCGGGAACATGTGCCCCGATACGCGGATCATGCCATACCCGCCCATCTTCAGCAGCACGCCCGCCAGCATGACGCTGACGGCCGTGGGAGCGTCCGTGTGCGCGTCGGGCAGCCACGTGTGGAACGGCCACACCGGCAGCTTGACCGCGAAGGCGACGAACAGCAGCGAGAAGATCACGGCGGCGGGCGCTATCAGCTCGCCCCCGGCTATCGCGCTCGGCAGCGCGGTCATGTCGAAGGTGCCGGTCGAGAAGAAGAGCGCCAGGATCCCGACAAGCATGAATGCGCTGCCGAGGAAGGTGAATATCAGGAACTTCATCGCCGAGTACTCCTTGCGGCCGCTGCCCCAGACAGCGATCAGGAAGTACATCGGCACCAGCTCGATTTCCCAGAAGAGGAAGAAGAGCAGGAAGTCGAGGGCCGTAAAGACCCCCATCACGGCGGTCTGCAACACGAGGAGCCAGATGAAGTACTCGCGCACGCGGTGCTTCACGCTCCACGAGGCGAAGACGGCGGCCGCGCCTATGAGGCCGGTGAGCAGCACCATCGGGGCGCTGAGGCCGTCGACGCCCAGGAAGTACTGTATCTGGGCCTCGCCGGTGGAGGTCAGGTCGGCGAACGGGATCCAAGACTCCGCCCTGTCGACGAGCTGCGTGCCGCCGCGACCCAGGTCATACAGGACGAATACGAGAATGCTGAGCAGGAGATTGACGACCACGGCCGCGCCCGCCACAACCCGAGCCTGGGTATCCGTCCGAGCGAGGACGAGTATGATCAGCGCCCCCGCCAGGGGCGTGAACACTACCGCCGTAAGCCAGCCTGAGAATTCCAAGTCAGACCCTACCTGAACAGGAAATAGACGCCGAAGATACCCAGCACTCCCACGGAGACCGCGATTCCGTAGCCTTGTAGCTGGCCGCTGTGGAGCTGGGCGACCGCTCTACCGCCGCTCTTCGCAAGGCGGTCCACGAGACGGACGAAGCCGTCGACGACGGTCTTGTCGAGCCAGTCGAGGAATCTGGCTACGACGTCGTAGAAAGCCGAGCCGACCAGATAGCGTTCGTACGCCTCGTCGAAGTAGTACTTTCGAGTTAGGAGCACGTGCGCCGGCCGGAGCAGCTTGCCGGTGCGGTCGACCGATACGCGGGGCCGCCCGTACATCATGAATGCCAACAGGACGCCGGCCAGGGCCACGCCCGTAGAGAACGCGGCGACGGTCCAGTCGAAATTCTCGGCCTCGACGTGCACCGGGCCGTGGTTCAGGAAGTCGGAGAGCCAGTGGACCGGAACGACGCCCAGGTCGACGACCGGGTTTACGAAACCGGCCAGTACCGCCGGCACGGCCAGAATCGCCAGCGGCCACACCATCGATCGCGGCGACTCTCCGAGATGTACCGCTGCGCCCGGCGCCGGGTCCTCCTCCGCGTCGGCGCCGCCGCGGAACTCGCCCGTGAACGTCATGAAGATGGCGCGGAAGATGTAGAAGGCGGTCATGAACGCCGCGGCGATTCCGAGCCAGAAGACCACCTGGGCCACACCCCCGCCGCCGAATGCGTGCGCCAGGAGCTCGTCCTTGCTCCAGAAGCCCGCCAGCGGGAATATCCCGGCGAGGCTGAGCCCCGCTATGAGGAACGTGGCGAACGTCCACGGCATGTGCCGGCGCAGCCCGCCCATGTGGCGCATGTCGAACGTGCCGCTCGCGTGGTTGACGCTGCCCGCGCCGAGGAACAGCAGGGCTTTGAAGAAGGCGTGAGTGAACAGGTGGAAGATGGCCGGCCCGTAGGCGCCCACGCCGAGCGCGAGCATCATGAAGCCGAGCTGGCTCATGGTCGAGTAGGCCAGGACGCGCTTGATGTCGTTCGAGACCAGTCCCATGGACGCCGCGAACAGGGCTGTGCCTCCGCCGATCAGGGCGACGGTGTCCATCGCGACGTTGGAGAGCTCGAATATCGGGAAGAAGCGGGCGACCAGGAATACCCCGGCCGCGACCATCGTCGCAGCGTGTATCAGGGCGCTGACGGGCGTCGGGCCTTCCATCGCGTCCGGCAGCCAGGTGTGAAGCGGGAACTGCGCCGACTTCCCGACCGCTCCGGCGAATATGCCGATGGCGATCCAGCTCGCGGCGGCGGTTGTGAGCACGCCACCCATCGCTACGGCCTTGTATACGTCCGTGATCTCCAGGGGGTTGAAGCCGGCGTCGGTGAAGCTGTCGCCCTTGGAGACCAGGTACAGGATGGCGAGCAGGAACCCGAAGTCGCCCAGCCGGGTCATTATGAACGCCTTCTTGGCGGCCGCCGCGGCGGCCGGGCGCTCGTACCAGAACCCGATCAGCAGGTAGGAGCAGAGGCCGACCAGCTCCCAAAAGATGTAGAGCTGCACGATGTTGCTGGCGAGCACGAGCCCGACCATCGAGGCGCTGAACAGCGACATGAAGGCGAAGTACCGGACGTAGCCCGGGTCGCCCTTCATGTAGCCGGTGGAGTAGACCTGCACCATCAGGCTGACGCCGGTGACGACCACCAGCATCACCGCGGTCAACGGGTCCATCAGGATGCCGAAGTTGATCTCGAGGTTACCAATCTCCAGCCAGGAACGCGGCTCGAACGTCAGCCTGTCCGCCGCGTCTATGACGCTGGCGAGCGCCCATAAGGACAGGGCGAACCCTATCGCGAGCGAGGCTATGGTCGAATACGCGGCCACCTCGGAATCCTTGCCCAGCAGGGGGCGCACCGCGAGCGCGTTGACGGCGAACGACGCCAGCGGCAGCAGGAGGATGAGCCAGATGGCGGTCTCGTTAATCATCTAGAGCTTTCGCAGGATCTCGTCCGCGACGTGCTCCCGGCCCTTGGGCACGAGGATGCGGAACGGGACCCGCTCCGCCCACGAGAGAATGTCGCCCTCCGGCAGAATTTTGGTCGGCAGCCCCTCTCCCTCCAGGGCGTCCTTCCACATCTCGGCGATCATCAGATTGGGTGCTTTTCGGTAGTCGACCCACATGGGCCCGTACCTCGTTGTTGTGTCGTTGGGCTTGGTCGTCAGTGTCTCATCTGGGAGGCGTCGGTCACGAATACGGTCTCTCTGTTGCGGTAGACCGCTATGACGATGGCCACTCCAAGGGCCACCTCGGCGGCCGCGACGGTGATGATGAAGACGGCGAATACCTGTCCGGTCAGCAGCAACGGAACGACACCGTCGTCGGAGACCAGTCTGGCGGGCACGACGTACCGGGATAGCGCGACCGCCGTGACGTTGACGGCGTTGAACATGAGCTCGAGGCTCATCAGCACCGTGATGGCGTTGCGGTTCGACAGCGCGCCGTACAGACCAATGGCGAAGAGGACGGCGCCTACTATGAGGAAGCTCTCGAGGTTCATGCGCTCACCGCTGCCTTACCAGGACCAGCGAGCCGATCACGGCCGCCAGCAGCAGCACCGAGGCCACCTCGAAGGCGAGGACGTAGTCTCGCAGCAGCAGCTCGGCCACCTTCGGTATGGTGTTGGAGTACACCTTGGCGACCTCGGCCTTGACCTCCGCCGTGCCGGCGGCGTCGAGGGGTTCGCCCGTGATGCGCACGAGCTCGCCGGAGCCCGCGCCTCCAATCGCGTCGTCGATCAGGTTCCACTCCGTGGTGATGGCGACAAAGGAGGCGGCGAGCACGAACAGCACAGCCAGTATCCCGGCCGGCAGCCTCAGCCGGTTGTACGGGCTGCCGCGTTCGACGTCCTTGGTCATGAGGATCGCGAACAGGATCAGCACGGAGATGGCGCCCACGTAGATGAGAATCTGGACGACCGCGAGAAACTCGGCTCGCAGCAGGACGAACATCGCCGCGACGCCGAGGAAGGACACGACCAGGAACATGGCCGCGCGGAACAGGTCTCTGAGATGCACCACGGCAATGGCCGCGACGATGGTCGAAACCGCGATCACCCAGAAGGCGATATCGATGGCGATGTGGGACTCGGTCCCTCCGCCCGGGGTCATCGCCTGGCCCACCTTTCCGACTGCTCGTCCGTCGTGGGCCGCTCGTGGCGCCCCACGTCCTGCCAGGGGAGCTCCTCGCCGGTCGAGGGGTCGTATCCCCTGGCCTCGAGCTGCGGCCGGAACCAGGTGCTCGGGCGCTTCGGGGCCTCCCGAAGCCGGTCGATGTCGATAACGAGCTTCTGGCGCTCGTAGTCGCCCTCTTCGAAGCCGCTGCCCATGTGGAGGGCGTCGTACGGGCAGGCCTCCACGCAGAGTCCGCAGAACATGCAGCGGCCGATGTCTATGTCGAAGACCTCCAGGCCGTACTTCTCCCCCTCCTGCATCGCCTCGCCGCTGCGGTTGGTGACGATCTTGATGATCCCCAGCGGGCAGTACTTGGCGCAGCTTGCGCAGCCGGTGCACCGCTGCTCGTAGAAGCTGAACTCCTGGCCGCGGAAGCGCGCGTGGCGCGGGTCGTGGTCCTCAACGTCCACGAGGCCGAGAAGCGACTTGAACGTCCGGCCGGGGTTCTTGAGCACGTAGCCGAACACGTTCGTGTCCGACGCCCTGGCGAGACCCAGAGGGCCGATCCGCCGGTTCGGGTACTGGTGCACGGTGAAGAACCTGCCGGGCAACACAAGGTTCTTGAGCGTGATCGTGAGGCCTTTGACCAGTCCAGTTCCGTACATGCTAGTCAGCCTCCGCCGCCATGTTGGCAAGGGGCGACGGCACAGGCGTTTCCGGCCTTAGCCGCCGCTGTCCCAGGACGTTCGCCGTCACGAAGACCGCCGCGATCGCGATCACCCAGTTGACCGCCGCCATCGTCCACAGATCGCCGCTGGTTATCGCGCCGCTCTCGGAGTCCTGGAGCACCACGAGCTCGATGGCGACCACGAACATGTTCACGAGCCCGAGGGGGAGCAGCGCCTTCCAGGCGAAGCCCATGATCTGGTCAACCCTCAGCCGCGGCCAGGTGGCCCTGATCCACAGCATCAGAAACACCAGGACAAACGCCTTGGCGACGAACCAGACCGGTCCGGGTATCGGGTCGAAGCCGCGTGTCCCGCCCAGGAACAGGACGGTCGCGACGGCGGCGGTCGCCAGCGGCGCCATGAACTCGGCGAGCTGGAGGATGGCGAACTTGATGCCCGCGTACTCGGTGACGTAGCCGCCGCCCAGCTCCGACTCCGCCTCGATCATGTCGAAAGGGGCCCGGCTCATCTCGGCCGCCGCGGCGGTCATGAACACGAAGAAGCCGAGCGGCTGCACCAGCAGGTACGGCACGCCCTGGGCCTCCACGATGCCGACCAGCGACATCGACCCGGCGAGCACGACGACCCCGGTCAACGCCAGGGCCATCGGCACCTCGTAGCTGATGAGCATCGCCACGGCGCGCATCGCGCCGAACATCGCGAACTTGTTGCGCGACGCCCAGCCGGCCGTGAAGATCGCCAGGCTGGTGAGGCCGGTTACGCCCACGATGAACAGGACGCCGACGTTAAGACTTCCGAGGAAGCTGTCCGATCCCAGGGGGATCACCGCGAAGACGAGGAACATCGGGACGAGGAGCATTATCGGGGCGACCGTGAACGCCGGCTTGTCGGCCGTGTCCGGGATGATGTCCTCCTTCGCGATCAGCTTGAGCACGTCGGCCAGCGGCTGGAACAGCCCGAAGGGTCCCCACCGGTTCGGCCCGAGCCTCGCCTGGAAGCGGCCGAGCATTCGCCGCTCGAACCAGGTGTAGAGGGCGGTGGTCATCACAATCGCGTTGATCACGAGGAACGCCAGCGTAACGCCCGCGATGGGGTAGGCCAGCCCGTCGATGGGGGCCGGCAGGTTGTCCCTCAAGAACTCCAGAATGCTCAGAAAGCCCAGCGTCGTCCCCTTTCTACCTGTCCACTTCGCCCATGTTGACGTCGATACTGCCGAATATAACGATCAGGTCCGCGATCTTCCACCCTATGAGCACGTCCCGCAGCACCGTCAGGTTGATGTAGGACGGCGCGCGTATCTTGCACCTGTATGGTGATATGCCGCCTTCGCTCACGATGTAGAAGCCGAGCTCGCCGCGGGGCGCCTCCACGGCCGCGTAGGCATCCCCGGCGGGAGGACGGATGAAGTACGGCACGTCGGTCCTGACCGGCCCTTCTTTCGGCATCTGGGCCACGCACTGCTCGACAATACGCACGCTCTGGCGCATCTCCTGGATCCGGACGAGATAGCGGTCGAACGAATCGCCGCGGGAGCCGATCGGGACCTCGAAGTCGACCCGGTCGTACACGTCGTACGGGTCCGCCACACGGAGGTCCCACTGCACGCCGCTTCCCCTGAGATTGGGCCCGGTTACCGAGGAGTCGATAGCCAACTCGGGCGATAGTACACCGACGTCGCGCGTCCTGGCGAGCACGATCTCGTTGCCGCTGATCAGCCCCTCCAGGTCGTCGATGTAGCCCGGCATGTCCTGCAGGAACGCCTCCAGGGCCGGCCAGAAGTCGGCTGGCGCGTCCTGGAAGACCCCGCCCGGCCGCATGTACGAGACGGTAATTCTGGCGCCGCAGAGCATCTCGAACAGGTCGAGGACCCGCTCGCGCTCGCGGAAGCAGTACATCAGCAGCGTGACGAAGGTGCCGAGCTCCTGCAGGAAGAAGCCGGTGGAGATCAGGTGGCTGGCGATGCGCTGCAGCTCCGCGGCGATCACGCGCAGGTACAACCCGCGCTCAGGCACTTCCAGGCCCGCCAGCTTCTCCACGGCCCGGACGTACGCCTGGTTGTTCGTCATGCTCGACGTGTAGTCGAGCCGGTCGGTGAGCGTGACTATCTGGACGTAGCTGCGCTCCTCGGTCAGTTTCTCCGTGCCGCGGTGGAGGTAGCCGAAGACGGGCTCCACGTCGATGACCGTCTCGCCGTCGAACGTCACCCTGAGGCGGAACACGCCGTGCGTCGAAGGGTGCTGCGGCCCGAGATTGATCGTTATCGGTTTGGTCTCGATTGCCATTGCGGCTATCTCAGGAAGTCCTTGCGAAGCGGGTGGCCCGGGAAGTCCTCCCAGAGCAGGACCCTCTTCATGTTCGGATGACCTTCGAACCGAACGCCCATGAGGTCCCAGATCTCGCGCTCCTGCAGGTCTGCGCCCCGCCAAACGGAGACGACGGACGGGAGCGTCGGCTCCTCCCGGTCGTAGCACTTTGTCTTCACGACGGCTCTCTCGTTGCGCCGCATCGACAGCAGGTGGTAGACGACCTCAAAGTACTCTATATAGTCGACGGCCGTAATCGATACAAGGAAGGCGAAGTCGAGCTCCGGGTCGTCCTTGAGGACGCGCGCGACCGTTTCGATCGACTCCGGGCGCACCCAGACGTCGCGCTCGTCGTGTTCGAGAACGGCGTCCGGAAGGGCGCCCTCTATCCGTGCCGCAAGACGGGCGGCGGCGAGCTCGTTGGTCATCACTCGCCGGCGACCGTGCCCCTGAGGGAGTAGCGCTTGATCTTCTCGTGGAGCTGCATTATGCCGTACAGCAGCGCGTCGGGGCGCGGCGGGCAGCCGGGGACGTACACGTCGACGGGCACGATGTGGTTGACGCCCGGGACCACGCTGTACGACTCGTAGTACGGGCCGCCGCTGGTCGCGCAGACGCCCATGGATATCACCCACCTGGGCTCGGCCATCTGCTCGAAGACGCGCTGTATGGCGGGCGCCATCTTCCAGGTCACCGTGCCGGCGACGATCATCAGGTCCGCCTGCCTGGGCGACGCTCGGAAGACCTCTCCGCCGAACCGCGCCAGGTCGAACCGCGGCATGGCGCTGGCCATCATCTCGAAGGCGCAGCAGGCGAGGCCGAAGGAGAGGGGCCACAGCGCGGCCTTCCTGCTCCAATTCACCAGGGCGTCCACCGAGCTGATGGCTATGTTGCGCTGCAGGTCGTCGGGCACCTGCACGAGCGGCTCGGCGAGCGGCGTTGTGTGGGTGGCCTTCAGATCGTTGACGACCGCGCCCTCGGCGCGGTCCACGTCCCACGTCGTCGCGTGCAGCGGGACCAGCAGTTGGTTGGATGTTTCGTCGGCCATTAGCTCCACTCCAGTGATCCCTTACGCCAGGCGTACAGCCAGCCGACGAGCAGGATAGCGATGAAGACGGCCATCTCGACTATCGTGAATATGCCGAACTCCAGGGACATGACCCCGAAGCTCGCCGCCCAGGGGAACAGGAAGACGACCTCGACGTCGAAGATGACGAAGATGAGGGCGAAGGTGTAGAACCGGAAGTTGAACTGGTTCCACGTCCCCGACAGCGTTTCGAACCCGCACTCGTAGATGCTCTGCTTTATCGGGTTCGGCTTGTTTGGGCGCACCTTCAGAACGGAGAACGCCCATGAGGCCAAGAGCATGCCGGTGGGGACCGCGACCGCGAGCGCAACGAAGATGGCGACTAGGCCGTACTGGCGGAAGTACTCGTCAAGCATGAGACGACCAGCGCCCAGCGCTCATGGCGCGGACTATAGCATAGGGCATATGGGCACGCAAGTGGGAAAATTCACAATTGCCACGGCCGCTCTTCGCCATCCGCCGCCGCTAGTCGACGAGCGTCCGCTCTACCTTTGGCGTCGGGAAGATTCCCAAGACCCTGGCGTCCGATCCGGACCTGTTGACGAACCCGTGTTTGACGCCCGCCGGCGCGAGCACGGTCTCTCCCTCCCCGACGGTGATCACTTCGTCTCCCAGCACGGCTTCGAGCTCGCCGCCGACGATCAACATCGCCTCCTCGGTGGGGTGGGTGTGCGTCGGCGCCCTCGATCCCGGAGCGATCGTCAGGTCCGCCACCGTAAGCGACTCGGTGCCAAGCTCTCCGTTGACGAGCTCCCACCGCTCCACCCCGGGGGCGATCTCGCTCATCTCGACGTCCGATTTTCTCAGTATGGGCATGGCTGCTCCCTTCTCGGACGGCTATTATAGTGGCTGCCGAGCCGACCGACCCGTCCGGAGGGGACCGCCACAAATGAGAGTAGTACTGGACGCAGACCCCGGGACCGACGACGCCCTGGCGATCCTGATGGCGCTCAATGCCCCCGATCTGCGGATCGAGGGCGTCACCACAGTCGGGGGCAACGCGACGCTGAGAGACACGACGCGGAACGCTCTCCGAGTCCTCGAACACGTCGGGGCCGAAGTGAAGAGCGCCGTCGGAAGCGAAGGCATACCGGTTGCTCGGGGCGCCGCCCGGCCGACAAGGGGCCGGTACCACTACGGCTACTACTATCACGGCCCCGCGGGGCTGGGAGTCCGGCTGCCCTCTCCGCGCTCCGAGCCGTACCCGGTCAGGGCAGCCGACCTGCTCGTCGAGCTGGCGGAGTCCGGCCGCGAGCGCCTGACCGTGATCGCGCTCGGGCCGCTCACCAACGTCGCCCGCGCGCTCCGCAGGTCTCCGCGGCTCGCCGATCAGGTGGAGCGCATCGTCGTCATGGGCGGTGCCGTCGAGTCGCCCGGCAACGTCACGGCGCACGCCGAGTTCAACACGTACAACGATCCCATCGCGGCGGCCGAGGTCTTCGAGTCGGGCGCGCCGGTGACACTGGTCCCGCTGGACGTGTGCGGCATGGCGACCGTGGGACGCGGCGACCTGCCGTGGGTCACGGGGACCTCCAGGGCGGCGCTGCTGGCGCGAAGGGTGCTCCGCAACTGGTTCGACGGCCACCTGGACCGCGAGCGGTACGACCTGTGCGACCCGCTCGCCGTCGCCGCGGCGCTGCGTCCCGACCTATTCCGCTTCCGGAGGGCGTCGATCGCCGTCGAGACCGAAGACGCGGACCGCTACGGCAGGACGACCGCGAGCTACGGCCAGGGCGGCGTGGACGTCGCGCTCGACGTGGACGCCGACGGCGCAAAGCGGCTCATGCTCGACCTCCTGGACAGCGGCCGGTGACACGCAACAGGACCGCCATCATGCCCATGACCCCGAACTTCACGGAGGAGGACGTTGGGGATGTCATCCACGCCTTTCGGACGGTCGCGGACGCGTACCGCATTTGATCTCGAATCCCAGTCTGCCGTTGCGTGCGGCAGCTTCGTAGGCCGGCGGAGCTCGCTATGAAGACATACAGCGCCGCGTTCATCGGCTGCGGGCACATGACCGAGCCCGTCGTGGACGACGCTCTGGACGAATATACGATCATCCGCCCCTACCGCCATGGTGAGACGCTGCGGGCGTGTGACAGGCTGCGCATCGTCGCATGCTCCAGCGGCAGGGCAGGGGCCAGGCAATGGGTCGGCGAGCGCAACGGCATCCCGGCTGAGCGCCAGTACGCAGACTACCGCGAGCTGATCGACCGCGAGCGGCCGGACCTGATCGTCATCGGCTCCCAGCCGGAGCAGCGGGCAGAGCGAGTCGTCTACGCCGCCGAACACGGCGTCAGGGCGATATACGCGGAGAAGGCGCTGTCGGCGACGATGCAGGAAGCCGACGCCATCGTCGAGGCCGTCGAAAAGAACGGCGTGGCGTTCAACATGGGAACACAGCGCCGTTGGGACCCCGGCTACGACAGGGTCAAGGAGATCGTGAACAGCGGCGAGCTTGGGAAGCTCAGGACGCTTGTCTCCCACCACCGGGGCGCCCTCTTCGAAGTGGACAGCCACTTCTTCGATCTGCTGATGTGGCTCAACAACGATCGGCCCGCCGTGTGGGCGCAGGGCCAGATCACGAACGCCGACGAGGTCTTCGACGGCGACGTGATGCGGGAGGACCCCGGGGCGAACGCGATAGTCCAGTTCGACAACGGGGTCACTGCGTTCTCGCTGCTCTCCGGGCGGGGCGATTTCGAGCTCGAAGCGGTCTGCGAGCGGGGAGTGGTGTCGGTACTGGGCAACGGGGCTACCTGGACTCTGCGCAGGTTCGACGGCGACCCGGAGCACCGCGAGCCCCTGTCGTTCGAGCCCGCCAGCTCCACGGTTCGCCTCGTCGAAGACCTGGTCCACTCCCTCGACACCGGCGAGCCGCCGCGGGGCGGTGCGCGCGTCGCCCGCGCGAGCACCGAGATGATATTCACGGTAGTCGAGTCGCACCTCGCGGGCGGATCGCGGGTCGAGCTGCCGCTGGCCGACTGCAGGCTGAGGTTGGACCGCCGCCGGCCGCCCCGGCCGCAGGACTTCCCCGCTCTCGATTGAGCTGCCGCCAAGGCTCCGCGGCCTAACTTCGACCTGGCGCCGCGAGACCAGAGGCGCCGCCGGGGCCGGACGTTCCGTGCTATCCTCAAAGCTGGACATCCTCGTCTTTCTAAAGCCATTGGAGGCGTCCAATGACCACGACGACCGAACGCCTGCTCACGGCCGGGACAGTCGAAGACGTGCGGGCCCGGGGATGTACTATCGTGACAGGGGGCGGACACGCCATCGCCGTCTTCCCTCTGGGCGAACGCTTCGCCGCGGTCGACAACCGATGCCCGCACATGGGCTTCCCCCTTGACAGGGGCACCGTCAGCAACGGAATCCTGACCTGCCACTGGCATCACGCCCGTTTCGATCTCTCCAGCGGCGGCACCTTCGACCCGTTCGCCGACGACGTTCGGGCCTTCCCGGCAACTGTGATTGACGGCCAGGTGTGGGTCGATCCCAGCCCGCCGGAAGCCGATCCCGTCAAGCGGTGGTCCCGCCGCCTCGAAGACGGGATGGATCACAACATCCGGCTGGTGATCGCCAAGTCCGTCCTCGGACTCAGCTCCTCCCCGGCCGACTACCGGACGCCGCTGACGATCGGCGCCAGGTTCGGCACGACCTACTCCGACCGCGGCTGGGGGCAGGCCCTGACGATGATGACCTGCTCGGCCAACATGCTTGGGAGCCTCTACTCCGAAGACCGCCCGCTCGCCCTCTACCAGGGCATCAGGCAGGTCGCTGCCGAGTGCGCCGGAAGACCTCCCAGGTTCCTAGTCGATCCTCTACCCGCCGGCGAAACACGGCCGGAGGTCCTGAAGGGATGGTTCCGCGGCTTCATCGAGGTCCGTGACGACGAGGGCGCCGAGCGCTGCCTTCGCACGGCGATCGGCCTCGGCATATCCCGCCGTGAGATAGCCGATATGGTGTTCGCCGCGGCGACTGACCGGGTCTACCTCGACGCCGGCCACGTTGTCGACTTCTGCAACAAGGCGTTCGAGCTGCTCGACCACATCGGCTGGGAGCACGCAGGCCAAGTGCTCACCAGCCTCGTACACGGTATCGCCTCGGCGCGTCGCAGCGAGGAGCTCAACTCCTGGCGCAACCCCATCGACCTCTCCTCATTGGTCTGGGAGGCCCGCGACGCTCTCCCGGAGCTCTGGAAACAGGGAGCAGACTCGCGGGGACAGTGGGACGACGAGCGGTCCCTCGTCGATACGATACTCGCCGACGATCCGGCCGCGACTCTTCAGGCGTTGCGTCAAGCGGTCACGGCAGGCGCGTCGGCCGAGCAGCTCGGCGGCGCGGTCGCCTACGCGGCCTTCCTCAGGATGGCCCGCTTCCACACCTCCAACGAGTTCGGGGACTGGGAGACGGTCCACAACACCCTGACCGCCGCCAACGCGCTGCACCAGGCGCTTAAGCGTGCCCCATCGGTCGAGATCCTGCGCGCCGTGTTCGATACGGCGATCAGCATCTACCTCGACCGCTTTCTGAACATGCCCGCTCAGCGTATGCCCGAGCCGGACGGCGCACAGGTCGGAGACGACATCGGCCCGAAGATTCTGGAGGCGATGGACTCGCAGCAGCAGGTCGAACAGGCGGCGGGGCTCGTAACCGACTACTTCACGACCTCCGCGGACCCGGACGGCGTTCTCCCCGTGCTCGCCCACGCCATGCTGAGAGAGGATTCCACCTTCCACCACTTCCAGATCGTCGACGCCGCGCTGAAACAGTACCAGGAGCGCAGGGGGACCGACGCGGCGCGGCACGTTCTGGTCGGAGCAGCCAGATTTCTTGCGGCCCACTACCCGACACCCAGGGCCGTGAACCAGACATTCAACATCGCTGTCCGCCTGCAGCGCGGAGACGAGATCTTCAAAGAAGAGTAGAGCGTACGGCCGGCGCCTTCGCTTCGAGTAGACGAAGTCTGCGGACCGGTACGCCCGTTACCCTATCGTCGCGTCGCTCTGTAGCCGACTTGCGGCGACCGCCGCCCTAGCCCCGGGTCGGCGTGGTTTCATCCGGCCCAGCGACCTGCGCTGTCTCCCTGGGCTGCACTCGTTCGGCGATGACCGCTCCCGACTCGGTCTCCGCCACGCGCAGCTCGAACGTCTTCTGGAGGTTCAGCCACAGCTGCGGCGTCGTGCCGAAGTAGCGGGACAGGCGCAGGGCGGTGTCGGCAGTGACGCCACGCTGACCCTTGAGGATCGCCGTGATGCGGTTGGTTGGCACGGCCACCGCCTTAGCGAGCGCGTTTGCCGACAGGCCGAGTTCGTCCAATTCTTCAGCCAGTATCTCGCCCGGATGCATTGGACGCATGCCGTTGCTCACCCTCATCTCCGAGTACCTCATCTGTGGTAGTCAACAATCTCGACTTCGTATGGTCCTTCGTCTCCCCAGCGGAAGCAGACGCGCCACTGGAGGTTTATCCTTATGCTGTACTCGCCTGCCCGGTCGCCTGATAGCGACTCCAGCCGGTTGCTGTGTAAGCCCGCCAGATCCCTGATCGATTCTGAGTTGTCCAAAATCGTCAACCGCCGCGTCGCCTGATCGCTGAACCCTTGGAAGTCCCGAACCGGCTGGCCAGCGAAGAACCGCTCGGTCTTGCGATCCCTAAAGCTGCGTATCACTATTGCGTCTTACGTAAGTCGTACAAGGCCTCTCTACTATAACCCCTCCATGGGCTGCCTGGCAACCAGCTAGAGAAGTCACGGCTATCCTCGGGCAGGCCGGGCGCCTGTCGTTTGACTTTGGCGTCCGCGGCCTCCTAGAATAGTTCTTGACCAAATCGATCAACAAAGGGCTACCAGAGGCGGCTGCTCAGGGCTGAGAACGGTACGGCCGTTCATCCAAAGCAGCGCCGATGTCCCATAGGGAGCGTATCGAGAGGCGCATGTACGGCCTCACGGAACGCGAACAGTTGCGTCAGGAGAAGGGCACTTGACCTCACCGCGGGTGATTTCGCGCACCTCGACGGATCTCGACACCGACTACAAGTACGGCTTCGTCACGGAGATCGACTCCGAGATCGCGCCCAAGGGCCTGAACGAAGACGTCGTCCGCATGATCTCGGCCAAGAAGGGCGAGCCGCAGTTCCTGCTGGACTGGAGGCTCAAGGCATACGAGCACTGGACCAAGCGGTCCGGCGAAGAGCCCGGATGGGCGATGGTCGATTTCGACCCCATCGACTTCCAGGACATCCACTACTACGCGGCCCCCGTCTCCACGGGGGAGGGGCCGAAGAGCTTGGACGAGGTCGACCCCGAGCTGGTGGAGACCTTCAACAAGCTGGGCATCCCCATCGAAGAACAGAAGAAGCTGACCGGCGTAGCCGTCGACGCCATCTTCGACAGCGTCTCCGTGGCGACCACCTACCAGAAGTTGCTCGAAGATTCGGGCGTGATCTTCTGTTCGGTGAGCGAGGCGGTCCGGGAGCACCCCGATCTCGTGGAGAAGTACCTGGGGTCGGTCGTGCCGTACAGCGACAACTTCTACGCGACGCTCAACTCGGCGGTGTTCAGCGACGGCTCCTTCGTCTACGTCCCGCCCGGCGTGCGCTGCCCGATCGAGCTGATGACCTACTTCCGGATCAACGCGGAGGAGACGGGGCAGTTCGAGCGGACGCTGATAGTCGCCGACGAGGGCTCGTACGTGAGCTATCTGGAGGGATGCACGGCGCCGATGCGCAAGACCCACCAGCTTCACGCCGCCGTGGTCGAGCTCGTCGCGCTGGACGACGCCGAGATCAAGTACTCGACGCTGCAGAACTGGTACCCGGGTGACAAGGACGGCAATGGCGGCGTCTACAACTTCGTGACGAAACGCGGCAAGGCGCTCGGCCGCAACTCGAAGATATCGTGGACGCAGGTCGAGACGGGCTCGGCCATCACGTGGAAGTACCCGAGCGTCATTCTCCAGGGTGACGACTCGGTGGGCGAGTTCTACTCGGTGGCGCTGGTGAACAACCGGCAGCAGGCTGACACCGGCACCAAGATGACCCACATTGGCAAGAACACGAAGAGCACCATCGTCGCCAAGGGCATTTCGGCCGGCCATGGCAACAACACCTACCGGGGACTGGTGCAGATACTGCCGTCCGCCGACAACGCGACCAATTTCACGCAGTGCGACTCGCTGCTCGTGGGCGACCAGTGCGGCGCGCACACGGTGCCGTACATTGAGGTGCGCAACCCGTCCGCGCGCATGGAGCACGAGGCGTCGACCTCGAAGGTGAGCGATGATCAGCTCTTCTACTGCATGCAGCGGGGGATCAGCGAGGAAGAGGCGCACTACATGATCATCAACGGCTTCTGCCGAGGCATCTTCCAGGAGCTGCCGTTCGAGTTCGCCATGGAGGCGCAACAGCTGCTGAGGGTGAGCCTGGAAGGCGCCGTCGGGTAGATGGCCACCACGGCGCGACATGAGGAAATCAGCATGCGCTTCCTCGACCATGCGGAGGAGGAGTTCGAGAAGGGCGACATGCTCCAGGCGTCCGAGAAGGCATGGGGAGCGGTCGCCCACTACGTGAAGTCGGTCGCCAAGGCGAACGGCTGGTCGGACGGGTCGCACCGGGACATCGCGGTCAACGTCAGGCGGCTGCTCGACCTGACACCCGACCCCGACGGCAACAGACTCAAGTTCGCCCTCGTCAACACCCTTCACGTCAACTTCTACGAGGAAGACCTGGACCCGAAGGACGTGAAGCTCGGCATCCGCCACGCCCGCGCGTTGATCGACGCCATGAGGGAAGCGGAGTCGATGGTGGATGCGTCGTGAACCGTCGCAGCCAAAAAGGAGATCGGACTTGCTACTGGAAATAAAGGACCTGAACGTCTCCGTAGACGGTCAGCATATCCTCAAGAGCGTGAACCTCACCGTCAATCTCGGCGAGGTGCACGCCATCATGGGACCGAACGGCAGCGGCAAGAGCACTCTGGCCAACGTCATCGCCGGGAGGCCGGGGTACGACGTAACCGGCGGATCGATACTGTATGACGGCCGGGACCTGCTGGCCATGAAGCCGGACGAACGGGCCCGCGGGGGCGTGTTCCTGGCGTTCCAGTACCCCGTGGAGCTGCCCGGCGTCCGGAACAGGCAGTTCATCAAGGCCGCGCTCGACGCTCAGCACGGGCATCGAGGCGACGAGACTCTCTCGGCGCGGGAGTTCGACCGGCTCTACAGGGAAAAGGTCGCCGAGGTGGGCATCGACGCCGAGCTGGTCAAGCGGTCGGTCAACGAGGGCTTCTCCGGCGGCGAGAAGAAGCGCAGCGAGATGCTGCAGTTCGCCATCCTGGACCCCAGGCTCGCCATACTCGATGAGACCGATTCCGGCCTGGACATCGACGCGCTCAGGGCGGTCGCTGAGGGGATCAACCGCAGACAGGGCCCGGACAAGTCCATCATCCTGGTGACGCACTACTATCGAATCCTCGGCTACGTCGTCCCGGACGTCGTGCACGTGCTGGTCGACGGCGCCATCGCCATCTCGGGCGGCAGCGAGCTGGCGCTCATGCTGGAAGAGAAGGGCTACGACTGGGTGCGGGAGCAGGGCGTGGGCGTCGGAGTGTAGACGGTGACGGCAAACGAGCGATACGCCGCCGACTTCGCGGCGCTGAGGGACAGCGATTCGGCGAACGGGTCGGCGTGGCTGCGCGGCGTGCGCGAGCGTGGGCTGTCGGAGTTCGAGCGGCTGGGTTTCCCGACGGAACGGCGCGGCAACGAGCGCTGGAAGTTCACCAACGTGGCGCCGATCGCCCGTGCGACATTCGCCTACCCGTTCGACGACAACCCGGACGCGTCCGTGGAGTCGTCCCTGGATCGGCTTGTGCCCTGGGCCGAAGACTGGGCCCGTCTGGTCTTCGTCGACGGCCGTTTCTCGGAGTCTCTCTCGACGACGATGGACGGCGGCGGCGGTCTCAGACTTGTCAACCTGGGCGCCGCGCTTCACAAGGACGGCGACGTCGTCCGCAGTCACCTCGGGACGTTGGCGCCGATCGACGGCGACGGGTTCACGGCCGTCAACACGGCCTTCCTGTCGGACGGCGCCCTCGTGCAGGTTCCCGTCGACGCTGCGGACACGCCGGTCGTGCATCTGGTGTGGGTGACGACCGCGCGGGCGCAGCCTATCGCGACCTACCCGCGGACCCTGGTCGTCGCGGGCCGGCACAGCCGGCTGCGGCTGGTGGAGAGCTACGTCGGGACCGGCGGCAACTTTACCGACGCCGTCGTGGAGATAGTCGTGGACGAGGGCGCCGAGGTCGAACACTATCGGTACCTGGCCGACGCGGACGGCGCCTTCCACGTCGGGACGACACGGGTGCGGGTCGGCCGGGACGCCTCGTTCGGCTCGACGTCGTTCGCCAAGGGGGCCAAGATCGCCCGCAACGACCTGGACGTGCTGCTCGAGGGAGAGGGCGGCTCCTGCCATCTGAGCGGGCTGTACGTGACCTCGGGCCGCCAGCACGTCGACAACCACATCAACATCGACCACGCGAAGCCGCACGCGACCAGCGACCAGTACTTCAAGGGCATCCTCGACGGCCAGTCCAGGGCGGCGTTCAGCGGCCGCGTGCTGGTCCGCAAGGATGCGCAGAGGACCTTCGCGAAGCAGTCGGACAAGAACCTGCTGCTGTCGCGCGGCGCGCGCGTGAACACGAAGCCCAGCCTGGAGATATACGCCGACGACGTCCAGTGCTTCCACGGCGCGACGGCCGGGGCCGTGGCCGACGATGCGCTCTTCTACATGATGAGCCGCGGCATCGACCGGGAAACCGCGACGACGCTGCTGGTCCACGGGTTCGCCCGCGAGATCATAGAACGGGTCCGCCTGGAGCCGCTCAGAGACTACCTCGACGGGCTGTTCTCCGGTTCGCTGGCGGACGCAGCCGGGTAGCGCCGGCACTCACTACCACGGAGGCCATTCAGAGAGCAGATGTCAGAGCTCGAGGAGCTTTATCAAGAGATCGTGATGGAGCACAACCGGCAGCCCCGGAACTTCCGGGAGCCGGCGGGCGCCAACCGCAGCGCCAACGGGTTCAACCCGTTCTGCGGCGACATGGTCACCCTGTTCCTGAAGGTCGACGACGACACCATCGCGGACGTCGGGTTCCAGGGCTCAGGGTGCGCGATATCCAAGGCCTCCGCCTCGATGCTGACCGAGAGCGTCAAGGGCAGGAGCACGCCGGAGGCAGCCCGGATATTCGAAGCCTTCCACCGGATGCTCACCGACGGCTCGAGCGACGTGGACTCGGAGGTCCTGGGAGACCTGGAGGTGCTGTCCGGCGTCTCCGAATTCCCCACGCGAATCAAGTGCGCGACCCTGGCGTGGCACGCCCTGCGCTCCGCGCTGGAGGGAAGCGAGGAGACGGTCAAGACGGAGTAGGAGCCGACAGGCGAGGCAGCGGAGGACGGGTCATGCACGTTCCAATGCAAGTCGACTACGGCGTACGCGCGCTGGTGGATCTGGCCGCGCACGGCGGCGACCGGTCGATCCGGGCCGCGGACATCGCCCGGCGGCAGGGAATACCGGAGCTGTACCTTGCGCAGGTGCTCCTCAGCCTGCAGAAGCGCGGCGTGACCAAGAGCCAGCGCGGGCCGCAGGGCGGCCACTCGCTGGCCATGGACCCCGCCGATATCACGATGGGCACGGTAATGCGCCACCTGGGCGGCTCCCAGCCGCTCGTCGGCTGCCTGGACGACTCCGGGAGCTGCGACCAGTCCCCGGCATGCGGCCAACGCTCCGTGTGGCGTGAGGTCGAGCAGGCGATCCAGACAGTACTGGACGCGACCAGCATCGCGGACCTGGCCCAGCGCACGAGCCCCAAGCTCGCACTGCCGGAAGCGGCAAGGAGTACGTAGGATGCCATTTCGAGCCGTGACAACCGTCTCGGAGGTCCCGTCCGGGACGTCCAGAGTGTTTGCGCTCGAAGACCGCGAGATAGCGGTCTGCAACGTCGACGGGGAGTTTTACGCGGTGGACAACGTCTGCACCCACGACGAAGGTCCGCTGGACGAAGGCGCGATCGTCGGATGCGAGATCGAGTGCCCGCGACACGGCGCTCGCTTCGACGTCCGGGACGGCCGCGTCACCTCGCCTCCGGCGTTTCTGCCAATCGACGTCTTCCCGGTCAGGGTCGTGGGAGACACAGTGGAGATCGACGTCTGACATGAGAACGCTTGCCTCAGACCACGAAGGTAACCGGATGTCCGGGTCCGTAGACGGTGCCGTCCGATGCTAGACGTACAGCGCATACGACAGGACTTTCCTATCCTCGACCGGCAGGTTTACGGCAAGCCGCTGGTCTACCTGGACAACGCCGCGACGTCGCAGAAGCCCAGGAGCGTCATCGACGCGCTCGTCGACTACTACGAGAGCTACAACTCGAACGTACACCGGGGCGTCCATTCCCTGAGCATGGAGGCCACCGACCGGTACGAGGAGGCTCGCGCCAAGGTCGCGCGGTTCATCGGCGCCGACTCGGCCGAGTGCGTGATCTGGACGCGCAACACCACCGAGTCGATCAACCTGGTGGCGAACACGTGGGCGCGCCAGAATATCGGGCCGGGCGACGAGATCGTGATAACGCAGATGGAGCACCACAGCAACCTGGTCCCGTGGCAGCTGTTGGCGAAGCAGAAGGGCGCCTCGCTGCGCATCCTGCCGCTGGCATCGGACCAGACGCTGGACATGGAGCAAGCTGGCTCGATAATCGGCGGCCGCACGAAGCTCGTGTCGGTGGTGCACGCCTCCAACTCGCTCGGCACGATCAACCCGGTGCACGACCTGCGCGACATGGCCCGCAGCGTCGGCGCGGCCTTCATGGTCGACGGCGCCCAGAGCGTGCCCCACATGCCGGTCGACGTGAGCGACCTCGACTGCGACTTCCTCGCTTTCTCCGGCCACAAGATGCTCGGCCCGACCGGCATCGGCGTGCTGTACGTCAAGCGGGCCGTCCTGGAGACGATGGAGCCGTTCCTGACGGGCGGCGAGATGGTGCTCGCGGTGACCAACGAGGAGGCGACCTGGAACGATCTGCCGATGCGGTTCGAGGCGGGCACCCCGAACATCGCGGACGCCATCGGGCTGGGCGCGGCCATCGATTACCTGCAGGAGACGGGCATGAAGCGGATCAGAGAACACGAGGAGCAGATGACGCGCTACGCCCTGGACGCCTTCCAGGAGGTGGAGGAGGTGGACCTGTTCGGCCCGAAGGATGCGGCGAAGAAGAGCGGCATCATGTCCTTTCACTGCGGCGACGTGCATCCCCACGACCTGGGCACCTTCCTGGACCGCGAGGGCATCGCGATCAGGACGGGCCATCACTGCACGATGCCGCTGATGCAGCACCTGGAGGTGCCGGCGACGGCCAGGGCCAGCTTCTACCTCTACAACACCGAGTCCGAGGTGGACGTGCTGGTTGACGCCCTGAAGCGGGCGTTGCGATACTTCGGCAATGGCGCGTGACGAGCTCGACGACCTGTACGACGCGTGCATTCTCGACCACTGCCGCGAACCCCGTAACTCCGCCCGGCTGGAGTCTGCCGACGCCACGGCCCGCGCGGTAAACCCGTTCTGCGGTGACGAGGTCGACCTCCAGCTCGAGATAGTCGGCGGTCGCGTGACGGCCGTCGGAGCCCAGGGCAGCGGCTGCTCGATCAACCAGGCCGCGGCGTCGCTGCTCTCCGAGGCGGTGGCCGGAAGATCGGTAGCCGAAGCCGCGGCCGTGTCGGAGCGGTTCCGCGGCATGATGGCGGGCGACGCGGTCTCGACCGCGGAGGCCGAGCGAATGGGCGACCTGACCTCGCTCCGCAGCGTCCGGGCCTTCCCGGTGCGCATCAAGTGCGCCCTGCTGTCGTGGACGGCGCTGGAGGACGCCCTGGAGTCGCTGGCCGGCGGCGCCCGACCGCAATGCTGACCGACTGCCACACGCATCTCGACTCGTTCACCGACGAGGAGGTCGGCGAGGTGCTCGGACGCGCCCGGGACGCCGGTGTCGGGATGGTGATCACGGCCGGCACGACCCTGGCGTCGTCGGAGCGCGCGGTCGAGTTGACGGCGCGGTATCCGGGGCTATTCGCCGGAGTCGGCGTGCATCCGATGGACCTGACCGGCGCCATCGACGCCGAGACCCGGACGCGCCTCTTCGACCTCGCCGCCTCGACCGACAAGGTGGTCGTGGTGAGCGAGATCGGCCTCGACTTCATGGAGGGCATGCCCGACCGCGCGGACCAGTACCAGGCGTTCCGCGCGCAGATCGGGATGGCGCGGGAGCTGCGCCTGCCGATCGTCTTCCACAGCCGCGAGGCCCACGACGCGACGCTCAGGGTGCTGCGCGAGGAGCGGGCGTACGAGGTCGGCGGCGCGATGCACTACTTCCAGACCGACCGGGACACGGCGCAACAGGCGCTCGATCTCGGCTTCTACATATCGCTGGCGAGGCCGCTGCTCAGGCTGCCGGAGCTGCAGGCGGTGGCGGCGTCGCTGCCGCTGGGCGGGATCGTGCTGGAGACCGACGCCGCGCCGCAGCCGTTCAAGGCCAAGCGCAGCACGTGGACCGAGCCGAGACACGTCCGGGACGTGGCCGCGAAGCTGGCCGAGCTGCACGAGACGACGCCGGAACGCGTGGAGGAGGCGACCACGGCCAACCTGCTCGCGATGCTCGGAGAACGCCGCGCCGTCGTGGAGCGCTGCCTCGGTCTCGCCCCCGGAGACGGTGACCAGACGGACGCGGTCAGTCGGCCAGGAGCTCTTCCCTGAGGCGCCGGCCGACGATCTGGACCTCCTCGTCCGTCGGGTTGAACGGGTTGAACACCAGGCCCTCCTGCGGCTGGAGCGCCTTCGCGTAGATCGGCGGGTCACCTTCGGCCAGCGCCTGGACGATCTCGGCGGCGGAGCGCCCCGTCCACGACGAGTCGAAGCGGACGACGGCCTCCGGGATCAGGTACATGAAACCGTCCTGCTCGACCGTCGCGGTGACGCCCGGGACCTCGTCGACGTGGTCGATCAGGTCCTCGCAGCGGCGGCGGTAGGTCGCCATCTCCTGTTCCTCGTCGCCCTTCAGGAAAGCGTCGAGCGCGGCGATCAGGCCCATGATCTCCTCCTTGGAGACCTTTGCCGAGCGGCCTATGGAGGCGTTCGGAGCGGCGTTGAGCCGTGCGGCCTCCACGAGGTCGGCCTTTCCCACCAGTATGCCGGTACCCTGGGGCCCGCGTATGCCCTTGCCGCCGCTGTAGCAGACGAGGTCGGCGCCCGCGTTGGCGAACTTGAACAGGTTGTCGCGCGGCGGCAGCATCGACGCGGCGTCGACGATCAGGGGCACGCCGTTGCGGTGCGCGACGTCCATGGCCTTCTCGAAGCCCAGGCCGCGGCCGCCGTTGCCCGGGGACACGATGTGCGCGACGGCCGCCGTCTTCTCGCCGATCGCGTCCTCCATCTGCCACTCCTCGGTATTGCTCCCGAAGCCCACCTCGACGATCTTGCCGCCGGCGGCGCGGAAGCACTGGTCGTACCCCATGCGGTGCACGCGCTGCATTACGATCTCGTTGCTCATGCCCTCGGTGTCCGGCAGGCGAGCGATCTTCGCCGGATCACTCCCCGCGATGACGGCGGCCGCCTGCAGCAGCAGGGCGCCGGCCGCCCCGCTCGTGACCACGGCGGCCTCCGCGCCAATCATCGTGGCGATGGCCTCCCCGGCCCTGACGTTCAGCTGGTGCATGTCGACCAACGCTCCCGCCGCGTCCTCCATGGCTTGCTGCGCCTCGGGACGCAGGATCGTTCCTCCGTACCGAGTCGTCGTGCCGACCATGTGGATGATCGGCCGCACGCCGATGGTGCCGTACAGCCCGGCGGCGCGGTCGTGCTCTTGATTCGGCATTTGCGCTCTCCTGTCTCTGGCAAATTGGTGACGCGCGGGAGTGTAGGCTCGGCCCCGCGGACATGTCAACGCCATCCGCGCGCTGATGACCGGGCGGCGCGGCGGTGGTAGAATCCCGGCCCAGACACATCCGAATTGAATCCCCGAAGGAGGACTGGTATGGCCAAGGTCGGAGTCGCAACAGTAGGCTGCGGACACAATGGGACGCGTCACGCCGAGATACACGCATCGATGGAGAAGTCGGAGCTCATCGCGGTCTGCGACGTCGACCCGGAGGCCGCAGCCAGGGTCGCGAAGAAGCACGGCGTTAAGGCGTTCACGGACCTCGACGAGATGCTCAAGGAGCCGGGTATCGAGGCGATCGACGTCGTCACGTCGGGATCGCACCGCAACCCGGCAGTCAAGGCTGCCGAGGCGGGCAGGCATGTGATGGTCGAGGTGCCGTTCGCGGTGTCGGTGGACGAGTGCGACGACATGATCGACGCGGCGGATAAGGCGGGCGTCAACCTGATGTACGCCCAGACGCACCGGTTCGTGCCGGCCAACCTCAGGATCAAGGAGTTGATCGACGGCGGCGAGATCGGCGACGTCGTCTGGATATCGCACATTCGCACCGGCTCCGGCACGCCGGACGCGAGCAGGTGGCACCGCTGGAAGGCTCAGGGCGGCGGCGTGCTGACCTACGAAGGCCCGCACTACCTGGACCAGTTCCGGTGGCTGGCCGGCAGCGACTACGTGACCGCCAACAGCGTCAGCATGGGGCGCTACGCGTCCGGCGGCGACGGCGAGGACAACTGCATAGCGGGCCTCAACTTCGCGAGCGGCGCCTCGGCGGCGCTGCTGGAGGGCATGTCCGAGATGGGCGGCAGGTACGAGGAGTGGCGCATCGCCGGCACGATCGGTACGATCGAGTCCACGGGCGGCAACGTGAGGCTCGGCAGGGGCGACTGGACGGACGTCGACTACGCGTACAGGAACGACGAGCCGCTGGCCGGGTTCGAGAAGCTGGACACTGCCGGATCGTACCTGACCTGGACGACCGAGTTCTCCGAGTGGCTGGACAGCATCACCGAGAAGCGCCCGCCGTCGTGCACGGGTCACGATGGCAGGGCCGCCCTCGAGGCCGCCCTGGCGCTGCGCGAATCGGACGAGAAGGGGCAGCCGGTCCGGATTCGGTCGAGCATCGCCTAGGGTTCGTCTCCCGTCTTCGAGGTCACACGCCGGTCAGCTTCCCGTCCAGGGCGCGCAGGCAGGTCTGGCAGCGCGCGATCAGGTTGAGCGATGGCGGGGAGGAGTGGACCACCCAGGCCGGTCCCTTCGCTCAGGGCGACCCGCCGCGGTGGGTCGCGGCTACCGGCCTCGCCTGAGCACCCGGCCCGGAAGAGCTCCGGTGTGTTGGCCGTCGGCGACTATGTGTTGGCCGTTCACGAAGACGTGGGAGATCCCGTCGGGATACTGGTGGGGCTCCTCGAACGTCGCCCGGTCGATAACGGTATCGGGATCGAATACCGCGACGTCGGCCGCCAGCCCCTCGGCGACGCGGCCCCTGTCTCGTAGGCACAACCTCCTGGCCGGGGCCCCTGTCATCTTGTGGACAGCCGTCTCCAGCGAGAGCACGGTTTGGTCCCGGACGTAGCGACCGAGGATGCGAGGGTACGTGCCGTAGCAGCGGGGATGGGGCCGCGTGGCGGACCAGATGCCTGTCGGCGAGTGTGCCGTCCCGTCGGAGCCGATCATCGACATCGGGTGGGCTAGGAAGTGGCGCATGTCGGCCTCGGTGCGGTTGTGCATGACCGACTCTATTTCGCCATCCTCGACGATCAGGTCGAGGTGGGTGTCCAGAGGTCCGGCGTTTCTCGAACGGGCGATGTCGGCCACCGACCGTCCGAGATGAGCGAGGTCGCCCTCGGGACCGACTTTGGAGATGACGATGGAGTCCCAGTCCCAGGGGATGTCGCCCCACCATCCACGCTCCATCTCGGTCCGGGCCCGTTCTCGAGTGGCGGGATCGTGCAGCCGCGCCTGAGTGGCCTCGACGCCGCCCACCTCCATCCAGGGTGTGGTAAGAGTCCTCAGGCTGGCGGCGGCGGCCGTGTATGGGTAGACGTCGAAGGTGACGTCCATGCCCCCCGCCTGCCCCCGCTCGAGGATGTCCGCCATCTCGGCGGCGCGGCCGTGGAGCCGCGAATCTATGACGGCGATGTGTGAGTAGTTGACCGGGACGCCCGTGATGCGGCCTATCTCGACCGCCTCCTCGGCCGCCTTGAAGTTCTCCCCGCCCCACAGCCTGGCGTGCGACGAGTAGAAGACGTTCTCGTAAGGGGCGACGGCCTCGACCAGGGCCGCGATCTCGCTCGTCGGCGCGTTGGCGTAGTGGTGGCCGGTGAGCCCGTTTGTGACCGCGACGGCGCCCTGCTCCACCGCCTCGGCCGCCAGCCTGCACATCGTGGCGAGTTCCTCGTCGTTCGCGGGACGGGAGGTCGGCGCGCCGGCCGCCAGCTTCAGCGCGGTGTGGCCGACCTGAGGCACGACGTTGAGGCCGATCCCGCTCGACTCCAGCCGGTCGGCCCAGCCGTCCAGGTCGCTCCACTCCCACTCGGTCGGGGACACCGGCAGGGGTGCGATCGGCGCGCGCCGCCTGAGCTCAGGTCCGCCCAGAACGCCGGCCGGAAAGGGCGACGCGCCACAGTTGCCCGTGACCTCAGTGGTGACGCCCTGGTGCGCCTTGCTCTCGCCGCGAGGGTCGTCGAGCATCGTCACGTCCGAGTGGGCGTGCATGTCGATGAAGCCGGGGGCGACGACGAGCCCGGAAGCGTCTATGATGCGCCCGGCCTGGCTATCGGACAGCTCGCCGACAGCGGCGATCCGGCCGGCGGTGATGCCGACGTCGGCCTTGTACCGGGGCGCCTCGGCGCCGTCGACCACGGTGCCGTTGACGATCAGCGTGTCGAATTCCATGTCGGATCGCCCCCCTGGACGCGTCGAGTCAGTCGCACAGAGTCAGGCCGGGATCGTACATCCGCCTCGCCGAGTGCACAACTCGCCCGAGGGTCTGTCGACCCGCGGCGACGTGAGAGGCGGACGAGCGCCAGGGACTGGCTGCGACTGCTGACAGCCGGCTGACGCCGGCGGCTCACGCGCGGCGGACTATGGTTACGCCGTCGCGGATCGGCACCATGACGTTCTTGACGCGGGGGTCGTCCTGCACGCGGCGGTTGAAGTCCGCTACGGCGTGGTCCGAGTCGCTCTCAGGGTCGAGGACGCGGCCGGCCCACAGCACGTTGTCTATGGCGATCAGGCCGCCGGGCGAGAGCAACTCCAGGGTGCGCTCGTAGTACGCGGCGTTGTTGATCTTGTCGGCGTCGATGAACACGAAGTCGAAGGGGCCCTCCAGCGACCGCAGCGTGTCGAGCGCGACGCCGAGGCGCTGCTCGATCTTGTGGCCGTGGGGGCTCTTCGCGAAGTACTCCCGCGCCACCTCGGCGGCCTTCGGGTCCCGGTCGCACGTGACGATCACGCCGTCGTCGGGCAGGGCCTCCGCCATCATCAGGGCGCTGAAGCCGGTGAAGGTGCCTATCTCCAGGATCCGCCGCGCGCCGGACGCCACGATCAGCGTCTGCAGCAGGCCGTCGACGACGGGGCCGCTGATCATCCCCGCGCTGCCCATCCGCTCCGCGGTGACGCGCGGCAGGTCGGCCAGGTACGGGGGAACATCGGACGTGTGCTCGGTGACGTAACGGTCGATCTCGGGGGAGCCGAAGCTCGTCATGTCCGTCTCGTGCCTTTCACTGCGGGCGGCCGGCGGCGGAGTCAGTAGTGTATGGCATTGCCCACGCCGCCGCCGGCGGCGATAGAGTCGCCGTTGATGGCGACCGACTTGGGCGACGCCAAGAACGCGACGACGTGCGCGACGTCCCGCGCGTCGATGAAGCGCCTCACCGAGTTGGCGGCGGCCATCTTCTGCTCGGCCTCCTCGGGCGAGATGCCCTCGGAGCGAGCCCGTGCCTCGATCATCCCTCGGGTGCGCTCGGTCCGGGTGGCGCCCGGGTGGACCACGGTGACGTTGATCCCCTGAGGGCCGAGCTCGTCCGCCATGTTCTTGGTCATCGCGCTGACGGCCACGTTGCGCATGCTGCCGATGGTCGACCCTGTCTGACGGGACGCGAGGCCACTGACGTTGACGATGCGCCCCCATCCCTGCCGCCGCATGTGCGGGGCGACCTCCCGGGCGCAGCGCAGGTAACCCATCACCTTGACGTTCATGTCGGCCCAGAAGTGGTCGTTCGTGATCTCGGGCAGCGACGGCACGGGGCCGCTGCCAAGGGGTTGGGCCGCGCAGTTGACCAGTATGTCGATCCGCCCCAGCTCCGCGGCGGCGCGGTCGACCATGGCCTTCACCGAATCGTCGTCTCCCGTGTCCGCGACGATCGGGACGATCCGTCGGCCGGTCTCGGCGCCGAGCTCCGCCGCCGCGGCGTCCAGCGCCTCGCGGCCCCGCGCGGCGATCGCCACGTCGACGCCCTCGGAGGCGAGCTCTCGGGCGATCGCCTTGCCGATTCCCCGGCTGCCGCCCGTGACTATCGCCGTCTTTCCGGTAAGCTCAAGATCCACGTCAGCCCTCCACGGCGCGGCGAAGCGTCGAGCGCACGCCGGCTCGGAAAGTCTATCACGGCCCCGAACCTCGCGGGGGTAGCTGTCGATTCCGTGGGGCGGCAGCCTCCGAACGGTCACGGCTGCTGTAATTGTTTTCGGCAGAACAGGGGGCTATTGAGCCTGACCTCCCCGACCCTGGATTCCGGCTCGGGGGCCGGAATGACGACTACACTCTACTCTGGGGCGGACACGACCTTGCCGTCGTCCCCGCGAAAGGAGACCTCTGCACAACCGTCATTCCGGCCTTGAGCCGGAATCCAGAAATCGAGAGTCCAGGTTAGATGACACCGCTTGGCCCCGCGACGTTGCCGCGCTTGGGGAGTTATGCAAAGGTCTCCGAAAGCGGGGACCCAAGGGGGTCTTGAGGGGCATTCGTCCCATCGACTCCGGACAGTTGCGGGGCGCTCCGCAGCTTGACCGGGTAGTGGGCGCGTGATAGGATCAACTATCGAAACTGCCATTGCGTAAAGGCGTACGAGCCTCTATGTACCCACGGAGGTGGCCGGTTTGACCACTGAGAACCTTGTCGAGATAACGCCCCTTGCGGCCGAGCGGCTCGAGGCGGTCCTGAAAGAGCAGGACGCCGAGGGCTCGCTGCTTCGGATCATGGTGACGCCGGGCCCGCACGGCGGGGTCCAGTACATGCTGGGTGTCGAGCAGGAGCCCGCTGACGGCGATGTCGTCATAGACGCCGAGAATATCAAGGTCCTGGTCGACGCCGAGAGCGCTCCGCTGGTCGACGGCGCGGAGATCGACTACGTCGACGGCCTGATGCGCAGCGGCTTCGTGATCAGCAACCCCAACGTCCAGTCGGGCGGCTGCGCCTGCGGCGGCGGGGGGTGCGGCGGCGGTGGAGGCGGCGGCTGCGGCGATGGAGGCGGCGGCTGCGCCTGCGGCGGCCACTAGAGCCGGACCGCAAGCTACGGATTTCGGTAGGGGACGAGTCCGACTCGTCCCCTCTTCTTTTTCCGGCCGCCCGCGCGTTCCGCTGGAGTCGGGCAGGGCCGGGGGCTCACGGCCGGAGAGGGTAGGCCAGATTGCTCTTTCTCGTATTCGACCAACTCCGTGACAGCCCCACGTACGCGCTGGTCACTCTGCTGGCGTTCGTTGTCGGCATAGCGGTCGCGCTGTCGTTCCACGAAGCCAGCCATGCCCTGAGCGCCTACATTCTCGGAGACGAGACCGCGAAGCGGCAGGGGAGGTTGAGCCTCAACCCGGCGGTCCACATCGACCTGATGGGCGGCATCATGCTCCTGATGGTCGGCTTCGGATGGGCCAAACCGACGCCGGTCGATCCCCACTACCTGCGCGGCAATCCGCGATCGGGCATGGCGCTGGTGTCGCTTGCGGGCCCGGTATCGAACGTCGTCGTGGCTATTGCCGCTGCGCTCCCGATTCGGTTAGGGCTGGTGAGCAGCGAGGTCGTCGGATTCCGGCATTTTGTCGGCGGCAACTTGATCGAGTACATGGTCGTGTCGTTTGTCTTCTGGAATCTCCTGATCGCCGCGTTCAACCTCCTGCCGGTCGCGCCGCTCGACGGTTTCAAGGTAGTGTTGGGCGTTCTGCCTCGCAGCGCGGCGGCCCACTTTGCGCGTCTGGAGCCGGTGGGGCCCGCCATTCTGCTGGTGCTGATCCTGAGCGGCTTCTTATTCCGGTTCAGCCTTCTGACCGTCTGGATGCGGCCGATCGTCAACGCGCTTGCGTTCTTGGTGACGGGCGACACCGTATGGTAAGTTAGCTCAAAGGAGTGGCCTCTTGGAGCGAATAACAATCCTGGGCATGGGTCCCATCGGAGTAACCATCGGCCTGGGCCTGAAGCGGGCCAAGCTGAAGAACACGGAGATCGTGGGGACCGACGGCGACTCGAAGGCGCTGAAACGCGCCGTGCAGATGGGCGCCATCGACACAGCCAACGGCAACCTGAGGTCTTCGATATACGGGGCGTCCCTGGTCATCATGGACACGCCGCACTCGGAGACGCGGGAATTCCTGGAGGCGATAGGCCCCATCGTCGGCCAGAACACCACGGTGACCGACACCGGCTCGGCCAAGGTACAGGTCACCGAGTGGGCCAGAGAGTACCTGCCGCACGACGCCAGCTACGTCGGCGGGCGTCCGCTGCCAAAGCGCACGATGTACAGTCTCGACGACGTCCGGCCCGATGTCCTCGACGGGACCGCGTACTGCATCGTCGCCGAGAGCATGGTGAGCCCCGCGGCGGTCCGGACCGTGACCGGGCTCGTCGAGGCGATCGGAGCGCAGCCCGTGTTCATGAGCCCCGAGGAGCACGACTCCTACGCGGCCGCGACGGCGCATCTGCCGGTCGCGCTGTCGGCCGCTCTGGTGACGGCCGTCAGCGCGAGTCCCGGCTGGCGCGACATAGCCAAGGTGGTCGGCCCCGAGTTCACCGACATGTCGAGGCTCGCCGCCCTCGACCCGGAGGACAACGCGGTGGCGTTCGACGGCAACAGGGAGGCGCTCGTGCTCTGGCTCGACCGCGTGATAGAGGAGCTGAGCGGCTACCGGGACCAGGTCCGGGACGGCGGCGACGAGATCATGGAGACGCTGATCTTCGGCTGGGAGCAGCTCGCCCGGCTCGAGTCCGGGGCCGCCGCGCGGGAGGAGTCGTTTGGCCCGCCGGGTCCGACGATGGGCCAGGCGATAGGCGGGATGCTGGTCGGACGGCGTCTCGCCGACCGCACCACGCGTCTCTGGAACCGAGACGAGGGTGCGCCGTGGCGCTATCCCCGACGCTGACACGGTTAGCCGGCCGGCCGTCCCGGGCCGCGGCGGTACTTCGAGGCCGGCGGCCGACGGGTACGACGCCGTGAAGCGGGTCGTCCGTTCACCATCGCGCATAGACGCGACGCTCTCCGTCGCCGGGGACAAGTCGATCTCCCAGCGCGCCCTGATCCTGAACGCCATCGCCTCGGGAACGGCCCACGTGTCAAACCTGTGCGTCGGCGACGACCGCAGCTCGATCCTCCGATGCCTCAACGGCCTGGGCGTTCGGATAGAGCGACACGCGAGCTGCCCCGTCAGCGGCGCGGATGAGTGCTTCGAGGTGGAGGGCGTCGGGCCGGAGGGCCTGCGCGAGCCGGAGACTGTGCTCGACGCCGGCAACAGCGGCACCGCGTTCAGGCTCCTCTCGGGCCTCGCGGCCGGCCAGCCGTTCCTGAGCATCATGTCGGGCGACGAGTCCCTGCGGAAAAGGCCGATGACCAGGATAGTCGACCCCCTTGCGCAGATGGGCGCGCGGATAGCCGGACGCGGCGGCGGCTCGCTCCCCCCGCTGGCCATACAGGGCGGCGGCCTGAAGGGCATAGCGTTCGACATGCCGATTGCGAGCGCGCAGGTCAAGTCCGCCGTACTGATCGCCGGCCTGTTTGCCGACGGACGCACGACCGTCGCGCAGCCCGCGGAGTCCAGGGACCACACGGAGCGCATGCTGCGGTGGATGGGCGCGGACATCGATGTCGCCGGCCTGAGCGTCTCGGTCCGGCGGTCGGCGCTGGAGTCGCGCGACGTTCCGGTGCCGGGCGACATCAGCTCGGCGGCCTTCTGGATCGTGGCCGGGTGCGTCCATCCCGACGCGCGCATACGTGTGACGAACGTCGGCTTCAACCCCACGCGGGCCGGCGTAGTCAGGGTCCTGGAGGCGATGGGCGCGAAGGTGCGTCTCGAGAACGTACGGGAGGGCGCCTGGGAGCCCATCGCCGACGTCGTCGCGGAGACCAGCTTGCTGCGGTCGGTGGAGATCGGCGGAGACGTCGTGCCCACCGTCATAGACGAGCTGCCCATACTGGCGCTGGCGGCCTGCATGGCCGAAGGTACGACGGTGATCAGCGACGCGGCTGAGCTTCGGGTGAAGGAGTCGGACCGCATAAGGGCGACGGTCGAAGGCCTCACCGGACTCGGGGCCGATATCGAGGAGCGGCCCGACGGCATGGTCATCCACGGGACAGGCGGCCTGAAGGGCGCCGCCGCCACGAGCCACGGAGACCACCGGATAGCGATGACGCTCGGCGTCGCGGGTCTGGCCGCCGCCGGGGAAACGGTCGTGGACGGCGCAGAAGCGGCCGCGATCTCATACCCGGACTTCTGGGACACGCTGGGCTCGGTCGCCGGCGCGGACTAGCGCCGTGGCCGCGATTCCCCTGAAAACATCCAGAGGCGCCAAAGCGTGTCGTAGGGGCGGGGTTCAAACTCGCCCCTGCACCTCGTCCTCGTACGCCGACGCCATTTTCTTCTCCCGTCGGCGCCAGGGATGGGAACTGCGACGGCGTGCGTCGTGACTGGGAGCTCGAGCCCCCTTCTCGTCGTCATCTCGGGGCCGTCCGGCGTCGGCAAGGACACCGTCCTCGCCCTCATGCGGGAAGAGATGCCGGAATGTCGGTTCGCCGTCACGGCCACGACTCGCGATCGGCGAGACGATGAGGTCGACGGCGAGCACTACTTCTTCTACTCGGAAGAGACCTTCCGCCGGATGATCGCCGACGGCGAGCTGTTGGAGTGGGCGGAGGTGTACGGCAACCTGTACGGCGTGCCCAGACGCCAGATAGCCGAGGCTATGGAGAGCGGCGTCGACGTGATCGTCAAGACGGACGTGCAGGGCGCGGCGACGATCAAGCGCATCGAGCCGCGGGCGCTGCTGATCTTCCTGGCCCCGCCCGAGATGGACGCGCTCACCGCGCGCTTGAGCAGTCGGATGACCGAGTCCCCGGACGACTTTGCCGTCCGGCTGGGTACCGCGGAGGCTGAGATGCGGGCCGCGGCGGGCTTCGACCGCGTCGTCGTCAACCATGACGGCCAGGTCGGCGACGCGGTCGAGCAGATCCGGGCGATCATCTCGGAGGAGCGGACCATGCGATAGGAGCCGGGGTCAGCCGGTTGATTGGCGCGTCGGCGAACCCGAGAAGTTTCGGCGGGTTCTCCTGGACTGTGTCGGTAGATGTCCACGCTTGGTGACACCAAGCGTGGGCCCCTCGATACGCACCGATGAAGCATCGGCGCTACTCGGGGTGAACGGGTTGTAGGAGCATCGACTCGGAAAACCCATAGGAATCCGGCGTGCTGTGCACGCGGTGGGCTCTGGTATACTCTGGCTTTCCAGGCTTCGGGAGTTCCGATGGCGCGCCAGTACGTCCGCTATGAGATACGCAACCGCGTCGTGTACGTCACGATAGACCGGCCCGAGGTGTATAACGCCCTGCACCCGCCGGCCAGCAGGGAGATGCGCGACGCCTTCACCGAGTTTCGGGACGACCCGGACGCGTTGGTGGCTATCGTCACGGGCGCGGGCGACCGCGCCTTCTGCACGGGCAACGACCTGAAGTACCACGCGGAGAACATCCGCCCCGGCGAGGTGTACCCGGAGGCTGACACCATGCCCATCGGCGGCATCACGTCGGACTTCACCTGCTGGAAGCCGATCATCGCCGCGGTCAATGGCTACGCGGTGGGCGGCGGGCTGGAGCTCGCGCTGGCCTGCGACGTGATCGTGGCCGCGGAGAGCGCCATGTTAGCGCTTCCGGAGCCTCGCGTCGGAGTGGTCTCGACGGCCGGCGGCGTGCACCGCCTTTCGCGGCAGGCGCCGACGAAGATCGCGATGGGCTGGCTGCTCACCGGGAAGCAGTTCACGGCGGCCGAGGGCCACCGCTGGGGCCTGGTCAATGAGGTCGTGCCGGACCGCGAGGTTATGGCCGCGGCGGAGCGATGGGCGGCCGAGATGGTTCAATGCGCTCCGCTCTCGCTGCGGGCCACCAAGCAGATGGCCGTGGAGGGCGCGGCCATGCCGCTGGACGACGCCATGGCGACCCGCTTCCCCGAGCTCGATTGGGCCGCTACAAGGGAGGACTACGTCGAAGGGCCACGCGCATTCGCCGCAAAGCGCCGCCCGGTCTGGAAAGGGCGGTAGACGCAACGGCCGTTGAAGGAACATCATGTCGAGTTTTGAGCAGTCGTACGTCGGACAGCTTCGCAAGCTGGTGGGCAACCGCAGGCTGCTGACGCCGAGCGCGAGGGCGATCATTCGCAACACAGACGGCGACACGCTGTTCATTCGCCGACGGGACAACGGCCAGTGGGCGCCGCCGGCGGGGTTCATGGAGATGGGCGAGACCGTCTACGACGCCATGTGCAGGGAGATCAACGAGGAGACCGGGCTCGAAGTGCTTGCGGCCACTCTCGTGTCGATCTACTCGGGTCCCAAGCTGATGCGCACGAACCAGTACGGCTCCGAGCACCAGCATCTCGTCTTCCAGTTTCGAGTCGACGACTGGACAGGGGAGCTGCTGACCGAGACGGACGAAACGATCGACGCCGGCTTCTTCTCGCCGCGGGAGCTTCCGGAGGGTTTTTCGCGGTACGAGGGGACCTTCCGCGACCTGGACGAGTTTCGCGGCCAGGTCATCCTTAGGTAAGGCTTCGGTAGAAGCCCGCGAAGTAGCGAGCCCTCACCCCCGGTATCCATGTCAAGTTTCGAAGATTCGTACGTCGGGCAGCTTCGGAAGCTCGTAGGCAACCGCAGGCTGCTCACGCCCGGCGTCGGCGCGTTCATATTCGATGACCGCGGGCGCATTCTCCTTATCCGTCGTCGGGACGACGGTCGATGGGCCATGCCGGCGGGCATGATGGAGCTCGCCGAGACGGTCTACGACGCCATGCGCAGGGAGGTGCGGGAGGAGACCGGCATCGAGGTGCTGTCTGCTACACTCGTGGCGATCTATTCGGGGCCTCGGTTCTCGTGGACCAACCAGTTCGGCTCGAAGCACCAGGGTCTCGGGTTCCAGTTCAGGGTCGACGACTGGAGCGGCAGCCTGGTCACCGAGACGGACGAGACGGTGGACGCTGGATTCTTCGATCCTGGCGAGGTCCCCAACGTCTATCCGCTCTATGAAGAGCTTCTGAGCGACCTGAACAGCTTCGACGGACACGTCATACTCAAGTAGGAACAAGGGCGGCGCGACCCCAAACGAACCAGATAGGAGCGATGATGAGCGAGCAGTCCAACGCGGTGATGCTGCCCAAGGACGTCAGGCCCGTCCTATACGACCTGACGTTGACGCCCGATCTCGACTCCTTCACGTTCGCTGGTGAAGAGACAGTCGACATAGAGGTGCTCAAAGCGACTTCGTCCGTGACGCTCAACAGCGCCGAGATCGAGGTCGCCTCGTGCCGCGTGACCACGACTGGCGGCGCCGAGCTTACGCCGGCCGACACCTCCTTCGACGAGCAGGCGGAGACGGTGACGTTCGATTTCGGCCGGCCGCTGCCCGCCGGATCGGCCAAGCTGCACATCGAGTTCAGCGGCGTGCTGAACGACCTGCTGAGGGGGTTCTACCGCAGCCGGTATGTCGACGAAGACGGCGCCGAGCGCCATCTGGCCACGACGCAGTTCGAGGCGACCGACGCCCGCCGGGCCTTCCCGTGCTGGGACGAGCCGGCGCTGAAGGCGAAGTTCCGCCTCTCCCTGGTCGTCCCCTCGGACCTCGCGGCCGTCTCGAACACGCTCCCCGTATCGGAGTCGGACCTGCCGGGCGGGTTGCGGCGCGTCACCTTCGGCGACACGCCGGTGATGTCGACCTACCTGCTGGCGTTCGTCGTCGGCGACCTCAGGTCGATCGAACGGCCGGCGCCCTGCGGCACCCTGGTCCGCGTCTGGGCGACTCCCGGGAAGGAGCGTCAGGGCCGGTTCGCGCTCGACCTCAGCGTCAAGCTGCTCGACTACTTCAACGGCTACTTCGGCGTCCCGTACCCGCTGGAGAAGCTCGACCACATAGCCATCCCGGACTTCGCTGCGGGGGCCATGGAGAACTGGGGAGCGATCACGTACCGCGAGAACGCTCTGCTCGTCGACCCCGAGCAGAGCTCTGCGGTGACCCGGCAGAATGTCGCGGGCATTGTGGCGCACGAGATGGCGCACATGTGGTTCGGCGATCTGGTCACGATGGCGTGGTGGAACGACCTGTGGCTGAACGAGGCCTTCGCCTCGTGGATGGGCGACAAGTCGGTAGACTTCGCCTTCCCGGAATGGGACGTGTGGACGCAGTTCGTCTCCTTCGATACGAACGCGGGCCTGGGACTGGACGGCCTTCGCAGCTCCCACCCCATCGAGCAGCCGGTCGACAACCCGTCGGAGATCGGCCAGCTCTTCGACGCGATCAGCTACAGCAAAGGCGGGGCCATACTGCGCATGCTGGAGCAGTTCCTGGGCCCGGACGTGTTCCGGCAGGGCATTGCCCACTACATCGCGAAGCACCAGTACGACAACGCGCGCACCCAGGACCTGTGGGACGCGCTCGGCGAGGCGTCGGGGCAGCCGGTCAGGGAGATGATGAACAGCTGGGTGCTGCAGACCGGGTACCCAGTCGTCGAGATCGAGACCCGCCGGCGCCGAGACGGCGTTGAGGTCTCGGCCAGCCAGCGCAGGTTCTTCTACGAGAACATCACGGGCGCCGACGACGGCGGCGACGAGACGCGGTGGCACGTGCCGTTGAGCGTCAAGACCTTCGTCACCGGGACGAACTCCGTGCTGATGGACGGCGATTCGACGGCGTTGGACGTGGCGCTGCCGGCCGTCTCACCGAGGGGTGACTGGATCATGGTCAACCCCGACCGGACGGGCTTCTACCGCACCAACTACTCGGAGGGCGAATGGGCGCGTCTGAAGCGGGGCGTGGAACGCCTCACCCTGTCGGCCGCCGACCGGCTCGGCCTTCAGGACGACGCCTACGCGCTGGCCAAGGCTGGCTACCTGCCGGCGGCGCAGTTCCTGAGCCTCGCCGAGGCTTACGTCGACGAGCCGGACGCGCCCGTCTGGCAGGACTTTTCGGCGAACCTGGGCGGAATGGAGCGGCTGTTCGCCGACGAGGAGTTCCTGCCCGACTACCGGGCCCTGTGCAGGCGGATCTTCAAGTGCGCGGCGGCCAAGGCGGGGTGGCACGCCAAGCCGGGCGAAGGCCATCTCGACGCCATGTTCCGCAGCACGGCGCTGAACGGGCTCGGCGGCTACGGCGATGACGCGACCCTGGACCGGGCCGTCGAACTCTTCGATGACATCCGGGGCGGCGGTGAGGTCGATCCCAACATCCGGAGCGTGGTGATGAATCTGGCTGCGGAGCGCGGCGGGCGCCAGACTTACGACGCGCTCTGGAAGATGCACGGCGAGGCGACGATGGAGGAGCAACGGGCGCGCTTGCTCGTTGCGCTCAGCCACATCGGCGCGCCGGAGCTGCTTCGGGAAACCCTGGACCGATCGCTGACGGACGAGGTACGCGTACACAACACGGTCCGGGTCATCGCCAACGTCGCGTCGAACCGGCAGGGCCGCGACCTCGCATGGGAGTTCGTGAAGACCAACTGGGAAGAGCTCGACCGGCGCTACGGTGAGGGCGGCTTTGCCCTCATGGAGCTGGTGTCCGTCGCGGGGCGGTTCACCACCGGGGCGCGGCTGGACGACGTGCGCGCGTTCTTCGACGAACATCCGGTTCCCGCAGCGGACAGATCGGTCCGGCAGGCCCTGGAGCGAATCGAGCTGAATGTCGCCTTCCTGGTCCGCAACCGCGAGGGGCTGGCCGCCTGGTTCGCCGGATAGTCCCGGAGGCGTGCAGGTCCGTACCGGGCGCTAATCGACCCTCGGCGCAGTCTCCGTCACGGCTTCCCGAGAGCCGCGGCCGGACGCTGCGTCCAGCCGCCCCATCGGGATGGCCGGCAGTGTCGTGATGTGGAGTCCCGCCCGAACGCCCAGCTCGAGAGAGAACCGCGCGATGGCCTCGTTGTCAGGAGCCTCTACGAAGCCGACGTAGTCGTACTGGCCGAGCACGGCGTACTGGCCCAACACCCGGACGCCGTTGGCCGACACTTCTCTCTGGGCGTCGAGTATACTCTCGGGGTCCTCGAGCGCCTTGACTCGACCCTCGGTGGTAAGCGTGATCAGTTGGATGTAGATTGCCACGTGCGACCTCCGTTGCGGCTCGTTAGACTGCTCCGCCGCCGCGAATCCACGGAAGCCGCGGACGACGGACCGATCCCTTATGAGGTGTAGTCAGATAACATGATCGAGTCACTCTGCGTCAAGTGCGGCGAGGAAAGCGAGCACGAGGTCGACGGGGCCGGAGAGGCTATTGTCGAGTGCAAGTCGTGCGGTACGGGCTACGACGCCATCGCGTACGATGTGCGGTCGTTCTCCGCCCGCAGGAACACCGAAACTGGGATCAACGCGTACCGCATCGGTGTCGGCCGGCCGAACGGGCAGACCTCCAACGTGACGTTCGACTCTCCCGACGAGATCGTCGTGCAGACCGGGTCGCAGATCAGCATCTCGTACTACGCGGGGCTGCCCAAGTATCTGCTAGACCGCAGCGTGCGCAGGTTCTGGGACGTGCAGAAGGGCACCGGCTGCGGGGCGGTGCTGCTGTTGGCTGTGGTGGCCGCGTTCGCCGTTACGGCTGCGGGACTGCTGCTGGGGGCCGCTTAGCGTCGACTGCCAGGGGCTCTCAATGGGCCTCTCGGCGACTGCGTGACCGAGGCCGGAGTTCACCCGGCTGCCGCCAGTAGGGATCTAGCCCCCTGCCGCGTCACGCGGAAGCCCGTCGGACCTAGGAGAGCGTGTCTCGTACAATCGACCAAAGTTGGTTCTCTCGTAAAAAGTCTGTGCAGGCCTAATTAGAACAACCGTACCCACGCCTGGGTACCATATACAGTCTCTGTTCTGTATACTAGCCCAACATACTGTAGCGCTCAAGTGTGCTAAATCGTTGGAACTTCCTCAAAACGGTTTTTTACGAGGGAATCAAAGTTGCGCCCTCAACAGAGGGCTTAACCGCTTGACGGGGTGTGCGGACCATAGTAGACGACAGGCATACCGGCACGCAGCCGTGTGGATGGAAAGCCTGGCAGGATGTTATGGCGGCGCTGGATCGACGTGGACATCTGCGTCAACGCCTGCAAGTTGATCGAGAACACGTCCAAGGGCGGCTCGAATGGGCCAGGCGATGTCCAGGCGTTCGACGGAGCGCGGCGAAGTTGGGCGCGCGCCTTGTCATGTTCAGCTACTTTGGCGGGTACGTGACTCTCGTGACTCCAGGAGTGCGCAACGCTGCCGTGAGCCCCGGCCCTTTCATCAGCGTCCCCACAGTGCGCGTGGACACCGTGGAAGACTTCAGAGGCACAGTACCAGCGTCGCCGGGAGGTGCGTGAAGGATGTCTGGCGAGGAGCTGTTCGTATGGATTGCGGTTACTATCGTGGTGGCTGCGGTCGTTCTGTTTTCCGGTTATCCGGGCCTTGCTTTGGTGGTGGTATTGGCCTCTGCGGTGGGGCTGATTGGTTACCTGCTTTGGCTTGCGGTGACTGCATTTGTGTCCCTATTGGTCGCCTTGGTGGTGGGGTGGTGGTGGCTGTTGCTAATTGGCTTGGTGGTCGTCGTCATAGGTTGGATTGTCGTCAGTATTGTATGGATCGGTGTCGATGTCGACGATGAATTGGATGATGATGATCCGTACGATGGTGAGTTTGGCACCTCGTCACCCCCACCGTTGGATGATATGCGGGGATATGAGCCAAGAGACTTGGCCCGAGAGGAGGAGGAGCGGAGGGAGTTCCTTCGTGCGGAGGCGTTAGAGGAAAGGGAACAGCGCGGCAGGGAGGCGGCTGTACTGCGGGAGCAACGGAGGCGCGGGCGAAGTACGGTTGGCGAACCGACGGAGGGGCTACCGGCGTGGTTCGAGGACCTGGTTGAACGGCGGGCGTTGCAGCAGGGCGGAATATATGCGTACTGCTTGGTGGACGAGGACACGGGACGGGTGACATATATAGGACAGTCTGGATGGTTGGGCAAGCGGCGCAGGAAGCATCGGGAAATGGGTAGGCGTGGACGGCTGAAAGTGCTTGCGGGTCCTATGACTCGTAAAGGTGCGAAGGTCGAGGAGAAGCGATTGCTCGCTCTGTATAGGCAGGAGTTTGGGGAGAATCCGGAGTATAACGTGACTGATAGCGGCGACTGGGAGCCTAACCCTCCATGGCGATGAATGGATGGCACAACTACAGGAATCCTGCCATATTGCCCGGAAGCGCGATATGGGTTGCCCACAGAAGAAATTGTACCTCCTGGACAAACGCGAAGCTCGACGGCGTGGCGCGGGTGATACGGGCCACGCCAGCGTACTAGGGTGTCAGCCACGAAATGGAACATACCGCTGCGCCGGGTGGGATTGTTCTCCCAGCCCTCAGGCGGGCTGGTAGAGCTCGTCGTCGAAGCGCGCTGTCTGATGGCGGAGGTAGCGCTCCGTGGTCATGGGCGGCTTGCTGTTGGAGAGCACCTCCGCCGCGCCGCCGCCGCCGTTGGCGAGCAGGTCGATGGCGGTCATGGCCATGACCTTGGCGGGCTGGATGACGGCCCGGTCGTAGTCGTCGACGACGTAGTCGGCCGCGTGGCCCATTCCTCTGGCGCCGCCGCTGTAGGGATGGATGACCGGCATGATCTGGCTGAGGTCGCCCATGTCGGTCGAGCCGCCGCGCACGCGGTCCCACGGGTGCCGGATGACGCTTCCCGCTCCCACCAACCGCTCGGCGTTGGCCTGAAACAACGCGGTCATCTTCCGGTCGTGCCTGATCGGCAGGTAGCCGGGGACCGTCACGATCCGGACCTTCGCGCCCAGGGCCAGGGCGCCCGCCCTGAGACAGCGGTCCATCTTGCCGCTGGCGTCCCGCAGCGCCTCGGCGCTCCGGGCCCGCACGCGGCCCTCGTAGCGGACGGACGCCGGCACCGAGTTCGCCGCGACGCCGCCGGCCGTGACGATGCCGTGCAGGCGCACGACGTCCTCGTTCTTCAGCGTCTCCCGCTGCGCGTTCAGCGCGTTGAGCGCGACCATCGCCGCCTGCAGCGCGTTGACTCCCCTGTGCGGAAGGCTGCCGGCGTGGGCGGCGCGGCCGATGAACTCGACGTGCTTGACGAGGTGGCCGTTGCTGGTGCCGCCTACGGAAAAACTGCCGTCGGCGGCGCTTGCCGACGTGTGCACCATCATCGCCATGTCGACGTCGTCGAACGCTCCCAGCCGGATGAACTCCTGCTTGCCGGAGAGCAGGTCGATCTTGCCCTCCCGCCGCAGCGCCAACCTCTGCTCCACGTCGATGAACTCCTCGGCGGGCAGAGCCATCAGCACGACTCCGCCGTCGAGTGCGGCGGCCACCTTGGGGGCCATCAGTCCCACGGCGGCGCCCAGCATCGACGCGGGCTGACAGTGGTGGCCGCACGCGTGGGCCGCGGCGGTCTCCGGGTCGGCGTACGGGTGGCCGGGCACTCGCAGGCAGTCCATCTCGCCGATTATCGCCACGCTGGGGCCGGGGCGCCGGCCCGGCAGTCGGCCCCTGATGCCTGTGACGGCGATGCCCGTTTCGTGCTCGACGCCGAGATCGGACAGCCGTTGGGAGACGAGGCGCGCCGTCTCGAACTCCTGGAATCCGGGCTCGGGGTTGCGGAGGACCGTTTGGGCGACGTCGATCAGCCACTGCCGCCGCGCGTCGATGGCGGCCAGGGCGGCGGTCTTCAGCGTCTCGATGGCGGACAAGCGATGGTCCTGTCTGCTCGTCGCTATTCGGCGAACGTCTCTTCCCGGACCATGCCGCGCATCAGCTCCAGGTAGCCGCTCCGGGTCAACGGCGGCCTGAACCCGCCCAGCACCTGCGTCGCCTTCGCGGCCCCGTTCGCCAGCAGGTCAACGATCGTCATGGCCATCGCCTTGCCACTGGCCGCGACGCCGAGCTCGTAGTCGTGGACGAGATAGTCATCGCCGTGACTCCTGCCGGCCGCCGATACGACGTAGGGGTGCGTCACCGGCATGATCTGCGAGACGTCGCCCATGTCGGTGGAGCCCGTCCTGTGGTCGAGCTCGACGACGCGCGACTCGCCGACCAGCGAGGCGGCGTTGGCGCGGTGCAGGTCGGTCAGCGCAGGCTCGTTTCGTATGGGCAGGTAGCCGGGCAGGGTTGTGATGGTGACGCTGCCGCCGACGGCCATCGCCCCGGCTCGGAGGGCGCGGTCGACCTTCTCGCCGGCCGACCTGAACGCCTGGATCGTCCTGCCGCGGACGAAGGTCTCCATGCGCACGTCGGACGGGACGGAGCTGACCGCGTCGCCGCCGCGGGTGATTATCGGATGGACGCGGATCGTATCGTCGTCGCGGTACGTCTCGCGCTGAGCGTGGATGGCGGAGAGGGCGATCATCGCCGCGTTGAGGGCGTTGACGCCCGCGTGCGGCGCGGCCCCCGCGTGCGCGGCGACTCCTGAGAATCTGACGAACTTCGCCACGAGGCCGTTGTTCGTGCCGCCTACGGCGAATCCGGCTTTCTTAGGCGTGCCGATGGTGTGAGTCATCATCGCCACGTCGACGTCGTCCAGGTGGCCCAGGCGTATGAACTCCGGCTTGCCCCCGAGGAACTCAATGGTCCCCGCTTGGCGCATCTCGTTCCTGAACTCGATCTCTACGTACTCCTCCGCGGGCACGGCCATCAGCGCCGCGCGTCCGGACAGGGCGTCCATTACGCCGGGCGCCTGAAGTCCGATGGCGGCGCCGAGCATGGCGCCGATCTGAGCGTGGTGGCCGCAGGCGTGCGCCGCGCCGGTGTCCGGGTCCGCGTGCGGATGGCCCGGTACGATGAGCGAGTCGAGCTCGCCCATGACGGCGACCGTGGGCCCGGCGCCGCCGCCGTCGAGAAAGCCTTTCACGCCGGTGACGGCGACGCCCTCGTCGCAGGCGATGCCGATGCCGCGCAGGGCCTGCGCGGTCAGCGCAGCCGTCCTGCGCTCCCGGAAGCCGGTCTCGGGGGTGTCGAGAATGCGCTTCGCTACACTGACGGCGCTCTCGGCCTTCAGGTCGATCTCGGCACAGACCGCAGCCTTCAGCTCCTCGACTGACCTGGTCACAGGGACGTCACCTCCGGGCCCGCGTCTGGCGGACGCGCCGGAGGGCGGGCGGTCCGAGCGGGCCTTGAACGCGGGCCGATTCTACCAGAGACGGGTCTGCGCGATAGGCGAGGTGCTGAGTCTCCGAAGCCGAACGTGGTTGGGTGGGAGACCTCTGTTTCGTTGTTGTGCTATCCTACCGGCCTGAATCCTACGGGGCGCCAAGGAGGAGCGCATGGCCGGGTATGCGAAAGCGGAAGCGCAGGACTGGGCCCGCGACCGCCTGCGAGGCCAGTGGACCACGCTGGTCACGCCTTTCACGGCCGACGACAGGCTCGACGAGGACGGCCTCCGGGCCAACATGCGCCATATTCGCAGCCTCGGAACGAGCGGCGCGGGCTGCACCTGGGGCATGGGCGAGTTCTGGAGCCTCACGCTTGAAGAGCGGCTCCGCGTCTATGACGTCGTCAGCGACGAGGCCGCGGGACAGTGGCCCATCGCGGCCCACGTAACCCATACGGCGATGGGCGACATGCTCGCCCTGGCCGACCGCGCCGAGGCCGTCGGCTTCGATCTGCTGATCGCCGCCCCTCCGTACATGGTGACCAGGACCGAGGCGCAGGTCGTCGAATGGGTCCGGTGTCTCGCCGAGCACACGCCCCTGGCCGTCATGTTCTACAACTCGCCCCAGTTCGGTATCGTGATCAGCGCCGAGGGCCTGAAGTCCCTGTGCGAGATCCCCAACGTCGTGGGGGTGAAGGAGGCCAGCTTCGACCGCCAGCTCTCGATCGACACCCACATGTCCATAGGCGGCGACAATGTCATCAGCACGCCGGACGAGTGGGCGCTGTTCGCGGGCCGGGAGATGGGCTTCCAGCAGCAGGTGATGTTCGCCAACACCTCCGACTGGCGCTTCGACACGCCCGGCGAGAGCTACTACGTGCAGTTCGTCGACCGCGCGACCGCGGGCGACATTGACGACGACCTGTACGACAGCCGCATCCGGCCCATCAAGCAGGTGTCGGACCGGTGGTGGCAGCAGACGGTGAAGAGGTCCGGCGGGGCGCTGCCCGCGTCGCTCTGCAAGTACTGGGGAGAGCTTATGGGTATGGCTGGCGGACACGTTCGGCCGCCGCTGTTCAATCTCTCCGATCGGGACAAGGACGCCCTCCAGGCCGACATAGCGGCCGTGCGCGAGGGCGCGATGGCCGCGGTAGGTGAAACGCGATGATTCTCATGGTGAGCGTGCAGGACCTGGACGAAGCCACACATGCCCTCAAGGGCGGCGCCGACATCGTCGACGTCAAGAATCTTCAGGAGGCGCTCGTCGGCTCGGCGGAGCCGCAGACCGTGAAGCAGGTCAGGGACACGGTCCCCGGGCCTCACCACGCGAGCGTCACCCTGGGAGTTGTTCCGAACCAGGCCGGCACCGTGGCGATGGCCGTCTACGCCGCCGGGGTTCTGGACGCGACTTCGGTCAAGGTCGGCTTCATGAAGAGCGAGTACGAGGAGGCCGTCGAGGTGCTGGTGGCCTCGCGCCGGGCGCTGGACGGCTTCGAGACGAAGCTGATCGGATCTCTATTCGCCGACAACCACCTGTACGGCGGACTCGAGCCGCGCCGGATGGTCGAGCTGGCCAAGGACAGCCAGTGCGACGGCTTCCTGATCGACACGCTGACCAAGGACGGCCGGAACCTGTTCGACTTCCTGTCCGAGGAGGAGCTCAGGGACATAGTCTACGAGGGTAAGCTGCTCGGCATGAGCACCGCGCTCTCCGGCCATCTCAGGATCGACGACCTGGACGAGCTGGCGAGGATCAATCCGGACATCGTCGGCGTTCGCGGTGCCGTCTGCTCAAAGGGCGACCGCGGCAAGGCGGTGCACTGGGAGGCCGTGGCGGAGTTCAAGCGGCAGCTCGAGGCGCGCCAGACGGGCGAGGTCGCCGTGTTCGGTGACTCCGCGCCCTCCGTTGCCACGAACGGGCACACCGGCGGCTGGACGGTGATCGACGGCACCGGGAAGACGTGCGCCGGGATTCTCGCCGCGCTGAGCGAGCAGGTGGCGACCGACACGGAGTCGTTCGTCGAGGTCATCATGCCCGACGTCCTGAACACCTACGACGTGATAGTCTGGGCCGAAAAGGGCGGGCACAGCATCCTGACGCAGCGGAAGGACGACAACGGCTCGATCCGCATACTCATTCAGCCCTAGCTCCCGTCCTTCCAACGACATTCCCGAACGTAGCCGGTCACGTCCTGTGTGGCCGGACGCGCAGGCCTGTCTGGAACAGGCGCTCAACCGCGCCGCCGGCCACGGAAGCCTCAAATCCCGTGCTACCATATATGTATAGAGGGGAGTGAACGCGTTGGATTTCGCTGAATCGGTTGGCCTCGTCCGGGACGTACTGCTGATCGTCGTCCTCGCGCTGTCGACGTTGACGCTCCTGATCTTGCTGTGGAAGGTCTCCGGCCTGCTGAACTCGGTTCGCCGGACCGCCAAGAACGTGGAGGAGCTCGTGGAGGCAGTCTCCAGCCGGATCGTCGGACCCGCAACGGCCGGCTCCGGCGTCGCCTTCGGCGCCGGGAAGCTGGCGGCCTTCTTCCTGGGCTTCTCCAAAAAACGCAAAGACAAAGGAGGATAGAACAATGGCAAACGGTAACGGTGGCTCCTTCATATCGGGATTCCTGATCGGCGGCCTCGTAGGCGCCATCGTCGGGATATTGCTTGCGCCGAAGTCCGGCTCGGAGACTCGGGCCGACCTGCTCGAGCAGAGCGAGGCGCTGCGGCTGCGTGGCGAGGAGCTCGCGGCCAGAGTCCGCGAGCGAGTCGGCCCGGCGGTTGACTCGGTGCGCGAGCGGGTGCAGCCCGTGGCGAGTCAGATCTCGCGATCGGGCAGGGGCTCGGCCGACGCAGCCGAGGAAGGCGAGACGGTCAGCTAGACGAGGGGTCGCAAAAGCGGCAATCGATCCGCGGCCCCGGCGCCCTCGCAGTCCTTCGGGACTGGACGAGTGTCGCACGGGGCCGCGGTGTCTGTCCCGTTGGTCGTCAGGCCCTGTGCGCGGGATAGGAGCCGAAAATCTTGAGTATCGACACCTGCTCTTCGATGCGGGCGAGCACTTCCCGTGTCGCCTCATCCTGTCGGTGCCCCTCGAAGTCGATCAGGAATATGTAGCGCCCCAGGCTTTCCCTGGTCGGCCGCGACTCGATCTTCGCCAGATTGATGCCGCGGTCCGCGAACTCCGCCAGCACCCCGTGCAGCATTCCGGGGGCGTCTTCGTCGAACCAGAAGCAGGCCGAGGTCTTGTCGGCCCCGGTCGGAGGATGGTCGGTGGGCGCGAGCACGACGAACCGCGTCATGTTGCTCTCGTTGTCCTCGATGCCCTCCGCGATAACGACGCAGCCGTGGAGCTCGGCCGCACGCCGCGTGGCTATGGCCGCGGCCCGCGGACCCCTTTCCAGCATGTCCTCGACCGCCGCGGCGGTGCTCAACGACGCCAGGACTTCCGCGTTCGGCAGCCGCGCCCCAAGGAACTCGCGGCATTGGCCCAGCGCCTGCGGGTGCGAGTAGACGAAGTCAATCGACTCGACCGTCGCGCCCCGGTTGGCCACGAGGAAGTGCCTTATGGGCAGGACCAGCTCGTGGCGGATCGACAGTGACGAGTGGTGGACGAGGGTGTCCAGCGTCTCGGTGACCGACCCCTGCAGGCTGTTCTCAATGGGGATGACGCACTCGTCGGCCTGGCCGCTCTCCACCGCCGCGACGACCTCCGAGATCGGCGTGTACGGCAGTCGAACGGCGTCCGGGTCGTAGTTGACGCATGCCTGCTCGGTGTGCGTTCCGGCAGGTCCGAAGAAGGCCAGCCGCTTGGGCATCGCTACTCCGTCAGAGGCCCCATGAGGGTATCCCTAAGCTCGTCCGCGGCGGCCGTCTCCGTGACCATGACGATCTCGTCTCCGGCCCTGATGGCGGTGTCGGCCGTCGGAATCGAGACGGAGCCGTCTCTCGGGATGACCAAGGCGACGAGAGTCCCCTCCGGGAGCGGGATCCGTTCCAGCGGCCGCTCTTCGGTGCCGGCGGTCGGCGGGATCTTAACCGACACCAACGTCTTGCCGTCGATGTTTGTCATCGGCATAAGGTGGGTTACTCCGCGGGTGGAGAAGCCCTCCTGGAGCCTGGCCAGAGCGAGGTCCGTGAGTACCGCGACCCCGATTCCCAAGATGCTAAAGAGGTCGGCGTGGTCGCCGTCGTTGACGACCGACATCGTCCTCAAGACCCCGAAGTGATGTCTCGCGAGCTGGCAAGCCACGAGGTTGGTGCCGTCGTCCTCGGTGGTCGCGACGAAGACGTCGGCGCGGTTGGCGCCGGCCCATAGCAGCGCTTCGGAGGAGGTGCAGAGGCCAGGAACGGAGATGCTGCCGAGCGCGTCGTCGAGATCCATGCAGGTGGCCGTGTCGCTTTCGACGACGGAGACCTCATGACCGGCCGATAGGAGCCAACGGGCCAGCGCCGCGCCGATCCTTCCTCCGCCGGCTACGACTACGTACATGGGCTAGCCGCAGGCCTCGAGCACGGCTCGCGTCACCAGCGCCGTGCCGCTAACCGCGTCCAGACCGAGGCCCGCGTACATCTCCTTCGCCGTCGGGTCGTCGATGCGGCAGACTACGGCAGGCACGCGATAGACGTGCTTCGCAAGCTGCCCGACCAGGGCGTTTTCGCCATCCGAGTCGGACAGGGCCAGGACCACGTCTGCGTCTTGGATCGCCGCCCTCCTCAAGTCACGGTGTTTTGTCGCGTCGCCGGTCCTTGCCACGATCCGTCCCCACTGCAACAGCTCCTTCGGCAGGCGGTCGATCACTTCGGGGCGCGGTACGAGGAGGCTGACGGTGTGGCCCCTGTCGGCCAGTGCTGCCGCGATGGACGTCGCCAGGCCGTCGGATCCTGTGATGACGGTCTGCCTTGAGGCGGTTACCAAGCTGTCGCGGCGCTCCACGTTGAGGTCCTGCGGGGATATTTCGGCGCCCCCTTCGGGCGTCAGGTTCTGGTCGGGGAGGCCCCCTTGGTCGTCCCCGCCTTAACGGACGCGGCCTCGCGCCAGAGGATCACGCTGCATGGGGCGTTTCTAAGGATGTACTTCGCCGCGTCGTCCAGAGTGTAGTCGCCGTAGGGTTCCTGACAGGCCATGCCCAGAATTATCGCGTCGACCTGTTTGTCGTAGGCCTCCTGCACGGCGGCCAGCCCGGCCTGGCGCGACTGGAGTATCTCCGCCTGCGTCTGGCATCCGAAGGGACGTGACACCTGCTCCATGCGCCTGAGCAGGTCTTCGCCGCGGGCGAAGTCGTCGGGCATCTCGGCGTCCACGGGCATGGCCCGTCCGACCTCGATCGTGTACACGATGAACAGCTGGCCCTTCTTGTTTCCGAGCAGCTCGCACGCGAGCCCCACCGCGTCGGCGTCCGATCCCCCCAGTCCGACCGGTACGAGGACGGAGGACATTCTGCTGTTGTTAGTTCGCCCGGGTAGCGCCAAGAGATACTCCTGAACGTTGCCGTGAGCCCGCCGCGGTGTTTGCGCTATGCGGGCAGATTCTGTAGACGCTCGTCCTCACCCGCCAGGACCAGAAGGTCGCCGGCCTGGACGCGCTCGTTCTCTGACGGGTTCACCGTTACGTCTCGACCCCTCAGGACGGCCAGCACTGCAAGTCCGTACTTGCCTCGAGGGCCGGAGAAACCAAGCTCCTTCAGGGTCTGGTTGTCGAACTCCTGGGGCGCCCGCATCCTGCTGAGCCCGAAGCTCGGTCCGAGCTCAAGGTATTCCTGCAGGTTGGGGTTGAAGAGGTTGTGTGCCAGTCTGACGCCCATCTCCGATTCCGCGTGCACGACCTTGTCCGCGCCGACCCGCTCGAGCACGTTCCCGTGAAGCTCGTCGTGAGCCCGGGCGACGATGTAGGGCACCCCCACCGTCTTCAGCAGGACGCAGGTCATGACGCTGCCTACGATGTCGGACCCGACCGCGACCACTGCTGCGTCGTAGTCCTTGATGCCCAGCTCTCGCAGTACCGATTCGTTGCTGGCGTTGCCCGTCACGGGGTGGGTGACCTGGCCCATCATGCTCTGGACACGGTCCTCGTCAATGTCTATGGCGAGAACGTCGTGCCCCAGGTTGTACAACGACCGTGCCACATTCGACCCGAAACGGCCCAGTCCTATCACCACGACCTGTTGTCTCATCGCACCGCCAGGCTGATATCCGCGGACGTTGTCCGTTGCTTAGAGGCCATGTGGAACGCGGGCATTATACAGGATGTGGGACGAACCGTTGGCTCAGCCAGCGGACCCAGGGTGTTCTTTCGGCTGTTTGATCTGTTCGGGCAGCCACGCGATCGACCGCTGGCCCGCCGCGGTTCAAGACGCGCCGTCACCCGATCGTCACCCTCTCCAGGGGACGGCCGTAGATGTCGCCGCCGCCTCGGGTGGCCATGACCAGTCCGAGGGCGATTGGGCCGATACGACCTGCCAGCATGCTGACTATCAGGATGAAGAGGCCCCAGTCGGACAGGTCCGGTGTCAAGCCAATCGATTGCCCAACGGTGAACAGAGCCGACACGCTCTCGAAGAGCAGGTGCGAAAATGGGAAGTCTCTCTCGGACAGCAGCAACGCGAGCACGACGAGGAAGGCCGCGGACAGCGCGACGGTGGCGATGCTGAACGACCGCTGCACCTCGGCTCGCGGTATCTCCCTGCCGAAGGCGGACGTGCGTCCCTTGTTGCGCACGGTCGCAACCACCGTTGCGACGACCACGGATGCCGTGTTGACTTTGATACCGCCCGCCACCGAAGCAGACGCGCCACCGATGAACATCAGGGCCGTGAAGAGGGAGGTGGTCTGCTGCTCCGCGTCCCCGAACCCCACAGACGAGAAGCCGGCGGTCCGGCCGCTGACGGACTCGAACAGGGAGATGGCTACCTGGTCAATCAGGGACAGCCCTCCCAGAGTCTTCGGGTTGTCGTTCTCCGACGCGAGAAATACGACCGCGCCCGTGGCGATCAGCACGAGCGTTGCGACGACCACGAGCTTGGTGTTCAGATTCAGCAGCGAGAACCTGCGCGACCTCACCAGGTCGACCAGGACGCCGTAGCCGAGGGCCCCCGCCATTATCAGAGCCGTCGTGATTCCGAGTACCACCGGGTCGTCTCTGAAGGCGGAGAGGCTGGAGCTGTTCGGCAGGATCACGAGGCCCGCGCTGTTGAAGCTCGACACCGCGTGGAACGCCGCCTGCCATACCGCCTCGGCTGGGGAAAAGAAGAAGGAGAATCGTACCGTGAGGACCGCCAAGCCGACGAGCTGGATGCCGGCGGCCACCAACACTACCCTTGTGGTTATCCACGCCAGGTCGCGAGCATGGTTGAGTTGAAGGGTCTCTCGCGTCAGGAGCCGCTCCGCCGCGGTCGCCCGCTGGCCGATCAGCATCAACAGGAATGTGGCGACCGCCATGAAGCCCGCGCCGCCGATGAACATAAGCGCCAGGATCGTCGCCTTGCCAAAGCCGGTCCAGTAGCTGGCGGTGTCCTGCGTGACCAGCCCGGTCACCGTGGCGGCGGACGTGGCGGTGAGGAGGGCGTCGACGAAGGGAGTCACGCCGCTTCCTTCGTGAGAGATCGGCAGCAGCAACAGCGCGGTCCCCAGCGATATCAGTGCCGCGAAGCCATATACGAGAAAGAGGGGCGACGTCAGCATTGAGGACTGAGGGCGCCTGGATGGGATCGTAAGGCGGACCGGGTCTAGCTGCCGTTGTCTGGGGTGGCGGGCCACCCTGTCGCCGGGCTTTGGAGTCCAGGACTGATTCAATTTGTGTGCCTCGGCCCGTACGCCGACTCCTCGTCCTCCGTGGCCTGCCGATGGGTCTTGCCCGGCTTCCAGCGCCTGGCCCTGTATCGGATCTCACGGAGCTCGTTGAATAGGACGCCGTCTTCTCTATCGCGAGAACTCTCGGATATCCAAATCTCGTTGAGCGGGATCCCGAGTGAGTCGACTTCCTGTCTTGGCTTGCCCCGAGGAGTCATGGGTAACTCCCGAGGGGGCGGCCTCTGGGTATCCCCTCGATGCGCGCCGTATCCACTGCCGTGTGCGAATCGCAGCTGCCGTAGCCCGAATGCAGCTACTGTAGCCCGAATAGAGAGATACTCGCTAGGCTGACGGCGTCGGGTTCGCCTCTCGCTCGGGCTGGCCGGCCACCTCCATACGTTCGTCGCCGATGGCTTCCACGGCCCTGCTGTGTGGCCGCGTCAGAGAATATCTGGATTGGCCGAGGATTAGCGGAATCTGGGGTTGATTCGCCGGCGGTAACGATATAGATTGCATACAATCGACGGAAGCCTGCGGAAAGAGAGGCACGGAAGAGGAGCTGCGAGATGCTATCCAAGAAACTAATAGCTGCGTTCGGGTTCCTCGCGGTGCTGGTACTGGTGCTGGCGGCAGTGGCTTGCCGGGATGAGGCGGAGGAAGAAGCCGCCTTCAAAATAGGGGTGATGGAATCGGTCACAGGTCCGGGTGAGACCTATGGCAGGGTGGCTGTTCAGGCGAAGCAGATGGCCGTGGCCGAGATCAACGCCGCGGGCGGCATCAATGGGCGCATGCTGAAACTGGTCGTCGAAGACGAGAAATGCAAAGCCAAGGACTCGATTACCGCCTACAACAAGTTGACCGACGTGGACGGCGTTAAGATCATCCTTGGGACTTCCTGCAGCGGCGCGATGCTGGGCGCCGCGCCCCTGGCCGAACGGGATGGTGTCATCCTGTTCTCGGGGCTGGCGACCAACCCTGACATCGCCAATTCCGGGGACTACATCTTCCGGACGGCGCTGAACGATGCACAGTTGGGCATCGATACCGGCAATGAGCTTTGGGCCGACGGGGTCCGCAGACTGGCCACCATGACCGAGTCGACCGACTACGCCGAGGGAGTGAGGCGGTCCACGGTAGAGCAGTTCACGAAGCTCGGCGGAGAGGTGGTTGGCGAGGAGCGGTATGCTTCGGAGGCCACCGATTTCAGGAGCCAGCTTACGAAGCTGATAGGCGAGAACCCTGACGCCATTCACATCGCCGCCCAGTCGGAGTTCGCTGGCGGCACCATCGTCAAGCAGCTGGGAGAGTTGGAATACGAAGGCCAGCTATATTCGGAGGTCGTGCCCGTAGGCAGTACGGCCCTGGAGATAGCCGGCGCCGCCGCCACGGGCTTGAAGGCCGTCACGGCGGACCTCAACCCGTCCAACGTGAAAGCAACGGAAGTCCTAGCCAACTTCAGAGAGCTCTACGGCTACGTCACCCTCGCTTGGTACCTGGGTTCCGCCTACGACGACGTCTACATAGCCGCCGAGTGTCTCAAGAAGACCGGTGACGACCAGGACGCCGACGGGTTCAGAGATTGCATGTATGAGCTCACCTGGAGTGGGAGCATCGGAGAGAACTACAGCTTTGACGAGAATGGCGAGGTTGTGGGCCTGTCCAACGTGGTCGTGGAGGTTCTTCCGGTAGCGGAGAGGAACGAGGTGAACCAAGGCTACAAGGTATTGGGCTCCGCGCCGACAAAGTAGAGGCCAGCCCGCAACCGATAGAATCGTCCTGGCTGACGGGGATCTGATTCTCGCTGCCTGTCCACCCAGGGGCGGCCAGGCAAATGGAGGTGCCGCCGAGGCCGGCTGAGTTTCCCCGAGCGGCCGACCCCCGCTTTGGAGGGCCATGCTGAGACTTAGTGACCGCCCGGACAGGGTGCTGGCGACCGCACTGACCATAGCGGCAGCCGCCTATGTCGGCTGGAAGATCGTCCAGTCACCCGACCAAGCCCTGCAGTTTGCCTTCAACGGCCTGTCCGTCGGGGCCGTGTACGCCCTGCTCGCGATGGGGTTCACGATCGTCTACAGCACGGTGTGGTTCTTCGATCTGTACTACGGCGCCGCCGCCGCCATAGGGGCCTACGGTGTTTTCTACCTCAGGTCCCGGCAGGCTATCGGCGGGCAGTACCAGGTTGCGAACACCTACGTCGATATCACTTTCGGCGTTCTGGCCGCCAGCGTGGTCGCCTGGGCCCTTCACGCGGGCCTCTACCCGCGTCTTCGAGCCCGGTTCAACCCGACTGCGCTGCTCGTCGTCGGAGGTCTCCTTGCCGGGGGCGTGGGGGCCTACGTCTGGTTCGTTCTCGCCAATCCCGACGAGCTGAACCTGGTGCTCAGCCCCGCGGTCGGCGCGTTGACGGCGGTCGCCGTCGTCCGGGTGCTCCATATGGCGTATCGGCGCATATTGCCGGAGGCCGGCCTGCCGCCGTTGCTGGCGATTGCCGCGGTCCCGTCGGCCGCGGCCGGTGTGTACGTCGGCCTCCTCGTGGCCGACAGCCCCGGGTCGAGCCTCTATCTGAGCTGGGGAGTGTCGTGCCTGCTGGCGGGAGCCGTCGGCCTTGCGCTGTACCGCGGGCTATACGTGTACATGCGCGAGCGGTCGAGGTCTCCGCTGATAATGCTGGTCGCGTCCCTCGGCATCCTGCTGGCGCTTACCGCCCTGACGACCATCGTCTTCCAGAGCGCGCCGCGCCCTCTGCCGGATGCGTTCGGCAGCGATCCGTGGACCATCGGCGGGGCGAACATCAAGGGCTTCAACATCTTCACCGTCGGCGTAGCCCTGGTCGGCTTCGTGGGGCTGCTGCTCTTCCTCAAGAAGACTGCCTTCGGAAAGGCGATGCGGGCTATCGGCGACGATGAGGAGGTCTCGAAGGTAGTCGGGATCAATACCACGGTCGTCATCTCCATAGTGTTCTTCATCGGGGCGGTGTTCGCCGCCCTTGCCGGAGTCTTGAGCGGCCACGATACCGCCCTACAGCCCCGGATGGGCCTGCTGCTCCTGCTGAAGGGCTGGATAGCGTCCGTCGTCGGCGGCATAGGGAACCTGTACGGCGCGATCGTAGGGGGCTTCGTGCTGGGCATGGTCGAGCAGTTCGGCATCTGGGACCTGGCCGGCGAATGGAAGGACGCCATATCCTTCATCCTGCTGATACTGTTCCTGTCGTTCTGGCCCAAGGGAATGTTACCGAGGAGGTAGACTCGCCGCCGATGAGCTCACAGGTCTACGGGAATCTCAAAAGAGTGGTGCGCGCCCCCTGGGAACTGTTGCGGTCCCCAAAGGGCAACTTGGAGCTGTGGGCGAACCTGATTGTCATCACGTGGGCGGCCGCGTTCATGATGTGGAAGGGCACCGGATTCGCCGTAAGCATCGGCACAGTCTTCGCCATCTGGGCGATACTGGCGGTCAGTCTCAATCTCATCGTGGGGTACACGGGCCTGCTGTCGGTGGGGCACATCGGATTCTTCGGCATCGGCGCCTACGCGATGGCGTTCCTCACCTCGGACGCCGCGTACGAGCAGCTTCGCACGGAGGCCATCCCCACGCTCGGATGGCCATTCTTCGCCGCACTGCCCGTCAGCGTGGTCCTGGCAGGCCTGACGGCCGTTGGGGTTGGCGTGGTATTCAACCGGTTCCGGGACGACATCTACGTCCTCGTCTCCTTCGGCTTCGCGATAATCGCCTTCAACGTTTTCTCGAACTTGCGAAGCGTCACCAGGGGCCCTCTAGGCATTCACGAGATAGCGAAGCCCAGCATAGGCGGGTGGGTGCTCGACGGCGACGTCGAGTTCCTGGTCGTGGCGCTCGTATTTCTTGTCCTGGTCATGCTGGTCTCATGGTTCATCGTGACCTCCTCCTTCGGGCGTGTGCTGACCGCCATCCGAGAGGACGAGCAGGCCATCGAAGTCTTTGGGTACCGGACGACGCACTATAAGCTCGCGGTGTGGGTCATTTCTGCCATGATGGCGGGCCTTGCCGGCGGCCTGTTCGCCAGCTGGACCAGCTACATCGACCCCTCCTCCTTCATCCTGATGGAGTCGATCCTGCTGGTAGCGATCGTGATCCTGGGAGGGCTGGCGACGATCTCGGGCTCCATTCTCGGGGCGATGACCTTCGTGCTGCTGGAGGAGGGGATGCGCTTCCTGCCGTTTCTCCCCGATGAGCATATCGGACAGGCCCGACAGGTCGTGTTGGGCATCCTCCTGGTGCTGCTCATGCTGTTCAGGCCCCAGGGTCTTGTTGGAAGGTACAAGCTGTGAGCGGCACCCAGATAGATCTCGACGATCTCTTCGTTCTGAGGACGAAGGAGATATCAAAGCACTTCGGTGCGGTTAAAGCCGTGGACCGGCTCTCCATGTCCATCTTCCGGGAATGGATAACCTGTATCGTTGGGCCCAACGGATCGGGAAAATCGACCCTGGTAAACCTGTTGAGCGGGATATTGCCTCTCGACGAAGGGATAGTGGTCATCGACGGCGTCGGCCTCAAGGTCGTGCATCCCCATGAGACTCCCGCTCACGGTATCACCAGGACTTTTCAGGAGGTCAGGCTCTTCGATCAGATCACCGTCTGGGACAACATAATGGTAGTCCTGACGGCCCGCCGCGTCTTCCGGGCGCTGATGCAACGGGAGCAACGGAGCCAAAAGGAGCGAGCTGAGAGTATCCTGAAGAAGGTCGGGATGTGGGAGAAGCGGCGCTCCCTGGCCATGGACCTCTCCTACGGCCAGCGGAAGCTACTGGAGATCGGACGCGCCATGGCGTTGGACGTGAACATATACCTGTTTGACGAACCCTTCGCTGGTCTCTTTCCCCAGATGCTGGAGAGGGTCAAGACCATATTGAAAGACATGCGGGAGCAGGGCAACACTATCGTTTTCGTTTCCCACAACATGGACATCGTTCGAGAGTTGTCGGACCATCTCTTCGTCCTGGACAGCGGCGTGCTACTCGCCGTGGGGGAGGTCGAAGAGGTACTGAGCCGCCCAGAGGTGATAGACGCCTACCTGGGCCTCTAGCCTCTCTCTGGACGCTCGCGGCGGAGTACTGATGGACAGGCAAGACGAACCAGCCAAAGAACAGAACGCCAGGGCAGGCAACGGGGCGATGCTGCTCGAGTTGGTCAATGTATCCGTTCACTATGGGGCGGTACAGGCTCTGGAACAAGCGTCGATGGGCGTCCGCAATGGCGAGGTCGTCGCCGTGATGGGCCCCAACGGGGCGGGGAAGTCGACCGTGCTCAAAGCCATCATGGGGCTGGCGCCGGTGGTCGCCGGAAACGTCTACTGGCGCGAAAAGCCGCTGACGGCGGCCACCCACGAGATCGTCAAGGAGGGCATCGCCTTTGTCCCGCAGGGCAGGAGAGTGTTCACGCACCTCACGATCGAAGAGAACCTGGAGATGGGCTGCCTGTACCTGGGCGACAGGACGGAAAAGGAGCGACGCCTGGATGCGGTGATGGAGCTCTTCCCCATCCTGCACCAGAAGCGCCGCGACGTAGCCAGCGAGATGTCCGGGGGGCAGCAGCAGATGCTGGCCCTGGGCCGCGGGCTCATGGCCGGTCCTGAGGCGCTGCTGCTCGACGAGCCCACGCTCGGCCTCGCGCCCATAGTGGTCAAGGAGGTGTTCGAGAAGGTCGCCGAGATCAGCGAGCGGCTGGGGACCACCATCTTCGTCGTCGAGCACAACATCAAGGGCGTTCTGGACATCGTGGACAGGGTCTACGTCCTGGACATGGGCCGCGTCGTACACACCGGCACCCCTGAATCGGTCGTAGAAACCGATATACTGACCCAGGTCTTTCTGGGCAAGGTCGACCCATGAACGGGGCCCGAGCTGCCGCCCTGTTCCGGACGGCGGGGTGTGGCGCCGTGACGCCGTAGTCAGGCCGCCGGTAGGCCGCTTGTGCAAGCCGGCCGGAGCGTCTGGGTATGCTACGAGCTCGGATTCTCGGCTACGCCGGCCGCTCGTGCGGCGCATGGTCGTACAGGAAGGCGAAGGACGACCGTATCTTGGCCTTGCGCATCGCGCCCAGGTCAATGGCCTGAGGACGGCCGGGACGTGCGGCCGAGTTGGCCTGCAAGCTGACCACCGAAGACAGGGCTACTTGAAACTCGCCGTTCTTCTTCGTGGCATCCAGTACTTTGCCGCGTACGAGCTCTCTGACGTACTCCTGGCTCATGCCCAGGATGCGGCCGGCCGTCGACGTCTTGATCTTCAGCTCTTGCAGGTCGACGTCCGTATCTGCGTCGTATGACGCAAGCGCGATGAGCACCGCCCGGCTGAAGTTCGATACCTCAGTGGCGACGTTCTCGTCTCCCGAGGCGGCCGCCTCTTCCAGCTTCTTCACCACCCGGCCGCGGACCTCTGCGACTCGCATGACTCTCCTCCACGTCAGCCAAGCCTGCGACCAGGCTACCATAGGCTGCGGAGAGACACAAGAATTCTTGTCCCTGGCGACTAGAGTGAAGCGAAAAAGAAAGCCGGGCGCTGCCGCCCGGCTTCCACCGAATCGTTGTCGGGGGTACCTACATCGTCCTGACGACGCCGACGACGCGTCCCTGCACCGAGACATTGTCGGCGGGGACGGTGATCGGCTCGACGGCGGCGTTGGCCGGCTGGAGCGTGACCATCCCGTTGCGCATGTGGAAGTGCTTCAGGGTGACGCCGCCGTTGTCCTGCAGCCATGCCGCGACCATGTCGCCTTCGTTGGGGCGGTCGGTGGGCTCCATGACCACGAGGTCTCCGTCGGCCACCAACGCGTCGATCATCGACTCGCCTTTGACGCGTACCGCGAAGACCTCCGACCTGCCCGCCGTGAAGGACGTGGGAAGCTCCACGTGGTCCATCGCCTCGGTGCTCCACGAGTCCGACGGCGGTATCTGCAGCGGCTCGCCGGCCGCGATGTAGCCCAGGACGGGGATCGATATCAGGTCCCGTCTGGGGCTGGAGCCGTCCAGCAGCTCGATGCCCCTGGAAACCTCGGCCTCGCGGCGGATGTAGCCCTCGCGCTGCAGGATGCGCAGGTTGTAGTCGACCACAGAGGTGGAACTGATGTCGCACGCCGTCTGGATATCACGCACGGTCGGCGGGAACTGGTGGTCGTCTATGAATCCGCGAATCACGGTCAGTATGCACTTCTGCCGCTCGGAGAGCTTTCGCTTCATCGGAACCTCCTGATCGCCGGCATGCCGGCTTGGACAAGGACGAATGTTCGGAACAAACGTAGCACACGGATATTCGCCAGTCAAGCCCCGGCTAGTCCCCAGATTCCCCACCGAGAGAAGAGGAAGACCTCGTTGGAGCCCGCCGCGAAGGGGGCTAAGATGGTTGTTGAGCAAACGAACCGATCACCAACGAGGTGCATCTATTATGAAGCAAGGCTTATTGGCATTCCAGTACGAGCAGGAGAAGGGCTCGACGGGTATGACGGGGCTGTCCGGGGTGATGACGTACGTGGAGTTGATGGACGCAGCGGGTTTGAGGTCGTCGGTATGCTCAGGTCTGACACGGCGGGGTACCAGCGGGAGTTGCTGCGGTACTGCGCGGAGGGTAGAGACGAGCGGTTCGGGGTGATTGAGTTCGCGGTTGGGGTCGACGTGACGACGGAGTTCCGCCGTGCGGTGTCCGAGGTCGCCGAGCAAGACTGGCAGACGCTGTACCGCAAGGTTGGGGAGCATCGTGTGGACACGGGTCAGCAGTGGGCTGATGTGAACTTCGTGCCCAACTGGATAGGGCACTCCAAGAGCAGCCCTGAGTATCGGTTCATAGCTACCAGGGAGCGGTTGATCGAACAGCCTCTGCCGGGAATGGAGGGGCAGATGGAGCTTCCGTTCCCCGCGATGGAGTTGTCCAACAGAGGCTGGTACAAGGTCTTCGGAGTGGTGACCAACCGGAGCATTGCGGGAGATGAGTTGATCTGGTGGTCGAGGCAGAGATGTGGCAAGGGCGAGGAGGTCCACGGCGTCCTCAAGAGTGACCTTGCCGGGGGCAGGCTTCCGTCGAGGCTGTTCGGAGCCAACGCAGCATGGTGGGCGATAGCAGTGTTGGCCTTCAACTTGAACTCTGCCATGAAGCGGCTGGTGTTGGGCGGACAGTGGGTGGGCAAGCGTCTCAAGGCGGTGCGCTTCGCCCTGATCGCCCTACCGGGCCGTGTGGTGCGTCACGCCAGGAGGTTGATCATCCGTCTTGCCCGTGGCCATCCCTCATACGAGTTGCTGCTCAGCGCGCGGCAGAGGATATTGGCGCTGGCTGCCGAGCCGTATGGGGCATAGGCGACCCTGCCTGGAGCATCGGTTTGTAGGCGACTCTGCCGAGTTGCCAGTCCGGGCCATGCCTTCTTCGGCCTGACAACAGCCACAATTGGAAGCGAACCGCTGCCGATACCCTCAAAGACGGCACCCGAGACCCTGTCCGATGCCGATCATGTCATGCGTCACCCCAAGTCGACATCCGGACAGCCCCTGAAAGCACACGAAACAGCTCCCAACAATGTCAGGTGGGGGATTTGGGCATAGCCTATTGCCGCCGTCTCGTTCACGGCTCGACTATCGTGAGGCGCTGATTCGCCGGCACGTCCGTCAGACGCGTGACCTTGCCGCTCGGCCACGCTACGGTCACTGAGTCGATTGTGCGGGCCGTGCCGAGGCCGAAATGGGCCTCGAGCATGTTCTGGCCCATCTGGCTCGATCCCGCGGCTATCTCTCTGATCTGCACCGCGCCGCCGACATCGATCGTCACCCTGGCGCCGATGGCGTCGCGGTTGCTGGACGTGCCGACCGGCTTGACGGCTATCCACGTGCGCTCCGTATCGCACAGGTTGCGCAGCAGACTCGCGCGCTGCCCCAGATTGACCACGAAGATGTCGAGGCAACCGTCGTTGTCGTAGTCCAGGTAGACGGCGCCGCGGCCTATTCCGGAATCGTCGCTGCCGCTGGCCGTCGACACGTCCACGAAAGTCCCGTCGCCCTGGTTTCGCAGCAGCACGTTGGGCTGCTCCACCGGATTCGCGGCCGCGCCTACCGTGGCGCTGTCGGCCCTGAGGTAGCCGCTCGCCAGGTACAGGTCTTCGTCTCCGTCGTTGTCGTAGTCGAACAGGAAGGTGCCCCAGGCGACCCGTGCCTTCCGGCCGATGAGGCCGACGCGGGCGCCGGCGTCCTTGGCCGCGTCCTCGAACTTGAGGCCCGTCCCCTCGTTTTTCAGCAGTACGTTGTCCCTGATGTTGGTCACGAAGATGTCGAGCATGCCGTCCAGATCGTAGTCTCCGACCGCGAGCCCCATCCCGAAGATGCTCGCGTCGGCCCCGGAGCCGCGGGACACGTCGGTGAACGTCCACGAGCCCCCGTCCGCGGCCCCGTCGTTCCGCCACAGCACGTTGCCCTGTATATCGGTGCCCAGGTCGTTGACGACATAGAGGTCGAGGTCTCCGTCGTTGTCCAAGTCCGCCCACCCGGGCTGAAAGCCGGCGCCCCAGATGTTGCCCGCTTGCCCGCCGAACCCCGGGTCCTTCGGCCCCGACACATTCCCCAGTATGGCGGTCGTATCGGTGAACGTACCGTCGCCGTTGTTGCGGTACAGGACCAGCCTGGCGATGGCGTCGAGGAACTCCCTGGTCTGGAACATGCGGCGGTGGCTCTCGTACAGATGGCGCACGAAGATGAGGTCCACGAAGCCGTCCCGGTCGTAGTCGCCCCAGGCGCAGCCCGTGTTGCGGAAGGCACTACCGGAGTCGAGCACGCCGGCGGAGACGGTCGAGTCGGAAAACGAGCCGCCCTCGTTCCTGAAGAGCCGGCTGGGCCCGTAGTTGGTCACGAACAGGTCCTGGTCTCCGTCGTTGTCGTAGTCGGCCGCGCATCCGCCGTTTCCCCTGCCCTCCGGATCGTCGACGCCCGCCGCGGCCGCGGTCTCCGTGAAGGTCGAGTCGCCGTTGTTGCGGTAGAGGACGTTGGGCCCTACGGAGTTGACGGCGTAGATGTCGTGGAAGCCGTCTCCGTCGAAGTCGATCACGACGGCACCGCCGCCGAGAGGAAACATCTCCGTCTCGTGTGCGACGTGGGCAAACGCGACTCCGGCGGCCTCGGTGGCGTCGGTGAAGGACGCCGGCTCGTCGACCGCCTGCGCGACGCCCGGCTCCGCTCGCAGGCCGGCGTCCTCCCAGATCAACGCGCCCACGAGGAGAATTCCCACACCTCCGACCGCGCCCAGGCCCCACGTGGCCCCGGCGAACACCGCTACGGCGCGACGGGGCATCACCTTCGCCAGCCCCCAGAAGGTCACGGGGCCGCCCGCGGCGGCGGCGAACAGCAGGGTCGCCGCCGGCGCCGTGCCCATGCCGAGGGTGAGCAACAGGGCCACGAGCGGGATCTCGAACAGCAGCGGCACGTTGATCAGCAGCCCGACCGTGGCGGCGATGGCGACGCCGCCCACGTCGTTGCCGAGGTACCGCGACACCGTGTCGGGGCTGATCCATTGGATCACCAGCCCCGAGAGCAGTCCGGCGGCCAGCATGATCGGGCCCATCCGGAGCACGTAACCCGCCGTCGTCTTGACCCAGTCGCCGAAGGCCTCTCTCAGCACGGGACGCCAAGCGGCGGACGCCGGGTCGTCCGCCAGGGTTAGCTGCTCGGTCGATTCGGGCCCGCCGCCTCTTTCGCCTCGCAGCGTCAAGGCGACCAGAGGACCCAGAATCAGCGCGCCTATGACCGCGAGCAGCAGGCGGCTCAGTCCCAGCAACGGAGTGAAGACGAAGAAGACCATCGCAAGCGCGGGGATGTTCATCGTGGCCGAGCCCTGCACCATGGCGATCGCGCCCTCGATTCCGGCCCTTCGCTGGAACGCGGCCGAGACCGGCACCACGCACGCGGAGCAAAGGTTCATCACCGGCCCGGCGGCCATGCCTCTCACCGTTCGTCCGAACACGCCTCCCGACTGGAAGCCGGCTCCGCGCGCGGCCGTGAAGAGGAACGATTCCGCGAGCCCTGCGACCACGAAGGCGAACGCCATTCCCATTGCCACCAGGCGGAAGTACGTGAGGGAGAAGGTCCACCACCGGGAGAGGAAGCTCGTGCCCGGGTCGCGCTCTATGCAGAAGCCCTGAAAGCACTGGACGTTCGGCGACTCGACTATAGCCAGATCTACTCCGACCGCGTCCAGCTTGGGTATACGATTGAACGCCAGGAACAGGCCGAGGATGATGAGAAAGAGGACGATCCCAACCGCTCTCTTCTTGCTGCTGGCGCTAACGAACATTGACCCTCACCCTCGGCCGCGACTACCATTCTCGTCTAAGTTCGCGTCTGAGAGTTGAGGATATTGGAAAGCAGGTTGAGAGTCCACACATGAGTGACCGAGAGCGGCTGCTGGCAGCGTTCGACTCCGGCGAGCTTGTTCGTCCGTCGCCGGCCAGGCTGAACGTCGTCGATCTCGCCAACGCCCTGGCGTCGATCGGCGGCGCGCCCAACGTCCCCTGCTCGCCCGGTACCGCGGCCATCGTCGACCTGATAGGGCCGGCCGACCATGTCGTCGTCGTCATGGTGGACGGCCTGGGCCTGAACGTCGTGGACGCCGAACACGGCGCGGACTTCCTCGCGGCCCACGTTTCGGCCGAGCTCACGACCGTGTTCCCGTCGTCGACGCCGACCGTGCTCACGTCCTACGCCACGGGGCTCTGGCCCAGCCGCCACGGTGTGCCGAGCTGGCATCTCTACCTGGACGAAATCGACGACATCGCGACCATAATCCATTTCAACCGCCGAGGCGACGACAAGGACCTGGGCAGCCTGGGCTATACCCCCGAACAGGCGTATCCAGCCCCGTCTACGACGACGAGGATGGCGTGGTCCACCTTCGCCGTCGTGCCAGAAGAGATCGCGGATAGCCCGTACTCGTCGTACTGTCGCGGGAATTCGCCCCGCTACGGGTACAAGGACCTCGAAGACGCGGCGGGGGCGGTGCTGAAGCGGCTGGGCGAGTCCAGCGGCCCGACCTTCACGCACCTGTACATCCCCCACGTGGACGCTGCCTCCCACGAGTACGGCATCGGCCACGACGTGACCAAACAGGCGATTGCTGCGGTCGACGGGCTGCTGTCCCAGATCGCGGCGCTCCTGCCCCCGAACGCGGCCATCGTCGTTTCCGCGGACCACGGCCTGCTCGACATGGATGCCGCCGCCCACGAGATCGAGCCGGACGACGATCTGGTCGACTACCTAGAGCATGAGCCCTGGGGTACGGCGCCTTCCGTGATGCTCCAGGTGCGCGAGGACCGAGCCGCGGAGTTCGAGGCGCGCTTTCGTGAGCGGTTCGGCGAGCACTTCTACCTGCTGACTGCCGACGAGGTGTTGGAGCTGGAGCTCCTGGGGCCGGGACCCGTGTCGCCCGTCACCAGGCGTCGAATGGGGAACTACCTGGCGGTCTCGACGGGCGCGCCGGTCATCTACTACAAGTACCCCCGGACGGATGAGGACGACCGCCAGAAGGTCGCGGACCACGGCGGCTTGACGCCCGCCGAGATGATGGTCCCGCTGATCGTCGCTCGACGGTGACGGTCCTGCGGGAACGCACTGTCCCGTCGCGGGAAGGCTGGGGCGACCGCCCGAATCTCAGCGATCGCGGACTCAGAGCCGCCGGCCGCGCGTTCGCTACCGGCCGTCGGCCGCCTCGATCAGGTCGTCCAGCGAGACATCGGCCAGGGATTGCAGCCACAGGTCGGCATGGTCCAGCCGCATCGAGCTCGTCATCGCATTCGGAACGACTACGCAAAACATGCCCGCTCGCTTCGCCGCGGTCACGCCGTTAGCCGAGTCCTCTATGGCTATAGCGGATTCCGGCTCGACGCCCAGTGCGGCCAGGGCGGACGTGTAGAGCTCCGGATCGGGCTTTGCCGCCGACACGTCGTCGCGACAGCGCACCACGTCGAAGTGGCCGAGCAGTCCTCGCCGTTCGAGATGCCCCTCGACCCAGTCGCGCCGGGAGCTCGACGCGACGCCGAGCTTGAGTCCAGCGGCCCGCGCGTTGGAGACCAGGTCGGTCACGCCGGGCAGGACCGGGTTCGCTTCCACGACGCTCAGGTAGCGGGCGCGGCGATCCGTACTGATCCTGTCGCGGTCGATGGAGCGGCCGACCATCTCCTCGAGGTGTTGGGAAACGTCGAAGCTGCCCAGGCCGGCGCCGATGAAGGTCTCCCACAGCTCGCGGTCCAGCGACACGCCGTGGTCGTCGAAGACCCGCTGCCACGTCGCGAAGTCGGGCGTCTCGGTGTCTATGACGACCCCGTCGAAGTCGAATATCAGCGCCCGGATAACCATTCTTGTATCTCGCGTTAGCCGGCGGAGATGGGAGAGGCGGGCGGAGTCAGCCCCCTGGCGCCCTCGTAGAGCAGACGCGGCCGATAGAGCTTGTTGTCCTCGTGCTGCTCCACGACGTGCGCCACCAACCCGGCCATCCGAGAGCACAGGAAAACCGGCGTGTACAGCGGCACCGGAATACCCAGCAGGTAGAAGAGGAGCGCTATCGGGTAGTCGGTGTTGGGGAACAGGCCCTTCTCCCGCTCCATCACGCGCTCGACCGTGCGGTAGATCTGGGCCAGGTCGCGGCCGTCCGGGACCCGTGCGGCGAGTCCGTCGATGTAGTCGCTCAGGAACAGCGCGCGGGGATCGTGCTTCCTCATGTACACGCGGTGGCCGAAGCCCATGATCCGCTCCCTGTTCGCGAGCTTCTCCATGACGTAGGGCTCGGCCCTGGACGGACCGCCCTGCTCTTGTATCTCGAGCATCATCGCGATTGCGGCCTCGTTGGCGCCGCCGTGCAGCGGCCCCTTCAGCGACGCGACTCCTCCTGCGGCGGCTCCGTAGATGTCGGAGAGGGTCGAGGCGATCACCCGCGCGACGAAGGTCGAGTTGGGCATCTCGTGTTCGATGTAGCAGATGAGTATGCGGTCGAACACGTCCAGCGCTTCCGCGCCCGGACGCTCGCCGCTGAGCATGTACAGGAAGTTCTCCGAGTAGCCCATCTCCGGGTCGGGCTTGACGAAGGGGAGGCCGTTCAGCGCCCTGTAGGCGTTCGCGGAGATCACCGGGGCCTGGGCCAACAGGTTTTTGCCCTTGGCCAGGTTCGCCTCGCGTGACGTGTCGCTCAGCACGCCGGGATCGACGTGGCCCGCGAGGTACGAGATTCCCGTGCGCAGGGCGTCCATTACGCTGGTCCCCTTCGGCAGCAGGTCGAGCAGCCGGTACACGTCGTCCGGCAGGTCCGAGCTCCCCGCGAGCGAGCGGCAGAAGGAGTCGGCCGAGTCGCGGTCCGGCAGCTCGCCGTACATCACGAGGTACGCCACGTCGGTGTAGTTGAGGTTCCGGGCCAGCTCTATCAGATCGTAGCCCCGGACCACGATTTGCTCGTTCTCCTCGTCGAGGTAGGAGACGCTGCTGTCGGTGGCTATCACGCCGTCGAGACCGGGACTGAAGGGCTGTGCGGTCATTCCGATGCCTCCTCGGCCGGCTTTCCTGAGTAGATCCGACTGTCCAGCTCCCGGTACTCGTCGTATTGGATGAGCCGGTAGAGCTCCTGTCGCGTCTGCATCCGGTCCAGCCACGGCTCCTGCGTGCCATCGCGCTTCAGGTCGGCGAGCGCGGACTCCATCGCACGCGCAGCCACCCGCAGGGCCGTGACCGGGAAGATGACCATGCTGTAGCCGAGCTCGCCGAACCGGTCTACCGAGATGTACGGCGTTTTGCCGAACTCGGTCATGTTCGCCAGCAGCGGTCCGCCGACCGCGTCCGCCATCGTCCTGAACTCTTCCTCCGAGCCCAGAGCTTCCGGGAATATCACGTCTGCGCCGGCGTCGCGGTAGAGCCGCGCCCGCCGTATGGCTTCGTCCATGCCGTATATGGCCTTCGCGTCCGTCCTCGCTACGACGACAAGATCGGTCCTCGCCTGCGCGGCCGCCCTGATCTTCTCGGCGAACTCCTCCGCGGGGACGACGGACTTGCCGTCCAGGTGGCCGCAGCGCTTTGGAGTCACCTGGTCCTCTATCTGAACGGCGGCCGCCCCGGCCTCTTCGAGCTCCTTGACCGTCCGCACGACGTTGAGCGCCTCCCCGAAACCGGTGTCGGCGTCGACCAGCACGGGGAGCCCGCTGGCGCGGACTATGCGCCTCGTCCGGTCGACCAGCTCGTCGAGAGTGACCAGACCCACGTCCGGCAACCCGAGGCTGGCGGAGAAGGCTGCCCCGGACAGATAGAGCGCGTCGAAGCCCGCCTCGCGCGCGATCAGGGCGCTCAGCCCGTCGAACGCGCCCGGCACCGGAGTCGCTTCGGGAGAGTCCAGGATGCGGCGAAAACGCGCCCCCGCGCTCTCCGTCGTCGCGTCCTCCAGGAGCCAGCTCACAGGCGTATCGCTTCCATCAGCCCTTCGAGGTCCGGCTGGCTCTCGAGGTCCCAGACAAGGTCGACCACGTCGCGCGCCTTCCGTTCGGGCCATCGGTCGGCCACGTTCCCCACGAACTTGGTGACCAGCTCGTCGTCAGTCATCGGGTTCATCGCGTGACCTCTTGGGAAGCTGACCGTCCTCTCGGCGGACCGGCCGGCGGCGGTCGTCACGCGGACCCGGTTCGGGATTCCCCGCGGGTAGCCTTCAGTCAGCCGGTCGTCTTCAAACAGCGTGGTCTTGCCCAGGAGCGACGCGAGCTCGGGGTCCCGCAGACGCTCGTCTGAGAACGACTCTTTGGTAACCGTGCCATCGATAAGGGCCGCAGCGACGATGTACGGCAGCGAGTGGTCGGCGGTCTCGCGAGTCTTCGGAGCCCACTTCTCCGGGTCTTTCGCGATTATCTCGTAGGCTACCTTGAACGTCTCGAGCTCGACCGACTTGATGGCGGCTCCCTCCAGCTCTTCCCTCAGCTCTATGGCCGCGTCCACGGCGCTCTGCGCGTGGTACTCGACGGGCCACTTCTTGACGTAGGTGTCCACGATCCGCCGAGGCGCCCGCCCCTGCTCGATAGATTCGAGCGCCGCAGGGTCGAACGAGCCGCCCCCGAGGAGCTGGCGAAAGAAGCCCATTTCGCCCTCGAAGGGCATATCAGGCCCCGTAAAGCCTTCCGCAGCCAGCAGACCGGCGAAGACGGCGTGGCTGACCGCTCTGGCCGCCGCGGCGCCCTTCCACATCGACAGCTCCCCCGCCCTCGTCTGCCGCATCGGCGCGTGGGGCACGACCGTGATCGCGATGGCGTTGGCGGTCTGCGTCTCGTTCAGCCCGAGCAGGTTACCGGCCCCGCACACGGCTCCAATGGACGTGTACATCACGTGGTCCCAACGGTGAGCGCGGATGCTGGCCGCGTCGCACAGCGAGACCCCCACCTCGTAGGCGACTGCCGCACCGGTGATGAAGTCGCGCGCGGACCGACGCCGGTACTGGCTCAACGCCATCAGACCGGGCAGCACGTCGCTCGGGTGAAGCGGCTCCAGAGAAAGGTAGGTATCGTTGTAGTCGAGGTATCGGACCATCACGCCGTTGGCAAAGGCAGCGGCTTCCGGCGCGACCTTTGCACCGAGTCCCCACACGGTCGCTCCGTCGGGATGCGCAAGCCCGGAGGCGTACGCTCGCGCGGCGGACGGCGCGTCGTCATCGTACGCGGCGATGGCTACCCCTATGCTGTCCAGCGTCCGGCGCTTGACCTCGTGCACCGCCTCGACCGGCAGACTATCCCACGACACCCGTGTGGCGTACTCCGAGAGTATCCGCCGGTACCGGTCGCCTTCGTTGTTCGACGTTTCTCGCGACATTTGCCGGTCGTCTCCCCTCAGCCGCTGAGGATACCGCGGGAGATGATCATGCGCTGCACCTCCGACGTGCCCTCGTAGATTTCCGTGACCCGGGCGTCCCGGTAGAGCCGCTCCGCCGTCGTCGGCGCGAAGTAGCCGGTGCCGCCGTGAAGCTGCACGGCGCGGTCCGCGCACTCGACCGCGACCCTCGACGCGAACAGCTTCGCCATCGACGCCTCCGTGACGAAGGGCGCCCCGTCGTCGAGCAGGCTCGCTGCCCGGTAGACCAGCAGGCGCGCCGCGTCGATCTCGGTAGCCATATCGGCGAGCGTCCACTGGACCGACTGGAAGCCGCTGAGCTGCCGGCCGAAGGCCTCCCTCCGGCCCGCGTACTGGAGCGCCGACTCGTAGGCGGCCTGCGCCAGCCCGACGCACTGGGCCGCGATGCCGATGCGGCTTGCGTTGAGCACGTCCATCGTCTGAGTCCAGCCGACGCCCTCGCCGCCGAGCCTGTTCTCCTCCGGAATCCGGCAGCCCTCGAAGACCAGCTCAGCAGTGGAAGAGCCGCGCATCCCCATTTTGCCGTGCTGCGGATTTATCGTGAAGCCCGGCGTACCGCGCTCCACGACGACGGCGTCGATCCCGTTCGTGCCCTGCCCCGGGTCGTGGGTGGCCAGTACCACGAAAATGTCGGCCTCGACCGCGTTCGTCGTGAACAGCTTTGTACCGTTGAGCAAGAGGTGGCCGTCTACCCTGCTCAACGAGGTCCGGATCGCCGCCGCGTCGCTGCCGGCGCCGGGCTCGGTGAGCGCGAAGGCCCCAACGCTCGCCAAGCTCACCAGCGGCTGGAGAAGCTCGCGCTTCTGTCTCTCGCTGCCGAACCTTTGTAGGTACTGCGCGCACAGCGCCAGGTGGGCGATGTAGACGACGCTCGTGGCGCCGCAGCCGCGGGCGAGCTCCTCGATCACCACCGCGAGCTGACGCGCGGTGCCGCCCGAGCCACCGTACTCCTCGTCGATCGTCAGGCCGAACAGCCCCATTTCGGCGATTCGGCGCAGGTTCTCCCAGGGGAACTCTTCGTTCTGGTCGTAGTGCGAGGCGCGGGGCGCGAGCTCCTTGTCGGCAAGCTCACGCACGGCCAACCGCAGAAGCTGCTCGTCCTCTGTCAGGAACACCCCACTCATACCGGCGTCGGCCCCCCGGCTCACTCTCAGATCGGCAGGTATTGGTGGACCGGCCGATTCAGCCGCGTGAACTGCTCCGCGTACGCTATGCCGTTCATGTACCCGGCGTGCCCGTCGACGTGCTCCAGCAGGCTGTCGGTCTTGGCCCCGTAGTCCTCGTCGGCCTTGGCCTGCGTGCCCTCGAACTCGGCCATCGCCGCCCGCTTCCTGTCGATGACGTCGGTGATGTCGACCACCACGTCCGGCTGGTGGCGGGCCGTACCCATGAGTTGGTCCGCGTTGAAGCCGGGGTAGTAGAACATGAACACGTGGGGCACCGTGATGGGCGCCAGCGACGACGGGAAGCCGTCGGCCCGAACGTAGTCGACGCAGGCGACGGCGAACCGCCCTGCGTCCATGTGGTCCTGGCGGCCGACTTCGACGGGGTGCGGGCAGAGGACGACGTCCGGACGGAAATCGCGGATCCGGTCGACAACAGCGACGTACTCATCCATCCCAAGAAGCATGGGACTCTCGGGGAAGTCGAGCACCTCCCCCTTTGTGATTCCGAGGACCCTGGCGGCCCGGTCGAACTCTTCGCGCTTGTCCTGCTTTACCTTCTCCACGTCCTTCAGCTTGTCCTCGCCCGTGGGCGGAAAGACGTTGAATGCGTGGGTCACGACGCCGGTCGTCAGGCTGAGGAACATCGCCTCGTCGCCCCTGGCCAAGTGCTTGGCGACCGTGCCGGCCGACCGCTCGAACGTGTCCTGTGGATGCCCAACTATCACCATTATTCTGGTCAAGACTCTCTCCTTCGCAAAGTTGTTATGCGTACCGCCAATCTCGCCGCGGACGGAGTGGCTTCAGGCCTTGGTGATGAATACGTCGGCGCCTAGCTTTTCGCCAAGAGCTCTCAGATAGCCGTCTATGGCCGTCGCCTGCCCGACGATCACCCGTGAGACGAACCGCAGGAAGGGATTGTACACCTCACCCGCCTCCGTCACTGTTACTACCGTGACCTCGCCGACCTCCTCGATATCGAACGCCCAGCTTCCGCCAAAGGCCAGATCGTCGTTGGCGATGCGCCTGACGAGGCGGCGCGGCGGCGCGGACTCGACTGTCTCGAACACCAGAGGCTGACGGCGCCGGCCGGTCTCTCGCCAGACCTCCATTCCGCTCCGGTTCGACAGGCGCTCCACGTGACCCAGGTCGTCGCGCCATGTGACCTGTTGCTGATAGTCGGTGATGGTCTTCCAAACGTCCCACCGGGAGCGGTTGAATTGGGCTCGGCGCGACACCGAGTAGGCCTTGGGCAGAGCGGCGCCTATGCCGCCTATCAAGGCGGCCAGCAGCGCCAGGACACCTAACCCGGCCAGCAGCCAGAGCAACTTGACCTCCTACGCCCACTCCCCTCGACCCTACTGTATCCCGTAGACCATCGACGGCCGCTTCGGGAAGAGAGCGCCGAGAAGCGATCGAGACTCATTGGACGTTACGATGCAGTCCGGATAAGCATACTCGATTTCCCGTACCGACCGGAACCCGAACAACAGCTGTAGGAAGACGAGCCCCGGGAACAGCGCGTCGACGGCGCTCTCGGTCGCCGACAGGTCGTCCTGGGTGGGCGTCCGGGGTTCGACCGACGTGATGTGCCCGTCCTCGATGTCCATCACCAGGCCCCCGTGGACGAAACCCAATACGAGGCGGCCGGTGTAAGCCGCCCCGAACGCATCGGACAGCCGCCGCTCCAGCGCCGGCGCGACGTGTCGGACAAAGCCCGGCAGGTCCGGTACGCGAAGGTACCAGGCGCGTGACGGCTCGACGACGGGCAGCCATTCCTTCATGGCGGCGTACGCCGGGTGCTCGACGCCCAACGACAGCGCGAAGCCGCCCGAATAGCCGACTCCGTCCCGTCGGGCGTAGCGCTCACCGGTCGCGCGCAGGCGCCGGACCACGCTGGGCGTGACCTCCAGCCAGGGCGTGCCCGGCCGCAGCTCGTAGACGCCGGCGGCCATCACCCCATCCCGCAGTCTGTGGCCATGTCTGAGCATCCCGACAGGGTCGCCGTCAGCCGTCTCGATCACCAGCGAGACGTTCCAGTGGGTCGCCTTGTCCACAGGCGCGTCGAGGTCGTATCGGAACATCTCCTCGTCGCGCACGCACGATACGGTGTACCGCTTCATGCCTTCTGCGTAGAGCTCGGCCAACAGAGGCACGTCCGCCTCGGTCGCCGGCCGGAAGCGATAGCATGCGGTCTCGCCGGCTTGAAGCCCAAGCTCGCTGCCGGCGTACCCTCTGCGCCCACCCTGCCAGGCCAACGCGAGCTCGTAGCCGAACTGCCGGTAGTACCAGGGGATGCCGGTTATGCCAAGAACCATCTCACCGCGTTCGGCGCTCCACCGGTGGAGCAGGTCCATCTGGGCCCGCGACAGCCCTCGTCTGCGATAGGCGCGATCGGTGACCACGGCGTCGACGCGGCCGACCGGAAACGCGATTCCCTCGTACGACCACGTCTGCGAGATCAGATTGAGCGTCGAGACGATTTGGCCGGTGCCCATATCCTCGACGACGGTGAAGTCGCCGGGCGAGAAGCCCGGCAGGTTGCCGGCCATGAGGTCGCGAGTCCAGGTCGGGATGGGTCCACGGGGCTCGGCCATGTCGCCGCCCCTGTCCGCGATCAACGCGGCGATAGGCTCGGTGTCGTCCACCGTCGCCCCTCTGAGGACGAGGCCGCCGCCCAGGTCGGTAACGTCCCCGCCGTCCTTCCCGCGGCCGGGCGCCGTCACTCTAGCCCCCAGATACGTGAGGCGCGCTTGGGAAAGAGCACGTTCAGGAGCGATCGGGAACGATCGGAGCTGACAATGCAGTCCGGGAACGCGTACTCCAGGTCCTCGGCGGAGCGGAATCCGAACAGTAGCTGGTGGAAGGTGAGGCCGGGGAAGAGCGCGTCGCGCTCCTTTGGCGCGAGCCGGTTGTCCCGCGCCCCGGGCAGCCATCCCTCCGAGGCGGCCAGCCTGCCGTCCCGGAAGGCCAGCCTGAGCCCGCTGTCGAAGAAGCTGAGGCAAAGCTCGCCCGTGTGTCCCGCTGCGAAGGATTCTGCCAGGCGGCGTTCGAGAGCGGGTCCGACGCGCCTGACGAAGCCCGGCACGTCCGGCACCCGGATGAACCACGCATACGGCCGCTCGAAGCGGGACAGCGCATCTCCGGCAACTTCGTAGCAAGGGTGCTCGGACCCAAACCCCAGGCGGATGGCGGCGAGGGGCCCTCCCCCCGATCTCCGACAGCCGATCTCCCGAATCTGACGGAGAACCGAGGGCGTAACCGATAGCCACGAAAAGCCGGGCGCGACCTCGTACGCCATAGACGTGATCACTCCGTCGTCCAGCCCCGGCATCAGGAGCACATACCCCGCCGGGCGCCCATCCGCGGACTCGATGACGAGCGTGCCGAACCGGAACATGGAGCCTTCGCCCCTCCCGACCAGCTCGTACATCCACATCTCCTCGTCTCTGACGCAGGAGACGACAAATCTCTCGGTCGAGCGCATATAGGTCCTGGCGAGGAACGGGATGTCGTCGTCTGTGGCTTCGCGAAGGGTGTACGGTTCCACTTCGCCCGGCGGTAAACCGGGCACGTCCTCGACTGCGACGATCCGGCCGCCCATGTGCTCCATCGTCATCTCGTAGCCGAATCGGCGGTAGAACCACGGGATGCCGGTGATGCCCAGGACCAGCTCGCCACGCTCCGCGCTCCAGCGGTGGACGGTGTCGAGCTGCGCGCGCATCAGGCCGCGCAGCCGGTAGTCGGTGTGGGTTCCCACCAGCTCGATGCGACCGACGGGGAACTCGATGCCCTCGTAGGACCAGGTCTGAGAGATCAGGTTCATCGTGGCCACGATGGCCCCGGTGCGGCTATCCTCGACTATCGTGAAGTCCTGGGGGCCGAACCCGGGAAGGTCGCCCTTCATCAGGTCGCGCGTCCAGTGTCTGATACCCTCGTCGGGTGCTTCGGGTCCGACGTGCATCGCGGTGAAATCGGCCAGCGCGTCGGTGTCCTCGACCCTGCCGCGGCGCAGCACCAGACCGTCTCCGAGCTGACGTACGACGGCGCCCTCCTTGGGTGATCGAGCCGGTCCGTTTGCCGCTGTGGTCATCCAGTCCCCCGCGTGCTTTCGATCATGCCGAATTATACAGCCCGCGGGGGTCAGCGATGCCGGGCCAGTCCCCCGACCCCAATCCGCAAGCTCGGGCAGGCGCCGGAGACGTCGCCGGGACGAGTTGCGCCCTATATCGCACCATATCACCATATAGCGATAGCGCGCGGGCGCGTATTCTGGCATATAATGCCGCGCTGAAGGAACCGTCCGATTTGGACGTTCTACTCGTCGGCAATGGGGACACGTGGAAAAGGAGGGTGACTGTTGAGCACTCGATTGGCCTTTTTGATCATGACTCTCGCGACTTCGCTCCTGGCGCTGGTCGCATGTACTGACTCTGAAGGGGATGGGCAAAGTCGGCTTGAGGCGGTTAAGGATCGGGGCAAGGTCATTTGCGCGAGCCGCAATGACGTGCCTGGCTACGGATCGCTCGACGCGGCCGGCAACAACACGGGCTTCGACATCGACCTCTGCCGCGCGGTGGCCGCCGCCGTCCTCGGGGACGCGAACGCCTACGAGATCAAGCTGATCTCTGCCAGCGAGCGCGGGCCGACGGTACAGTCCGGCGAGGTCGACATGCTGGTGCGTACGGTCACCTGGACGACCTCCCGCGACGCGCAGTGGGGCAACTACGCCCAGACCATGTTCTACGACGGGCAGGGGTTCCTGGTCAACAAGAGCCTGGGCGTCTCAAGCGCCCTGGAGCTCAAGGGGGCCACCGTCTGCGTGACCCTGGGCACGACCACCGAGCTGAACCTGCAGGACTTCTCCAGCCAGAACGATCTCGGCATCACGCCGCTGACATTCGAGGACACCGACGCGGTGGTGGCGGCCTACCAGAGCGGCCAGTGCGACGCGTTCACGAACGACCGCTCGCAGCTCGCAGCCATCAGCAGCGCCTTTGACAACCGCGGCGACCACTTGATTCTGCCGGAGACGATCTCCGAAGAGCCTCTGGGCCCGGTGGTCCCGCACGGTGACGACCAGTGGTTCGACATCGTCAAGACGGTGATGGGCATCCTCATCTACTCCGAGGCTTACGGCGTGAATTCGGGCAGCGTACCCACGGCCACAACTGGTGACGCGAAGGTCGACCGCCTCTTCGGACTGGAGGGTTCGTTCGGCCAGGAGAGCCTGGGCCTCAAGAATACGGCGGCGCAGGACGTGATTCGTTCCGTGGGCAACTACGGCGAGATATACGAGCGGCACCTCGGACCCAACGGCATCGGCCTGCCGCGCGAAGACGGGCGCAACGCCCTGTGGGCCGACGCCCCGTGCAGCGGCTGCCCCAAGGGCGGACAGATATACGCCGCGCCTCTGAGGTAGGAGAAAACCCGCTGGGTCTGGCCGGAAGCCACTTGTAGTACGGCAGAGCGCGCTTCCGGCCAACCCCTCGTGTCCGATGGACCGGATTCGGAAGGGCGCAACGTTCGGCGATGTCGTAGAGCCGCGCGGCGCCGCGGTTGGGAGCTTCTGAAGGCCGTATGTCGTCAATAGCGCGAAAGCTGACTTACCAGGGCATTCCGCTCTGGCGCCACGCCCAGGTCCTCCAGTGGACGTACCAGATCGTCTCCGGGATCGTCGTTGTGGCGCTCGTCGTCTGGTTCTTCGTTAACATCGGCAACGCCATACAGGAACGGGGGATCCCGTACGGCTTCAGCTTCCTCACCCGTGCCTATCAGACCGGGATGGGACACCACTTCCTCCCATTCGATCCATCGGACAGTTTCCGCTACTCTATCTTCGTTGCGGCCTTCAACACCGTCTTAGTCGCCATAGTTGGAGTGATCTTCGCTACGGTACTGGGCGTCGTCGTGGGCGTTGCCCGGCTGTCGGGCAACTGGCTCGTCTCCAAGATGGCAACCGTTTACGTCGAGTTCTTCCGCAACGTGCCTCTGCTGATCATCCTGTTCTTCTGGTTCTACATCTGGCTCACTCTGCCGGAGGTGGGCGAGAGCTACAAGATCGAGGGGCGCCTCTACATCGACAACAGGGGCATATCCATTCCCTGGATATCGGGGAGCGGGCTGTACGCGGCGCTGGCCTGGTTTACGATGGCGGCCGTTGCCGTGGCCGCCGGGACCTGGGTCCACCGGCTGCTGACGCGGCGGGAGATCGAGAGCGGGAAGTCATCGAACCCCGTGCTGGCCGGCTGTGTCACCGCGGTGGTGATCGGCGCCGCGGCATGGCTGGTAGTGACCGCGGTACACGGCGAATCTCCATTCGCAATATCGACGCCGTCGCAGGCAGGCCGATTCTACGAAATCGTCGGCGGATTTACCGCGCCGGCGGCGTTGCTGGCCCTGCTACTCGGATTGGTGATGTACACCGCCGCCTTCATCGCGGAGATAGTGCGCGCCGGCATAACGTCGGTCAGCAGAGGCCAGACCGAAGCCGCGTCGGCGCTGGGACTGTCGCCGCTGCGCGTGCTGCGAGAAGTGACCTTCCCGCAGGCGCTCCGCGTGATCATCCCCCCGCTCATCAGCCAGTACCTGAACCTGACCAAGAACAGCAGCCTGGCCGCCGCCATCGGCTACTCCGACCTGTTGAACGTCGCCAAGACGATGACACAGACGGCTCCGGCCGTTTCCATTTTCATCATCGTGATGGGGGCCTACCTGGCGATGAGCCTGACGTGGTCGCTACTCGGCAACCTGTACAACCGGCGCATCCGCTTCGGAGGCCGATAGATGGCCAGCGGCTACGCAGAGACGCTGGTTAGGCCTCCCCGCATGAGCGCCGGAGCCGCCGGCTGGGTGCGCGAAAACCTGTTCGGCACCTGGTACGATGGGCTGCTCACCGTCATATCAGGCACTGTGATGGCCCTGGGCTTGTGGTTCGGCCTGGGCTGGGTTCTCGGAGGCGCCGACTGGTCCGTGATCTCCGCTCTAGGCGGACGGTTCGTCATCGGCCAGTACAACACGATAGCCGCCTGCGCCGAGCAGAACTGCTTCTGGCGGCCACAGGCCGGCCTGATCATGGTCGCGACGCTTCTGGGCATGGCCTGGGGCATGGCCAGAGGCGGCACCGCACGGCTCGCAGCCATCATCGTTGCGGTCGCGGCGGCCGCGTTCGCCTTCCTGCCCTACGGCCTGAAGGAGATGGGGCTGGACGTGCGCCTCCTGCTTCTCGCCTGCGTGCCCGCAACGGCGCTCGGCTGGGCGGCGGCGACCTACACACCCCTCGGGACCCCACGCAGGCTCGCCATACTGAGCGTGGCCGCGTTCGTGATGGGGCTTATATTGCTCCGCGGACTGTCCGGCGTGCCCGGGTTGCAGCCCGTGTCGGTCAACTACTGGGGCGGCCTGATGCTGAATCTGCTGCTGGCGATCATCGGCATCGCGCTCAGCCTACCGACAGGCATCGCTTTGGCCCTGGGACGACGCAGCAGCCTTCCCCTCGTCAGGCTGCTGTGCATAGCCTTTATCGAGGTATTCAGGGGCGTGCCGCTGATCACCCTGCTGTTCATGTCCCAGACGCTCGTGCCACTGGCCTTCCCGGAAAACTTCCCGATCAACTCGCTGAGCCGCGCCGCCATCGTCATCACCCTGTTCAGCTCCGCATATATGGCCGAGAACATCCGCGGAGGACTGCAGGCTGTGCACCCCGGCCAGGCCGAAGCGGCCCGGGCGCTGGGGCTGCCCGGCTGGCATACGACGCTCCTCATATCGCTGCCACAGGCCATTCGCAACGTCATTCCCGCGATCGTCGGTCAGTTCATCTCCCTATTCAAGGACACCACCCTGGTGTACATCATCAGCATGCTCGACGTCGTCGAGATAGGTCGTGTTTTCGTCAACAGCAACCTGGAATACCTGGACAACGCGCTCGAGCTGTTCGTCTTCCTGGCAGTCGTCTTCTGGATATTCACCTACAGCATGTCGTACGTCAGCAAACGCGTAGAGCGTCACCTGGGCGTCGGCCAGCGCTAGTCGGAACAACCCGTGGAGGACCCCCGTGATTGACACCAAAGAAGCCACGACGGAACCGATCATCGTCTGTAGAGACGTCCACAAGTGGTTCGGCGAGTTTCACGCGCTCAAGGGAATCACGACGTCCGTGCGACGAGGCGAGAAGGTGGTGATCCTTGGGCCTTCCGGCTCGGGCAAATCGACGTTTATTCGCACGATAAACCGCCTCGATCAGCACCAGCAGGGCGACATCATAGTCGACAACATAGAGCTGACCAACGACGTCAGGAACATCGACGCCATACGGAGAGAGGTCGGCATGGTGTTCCAGTCGTTCAACCTGTTCCCGCACCTCACCGTAATGAGAAATATTACGCTGGCGCCGATGAAGGTCAGAAAATGGCCCCGCGCGCAGGCGGAGGAAGTGGCCATCGCCTTCCTCGAGAGGGTCGGCATTCCGGAGCAGGCCGGCAAGTACCCCTCCGAGCTCTCGGGCGGTCAGCAGCAGCGGGTGGCGATCGCGCGGGCGCTGGCCATGCAGCCCAAGATCATGCTGTTCGACGAGCCGACTTCGGCCTTGGACCCCGAGATGATCAAGGAGGTCCTGGACGTCATGCGAGAGCTCGCCACGTCCGGCATGACGATGATAATAGTCACTCACGAAGTGGGCTTCGCCAGGGAGGTCGCCGACAGGGTGATCATGTTCGACGAGGGCAAGATAGTCGAAGAGGCCCCGCCCAACGACTTCTTCAACAACCCCCAGCATGAGCGCGCCCAACTGTTCCTGTCCCAGATACTCGACTGAGTCGGCCGCGGCGCCCGTCGGTCTTCTCGGTACGGGCCAATTCGCACGCCCGGAAGCTATGCGGCAGGTACCGAGTACCCGATCAGCTTCTGCACCAGCTTGGCCGCGGTGAACGCGCCGGCCTCCGGGCCCTCCCCGGGGCTCAGCTCCGTGACGTCGAAGCCGACAATCTTGCGCTCGCGCGCCACCGCCCTGACGAGGCCGATCAGATCGTGCCAGCCCATGCCCCCAGGCTCAGGCGTCCCCACGGCCGGCATCAGGGCGGGGTCCAGCACGTCCAGGTCGATGCTCACGTAGACGGACGGCGTCAGCGCGTCTATGACCGTCTCCGAGAGTCTTTGCGCGTTGCCGTTGGCCGGCGGCCAGAAGACGACCGGGATCTCGTTGTCGCGAATGAAGCGCCGCTCGCCGAGGCTGAGGCTGCGGACGCCCACCTCGACCAGCGGGCACACTTCGTGCAGCCGCCGCGCGACGGACGCGTGGCCCCACCGGGAACCCATGTACTCGTCGCGCAGGTCGGCGTGAGCGTCGAGGTATAGCACGCTGATGTCCGGATGCGAGCCCGCGAGCGCGGTGACCGCGCCGACCGTGATGGAGTGCTCGCCGCCCAGCAGCCCCACCAACCTGTCGGGAGCGGCCAAGCGCGTCACCACCTCTTCGACGACATCGATCATCGCCTTCGGCCCGCTCACGTTTGGGACGATCTCAGGCACGGTATAGATCCCGACCTCCGAGATGTCCCGGTCGAGCTCTACGTCGTAGTCCTCGAGTTGTCTCGACGCCGTGACGATCGCCGCCGGTCCGTATCTGGCGCCGCCACGATAGGAGGTCGTGCTGTCGTAGGGCACCGGGACTAGGGCGACGCGCGCGTCCTCCAGGCTGACCTCGTCCGGGTGCGTGTCGAGGAAGGTGTCCCAGTGCCGCGCCACGCCCTCGAGGGGATCGGGGCGTCGGTCAGCCATCCGAAGAGCCGCCGGAGCCGATCAGCCCTACCCTCTCGCGCACCATCCCACTGAACGCGGTGCGGGGGTTGCTGAACTCGACGCCCCGGTCCATCGTCCACACTCGGACGTTGCTCAGACCGAAGGTCTTCTTAACGTCTTCGAGCGAAGCGTCGGAATCGAATTCCTTGCACGAGAATATGTCGATGTTCACGTACCCGCGGTCCGGAAAGGTGTGCACGCTGATATGGCTTTCCGCGATGAGGACGAACCCGGACAGACCCCAGTCCTCGGCCGTCTTGCCCCGGTATGTGTACACCTGGGGCGTGATCATCTTCGTCATGCCGATCACGGCCGGATACTCGTCCAGGAACGCGAACAGCAGATCCTCGTCGGTCAGTCTTTCGGGATCGGCCCCGTAACCGTCGACGACGAGATGCAAGCTACAAACTCCTGATGCTGGCCTCGGCCGGCGGGAAGACGAACGACAGTGTAACACCCATGCGCGCCCCTCAGCCATACGGCGAATTTGCCTCGGATGGTGGCTGTGGATCTGGGCCTGAGGTGTGATGCTACGCGGATGCGGCGGCTGCTTCTTCAGACGAATCTGGTACGATCACGGGTGCGGCACTGCGGGCGGGTTTCCGTAACCCCTCACGAGGAGTGTGAATCACGAGGACTGTGAATTCGTGGAATCCCCGATGACCCGGCCCTTCCGTCGTTTGCCCGGAGCCAATGGTAGACGGCGAGTGACCCATGGCGTATTCGTTTGGAATCCGGCTGAGCCGGACAATCACGTGTGCAAGCAATGCTCGATCTGCTCATAACAGGCGGCCTCGTCGTAGACGGCACAGGAAACGCCGGCTTCCACGCAGCCGTCGCCATCGAAGGCGACAGCCTGGCGGTCATACGAGGCGATATCTCCGAGGTTCCCGCGGCGCGGACGATAGACGCCGCCGGGAAGGTCGTCTGCCCGGGGTTCATAGACGTCCACTCGCACTCGGGGCTGATGCTGCTGGCCGATCCGAGACACATGCCCAAGGTGCACCAGGGCGTTACCACCGAGCTCGTCGGCATCGACGGCAACTCATACGCCCCCTTCCAGTCGCCGGACGACCTCGAGCGGTTCATCGACCTCAACTCCGGACTCGACGGCAGGCCGGAGCTCCAGGACAGTTGGTCGTCGGTGTCCGAGTACCTCGCGTTGTTCGACGGTCGAGTCGCCGTGAACGTCGTCTACATCGTGGGCAACTCCCCGCTCCGCGTCGCGGCCTCCGGCTGGACCGACCGCCGGGCCAGCCGCGGCGAGATCGAGAACATGAAGGCTGTGCTGCGGCAGAGCATGGAGGAGGGCGCGGTCGGCATGTCCACCGGGCTCGACTATCCGCCCGGCAGCTTCGCCGACACCGACGAGCTCGTCGAGCTATCTGCCGAGGCAGCCAGGCTGGGAGGCATCTACCATACGCACGTGCGCTACTCGCTGGGGGACCGCTACCTCGACCCCTTCAAGGAGGCAATCGAGATCGGACGGCGGAGCGGAGTCCCGGTGCACGTAACGCACATGTTCCGTCGACCGACCAACCCCGGCGGCAGCGGCCGGATAATCGCCCTCGTCGAGGACGCGCGGGACGAGGGCCTGGACGTCACCTTCGACTGCTTCCCATACCCCTACGGCGGGACCCGCGCGACGATAGTCCTGCCGCAGTGGACGCAGGATGGCGGCCCCGACGGGCTCCGAAAGGCGCTGCGATCGCCGGAGGCCCGCGATAGGCTTAGGACGGAGGCGGTGCCGCGAGGCCGCGGCTGGGACGAGATGTGGCTGACCTACTTCGGGCAGCCGCACAACCGCAGATACGAAGGCTGGTCGCTGGCCGCTATAGCCGACGACATGGGCAGCCATCCGGTGGACGCACTGTGCGACCTGCTGCTGGACGAGGACCTCCAGGTCTCCTATTTCACCGCCAACGTAGACCCGGCCACCATCTCCGACTTCGTGGTCCACCCGCTGCAGATGGTCGGCAGCGACGCCCTGCTCATCGGAGACTACCCGGTGCCGATGGCCTACGGGACGTACCCGCAGATTCTTTCGGAGATCGTGCGTGAGGAGCGCAGATTGCCGCTGCCGGAGGCGATCCGAAAGATGACCTGGTACCCGGCGCAGCGGCTGGGCATCTCCGATCGCGGCCTGATACGCGACGGAATGAAGGCGGACATAGTCGTGTTCGACGCTGAGACGATCAAGGCCAACGCGACGCGCCAGCGGCCCCGGCAGACGTCCGAGGGCGTCGAGCACGTTATAGTCAACGGCGAGCCCGTCATCGAGTGGGGAAGGCACACGGGCGCCCTGCCCGGCCGAGCGCTGCGCCGCGGCCGCGCGTAGACTCCGAACCGGCCCTCGACAGTCCCTCTTGCGCCTGGCAGTACATCCGTGCTACTCTGTGCTCGTGACAACCACTCGCCAGCAGATAGCTCTAGCTCCCTCGCGGCGCACATACGACCGCTGCCGTGAGACATCGGTGTCTCATCGTGTCGCCCGGTGTCCCGCCTCAGATAGGGTCAGTGAGACACCCGGTGTCCCATTTTCCGGCCAGGTGTCCCATCTCTCAGATAGGAATGAGACAGAATGGGACGAAATGGGACACATTTCACGAAATCGGCCCGCGGCCGCGCTCGGCGAGAGGGTCGGGACGAGGCTGATCGGCGCCATACCGATCGCACCGTGTCCAACAACCGAAAGGCCCTGGAACCGGCCGCACCAGGACTTGACGGCCTGACCCTGCGTTCATACCATCGACCCGGCCTCTAAGCCGACGAGCACGACACCGGGAGCAGACATGACGTCACAAAGAATCCGCGTTGGAGTCATAGGGGCGAACGCCGAGCGAAGCTGGGCGGCCAAGTCGCACCTGCCGGCGCTTCGGGCGCTTCCGGAGTTCGATCTCGCCGCCGTGTGCACGACACGGGCGGAGTCGGCCCGCCAGTCGGCGGAGAAGTTCGGCGCTGCCGAGTCCTACGACGACCACAGGACGATGCTGGAACGCGCCGACCTCGACGCCGTCGCGGTGTCGGTCAAGGTGCCGCACCACTACCGCCTCACCATGGACGCGCTGGAGGCAGGAAGGCACGTCTACACCGAGTGGCCCTTGGGGGCAAATCTCCGGGAGGCGCGGGAGATGACCGACCTGGCCCGCGCCAAAGGCGTGCGGACGATGGTCGGCCTGCAGGAGCGGTTGACGCCGATCTACCTGAGACTGAAGGAGCTGGTCGACGACGGGTACGCCGGTGACGTGCTGTCGTGCAGCATGAGCTGGTACCAGTCCGGCGTGCTGGACTCGGCGCCCTCGTCGTGGTGGCGGGCGGACAGCGCGTCGGGCGCGAACGTCTTCACGGTGGGCTTCGGCCACCTCATGGACGTCCTCTGCATGGTTCTGGGCGAGTTCACGGAGGTCTCCGCGGTCGTCGCGACCACCGTGGACCGCTGGGAGGACCCGGACTCCGGCAGCACGATCGACGTCACCGCCGCCGACAACGTGCTCGTCTCCGGACGGCTGGAGGGCGGCGCCGTGATGTCGGCGCACGTGGCGAGCGTACCGGCCCACGCCAGCGGGTACCGGGCCGAGATCTACGGACGCGACGGCACGCTGCGGCTCGACGCTTCGGAGACGAGCTCGCTCGGCACGCTGACGCTGCGCGGAGGCAGGCGCGGCGACGGCGCACTGGCGGAGATCGACGTGCCCGACAGGCTGACCTGGGCGCCGGAGGCCGCCGACCTCGACGCGGCGTTCCCCGTGGCCCAGATGTGGCGCAGGTTCGGCCAGGTCATCCGGGGCGAAGCGGCCGAGGCGCCGGACTTCGAGACCGGACTGAAAAGGCACCGGCTCATGGACGCGGTAGAGCGGGCGTCCGAGACCGGGGAAAAGCAGCTACTCAATTGAGGGAAACGCGACGTAAGCCGCAATCGACGTCGACGTGACGGCAACGCGCAGAAGAAGGCCTCATATAGGCAGCACTCGAACCCGGCTTCGGCTCTCGTCGACCACGACCAAGGCTCCGGAGGACAAGTCGGCCTCATGCTGATTGAGAGCGGCTAAGACCGACCCTTCCAAATAGTCCGGCAGAGTGTCTTCCGTGCGGATCTGAAGCACACTCGGCCCCGCTTCATGCGAAAGCGCCAGCATGGTCCCGAAGTCCAGGTCGTGGGTGAACACGACGTACCGGTGAGCGACCGCCCATGTCATGATGTCTTTGTCGCTGGCCCTTGGGTCGCCGACGGTAGACCAGTGCACCGCCTGCCATCCGTGGTTCCGAAGCACTGGCGCCCATTCGGGTGACAGGTTCATGTCAATGAGGAGCTTCGGCCTCATGGCATAGAGAGAGGGACTTCGCGCTCCTCCAGCCTCCAGGCGGCGTAGGCCAGGGACTGGTCGATGTCCTCCCGTTCGAGATACGGATAGGCTCGAAGTATCTCGGCGTGTGAGCGACCGGCCGCCAACAGGCCCACCACCGTCCCGACCGTTACGCGCATACCCCGGACGCACGCCTTGCCGCCCATGACGGCGGGATCGACGGTAATCCTGTCAAACGATTTCATCGTCTATCTTCTCCCATGTGCTTGGGCGTGAGCCATCATCATTGGTGCCACGATGTGCCCTCGCTTCTAATACCATTTCAGGCTAATGAGGCCGCATAGTGTGCTGGAAGACTTCGTGTTGAGTGTTTGATCCAGTTCCACGCTGTTAACGAGCGTACGCGACCAGGATCATACTCCAACTCACGCAGGTAGGAATCAACCGCCTCCATCTTCTCTTCCACACTCTCGTACACCCTCCCCTCCACCCAGCGACGGACCTCCTGGAACACACGCTCAGCAGGATTGAGCTCTGGACTGTAGGGCGGCTGGACTATCGTCGGCAGTCCTACGCCCTCGACCAGCCCGGCGCGGTGACCGCGAGCTCCATCCCACACCAGCGCTGCGATGTCCGAGTGATGCTTCAGGCCATTGACCGCTGCTGCTATCGACTCGGACTTCATTGAGTCGATCCAACTCCACTGTAGCCTGCCCCTCCGAACGTCCACTACCAGGAACAGGTACGTCCACCGGTACACCATCTGCACCCTCTGCACCACCTTCACTCCACGACGCCCCCATACTCTGCGAACCATCCCCCTCAGACCCACTCGCATCTCGTCGGCAAAGCCAAAGGCCGTCCCTGATGTCACCCCCACTCTGGTAAGGCTGTCTGCGAGGCCCCCTTTTTCCACGACTCCTGTGCTGCCAGATCCGCTTTCTCATGGCGGCCCCTCGGAACCTTCGGTGAACATCCCAACCGGGACAGCAGGCTGTAGACGCTGCCCGGTTTGTAACTCACACCGTACTCAGACTCTATCCAGTCCCTGATCTCTCCCGCCGTCCTGAAACGTCCGGTCGACACCTCCTCGGTCAACTCCCGCTCTTGCTCCGCGCTCAGAAACCGGGGTTGACCTCTCCCCCCCATCTTGTGGGCACTCACTTCCCCCATACCGCCCTCTCTATACCAGCCCACCCACTGCTGGACCGTGCGCTGATGAACCCCTACCGCCCTTGCCGCCTCACCGAGTTGCCACCCCGAACGCACCAGCCACAGTCCGTGTAGCCGAGTCCGCAGGGTGATATCCTGTTCCCCATGGTAGGCTGACTTCAGCGCCTCCGGACTATCCTCTGCCCGCCAATCTATTCGAAGCGGTCGTCCGATCATCTCATGCCCTCCACCTGTCTGGTAGACTCAGCATGGATGAACCAATTGGAACATCTCTAGCCGCTTTCCGGCCTAGTTACGCTCAATTGGTATAAGGTGTGTCATCGCCAAATCACGGGCGACAGATAACTACCTTACGCCTCCGCTTTTCTGCGCCGATGTTACCCTTCTTGCCACCACGCCGTTCCCGCTCGTAGCGAGCGGTGACCTCCGACATGTCCAACTGGTCCTCCACGTCGGATATGAAGTAGGCCAGATGGTCCTCTGGCAGCCACTCCTGCAACGCCGATGGCAACAGCAATTGCTGGTCGGGTTCGTAGGGCAGGTAGGTCTTGCTCATCAACGACTCCCCGCCACTGGACTGGGCACATCATACCCCCAAACACTCGCCATCCGTGTTTCTCGAACAGGCTGCTAGCCGGCCTCGGGCCGCTCCAGCCGGATCGAGCGCACCTTCTTGCCGTTCGCGTAGATGCGCATCTGCATGCCGTCCAGCAGGAAGTCGTCTCCCCTGCTGGCCGCCTCGAACCCGAGTGCCTCGAACATCTCCCGCTTCCGCCAGTCTTCCTCCGAGACGACGGCTGCGGAGCGCCTGGCGCCGCGCTCGGAGCCCCAGGCCGCGGCCGATTCGATCAGCTCGTTCCAGCTCTCCTGGTAGTACGGATGGGTGAAGCCGTCCACGGAGCAGACGCCGTCCGCGAGCTTCGCCGTGGAGACCCCGACGACCTTCCCGCGGTCCCCGGCGCGGGCGGCGAAGAAGGTCGAGTCGGTCTTGTCGAGCAGGTCGACGAACCTGCCCGACTGGCCTGAGAACCCCTTGGGCTGACTGTACCGGAGCGAGAGCAGGCCGACGTTGGCGTCCATCACCTGCCAGTCGTGCGGCGTGTGCACCAGGGGCACCGCGGGAGTCCGGTCGGCGTGCTCGCCGGGCCCGACGGTGGCCGGTCCCAGGCCGCGAAAGAAGTCGACCAGGTAGGCCTCTGGCGACTCGCCGCTGGCGACGTAGCCGAGGGCGCTCGTGCCGACCAGCTTGTGGTAGCCGGCCCGCATGTACGTCCGAAAGGCGTAGCTGCTCGCGCCGAGAAAGATCGACTCGCCGCCCATCGCGCGGAAATCGGCGACCGGGGCGTCGAAGAGCGCCTGTCCGATGCCGCGCCGGCGGAACTCCGGCGCGGTACCGGGCAGGGCGAACTCGGCCAGCTTCGGGTCCCTCCGGGACACCCAGATCACCGAGGTGCCTGCGATTTTGCCGTCGACCCTGGCGACGTACAGCAGCTTGCGGTCTTCGGCCCTGACCGCGTTGGAAAGCTCGTCGCGCACCCACGAGATGTCCTCGCCGACCCCCACCTCCTCTGGCACCGTCTCCCACATCGCCCAGATCTCCTCGATCATCTCCATCGAGACCGGGACCTCGTACCGAGTGATTTCAGCATCCACGGGCGTGCCTCCATTTGGTGTGGGATTGGCGCGGCCGACGACGAGGCCGCGCTCGGAGTCTATCATGGCAACCGCGGGCGATCCGAGCTCACGCGACACCGGGGTGATGCACGCGTGGGAACAAAGCGCTGTCGGATTTCGTCATAGTCGATGAAGGCCCGGACAACAGACCTACCGGAGGACGGACAAGATGAGCGCCAGACTAACCGCCATGATCGCCCTGCTCGCAGGCGTGCTGATGATCTTCTCCATCGCGTGTGAGACCGCCCCCGCCAGCCCTGCGCCAACGCCGGCCGACCCGACGCCCACTCTGGACAGGCAGACAGATGGAGCAGGGGACGCGGACGCGCTCAGGGAGGCGCAGGCGGAGCTCGACAAACACCGGGCCCTGTGGGAAGCGAACCGCTCCAACGACTACTCGTTCGAGCTGACGCCGATCTGCTTCTGTCCGCAAGACCTGCTGGACCCGGTCACGATCAGCGTCGTCAATGGAGTCGTCGTATCCGTGACATACGTCGAGTCGGGCAAAGCGCCCGAGCACGACGGATTCGGCCGCTACGTCACCATCGACGACCTGTTCGACACGATCCAGGAAGCGATAGACCGCAAGGCCTCACGGATTACCGTGAGCTACGATCCCGCGATCGGCTACCCGACGGACGCCCGATTGGACTACGACGCCAGAATGGCCGACGAGGAGTACATGTTCACCGCCTCGGTCTACTCGTCCGAAGAGCAGGCGGCGCAGACGGGCAAGGTCAGCGGAACGATCACCTACCGGGAGAGGATGGCCCTGGGACCCGACGCGACCGTCGAGGTCGAGCTTCGGGACGTGTCGTTGCAGGACGCCCCTTCGGTCGCCGTGGCCAAAGTGACGATCACCAACCCGGGACAGGTCCCAGTCAGCTTCGAGATCGAGTACGACCCCTCGGACATCGACGAGCGGGCCACGTACGCCGTGCAGGCCGCCATCAGCGACCGCGGCCGCAGTCTCTTCATGAACACCACGGCGTATGACGTCATCACCGGGGGCAACCCGACCCACGTCAACATGGTGCTGGAGCGCGTGGGCGCCGCGTCCCCTACCCCGGCGCCCGAAATGACGAGCACCCCGGCGCCGATCGAGTCGGTCGTCGTGAACGGCGACCACACGGGCTACTCGCTCTCGATCGTGTCTGGACTCCCCTCGGGGTGTGCCAGGTTCGACGGCTACGACGTGGAGTACCGCGGCAAGGTGATCGACGTGACGGTCACGAACCTGATGCCCACCGGCCCGGTCGCCTGCACGGCAATCTACGACAGGCACGAAGGTGAGGTCGACCTCGGCGCCGACTTCGCAACAGGGGGCACGTACACCGTCGTCGTGAACGGCAAGGTGACCAACGCATTCGTCGCCCGCGACCCCGAGTGGCTCGCGGCGGTCGTGGCCGAGTCGCCTATCCGAATGGTCGAGATCGTCATACTCGAGTCCTTCCCCGTGCAATACCAGGTATCGGTCGTATCGACGCTGCCGCTGGGAAGCAGGTGCTCCAAGTTCAACGGCTACGACATAGACCGGCGCCGGGGCACCGAGATCCGCGTGACGGTTACCCACCTGGAGGTCTTGGACAAGAACATGCCGTGCACCCGCGACCTGCCGGCTGTGACCACCCAGATAGCCTTGGGGTCCGACTTCACTCCCGGCGAGGAGTACACCGTCATCGTGAACGGCGAAACGAAGACCTTCACGGCCCAGTAGGTACGATCTCCCGCAGCGAGCTTCACGAGCGCCGGCCCGCCACACATGGGCCGGCGTTTCGGTTCGCGACCCGCGTACCGCCAACCGTGACTGGCCGGGTTGCTCGGCCGAGTCGCCATCGGGAAGGAGAGATGGTAGTATCGCCGCAATTTCCCAGTCCGGGGTTGCGCCGCTCCCTTCCTTAGCGGTCCGGGAGCGAACCCGAACAGCGAGGCATAGCAGCCTATGTACGATCTTCTGATCAAAGGCGGTACCGTCGTCGACCCGTCGCAGGGGCTGCACGCCGTCCGGGACGTGGCTCTGCGAAACGGCAAAGTCGCGGCGGTTGAGGCGTCGATAGGCGACCACGAGGCGCGGGAGGCTGTCGACGCGGCCGGCCTCATCGTCGCACCGGGGCTGCTCGATCTGCACGTCCACGTCTTCTGGGGAGTCTCGCACTTCGGGATAGACCCGGACATGACGAGCCTTGCGAAGGGCGCCACGACCATAGTCGACGCTGGCTCCGCCGGGGCGGCCACCTTTCCCGCCTTCCGCAGGTACGTCTTGGGGCCGTCCGACACCCGCATCTATGCCCTCCTCAACATATCCGCGATGGGGATGATCGACCAGGCCGTCGGCGAGCTTGAGGACATGCGCTGGGCGATGGTCGACAGCGCGGTCGCCACGGGCCTCGCGAACCCGGAGTACGTCGTGGGGATCAAGGCGCGGCTGTCGCGGGAGACGGCCGGCGAGAACGACGTCGAGGCGCTGACGCGGGCCATCGAGGCCGCCGAGGCGCTCGACGGCTTCGTAATGATCCACGTCGGCAACACCAAGACGCCGCTGGAGGAGCTGACCGCGATGCTGCGGCCCGGCGACGTCGTCACGCACGCGTTCCACGGCCGGGCCGAGGGCCTGATAGACGACGCGGGCAGAGTCAAGCCGGGAATCACGGAGGCGCAGCGGCGGGGCGTAGTTTTCGACGTGGGCCACGGCGCCGGCAGCTTCGCCTTCGACACCGCCGAGAAGGCGCTCGCAGACGGCTTCCGGCCCGACAACATCAGCAGCGACCTGCACGTCTACAACGTCGAGGGCCCGGTCCACGACCAGGTTTCGGTGCTGTCCAAGTTCATGCACCTTGGGCTATCCCTCGACGAGGTGATCGGGCTCAGCACGCAGTCGACCGCGAAGGTCCTGGGCGCGGCCGAAACGCTGGGGACGCTGCGCCCAGGCGCCGAAGGGGACCTCATCCTGATGCGCCTGGAAGAGGGCGATTTCACCTTCGCGGACGCCCTAGGCGTCGCCGTTCAGGGCCGGGAGCGCCTCGACCACGTCATGACGGTCAAGGATGGCAGGGTGTACCGTCCCTGGCTTCGGTAGGACCGCGCGGACCCCGCTCGTAATAGGAGGCGGAAGCGACATGACCAAAGTGGGCATCGGCATCGTGGGCACCGGACACCGCGGCCCTCAGCTCGCGGCCAGAGTAGCCGAGATGGAGGACGCCGAGCTGATCGCGGTCTGTGACGTAGTGCCGGCTCTGGCCGAGGCCGTCGCCGCGGAGTACGGCGCCAGGGCGTTCGCCACCGTCGAGGAGATGGTCGAGGAGCCGGGCCTCGACGCGGTGGAGGTGGTCACGCCATCGGTGCACCACTCTCATCCGACCATCGTCGCGGCGAAGGCCGGCAAGCACGTGGCGGTCGCGACGCCCTTCGCCGTCACGCTGGACGAGTGCGACAGGATGATCGCCGCCGCCGAGGAGTCGGGCGTCAACCTGATGTTCGCACAGACGCACCGCTTCAGCGCCAACGAGCACAGGGCGAAGCGGCTGATCGACGACGGCGAGATCGGGGACGTGATCTGGGCGACCTGGACGAGGATGCGGAGCGCGAACCCGCGATGGCGTTTGTCCGGCCCCACGGGGCCGCCCGACCGATGGAGCCGGTGGCGCAAGTCCGGCGGCGGCTTCTTCGTATACGAGGGCACCCACCTCACGGACATGTTCAGGTGGTTCACCGGAAGCGACGTGGCCGCCGTCTTCAGCGTCGGCATGGGCGTGTACTCGTCCGTCGGCGACGGCGAGGACAACGCCATCGGCGCGCTCAGGTTCAAGTCAGGCGCCTTCGGCACGATAAACGAGGGCACGTCGGACCCGGGAGGCCTCGACCGCGACTGGCGGATCGTCGGCACGAAGGGAATGATCGAGATCGGGGACGAGGTGCGTCTGGGCAAGGACGGCTGGACGACAGTCGACTCCCCTCCGGTGGGCGACCACCAGCGCGAGTTCGTAGACAGCATCATCGAGGGGCGTCCGCCCTCGTGCGACGGACACGACGGCCGGGCGTCGCTGGAGGCCGCCCTGGCGATCATACGCTCCGAGGAGACCGGCGAGGCGGTCCATCTCCCACTGGAATGAAGAGCTACTCCGTACAGAACGACTTGCCCGCCGCCCCGACATCGGACGGTAGGCGGCGAGCTGGACTGACATGACGAGAATGACCGGCGGTCAGGCTCTGGCGCGCTCGATGCTGCGCGAAGGGGTGCGGACCGTGTTCGGCATCCCCGGGGCGGGTCAGTACGAGGCGGTCGACGCGCTCTGGGAGACTCCCGAGATCCGGTACGTCTCCGTACGCCACGAGCAGGCCGCTACCTACATGGCGGACGGCTACGCGCGGGCCGGAGGGGGCATAGCCGCGGCGATCGTCGTTCCCGGACCCGGCGTCTTCAATGCACTGGCCGGCATGGCCACCGCCGACGACCTCTCTTCCCCCATGCTCGTCATCACCGGCGACGGCAACTTCCGCGACGAGTGGCCGGACGAGGCGGGATGGTTCGAGCCGTTGGCCCGGTGGACGGCCCGGATCGAGCGGCCCGCCGACATCCCCGCCGCCGTTCAGGAGGCGATGAGACGGATGAAGAACGGGCGCCCCGGCCCAGTGCTGCTTCAGGGGCCGTGGGCGACTCTGGCAGCCGAGGAGGATGTCGATCTGCCGGAGCCGGAGGTCTACGGGCCGGATCCTGCCGAGCCGAAGTTGGTCCGACGCGCGGCGCAACTCCTCCGGGACTCGAACTCCCCGATGATATGGGCCGGCGGAGGCGTGCACGTCTCCGACGCCTCCGAGGCCTTGATCGCCCTGGCTGAGCACCTCCAGGCGCCCGTCGCCACGTCGTCCAACGGCAAGGGCGCCGTCTCGGACCGCCATCCCCTGTCGTTGGGGTTGGCGGAGTTCCGTTACGCACCGCTGCGCGAATGGATAGCGCGGCGGGACGCCGTGCTCGCAGTCGGTACGAGGACCGGGTTCGACGACCGGCCGGCCGGCCAGAGAGTCATTCGCATCGACGTGGACGGCGCACGGACGTCGACCGACGACGACCGCGACATCGGGCTCACAGGCGACGCGAGGGCGACGCTGGAGGCGCTGCTCGGCGAGCTACGAGAATCGCCTGGCCGGCGCGACCCACGCAGTGGGGAGGCCGCAACGGTAGCCGCGCTTAGGGAGGATCGGTTCGCGCCGCACAACCAGCTCGAGCCTCAGCGTTCGCTGATGGACGCCGTCCGCCGGGCGGTCCCCGACGACGGCATCGTCGTCCAGGGCATGAACCAGATGGGCTACTACAGCCGCAACTACCTCCCCGTGTACGAGAGCCGCACCTACCTGACGGCCTCGCACCACGGGACGCTCGGCCACGCCTTCCCGGTGGGGATCGGCGCGAAGATAGCGCGGCCGGACAGAGCGGTGGTCGTACTGTCGGGCGACGGCGGCTTCCTGTACAACTCGCAGGAGTTGGCGACCACCGTGCAGTACGGGATAAACGTAGTGGTCATCGTGTTCAACGACAACGCCTACGGCAACGTCCTCAGGGCGCAGATCGAGGAGTTCGACGGCCGCGTCCTCGGGACGAAACTGCAGAACCCGGACTTCGTCGCGCTGGCCCGGAGCTACGGCGCCCGGGGAGTCATGGCGGACGGCGCGGCGCGGCTGGAGGACGCCTTGGGCGAGGCGCTCGCCGCGGACGCGCCGACGCTGATCGAGGTGCCGCTGGGGCGGCTGGAGCGCGTCTACTGACGGTCCCGACGGCGCTCCGGCCCGCCCAAGCCTGCCGCCCCGCTTAGAACTTCCGACGCTGGGCGTACTTCCCGTTCAACTCACCCGCGGCGATGATGTGGCCGTCGATGGCCTTCAGAAGATCGTCCTTAGTAGCCTCCGGCCCCAGGTCGAGCTCCGTGTCCAAGGCATAGATCTGGAAGAAGAGGTCGTCGATGCCCCGCATCGGGGCGCCGTAGGTGTAGTTGTAGCCGCCCTGGGTCGACTTGTACTCCCTGGCGAGGCCGATGGGCGACGGGCACGGCCCGGACCACCCGGGGAAGCCGTCGTAGTTCATTCCCTGCCGCGCCGTCGTTCCGACGGAGACCGCCTCGGTCGTCGTGGCGATGGCCTCGGGCAGCTCCGTCACGTCGACCGGGATGTTCCACATGATCCAGTGGACCCTCAACGGCTCAGAATACGGCGGCGTGAACTCGTTGGCCTTGGTCCCCGCTGCTGGGTCGATCACCGCCACCAGGTTGTCGGTGCCAGTCACCACCAGCGCGAGACTCTTGGCGCCTTCGGGGACGCCTGTCCACGCCAACGGCGGCGAAAGGTTCTGGCCGAAGTCGAACCCGGTCGCGCTCCGCTCCGTGGCGCAGCTATACGGGAGACCGATGCGCCTGACCCGGGTGATCTTGGCGCTGGTGACCTCGATGGCGGTGAAGTCCACCTCTTGGGTCAGCTTGTACTCGCTCAACGGATCGCCGACTGACGCCCCTTCGCCTCCGGAGGAGGCCGCCGCCGCGCCGCCCCCTTCCCCGCCGGACTCTCCACCGTCGCTGCTGGAGCAAGCGACGCCCAGCACCGCCAGCAGCGCCAAGCCTATCAGCAGCACGTTTACTCTGTTTGTCATCTAACTCCTCCAACACGAAACGTCACGGTCGTGGCTTTCCGTACTATCGATTCAATAGTGTTCGGCACCGCGTGTCAAGTGCCGCCGCGCCCCGGACTCGCGCCGGCTATCGTCCCGGAGGGGGGTCGGCTTCGAACGCCTTGACGCACTCACGGACGCCGCCCTCGACGAAGTAGACGTGCTGGACGAAGGCGGCCGTCCGGCCCGGCGCAACTTCGGGCACCCCGTGCTGGCTGCTGTGGATGCACAGCAGCTCCGGATTGGCGCGGTTATGGAACAGGTGCTCGTAGTCGCTCGACGCGGTCGCGACGGCGCGACGGCCGTCCTTCGAGACGCACACCATCAGCGGATGGTCGGACCGCACCGGCTCGAACAGGTGGCTGAGGTTGCCGCCCCATCCGACCCGCCCGTCGTGGTGGGCGATGTCCTGGCGCAGGTAGTGCGGATAGTCGGAGCCAGGCAGCAAGGAGGCCAACGACGACCACTCCCCTTCGACGCGGATGTATATTCGAGAGAAGTCGTCGCACGCGAAGTCGGGCGCCCGCCTGAACTGGACGCAATTGGTCGACGATACGTCGGGCAGCGTGGCGTTCGAGCCGTTGTCGACCCGCGTCTCGATCGTCAGCACGGCGCCGCGAGCGCGCAGCCTGGTCTCCGCAGTCCAGCCGCTTTCGCCCTCCAGCCGCCACGACAGGCAGCCGTCGGCGCGCGAGAAGCTCTGGCGCGCCCCGCCAGAGTCCCAGTTGCGCCACAGGCCCCCGACGTTCTCGGGAGCCCACAGGCGAAAGACGTTGCCTGGCCACTGCTCGACCGTTACCAGCACCTGTGTGGTGGGCGCGGTGCGCCCCGGCGCTCCGCCCGGCGGAGAGACGGCCGGAATGAACTCGTCCTCGTGGTCCAGCTTCAGCGTCAGCTCTGACATGGCATGCTCACAGGGTCACGGGACGTAGGGCGGCGGGGGCAGGACTGTCCGGTCGGTGACGACGTCGACCACGGCTGGCCTGCGGCAGGCGAGCGCTGCCTCCAGCGCGGGACGTATCTGCCCCGGCTCCTCAACGCGGGCGCCGAAGCAGCCCAGGTCCTCGGCCAGCCGCGCGAAGTCGACGTCGTTGAAGGTCATCAATTCGTAGTTGGGAGGATTGCCGTCGTATGCCATCTCGATGCCCTTGGTCTCCTGGTTCATCGAGCTATTGTTGTTGACCACGGTCACGGTGTCGATCCCGTAACGCACGGCCGTCTCAAGCTCGCCGAAGTGGTACCAGAAGCCCCCGTCGCCGGTGAAGCACACGACGGGCCGGTCGGGCACGGCGCACTTGGCGCCGATGGCCGCAGGCAGACCCCATCCGAGCGAGCCCGCCGCTCGGACGTAGACGCGTCCCGACCTGTCGAGGTCCATCATGGCGCCGGTCCAAATGCCCGAGTGGCCGGTGTCCGACACCAGCAGCGTGTCCTCCGGCAGCGCGGCCTCCATCTCCTGAATGACGCGCTCCGGCCGGACCGGGACCGCGTCCGACGCCCGGTGCTCGGCCACGCCGGCCCGGTACTCCTCCACGGCCATGCGCGTCTCAGATAGCCACTGCTCTGCCGGGGCGCCCGGCCGGAGCGAGTCGATCAGGCGCCGCAGCGTGACCCTGGCGTCTCCCAGCAGGCCCAGCGTGGTGGGATAGTTGCGCCCCAGCTCCTGTGGTTCGACGTCGATCTGTATGACCGGCGTCCCGACGGGAGGTACGGTCCAGTTGTTGGTCACCTGGCCTCCTGTCTGGCTGCCGACGAACAGGACCAGATCGGCCGAGCCGACGACGCGGTTGGCGCTCGACCGCGAGTACAGGCCGCAGGTACCGACGGACAGAGGGTGGTCCGCCGCGATCGCCCCCTTGCCGTTGAGGGACGTTGCCACGGGTATGGACCGCTTCTCCGCAAGCTCGACCAGCTCGCCCCACGCCTCGGACGCGATCACGCCGCCGCCTGCCACGATGACCGGACGCTCCGCCGCGGCCAGCGCCGTCGCCGCGGCCGCGACGCTGGCGGCGTCCGGCTCGGGCCGGAACGCGGGCAGGCGCCGGAAGGCGTCTTCCACGACGACCTCTAGGTCGGCCTCCTCGTCGGCGGCGTCGGTCAGGATGTCCAGGTGGGCGGGCCGTGGCGTGCCGGTGGTGACCTCCCGGAAGGCCTGCCGCAGCAGGTCGGGTATCCGGTCGACCCGGTCGACCGACGCACTGAACTTCGTCACCGGGCCGAAGAAGGGCATCTGGTCGAGCTCCTGGTAGGCATGGCGGTACCGCTCCACGGGCGCCCGTGCCGTCGTGAGGGCGATAACAGGGCTGGCGCCGACGTAGGGGTCTCCCAGCCCGGCGGCCAGGTTGTTCGCGCCGGGGCTGGCCTGCGCCATCACGACACCCGGGCGGCCGCTGGCCCTCGCGTAGCCGTCGGCCATGTACGCTGCCGCCTTCTCCGCGTGAGCCAGTATCCGCCGGATGCCCAGTCCTTCCATCGCGGCCAGCATCTTGTATGTGCCGGCGGGCACGAAGAAGACGTGGTCGACGCCGTAGCCGGCCAACGTCTCCGCGATGAACCTGTTGCCGGTCATGCGGGTCATGGGGCGTCCTGATCCAGCCGATAGAAGTCGATGGCGTTGTCGCGAAACGCCCTGCGAAGCTCGCTCTCCGACGATCCGGCAAGGGCCTGCTCCAGCGTCTCCACCCAGCGGGAGTACGGCGAGGCGTTCAGCACGACCGGCCAGTCGCCCCCGAACATCACGCGGTCGAAGCCGAAGCTCTCGACCACGTGGTCGATGTAGGGCATCAGGTCGTCCAGAGTCCACGTCTGGTGTTTGGCCTCGGTGACCGTGCCCGACAGCTTGCAGTGTACGTTCGGAATCCGGGCCAGCTCGGACAGCTCACTCTTCCACGGCTCCATCAGGCCCGCGGCGATGTCGGGCTTGCCGATGTGGTCCAACACGAACGGGATATTCGGACACTGGCGCACCAGCTCGATGGTATTGGCGAGCTGCACGTGGGAGATGCAGATGTCGAAGCTGAAGCCGTACCGCTCCAGCAGCCGCACGCCGCGAACGAAGTCCGGCTGGAGGCAGAAACCCAAGTCGGGCTCGAACTGGATGATACGCCGGACTCCCTTGACCTGCGGAATCTCCGCCAGGCGGTCGAGAGCGTCCGCAGCCCGGTCGCCCTTCTCCAGGGGCGCCCAGGGCACCATGCCGACCAGCCTCGGCTCCTCGTCCACCAGCGACGCCACCCACTGCGCCTCGTCGAGGAACTGCGCCGGCTCGACCTCGGCCTGCAGGAAGACGATCTTCTCCACCGGTATCGGGCCATGGGCGTCGCGGAAGTCCGCGGGCAGGTACGGGCGGTTCAGCAGGGGGATGTCGTCCAGCCAGGGATATCTGAGCCTGCCGACGTCCCAGAGATGGACGTGAGTGTCGACAATGCCGAAGTCGAGCATGAGACCCTCCCGCGCTTGCCCTTCACCGGAGCGCCGCGTCCGCGTGCCCGCGATTCTACCAGAAGCCCGCCGCCGTCTCGCACTCCCGGCGCGATGGCGATATAATCCGGGGCCAAGCACCGAAGAGGAAGCGATCCGGTGGGAGGTTTTCCAATGTACCGACTTCGAACGCTCCTGGTCATACCGGCTACTATGATTGTCGGCGCGCTGATCGCTGCTGGATGTTCCAGTGGAGAATCCGCCGGCGGCGCGGGCGACACCGCCCCGCCTGCCGCCGCCGCGTCCGAGTCCGAAGCGGCCGCTGCCGAGCCCGCGGCGGGCGGCTCGGCCCTCCAGCAGCAGTTCCAGCAGAAGGTGAAGCTCAGCATCACCTTCACCAGTCCCGTCTTCCACGCGAAGAGGCGGATCCCCATCAAGGCCACCTGTATCGGCGGCAAAGTCGACCGGTCGGGCCAGTCCGACAAGGCCGGCGAGATGTTCGCGCGGGGCAAGCTGACCGGCTCGGACGCTCAAAACCTGTCGCCGCCGCTCGACTGGGCGGACGTCCCGGAGGGGACGCAGAGTTTCGCGGTGATCGTTCACAGCACCGAGTCGCAGGCCTCGGACGAGCTCTGGATCCACTGGCTGATCTGGAACCTGCCGGCCGATCTGACCGGGCTCGAAGAGGGCATCGAGGAGCTGGAGACTTTGGAGAACGGCGCCAGGCAGGGGCTCAACGGCGCCGGCGTAGTCGGGTATCTCGGACCCTGCCCACCGCCCCTCATCAGCAGACATGCATCCGTACCCGGAGGCGGCTCCAATCCCAAGCAGGAGATCGAGAAGTACAACTTCGAGGTCTACGCGCTGGACACGGTGCTCGATCTGGCGCCCGGAGCGACCCGACAACAGCTACTCGATGCGATGGAGGGTCACATCCTGGGCGCGGGCGAGCTGATCGGCGAACGCCAGGGCCCGCTGAAGCTGCAGCTCTCGCCGGGCGGCGTCTAAACTGAAAGCTATATCCCCTGTCGGGGCGGTTACCGCCGCGCGCCGCGGCGGGCTTACCGCAGCCGGCCGCACGCGCCCATGGAACACGTAGTCCTCCGCAAGCGGGACGGCTTCTACGTCCCCTGGCCGCAGCCCGCAAAGCTCCCGGACGGACGGCTAACGGTGGGGATCACCGAGTCCCCGGCAAGCCAGCACCCTGCCGTGGGCCTTCTGGGCGACTGGACGGTGTTGGAGTCGCGGGACGAGGGGCGGACCTGGTCCGGGACGGACGACCCCGCCGTCCCCCAGAGCTGGCCCGGCGCCACGACCCGCGAAAAGGAAGACCGTTTCGCCGCGGTGATGCCAGACGGCAGCTACCTTTGCGCCGGCGCGACCGCGTGGGAGTTGTGGCCGGTCGAACGGCTGCGGGACGCCAACGAGCGGCTGGGGCGCTACGCCAAGGTGGGGGTCACCGTCGAGGGCGAGGGGAAGATTCTCGTCGGCGGCCAGAAGCTGTTCGCACAGCGCTCGACCGACGGCGGCCATACGTGGAACCGACGCGAGTGGACCGTGCCCGGGTTCAGATACCTCCTGTCGTTCAGCCGCGGGACGCAGCTCGCCGACGGCACGGTGCTCGTTCCCGTCTACGGCACCGACACTTCGGGAGAGGACGGCTGGCACGACAGGGACGAGCGCACCTACGTGTGGCGGTCCGCGGACGCGGGCGTCACGTGGCGGCTGCATCCTCTGGGGACAGGCGCCCGAGGTGTGCACGACAACGAGACGGCCTTCCTGGAGGTCTCGCCCGGCCGAGTCATGGCCCTGTCTCGCACGCAGCCGAAGGACCACGACGAGGCCTACATGGTGCAGCGATGGTCGGAGGACGGCGGCGTCACCTGGTCGCTGCCGCTTCGTACCGATATCTGGGGCTACCCGCCCCACCTGCTGGCGCTGAGGCACGGCCGCATCCTGTGCACCTACGGCTACCGCAAGGACCCCATGGGCGTCCGCGCCGTACTCAGCACCGACGGCGGCGAGAGCTGGGACACGGACAACACGGTCGTGCTGCGGTCCGACGGCGGCACGGCCAGCCGGCTCAATCCCAACCCGGCCGGCGGCGCGGCAGACGTCGGCTACCCGATATCGGTGGAGCTCGACGGCCGCGGCGTCTTCACCGCCTACTACATCACGCTGTCCGACGGCGTCACCCACTCCGCCGCGACGATCTGGGAGCCGTAACGCCCTCTTTCGCCGTGCGCACCTGCACTAAACTGACAACCGATCCACAGGGAGGCTATCTATGCGACCCAACATACTCAGAGAGAAGCTGAACGCGGGCGAGCCGAGCCTCGGCACGCAGGTGGCGTCGCCGTGGCCCGGCGTCGTCGAGATGATCGGCCACTCCGGCTGCTTCGACTACGTCGAGTTCCAGGGCGAGTACACGGCCTACGACCTGCCGATGCTCGACGAGCTCGGGCGTGCCGTGGACCGGTTCGACGGCTTCTCGGCGATGCTCAAGGTCGACCAGGAGCCGCGCACGTTCCTGGCGCAGCGCGGCATCGGCTCGGGGTTCCAGAGCATCAACTTCGCCGACGTCCGAAACGCCTACGATGCCAGGGAATGCGTCTCGGCCGTGCGCGCCGAGACGCCGGAGACGGGCGGCAGGTACGGGGCGGCCGCCCGCAGGTTCGCCCGTTTCATCCTCGACGGCGCCAGCCCCGAGTACGTGCAGGCGCTGGAGGACGTCGTCGTCGTGCTGATGATCGAGAAGCGGGAGGCCGTCGAGAGCCTCGAGGAGATCCTGGCCGTTCCTGGGGTCGACATGGTGATTTTCGGCGGGAGCGACTACTCGATGAGCATCGGCAAGCCGGGCGAGGCGAGGGGCCCCGAGATCACGAAGGTGCGCGACCACGTGTACAGCACCGCATTGGAGATGGGCGTGCAGCCGCGCGCCGAGCTCCGTACCGTCGACGACGCCGGGCCGCTCCTGGACCTGGGCATCCGCCACTTCAGCATCGGGTCCGACCTGCTGATACTCCACTCTTGGTGGCAGGAAAACTCCAAGGCGATGCGAAGCATGGTCGAACGCGCGTAGGCGACGCGGCGGGGAACCTCCCCTACTCGCCCGAGAGGACGAAGCTCGACGACGGCAGGAACGGGTTGTCCGCCGGCTCCTTGCCGCCGTAGAACCAGGTGATGGGCAGTATCTTCAACCGTTGGCCCGTTTCGACCAGGTACTCCGCCCTGGTCTCGTGCTCCGAGTACCGCGAGTAGCCGTACTGGACGAAGACCCTGTCGCGCATGACGTTGACCTTAGGGTAGGTGATGCGCCAGTACCACGGGCCATCCGTCGTGATGGGTAGGATGTGCTTCGCCTCCCGCTCCGCGGCCGGCATGCCGGGCTCGAAGTCGTACTCGGCCGGGCGAACGGGCCGGATCGGGCCGGGCTCCACGCGCGTCTCCTCGTGCCACGACTCGACGTTCTGGAAGAACTCCCAGACGCTGCCCCCGTTTCGGCTCACGGCGGCGGAAAGGCGCGAGCGGGTGTACCCCTGCTTGATCTCCTCCTCGCTGTGCTGGTTCCATACGACCAGCAGATGCCCCGGGTGCGGCAGCGACGCGACGTAGGCCGGGGTCGTGCTCGCCGCCAGGCTGGTCGGCTCGGGGCGGCTCCAGGTCGTGCCGTCGTCGTCCGACCAGGCCCGGTAGAGGCGTCCGAGTCCCGTGCGCAGCATCATGAGCAGGCGCCCCGGCGACACCTCGGCCACGCTCGCCTCGTTGACGAAGCTGAATTTGGCGCCCCAGTCCAGGGCTATCAGCAGCTCGCCGTCCTCGTTGCGGCGCCACGTCCGCCCTTCGTCGTCCGAGTAGGCGACGTACACGGCGGTGAAGCGCGGGTCGGAGTAGTGTCCGCTTACGGGGACCCACTGGCCGTTGATCATCTTGCCCCACATCGTCGGCAGCCGGTCGGCGGGGTCGCGCTCCTTTCCCAGCGACACGTAGGCCGGAACGATGATCCGGCCCGACGACGTGCGCATCACCACGTCCGTGCTGACGACGTACGTGCCCGTCCCCGGCGGCGTCGCCCGAACGGGAGCCGACCACGTCTCGCCCCCGTCTTCGGAGCGCCAGAACAGCACGTGCCCGTCTCCCGGCGGCCTGGGATTGGTTATCAGGCCAACGTTGTTGCCGGACAGACTCAGGAGCGACATGGCGCGCTGGCCGACCGGGCAGCCGTCGGTGTCTCTGCGCTCAGACGGCTTCGACCACGTCAGGCCGCCGTCCTCCGAGGTCCTGAATGCGCCGTCGTCCACGGAGAGTACCCGTCCGTCCTCGAACTGGGCATAGTAGTTGCCCTTGGGATCGTCGTCCATCGCGAGCATTTCGTCCGGTCGAGTCATAGGCACGTTGCTCAAGATATCTCCTCCTGTCGACGGCCGCCGCAGCGATATCGAAGTTCGCGTCCCAGCATAATGGCGCGCCGCTACCCAAGTCCAGACGCGTGCGCCCTTCGATACACCGCGACGAAGCGTCGGGGCACTCAGCAACTGTCTTGGAGTCAAGCGATTTGGGAGGCGTGGTGCCGTGCCGAGTCCCACCGAGCCTGGTCGCGCATCATGACATTGATGATCGTCAGCAGCTTCCTCATCGCTGCGGTTAGCGCTACCTTCTTCGCCTTGCCCGCCGCGCACAGCCGGTCGTAGAACTGCTTGATGACCGGATTGCGACGTATGGCCACTAACGTGGCCATGTACAGGACACTGCGCACCGATTTCCTGCCGCCCCACGTCGTACGTCTGCCCCTGAACTGTCCGCTGTCCCGATTGAAGGGCGCCACTCCGACCAGGGCGGCGATCTCCCTGAGGTTCAGACGCCCCAACTCGGGCAGCTCAGCCATCATCACGCTCGACACCACGTCTCCGATTCCGGGAACGCTGGTGAGCAGATCGTCTTTGGCTCTCCACACAGGGCTGGACCGGATGAACTCCTTGATCTGACGGTCGATCTCTCCTCTACCTTCAATCAGCCAGGCGATGTGCGCCTCGATGTGGGGTCGAAGGACGGGGGGCGCCTGCCCGAGCCGGTTGCGCTCTGAGGTGATCATCTCCACTACCTGGCGCCTTCTGCGAATCAGTGCCCGCAACTCCCGCTCCTCCTCGGACCTGGGGCTTGACCGCCTCGGCAAAGCGGGCCAGTACCGCAGCGTCGATCTCATCGGTCTTGGCTATCCTCCTCCTGTCTATACTGAGGCTGGCCTCCCGATCAGTCCCATCCTTGCAGATAGGGGCTCGATGTCCGGGCAACTGTTCGGGCTCTGGGGAGACCGGGGCGTGACGATCCAGCTGAGTGTCGGTCTTCAATGACCTGGGCGACATCGATCTGTCACGCCCCTGTACCCTCATTCACCCTACCCGATTTCAAGATACAAGGGCGAACGGGTCGTGTTGGCCGCTCAACTCCGCTCTGTTGCTCGGGCGGGGCCAACCGTGGACACGGAGGGCCGGGCCGTGGTCAAATACGGCCTGTCGTCGGACAATGGCAGCAGGCCGGCAGGCCGCTGTCCCCCGGCATTTCGATTGCCGCGGAGAGAATCAGGCGAGCACGCCTAAGAGGAGACACCAATGAAGTTCGGTCTGTTCATGATGCCGCTCCACCCGCCCGGGAGACCCCCGGCCGAGACCTACGACGAGGACCTGGAGCTCGTCCGAAGGGCCGACCGGCTCGGCTTCTCCGAGATCTGGATCGGCGAGCACATGATGCTCCCGTGGGAGAACATGCCTACGCCGGAGCTGTTCATCGCCCGCGCGCTGGGGGAGACCGAGCAGATCGCATTCGGGACCGGCGTCGTGCTGCTGCACTTCCACGACCCGGTGCAAGTCGCGCACCGTATCGCCATGCTCGACCACCTCGCCAAGGGGCGGTTCATGTTCGGCATCGGCTCCGGCGGCACGCCCAGCGACGCCGAGATGCTGCGCATAGACCCTGACGCCGGGGCGCAGCGCGACCGGATGATGGAGAGCATCGACCTGATCCTGAGCATCTGGGAGAACGGCCCGGAGGACTTCGACGGCCAATTCTATAGCACGCGCAAGCCGCAGGACCGCCCGGAGATGGAGGTCGCCTTCCACCTGCGGCCGTACCAGCAGCCGCACCCGCCGATCGCGGTCGCGGGAGCCAGCGTCCGGTCATCGACGCTCGAGATGGCGGGCGAGCGCGGATGGATTCCGCTGAGCGCGAGCCTCGTCCACTCGTCGCAGCTTGGGGCCAACTGGGAGTCGATCTCGGCGGGCGCCGAGCGCGGCGGCCGCACGCCGTCCAGGGCCGAGTGGCGCATCGCCAAGCAGGTATACGTAGCCGAGACGACCGAGCAGGCCCGAAAGGAGGCGCTGGAGGGCGCGCTGGCCCGCGACTTCACCGACTACTGGATGCGGCTGATAGGCAACAGCCCGCGGGGCGTAGGCACCTTCAAGTACGACCCCGACATACCTGACGAGGACGTGACGCCGGAGTACATGCTTGACAACTACTGGATCGTCGGCGACCCTGACCACTGCGTCGAGAAGATCCGGGAGATGTACGACATCGCGGGCGGCTTCGGCACGCTGCTGGTCCAGACCGACGACTGGGGCAACGGCAACGAGCAGTTCTACCGCTCCATGGAGCTCCTGGCGACCGAGGTCCTGCCCGCCGTCGAAGACCTGTAGCCGTAGGCAATGCCGGGGCGCCCCGGTTTCGACTCCGCCGAGCTTGATTCAGGCCGGGCTCAACCAGGTCGGGCGTCGGTCTGAGTGTGGCCTCAGCGGGCCAACAGCGCCGTCTTGGAGGCGCACCATGTTCACGCAGCGCGCGGTCGACATTGTCAGGGGGGGCAGGGAAGCCCTGCTGGAGCTCCACTGCGCGGCGAACTACGAGAGCGAGACGCAGTGGCCCCGACGGGAGCCGTACGAGACCTATCGCGCGGCGTGGCTGGCGTCGGGCCAGCCGGAGGCGTACCTGGCCAGCCTCGTACGCTCGCTGCACAATCGCGGAGATGTGGGAGGACGACAGCGACCTGGTCGGCTACGTGTGGGGCGCCTTCCACGACGTCGAGGGGTACGGCCTGACCTTCGCCGAGATCGACGAAATCAGCGTCTTCCCCCCGTACAGGAGGCGCGGCGTCTGGCTCGCCGTGCTCCGGCGGGTCGAGATGCTGGCGAAGGAGCGCGGGTCGAGCTGGCTCCGGTCCGAGGCCGGCATAGAGAACGCCGCCTCGCAGGCGCTGCACGCGAAGCACGGATTCCGCCGGTACCACATCGGCTACGAGAAGCTCATGGTCGACGAGGAATCGCTCATCGACAGACGCGCCTCCGGGGCGTGACGCCAGGGCGGCCCGCCGCGGTCGAGATGCGGTAGCATAGCCCGCAGGCCTATGACCCGAGCCGGCGAAGCGGCCGCCGGGATGACGACTCAGGAGAACACCATGAAACCGCCACCGTCGATCACCGAGCCGACCCGCATCCGGCCGTCCGACATCGCCGAGCGGCTGGGAACGCCCCCGTGGAGCGAGGCCGTGGCGGACGACGGCCGGAACTGGGCGGTGCTCAGCGCCGATCCGCCGGGCCACCGCACCGTGCCGCACAGCCATGAGGACTTCAACGAGTGGTGGGTCGTCGTGGCCGGCGAGCTGCGCTGGCGGATCGGGGAGCAACCGCCGGTCCACGCCGCGGCCGGCGACATAGTCTTCTGCCCGGCCGGGGTCGTCCACTCGATAGAGACGGTTGGGGACAGTCCCTCGATCAGGATCGCGGTTGTTCCGCGGCCGGCGTCGGCCGCGCCTGATGGCGAACACGTAAGGATTCCCGTCGATCCGGAGGGCCCGCCGAATATGCTCCACACGACGGTCGAAGGGATGCTGGCGCGCTTCGGCCCGCCGATGTGGACCGAGCCCGTCGTGCTGGACGAGCGCAACAAGGCCGGCTTCATACACTACGGCCCTGGCATGAGCAGCAACCCGCACTGGCATCCCGGCCTCGACGAGTGGTGGGTCGTGCTCAAGGGAGAGCTCCGATGGCAGACCGGCACGGGGCGTCCGCCGATCGAAGCGCGGCAGGGAGACATCGTCTTCGTGCCGGAGGGGCTCAAGCACGGGATCACCAGCGTCGGAGACGAGACCACCGTTCGACTCGCGGTGACGCCGCAGGACATGCCCCACATCTACACCGAAGGCGACACGGAGGCCCCGCCGCCGCGAGACTAGACAACGCATCCGGTCCAATCGCCGGCGGGGCCTGCGCGAGGGTGATCTCGTTCAGATAGATGCCGTACACCCTGGCACGCACGCTAAGTGTGACCACACCCGCACTCCTCCTGAGCGGTGTCATGCTCATATTGCTTGGCCCTCCCGCTGGGGGAAGTCCACCTGAGACCTACATCCGCTTACTGAGTTCCGTGGTACCGGTACCTTCGGTCGATGCCGGAAACGGGCGCGACATCGCCCGTTTCGTGGTGCTGCTAGTGGGTGTTGCGTTACTGGCAGGATTGATGCATTTCCGCTGGGAACGCGAGTCCTCCGATGGCACTGCGGAAGCGTACGATTCCTAGCAGGCTGCCGACATAGAAGCGCGGCAGGGGGACACCCTCTTCGTGCCGGAGGGCCTGAAGCACGGGATCACCAGCGTCGGCTACGAGACGACCGTCCGGCTCGCGGTGACGCCGCCGGACATGCCCCACATCTACACCGAAGGCGACGCCGAGGGCCCGCCGCCACGAGACTAACGAGCGCGCGCCGCCGCCACGGGCGCCCACGAGAGCGTCGGGCGCACACAACCCGTTCGCGCTGAGTGCCCCGCCGCCCTTGGGCGCACACAACCCGTTCGCCCTGAGTGCCCCGCCGCCCTTGGGCGCACACAACCCGTTCGCGCTGAGCGCCCCGCCGCCCTTGGGCGCACACAACCCGTTCGCCCTGAGTGCCCCGCCGCCCTTGGGCGCACACAACCCGTTCGCCCTGAGTGCCCCGCCGCTTTGGCGGGGTGTATCGAAGCGCCCACGGCAACCGGTATGGAGTGCGTCGGCGGGGGTGGAGCGTCGAGCCGGAGGGGTGCGCGCGCCCCTCGATACGCGCCGTTGAAGCAGCGGCACTACTCGCGGTGAACGGGGTTGTGGGGGGCGGTCCCTCGGGGTGAGCAGTCGTCAGGGACAAAGGCCTGCCGTAGAACGTGACGGGAAGGCCTGTTGCGGTTATAATCCCGGCGCGGAGGAGAGGCGAGGAGGGCATCCGGGTTGAGCGAGTTTCTCGGGTCCATCGCGGCGATCGTGGCTTCCATGGCGGTCGCCTACGTCCTAGGCGCGTTCCCCATGGCGGGCTGGCTCGGCCGCCGCCGCGGGATCGACATCTACTCCGCCGGCACGGGGCTGGCCGGCGCGGCCAACGTCATGAGATCGGTTGGCCGCATTGAGGGCGTCCTCGTGCTGATATGGGACCTGACCAAGGGCGGTCTCGCCGTCCTTGCCGGCTGGTGGATGGGCGCCGACGGAGCGCAGGTGCTGTTCCCGGTTGGCGCCGTACTCATGGGCCACTGGGGCTCCGTCTTCAGCGGCTTTCGAGGCGGCGACGGGATGGGGACCCTGGGTGGCTGCATCATCGCGCTGTTCCCGGTCACCGGCATCGTCGCCGTGTTCGTCGCCATGCTCGTGGCCCTGGGCGGGCAGCGAATGCCCTACCCTTCACTCCTCGGCATCGTCTTCGGCTACGGCACGCTGGCGGTGCTGAACCTCACCCCGGAGTTGGACCTCGCCCAAGACGGCGACATGGTGTTGACCGTAGGAATCGGCGGATTCGCCGGGCTGGTGCTCGCGCGGGCCATCCGCGGCCACATCAGGAGACGGGACTCCGGCGACATGCAAGCGCTCGACGACGCAGCCGGCACTTCCGAGGACTCGCGTTAGCGGGCGGCGCCACCGCCGGCGCTATCCCAGGGCGACGCAGGTGGTCGTCCTGACGACCCCCTTCTTGGCGTGAATAGAGTCGTTAACGAAGTTGCTGATCTGCTCCAAGTCGCTGCCTTCCAGCACGACGACGACATCGTAGGGGCCGGTGACGCGGACCGCGTCCTTGACGCCTCGTGTCGCGGTCAGAGCGTCCACCAGACTCCTGGACTGGCCGGCAACCATCTCGATCAGTACGTAAGCGCGAACCACGGATCACCTCCGCTCCCGCAGCAGGCCGGGCATTAAGAATAACCGGTTACCCACGACCGGGCAACCCGACGCGCAGGTCCCAAATCCACCGGCTAAATGAGTGGGAGACCTCGTTGGAGCCCGACGCGATGCGGGCTAAGATGGTTGTTGAGCAAACGAACCGATCACCAACGAGGTGCATCTATTATGAAGCAAGGAGTTCTGCCGTTCCAGTACGTCGAGGAGAGAAGTTCGACAGGTATGACGGCCATGGCGGGTCTGGGAGTCTACCTGGACCTGTTCGAGGCAGTTGGCCTGAGAGAGTCGGTGGACCGTCACGTGGGCGTGAGGAGTGAGGCGCAGGGCTGGACGGACAGCCAGGTGGTGACCTCGTTGATAGTGCTGAACCTGGTGGGCGGGGAGTCGGTGGGCGACCTTCGGATACTGGAGAAGGATGCTGGGTTGGGTAGGATGTTGAGTATGGCCGAGCGTCACGGGATGCCCGGTGGAGAGCGAAGGGCGCTTCGGAGGAGGTGGCGCACCGAGCGTCGTCGGAATGTCCCGTCGCCTTCGTCAGTGTTCCGCTACCTGTCTAGCTTCCATGACGAACAGGAGGAGGCCAAGCGTGAGCCCCACAAGGCGTTCATACCCGCTGCGACCGATGCTCTGGTTGGTCTGAGGAGGGTGAATGCGGAGACGATAGGCTTCGTTCAGAGCCATGCTGGGCATAAGCAAGCAACGTTGGATATGGACGCGACGCTGATCGAGACCCACAAGAGGCAGGCGAGCTATTGCTACGACAAGTACAGGGCGTATCAGCCTCTGACGACGTACTGGGCCGAAGCCGACCAGATTGTGCACTCGGAGTTTCGAGACGGCAACGTACCTGCGGGCCACCAGCAGCTTCGGGTGCTGCGGGAGTCATTGGAGTATCTGCCCAGAGGAGTCGAAGAGGTGCTGCTGAGGTCGGACACGGCGGGTTACCAGCGGGAGTTGCTGCGGTACTGCGCCGAGGGCAGGGACGAACGCTTCGGGGTGATCGAGTTCGCCGTCGGCGCCGATGTTACGCCGGAGTTGAAGCGGGCGATCGACTCTGTGCCGGAGGGCGATTGGCATGAACTCAAACAGAGTGTGGTGGGCCATGATTGGAAACGGGACAACAGTGGGCGGAGGTGAACTTCGTACCCAACTGGATAGGTCACAAAAAGAGTAGTCCTGAGTACCGTTTCATAGCGATCAGAAAGTTGCTGCGCAAGCCGCCTATGCCAGGGATGGAGGCTCACCTGCAGTTGTCGGTCCCCGTCATGGAGATGTCGGGGCGAGGGTGGTACAAGGTCACAGCATTGGTGACCAACCGTGGTCTCCCAGGGGACAAGCTGATCGGGTGGTACAGGCAGAGGTGTGGGAAGGGTGAGGAGGTGCACGGGGTGCTCAAGGAAGACCTCGCTGGCGGTCGGCTGCCGTCGGGTCTGTTCGGGGCCAATGCCGCGTGGTGGGCGATAGCGGTACTGGCGTTCAACCCCGTATGGGGCTACGGGGCAGGCTCTCAACTCGGCGCTGAAGCGCTTGGCGTTGGGCACCGAGTGGCTAAGCAGACGGCTCAAGGCCGTGCGATTCGGCCTGATCGGGCCTGCCGGACGAGTCGTGCATCATGGCAGGAGGATGATCATCCGCCTGCCCAGAGGACACCCTTCATACAACCTGCTACTCAAAGCTCGCGCCAAGATGCTGGCACTACCAGCCCCACCGTAGTTCGACCTTCCCACAACCAAATCATCTCGACCCGAAGCGGCCGGATCCCGTCCGGTGGATGCGCCTCGCCATCCTTCTACCGCACAAGGGCCGCAGACGCCCTCAACATCCCCAAACGGCCTTCCCAGACCACCTCGACACGCATCTCCGAACGCCCAGACGGTCCCCTAACCGGCCCGACATCCGTCAAAGTGCCACCAACAACCGCACACATCAATCTGCCGGTGGATTTGGGGGATGGCCTACGGGGGGCGACCCCTATGGTCACGGAGTCCTCGTAGTAGTCCGAGGACGGGAAAGCCGTCCACATGGCGAAGGAGGACAGGTGGTTCGACGGAATACAACAGAGAGGTCTGCATAATGCAAAACGCCGAAACTGTATTGAACGTCATACGCGAACGCGGAGAACGAGGATTGCCGCTGGAGAACATCTCGGCTACTTTACAACCGGAACCTCTACCTGCGGGCCTACGGTCGTATCTACTCAAACCAGGGAGCCACGACCAAGGGAGTCACCGCAGAGACCATGGACGGTATGTCACTGGCGAAAATCGACCGTATCATCGACGAACTTCGTTACGAGCGGTTCCGATGGACGCCGGTGCGACGGGTCAACATTCCCAAGCCTAACGGCAAGACCCGCCCCTTGGGCATACCGACGGGGCCGGACAAGCTGCTGCAAGAGGTCATCCGGATGATTCTGGAAGCCTACTACGAGCCGCAGTTTTCCGACCGCTCCCATGGCTTCCGGCCCGGCCGGGGCTGCCACACCGCCTTGAGCAACGTGGTGGACTACTGGTCTGGTGTCCGCTGGTTCGTCGAGGGCGACATCAAAGGGTGCTTCGACAACATCGACCACGATGTCCTGTTGTCGGTGCTCGGCGAGAAGCTCCACGACAACCGATTCCTGCGCCTGCTCAAGTACCTACTGAAAGCGGGCTACGTTGAGGATTGGAAGTATGGCCGCACGCTGAGCGGTACGCCGCAAGGCGGCGTGGTCAGCCCCATCCTCGCCAACATCTACCTAGACCGGTTGGATAAGTTTGTCGAAAACGTGCTGATTCCAGCCCACACCCGAGGCACAGACCGAAGACCCAACCGCGAGTACACACGCCTGAGTGACCGCATGGCCTACCACCGGAAGGTGGGACACCACAGCTTGGCGGCAGAACTGCGCAAGCAGATGCAACAACTACCGTCACGCGACCCCCACGACCCGGACTACCGGCGGTTACGATACGTGCGCTACGCGGACGACTTCGTGCTGGGCTTCATCGGGCCAAAGGCCGAAGCCAAACAGGTAAAAGAGTCCTTGGAGACGTTCCTGTGCGACACGCTCAAGCTGGAGCTATCCAAGGAGAAAACTCTCATAACCCACGCCACCAGCCAGGCGGCGCGGTTCCTCGGCTACGAACTCGTGAACCAACAGGCCAACGACCAGCTCGACCCTACAGGTCGGCGCAGGGTCAATGGCCGAATCGGATTGCGGGTCCCTACCCATGTCATCGAACAACACTGCCAAGCCTACATGCACAACGGCAAACCGACACACCACAGTTTCCTGATCCACGACGAGGACTACTCCATCGTGGAAAGGTACCAGTCGGAGTATCGGGGCGTCGTCCAGTACAGCCTCATGGGTGCGCCAAGAAGCGCATGGGTTGAGTGTTCCAAGCGTGTGGAACCCGGCCAGGAGTGGGCCGGTGGCTAGGGAAGCAGGCACGGGGGCCAGAGGCGGAACCGTGTCTGAAGCCTTCCCGACAATGTGGCGGCGGACACCCTACTGAACCGTGCGCTGCTAGCCAGAGTGTCGTTATGGTCACGAAAGAAACTGCTGATTGAAGCGTCGCAAGTACAACCACCCGCTCACGGTAGGGCGAGGGTGGAGCCATCGGAATCTCTGTATCCATGAGACAGGGATAGTTTCCAGTAGACAGGGATATGCCGCACTCCACCAAGCCGGTACTCCCCCGATGACGAGCGCGGCAACGAGCCAAGCCAGGCGTAGAGGCAGGACCTAAGACGACATGCAGACGCAACCTGAGCGAACTGCTTCGGGTGCGGTCTCGGCGGCGACGTGCTGGACTTCATCCAGCGGGCCGAGAACCTGCGCCTGCCCGAAGCGATCCGGTGGCTGTGCAGCGGGGCCGGGGTGGCTGCGGCCACTCCCACGCGCCCCCGCCGCATCCCGTCGCCCCAGAGACGTTGTGGTCCCGCCACGGGACCCGGCCCTGCTGACGGCGGCGGCGCGGTTCTACGCCGGGCAGCTCCGGCGCAGCCCCGTTGCCTGGGAGTACCTGGCCTCGCGGGGCGTCGGTCTTGACGCCGCGGCCCGTCTTGGCCTCGGCTACGCGCCGGGGCACGGGCTGCGTCAGGCCCTTGAGGCGGACGGCTTCGCCTCCGACCGGCTCAGGGACTGCGGCCTGTTCATGGAGCGAGGCGCGGAGCGGTTCGCCGGGATGGTGGTCGTCCCCGACGCCTCCGGCGGCCTCGTCCGCTGGCTTGTCGGGCGGGCAATAGACCCCGACCGGACGCCCCGGTTCCAGGCGCTTCCCAGCCCCAAGCCGGTGCTTGGGCTTGGGCGTCTCTGCCCCGCGCCGCCCTTCGCGGTGGTTGCCGAGGGGGTCTTCGACTGGCTCACCCTTACCGGCTGGGGCGTCCCCGCCGTCGACTCCCTGGGCGCCCAGGGAGTCGAGAAGGTGGCGGAGGGCTTGCGGGGCTGCCCCCGGGTCTTCCTCGCCTTCGACGCCGACGACGCGGGCCGCGAGGCGCCGGAACGGCTTCAGACCCTGCTCGGACCCAGGGCCGCCGCCGTCATCCTCCCCGATGGCGTCGGCGACGTGGCCGATCTTGCCGCCTTGCCACACGGCCGCGCCCTCTTCCTGCGCCTGCTCGCACGGGCGGCACGCTCCGTTCGCTAGCGGCTTCCCACTCCCCACACCGCTTCCCCTCTACCGGAGCTTCACCCGCTCCGGCCTTGCTTGCGGGACTCGCTCCCGGTTCATCCCCATCCCACTCTCACCACCCAGAGCCTGCCCCCGACTCCGATCGGGGGAGGACCTATGCCCAATTCACGACGGGCCTTGCCCGCGCACGGCTTCCCGTAGGGGCAGCCGCATCGCTCATCCGCTACAGGACACAACACCACACAAGAAGGAGACTCGACATGCAGAACGGAACGCACACCAACGGCAGCGGCAGCAGCAACGGCGTCCACAAGGACATCGCCGCTCTCAACGGCCACGACCCCGCGCTGGTCTCCCAGCGCAAGGGCCGCGCCGGACGCACCTACTCGTACATCGAGGGCCACACGGTCATCGATGAGGCCAACAGCGTGTTCGGATTCGCCGGCTGGGGATACGAGTTGGCAGGGGACGTGACCCTGCGGGAGATCGAGAACGTCGATGCCAAGACCGGCGAGGTGAAGCGCATCCGAGCCTACAGCGCCCCGGTGCGGGTCACCGTCCCCGGCGCGCCGCCCCGCACCGACGTGGGCTTCCACGCCGTGGCCGAGGAGACCGCCGAGGGCCACGAGACCGCCTGCAAAGGGGCGGTGACCGACGGCATGAAGCGGGCGCTCAGGAGCTTCGGGGACCGGTTTGGCAATGGCCTCTACGGAGACCAGCCGACGACGAACGTCCCGCCCAAGCCGGAACGGAAGCCCCGCTCGGCCAACGGGCAGTCCGGGGGCGCGGCCAATCGCGGCGACGACACCTCCGTGCTCACGCTGCGCAAGCGGCTCGTCGAGCTGGGCGTCGCGCAGGGGTTCGACGAGGCGCAGGTGAGGAATGCCGTGAAGAGGCAGACGGGCAAGGACCTGGACGAGCTGCCCGCCCCGGCGCTGACGCCCCTCATCGAGGGGGCGACCGAGAAACTCCAGCAGATGCGGCAGGCGAAGGCGGCCTAGTCCGCCCAGGGATTCGAGGGCCGGAATCGAGCGGGGCCTGTCCTTTCGTGGGCGGCCCCGCTCTCCATCTACAGGACAAGGAGGAACGGAATGACGGAGACGACGATGCACACGCCCTGGGGGACTCCCCAGGACATCGAGGAGCTGGCCGAGGGCGTCTGGCGGGTGTCCACCGCTGGCCACGGCGGGCTGAAGCTCAGCCGAGAGCGGTGGAACTCGCTGCCCGACTGTGTCCGGGACGCCATGTTCAACGCGACCTTCGCGGAAGAGGACTGCGAGGAGTCCATCGTCAGGACGCTGCTGGGCCTCGGCGACGACCGGGAACGGGAGGCGGCGCTCAGGACCGCCGAATACTTCGAGCGGTACGCCCCCGCGCTGCCCTATCTCTGGGGAAAGGGGGCGGGCGATGGCTACGACCACGCGGCCTAGGCCCCGCAGCCTGCCCAGCACGACCACCAAGCTCAGCACCGAGATCGGCAACCTCTACGTCACCGTCTCGACGGACGAGGACGGCGAGCCCTTCGAGGTCTTTGGGCACATGGGGAAGGGCGGCTCGTTCCAGCACGGGGTCACCGAACTGGCCTGCCGCCTGATCTCGCTGCACCTGCGGCGGGGAACGCCCCTAGCCGAGATCATCGACCAGTGCCAGGGCATCCAGGAGATGCAGCCCTTCGCCAATCGGCTCGCAGACGGCGGGTCGGTATGGGTGCTCGGCTTGGGCGACGGCATCGCCCACGTGCTGAAGTAACACCTGAAGGCCGGAGAGGAGGTGAAGGACGCCGAAGCAGCCAGGGCCGCCTGAAGCGGCGCGGGCAACGGACGCAGGACGCAACCACCGGGCTGTCTCCACATACGGGGCGGGCCCGCTTCCCGTATCGGAGTACGGACAAGCCTCATTTACAGGACACCATGACAAAGGAAGGAGCACGACATGACAACGAAGACGATGGACAGCAAGGCGGAAGTCTACTCCCGCCCGGCGGCGCGGTTCGACGCCGACGGCAACCTGGAAGTCCGGGCATCGGCGGCGGGCAACTGCCGCCGCGCCCTCTGGTACGCGGCGACAGGCTACGAAGCCGCCAACCCCACCACCGCCGAGACGCTGACGGTGCTCGAAGCGGGCAATGCCCTGGAGCCGGTGGTGCTGGGGACGATGGAGCGGGCAGGTTGGGTGGTTACTCCCGCCGACCCCCAGGACCCGAAGCAGGTGTCGGTGAGCATCGGCCCCAACATGGTGGTGACGGGACACCCCGACGCCACGGGGGTGACGCCCATCTTCGGAGACAATCCCAGCGTCATCGAGGTCAAGACCAGGGGGCCGGAGGCGTTTAAGCGATGGCGCACCCTGGGCGCGGAGCGCAGCCACCCGGCGTCGGTGGCCCAGGCCGCCTTCTACACCCTGGGGACCTTCGGCGAGATGCGGGACGCCGTGATCGCCACGATGGACACCGGCAGCCGCCAGTGGGACTACAAGGTCATCCCGGCGGCACGGGTGGAGACAGGCCCTGGAGCGGGCCTACGAATGGCTGGGGGAGCTGGGCGCTCACCTCGTCCTCAACGGACCGGACCCCGACGCGCTGCCTGAACGGGACTTTACCGCCCAGGACTGGCATTGCAAGTCCTGCCCCTTCCTCAACGCCTGCCTGCCGGGGATGGCGGCGGAGGCCGAGGGGGAGGCGGAACCCGCCGAGGACACCGAGCCTCTGGAGCCGCTGACCGACGAGGAGGCGCGGAACGCGCTCCACGAGTACGAGGAGATACAGGACACCATCCGGGAGTTCGAGGACGAGAAGCGGTGGGTGTTGGAGAAGCTCCGGGCCTGGTTGGGGCAGCAGGGCGTGGACAAGGCGAAGCTCGAAGGGCGGGAGAAGACCCGCTCCGTGGGCATGGTGAAGTCCCGCCGCTACTCGGTGGACTACAAGAGGCTGAACAACCTGCTGGACCCGGAGACCCGCTCGGAGATCGTCACCGAGAACGTCTCCGAGTACCTGCGGGTCAGCTAGACGTTACCCCACGGGAGCGCAACACGGGGCCTGTTCCCCTCTACAGGGACGGCCCCGCCGAGTCCCATACCACCCCCATAGGAGGAGACGACATGCTTGACGAAAAGGGAACCACCTCGACCGCCGCGATCTGGCAGGACCGCCACAGCGGGCGCCGCAGGCACAAGCTCATGACCAAGGAACTGGGGGAGACCATCCCCACTCTCGGAGCCAACGAGAACGTCGACGACTTCGACGACGTGCTCGCCCCAACCAGGCTGTTCAGCCCCTACACAGGCTGGCGCTGGTACATCACCGAGTGGGAGCCGGAGACCGGACTGTGCTTCGGTCTCGTCGAGGGGTTTGAGACCGAGATCGGGTACTCCTCCCTCACCGAACTGGCGGAGGCAACGGTGTTCGGCAATGTCCCCGCCGTGGAGCGCGACCTGTACTGGGAGCCGAAGACCATCGGCGAAATCAGGAGGGGAAGCTAGCGGCCTGGTGGTCGGACGGTCGAATCCTTCGACCCCGACAAGCTCTTCGACGAGCCGGGGCCTGGGCTGCCGCACATCGAGTTCAGCTAGACGCTCCGAAGTGGGAGCGCAGGACAGGGCCGTCTTCCCTCTATTGGGAAGTCCGGCCCCGCTTTCATTCAACCGGGCGCGGCAAGACCGCGCTACTACACACACAAGGAGAATCACATGTCACGCACCATCAACAAAGTCGAGCTTTTGGGCAGGGTCGGAACGGACCCGGAGATGCAGTACACCCCCGGCGGCGCCGCCGTCACCAAGCTGCGGCTGGCGACGGACCGCTACCGCAAGGACGCGGAGACGGAGACGGATTGGCACAACATCGTGGTCTGGGGCGCCACCGCGGAGGCCGTGAACCAGTACGTCGGGACGGGCCAGCGCGTCTACGTCGCGGGCCGCCTCGTCCAGAACAGCTGGGAGGGCGACGACGGCCAGCGCCGCCACCGCACCGAGATACACGCCTCCGAGGTCGTGTTCCTCGACTCCCGCAACGGCAACGGCGACGCCTCGGACATCGAGCAGCCGGTCGGCGCCTCTCCCTTCTAGTCCCACAACCGCAGATCTAGTCCCACAACCGCAGAGCGACGCCTTCCCGAAGGCGCAACCACGGGGCCGCTTCCCACTACAGGGGCGGCCCCGCTCTCTGTTCTAACCGATACGCAAGGAGGCCGACATGACCGCCATCACCGCACAACAGACCGACACGCTGCTCGACGCCCTGCGCAGCAACCTGCACCTGCTGGGCGAGATCGCCATGCGCTACGAGGTCGAGACCCAGCCTGAGCGCCCGGATGACCTGCCCGCCATCAACTGCCCCGACGACGTGCGCAGGCTGCTGGGGCCGGAGATGGCCCCGCTCGCCCAGGAACAGCTCCGGGTGCTGCTCCTCAACACTAGTGGCCTGTCTCTGAAGTTAGTGGTATAAGTGTTCGGTAGCTGGTATTCTCCTGAGAGTTCATGTGAGGAGGATTCACATGCGTCTTGGTCGACCAACCCCACCGTTGACGCTCAGCGACGATGAAAGGGAGACACTGGGACAGTGGGCGCGCAGGCCCAAGACGGCGCAAGCGTTGGCCCAGCGGGCCCGAATGGTTGTGGAATGTTCTAAGGGCAAGACGAACACCGCTGTGGCCGCGGAGTTGAGAGTGTCGCAAGCGACGGTTGGCAAGTGGAGGTCTCGGTTCTTGGAGAGTCGACTGGACGGACTGGTGGATGAAGCAAGGCCTGGCAGACCCCGCACTGTCACCGATGCTGACGTTGAGAGGGTCGTGACGCTGACCCTGGAGACCACACCGAAGGATGCTACACACTGGAGCACCCGGTCCATGGCCCGGCGTTCCGGTCTGAGCCACAACACCGTGAGCCGCATCTGGCGTGCCTTCGCGCTGCAACCCCACCGCACCGAGACCTTCAAGCTGTCGGCGGACCCCCTCTTCATCGAGAAGGTGCGGGATATTGTGGGGCTCTACCTCAACCCTCCGGACCGGGCGCTGGTCTTGTGCGTGGACGAGAAGTCCCAGATCCAAGCCCTGGACCGCACCAGGCCGCTTTTGCCCATGCGTCCGGGCCAGGCCGAGCGGCGCACCCATGATTACGTGCGCCACGGCACCACGTCCCTCTTCGCCGCTTTGGACGCCAGGACCGGTCAGGTGATTGGCCAGTGCCACCGCCGCCACCGGGCCCTGGAGTTCCGCAAGTTTCTCGATGCCATAGAGTCCGAGGTGCCCGCCGAGTTGGACGTGCACCTGATTGCCGACAACTACGCCACCCACAAGACGGCGCTGATCCGGAACTGGTTCGCCAAGCGGCCCCGCTTCCATATCCATTTCACGCCCACCAGCGCCTCCTGGCTGAATCTGGTGGAGCGCTGGTTCGGTCTGCTCACCGAAAAGCAGTTGCGCCGGGGCGTGCATCAGAGCAGCGCCGAACTCGAGGCTGACATCTACCGCTACCTGGACATCACCAACGAAGACCCCAAGCCCTTCGTATGGACCAAGACCGCTGACGAAATCCTGGCCAGCGTGGCCCGCTTTTGCCAGCGTACTTCGGGTACAGGACACTAGGAACCTCGTCGTCGGCCAGCGGGTCGTTTACCAGGGCAACGTCAACTCGGCCATCGTCCGGACCGCCGAGGTGCTGCGCCCCGCCGTCCTTGAAGCCGTTCCCAGCATCATCATCAGCCACAATCACCCCTCCGGCGACCCGACGCCCAGCCCGGAGGACGTGGCCTGCACCCGCGACCTGACGCAGGCGGCCAAGCTCCTGGGCGTCGAGCTCCTCGATCACGTCGTCATCGGCGGCGAGAAGTTCGTCAGCCTCAAGGAGCGGGGCCTGATGGCCTGACGGCCCAAGACCGGCGGCCCAGCGCCGTCCGGCCCTCACGCGGGGGACTCGCTTCCCCGCGCATCACGCAACACTTATAAGGAAGGAGATTCACCATGCTTGCGACCCACATCATCGACCCCGAAGACTCCGCATCCGGCATGGGGCAGGCTCTGTACACCATCACGGCGGGGGGCTTCTCGGCCACCGCCGACGCCTTCGCCCGCGACCCCGACACCGACGGCCTCTGGTTCGTTTCGATGGTCGGCTCCCAGACGGCGCTCAAGGCGATCTGGGCGTCGCTGCTCAAGCAACCCCTGGACGTTGCCCACATCATCAAGGGCGCGGACGGGATGGCGCTCTCAGGCGGGTATCAGCGGTGCGTCGTTCCCTACGAGACCGTCGGCACCTGGACGACCAAGATCGCCCGGCTGCCGGTCTCCGGCGGCTGGCACGCATTGGTATACACGCGGACCGCGGAGTTCAGCTACGAGAAGGACTCCTTCCTGCTGCTGGCGCAGTCGGAGGAGGACGCCCCTGCGCTCCACCACCGTTTCCTCGACAAGCGCAGCCCGCTGCCCCTGCACGGCTCTTGGGCAGACTGGCTCTGGGAACGGGGCATCGACAACGGGGAGATAGTTCCTCTCCAGAGCGTGGGCGTCTCCGCCTACAGGTGCTCCCCCAAGGCCGACAAGCTCCGGGAAGACCTGTCCGATGCGGTGGCGTCGGGCTGGCTCACCCTGCCCAGGGAGAAGGAGGCCAGCGATGGATAGGACACTGAAGAAGGCCACGCGCAGGAACAAGCGCAGGCAGAACCGGAACGGGGGCGCCCGGCGGCGCTTCTCCCCGGACGGGACGACCTGCCGCTACTGCAAGCACAGCGGGGCGCAGCACCTCTGCCAGTCGGGACAGCCCCATTTCTACCGGCCCGCCACTGAGGAGGAGCGGCGGGACCCCTACGAGCAGCTCTACCGCCACCGCACCTCGGAGGGCGGTTTCGTCCTGGTCAAGCGGGTGGTGGTGGCCCGGCACGCCGAGCTCATCACCGCCTTCTGCACCGCCTGCGCCGAGGCCATGAAGACGCACCAGGTCCTCTGCTATCAGAGGAACGTGGGCGTCGGCGAAGTGATCGGGGTGCGGGCATCCCAAGAGAACATAGCCATCGCCGCCTGAAGCGGCACAGAGAAAGGAGAGACGACATGAGACTCGCCGCACAAGCAAAAGGGGGCTTTTACCCGACTCCGCCCAGGGTCGTGGACCTGATCGCCGAGTTGATACACACCCCCACCGGCTACTACCACCGGGGCCGGGAGACCATCCGCGTCCTCGACCCCTGCTGCGGGGCCGGGGACGCTCTTGAGCGGTTGGCCGAGCGCCTGGACAGGCCCAACGCCCCCGTATCGCGTACGGGGCAGGCTCTGTCCATCGAGACCTACGGCGTGGAGCTGCACCGGGACAGGGCCGAGGAGGCCGAGAAGCGGCTCCACCGCACCCTGGCCTCGGACCTGTTCGCCACGTCCATAGCGAACGGGGCCTTCGGGCTGCTCCTCTTGAATCCACCGTACGACCATGACTCGGAAGACAAGCGGACGGAGCACGCCTTCCTGACCCACTGCACGCGCTACCTGGCAGATGGGGGCCTGCTGGTGTTCATCGTTCCCCGCCAGCGGCTGGGGGTCTCGGCCCGCTACCTGTCAACTCACTACCGGAACCTCCGCTGCTGGGCCTTCCCGGACCCGGAACGGGAGGTCTTCGACCAGGTGACGCTCATGGCCTACCGCAAGGCTGACCCGACCCCCGACCCCAACGCCGAGCGGATGGTCCTGGAATGGGCGGTGGGAGAGCCGGAGCCGATGCGCTCCGAACACTATCCGCCGTTCACCCCGAAGACCACGCCGTCGGGCGACATCCTGTTCACCACCCGCTCCGTCGATCCCGTCGCCGCAGCGGCGGAGGCGCGGCGGTCGGGACTGTGGGCCAGCACGGAGATCACGGACACCCTGTGGCCAGCCAGGGATACCCGCACCCGTCCGCTGATGCCCCTGCGCAGGGGACACATGGCGATGCTGGTGGAGCCGGGCGCAGTTGCGATCTCCATGTCGAACATTCCCCAGGGGCCCTCCGAGCTGAGCTGCCAGATGCTGACCGTCACGGCGCCCACGATGATGGACGCGAGTGCGCCCCAGAAGTTGAACCTGCGCCAGTAGCGCGCAAGGATGGTGACCGGCCCGAATGCCGCCCCCATGCCGCCCCAGGCGTAAGCTACGACGCTGGCTATCGAGTCCGGCGCGACGATCGCGGAGACCCCCGCGGCCCCGCCGATCGTCAGCAGCAGGAACCGGCCCAGCCACACCCTGCCGGATGCTGCCAGCACGTGCGCGTTCTCCAGCCGCTGCGCGACGCGTTTCATCAGAGGGAGGTCGTCTGTGGCGATGGCGGAGCCCAGCAGCAACTGCGAGTCCGCCGTGCTCATGATCGCCGCGACCACTCCCGTGAGCAGCAGGCCGGTGAAAACGGGCAAATAGAATGCCTCCGCGGCCACGAAGTACACGCGTTCCGGGTCGAACAGGCCCTCGTCCCCGGTCAGCTCTCCCATGAGGCCCATCTCCATGAGGGCGGGGCGCGCCACCAGACCCAAGAGAAATCCGAACGAGAAGATGAACACGATCCACGTGACACCGATGTTGCGGCTGGTGTTCATCTTTTCTTCGCTCTCTATCGCCATGAAGCGCTGAAGTATGCGCTGGGAACCGAAGGCGCAGCCGGCGGTCGAAAGGACGAATACGAACGTGATGGGGTCGCCGGCCGCGTCGGTCAGCGGGTTGAGGAAGCCTGGGGGCTGCCCGGTCCCCGTGAACGGCTCCGCTGTGGCGAAGATCAGCGTCAGCGGCAGGATGATGAAGCTCACCAGCATGACCATCGCCTAGAACACGTCCGTCCGGGAGACGGCCATGAAGCCGCCGATGAACGTGTAGGACGAGACGGCCACGAGGGTTATCAGCACGCTCGGGTTGTGCTCCAGGCCGAAGATCGTCTCCAGCAGCTTCGCCCCGCCGATTAACCCTGAGTTCACGTAGAACATGATGAAGAAAGATCGTCAGCGCCGCGGAGACGGTTCGCAGCGTTCCCGTTCCGTCCACGAAGCGCTTCTCGAAGAAGTCCGGGAGCGTGAGCGACTCCTCCAATATCGTGTAGCGCCGCAGCCGTTTTCCGAGGAGCGTCCAGGTGAACCACGCGCCCAGGACGAGGCTCGCCGTCGTCCACAAGTGCACCGTCCCCTCTGAGAAAGCCAGCGCCGGAAACACCAGCATCGTCCAGCCGCTGGTGGTGGACGAACTGGCGCTCAACGCCGACGTGAAGCTGCTCATCCGCCTGCCGGCGAGCACGTAGTCCGACATCTCCCGCATCCGGTTTGCGCGGAAGACGGCGATGCCGATCAGCGTCAGGAAGTACGCCGCGAAGACCGTTGCGATGATCGGCTGGAAGTCCATGGAATCTGATAGGTGCGTTCGCGCAGGGATTCTATTCCGCCTGCACCGGGCAGGGCAAGGCGCGTGTGACGCTTCATCGCCTTGGCTGCAAGAAGGCCGCGGCGGCGGCGTGCACTCCAGCGACGAGGCGCTTTTCATCGCTGCGCCCGGACATCCAGCCTCGAGATCGCGCACTTAGCTCGAATCCACCGAAGGAGGGCGTCGGGTCAGTGTCCTGAAGCGGCAAGAGGGTGCTCCTGTGAATCTGGGATAATGGTTTTGAAACACGAAACCCACCCCAGAAAAGGAGCACCCAATAGATGCTACCACGCCACCACCCCGACCGCATCCGTATCGCCTTCGACGATCACCGCCTGGAGGCCAATGCCGGGCTGATCCTTCCGGCCACCCTCGCCCTGCGCCTCGGCCTGCCCCAACTCGTCCAGCAGTGCCTCGACCTGGGCAATGCGCCGGGCCGGGCCAACACGGGCGACAAGATGATGACCCTGGTTGCGTCTGCGCTGGCTGGCGGCGACTGTATTGACGACGCCGATGTGTTGCGCACCGGGGGGACAGCCCGCACCCTGGGCGGCACGGTCAAGGCGCCCTCCACCCTGGGCACCTTCCTGCGCAGTTTCCGGTGGGGCCATGTCCGCCAACTGGACCGGGTGAGCCGGGAGCTGCTGGCCCAGGCCTGGGGGGCTGGGGCCGGACCCAGCGACGCACCGTTCACCATCGACCTTGATTCGACGATCTGCGAGACCTACGGACTGGCCAAGGAGGGCGCCCGCCACCACGGCTATACCGGCAAGCGGGGCTATCACCCGCTGCTGGCCATTGCCGCCGGAACCGGCGACGTGCTGATGGCCCGGCTGCGTGAGGGCCGCGCCAACACCGCCCGCGGCGCCGCCCACTTCCTGCGGGAAACGGTGGGGCGGGTGCGCTACGGCGGGGCCAGGGGACAACTCACGGTGCGGGCCGACAGCGGCTTCTACACCCACGCCCTGGTCGTCGTCTGCCGCAAGCTGGACGTGCGCTTCTCCATCACCATCCGCCAGCACAAAAGCCTGCACAATCTCATCGAGGCGATACCCGAAGATGCCTGGACGCCGGTTCCCTACTGGATGGACGGCGCCGCCGATGTGGCCGAGATCACCTACACCCCCTTCCAGAGTGAGCCCGACGCCGCGCCGGTACGGCTCATCGTGCGGCGGGTGAAGCCCACGCCCGGTTCCCAACTGGCCCTCTTCGCCACCTACAGCTATCACGGCTTCATCACCGACCGGGACGGGGAGACCCTGGAACTGGAGGCCGACCACCGCCGCCACGCCGAGATCGAGAATGCCATCCGAGACCTGAAGTACGGCGTCGGACTCAACCATCTCCCCTCGGGCCGCTTCGCCGCCAACGCCGCCTGGCTGGCGGTCCAGGTGATGGCCCACAACCTGGCCCGCTGGACAGCCCGCATCGGTCTGGGCGAGGGGGTGGTGACCACCAGGACCCTCCGGCGGCGCTTCTTCTCCCTGGCCGGACGGCTCACCCGCTCGGCCCGTCGCCTCACTTTGCATCTGCCACAGGGCTGGCCTTGGGAAACCCAGTTCACTCGCGCCCTGGCTCGATTGCGAGCCATTCCACTCCCGACCTGACGGCGCCCGTTTGCCACTGACCCGCCATCAGGCCAACTGAACGTCCCCGCCAACTCGCGCCACCCTGGTCCGCGAGCGCCTCTTGCCGCGTCCTCTGTCCTCATCTTGTCCCACAGCGCCCATCGCAGACCGCCATTGGCGCCCCCAAAAGCGCCTGCAGACCCCCCGCCAACCTCCCGTCTACCCGAATTCGAGCCCGGATCATCGCCCCTGTAACTCCCTCACTCCTCTTCCACTGTCCTCACGCCGTCCATCCATGTCCATCGGTGGATTCGGGCTTAGGATGCTTGAGGAAGAACATCGCTGACGGCAAAGTAGGCCTTGTACAGAAAGACAATTGAGGAAGGAGAGATGCAAAACCAGCCGCTATCCGGAAGAGTCGCGATCGTAACCGGCGCAGGCAGCCCCATAGGCATGGGCCGCGCCATGACCCTGGCACTCGTGCGGGCCGGGGCCCGAGTCGCGATGCTGGACGTCAACGAAGACTGGCTCGAGCAGACCGCTGCCCATGTCCGGCGGGTCGGTGGGGATGACTGCGTCCTGGCCCTGGTCTGCGATGTGTCGGACCCCGATGGCGCCGACGAAGCGGTCCGCAAGACGATAGCCGCGCTCGGAGGTCTCCATATCCTCATCAACAACGCGGGGATAATTCATTCCTCCAGGACCGCTGTCTGCAACCGGACCAGCTTCTGGGACATCACACCGGAGACGTGGAGCAGAGTAGTTGCCGTCAACTCCAGCGGGCCGTTCTACATGGCCCGGGCCTGTGCGGGCCACATGCTGGCCCAAAAATGGGGCCGGATCGTAGGCGTCACCACCAGCGTAGACTCCATGTATCGGGAGGGGATGTGTCCCTACGGCCCCTCGAAGGCTGCCCACGAGGCCCTCGTCGCGCTCATGGCGCGAGAGTTGGAGGGCACCGGGGTGACGGCCAACGTTCTGATCCCGGGCGGAACGACCGACACCAACATGGTCGCCCCGGACATCGGGTACGACCGGGCGGCACTGATCCGACCGGAGGTGATGCAGGCGCCCGCGGTCTGGCTCGCATCCGACGAGTCGAAGGAGACCAACGGCATGCGCTTCATAGCGTACCACTGGGATGAGAGTCTGCCCATCGAACAGCGGCTGGAGAAGGCAGGTGCACCCGCCGCCTGGCCCCAACTCGGCAAACAGGCCATTCTTTCACCGCAGTGATGGGGGCGCCACCTGAGACGACGAGCCCCAAAGCCCCCACCTCCGTCATTCTCGCGAACGCGGGAATCCATCCCCGACAGGGTGGGCCACTATGACACCGGGAGCAGTCCGTCACGCGGGCCGGCCCAATCAGGTGGGGAATCTAGAGAGCGCCGTAGACTTGACGGCGTTCAGGGCCTATGCTTCTCGCGGTGGCCGGCTCCGACCGATATGGCCGATTGACGCGCTTGCGTCGCGGCGAACAGACAGGGAGACCAGACTATGGCAACGAAGACCGAGCGCAAAGTTCCCCGGGTGGTCCACGGCACTCGTCCTCCAAGCGATACGGCGCAGACCCCGGGGATGGAGCGTCGTCCCGCGATCGACGCGGCAGCGGTCGGCGCCAGCAAGATCTGGTTCGGCACCGTCACTTCGGCCCCCAATCACAAGGGCCCTCCTCACCAGCACGGAGAGGCCGAGACCGCCGCATACGTGATATCGGGCCACGTCCGGGTCCACTACGGCGAGGACTTCAAGGAGTGGATAGAGGCCGGACCGGGTGACTTTCTCTTCGTACCGGCCCACATGTGGCACATTGAGGAAAACCCCTACGACGAACCGTCGGAACAGTTCCTCGCACGAGGCCCGGACAACATAGTCATCAACATGGAGCAGTAGGGACCGCTACCGATTGCGGCTCGCGCCTCGTGGAGGCATGCTCCGCCCTGGAGCGTGACATGCCGGGGGCCTATGCTCTTCCCTCGAAGAAACGCCGTGGGTTGTCGACCATCAACCTGCGGACGTCTGCACCGGCGATGCCGAGAGCCTTCAGCCCCGGGACCACGTGCCGAGTGATGAATAGGTACCTGTCCGGGTTGGCGGCGTCCCTGGCCGACCGCGCCTGTTCTGAGTACAGGCCGACCGACGAGTCCCAATCGTGGCCCAGCATGATGCGGTGGCCCCAACCGGCGTCGATCAGGGACTTGATGACCCGGTTCCTCTCCTCTACGGTGGGCACGTTCGCCCCCGACGCGGGGTAGCGGTCCATTCCAAACCAGACTCGGTCCCGCAGGAGTGTCCAGAGGGCCGAGGACCGAGTTGACGGTCGCCACGGTTACGCTTCCCAGGTGGGTTGGGCCGTCAGCATGCCGCCGTCGACAACGTAGGTCGTCCCGGTCACGGCCGATGCCCTGGGGCTCGCCAGGAACAGTATGACCTCGGCCACTTCCGCGGGCGTCTGCAGTCGGCCGATCGGCATGCGGTTGTTCCACTTGTCGATCGTGCCCTGCTCGTCCCCGGTCGCCTCCGCGAACCCGCGCAGCAGAGGCGTATCGATGTAGCCAGGCGCGACCGCGTTGACCCGAACGCTCCGGCGCGCGAAGTCCAACGCCATCGCCCGCGTCAGCGACACGACGCCGCCCTTCGCAGCCGCGTACGCCGAGGACCCGGGCATGTTGAAGTAGCTTTGGACCGAGGCGACGTTGACTATCGACCCGCCGCCGGCCTTCAGCATGTGCGGGATGCAGTACTTCGAGCACAGGTAAATGCTGGTGAGGTTGGTGTCCACGACGCGGCGCCACTCCTCCTCGGGCAGCTCGACCGCGTCGGCCACCATTCCCTGTATCCCCGCGACGTTGACGAGCACGTCGATCCCGCCGAGCGCGTCGGCGGCCTGGTCGGCCATCCGCCGCACGTCGCCGGCGTCGGACACGTCGGCTTGGAAGAAGCGCGCGCTGCCTCCGGCACACCGAATGTCATCGGCGACGGCGGCGCCGGTCGTCGCGTTAACGTCTACGGCCGCGACCGACGCGCCCTCGGCGGCGAAAAGCCTCGCCGTGGCTTCCCCGATGCCCTGGCCCGCACCGGTCACGATGGCTACACGGCCGTCTATCTGCATGGCTATTGGACGCCTCCCCCGGCTGGCGCCCGGCCACGCGTCGTCCCGTGCCCGGACGCGAACGCTACATCATGCCCTGGTACTTCGTGGCCGAAGTAGTGGCGACGTGGTGCTGCCAGTCCGACGACGCGGGCAGGTCCTCGGCTTCGATATCGAGTGCCCTGAGCATCCGTTCGAGGCCCGTCTCCCGCGCCCCCAGGGCGTCGAAGCGCTCCCTGTCCGACTCGGTCCGGGCGCGAAGCTCCAGCAGCGGGTCCACCATCGCCCTGATGTTGGGGTTGTCGCTGTTGAGGAACGACGGCTGAGGCTCGTACATGCTGCCCCTGTCGTCGTAGCGCATGAACGACGCGATTTGCTCGTCTGTCTCCGGCTTTCGGACGAAGCGTAGCTTCAGGTAGCGCCGGTCCGGCTGCATCCCGAACACGCCGTGGTAGATCTTCTGGTCGAAGAAGACGATGTCGCCCGGGTCGCAGTCTACGGCGTATCCCGGCATGTCCGTCCAATCGACCCCGTAGACGTCGTGCGTAGTCTCGTCGCCCTGCTCGGACAGCGGGAGGAGCGTGTCGTAGAGGGGCGACTTGTGCGAACCGGGTATGAGGCGGAACGCACCGGTGTCGGCCCTGAGCGTGCTCAGGTAGAGGTTGCAGCTAAACGTGGTGGAGTCGTGCTCGACGGGCCTGTCCGAGTGCCAATGGGTCTCGGTAGTCGTGAACTGTAGGCTGCCCCCGGAGCCGTTCCACATGAACCCCGGCCCCAGCAGACCCTCGACCGCGCCGAACAGGCGGTCGTCGGCGACCATCCGCGTCAGCACCTCTCCAATTTCCACTATGTCCGAGATGCCTTGGTTCTGGCCGGTGGGAGGCCCGCCTCCGCGGTCCTGCTCCCACAGCTCGTCGCACTCCCGGTAGATGGCGTCGACCTCCTCGGGGGAGAACGTGTTTCGGAGAACGAGGAACCCGAAATCGTCGAAGTGGGCCTTCTGCTGTGGCGTAGTCATGCTGCGTCTCCTCTGATCGACGTGCCAACACCGAGCGGCCCGAGCGAGTCTACGATATCACAGACTGGCGATGGTCCGGTTCGGCGTCTCCTACTCGGCTCTTGCGGGGGTGCCAGCGCCTATCAGTGCGACGTCGGTCATGTCCGCCTGCCCATACACTACCCCAGAAGTTTTGGTTAAGCCAGAGACGGACGGAGGCGAACGGCCTGATTCTCATAGAGTACGCAGGTATATAATCCCCAAACCAACCACGAGGAAGAACCGCATGCTGATTATCGACGGCGACTACCCAATGGCCACCGGCGCGCTCTTCTGGGACAGGGACTTGTCCTGGGAATTGAGCCGCATTCGCACCGCTGAGCGGGGCGTCGTGAAGAACGGAGGCTGGCCCGACGCCTACACCATGGCCAGCCTTCCGGAGATGCGCAAGGCGCAGATAGCCGCGGCGCTCGTCAAGGTGTGCTCATGCGTCAAGAGGCCGGGCCATTCGCACGGCGAGTACCGCACCCAGAACCTCGCCTATGCCGCCTCCATGGGCCAGCTTGCGTACTATCGACTGCTGGCGTCCCAGGGAGAAGCCGCCATCCTGGATACCCGCGAGGCGTTCGCCTCCCACGTGCACGCATGGGCGAATGCCTCCGACTACTCCGAGTTGCCGATCGGCTTCGTGATCGGTATGGAGGGCGCTGACGCGATCGTGTGGCCCGAGCAGGTCCGCGAGTGGTGGGACGACGGCCTGCGCGTCGTCAGCCTGTCCCACTATGGTTTCAGCGCGTACTCTCACGGCACGGCCACGGGCACCGACGGCGGCCTCTTTCCGCCGGCCAGGCCGCTGCTCGAAGAGATGGACAAGCTCGGTATGATCCTGGATGTATCCCACACGTCCGACGCGTCGGTACGCGAAGAGCTCGAGATATTCGGCGGACCGCTGCTCGCCAGCCATCAGAACTGCCGCGCCGTCACCCCGGGCGAGCGCCAGCAGCCCGACGACATTCTGAAGGCCGTCATCGATCGTGGAGGGGTCATCGGGGCGTCGATGGACACCTGGATGATATACAAAGGCGGCCTCGACTGGAGCGAGCGCATCCCCAGCCCGTGGGAGGTCTTTCCGCGCGAGTCCGTGACCCTGGAGGACTACGTGGACCACATCGACCACGTGTGTCAGCTAGCCGGCAGCTCGGAACACGCGGCGATAGGCGGCGATACCGACGGGCAGGGGGGTGTGCCCGAGGCCCCGTTCGAGATAGACACCGTCGTCGACTACCAGAGAGTTGCCGAAGTACTGTCGGACCGCGGGTACAAAGACGACGACGTCGAGAACGTCATGTACCGCAATTGGCAGCGCTTCTTCGAGAAGTGGCTGCCGTCCGAGACGGATCGGTCTAAGAGGGTGTGTGAGAAGTTCAAATCAGGTTGGTGCTAAGCGTCGGAGCATGAGATGAATCATAGCTATGTGGATCCAGGCCTCCGTTGTATCGGACAGAGCTTCGTAGTCCTTGCTCAGCCGACGGCACCTGCTGAGCCACGCGAATGTTCGTTCAACTACCCATCTTCGCGGCAGCACCTGAAAGTGGTGGCTGTCCCTGGGGCGCTTGACAATCTCGAGCGCCCAGCCTGTCAGGGCCCAGACCCACTCGATCAGCTTTCCAGCATAGCCAGCATCGGCCCAGATCAACCTCATGCGGGGAAACCGCCCTATCAATTTATCGATGACCAGCTTCGCTCCATCTCTATCCTGGATATTGGCAGGATGCACTACCACCGCCAGCAGCAACCCCATGGTATCTACAATGATGTGTCGCTTTCGACCGTTGACCTTCTTGCCAGCGTCATAGCCACGAGGCCCCCTTTTTCCGTCGTCTTAACAGACTGGCTGTCTATGATGGCCGCGCTAGGTGTTGGGTTGCTGCCTTCGGCCTTCCGAACTTTGGGCCGCAGGGCCTCATGGACTCGTTCCCATGTACCATCCTGTCTCCATTCCCGAAAATACCACCACACGGTGCCCCAAGGCGGGAGGTCATGCGGCAGGGCTCGCCACGTGCAGCCGTTGCGCAGAACGTACACAATGCCGTTGACGACCTCCCGTAGGTCTACAGTACGTGGCCTTCCCCCGGTCTTGGCTGATGGGAGTAGGGAAGCCAGAACATCCCACTGTTCGTCGGTCAGGTCGCTGGGGTATGGTTTGCGTTTCATACCTCCATTCTAATACATGTCCAAGACTTATCACACATCCTCTTAGACCGACTGTGCAAGTCGGGTAAGCCGGGGCGGTTTCAGCACGACCGTGCCATCGAACGTCTGGCTGTCCGGAATCGTCTTGCCGATACGGACATGCGCTGACTATGGGTGCAATCTACGGTAAACTCGTGGAAGGCTGGAGTTACTCATGACCGGTTCTCAGATCGAACCTGCACGCTTCCCGCTGGGAATTCAGTACCACCGCCCACCCACTCCACCCCCGGGCGAATGGGAGTCCGATCTTGCCCACATGGCCAGGCTGGGCCTCGACCACATCTACATCTGGGTCACGTGGCCCTACGTGGAGCGCAGCCAGGGGTCGTACGCCTGGGACGAGCTGGAGAGGCTGGTCGACCTATCGGCGCAGTACGGTCTGGACGTTGTCCTCGACCTGGAGCTGTGGGCCGTTCCCACTTGGGCCGAGAGGGACGAGTTCCGACAAGTGGGGCTGGACGGGCAGCCGCGCCCGTTTACCAGCAGCCCGATCCACAACCTCTATAGCTGGCGGCCCTGCCTGGACAACCTCGAACTACGCAAGCTCGTGGAGCCCTTCCTACGCGCCGCCGTGGACAAGTTCGAGGACAAGCCCAATCTGCTCTGCTGGAAGGTATGGAACGAGCCGGACGTCGACAACTGTGCCTGTCCGGATACCAGCGCCAAGTTCCGGAAGTGGCTGGAGGGGCGTTTCGGGTCCCTGGAACGAGTCTCTGCCTTCCTCGGCCGGCAGTACAACGCGTGGCAGGACATCAAGCCGCCCGTCGCGCGCGGCGATACGCCGGCCAAACTTCTCTACACCGAGTTCCGGTTCTGGTCAGCCACCGAGATAGCGTCCTGGGCCGTCGAGACGGTCAGGGAAGCGGACCCGGGACATCCCATTCTCACCGATACGCGCAGCATGGGGACGGCGAGGCTCGACCTGCTCGGCGAAAGGATTTGGGACGACTGGAGCATGGCGAAAGTACCGGACATCTTCGGAGGACATCTCCACACGGCAGTCGGGGCTCCCCACGCCTCGCCGGTGGAGTTTGCCGGGCCAGTCATCGATCTGGAGTGCAAGCGGTCGGCGACGCGGGGGGACCCACGGGGATTCTGGGTTACCGAGGTGCCCGGGGGAACGGCCTGGATCGGGGACTCCTACGATCACGTCAGGCCCGGCGAGATGCGATACAACCTCTGGAGCACCATCGCGCACGGCGCCACTTCCGTGTCGCCCTGGCAGTTCAAGCCCGAGCGGGTCGGTCCCGAGGTCGGTACCTTCGGCGTCGTCGAGATGGACGGCGCCTCCACCTACCGCACCCGCGAGCTCCAGGACTTCGTGCAGGCCATCCGCCGAAACGAGCAGCTGTTTCTGGCTGCACGGCCGCCGGCCGCCGACTACGCGGTGCTCTACAGCCCCGAATCCAGTGTCGCCGTGTCTTCCGTGAGGCCGCTGTCTTACACCGACGCCATCCACGGGATTGTGGCTGCCCTGTGGAGGGAGAGCGTCCACTTCGACCTGGTCCGCACGACGGACGACCTCGGCCGGTACAAGGTCGTATACCTTCCCATGCCGTGGTTGGTCCCGAGCGCCGATCTGCAGAACCTGCTCCAATACGTCGACGACGGTGGCATGGTGTGCGCAGAGGCAGGCTTCGCCTGTCTGGAGGACAACGGTTGGTACGCCCCCCGGGTCCCGCGGATGGGGCTCTCCGAAAAGCTGGGCTACCAGGAGCGCGAGGTCGTCTACACGGCGGGCGAAATCCACACCGCCTACGGCGTGCTGAGAAGCGCAGGCGAGCCGAGGCAGGTCGACGTCGACGGGGCGGAAGTGATCGGAACGAACTCCGACGGCTCACCGGCCGTGGTCCAGTCGGCATTCGGCAGGGGACGCTTCGTCTACTTCTCGACATACCCGTCCCTGCATCAGCGGACCGGTTACGACGGGGCCAGCGCCGCGGCGTTGATGACGATATGTCGCCTGGACCCGATTGCGCGGGTCTATTCGGGATCGCCGGTCACGTGCCGGGCGTTGGATCACGAGTCGGGCCGGATACTGCTCTTGTTCAACCACAGTCACGACGTCGCAAAGGCCAGGATATCGCCTTCCGTTGACTACGGCGACTGGACGACGCTGTACAGTAGCGGCACGTCGAAGACGGAAGACCTCGGCGGCGGCGATCTCGCCATGAGCCTGGAAGGCAAAGGGGTCGTGGCCTTGAATCTGGAGAACGCCCGGTAGCCGGACTCTGCTGTCCGTGAGGCGCCGCAAAGCGGAGAGCGTCCGCCAGGAAGGCTATTGTCAGTTAGGCGACCGACCCGGGAATGTCCACTGCTTCAGGGCGGGCTCGGTCTCGCCGCAGGCGACCATCAGAAGGCCCCGGCGAAGGTGGCTCGGCCCGCCGGTAGGCTCGCCTTCGGCCGGCGACACCGCCATGCACAGGCGCGTGCCGGACAGGACGAGCGTGCCGTCGGAATCGAAGGAGAACCATGCACGGCCGAGTCGGAGCATGCACGCAGGTGTAGCCGCGCCGGCGCGTCGGTCCCTTCCGCCTCCATGCACAGATCGTACGCGGGCATGTAGAGGTTGCCCCGGTCGGGGCGGTCTACGGCAAACATCTCGTCGTCGGCGCCGGGCTTGCAGGTGTGGGCCGTGAGGGGAGACCGGAGATTCAGGCTTGCGCCGAAGCCGGGCACGTCTACGCGGTAGTACTCAGGCTGGTGCAGCTCGTCCACGAGCTGCACCAGGGTCGCGGAGGCCGTTTCCGGGGCCACCCCGATTCCCTGTTGCGTTGGGGCGTCAAGCGTCGGGGTGCCGGTGGGCGGAGTAGACCCCTGCGGCGTATCGGACGCGCCGCAGGAGGCGGCCGCAATGATCGCGAGTGTCACTGCGATGGCGTAGATCCAAGTGGATCTGACGATGCTTGCCGGCATCAGTAGGGCCTCCTGTCCCGTCGTCCCGCCGGGGCAGTGTGGCAAAGGGACTGCGTGCTGGTCAACACAGTCCACGCCCGCTCGGCAGCGCGGGTTGGGAGCCGCTTGCGGGCAGGCTACCTACGGCGAGATCTGCGTCGCCGCCGGGATCGTCCGCCGCTGACCGCTTTCATCCGCCCCGTCTCTAGCTGCCTCTTCAATAGCCACGACAGCGCGACCGCCCCTGCCAGGATCATGGCCGCCACCGTGTCGCCGCGGCGGAACGCCTGCCACGCGTCGCCGCTCAGGGCCGGTATGACGAGGGTGCCGATGACCACGCCAACGGCCACCAGGACCAGCCGGAGCGGATGGGTGAAGATGTGCCCGCGCACGATGGCGAGGGTGGCCGCGATGAGAAAGGACCCCGAAGTGGAGACCCAGACCGAATGCCCAATGCCACAGCACGTACATGCTGATGGCGGTGATCGGGAGAGCCAGCCAGGCTCGTCCTCCCCGCAGTCCCTGTCGCCACCTGTTGCGGGCATCTCTGATCTGTCTCGACAGGAATCTGGATACGAAGCGGGGGACGACTCTCACGTCCGCGCCCTCCCGGCCTCCCGTTCCCTCAGCTTTTCGTGCCGGGCGGCACGCAGCCACTCCCGCTCGTCCATGTAGGTGCGGATGGCCTCGCGCACCAGCTCGCTTGTCGTGCGTCCCTCTTCGCGCATCACCTGCTCCACCGGCTCCTCCACCTCCGGGGGCAGAGAGACGGTGATGGTCTTCCTGTTCCTCGGCGTGGACGGCACGGTCTCTCTGCGTCTCCGGCGACTTCGCGTCGTCCTACCATAGGTCATGCGGCAACAGGCCTTCCACGCCGCGTCTGGCCCGGTCGAGACATCGCCCCGAAGCCGGCCGGATTTCGCTCCGGCCTTGACAGGCGCCGACGTCGATCCCCACAGTAGTGGGCCTCAACTCTTGGGATGGTCCGAGAGCCATCGCCCCCGAGGTTCCAGCGATGCCTTACCAGTACAGATGGGAAGTCGAAAGCCAGGTACTGATAGCCAGGCAGAGGCCCGTCAAACGCTACATGATGGCGACGCTCGGCGGCTATTTTCCGGTGCTCCAGAAGCTGGGAGACGGGTCGATCGGCGCGGTTATAGAGTCCGGGGACTTCCACGTGGGCGAACGGGGGCGCCTCGAGTTCGTGCGATCGCTCGACCGAGGAGAGAGCTGGTCCGCCGCTCCTCCGATCGACATCGACGGCCCGGATGCCCGGAACCAGTGCTTCGTCAGCCTGTCGGACGGGACTCTGTTGCTCGCCTACGTCCACGGCGGCTACACGAACGGTCAGTTCGACAAGGCCAAGGGGTACGATAGCGTACACGTCATCCGGTCCGCCGACTACGGCGCGACGTGGAGCTGCCCGAGTGTCGTCGACCTCGGCCATGCCCCGATCGAAGGCCCCCAGTACTCTCCGTACGGCAAGATGACCGAGCTCCCGGACGGCGCCATCCTCATGCCCATGTATGCAGGATCGATGACGGAACCCCGGCATTCCGATTCGCTGGTCCTGAGGTCGAGGGACGGAGGGCGCACCTGGGGTGACGGCTCCCTCGTCGCGGGGGGCTTCGACGAGACGGCCCTGCTGCATCTCGCCTCCGGCAGGCTGATAGCCATGATGAGGTCCGCAGAAGGGGACCTCTCGCAGACCGAGTCCGACGACCTCGGTTATACGTGGAGCGAGCCGCGCCGGATAACGCAGCCGACCCAACATCCGGCCGACTTGCTCATGCTGGAAAGCGGCAGGGTGCTGCTCTCGTTCGGCCATCGTTCGCCGCCGTATGGCGTGCGGGCCCTGATCAGCAACGACGAATGCGATACCTGGGAGCACGACAGCGAGATGGTGCTGACCGCCGACAGCTCCAACCGCGACTGCGGCTATCCCAGCGCCGTTCAGCTTGACGACGGCAAGGTCTTTGTGGCCTACTACGCCTACGAGAGCCCGGGGCCCTTCCGGTACGAGCGATACTCGACGATCGGGCCCCACGCCGCGGGCGTAAAGCTGGACGAGTCCGACCTCCCGTGACGGGGCTTCCAGCTCAGTCGGCCCTCCTTAGACACAAGCCGACACATCAGGTGAGGGAGCCCGCCGAGAAGAACTCCCGACTGCCGGGCGGCAATGCCGGGAAAGACTCGGAGACGGCGGCTGGGCGACCGAGGGCAGAGATGGGGCACCCTCGGAGACGGGCGAAGAGGCGCGGACGTGCGTCGCCGATTCGCCCGACACCACAGTGTAGACCTGTTCGTCTCCGCCGCAGCCAATGACGGCGATGAGCAGGGCCAACGCACCCAGAGCCGGCAGCAGTCTACCCATCATCGCGCCCATGCTCATGAGCCGTCCTCACCTTCCGGTTTGCACCGCTCCAGTTTCCTTCCAACCTGAAAAACCCCCTGAATCTGCCCAGAGGGCGGTATGCAACCGGTAAGGTAGTTGCCGCTGAGGTACCCTGTCTCGAGCCTGCTTAAATTGCCCAACTCGGGGGGGGGGGGAATCGGACCGGTGAGTCTGTTGTTGGAGAGGTGCAGCTCCTTCAGCATCGTCAGATTGCCCAACTCGGGGGATCGGACCGGTGAGATCGTTGTCGGAGAGGTTCAGTGTCTCCAGCAGCGTCAGATTGCCCAGCTCGGGCGGAATCGGACCGGTGAGACCGTTGAATGAGAGGTCCAGTTTCTCCAGCAGAGTCAGGTTGCCCAACTCGGGCGGAATGCCACCTGTCAGTTCGCTGCGGCGGAGCACGAGTTTACCCCGTCAGGCACGCCTGTTAGCAGCGTCCACTTCGGCTGAGGACGGGTCGTCCGCCGGGCCGATCAGGCCTATCGCCAACGCGCCGGTTATCGGCTCCCGGTACACGGCGGCCTTCACGCCGAAGGCGGACTCTATCGTCTCCGGCGACAGGACCTCCTCGGGCGACCCCTCCGCGAGCACCCGTCCGCCGGTCAGCAGCACCAGCCGGTCGCAATAGCGCGCGGCCATGTTCAGGTCGTGAATGGCCGCGATGGCTGTCAGGCCGTCGGCGACCAGCTTTCTGACCAGGTCGAACACCTTGAGCTGGTGAAGGACGTCGAGGTTCGACGTTGGCTCGTCCAGCAGGAGGACACGGGGCTGCTGCGCCAGGGCGCGCGACACGAACACGCGCTGGCGCTCACCCCCGGACAGCGTGTCGAGTGTCCTGTCGGCGAACTGCTCGATCTCGGTCAGCCGCATCGCGTCTCTGGTGATGCGGTCGTCCTCCTTGCCCTCGATCTGGAAACGCCCCAGGTGTGGATACCTGCCCATGAGCACCAGCTCGATGCACGTAAAGCCGTGGGTATAGGGCGCAATCTGCGGGATGAGCGCGAGGCCCGCGGCGATAGCCTTGGACGACAGGGACTTGATGTCCGCGCCGTCCAACCTGACCGCGCCGTCCCGGTAGCCGAGTATTCCAGACATGGCCCTGAGGAGCGTCGATTTCCCGGCGCCGTTGGGACCTATCAGGCCAACGAGCTGACCTCGGTCGGCGTGCAGGGTTACGCCGTCCAGCAGCGTTTCCGCCTGTACCTCGTAGAAGAGGTCCTGCGCGCTGACCGCCTCTGGTCTGTGGCCGTTCATGTTCCGTTACCTCGCGAGGCTGAATGGAGCGGTCGACGGCTCTGGGAAGATATCCGGCCAGAGGATCCGGGCGAGGTCCTCCGCTCCGCGGATGTTCCAGTAGGAGAGTGTGGTGAAGTGCTTGCCTTCGACGATATGTACCCGGTTGTTCTTGATTGCCGGTACCTCGGCCAGCGCCTCGTTTGCGAACAGGCTTTGCCGGAAGTCCTCGGCGCCGAACTCTACCGGTTGGGCGATGATGATGACCTCCGGGCGCATCGCGATGACCCCTTCGAGGCTGGTGGTCTGGTTGCTATCGACGCCAGCCTCTTCGGCCGCGTTGATTCCGCCCGCGGCCGCGATGACGCCGCCCTCGGTGGAGTTGCCGCCAGCGACCCACAGCTTGTCCGAGTACTGCGTGAGCGCGAGAACCCTGGGACGAGGCGCCGCCTTGCCGGTCACGGCAACGAGCGACTCGTACCGGTCGTGCACCTCCGCCGCGAACTCGAGGGCGCGTTCCTCCTCTCCGAAGATGTAGCCCATGAACAGGATGCTGTTGACCCGCGCCTCAGGGTCGTGTTTCAGCTCTGTCTGGACCACCGGTATCCCGATCTTCGAGAGAGCGTCGATCGCCTCGGCCGGGAAGAATGGACTGGTGACGATAACGTCCGGCGATTGTGCGATGATCGTCTCCGGATCGCGCGATATTTCGGCGATGCCCTGTGCCAGCGATGCGACGTTGGAGTAGGTCGAGTTCTTCGTAACGCTCCCAACGCCTACGAGCCGGTCTCGGGGCACCAGCGCCAGGGCTATCTCGTCGTGCCCGATGGAAGCGGTGATGATGCGCTGCGGTTTGGACGGGATGCTCACGACTCCGTTCAGCCCCTCGACTTCGCGCGGCCAGCCGAAGTTGGTCGGGTCCACGATCCCGCGTACGCCGGCGAACGCCTTCAGCGCCGGTTCAGGGGTCGCCGCAGGCTCGGGCGCTGCTGTGGGCGCGACGGCTGGCGCCACAGTAGCAGCAACCCTGGGTACCGAGGTCGGCGTCGGCGTGCCCGACGAGCATGCCGCCAACGCTATGGCGAGGAGGACGATCAGAGGGACGGTGAGGGTGCGAATCTGCCTGACTGACACTGAGACTCCTTTCAAAGCCGCTCCCTACAACGAGTAGGTCTGACGGTTGTTCTTGATCAACAGCAGAATAAAAAACGGCGCGCCGACGAACGCGGTGAGGACGCCAACGCGAAACTCGGCCGGCTGGACGATGGTCCTGGCCACGGTGTCGGCGGCGATGACAAAGACGGCGCCTCCGGCCGCGCTCAGTGGAATCAGCACACGATGGTCCGGCCCCAGCAGCAGCCGGAGGATGTGCGGCGTCACGAGGCCGACGAAGGCGATGGTCCCGCTGACCGCCACGGCGGCGCCGGTCGCGAGCGCGGCCGCTGCCAGCAGCGTCACACGCGCAAAGCCCACCCGGACTCCCATCGAGCGAGCCTCGTCGTCGCCCAGCATCAGCAGGTTCAGGTCGCGGGCCATCAGCAGGATCACGACGGTGCCGCCGACAATCGGCGGGGCGGAAATCCGGACGTGCTCCCAGGAGCGGGAGTCGAGTCCTCCCACCAGCCAGAACAGAATCTCTCGTAGCGCTCCGTTGTCGGGCAGCAGGATGATGATTGCGGAGATGACGGCGCCAAGGAACGCGTTGACCGCGACCCCGGCGAGCAGGAGCGTCGCCATCGAAAAGCGCCCGCCCACTGCAGCTATGCCGTAGACGAGGAACGTGGCCGCCATGGCGCCGGCGAACGCGAACGCCGGCAGCGCCAGAAAGAAGAGGCCGGCCATGCCCGTGGCGATGGCCACAACCGCGCCCACGGCGCCGCCGGCCGATACGCCGATGATCCCGGGGTCGGCCATCGGGTTGCGGAACAGCCCCTGCATCGTCGCGCCGGCGACTCCAAGGGCCATGCCGACCGAAGCGCCAACGACGATCCGGGGAAGCCTGATCTGTTCGATGACGAGCTGTTCGGTGCGGCCGAAGTCGGTGAAGTCGAGTCCGATAAACGACAGCACAATCGAAGCGACGTGGCTCACCGGTATGCTGACGGGCCCAAGGCTCAGTGAGACGAGCGCGGTCGCGAGGATCAGCAGGCCGAGGATAGAGGAGCCTATTGCCAATCGGGTGTTGACTCCCGATTGGCGGTACCCTTCCAGTCTGGCGAATCCGACCGCTCTCAACGAAAACGACCTCCAAGCGGCTCTCCGCTGGAGGTCATCTTTCGCTCTGTCCGGGATTCTACCGGGCGACCGAGGGACCATCTCTAGTGCGGAGAGTGGTCACCTTCCGTTCAGGCAGGTCTCCTGGCTCGCGGGTAGGTTCGTTCGCCGGGCCCTTCCCATCGTGTCTACGACAGTGGACTCCGGCTCCAAATCCCGCTTACAGTGGCGCTACCGCGGCGGACTTTCACCGCCTTCCCTATTCTCCCTGGGTGGGCACCTGAACGGACTGTGGCTGTATTTGTGTGTTGAAGGGGATGGTATGGCCGCGATGACTGCCTGTCAAGGGCTGCGGCGAGCCCCATATCCCCCACCTCCGTCATTCCCGCGAACGGAGACCTTTGAACAACCGTCATTCCCGCGAAGGCGGGAATGACGGTTGGGGGTTCCCTGCTAGGAATGCTAGGCATCTCCGCCACGCTGTCTCCCGCAACGGGAGTTACGCAAAGGTCTCCGAACGCGGGAAGCCATCCCCGACAGGGTGCGCCACTATGACACCGGAGGCAGTCCGTCACGCCGGCCGGGCCAATCAGGTGAGGAATCTGGGCAGGCCTACTCGTCGCCGGAGTAACCCCGGGTCCTCTGGAGCCGTTCCAGGTATCCCCTGACCATCATGGCGGCGGTCGTACCCTCGCCGACCGCCGAGGCGAGCTGCTTGGTGCTGCCCGCGCGGACGTCGCCCGCGGCGAATACCCCGGGTAGAGACGACTGGAACGTCATGTCGGTGACGATGAACCCCCAACGGTCGGTGTCGACAGTGCCGCGGACCAAATCGGTGTTGGGGTCGAGTCCGATGAACACGAACACGCCGGACGGGTGAAGCTCCTCGGTCTCTCCGCTCCTGGAGTCGGCTACGACCACCGATTCGACCTTCGAGCTCCCGCGGAACTCCCGTACCGACGTATTGGTCCTGACTTCCAACTTGGGACTGTTCTCGACCCGTTCCTGGAGATGCGGCTCGCCCGCAGGCCTTCTCCTCTGACGAGCAGAGTCACCTTGGAGGCGAACCTGGTCAGAAACAGGCCCTCCTCCACCGCGCTGTTGCCGCCACCTATGACCACCACCTCTTCGTCCCTGTAGAAGGGACCGTCGCACGTCGCGCAGAAGTGAATGCCCGCGCCGATGAGGTCATCCTCGCCCGGCACGTCGAGGCGCCTGTACCGGCTGCCGGTGGCGACGATGAGTGCGCCGGCCGAATACTCGTCGCCCGCCTCCGTGGATACCACCTTGAAGTTGTCCGTCGCCCGCACGCCGGTTACGGACTGCGCCTGGAGGATCTCTACGCCGAAGCGCTTGGCCTGAAGGCGCATCTGGTCGGCAAGCCGCGCGCCCTGTATCCCGTCGGGAAAGCCCGGGTAGTTCTCGATGCGCTCGGTCACGCCCGCCTGTCCGCCGACCGCGCTCTGCTCGACTATCAGGGTATCGATCCCCCGCGGGCAGTATAGAGCGCGGCGGTCAGGCCCGCGGGCCTCCTCCGACGACGATGAGGTCGTAGAAGGTGCGCGACGCGCTGGGGCCGATGTCCAGCTTCAGAGCGAGCTCCGAGTTCGTGGGCTCGACCAGAATCGACCCGTCTTCGAATACGATGGTCGGGATGATCTGCTTGCCGTCGTTGACGCGCTGGACATAGGCGCGGCCCTCCTCGTCCAGGTCGATGTCGACCCAGTCGTAGGGCACCCGTTGCTCTCCAAGGAACTGCTTCGCCCTCTTGCAGTCGGGACGCCAGGGTGCGCCATAGACTGTCATCTTAGGTGTAGGCGTGTCGGTCATCTTCAGTCCTCCGGTTCGGCGTCGTGGTCGTATCCTATATCAAGGAATCGGTCTTGCGCAGCGTATGTCCACCCGAAGTCTCGCCGAGATGGCGTTTCACGCCGTGGTCGCGAGCCGCTCGACGCCGCGCGCGGCGAGCTGCGCGTGGAGGTGCTGGAGCCTGGCGGCGGCATGGTGGCATCGTCTGCGCCGGTCGTAGGCGACCGGCCCGATACGGCCGTCCGGTGGGAGCACGGGGACCTGTCGCAGTGGACCGGCAGGGAGGTGTCGTTGAGGTTCCGTGTGCGGAGCCCGCGGCTCTATTCCTACTGGCTGGGATAGGCCGGCGGCGGGATGATGGCACGCCCTGCCCAGCCTACCGTTCGGGGTTATGGCGCCACGTCGGCGTGGATGCCCGTCTCGTTCGCCGCGACCGGTAGAGGGTCGGAGACCGCGGTAAGGCCTGAATCGTCGCTGACGGTGCTCAACAGGAACCACTCCCCCTCGAAGTGTACGAGCTGGCTGGCGTACCGGGACGAGGACGGAGCCGTGGGCATGAGACATCGTCGCCAGGAACGCAGGCGGCGGAAGCATCGTGAAGAAAGGGGCCGGCGCTCGGGCCGAGAGTGACGAGCTACCGGTCTTTCGCTCAGAGTCGGGCGCGTTGATGACGCTGCCCGGCGGCGTGCTGCTGATTCTCGATCCGGAGTGGAGCCGGTCGCAGATGGACGCGTTCTTCTCGGCCAACGCCATCAAGCTGGACCGGGTATCCGAGTTGGGCTTCGTTCCCAACGGCTTCTTCGTGGAGACGGAGCCCGGGTTTCCGTCCCTGAATCTTGCGAACGCGCTGGCGGAGCAGGACGGGGGTGGAGGTGTCCAGCCCCAACTGGTGGACTGAGACCGCAGCGAAGTAAGTGGATGCTTCGCCCGTGAAGGCTCAACCGGATCCCGGTTCGTCAAGCGGCTGATCACATGACCAGAGTGTTGTTCCGAGCAAGGCTGCTGCCGCTGGCGGCGGTCTGCCTTCTCGTCTTCCCGCTGCTGGCCCTGGGCTACGCGAGGGCTCAGTCGCCCGTGCCCGCAGCCCCAACGATCGATTCGGTGAACGCGGGCGACGGCTCGCTCGACGTCGCCTGGATCGCCAGCACCGGCACGGTCGCCACGGCATACGACCTGCGCTACATCCGCAACGACGCCGGGGATAAGGCCGACGGTAACTGGACCGTGGAGGAGGACGTCTGGACCTCCGGCGCCGGGAGCCTGGACCATACCTTGGTCGGGCTGACCAACGGCGTCCAGTATGACATCCAGGTACGCGCCGTCGCCGGGAGCGTCGACGGCGAATGGTCGACGACGTCAACCGGCACGCCCGTCGACCACGGCGGCACCCGCGGGATGGCGACCGCCATAGGCCTGAACGCCTTGGTCGTCGGGACCATAGCCTCGGCTAGCGACTGGCCGAGGCGTCCGGGGTCTTCATATACACCACCAGCTATATCACAGGAATCCTGCAGACCACTGGGGACCTGTGGAACAGCGGCGGTACGGTGATCAAGAACGACGACCAGGACACCGCGGTCAGACAGTACGGGCCTCAGCTTTTCCTCTGGCACACGCTCGATGTGGGGACCTACTACGTGCGGGTCGGCGCCGCCACGACCGGGGCGTACACGCTGCACACCCAGACCGTAAAGGACACCACCGGCACGGCGGACGCGGCCGACCTGGCGCTCAACGGCTTCGCCAGCGGCATATTGGACCCGACGGCGGACGACGAGGACTACTTCAGGATAGAGCTGTCCCAGGCGACCGACCTGATGATGCGCGTGACGCGCGCCAACGGCGGAATCGATACCGAGGGCGCGCTGCTGGACGCCGAGGGCGCGGAGATAACCGTCCACGACGACAGCTTTCCTGGGGCGCACCCTCGCGGCGGGGACCTACTACGTTAAGGTCGTCGGCTTCGAAGCGTCTCAGGGGCCCTACGTTCTGAGAATACGAACCTTCGTCGACACACGGAGCCGGAGCGAAGCGGCTGAGCTTAAGCTGGGCGGTCTCGCCAGCGCCACGATGGACCCCGACTACGACGTCGACTACTTCAGGCTGGAGCTGTCGGAAGCCGCCGACGTGGTGATCCGCAGCTCCGGCTTTCCGGACACCGAGGGCGAGCTGTGGGACAGCGGCGGACAGCTGCCAGGGCGAGGTCGAGTACTGGATCGGGGTCGATGACTCCCTGGTCCGAAGGGCCGAGATCCGGACCGAATCGCCCGCGGGCGATGGCGCGGCCGCCACCAAGACCCGGGTAGTCATGACGGTGTCCGGCTACGGCAAGTCGGTGAAACTCCAGGCCCCGGATTCGTAGGGCAGGTCCGCCCCCCGAGCGGACGCACGCCTGCCTTCGGAATAGGGCCTAGGGTAGTGTAGGGAAACGGCGCGGGTTCTTACGTCCCGGCTTGGAGCAGGGCGATCCCGATGGCGCCGGGGCCGGTGTAGACTCCGAGGGCCGAGCCGAAGCGGGTGACGTGAGGCTCCGCGCCATCCGGCAGCAGGTCCTTGAGGTCATCGGCGACGGCTTCGGCCGCCTCCGGGGTCGTGCTGTGCATCACCGCCAGCGACTCGAGGGGGGCGAAGTCGCGCGCGGTCTGCTTCATCTTGACGAGCGCCTTCTGGAACGTGCGGGCCTTGCCCAACGGAGTCACCTCGCCGTCCCGGACGATGATCATCGGCTTGATCTTGAGCACCGAGCCTATCATCGCCTGGGCCTTGCCGATCCGCCCGCCCTTCTCCAGGTACTCCAGCGTCTCGAACAGGCAGAAGCACTGGGCTCGGCCAACGGCGTCCCGGGCAACCGCTGCGACCTCGTCATGGCCCGCTCTCCGGTTCGCGGCCTCGGCGGCCGCGGCAACCATCAGCCCGAGCCCCATCGAGGCCTGCGTGGAGTCCACCACCTCGATCGGGCAGGCCGCCGAGGTCAGGCCTGCGGCCTGGATGGCCGAGTTGTAGGTGCCGCTTATATTGGCCGATACGTGGATCGATACGATCCCGTCGGCGTCCGCGCCGAGCTCCTCGTACACGTCCTTGAAATCGCCGGGCGACGCCTGCGACGTCTTCGGCAGCTCCGTACTCCGGGCCAGCATCGAGTAGAAGTCGTCCGGGGTTATCGTGACGTTGTCCTTGAAGGTCTCGGTGCCGAAGTGGACGTTCTGAGCGACCACCGTGACGCCCAGGCTCTGAGCGGTGTCCTTCGGCAAGTCGGACGTGCTGTCGGTCACGATCCTGACGGTCATGGCGTCACCTCTTCCTGGGTCTTCCGGGGCATCCCCCACGGTTCTCGACGCGAATCGCAGTCTGAGATGTACCTTCGATTTGGCGGGGCCGATAGTACCACATCATGTCGGCGGCCCATACTACTCGGCCGTCGCGGCACACAGGGCGCATAAGCTTCCCGTGCAACCTCCCTCTCGACACTCCCGCCAGCCGACATTGAGTAGCTCCGCGGAGCAGGAAAGCCCCTCTCCCGCAACGGGTGTATAGAGGGGAGAGCGCGAGGCTGTGGGTGGTGTCCCGCGGACCGTTGACGTGAACGGCTACGGCGCCGGGGCCATGCTAGAATAGTCCCGGCCTGCTATCGGGCGCAGGAGCGTAGCTCAGTCTGGTCAGAGCATCGGTCTCCAAAACCGAGGGTCGCGGGTTCGAATCCTGCCGCTCCTGCCACTCCGCCTTCCCGCCGCTCCCAACGCAGTCCTTCTCCGGTCATGTCGCTCAGGTGCCGCGCGCGTTCTGAGCAGGGCTGCCGAATAAGGCGGCGAGAGTACTTCCGATGGCGGACGCCGGGACAAGTCGCGGCTGCGCGCTTCAGCTTACGACGGGGTAGTCGGGCGGCCCCCAGTCTATGTCGGGGCGCGACATCATCAGGTCGACGAACAGCGGCACGAGGAAGGCGAGGATTCTGGCGCCGTCCCGGACCTGGTCTCGGTTCACCGAGCTCCGCCAGGTGGCGCCGCCGTGCATGAGCTGGATCCGCAGCACGTAGAGCCGGTCGAATACGGTGGTCAGGATGATCGGCGTGTCGAACTGCGCCAGGGCGGCGCGAACCCTGCGCTTACTCCCTTCGAACGCGTATTCCCAGTCGTCGGAGCCGCGGCCCGAGTGGTGGTTCCAGAACGGCTGAAACACGAACTTGTTGTCGAGCAGCACCCTGATCGAGTTCGGGAACGTCTTCCAAATCGCGTCATAGACCGTGTTGTCGCGGTCGAGAGCAAGGATGGTCCCGAAGTAGTCGGCGAAGCGGTGACGCTCGTTCGATTCGGCAACGTGCGGCCCATCCCTGGCGTACGCGGCGTTGAAGGCTATCCAGTAGAAGATGAACGCCGCGTCGTCGTCGTCCTTCTCCGTCTCCGCGCGCTCCAGCCAGCTCAGGGCGCGGCGCATGCGGAGGCCGAGGTACTCCGGCAGCGTGTCGCGGACGCGCTCCCACGTTGCCTGCAGGGTCTCGAGTGTAACGTCTTGCGAGCTGTTTGGGCTCATCTGGGTTGGGCGCGCCCGGCGCCGCCGCTCAGGGCCGTATCTCTTCCTTCATGAAGCGCAGGTAGGCTGCGGCGAATATCAACGCCAGCATGGCCAGCATCCCGGTGAGGTGCGGCCACACGAGCGAGATGCTCTGCTCCAGCGGCACCGGGTTGGGCAGCACGCCTTCCAGGTCCTCCAGCGTGATCAGGCCCAGGGTCCGGACCTGCGGATTGAGCAGCGTCTGCGTGGTCTCCCTGTACAGGGACGCCGGCGAGAGCCGGTCGATTCTGCGCTCCCACTTGACCTGCTCGCCCGCGACGATCTCCGGGTCGTCTCCCTCGGTCACGACTATGTCGGCTATGCTCGTGGAGAAGAAGGGCACGAAGAAGGTCAGCACCAGCCACAGCCCCAGGCCGGCCATCGCCGAGACCACCGCGCGCTCGAACGTCAACGAGAACAGGATCGACAGAGCGAGCCAGACGGCGATGTAGACGAGCGTCGCGACGAAGAAGAGCGCGATGCGGGCCATCTCGCTCGTGTCGGGCCCGAACCCCAGGGTGTAGAGTCCGACGCCGACGATCACCAGGATCAGGCACAGCGTCGTTATTCCAAGCACCGTTATGGCGGCGAAGAACTTGCCGGTGATCAGCGCGTCGCGGTGGATCGGCTGCGACAGCAGGCGCGCCAGCGTCCCCCGGGCCTTCTCGTCGTTGATGGCGTTGAACCCCAGCGACAGGCCAAGCAGCGGTCCGAATATGCCGAGGAAGAAGACGAACGTGATCGCGCTGTCGCCGCGGCTGGTCGTGAACAGCCTGAGAAAGACGAAGTCAGTAGGGGCCTGTCCGGCCTCGTCGAGGATCACCTGCGAGGCGTTGTAGGCGGCCCACACCCCGGCAAGCGCTATCAGCAGCAGCAGTACCGCGAAGCGGCGGGCCGCGAAGAAATCGGCCATCTCCTTCCAATAGACCGCCCTCAAAGTCTCACGCCTCCTCCTGGAAGTACCGGAGGTAAATTTCCTCCAGGACCGTATCCGTGCTCCGCATCGACAGCAGCCCATCCCCGTGCTCGGCCGCCACGTTCGCCAGCTCCGGGCGGACGTCCTCCGTGCACTCCACGGCGAGAACGTTGCCCCGTACCGCAACGCTCTTGACGCCGGCCACGTGTGTCAGCTCCCGCTGCAGGTTGCCGTCGATCCTGTTCGCCTCGATCTCGATCACGATGCTGTCGCCGCCGGACCGCCGGTCGAGCTGGTCTATCGTGCCGCTCGCCACCAGGCGGCCCTTGGACATTATGCCGACGCGGCTGCAGATACGCTGCATGTAGTGGAGCTGGTGCGAGGAGACCATCACCGTGATGCCCTCCTCGCTGGTCATGCGTGTTATCAGGCTCAGCAGGCCCGGCACTGAGGCCGCGTCGATCCCCTGGGTCGGCTCGTCCATGATCACGACCTGGGGCCGCTTCATGAGCACGTCGGCAAACCCGAGGCGCTGCCGCATGCCGTGGGACATCTGGTCGACTCGCTGCCCGGCCCGCTCGGCGAGCCCGACCTGCTCCAGGACCTGCTCGGCGCGCGCCATGGCATCCTTCCTCTTGATGCCGTTCAGGCTACCGGTGTACAGCAGGTTCTCCCTGGCGGATAGCTCGCCGTAGAAGCCCAGGCTCTCCGGCAGATAGCCGGTAATGCTCTTCACTGCGATGGGGTCCCGCGTGCAGTCGTGTCCGCGGATCCGCGCAGAGCCCTCCGAAGGCACCGTCAGGCCAAGGAGCATCAGGATCGAGGTGGTCTTGCCCGCCCCGTTCGGGCCGAGGAAGCCGAATATCTCGCCCTCGCCGATCTCCAGGTTCAGGTCGTCTACGGCGACGAAATCGCCGTAGCGCTTCGTCAGGTTGGAAGCCTCGATAACCGTCGTCATCGTCTACCCAGCCTCACCATCAGAGCGCCCAGGCCCAGGACGACGAGGACGACCACGGCTATTCCCAGAAAGCCGAAGGCGGACGTGCGCTCGATGGTCACGCGGAAACGGAAATTCGCAGTGGACTCGGGCACCGTGCCCGCCACGTCAATGTTGTAGTCCCCTCCCTCGGCGTCGCTCGGCGGCTGGACCGTCATGCTCAGCTCGAGCGCCTCGTTGGAGCCGATGGTTGCGACCGGATTACTGTCGAATGCTACGTTCCAGCCGGGAGGTGAGATCGTCGTCAGCTCGACATTGGACGCCGGCCCGGTGCCGGAGTTGACCAGCAGCACCTTGACCTCGGTCGCCTCCCCGGCGGTCGCCTTGACCTTGTTGCTCTGGTCTATCGTACTCAAAGTCAGCGTCGGGCTGCCGGACAGCTCGGCCTGTACAGTGGTCCGGGCGGGCTCGAACCCTTCGGCGGCGGCCTGCATTATCACCTCGTACAGCCCGGGAGGCGCGTTGCCCGGAGGCGTGACCCGCACGTCCATGTCCTGGTTGGCGTTCGGACGGAGCGTGATCGCGCCGATCTGCTCCGACTGGAACGACGGCCTGAAGTTGACGCTCCATCCCAGCGGGCCTCCCGCGGCGAGCTGGAAGTCGAGCTCCTGGTCGGTGCGGTTCTTGAGGTTGACTCTGAACGTGAAGGTCGTGCCCACCGGCCCGGTCAGGTGGGTGTACTGCGGGTCGAGCCTGACATCCTGTGGAAGCTCCAGCTCGGGCGCTTTTGAAGGCGCCGGAGGTATGTCGATCACCACGCGGTAGTCGATGGAGCTGAGCATCCTGTCCGCCTCGTCGAACAGGCCGACCGTGAAGGTGAATGTCCCGTTCTCGGTCCCCTGCGGGATGTCGAAGTGGAACCTCAGGTCGCTGTTTTCCTCCCCGGGCGCGAGCTCGACCTTCTTTACGAATACCTCCTTGACCCTGTGGAGCAGTCCGGCCTTCCAATCTGTGGGTCCCGAGACTCTCGCCTCGGCGCTGACGACTCCTGTCCCCGGATTGGCTATCGTGATGTCGAGGTTGTAGCCCTGCGGCTTGGCCGTGGCCGACTCCACTTTGATCCCGGTAATGGGTGCGGTCAAAGTCGCCCCGGCCGCCGGGTCCTGCGCCAGCACCGGCTGGGCGCCGAGGACTCCGACGACAACGGCGAGCAACAGGACACCGACTCTCGCTCTGGTCACCCTCATCGAGCTTTTCCTCACGCCGTCTCTCCTCGCGAAGCCCGCGGTCACGGCCTGCTGAGCCTGAAGAACAGGCCTCCCAGACCCAGGACCACGACTCCGATCAGTGCGATACCCAGGATTGCGAATACGTCTGAGCGGACAATCGTCACGCCTACGACCAGCCCGGTGCTCTGGCCCTCTACCGAGGCTATGAGCTGGAACTGGTAGTCGCCCGGGACGGTCTTTTCGGGCGGCGTCACGCTGACCGTAACGTCGAAGGTGCCGTTCGCTTCGACCCGCGGCACCGGGTTGTGATCGATCCTGACCCCCCATCCGGGCGGCATGCCGGTGACGAACCGAACGTTGTCGGTCGCGGCGCCCGCGTTGACCACCTGGACATTGATGTCGGTCGTCGCGCCGGCGTTCGCGTCCACTGTGAGCAGCCCGGAGGCGGTCGTCAGCCTCAGGTCCGGGACGCCCCTGAGCTCCACCTGCAGGGCGATCTCCTCGGGGGCTACGCCGTCCGGTATCGCGCGGAGGACGACCGGATAGACGCCGGGAGCGGCCGTGGAGGGAGCCGTCACCACCGCGTCGACCGACGCCGACCCGCCGGACCTGATCGCGATCGCGCGGATGTCGGCATCCTGGAACGATGGTCTGAAGGCTACACGCCAGCCCAGCGGAGTGTCCGCCTCGAGGCCGAAGTTGAGGTCGCTGCGGTCGCGGCTCCTGATGTTGACCCTGAAGTCTATGGGCTCGCCGACCGGCGTGGTCAACGAGGAGAACCGCGTGTCGAACTCGAATCCGCCGGCCAGTCGTGGCGTCTCCTCCTCTTCCTCCTCGACCTGCACTTCCGGTATTTCGACGACGACTACGAAGTCCGTCTCCCGGATCAGCGCGCCGTTGGGGCCCGTAAGGCTAAGCGAGAAGGTGTAGGTGCCGTTGTCGACGTCCAGAGGCGTGACGAACCTGAACTCTAGGTCCTGTGTCCTCCCGCCGGGGGTGAGCGAAAGACTGCTCACGGAGACGAGCTTGAACTTGTGGAACAGGCTCGCCTGCCAGCCGTCCGGCCCATCGACCGATACGTCAGCCTCGATCAGTTCGTCGCCTACGTTCGCGACGACCACGTCGAGCGTCGTGCCCTGCTGGGCTTCGTCCGGCGTGCGGACCTCGATGGACTGGATCGGGACCTCGAGCACCAGGTCCTGTCCCTGCGCGTTCGCCGCCGCGGCACCGGCATGAGCGACGGCGAGCCCGCCTAAGATCAGGCCCGCGGCTGCTATGGCTTGCAGTCTGTTCATGACGACGTCTACCGTCTGCCCGACCTGAAGAACAGAGCGGCGAGTCCCAGGATTACGGCGACGATCACTGCTACTCCTACAAAGCCGAAGGAGCTCGAGCGTCCCGCGGTGATCCGGAACTGCAGCTCGTCGGACTCGCCTCCGACGACCGTCAGCAGCCTGAGGTTGTAGTCTCCGGGAACGGTCTGCTCCGGCGCCTCCACGGTTACCGCCAGGTCGACGCTGGCGCCGGCCTCGATGCGCGGTATGGGATTTTCGCTGAGCGTGACCGTCCAGTCGGGCGGCGCGTCGGACACGAACCGGACGTTGTCGGCGGCTTCGTCTCCCGAGTTGACCACCACTACGGCCAGCTCCGTGGATTCCCCCGTCGTGAGCTTAGCCGTAAGCCGTCCGGACTCGGTCGTCATGCTGACGTCCGCGACTCCCGCCAGGTCCACCTGGAGCGGCAGCCCGACCGGGTCCAGCCCCTCGGCGACCGCCTTCAGTGTCACGATATGCATTCCGGGCCCGGCGTTTGCGGGCGGGACCACCTCGACGTCGAAGTTCTGCGTCGCGCCCCCTGTAAGGGTAAGCGCCCCGACACGGGTGGTTTGGAATGATGGCGTGTACGCGACCTGCCAGCCGGGGGGCGTATCCGCGCCGAGGGTGAAGTTGAGCGGCACGAAATCCCTGCTCCTGAGGCTCACGGAGAAGGTGAGCGTCTCGTTGACGCGGCCTTGCCGGTTGGTGAAACGGGCGTCGAACTCGAACCCGCCGGTAAGCACCCGCGCCGCCGCACTGCCGAGAGGAGAGGGCTCGGAGCCGGGCGGAACTGCAACGGTCACGTTGTATTCTACGTCGTCGAGCAGCCGGGCCCCGTCGAAGAGACCGAGCCTGAAAACGTACTCCCCGTTATCGGTGCCCGGGGGGACGATGAAATGGAAATCGAGACTCGTGTCCCGGCTGTTGGGCGGGAGCAGTACCCTCTCTACGATCAGCGCATCGACCCTCTTGAAGAGGCTCGCCTGCCAGCCGTCCGGGCCGGCGATGACCCTCGCGTCCGCTTCGACCGGGCGGTCTGTCGGATTGACCAGGGTGATGTCAAGGTTGTAACCCTCGGGCGGAGGGTCGTACGTTTCGACTCGGACGTCGAACAACGGCGCGGTGACGAGGATCTGCTGCGGAGACTGCGCCGATGTTACACCGGCCGAGAGTAGGACGGCGGCCGCCGCCAACGCGCCGATCGCGGCGGCTCTTGCGGTTGTCCTTGCTAGCGCTGCAAGCATCATGTTTCTTGGATCGTTGTCCCCCGCCGCTCGATCACGCCACGGGGTTGGTCGGGTGCGGCTTTTCGTCCGCTGCTCCAATAATTATACGAGCCAACCGCTAAAACGGTTTTCGCCCGCCCCGCCGGACGCACGAAACGGCCGACCGGGCCTACCCCTGTCATGGTTGGCTCCGGGCCCCGCCCGCGGCTTCGTCACGCCCTCTGCCCCCTGTTTCCATCCCGGGCGTCTCCGGCCCCCCGGAAACGCCAAGCACGTTCAACGTCTCGCTGATTCTGTCGTTGTCGAAATCGAAGGCATCGAGTAGAGCGTCGGTTTGCCCCTCGGTGATCTCCTGCTCGTCCTGTTTCCAGAAAGCCAGACGTTGTCCCTGCTCGTCGGCCCTGAGAAACCCGAGGTACAGTACCACGTTGAGGGCCTCCGTGTACGAGACGTCCCGCTCCAGCGCGAGCAGCAACTTGGCTTGCAGCTCCCGTATCGCCCTGTCGAAGCCCTGTGACACCATCACGGTGCGGCGAGGCATAGCGGCGCTCCACCTCCGATGCATCGCATCATAGCATCAGCGATTCGGCGCGGCAAGCTGGGACTCTACGGCCTGGCGGGGCGATTTGCGGAAACTGGGCCGCTTCGGTCTCGCATCCGGGCGGACTGTGGGGCGGTCGGCTACTCCGTGGCCGTGTCTACCTCGACGAAGTAGACCCCGGTGGCCCGTGGCATCAGCGACGCCTCGTAGTTGAAGTGAGTCTGCACGCCGACCCGGTACTGGGTTTCTCCCAGTCGCTGGACCGCGAAGGGCACGGGATTCCAGCCTACCATCCGCGCCAGCCTGCGCTGCGACTCGACTCGCGCGTCCAGCCCGGCGCCGCCGATCTGAAGGAGATTCGCGGTCATCGCAAAGTCGTAGTCGACCTCCTTGGCAGTCAAAAAGACCGAGACCCGCTCTCCCGCTCTCAGGTCCGCGGCTCCCAGGATGAACCAGCTCAGCGCGTGGTCCCACGGGACTATGTGCGCGAACGCGTTGGCGTCGGCGTGGAAACCGTCGTCTTCCAGATCGACGATCCAGAGACCGCCGCCCTCGTCTTCGAACCCGTACAAGGTGTTGATCAGGTACCGAGAGTCGTCGCTCAGCCGGCCGGCGGTCCCGTATAGGCCGTCTGGCGCCCCCGGGTACCGCGAGATCGGATATTGCACGATTTCGTACGCGTGCGGGGAGGCGACGTCGGCGAGATAGACGGACTGGAACCTGCGGTCGGCGCTCCCACCGTCCGAATCAGACGGCCATCCCTCGGAGCTGAGTATCCAACGGTCCGGGTCGGAGGGCAGGGGAACGGCCAGCAGGACGATCCCGGGCGGCGAGTGCAGAACGTTCGCACGGCCGTCGTCCGTAACGCGGACGATCTTGTACCGCTGCGTCTTGTCGGGCTCCAGAGGGCGGCGGCGGATCGCGTAGTAGCCCGCGTCGGTACCGCTGGCGGATACGGGCCTGATGCCGTACACCGCGTCGCACTCTCCCAGCCAGTCGGCCCCGAGGTCGGCCAGCCGGCCCGCCGACCACCGCGCCTCGAACCCGAAGTACGACACGCCGTTGCCCGATCCGCGGCGCAGGAGCCGCGTCGCCCTTGCTCCGAACCCCGCGTCGTCGTCGTTCTCGTCAACGTGTGAAGGCGTGAACGCATACCCCGCCGAACCCAGCACCGCCGTGTACTCCGCCGCCGACCGGGCCTCCGAAAAGACGCCGCATTGCCGCCGGGCCACGTCGACGGGCGGGTACCGCTGGTCGTCGAAGGACAGCGCCAGAATCTCGTCCTCGTACTGCCGGGCCAACGCGGAGCCGCCCGCCGAAAGCGCTCGCGGGTCCACGTGGAAGTGGCTGGGCGGCAGGATCGCGTCGTTCTCGGACTGCCACTCGCTCTGAGCTCCGTATGGTATGACCAGGAACGTGCCGTCCGGGAACAGCTCGGTGATGACGCCGCTGGCCTGCTGGTCGCGCAGATAGTCGAAAGTCAACGTCCTGAACAGACCGTCGTCGAAGTTGGAGGGACTCAGCCTCTTGGCCAGCCCGTCTTCCATGGCTATACCCATGGCGTCGAGCCTGAAGACCTTGTGTACGGGGTGCTCCCCGAGCCGCTCCGACTCAAGCGCGAGCAGGTCGACGTATCTCCGGCCGCCGTCGGCTGACGAGAGCCGCACCTTCACGACGCCCTCGCGCACGACTATCCGGTCGGGCTCTCCCTCGATCTCCGAACGCTTGCCCTCATCGTCCAGCGCGAAGAAGTGCGGCCTGACCAGCTCGCTCCACGGGCGGGAAGTATCGTATCCCGCACGCCGCTCCAGGAGGTCGGCCGGCAGACGGCTCGGCGTGTACTCTCCTCCGCAGGAAAGCAGGAGCGCCTGCAGCAGGCAGGCGAGAAGCGTCGCAGAAAGCGTTTTCAGTCGAAGCGCGGGCATTGTATGGAGTACTGCCGATTATCGCATCTCGTCCCACCGTGCGCAGCGGGACGTCGGCCATCGCTCCGTGCCGGGGTGGTAGGATGTAACCCTCTGACGGCGTGGATCGGGGGAGCAGCCGATGGGTGAGGACACGGCGAGGCACAGAGTCGAGATCGAGTACTGCACCCAGTGTCGGTGGATGCTGAGGGCGGCGTGGCTCGCTCAGGAGCTGCTGACGACGTTCGAAGACTACCTCGCCGAGGTCGCGCTCTTGCCGGGGAAGGGCGGCGTGTTCGAGGTCCGAGTCGACGCCGAGACCGTGTGGTCTCGCGAGACCGGGCGCGGCTTCCCACAGCCGAAGGAGCTGAAGCAGCGAATACGAGACGTGATCGCCCCCGGGCGCTCCTTGGGGCATTCCGACAGGTGAGCCTAATATGGAAATAGGACTTGGCCTCGACGGTACTCTGGGACTCTCCCTAGCCGAGGAGGCGGAGCTATCGGCCGAGGCGGCCCGGCTGGGCTACGTCAGCATCTGGACGCCCGAGGGGACGGGCTACGACTCGTTCCAGATATGCGCGCACAGATGGGCCGCCAGCCGGGCCGTCGTCGCCGGAGGGCTGGGCACCGGCATATCGGTGTCGCCCGTGGCGCTGCGCACCCCGATCAGCCTCGCGATGAGCGCCGGGACGATGACAGCGTTGACCGGGGGCCGTTTCGTTGTCGGCATCGGCTCGGGCGCGATCCACAGGCCCGGGGGAAGGCGCACCTTCGGGATGGGACCCGGCTCGACCCTGGACGTCATGAGGGACTACGTCGGCACAGTCAGGAGACTCCTCGCCGGCGAGACGGTCACCCACGCCGGGCCGGCAGCGAGACTCGACGGCGTGTCACTGGCGATCGATCCGCCGCCGCGTACCCCTGTGTACCTCGGCGCCCTCGGCCCGAAGATGCTCGAGCTCGGAGGGGAGCTCGCCGACGGCCTTGCCCTCAACTGGTGCACCCCCGATCAGGTCGCGTGGAGTCGCGAGCGGATAGCCGCCGGCGCGGCCGCGGCGGGCCGCGACCCAGGCGCGGTGAAGGCTGCCGAGTACATCAGGGTCTGCGTCGACGACGACGTAGACGCGGCGCGGCGGGCGCTGGCCAAGGCGGCCCTGGGCTACGCGCTGGCCCCCAGGGGCTCGACTGAGCGCGACCGCAGGATGGGGTACCGGGCGCACTTCGAGCGCATGGGCTTCTCCGAGACGCTCGCCAGGCTCGACGCCATGCGGGATCGCGGCGCGTCGTCCGACGAGCTGGCCAACGCGATGCCGGCCGACGAGCTGCGGCGTGTCGGCTACTTCGGACCGGCCGACGGGGCGGCGGCGGAGTTCCGCAGGCTGGCCCGCGGCCTTGACACGGCGATCGTGCGTGTCGTCGCGGCGAGACCGGGCGTGGACTCGGTCCTTGCCGTGATGCGGGCGTGCGCGCCGCGGGGTCAGTCCGACTCCTGATGGATCTGGACCTTCACCGAGCCGCTGGTCTTGTCGTAGGCGGTCTCGAAGGCTTCCCCGATCCGCTCCAAGGGGAACCGGTGGGTCACCATGGGATCGAGGGTCACTCTCCCTGAAGCGAGCTGGTCGATGGCGATCTCGTAGTCGTGTTTGCCGTCCAGAAGGCTGTAGCACGACGAAAAGATGATCGACTGCTCCTTTTCCAATGGCGCGAGCAAGTCGACGGTGACCGGCTCCATGAACCCGCCCAGGATCACGATACGCCCCTGGGTACGCGTTAGTCTAATCGCCTGATCGAGTGTCGTGCCCGCGTAGCCGCCGACGCTCTCCAGCGTGAGGTCCGCGCCCCTGCCGTCGGTGGCGGCCTCGACCCGCTCGGCGAGATCGTCGGCCTCCGACGGCAGCGCCTCGTCGGCCCCCAAGCTCATGGCCATCTCCGCCTGATGCGGATGGCGGGCCGTGACGAGCACCTTTCCCGCGCCCATCGCACGGGCCGCCGCCACCGAGGTCAGCCCGATGTTGCCGGCGCCCAGCACGAGCACCGTCTCGCCTCCGACCATCTGGCCTCTGCGGACGCCGTGGACCGAGACCGCGAGCGGCTCCACAAGTCCGGCGGCCTCCCAGGATATGCTGTTGGGGACCGGGTAGCATCCAGCGGCGCGCCTTCCGATGAGCTCGGCGTAGCCGCCGCCGCGCGGCGGATCGAGGTTGGTGCACTGCACGAACTGGCCCGAGCGGCAGAACCAGCAGCGGCCGCAGGCAATGCCCTGGCCGATGTTCTCGATGGCCACCCGGCGACCGATCAGGCTCGGGTCGACACCCTCGCCGACCTCCACCACCTCGCCTGCGACCTCGTGGCCTATGTGAATCGTATCGGGAGTCGTGTTGCGCGAGTAGAAGAGCAGGTCGGACCCGCAGACCCCCGTGCAACGGACCCGTGCGATTACGTCGCCTGGGCCGAGCTCCGGCCTGGGCACATCCAACAGTCTCATCTTCTTGCCGTCGTACAGCCCAGCTTTCATCGTTGCCATCGGACGCTCCTAGTCATCACTGTAGGTAACTGTCAGCCATACGCCGCGAAACGGGCGAGCTCGGTGAGATTCAGTGCCTGCGCAAGGCCCCTCGATGCGACGTTATTCTCCGCATGGCTGAAGAAAGCCACCTTGCCTTTCGTCATGATATCGGCGGCCCACGCCCTGACGGTGTGGGACGCGAGACCTCTTCGGCGAAACGCCGGCAGGGTTTCGACCGCCGCCTCGGCCGCTACGCCGTTCTCGCGGACCGACCACGCGCGGGCTCCAACCTGCCCCTCAACCTCGACCTCGACGTGACCGTCCTTGCGCACGACCGAAGGACACCAGTCGGCGCCCGGGACCGACTCCCCCCAGGTGTACGTCCGCCCGACGAAAGGTTCGGTCGACCCCAGAATCCTGCTAGCCGCATCCGAGCCTCCGACCGCCTCATCCGCCGCCACGTTCCCGATTTGGCGTTTGACGACTGCCGGTAGATCGTGGCGGAAGAATCGGGAGTATCCGCCGTCGTGTCGATAGATGATGAAGCGCGCCTCCTCCGACGAGCCTGGGAACGGGACTAGCAGCCCTTCGTGGTTGACGTCGTATTCCAGCTCGATCTGGGTTATGACCAATGCCGCCGGGCCCATGCCGTCCCTCAATCGCCTACTCAGTCCCCGCCTTTTCGCCAGCCGTCCCGATTCTACAGCAGCGGGCGTCCCCTGAGGGCTAGGGAGTATCAGAACAGAGGTGCGCATCCGGCGCCGAGAGGCTATAATCGTCCCCGTACGCCCTGCCTGAACAGGAGTGCCGATGTCCCTGCCCTTCCATCCGCTGGTCCGACGGTGGTTCGACGAGCGGTTCGAATCGCCCACGGACGCCCAGAAAGCGGGCTGGCCCGCCATAGCCGAGGGCCGGCACACGCTGATCGCGGCCCCGACCGGGTCGGGCAAGACGCTTGCCGCCTTCATGACCTGCATCGACGGCCTCGTGCGCGCCGGTCTCGACGGCGGCCTGCCCGAGCGCACCGAGGTGGTCTACGTATCCCCGCTCAAGGCGCTGTCCAACGACATCCGCCGCAACCTCGCGGAGCCTCTGTCCGAGATAACCGCCTTGGCCGAGGCCGAGGGCACGCCGCTGGAGGAGATTCGCGTCGCGGTGCGGACCGGCGACACGCCGGCCAAGGAGCGGCAGGCGATGGCCAAGCGGCCGCCGCACATACTGATCACGACCCCCGAGTCGCTCTACATCCTGCTCACGTCGAAGAGTGGACGCGAGGGTCTCAGGGGCGTCCGGACTCTCATCCTCGACGAGCTACACGCGGTCGCTGGAAACAAGCGCGGCTCCCATCTGAGCCTTTCCGTGGAGCGCCTGTGCGAGCTTGCGGACGACCCTGTCACGAGAATCGGGCTGTCGGCCACCCAGCGGCCCGTCGACGAGGTGGCGCGGTTCCTGGTCGGCTGCGCCAACATCGACGCCGCCGGCGACGCACAGTGCACGATAGTCGACACCGGCCACCGTCGGGTGATGGACCTGCAGCTGCGGCTCCCCGAAGACGAGCTGGGCCCCATAGCCACCCACGAGATGTGGGGTCAGACCCTCGACGATATCGCTGAGCTCGTGAAGGCCCACGAGACCACGCTGGTCTTCGTCAACACCCGCCGCCTCGTCGAGCGTGTGACGCGGCAGATGTCCGACCGCCTCGGCGAGGAGGCGGTCGTGCCCCACCACGGCAGCCTGTCCAGGGAGCGCCGCCACGACGCCGAGCAGAGGCTGAAGTCCGGCCAGGTCTCGCTCTGCGTCGCGACGTCTTCACTCGAGCTCGGCATAGACATCGGCTCGGTCGACCTCGTGTGCCAGATAGGCTCGCCGCGTTCCATCGGACTGATGCTCCAGCGCGTTGGACGCTCGGGCCACCAGGTGGGCGGCACCCCGAAGGGTCGCCTGTTCCCGCTCACCCGTGACGAGCTGATCGAGTGCATGGCGATGGTCCGCGGCTTCAGGCGAGGCAACCTGGACCGGCTCGCCATCCCCGACTGGCCGCTCGACGTGCTCGCGCAGCAGATCGTCGCCGAGTGCGGCGCCCGCGAGTGGGGCGAGGACGCGCTCTACGAGTTGGCGCGAAGGGCTTACCCGTACCGCGACCTGCCGCTGGACAGGTACGAGCAGGTGTTGGAGACGCTCGCCCGCGGCGTCGCTCCACGCCAGGGCCGGCGGTCGGCCTACGTACACCGCGACGCCGTGAACCGCCGGCTGCGCGGCCGCCGGGGCGCCCGGCTCGCCGCCATCACCAGCGGCGGCGCCATCCCGGACAACGCCGACTACGACGTCATAGCCGAGCCGGAGAACACCTTCGTAGGCACCGTGAACGAGGACTTCGCGATCGAGAGCATGCGCGGCGACGTCTTCCTGCTGGGCAATACCTCGTGGCGCATACGTAGGGTCGAAAGCGGCAGGGTCAGGGTGGAGGATGCCCAGGGCTCGTCGCCGACCGTCCCGTTCTGGCTCGGCGAGGCGCCCGGACGCACGACCGAGCTGTCGGACGAGGTGTCGGACCTGCGGGCGGAGATCCACGCACGGGAGGACCCGGAACAGGGCGCGAGATGGCTCGTCGAGGAGGGTTTTCCCCGGGAAGCCGCCGAACAGGCCGCCGCCTACGTGGAGGAGGGCGTTCGCATACTGGGCGCCGTTCCGACCAAGGAGCGCATAGTCGCGGAGCGGTTCTTCGACGACAGCGGCGGCATGCAGCTCGTCATCCACTCGCCGTTCGGCTCCCGGATCAACCGCGCCTGGGGAATGTCGCTGCGCAAGGAGATCTGCCGCGCCTTCGACTTCGAGCTGCAGGCCGCGGCCACGGAGGACGGGATCAACCTGTCGCTCGGGCCGTCCCAGTCGTTCCCGCTGGGCGACGTCTTCAGGTACATCCACCCTGGCAAGGTCGAGAAGGTGCTGACGCAGGCGATTCTGCAGGCCCCGATCTTCGGGCTCCGATGGCGCTGGGACGCCTCCCGCGCGCTCGCCGTGCTCCGCTTCTCCGGCGGCAAGAAGGTCCCCGCGCCGCTCCAGAGGATGCGCTCCGAGGACCTGCTCGCGGCCGTCTTCCCGGAGCAGGTCGCCTGCCAGGACAACGCGATGCCCGGAGACATAGAGGTGCCCGACCACCCCATCGTCTTCGAGACGATGCGCGACTGCACGACCGAGGCGATGGATCTGTGGGGACTGAAGGCGCTGCTGGAGCGCATCCGGAGCGGCGACGTGGAGGTCTACGCCCGGGACACGACGCAGCCGTCGGTGTTCAGCCACCAGATCCTCAACGCGATGCCCTACGCCTTTCTCGACGACGCCCCGCTGGAGGAGCGCAGGTCCCGCGCCGTCGCCCTCCGCAGGGCGCTGCCCGAGGACAGCCGCGAACTGGGCAAGCTCGACGAGGCCGCCATCCAGGCCGCGGCCTCCGACGCCTGGCCGCTCGTACGCGACGCGGACGAGCTTCACGACGCGCTGCTGACGCTGGGCCTCCTGCCGGAGGCGGCCCTCGCCCGCGGCTCCCCCCCGCCCGGCGTCGACCGGGCGCGCGAGTGGTACGCGGCGCTCGCGGCGGACGGCCGCGCAGTGACCGCAACGTACGCCGGTGGACGCACGGCCTGGGTCGCCGCCGAATCGGTACCCACAGTGCTGGCAGCGTTCCCGGACGCCCGTTTCGAGCCGAATCCGCAGGGCAGGCTCGATCCGGCGCCCCCGCCCACCCACGACGACGCCCTGTTCGAGCTGGTTCGCGGCTGGGTGGAGAGTATTGGTCCGTTCACCCCGGCCGCGCTGGCCGACGCGATCGGGATGCGGCAGAGCGCGGTGGACATCGCCCTCGCCCGCATGGAGGCCGGCGGTGGAATCATCCGGGGCCACTTCACGCCGGACCTGAAGGAAGA